>JACRAY010000006.1 GCA_016213325.1 Burkholderiales bacterium | reverse complement strand
TCTTGGCAACGGGAGGCCGCGTAATGCTGCGAGTCGACAGACCACTGGTAAGCCGTGTGCGGGAAATCCGCACGCACGGTTTGAGCGGGGGCGTTGGTTTCGCTAATGAGTCTCTATAGAAACCAACGTCTACCAATGTCGGAGTTGCACAAGTTCTTGTTCGAAGGCGCGCCGGTGCGCGGCATGATCGTGCGCCTGACGGACGCCTGGACCGAAATCCTGGAGCGCCGCCATGCCAACGAAGCGACCGGCCCCTGGCCGCTGCCCGTGTCGGAACTGCTGGGTGAGATGGCGGCAGCCGGCGCGCTGATGCAGTCCAACATCAAGTTCAACGGCGCGCTGGTCATGCAGATCTACGGCGACGGTCCGGTGAAGGTGGCGGTGGCTGAAGTCCAGCACGACCTGGGGCTGCGCGTGACGGCCAAGGTCGTCGGTGCGGTGGACGCCAACGCGCGCCTCACGGACCTGGTGAACGTGAGGGGCGGCGGACGCTGCGCGATCACGCTCGACCCCAAGCAGCGCATGCCGGGCCAGCAGGCCTACCAGGGCGTGGTGCCGCTGCGCGGCCCGCAGGGCGAACGGCTGGAGAAGCTGTCGGACGTGCTGGAGCACTACATGCGCCAGTCGGAACAGCTGGACACGCGCCTCGTCCTCGCTGCCGACCAGAAGGTGGCCGCCGGCCTGCTGATCCAGCGGCTGCCGCTGGAAGGCGACCGCAACCTGCAGACGCGGCCGGGTGACGACGAGCATGCAGCGAAGTACGAGGACTTCAACCGCATTGCGACGCTGGCCGCCAGCCTCACGCGCGAAGAGCTGCTGGAGCTGGACGTCGAAACGGTGCTGCGCCGCCTGTTCTGGGAAGAGAAGATGCTGCGCTTCGACCTGGAAACGCCGCGCTTTGCCTGCACCTGCAGCCGCGAGCGCGTCGCCGGCATGATCCGCAGCCTGGGCCGCGACGAGGCCGAGGGCATCCTGGCCGAGCGCGGCGAGATCGACGTGGCCTGCGACTTCTGCGGGCTGCACTACCAGTTCGACGCGGTCGATGCGGCGCAGATCTTCACTTCGCCCGGCGACCAGCCGCCGGTTTCGTCGACGGTGCAGTGACCGTTATGGCCGGCGCAGCCACCACGCCACGACGAAGCCGACGAGAAGGCCCGCTGCCAGGGCCACGGCCACCGGCACCATCGAAGGCTCCGGCGGCGTGGCAGGCAGGGGCGGCACGATGGCCCGCCATTCGGCCTGCGTCACCTGCGTCATCTTCGTCGCCTCGGGCAGGCCGTAGATGCACATCTCGCCGCCCGGCAGCTTGCAGAACCGGTCCTTGGGGCAGGACTTCAGGATTTCCTGCGGCGCGCCCGTGCCGCACGATGCCGGGCCGCTCTTCAGCACTTCGAGCGTGACCTCCGGGTGCTTGGTGAGCTGCTCGGGCACGGCGCTAGTCCAGGATCAGCTGCGTCTGCGTGACCACGGCGCACAGCTTGCCGTCGGCATTGCGGATGCTGGTCTGCCACACCTGCGTGGTGCGCCCGCGGTGCAGGGCGATGCATTCGCCGGTGACCACCGTGTCCATCTTCGCGCCGGCGATGAATTTGGTGCTGGAATCGGTGGTCGTGGTGCGCTTGCCGCGCTCCATGTTGACCACGGTGCCGACGGCACCCAGCGTGTCGGCGAATGCCATGTACGCACCGCCGTGCATGATGCCGCCGGTGGTGCACAGGTCGGGGCGGACCTTCAGCTCACCCAGCACGCGTTCAGGCGTGACTTCGGTGAGGCGGACTCCCATCAGGCCGGGGAAGAGGGGCTCGAGGACTTGCTGGAGTTGTTCTTGCGTGAGCATCTCGTAGGCTGGGGTGAAAACCCCAGCAGCGTAGCATCACAACAACCGCCTGAACAATCGATGTTCGCACTCGGGGTCGCTGCACTTGTCACAAGCCCACGTCCATGTGGCCGGCTGCGGCGTGCGGCCGAGCTGGCCCAGCGCGACCAGGGCGTTCTCCAGCCGCTCGGCGCCGCTGCCGTACACCACCCGGTACGGGATGTCGCCGCGCTGCAGCGCGCTGCGCACCAGCGCGTCGACCGGCTCGCGCACATGCGGGCCGTCGCGCTGCAGCCCGTCGGCCACCCACGGAATGTCGAGGCCGGTGACCAGCGTAGCGTCGTACAGTCGCTGCTGCGCCAGCGCAAACTGGTACAGCGTGCCATCCGCAAACAGCATCGCGCTGTAGATCGCCACCATCAACGCGCTGGTGTCGGCAATGACCACGTCGGCAGCCAGCGCTGCGGCGGCTACCCGCGCCTCCTGCTCCTGCGCGATGGGCAGCTGCTCCTCGGGGCGCGGCGTGCGCCCTTCGCGGGCGCACCATTCGCGCAGCACCTCGCCCACGACGACGGCCGTGCGCCCTTGCGCATTGAAATGACCGGCCAGCGCGTGCGCCAGCGTGCTCTTGCCCGTGCTCTCCGCACCCAGCAGGCACACCTTCACAGCCTGGCCTTCCAGGCACGCCAGCCCACCACGCTCAGGCCGATGAAGATCGTGTACAGCAGCGCCGTGAGCCACAGGTCCTTGTACACGAACAGCCCCACGCTGACGACGTTGACCACGATCCACACGAGCCAGTTCTCGATGAACTTGCGGCCCAGCATGAACTGGCCGACCAGGCTGGTCGACGTGGGAAAAGCGTCCCACCACGGCACGTCGGTGTCGGTGTAGGTGTCCAGGAACCAGCCGGTCACCGGCCACAGCAGGGCGCATGCGGTCACGGTGAAAGCCACGCCTCGCGGGGCCAGGCGCACCGGCTTCAGCGCCGAGCCGTCGCCGCGCCGCCCGCGCAGCCACTGGAACCAGCCCCAGAGCGCCACCACCGCGAAGAAGATCTGCAGCACGGCGTCGCCATACAGCCTAGCGTCCCAGAACACGAAATAGTAGAGGATGGAGCTGGCGATGGCGAGCGGCCACCCCCAGTGGATCTCGCGGATGTTGCAGCCGACCATGGCCAGCGCGAGCGCGAAGCCCGCGGCCTCCGTCCAGTTCACAACGCTACTTCCCGTAGTTCACGAGGATCTCGTTGGCCTTCACCATGCCGAGCTCCAGCCGTGCCTTCTCTTCGACCATCTCCAGCCCTTCCTGCAGGTCGCGCACCTCGGCGGCCAGGCGCTCGTTGGCCTGCCGCGCGACCTCGTTGGAGGCCTTCTGCTCGTCGAGCTTGCGCTGCATGTCCGCCACGTTGCCCACGCTGCCCCGCCCAGACCACAGCTGCGCGTGCAGGACCACGAGCAGCCCGACGAGGAGCGCGGTGACGAGGCGGGCGGCCACTACTTCAGGTTGTAGAAGGCCGCGCGGCCCGGGTACTGCGCGATGTCGCCGAGGTCTTCCTCGATGCGCAGCAGCTGGTTGTACTTGGCCATGCGGTCCGAGCGCGACAGCGAGCCGGTCTTGATCTGCCCGGCGTTGGTGCCCACCGCGATGTCGGCGATGGTGGAGTCTTCGGTCTCGCCCGAGCGGTGGCTGATGACCGCGGTGTAGTTGGCGCGCTTGGCCATCTCGATGGCGGCGAAGGTTTCGGTCAGCGTGCCGATCTGGTTGATCTTGATGAGGATCGAGTTGGCGATGCGCTTGTCGATGCCTTCCTTCAGGATCTTCGTGTTGGTGACGAACAGGTCGTCGCCCACCAGCTGCACCTTGCTGCCCAGGCGCTCGGTCAGCAGCTTCCAGCCGTCCCAGTCGCCTTCGGCCATGCCGTCTTCGATGCTGATGATCGGGTACTTGCCGACCCAGCTTTCCAGCGTGGACGTCCAGTCGGCGGCCGACAGGCGCTGGCCTTCGGCCGTCAGGTCGTAGATGCCGTCCTTGTAGAACTCGCTGGACGCGCAGTCGAGGCCCAGCGCGATCTGCTCGCCGGGCTTGTAGCCGGCCTTCTCGATGGCTTCCAGGATCATCTGGATGGCGGCTTCGTGGTTCTCGACGTTCGGCGCGAAGCCGCCTTCGTCGCCCACCGCCACGCTCATTCCCTTGTCGTGGATGATCTTCTTGAGCGCGTGGAACACCTCGGCGCCGTAGCGCACCGCTTCGCGGAAGGTGGGCGCGCCCACCGGGATGATCATCAGCTCCTGCAGGTCGAGGTTGTTGTTGGCGTGCGCGCCGCCGTTCACCACGTTCATCATCGGCACCGGCAGCTGGCAGCCGTTCATGCCGCCGAAGTAGCGGTACAGCGGCAGGCCGGACTCTTCGGCCGCGGCGCGCGCGACGGCCATCGACACGGCCAGCATGGCGTTGGCACCCAGGCGGCTCTTGTTCTCGGTGCCGTCCAGGTCGATGAGGGTCTTGTCCAGGAAGTTCTGCTCGGAGGCGTCGAGGCCCAGCACCGACTCGGAGATCTCGGTGTTGATGTGGTCCACGGCCTTCAGCACGCCCTTGCCCAGGTAGCGCTTGGGGTCGCCGTCGCGCAGCTCGATGGCTTCGCGCGACCCGGTGGACGCGCCCGACGGCACTGCCGCGCGGCCCATGGTGCCGCTTTCCAGCAGCACGTCGCATTCGACGGTAGGGTTGCCGCGCGAGTCGAGGATCTCGCGGCCGACGATGTCAACGATTGCACTCATGCAGTTTCTCTTCCAGGTTTGGTAGTCACGGGACCTTCAGGCGTGGAAATGGTCCTCTAGATACCCGTTCTTCTTGGTTACGGAATCCAGTTGAACCAATGTTTCGAGCAGCGAGCGCATGTGCTTCAGCGGGACTGCATTGGGACCATCCGACAGGGCCTGCGCCGGGTTCGGGTGGGTTTCCATGAAGAGGCCCGCCACGCCCACGGCGACGGCGGCGCGCGACAGCACGGGGACCATCTCGCGCACACCGCCCGAGCTGGTGCCCTGGCCGCCGGGCAGCTGCACCGAATGGGTGGCATCGAAGACCACGGGCGCGCCGGTCTCGCGCATGATCGCGAGCGAGCGCATGTCGGACACGAGGTTGTTGTAGCCGAAGCTCGCGCCGCGCTCGCACGCCATGAAGTTGTCGGTGGACAGGCCCTTCTCGCGCGCGGCCTCGCGGGCCTTGTCGATCACGTTCTTCATCTCGTGCGGTGACAGGAACTGGCCCTTCTTGATGTTCACCGGCTTGCCCGACTGCGCCACGGCGCGGATGAAGTCGGTCTGGCGGCACAGGAAGGCCGGCGTCTGCAGCACGTCGACCACCTCGGCCACCCGCGGCACTTCGGCCTCGGTGTGCACGTCGGTCAGCACCGGCACGCCCACTTCGCGGCGCACCTTGGCCAGGATCTCCAGGCCCTTCTCCATGCCGGGGCCGCGGAAGCTGGTGCCCGAGGAGCGGTTGGCCTTGTCGTAGCTGCTCTTGAAGATGAAGGGGATGCCCAGCGATGCCGTGATCTCCTTCAGCTGGCCGGCCACGTCCATCTGCAGCTGCTCGGATTCGACCACGCAGGGACCCGAGATCAGGAAGAAGGGCTGGTCGAGCCCCACATCGAAGCCGCAGAGCTTCATCTCAGGCCACCGCCTTCAGGTTGGACGCCGGCTTCTTGCCGCCGCTGGCCGCCTGGTGCTCGCAGGCCGCCTGGATGAACGAGTTGAACAGCGGGTGGCCGTCCCACGGCGTCGACTTGAACTCGGGATGGAACTGCACGCCCACGAACCATGGGTGCACCGACTGCGGCAGCTCGACGATCTCGGTCAGGTGCTCGCGCTGCGTCAGCGCCGAGATCACCAGGCCCGCATCGCGCAGGCGGTCCAGGTAATGCACGTTGGCTTCGTAGCGGTGGCGATGCCGCTCGGTCACCACGTCGCCGTAGATCTTGTGGGCCAGCGTGTCCTTGGCCACGTCGGAGCTCTGCGCGCCCAGGCGCATGGTGCCGCCCAGGTCGGAGTTCTGGGTGCGGGTCTGGATCGAGCCGTCCTTGTCCTGCCACTCGGTGATGAGCGCGATGACGGGGTGCGGCGTCTCCGGTTCGAACTCGGTGCTGTTGGCGTCGGTGAGGCCGGCGACGTCGCGCGCGTATTCGATGGTCGCCACCTGCATGCCCAGGCAGATGCCGAGGTAGGGCACCTGGTTCTCGCGCGCAAAGCGCGCCGCCGCGATCTTGCCTTCGATGCCGCGCTTGCCGAAGCCGCCCGGCACCAGCACCGCGTCGAACTTGCCGAGCTGGGCCACGTTGTCGGGCGTGATGGTCTCGGAGTCGACGTACTCGATCTTCACGCGCACGTGGTTCTTCATGCCCGCGTGGCGCAGCGCCTCGTTGAGCGACTTGTAGCTGTCGGACAGGTCGACGTACTTGCCCACCATGGCGATGGCGACCTCGCCGCGCGGGTGCTCGAGCTCGTACACCAGCTCGTCCCAGCGTTTCAGGTTGGCGGGCGGCGTGTTCAGGCGCAGCTTGTCGCAGATCAGCCCGTCGAGCCCCTGCTCGTGCAGCACGCGCGGCACCTTGTAGATGGTGTCCACGTCGGGCATGGAGATCACGCCCCAGCGCGGCACGTTGGTGAACAGGCTGATCTTCTCGGCCTCGTCGTCGGGGATGCGGCGGTCGGCGCGGCACAGCAGCGCGTCGGCCTGGATACCGATCTCGCGCAGCTTCTGCGCGGTGTGCTGCGTGGGCTTGGTCTTCAGCTCGCCGGCAGCGCCTATCCAGGGCACGTAGGTGAGGTGGACGAAGGCGGAGGTGTTGGGCCCCATCTTCAGCGACATCTGGCGCACGGCTTCCAGGAAGGGCAGCGACTCGATGTCGCCGACCGTGCCGCCGATTTCGACGATGGCCACGTCGGCCTCGTTGGGCGTGCCGACACCGGCGCCGCGGCGGATGAAGTCCTGGATTTCGTTGGTGATGTGCGGGATGACCTGCACCGTCTTGCCGAGGTAGTCGCCGCGGCGTTCCTTCTCGAGCACGCTCTTGTAGATCTGGCCGGTGGTGAAGTTGTTGGCCTTGCGCATGCGCGTCGTGACGAAGCGCTCGTAGTGGCCCAGGTCCAGGTCGGTTTCGGCGCCGTCGTCGGTCACGAACACCTCGCCGTGCTGGAACGGCGACATGGTGCCCGGGTCGACGTTGATGTACGGGTCGAGCTTGATCAGGGTGACTTTGAGGCCCCGCGACTCCAGGATCGCTGCGAGGGAGGCTGAGGCGATTCCCTTGCCCAGGGAAGACACCACACCGCCGGTGACGAAGACGAACTTGGTCATGTCTTGTCGGAAGGGTCGCTTCCGTTCGGTGGTAATAGGGGATTATAGGCGTGCCGGCGGTGGGGGTCTCCGGTTGGGCTTTGAACGCAGAAGTCGCAGAAATTGCGCAGAAGTCGCAGAAACGATCTTGAATTCCTTCTGCGACTTCTGCGTTCAAGACCCAACCGGAGACTCGAGACCCCCCGAGGCTACACTCTCGAAAATGGACGACCTGCAAGGCAAGCACATCGTGCTGGGACTCACCGGCGGCATCGCCTGTTACAAGAGCGCCGAACTTTGCCGGGGCCTCGTGAAAGAGGGCGCCACGGTGCAGGTGGTCATGACCGCAGCGGCGGAGCAGTTCATCACCGCGGTCACCATGCAGGCGCTGTCGGGGCGCACCGTCTACACCTCGCAGTGGGACGCGCGCGAGCCCAACAACATGCCGCACATCAACCTGTCGCGCGAGGCCGACGCGATGCTCATCGCGCCGTGCAGCGCCGACTTCATCGCCAAGCTGGTGCACGGCCGCGCCGACGACCTGCTCAGCGTGATGTGCCTGGCCCGCCCGGTCGACCGCGTGCCGCTGCTGGTGGCGCCCGCCATGAATCGCGAAATGTGGGCGCATCCGGCCACCCAACGTAACCTGGTTCAACTGTCGGCCGACGGCGCGCAGGTGCTCGGCGTGGGCAGCGGTTTCCAGGCCTGCGGCGAAACCGGCGACGGCCGCATGCTCGAGCCCGCGCAGCTGCTGGAAGACCTGGTCGCCTCGTTCCAGCCCAAGGTGCTCAAGGGCAAGCGCGTGGTCGTCACGGCGGGCCCGACCTTCGAGGCGCTTGACCCAATCCGCGGCATCACCAACCACTCGTCGGGCAAGATGGGATTCGCCATCGCGCGCGCCGCACGCGAGGCGGGCGCCGACGTCACGGTGGTGGCTGGGCCCGTCCACCTCGACACACCCCGCGGCGTGCAACGCATCGACGTGAAGTCCGCGCGCCAGATGCTCGATGCCACGATGGGCGCCGTCCCCACCGCCGACGTCTTCATCGCCACCGCCGCCGTTGCCGACTGGCGCCCCGCCACCGAAGCGGACCACAAGATCAAGAAGGACGGTTCGGGCGATTGCCCCACGATCCACTTCACCGAAAACCCCGACATCCTGCACACCGTAGCGCAGGGCGAACGCGCGAAGCAGGGCCGCCTGTTCTGCGTGGGCTTCGCCGCCGAGAGCCGCGACCTCGCCGCCAACGCGCAAGCCAAGCGCGAGCGCAAGGGCATCCCGCTGCTGGTGGGCAACATCGGCCCCACCACCTTCGGCAAGGACGACAACGAGATGCTGCTGGTCGACGCCAGTGGCGTGCAGCCGCTGGCGCGCGCGTCCAAGCTCTCGCTCGCCCGCACACTGGTGCAGGAAATCGCCAAACGCATCCCCGCATGAAACTCGACGTCAAGATCCTCGACCCCCGCATGGTCGAACAGCTGCCGCATTACGCCACGCCGGGCAGTGCCGGGCTCGACCTGCGCGCCTGCATCGACGAGCCGCTCACGCTCGGGCCCAACCAGTGGAAGCTGGTGCCCACCGGCATCGCCATCTGGCTGAAGGACCCGGGCTATGCCGCGATGATCCTGCCGCGCTCGGGCCTGGGACACAAGCACGGCATCGTGCTGGGCAACCTGGTCGGCCTGATCGACAGCGACTACCAGGGCCAGCTGATGGTGAGCGCGTGGAACCGCAGCGACGACGCCTTCACGCTGCAGCCGATGGAGCGGCTCGCGCAGCTGGTGATCGTGCCGGTGGTGCAGGCCGAGTTCAACGTGGTCGACGAGTTCCCGCCCACGGCGCGCGGCGCAGGCGGCTACGGCAGCACAGGCAAAGGCTGAGCCGCGTCAAACCCGCGGTGTCCTACACAACGTCGCGGAGATTCCTGCGGCCAAGCAGGAGCGTGGGGTTATTCAATGCTGCTACCGGGCGGGCCCAAGGTGGGACCGCCGGCAGTTTGACGACCATAAGGAGCACACATGCGCACCTCGACCACACGCCTTGCGGCCATCGTTTCGGGCGGCCTCATTGCGGCCACACTCGCCGCCTGCGGCACTACGACCCCCGTGGCGACCTATCCCACGTATCCCACCACGACCGTGACCACCATGCCGGTGGCGGGCATGGAATACGGCCGTATCACCAACATCGAGTACATGCCGGCCGGCTCCACCATCTCCACCGGCCCGAACGTGCTGGGCGCGGTGGTCGGCGGCGCAGCCGGCGCGCTGCTGGGCAACCAGATCGGCAGCGGCTCGGGCCGCAGCGCCGCCACGGTGCTGGGCGGCGTGGCCGGTGCCGTGATCGGCAGCCAGATCGCGCGCAACCAGCAGGGCATGACGACGCAACCGGGCTACCGCATCACCATGATGACGGACCAGGGCTATACGCGCGTGTATGAAGTGCCGGCCACCGGCGACCTGCGCGTGGGTGACCGCGTGCGCATCGACGGCGGCGTGATCTACCGAGGATGACGACGGGTCAACGCGGCGAGGTTCCCTTGCCGCGCCCTTCTACACCTTGAAGAAACCGGCCCCGGCGGTGCCGCGGCCGATTTCTTCCTCCGTCGCTTCCCGCACGGCATCGACCTTCAGCATCAGCCTGAGCGCCATGCCGGCCAGCGGGTGGTTGCCGTCGACCACCACGTGGTCGGGATAGATGTCGGTGACCGTGTACAGCACGTCCTTCGGGGCGTCCTGGCTGGTCGCACCGGGCGGCAGGCCTTCGAACGTCAACCCTTCCTGCAGCTCCTTGGGGAAGACGTCGCGCGGCTCGAGGAACACGAGCTTTTCGTCGTAGTCGCCGAAGGCATCGGCCGGCTCCAGGTGCAGGTCGATGCGGTCGCCGGGCTGGTGGCCCTGCAGGGCTTCCTCGATCTTCGCGAGCAGGTCGTTGCCGCCGACCAGGAATTCGACGGGTTCGTCGAGCACGTCGAGCACTTCGCCCACCGTATCCTTCAAGGTCCACGTGAGGGCGACCACGCATTGGGAGTTCACTTCCATGGTTGAGAATTGTCGCATTCCATGGACACATCCATTCCCCTGCCGCTGCTGGGCGGCCTCGCTCCCGACCAGTTCATGCGCCGGCACTGGCAGAAAAAGCCCTTGCTGGTGCGCGCCGCCGTGCCCGGCCTGCGGCCCTTGCTCGGGCGCACCGAACTGTTCGGCCTGGCCGCCCGCGACGATGTCGAGTCGCGACTGGTGCAGGCCAGGGGCGGCCGCTGGCAACTGCGCCGCGGACCGCTGACCCGCCGTGCGTTGCCGCCGCTGTCACAGCCGGACTGGACCCTGCTGGTCCAGGGCGTCGACCTGCACGACGACCGCGCGCACGCCTTGCTGCAGCAGTTCCGCTTCGTGCCCGACGCGCGGCTGGACGACCTGATGATCAGCTTCGCCACCGATGGCGGCGGGGTCGGCCCGCACTTCGACAGCTACGACGTGTGCCTGCTGCAGGCCGAGGGGCGGCGCCGCTGGCGCATCGGGCGCCAGCGCGACCTCACGCTGCACGAGGGCCTGCCGCTGAAGATCCTGGCGAACTTCGAGCCGGAGGAAGAGTACCTGCTGGAGCCCGGCGACATGCTGTACCTGCCGCCGCGCTATGCCCACGACGGCATCGCCGAGGGCGAGTGCCAGACGTACTCCATCGGGTTTCGCGCGCCGCAGCGCGGCGAGCTCGCCCAGGAGCTGCTGCAGCGGCTGGCCGACGACGCCCGCGACAGTGCGGGCGAGGCGCTGTACCGCGATGCCGGCCATGCCCCGACCGCCACGCCCGGGGCGATACCGGCCGAGCTGGTGGCTTTCGCCCGCGAAGCACTGGCGGCCGCCCTGAAGGACCCGGGGGCGCTGGAGCGGACGCTCGGCGAATACCTCACCGAGCCCAAGCCCCAGGTCTGGTTCGAAGGCGGCCGTGCGCCGCGGCGCCTGGACAGCGTCGTGCTGGACCGGCGCACGCGAATGATGCACGATGCGCGGCATGTATTCGTCAATGGCGAAAGCTGGCGCGCTGCGGGCGCCGATGCGCGGCTGATGCGCCGGCTGGCCGACCGCCGGGCGCTCACGGCGCAGGACCTCGCGGGCGCGAGCGAAGGCGCGCTGGAACTGCTGCGGTCGTGGTGCGAAGCGGGCTGGCTGCACGAAAACGGAGGCTGAGCATGGACGATGGCGAGCAAGCGGCAAGCCTGCCCTCACGGCGGTTCCAGGGCCGCGAAGAGTTCCAGCAGCTCGTGCGCGACGCGCTCGCCACGGCCGCGCGCGACGGCTGGCACGAGATCATCCTGTGCGATGCCACTTTCGACGACTGGCCGCTGTACGAGCGTGCCGTGGCCGACTCGCTGCAGGCGTGGTCGAAGTCGGGCCGCAAGATGACGCTGCTGGCCAAGAACTACGACATCATGATTCGCAAGCACGCGCGCTTCGTCACGTGGCGGCGCACGTGGACGCACATCATCGACGCCAGGGCCTGCCCCTCGGCCGACCCGCTGGAGCTGCCCAGCGCGATCTGGAGCCCGGCGTGGGTGCTGGAGCGCCGCGACCTCGACCACAGTGCGGGCATCTGCGGCAGCGAGCCCGACCGGCGCGTGCTGCTGCGGCAAGCCTTGCAGGAATGGCTGCAGAAGAGCACACCTTCGTTTCCATCGGCGACCACCGGTCTGTAGCCAAGGCCCGGTCATCGGGGCGCGGCCAACGCCTTTCGTTCCTGCATATAATCGAAGGCTAAGCATGAAGAGCTCGAGTGCTTCTGCTTGGTCGCACGCCATCCGGGCAGTGCGGCAATTTCCGGAAATTGTTTTTTCCTACCCCTCCCAAAAAGGAAACCTTGAAATGAAGAAATCGCTCGTCCTGGCGACGCTGATTGCCGCCGCCGCTCTGGCTGCCTGCGGCAAGAAGGAAGAGCCGGCTCCCGCGCCCGCTCCGGCGCCGGCTGCTGCCCCCGCCCCGGCCCCCGCGCCTGCCCCCACCGCCACCTCGGCTGCCGACGCTGCTTCCGGCGCTGCCGCTGCTGCCTCGGGCGCCGCTGCTGCCGCCTCCGGCGCTGCTGCTGCCGCTTCGGGCTCCGCTGCTGCCGCTTCGGCTGCCACGAAGTAATCGGCCTCCGGCCGAAAGCAGAAGCCGCCCTGTGGGCGGCTTTTTTGTTTCCGGGTGCTACTGCGCCGTGAGCCAGTCGTGGCCGTGCGGCCCGTCGGCCACGGGGATGTCGCAGGGCGCGCAGTTCAATGCACCGGCCAGCGCCTCGCGCGCGAGTTCAGGCTTGTTGTTCTGCTCGGACAGGTGGGCTGCCACCACCTGCTTCAAGCCGCGCGCCAGCAACGACTGTGCGGCCCCGGCCGCGACCCGGTTGGCCAGGTGGCCCCAGCTGCCGCCCACGCGGCGCTTCAGGAAGGGTGGGTAGCTGCCGGCAGCGAGCATCTGCTCGTCGTGGTTGCACTCCAGCAACAGCGAGCCGCAGCCCGCCAGCTCGTCGAGCACGTGGGCCGTGACGTGGCCCAGGTCGGTCAGCACGCCGAACCGCACGTCGCCGTCGGCCACGGTGAGCTGCAGCGGCTCGCGCGCGTCGTGCGGCACGGTGAAGGGCCGCACGCGCATGGCGCCCAGGTCGATGTCGATGCCGTCGCAGGCGATGCGCAGCAAGCCGCCGAGATCGGGCTCGCCGATGGCGTGCCAGGTCCCTGCGCTCATCCAGACGGGAATGCGGTCGCGCAGCGCGACCTGCACCGCGCAGCCAATGTGGTCGCCGTGCTCGTGCGTGATGAAGATGGCGTCCAGGCCGTCGGCCGTCATGCCGGCCTTGCCCAGCCGCTTGTCGAGCTCGCGGATGCCCAGGCCGCAGTCCACCAGCAGGTGGACCAGTTGCGTGCCGCTTCGAGCCTGGATGACGGTGGCGTTCCCCGAACTGCCGCTGCCCAAGCTCCTGAAGCGAATGGTCACGGACGATAACGAGGATTTCGCTGCGCGAAACCTCGTCTACAGGTTATTTCAAGTCCTCTGCGAGGACTTGGACTATCCGTTGTGCCGTCAGCCCCGTCTCGGGCGCACCCGCGGAGGTCAGAACCGACACCGTGGTCGACTGCCCCTCGCTTTTCAGCGCGATGCGGTACTTCTCGGGCTTCTCGTCCTTGCCGCCGCCGAAGTTGAGGATCTTGGCGAAGAAGCCGGTGGGCTTGTCCTTGTCGGGGTTGGGCGCCACGTAGCGCACGAAGTAGGTGCCCTGGCTGCGGTCGCGGTCTTCCACCGTGAAGCCGGTGCGGTCCAGCGCCAGGCCCACGCGGCGCCATGCGCGGTCGAAGCCTTCGTCGATGACGACGATCGGCGAATTGTCGCGCGACGCGATGCGCGACGTCGCCTTGGTGGCGCCGGACGCGGTGAGCGACCGGGCCTGTTCCGCCGGCACGCCCAGGCGCACCATCAGGCGGCGCAGGAACTCGGCCTCCAGCTCGGGGTCGGTCGGGCGCGGCTGCCAAACCGTCTGGTCCTTCTGCGCGCTGCTGTACACCTCGACCATGCCGCGGTGGCTGATGAAGATTTCGGTGTTGCCCTGCGCGTTGCGCTCCAGGCGCGTGCGGAAGCGGTCGCGCTCGGCGGTGGAGTACACCGAGTCGATGATCTTGCCCAGCGTCTGGCGCAGGATGTCCGACGGGATCTTGGCGCGGTTCTCGGCCCAGTCCGTCTCCATGATGCCCAGCGACGGCTGGTCCATCGACAGGAGGAAGCCGTTCTCTTGCCAGAAGTCGCGCACGGGGCCCCACAGCTGGTCGGCCGGGCGGCTCACCACCAGCCAGCGCTGGTTGCCGTTGCGCTCCACGCGCACGTCGCCCACGGCCATGGCCGCGGTGGGCACGCCCGACACGGTCTGGCCGGCCGCATAGCTGCTGGCGGTGACGGTTCCGCTGCCCGGCACGATGTAGCGCGAGTCGCGCGACAGCTGCGTCAGGTCCGGCGGGACTTCGAGCGAGGGGGCCTTGCCCGCGCTCTTGTAGTCGATGCGGTCGCCGTCGAGCACCGAGCAGGCCGACAGGGCCGCTGCGAGCGCGAGCACGCCCCACTTTGCAGATTGCTTCACTTGCATATCCCCTCTGGTCTTTGGTTGCGCGGGTTGCGGGCCGTCAGGCCAGCAGGCCGGAGGCGCGCAACGCGCCTTCCACTGCCGCTTCGTTGGCCGCGGCCAGCGGCGTCATCGGCAGGCGCAGCGTACCGCCGCACAGGCCCATGCGCGCCATCGCCCACTTCACCGGAATCGGGTTGGCTTCACAGAACAGGTGCTTGTGCACCGGCATCAGCTTGCGCTGGATTTCCATGGCGCGCTTCGCATCGCCTGCGACGGCGGCCACGCACAGTTCGTGCATCAGGCGCGGGGCCACGTTGGCCGTCACGCTCACGTTGCCCTGGCCGCCGCACAGCATGAGCGCCACGGCGGTCGGGTCGTCGCCGGAATACACGGCAAAGCCCTTGGGCACGTCGCGCACCAGCCATTGCGCCCGCGCCAGGTCGCCGGTGGCTTCCTTGATGCCGATGATGCCGGGCACTTCGGCCAGCCGCAGCACCGTTTCGTGTTGCAGGTCGGCCACCGTGCGGCCGGGCACGTTGTACAGCACCATCGGCAGGTCCACCGCCTCGGCCACCGCCTTGAAGTGCCGGTACAGGCCTTCCTGCGTGGGCTTGTTGTAGTAGGGCACCACCTGCAGCTGGCAGTCGGCACCCACGCTCTTGGCATGGCGCGCCAGCGCGATCGCTTCGCTCGTCGAGTTGGCGCCGGTGCCGGCCATGATGGGCACGCGGCCCTTCGCCTGTTCGACCGCGATGCGGATCACCTCGTGGTGTTCCTCCACGTCAACCGTGGGCGACTCGCCGGTCGTGCCGACCACGCCGATGCAATCGGTGCCTTCGGCGATGTGCCAATCGACCAGCTTGCGCAAAGTCGGGTAGTCGACGCTGCCGTCGTCGTGCATCGGGGTCACCAAGGCCACGATGCTGCCGGTAATCGGGGTCATCTACGTCTGTGTTTCCGGGGAAACCAGCATTCTACCTGCGGGGTCCCCGGGGAATTGCGCAGCAATTTCCCGGGGTGGCTTAGACCCTGTAACGCGCCGGTGTACCGGCCCCCAAGTGCCGCACGGCGCAAATCCTCTGGACAAAACGGTCGGGCTGGGACAGGAAGCCGTCTTCGTAGGCCACCACGCGCAAGTCCTGGCAGGCCCGGAGCAGTTCTCCCGGCTGCAGCAGGAAGTCGGGGCGCGACGGCTTGCCGACGGTTTCGTTGCCCGCTGCAAAGGTTTCATAGATGAGCACGCCGCCTTCGGCGACGCAGGCCGTGATGGCCGGCAGCAGGGGGCGCCAGAGGTAGTTGGTCACCACCACGGCATCGAAACGGCGGCCCGCAAAGGGCCAGGGACCGTTTTCGATGTCGGCCAGCACCGCCTCGCCGAGCGGCTGGATGGCTTCGATGGCCTCGGGGTCACGGTCGACGCCGGTGACCGGGTGGCCGCGTTCACGGAACCAGCGCATGTGCCGCCCGCGCCCGCATGCGACGTCCAGCACCGTGCCGCCGGGCGGCACCAGGTGCGCCCAGCGGGCGACCCAGGGGGAGGGGGCTTCGGTTCCGTGCATCGCCTACTTCGGCCGCGCGTCGTGCTTCAGCGCGGCGAGGGCCATTTTCTCGACGAGCCCCGGCGCCAGCAACTTCACGAAGCGCCCGAGCTTGCCGCGCAGCGACATCACCACCTCGCGCTGGCGCGCGTCCATGCCGTCGATGATGAGCCGCGCGCACTCTTCCACGCTCATCGCATCGTCTTCCTTCAGCCCGCTGGAGCCGGCGGGCTGGCCGCTGGCGTTGTAGCCGCGGTGGCGGATCTTCGTGGCCACGACACCCGGGAAGGCCGTGGTCACGCTGACCCCGGCCGTCTTCAGCTCGGCGCGCAGCGCTTCGAAGAAGCCGGTCATCGCGAACTTGGTGGCGCTGTAGGCCGTGCGGCCCGGCACGCCCACCAGCCCGGCGAGCGAGCTGACGGCCACGATGCTGCCCCTGGATTGCTTCAGGTGCGGCAGTGCCGCGTGGGTGCACCACACCGCGCCCCAGTGGTTCACGCGCATCAGGTCTTCGTACCAGCGCAGGTCCTGCACGTCTTCGAACAGGGCGTGCGCCGACATGCCGGCGTTGTTGACCAGCACGTCGATATGGCCGAACCGGTCCACCGCCTGGGCGATGAGCGAGCGGCACTGCGCCTCGTCGGCCACGTCCATGGCAATCGCCAGCACTGGCGAAGGTGCGCACGCTGCCGCCACGGCCGCCAGCTTGTCGGCGCTGCGGCCGGCCAGCACCAGGCCCGCCTGCGCCTTATGCGTGGCGGCCAGTTGCCGGGCCATCTCGGCGCCTATCCCGTCGGAAGCCCCGGTGATCACGAACACTTTCATGGCTAGACTGTAGCTTCATGGCCAGCACCGACCCACGCATCGACGCGTACATTGCGAAGTCGGCCGACTTCGCGCGGCCCATCCTCACCCATGTGCGCGACATCGTGCACAAGGCCTGCCCCGAGGTCGAGGAGACCATCAAGTGGGGCATGCCGCATTTCATGTACGGCGGGCGCAACCTGGCGCACCTGGCGGCCTTCAAGGCGCATTGCGCCTTGGGCTTCTGGCACGGCGAGGTGGTCGAAGGGGGCGCCAACGCCTCGGCCATGGGGCAGTTCGGGCGCATCGAAGCGATCAAGGACCTGCCGTCGAAAGCCGAACTGGCGAAGATGGTCCGGAAATCGGTGGCGCTGATCGACGCGGGCGAGCCGGCCAAGCGTGTGCCGAAAGCGGCGCCCAAGCCGCCGCCGGAAGCACCCGTCGACCTGCTGGCCGCGCTGGAGCGCAGCCCCACGGCGCGCAAGACCTACGAGGCTTTCTCGCCCACCAACCAGCGCGAGTACGTGGAGTGGATCACCGAAGCCAAGCGCCCCGAGACGCGCGGGAAGCGGTTGTTGCAGGCGGTGGCATGGATGGAAGAGGGCAAGGCGCGGCACTGGAAGTACCAGAACTGCTGACGGTGGGCTGGGGTGTTACCCCAGCCTACGGGAGATCGGATTTCGTAGGCTGGGGTAACACCCCAGCTAATTGAAGCAAGCCCAAACCAGATCTGACACCGCGACCATCGTCGCCGGGTGCGTGTACAGCGCAAACACCCCCAGCAACACCGCCACGGCGGCAGCGTAGGCCAGGAGCTTCACGCCGCCTGCGGCATGGGCTGCCGCGCTATCGGCGCCTCGCGCACCGGCAGGTTGACGATGGCCGCGAAAACGCCCAGCGCGATGGCGATGTACCAGACGACGTCGTAGCTGCCCGTGCGGTCGTACAGCAGGCCGCCCAGCCACACGCCCATGAACGAGCCCACCTGGTGGCTGAAGAACACGAAGCCGCCCAGCATCGAAAGGTGCGCCACGCCGAAGATCTGCGCGATGGTGGCGTTGGTCGGCGGCACCGTCGACAGCCAGAGCAGGCCCATCACGCTGGAGAAGATGTACACCGACGTGGGCGTGAGCGGCGCCCACAGGAACACGCTGATGGCCGCCGCGCGGCCCAGGTAGATGACGGCCAGGATCTTGCGCTTGGCCAGCCGCTGCCCCAGCGAGCCGGCAATGTAGGTGCCGAACACGTTGAACAGGCCGATCAACGCCAGCGCATAGCTCGCCACCTGCGGCGACAGGCCCTTGTCCTTCAGGTAGCTGGGCATGTGCACGCCGATGAACACCACCTGGAAGCCGCAGACGAAGTAGCCCGCCATCAGCAGCTGGAAGCTGGGGTAGCGGAACGCCTCGCGCAGGGCTTGCCCGATCGACTGGTCACGATGCGGCGCCGCGCCGCCGGCAAAGCCCGGCTCGCGCAGCCCGACCGCCAGCGGGGCGATCAGCAGCACGCACAGCGCCAGCACCAGCAGCGCCTGCTGCCAGCCGAGGCCGCTGATGAGGAAACCTTCCACAGGCACCATCAGGAACTGGCCGAACGAGCCCGCCGCCGCCGCCACGCCCATCGCCCACGAGCGCTTGGCCGGGTCGATCTGCCGGCCGATGACCCCGTACACCACGGCGTAGGTGGTGCCGGCCTGCGCCGCGCCGATCAGCACGCCCGTGGTCAGTGCGAACGTGAAAGGCGTCGCTGCCAGGGCCATGCCGGCCAGTCCCAGCCCGTACAGCACCGCACCCGCCAGCAGCACGCGGAACGCGCCGAAGCGGTCGGCCACCATGCCCGCGAACACCCCGAAGAAGCCCCAAGCGATGTTCTGGATGGCAATGGCGAACGCAAAGGTCTCGCGGCTCCAGCCCTGCGCCTGGGTGACCGGCTGCAACCACAGGCCGAAGCCGTGGCGGATGCCCATGGACAGGGTGACGATCATCGCGCCGCAGGCGAGGACCTGCACCATCGAAAGCTGGCGTGCCGGTGTTTGCATCGGCAAGACTTTATCGGGGCCGGCCTGTCCCTACGCGTCATGAGGCTGACGGCACTGTTGAAGAATTCGGGGCCCATTGATGCGCAGCGGGCATGACCTGTATTTTCATACAGCCCGCCGGGAGTTCGGGAATACAATGCGCCCTCCCATGGCGAGCAAACTTCCTTCCGAGTATTCCGAAGCGTCGATCCGCGTGCTGAAGGGCCTGGAGCCCGTGAAGCAGCGGCCGGGCATGTACACGCGTACCGACAACCCGCTGCACGCGATCCAGGAAGTGCTGGACAACGCGGCGGACGAGTCGCTGGCCGGCCACGGCAAGCGCATCAAGGTCACGCTGCACGGCGACGGCTCGGTCACGGTGGACGACGACGGCCGCGGCATTCCCTTCGGCCTGCACCCCGAAGAGAAGGCGCCCGTCATCGAGCTGGTGTACACGCGGCTGCACGCCGGCGGCAAGTTCGACAAGGGCAAGGGCGGGGCTTACAGCTTCTCGGGCGGCCTGCACGGCGTGGGCGTGTCGGTCACCAACGCGCTGGCCAAGCGGCTCGAAGTGACGACTTATCGCGAGGGGCAGGTGGCCACCATCGCCTTTTCGGGCGGTGACGTCACCGAAGCGCTGAAGGTGCGCAAGGCGCTGGCCGACGACCGCAAGCAGGGCACCAGCGTGCGCGTGTGGCCCGACGCCAAGTACTTCGACTCGGTGCAGCTCCCCGCCGCCGAACTGGCCCACCTGCTGCGCAGCAAGGCCGTGCTGATGCCCGGCGTGACGGTGCAGCTGATCGACGAGAAGAAGAAGGACACCCAGAGCTGGCAGTACAAGGGGGGGCTGCGCGACTACCTGATGCAGACCCTGACGGCCGACCCGGTGATCCCGCTGTTCGAAGGCGAGGGCTACGCCGACAGCAACGAGACCTTTGCCGAAGGCGAAGGCGCGGCCTGGTGCGTGGCCTTCACCGAAGACGGCCAGCCGGTGCGCGAAAGCTACGTCAACCTGATCCCCACCACCGCCGGCGGCACGCACGACAGCGGCCTGCGCGACGGGCTGTTCAATGCGGTCAAGGGCTTCATCGAGCTGCACAACCTGCTGCCCAAGGGCGTGAAGCTGCTGCCCGAAGACGTTTTCGCCCGCGCTTCGTACGTGCTGAGCGCCAAGGTGCTCGACCCCCAGTTCCAGGGCCAGATCAAGGAACGGCTGAACTCGCGCGACGCCGTGCGGCTGGTCTCCAGCTTCGTGCGCCCGGCACTGGAGCTGTGGCTGAACCAGCACGTGGATTACGGCAAGAAGCTGGCCGAGCTCGCCATCAAGGCGGCGCAGACGCGCCAGCGGGCCGGCCAGAAGGTCGAAAAGCGCAAGGGCTCGGGCGTGGCGGTGCTGCCCGGCAAGCTGACCGACTGCGAAAGCAAGGACATCAGCCACAACGAGGTGTTCCTGGTGGAAGGCGACTCCGCCGGCGGCAGCGCCAAGATGGGCCGCGACAAGGAAAGCCAGGCCGTGCTGCCGTTGCGCGGCAAGGTGCTGAACACCTGGGAAGTGGAGCGCGACCGCCTGTTCGCCAACACCGAAATCCACGACATCTCGGTGGCCATCGGCGTCGACCCGCACGGCCCCAACGACACGCCCGACCTGTCGGGCCTGCGGTACGGCAAGGTCTGCATCCTGTCCGACGCCGACGTGGATGGCTCGCATATCCAGGTGCTGCTGCTCACGCTGTTCTTCCGCCACTTTCCCAAGCTGATCGAGACCGGCCACGTCTACATCGCGCGCCCGCCGCTGTACCGGGTGGATGCGCCCGCGCGCGGCAAGAAGTCGGCCAGCAAGCTCTATGCGCTGGACGAAGGCGAGCTCACGGCCATCCTGGACAAGCTGCGCAAGGAAGGCGTGCGCGAGGGCTCGTGGACCATCAGCCGCTTCAAGGGCCTGGGCGAAATGAGTGCGGAACAATTGTGGGAAACGACGCTCAATCCGGACACGAGGCGGCTGCTTCCTGTACAACTGGGCAAACACGATTTCCTGGCGACCGAAACGCTCATCACCAAGCTGATGGGCAAGGGGGAGGCCGCCGCCCGCCGCGAGCTGATGGAGCTGCACGGCGACGCCGTCGAAGTGGACATCTGAACGGAGACCAACGCGCATGACGCAAGCCGACACCGTTGCCCGGGCGCTGGACCGTGAACCGGCCCGCGTGCGCCTGCGTCCCACCATGTCGAGCGACCTCGAGTTCGTGGTGTCGCTGGAGCGCGACCCCGAGAACCTGGCCTTCATCACGCCGTGGGAACGCACCCAGCACGAAGCCGCCATCCGCTTCCCGGACTTCCGCCACTTCATCATCGAAGGCGGCCCGGGGCTGGAAGCCGTGGGCTTCGTCATCCTGATCGGCTGCAAGGGCCAGAACCAGTCGCTGGAATTGAAGCGCATGGTGGTGCGCGACAAGCGCCGCGGCTATGGCCACGCCACGCTGCGCGTGCTGAAGAAAGTGGCTTTCGACGAGCTGGGCGCGCATCGGCTGTGGCTGGACGTGAAGCAGCACAACACGATGGCGCGCAACGTCTACGAGGCCGAAGGCTTCGTGGTGGAAGGCGTGCTGCGCGAATCGGTGAAGACGGCCGACGGCTTCGTGTCGATGGTGGTCATGTCGATGCTGCAGTCCGAGTTTGCGGCCCGGCGCGATAAGGCGCTGGAGATGCGCGCATGAAGCACCTGCTGGCCATACTGCTCGCGGCAGCGGCGCTGGCCGCGGCCCCCGCCGCGCTGGCCGAGGTGTGGGGCTACGTCGACGCCAAGGGCGTGGCCCACTTCGCGTCGGAGAAGATGGACGAGCGCTACGAGCTGTTCTTCCGCGGCGGTGAAAGCTTCGACACGGCGCAGGGCCTGAAGACGCCGCGTGCGGTGAGCGTGCCGACCGCGCCGCCGAAACTCATCGCCTTCTTCGAGGTGTCGCCCAGCTTCCGGCAAGTCAAGCACCACCTGCGCGAAGCGGCCAGCACGCACGGTATCGACTACGAACTGCTGCAGGCGCTGATAGCCACCGAGTCGGGCTTCGACACCGTGGCCGTGTCGCCCAAGGGCGCCGTCGGGCTGATGCAGATCATGCCGGCGACCGCCGAGCGCTACGGCGTCACGCGCAACCTGACCGACCCGCGCACCAACATCCGTACCGGTACGCGCTACCTGCGCGACCTGATCAGGATGTTCCCCGGCCAGCTCGAACTGGCGCTGGCCGCGTACAACGCGGGCGAAGGCGCGGTGATCCGTGCCGGCAACCGCATCCCCAACTTTCGCGAGACGCAGAACTACGTGAAGACGGTGATGCAGCTTTACACCATGCTCAAGCCGCCTTCGATGGCCCCGGCGGGCAGGCCGCCGCAGCGCGTGCGCATCGAGTTGCCCGCCACCGGACGCAGCAACATGCCTCCTTCCATCCAGGCGCCGGCTGTCCCCGTGGCCGCCGGCGACAGCACCCGATTCGAGTGACACCGAGTTTCTTCGACGCCGACGACCTGGTGGCACTGGGTGCCTTCGCCGGCGCGCAGGTGCTGGTGGTGATCTTCAGCGTGATGAAGGCCAACGCCTACCGCGAGCGCGGCTACCTCATGCACGCCGCCGCGACCCTGCTGGCGGTGATGCTGGTGCAGACGCTGACGGGCACGAACCCCATGTTCCCGCAGTCGGTGATGCTGCTGGTGATGGCCTTCTCGGGGCTGCACCTGCGCGACCTGCTGAGCCACGGCGGCGCGCTGCGGCAATTGCGCAAGTGGCTGCTGGTGCTGTGCCTCGGGGTGGTGCCGGTGCTGGCCGTCGTCTCCGCCTTCCAGGCCATGGCCATGCTGGCCGGCGTGGCCGCATGGAGCATCGTGTCGTGGCTGGTGATGCAGCGCGCCTGGCGCATGGGCAAGCCCTGGATCTGGTGGCTGCTGCCGGGCATGCTGGCGCTGACGGCGGCCGGCGTGCTGCTGGGTTGGCGCGCCGTCAACGAGGAAAGCGCCGCGGCGCTGCCCATCGCCGGCCTGCTGGCCCTGTGGACGGCCTGCGTGTTCTTTGCCAGCGACTGGCGCGGCCGCATCTTCAGCGAAACGCGCGCGCGCATCGACGCGCGCAACACGGTCGACCCGCTGACGGGCCTGGCCATGCCCATGGTGCTGACCGAGCGCATCAACGCCGCGCGCTCGATGATGCTGCGCTACGGCCACCCCAGCGTGCTGCTGCTGATCCACATCGAGCAGCTGGGCCGCATCGCGTCGGAGTACGGCCCCGAAGCCGCCGAAGCCGCGGTGCTGGCCAGTGCCAACCGCGTGCGGCAGTCGCTGCGCGACGGCGACGTGGCCGCACGCCTGTCGTACTCGCGCTTTGCGGTGCTGGCCGAAGGGCTGGCGGCGCCCGAAGGGGCTTCGGTGGTGGCCAGCCGCATCCTGGTGGCGGGGCTGAAGGAGCCGCTGCCATCCATGCCCGCCGAGTTCCTGCACTTCCGCATGGTGCTGGCCGCGGTGCCGCCCGAGGACATACCGCCCAAGCAGTTGCTGCAGCGCCTGGCCAGCCGCATGGACCAGGAGCTGAAGGCGCCCACCGAGAGGCGCATCGTCACCCTGCCCAGCGAGGAATTCGCGCCTTCCGTCCCCGCCGTTTCGTAGGGTGGGCAGCTGGGCTGCCCACCGTCACCACACTCATGGAACAAGACCTCATCACTTTCGACGACGACGCCGAGCGCCTGGACCTGGGCACTTACGCGCAGCAGGCCTACCTGGAATACGCCCTCAGCGTGGTGAAGGGCCGCGCGCTGCCCGACGTGTGCGACGGCCAGAAGCCGGTGCAGCGCCGCATCCTGTATTCGATGTGGCGCATGGGCCTGGGCTTCGGCAGCAAGCCGGTGAAGAGCGCCCGGGTGGTGGGCGACGTGCTGGGCCGCTTCCACCCGCACGGCGACCAGGCCGCGTACGACGCGCTGGTGCGCATGGCGCAGGACTTCGCCCAGCGCTACCCGCTGATCGACGGGCAGGGCAACTTCGGCAGCCGCGACGGCGACGGCGCCGCGGCCATGCGCTACACCGAAGCGCGCCTGTCGAAGATAGCCAGCCTGCTGCTCGACGAGATCGACGAAGGCACGGTCGAGTTCGTCCTCAACTACGACGGCAGCACGCAGGAACCTGCGGTGCTGCCCGCGCGGCTGCCCTTCACGCTGCTCAATGGCGCGAGCGGGATCGCGGTGGGCCTGGCCACCGAAATCCCCAGCCACAACCTGCGCGAAGTGGCCGAAGCGTGCGTCGCGCTCATCAAGAACCCGAAGCTTGCCGACGAAGACCTCTACGCGCTGGTTCCCGGGCCCGACTATCCGGGTGGCGGGCAGGTGATCAGCTCGGCCGGCGACATCGCCGATGCCTACAGCACCGGCCGCGGCTCGCTGAAGGTGCGCGCGCGCTGGAAGATCGAGGAACTGGCGCGCGGCCAGTGGCAACTGGTGGTCACCGAGCTGCCGCCGGGCACCAGCACGCAGAAGGTGCTGGAGGAGATCGAGGAGATCACCAACCCGAAGGTGAAGGCCGGCAAGAAGGCGCTGACGCAGGACCAGATGCAGCTGAAGCAGACGGTGCTGTCGGTGGTGGACGTGGTGCGCGACGAGTCGAGCAAGGACGCGGCGGTGCGCCTGGTGATCGAGCCCAAGACCAGCCGCATCGACCAGGGCGAACTGGTGACCACGCTGCTGGCGCACACGAGCCTGGAGACTTCGTCACCCATCAACCTCACGATGGTGGGGCTGGACGGCAAGCCGGTGCAGAAGTCGCTGCGCACCATGCTCGGCGAATGGATCGAATACCGCCAGCGCACGATCGAACGCCGATCGCGCCACCGGCTGGACAAGGTCAACGACCGCATCCACATCCTGGAAGGCCGCCAGCTCGTATTGCTGAACATCGACGAGGTGATCCGAATCATCCGCGCGAGCGACGAGCCGAAGCAGGCGCTGGTGGCGCGCTTCAAGCTCACCGACCGGCAGGCCGAGGACATCCTGGAAATCCGGCTGCGCCAGCTGGCGCGGCTGGAGGCGATCAAGATCGAGCAGGAACTGAAGGAACTGCGCGAAGAGAAGAAGAAGCTGGAAGAGATCCTGGGCAGCCCCGCCGCGTTGAAGCGGCTGATGATCAGGGAGATCGAAGGCGACACCAAGCAGTTTGGCGATGCGCGCCGCACGCTGATACAGGCCGAGAAGAAGACCGTGGCCGAAGTGAGGGTGGTGGACGAACCGGTGACGGTCGTGGTGTCGCAAAAGGGCTGGGTGCGCTCGAGGACTGGGCATGGGCACGACGCCGCTTCGTTCGCGTTCAAGGCGGGGGATGGCTTGTACGGCACGTTCGAATGCCGGACGGTGGATACCTTGCTGGCGTTTGGCAGCAATGGGCGCGTGTACTCGGTGGCGGTGTCCACGCTGCCGGGCGCGCGCGGCGACGGCCAGCCGCTGACGACCATGATCGAGCTGGAGAGCGGCACGCAGCTGGTCCACTACTTCGCGGGCGCGCCCGGCGCGTGGCTGCTGCTCTCGGGCTCCGGCGGCTACGGCTTCCTGGCGACGGTGGAGAACATGACGTCGCGGCAGAAGGGCGGCAAGGCCTTCGTCACGGTGGGGCCGGGCGAAAGCGTGTGCAAGCCCTCGCCGGCCAACGTGCCGCCGCAGGCGACTGCGTCGCACGTGTGCTGCGTGTCGACGGGCCGGCACCTGCTGACTTTCGAGATCGGCGAGCTGAAGCCCATGGCCAACGGCGGGCGGGGGCTGATGCTGATGGACCTGGGGGCCAAGGAAGAACTGGCGGGGGCGGCGGCGTACACGTCGTCGGTGCGCATCACGGGGCTGGGGCGCGGCGACAAGCCGCGCGACGAAACGCTGGAAGTCCGGTCGCTCAACAACGCCAGGGGGCATCGCGGCCGCAAGGGCAAGCAAGTGGACTTCGGCTTCAAGCCGCTGGGGGTCGAGCGCGTGGGGTGAGGGCAAAATGACGCCATGCCTGTCCGGCGCCACCCCATCCGCTTGGCCACGCTATCCGACGCGGCCGACATCGCCCGCATGTCGCGCGAGACGATCGAGTTCGGCCTGCCCTGGACCTGGCGTCCCGAGCGCATAGCCCGCGCCATCCGCAGGACCGACACCAACGTGGTCGTGGTCAGGGACGCAGGCTTGCTGCTCGGCTTCGGGGTCATGTCGTACCTGGAAGACGATGCGCACTTGCTGCTGTTCGCGGTCGACCCTGCTCGCAGGCGTGAGGGCATAGGCACGGCGATCCTGGGTTGGCTGGAGGACGTGGCGCGTGCGGCCGGGGCGAAGCGGATCCGGTTGGAGACCCGGCGGGAGAGCGTGGACGCGCGGTGCTTCTACAGCGAGATGGGATACCACGAGCTGGTGATCAAGCGCGGGATGTATGAGCAGGGGGTGGATGGGGTTCGGTTGGAGAAGTGGCTGGGGGGTGCGGGGGGTAGTTCGAATTGAGGGGGAGGAGGGGGTGGGAGGTGAATCGGGTCTTTCGCGGGTGTTGGCCGCGGGCACGCGACGGAGCCGGTGCTATCGCGACGGCTGATCATGCTGCGTGGATTGGGTGCCGACAGTTCATGTGTACGTCGCAGGGCTTCCTTCGCTCTAGGGTCTGCGGTCGCCACGTTGCCGTGGCTCGCCAATAACGCAATCGAGGGTTCCCCGGGTTTGAGTCCTTGGCTGCGCCGCGTTCCCGCTGCGGCATGAGTGATGGTCTTCTGGGCGGCCCACCTCCTTTCGGTCGTCCTGCTGCTTCAGCGCGCCTGCATGGCTGGCTGGCTGACCAAGCGCGCGATCGCCCAGACGAAGCTGCACAGCTCGCGCGCGATGGCCACGACGATCTTGTTGCGCATCAGCTTCCTGGCCGCCAGCCTGCGAAACCGGGCGCACAGGCGCACCTGCGCAGCCCACGCGATGTCGGTCACCTCCTTGGGCAACTCGGAGGTCCTTCGCGCGATGCCGCGCGTGACCCGGGCGGGATGGTCGTAGTGCTGGGCCATCTTAACCAGGATGCGCCTGGCCGGCGCGTTACCTGCCTTGGTGATGGCGCCCAAGCGGCGGCGTGGCCCGCTGGAGTGCTCGCAGGCACGAGGCCGACATAGGCCATCAGCTGGCGCGGGCTGGGGAAGCGCCAGAAGTCCTGGATCTCGGCCACCAGCGTCATGGCCGCGATCAACTGCACGCCGCGCAGCGCCTGCAGAGCCGCCACCACGGGCGCCAGCGGCCAGGTGGGTAACAAATCGCGCATCGCCTGCTCCAGCCGTGCGATGCGCGCGCCGGCTTCGGTGATGGCGTGCAGGTACTCCTGGAAGGCCACCTGCTGGGGTGGCAGGGGCAGCTTCAATTCGGCCAGCCAGCGAAGGTGCGCCTGCGTCCAGGCGCTCTTGCCGGGGTAGCCAATGCCATTTCGCAGCAGCAGCGCCTTCAGCCGGTGGCGGGCGTTTCGCTGCTCGCGCACCGCGTCTTCGCGCGCGCGCACGACGTCGCGCACCGCCTCGTCGCGGCCATCGGGCACGCGCACCGAAGTGAGCTCGCCCAGGCTGGCCAGCCGCGCCAGCTTCATGGCGTCGTGCCGATCGGTCTTCACGCGCTCGCCGGGCGAGCGGGGGATGGACGAGGGCGCAATCACCTCGCAGCTGTAGCCCTGGGAGGCCAGGTGGCGCTGCAGCGCGAAGCCGCAAGGCCCTGCCTCGTAAACCACATGCAGCCGGGCGCCGCGGCTGACCAGCCGGCGCAACGCCTTGGTCACTGGTGCCGTTAGTCATTGAGACGGGCCACCTCAAGTCAAGCCATCTTGTCTAGACCGCACAGCAGACGGGGTCTCGGTTCGACTTGACGATAGTCACGCGCCGCGTTATTATCGTGTGTGCCAATCAAGAGCTTCAACTGCAAGGATACGGCGGCGCTCTTCGAAGGCAAGCGCATCAAGCGCTGGGTGAACATCGAACGCCCTGCTCTTCGAAAGCTGGCGCAGCTGGACTGGTCTGCTGTGCTGGATGACCTGAAGATCCCACCGGGAAACTGCCTCGAGGCTCTAAAGGGCGATCGCAAAGGACAGTACAGCATTCGGATCAATGAGCAATGGCGAGTCTGCTTCGTCTGGACCAAAGACGGTCCTGAGGGCGTCGAGATCGTCGACTACCACTGAAGAGAACCATTATGCGAACCGTGGCCCCCGTCTCCCCTGGCGAAATGCTTGAGGAAGAATTTCTCAAGCCGCTGGGTCTTACCAAGTACCGTCTCGCCAAGGACATCGGAGTGCCTGCGCAGCGCATCGGAGACATAGTCGCGGGCAAGCGTGCCATCACGGCTGATACGGATCTAAGGCTATGCCGGTACTTCGGACTCAGCGACGGATGGTGGCTGCGCGGCCAGGCTGCACATGACACTGCGCTCGCGAAGGAGGCGCTGAAGAAGGAGCTGTCGCGCATTCCAAAGTGTTCCTTGCTGCCCGCGTAGCGGCGAAAGTGCGGCCTAACATTACGGCCAACACGGACGCCTTGCTGCGTCCACCGGCTGCGCCGGCTCCTGTCGCAGGTCGCCGGTCACCTTCACGTATTCGCCGGTGTCACAGTTGAAGTCGAGGACACACGCAAGGACTATGGTGAATCCAGAATCATTTGCTACGGCTTGCTTGCCGGTCGTAGCGTGGTTGCGGGCTACACACCGCGTGGCGCGGATCGCCACGTCTTCAGCATGGGGAGAGCAAATGACCGCGAGCAAGCCCTTGTCGCGCCGTTCCTTGAAGTCTGATCTTGCGCGCGTGGACACGCACAAGATCAAGAAGGGTGAGTACGCGGATTTGCCTGAGCTCACCGGAGAGATGCTCGCGCGTGCCAAGGTCAAAAGGGGTGGGCGCCCTGTTTCGCTGAACCCGCGCAAGCAGCTCACATTGCGGCTTCCTGCGGATGTGATTGAGAAATGGAAGGCGACGGGGCCGGGTTGGCAAACTCGAATGGCAGATCGCCTGAGCAAGGTGCGGTGAGCCCTAACACGCCAATCAACGCCGACGCCCAAGGGCGTCCGGTCGCTGCGCGACCTTCTCCCCTTGGTCGCGGGTTACACGCACGTTGCCTGCAATGAGGCCCGCCTTTGTTCATCACTCATCCCTCCCTCGGTGCTCTTTCGTACGACGAAGGGCTGAACTGGTACGAGGGTCCGGCTGTTGCCGATGGGGATCGCGTCCACGTGAACTTGTCGCTCGACGCCTGTGATGATGAGAACACCCTTCTTGCGATTGCCGAACGACGTGTGGTGCGACTCGGACCCATCGTGAAGGCCGCGAAGCAGTACGCAGCCGCGTCCCTTTTGGACGAAATCAATACGCAGTGGCTGGCGACGAGCGAGAAGCCAATGTCCCTCGCCGAGTTGGTAAACCGGTTTTGCGCAAGGTCGCTCATCGTGTTCCCTGACGGATGCCAGGAGATTCATCTCGGGCCAGCGTTGCCCTATCGGGATGAGCCGTGCCAAGCCTCGGTCGGGATGCTATCGTCTTGTGATGGCAGTTCCCCGTGAACTTGAGACACCGAAGGATTCTGGCGACGGTCTTCGCTCTGTGTTCGAACGCGAGGGTTCACGAGTCAAGATTGTTCTTTCGGGGTTCGAGTGGCGGTGCCATCACCTCGCTGACTGCGAGGAACAAGGCGTGTCGCCCGGGAAGCCTGCGCCAGGAAAGCTCCTGTTGCGCGTGCCGCCTGGAATTCACAGCAAGGCTCTCGTCAAGGCCCAGGCATCCGGCAAGAGCCTGAATCAGTGGGCTACGGAGGCGCTCGAGCGTGCCGTCGAAGCTGAGGGCTGACGGCAACCCTCCATGCACACCACCATCCTCACCTTCCCCGGCTTCAACGAACTCGACTCGTTCATCGCCCTCGGCATCCTCAACCGCATCGAGAAGCCCGGCTGGCGCGTAACCCTGTGCTGCCCTGACGCCGAGGTCACGTCCATGAACGGCGTGACCGTCCGCGCGCAATCGACGCTGGAAGAGGCGAGGTCGGCCGACGCCGTCATCGTCGGCAGCGGCATCCGCACGCGCGAGATCGTGGCTGATGCGGCGCTGCTCGCCCGGCTCCAACTCGATCCCGCTCGCCAGCTGGTCGGCGCTCAGTGCTCCGGCACACTCGTCCTCGCCAGGCTGGGGCTCCTCGGCGCTGTGCCAGCCTGCACCGACCTGACCACCAAGCCCTGGGTGCTGGAAGCCGGCGTCGAGGTGCTGAACCAGCCCTTCTACGCAAGCGGCAACGTCGCCACGGCTGGCGGTTGCCTTTCTTCGGCCTACCTTGCCGCTTGGATCATCGCGCGCTCCGAGGGCATCGAGGCCGCAACGGCGGCGATCCACTACGTCGCGCCGGTGGGCGAGAAGGAGGCCTACATCGAGAACATGCGCAGGAACGTCGTGCCCTACCTGCCCGGTTAGTGGCATGCCGTGGGCTTTACGCCCGGGCAGCTCTGCGTCACGATAAGCGATGCCCGACGAAATCCACCAAGGCGGCTGCCTCTGCGGCGCCGTCCGCTACCGCACCGCCGGCCCGGCGCTGCGCACGCTGGCCTGCCACTGCCGCTTCTGCCAGCAAATGACCGGCACCACGTCGTATGCCAACTCGGTGTTTCCCATCGACTCGGTGGTCTTCACGGGCATGCTCTCGGTCTACGACCACCGCTCGGAAAACAGCGGCAAAGCGGTGCACCTTCACTTCTGCCCGAAGTGCGGTACCACCGTGACCCTCACGTTCGAGCGCTGGCCCGAGTACCGGGCCATCTCGCGAGGCACCTTCGACGATCCCGACTGGGTGGACATCGTCGCCCACATCTGGACCGAATCGGCGCAGTCCGGCGTGATGCTCCCGGCCGGCGTCGACTGCTTCGAGCGCGCCCGCGTCGAGCTGGATGGGACCCCAAACACCCCGATCCGTCACGCTGCGCCGGTCCCGGCGCGAAGAGGCCACTGATTCGAGGATCCGCCCATGCAACAACCCGCCTCGTACCTCCTCGCCGGCCAGGCCTCGGAATTCGAGCGCCTGCAACTCCAATCGAAAGTCTGGGAACCTGCCGCCCGCGAGCTGCTGGCCGCCATCCCTGCCGGCGAGGCGCCGCACGCGCTGGAAGTCGGATGCGGGGTGATGGGATGGCTGCGGGCCCTCAGCCAGTGGGCGGGGCCGAACGGGCGCGTCACCGGGTCTGACTTCGACGACAAGATGCTGGCCGGCGCCGCGCACCTGGTCGACACCGAGCACCTCGCCAACGTCACGCTGGTCAAGGACGACCTGTTCGCCAGCCGGCTGGAGCCCGGCGCGTTCGACCTGGTCCATGCGCGCTTCCAGATCGCGCCACTGGGCCGGGCAAAAGAGCAACTGGCTGCTTTCATGCGCTGGGTGCGGCCGGGCGGCGTGCTGGTGCTGGAAGATCCCGACACCTCGTCGTGGCGCGTCAACCCCGATGCGCCGTCGGTGCAGGAGCTGATCGCGCTGATCGAGCGCGGCTTCGTGGCCGCTGGCGGCAACTTCAACTCGGGACGCGAGCTGCCCGCGCTGTTGCGCAGCGTGGGGCTGCAGCCGAACATCCGGGCGCGCGTCGTTGCGCTGGAGCCGGGGCACCCCTATCTTCGCCTTCCGCTGCAGTTTGCGGCTTCGCTTCGGCCGCGGCTGGAGAAGCTCGTGTCTGCGGACGAACTGGACGCGTTGCTGCAGCGGGCCGAGGCGGAGCTGTCGCGTGAGGGGACGTGGGGCACCACCTTCACGCTGGTGCAGGCCTGGGCGGTGGCCGGGCCATGACGCCGGGCGACGGCTTCGACTTCCCGGAGTACGCCCGCAAGCCATCCACGCAGCGCCTGGCAGTCCATGCCTTCGTCGATGCATCGTGGCGCGAAGTCGGCGATGACGGTACGGACGTCACTGCGCTGTCGCTGTCATGCGTGACCTACAACACATGGTTCCAGGGACCCGACAAGGACACCCGCTACGCCGGATTGCTGCACGTGCTGCAGCAGGAGGCCGCCGACGTCATCCTGCTGCAGGAAGTCACCATGCAATTGCTTGGGGCCCTGATGGAAGCGGCGTGGGTTCGGGAGCGATACCGTTATGCCCGTGCGCCGTTCCGCGCGGACGCCATTCCTTCGCACGGGACGATGGTGCTCAGCAAGCTTCCGGTGGCCAACGCGACGCTGCACCCGATCCCGACGAACATGGGCCGTGCGCTGCTCACGGCAGAGGTGCGCGTCGGTGGGTCGCCTCTCGTGCTTGCCACGGTGCACCTCGAAAGCATGAAGGGCCACGCGGACACGCGCGGTGAGCAGTTGCAGACAGTCTTCGGACTGCTGGAAGCTGCGCCGGACGTGATCCTGGCCGGCGACTTCAACTTCTGCTCGTCGGTGCCCGAGGAGAACAACCGCATCGACCCGCGCTATGCCGACGTGTGGCCGCTGCTTCGCCCAGGCGAAGCAGGGTACACGCAGGACACCGACGCCAACGCCATGCTCGCCAAGGCGAAGGGCGAGGCGAAGCGGGTGCGCATCGACCGGATGCTGTTGCGCAGCGACGGCGGGCGCTGGCGCGCGCAGGCTATCGAAATGCTGGGTACCCGCCCCGTGAGCGAAAGTCGCCCGAAGATATTTCCGTCGGACCACTTCGGGCTTCGGGCGGCGTTCCTCCGCGCGCAAGAAGGGCAGGCTGGATGACGCCGCCCGTGGTCCTGCGCGCGGCATCGGTGGACTACGCCGTCACCATCGCCGCGCTGGCGACGCAGCGTGCAGCCGCGCGCACAAGGGTCGGGTGTCGGTGCCCTGCTGATCCGTGAAGCCGAGCGGGTCGCATGGCAGGCAACGCTCCCGGCGCTGTGGCTCACCGTCCGGGACGCCAATGCAAACGCCCTCGCGTTCTACGCGCGAATGGGCTACGCTGAGGTCGGCACCACGACTTATACCTTCGAAGACCGTGCCTATCGCAACCGGGTCTTCGCACGGACGGCCAGTCCGAGATAGGACCAGGAGACAACCATGCAACTCGAAGCCTCCTGCCACTGCGGCAAGGTGAAGTTCTCGCTCGAATCGCACGAACCGGTGCCCTTCATGCGCTGCTACTGCTCCATCTGCCGCAAGACCGCCGGCGGGGGCGGCTACGCCATCAACCTTGGTGGCGAGGCGCGCAGCATGAAGGTGACAGGCAAGCGCTACCTGGGCATCTACCAGGCGCAGTTTCCCGACAAGGACGGCAGCGGCACGCACCCGAGTTCGGCGCGGCGCTACTTCTGCACCAAGTGCGGCAGCGCGCTGTGGGTGTGGGATCCGACGTGGCCGGACCTCGTCCATCCGCACGCGAGCGCCATCGACACGCCCCTGCCGGTGCCGCCCGACAACGTGCACTGCCTGCTGGACTCCAAGGCACCATGGGTCAAGGTCGAAGGCGAGCCGGGCGACCCGCGCTTCGGCCACTATCCCGACAAGTCACTGGCACAGTGGCACAAGGACAAGGGCTTCGCACAATGAAAAACCTGGTGGCACTCCTCCTCGGCCTGGTGGCGTCGGGTGCGGCAGTTGCGCAGGCGCCGCCACCGCCGCCGGCCTGCACCGCGCCCGAGCACCGCGCTTTCGACTTCTGGATCGGCGATTGGAACGTGCACGGGCCGCAGGGCCGGCTGGCGGGCACCAACAGCATCAAGCGTGAAATCGGTGGCTGCGTGCTGCACGAGCGCTACGAAACGGGGCGCGGCTACAGCGGCGAAAGCTTCAACATCTACGACGCGCCGAACAAGGTGTGGCACCAGACATGGGTGGACTCGGGGGGCTTGCTGCTGCAACTGGAAGGCGGGTTGCGCGACGGCCGGATGGTGCTCGAAGGGTCCACCCTGGGTGCCGACGGCAAGACCACCCGCCACCGGATCACCTGGACGCCCAACGCCGACGGCTCGGTGCGGCAGTTCTGGGAGTCGGCCACCGGGGGCGACGACTGGAAGGTGGCCTTCGACGGGAAGTACACACGCCGATGAAGGACTACTACGCCGCGCGCGCCGCCGAGTACGACCAGGTCTACCTGAAGCCCGAGCGCCAGGCCGACCTGCGCGCCGTCGAGCAGTGGCTGCCCACGGTGTTCGCCGGCAAGACCGTGCTGGAGGTCGCTTGCGGCACCGGCTACTGGACGCAGTTCATCGCGCCGGTGAGCGCGGGGCTCGTGGGCGTGGACGCGTCCGCAGAGACGCTGCAGATCGCGCGGTCGCGGCTGTCAGGGCTTGCCGTGACGCTGGTGGCCGGTGACGCCTACGAATTGCCCATCGGCGAGCGGCGCTTCCAATCGGCCTTTGCGGGCTTCTGGTGGTCGCATGTGCCGAAGTCGCAGCAACGCCGCTTTCTCGATGGGCTGCACGCCGCGCTGCAGCCGGGCGCCACCGTGGTCCTGCTCGACAACCGCTATGTCGAAGGCAGCAACATCCCCCTGTCGGAATCGGACGCCGAGGGCAACACCTACCAGCGCCGCACGCTGGCCGACGGCTCGGTGCATCGGGTGCTGAAGAACTTTCCTTCGCGTAGGGAACTGCTGGCTATCGCCCCCGGCGCGACGGTTCGTGAGTGGCCCTACTACTGGGCCCTCACATACCAGCTGCCCTTCAGCCCATAATCGCCGGGGCATGCCCGACCTCGTCATCCTGTTCGGCCCGCCTGCCTCGGGCAAGGCAGCCATCGGCGTCGCCCTGGCCAAGCTGACCGGCTACCGCCTGTGGCACAACCACATGACGGCCGATGCCGTGGCGGCCCTGTTCGGCTGGGAGAGCGAAGCCTACCGGCAGGTCGCCGCCGAAGTGCGCCTGCTGCTGCTGAAGAAGGCGCTGGAGCTGCAGGTGGAGCCCGGCATCATCTTCACCTTCGTCTGGGCCCTCGAGCTGGAAGACGACAACCGGTTCATCGACGACATCGTCGCGCAGTACACCCTGCATGGGCACCACGTGACCTTCGTCGAGCTGCTCGCCACGCGCCGCGCGCGCGAAAAGCGCGAAGGCTCGGCGTTGCGCCTGTCGCTCAAGCCGGCCAAGCGCGACGTGCGTTCCGCGCGCGAACTCCACGCCCGCGTCGATGCGCAGCACACGATGAACTCGGACGGCCAGTTTCCGTATCCCGACCGGCATGTCGTCATCGACACCGAAGCGATGAAGCCGGAGCAGGCGGCCATGGAAATCGCGCGGCGCTTCAACCTGCCGGCTCGTAACGCGCGTTACGCCGGCTGACAACTCGGCCGGCCGCCTTGGCCCTAAGCTCGGCCGTATGAGGTTGCTGCTTGTGGCCGCGTTGCTCGCGTCCTCCGCGTACGCGGTCGAGACGCCTTCCAGCCTGCTGGGCGAATACCGCTCCGCGCCCAGGAAGGTCTGCCAGCCGGGCGGCGGCGGCCACCGTGCGGTGTGTTCGCGCCTCGCCGACGTGCTGCGCATCGAGCGCGCGGGCTACGAGGGCATGCGCGATGTGAAGGTCACGGCCGAATTCAACCTGCCCGACTCGCAGGTGTGCAGCTTCGAAGGCACCGGCTACTGGAACGCCGAAGGCCGCCAGCTGGTGGTGGCCGACGCCCGCACCGGCTGCGAACTCACGCTGAACGCCGAGCAGCGCGTGCTGCGCAGCATCGTCGTGCGGCCGGGGCAGTGCAATTCGCCTTGTGCGGGGCGGACGTGGCTGGAAGGCGTGGTGTTGCGGCGGCGCTGACCGTCACACCTCGGCGATCATCTCGATCTCGACGCAAGCCCCCATCGGGATCTGCGCCACGCCGAAGGCGCTGCGGGCGTGCTTGCCCTTGTCGCCGAACACTTCCTGGATCAGTTCGCTGGCGCCGTTGGTCACCAGGTGATGCTCGGTGAAGTCGGGCGACGAGTTCACCAGGCTCATCAGCTTGACGATGCGCTTGACCTTGTCGAGGTCGCCAACGGCGGCCTGCAGCGTGCCCATCAGGTCGATGGCGATGGCGCGCGCAGCGGCCTTGCCTTCCTCGGTGGTCATCGTCTTGCCGAGCTGTCCGACCCAGGCCTTGCCTTCGCGCTTGGCGATGTGGCCGGAGATGAAGACGAGGTTGCCGGTCTGCACGAACGGCACGTAGGCGGCCGCGGGCGTGGCCACGGCCGGCAGGGTGATGTTGAGTTGCTTGAGTTTGTCGTTGACGCTCATGGGGGCTCCTTGCGTGCGTGATTGTGTCACTGCGCGGGCGTCACGGTCACGGCCACCTTCAGCGTATGGCTGGCGCCGCCGTGGATCACGCCGCGCATCGGCGACACGTCCGAGAAGTCGCGGCCCATGGCCAGGCGCACGTAGTCTTCGCCGGCGGGCCGGTCGTTGGTGGGGTCCAGTTCGGCCCAGCGGCCCTCGCCGCAATAAACCGCCACCCACGCATGCGACGCATCGCTGCCCACCAGCCGCGGCCGCCCCGGCGGCGGCTCGGTCAGCAGGTAGCCGCTGATGTAGCGCGCGGGCAGCCCCAGGCTGCGCAGGCAGCCGATCATCACGTGCGCGAAGTCCTGGCAGACACCCTTGCGCAGCGACAGCGCTTCCAGCGCGGGTGTCCCCACGTCGGTCACCGCCGTCTTGTAGGTGAAGTCGGCGTGGATGCGCGAAGCCAGTTCGCGCGCCGCATCCAGCAGCGGCCGCCCGGCACCGAAGCTCGGCGCTGCGTACGCGATGAAGTCGTCGTGCCGCGGCACGTAGGGCGACGCAAACACGAACTCGGCCGCCGGGTCGTAGTGCGCCGTGCGGTGGTAGCGCACCCGCTCGCGCCCCTCTTCCCAGGTCAGGTCGGCATCGGGCAGCAAGGGCTCGGAGGTTTCCACCAGGCTGTCGGCCACCACCGCCAGGCTGTCGTGCGGCACCTTCAGGCTGAAGAAGGTGCGGCGGTTGCCGTAGAGGTCCACCGACTCGGAGCGCTGCGCCACGTCGGGCGCAATGCGGATCGCATGCCCCAGCAGCCGCTGGCGGCCATCGGACGCAGGCGTCAGGTGCACCATGTGCTGCGCCGTGCGCACCGGCGGCAGGTATTCGTACTGGGTCTCGTGCAGGACGTGCAGCAGCATGGGCGTTTCCCTTCAGGCGCCGACGCTGTAGCGCGCGTCGCCCGAATGCGCGAAGTAGCGCGAGCTCAGGTCGTCCGACAGCTCGAAGGCCGACGCCACGCAGTCCTGCAGGATCTGCAGCAGGGTGGCATAGCGCCCCTCGGCGTCGGTCTCGCACAGCGCGTCGAGCGTCCACGACTCGGGGTCGGGGATCACGCGGGCCATGTCGGGCTTCTCGCCGGGGGCGCTGCCGGCCAGCTTGGCCAGCCGCCCGCGCAGCGTCTGCGCCACCCAGCCCAGCGAGCGCGGGTTGTCGCGGTCCAGCACCAGCAGGTCGAGCAGGGCCGGGATGTCGTGGCGCTGCTGGTACTGCGAATGGAAGGTGATGGTGCTGTCGAACAGCGCGACCAGCGCCTCGAAGCCGCCTTCGTCGTGCACCGCTTCGGTCTCGAAACCCGCCGCCAGTGCCGATGCCAGGAAGGCCAGCCGCTCCAGGTGGCGCCCGCTCGACAGCAGCCGCCAGCCGTCGTCGCGCGTCATGCGATCGGTCTGCGCGCCGGTCATCGCTGCCGTGCGCCCGGACAGTTCCTCCAGCACGCGCAGCGCTTCCACCGAGGAGAAGTCGCCGTCTTCGATGGCCTTGCGGCAACCGGCCAGGAACTCGCTTTCGGCCTGCACGATGATGTTCCACTGCTCCAGCGACAGGCGCTCGCGCACGGCGGAAGCGGCCTGCCGCAGCGCGCCGAGGTTGAAGCCCACGCTGGTGGAGTTCTCGGTCTCCGCCAGCGCGGCGATGACCGATCGCTCGAACACCCGGCGCGACTGCGTGGCCGGCGGCACCGCCGGCAGCACCAGCGCGTTGGCCACGGCCACTTCGGTCAGCCAGGCCAGCAGCGGTTGCGACGTCTGGTCTTCGCCGTTCAGCGAGTCCAGCACCAGCCGCGCCAGCCGCGCGGTGTTCTCGGTGCGTTCGGTGTAGCGGCCCAGCCAGAACAGGTTTTCCGAAGCGCGGCTGGTGACGGCACGGTTGCGGTGCGCGATCTCACCGGACGGGTGCTCGAAGTGGTGCAGGAGGCTGGTGGTGTCCACTTCGCCGTCGGTCAGCACCCAGGTGTCGGCGCTGCTGCCGCCGCGCTGCATGGAAGCGATCTCGAGCGCGGCGCTGGCGATGCGCGTCAGCCCGCCCGGCAGCACGCGCCAGCTGCCCGGCCCGTCGGACACGGCAAACACGCGCAGCATCATCGAGCGCGGCACGATGCGCGATTGGCTCCAGGTGGGCATCTGCGACAGCGGCAGGAAGGCCTGCACCGTGTAGTCGTCGGGGTGCCGCGCGATGCGGCCGGCCCATTCGTCGAGCTGCCGCCGTCCGAGTGAGCGTCCCAGCGTGGCACCGGCGCCCGCGCCCACGTAGGTGGGCTTGATCACGTTGGTGCGCAGCTGCGGCAGCACCGCATCCAGCGCGGCCCGCTCGCCGCACCACCACGTGGCCAGCGAAGGCAGCTGCAGCTCCTCACCCGTCAATTGCCGGGTGATGGCCGGCAAGAAGCCGAGCAGCGCCGTCGATTCCAGGAAGCCGGAGCCCGGCGCATTGGCCACCAGCACGTTGCCCGCGCGGATCGCCTGCAACAGCCCCGGCACGCCCAGCGTGGAATCGGAACGCAGCTCCAGCGGGTCGAGGAACTCGTCGTCCAGGCGCCTCAGCACGCCATGCACCGGCTCCAGCCCCTTGATCGTCTTCAGGTACAGCCGCTGGTCGCGCACGGTCAGGTCGCTGCCTTCGACCAGCGTGATGCCGAGGTAGCGCGCCAGGTAGGAGTGCTCGAAGTAGGTCTCGTTGTACGGTCCCGGGGTGAGCAGCACGATGCGCGGGTCGTCGGTGCCCGCGGGACACTGCGACACCAGGCTTTCCAGCAGGGCGCGGTAGGTCGCGGCCAGCCGCTGCACGCGCATCTCGCGAAACGCCTCGGGGAACAGGCGCGAGATGATGAGGCGGTTTTCCAGCAGGTAGCCCAGGCCCGAGGGCGCCTGCGTGCGCTGCGTGATCACCCACCACAGGCCGTCGACGTCGCGCGCCAGGTCGAAGGCGGCGATGTGCAGCCGCGTGGCGCCCGCGGGCTGCACGCCGTGCATCGCGCGCAGGTAGCCGGGGTGGCCCTGCACCAGTGCGGGCGGCAGCAGGTTGCGCGCCACCAGTTGCTGCGGGCCGTACACGTCGGCCAGGATGGCTTCGAGCACGCGCACGCGCTGCAGCACGCCGGCCTCCACCTGCTGCCAGCTGTCGGGCGAGACGATCAGCGGGAACAGGTCGAGCGACCAGGGCCGCTGCGGGCCGTCCTGCGAGGCATACACGTTGTACGTGATGCCGTTGTCGCGGACCTGCCTTTCCAGGTGGGTGGTGCGGCGATCGAGGTCGGCGAAGCCCTCGCGGCCCAGGTGCTCGAAGAAGCGCGCCCACGGCCGGCACGGCGGCGTGGCCTGCCCGGCGGCGGCGGCGGCGCGCAACTCGTCATAGTGGCCGTGCGCAGCGGGCGAAGCCAGCGCCGCCGCCAGCACGGCGGGTGTCTCCCCGGCGTCGGGGCCGAACAGCGAGCGCGTCGGGTCGTCCAAAATCGCGGCGGCCCTACTCCAGCGTGAAGCCGAGCTTGACGGTGACCTGCCAGTAGGCGACCTTGCCGTCCTTCACGAAGCCGCGTGTTTCCACCACGTTGAACCAGTGGATGTTGCGCACGGTCTCGCTGGCCTTGGCCACCGCGTTGCTCACGGCGTCCTCGATCGAAGTGCTCGACGAGCCGGTCAGTTCGAGGATCTTGTAGACGTGGTCGGTCATGGCGTGCCTTTCGGGGGTTGGAGGGCCAAGCCTATGCTAACGGGGAGGCTTGCGCAGGTCGAGCGTGAAGGGGAATTCGCGGCTGCCCGGCACGTGGATGGTGGCGGGCGGCACCTGCAGCTTGCCCGGCGTATGGCCGAGCCGGAAGAAGCGCGCCAGCCGGCGGCTTTCCGCTTCGTACGCATTGACCGGGAAGGTCACGTAGTTGCGCCCGCCCGGGTGCGCCACGTGGTACTGGCAGCCGCCGATGGAGCGGTTCATCCACGTGTCGACGATGTCGAAGGTGAGCGGCGCATGCACGCCGATGGTGGGGTGCAGGGCCGAAGGCGCCTGCCAAGCCCGGTAGCGCACGCCGGCCACGAACTCGCCGACCGTGCCCGTGGGCTGCAGCGGCAGCGCGCGGCCGTTCACCGTGACGGCATAACGGCTCTCGTTGACGCCGGTGGTGCGCACCTCGATGCGTTCCAGCGACGAGTCGACGTAGCGCACCGTGCCGCCGGTCGCGCCTTCTTCGCCCATCACGTGCCACGGCTCCAGCGCGTTGCGCAGCGACAACTCCATGCCGCGCACTTCCACCTGGCCCACGATGGGGAAGCGGAACTCGAAGTGCGGCGCGAACCAGGCGGCGTCGAAGGCGAAGCCGGCGCCGGCCATCTCGTCCAGCACGTCGTGCAGGTCCATCTTGACGAAGGTAGGCAGCATCCAGCGGTCGTGCAGCTCGGTGCCCCAGCGCGTGGCCGGCGCGCGGTACGGCTCTTTCCAGAAGCGCGCCACCAGTGCGCGCATCAGCAGTTGCTGCACGATGCTCATGCGCGCGTGCGGCGGCATCTCGAAGGCGCGCAGCTCCAGCAGGCCGAGGCGGCCGGTCGCGCTGTCGGGCGAATAGAGCTTGTCGATGCAGAACTCGCTGCGGTGCGTGTTGCCCGTCACGTCCACCAGGATGTTGCGCAGCGTGCGGTCCACCAGCCACGGCGGCATGTCCTGGCCATGGACCTTGCGGCTGCGCTCGATCTCCTGGATGGCGATTTCCAGCTCGTACAGCTGGTCGTTGCGCGCCTCGTCCACCCGCGGCGCCTGGCTGGTGGGCCCGATGAACAGGCCCGAGAACAGGAAGCTCAGGCTAGGGTGGTTGTGCCAGTACAGCAGCAGGCTGGCCAGCAGCTCGGGCTTGCGCAGGAAGGGCGAGTCGGCCGGCGTGGCGCCGCCCAGCACGAAGTGGTTGCCGCCGCCGGTGCCGGTGTGGCGGCCGTCGGTCATGAACTTCTCGGCCGACAGGCGCGTTTCGAAAGCGGCCTGGTACAGGAACTCGGTGTGCTGCACCAGCTCGCCCCAGTCGTGCGCGGGGTGGATGTTGACTTCGATGACGCCGGGGTCGGGCGTCACCTGCAGCAGCTTCAGGCGCGGGTCGCGCGGCGGCGGGTAGCCCTCCATCACGATCTTCACGCCCAGGCCGGCGGCGGTCTGTTCCACCGCAGCGACCAGCTCCAGGTAGTCCTCGAGCCGCGCCAGCGGCGGCATGAAGACGTACAGCAGGCCGCTCTTGCCGCCGTGCTGGGCCTCGGCCTTGGGTCCATTGGCGCGCTGCGGGTCGCGCACTTCGACGCACAGGGCGGTGCGGGTGACCTCGCTGGCGGATTCGAAGCGGGCCGGGGGCTGCGTGGCGGCTGCAGGTGCGGTCGCGGTTGCTGGCTTCCAATGTTCCGACGCCGTGCGCGACTGCATGACGGCCGGCAGCGGCTCGCGCCGCTCCATCGGGTCGCGCTCCACCAGGTAGGGGTAGTCCGCTTTCTTCACCCAGGGCTGCGATTCCAGCGGCAGCCGGTAACCCATGGGCGAATCGCCGGGCAGCAGGTACATGCGGTCGTCGCGCATGAACCACTGGCCGGTGGTCCATGCGGCCCCGGCGAGCGACGGGCCTTCGCCGGCGCGCAGCGGCATGGCATAGCCCACCACCGAGCCGAGCTTTTGCTCGAACACGCGGCGCAGCCGCACGCGTTCCATCTCGTCGTCGAGCCGCGAGTCGAAGGGGTCCACGTTGACCGGCAGCTTGCGTTCACGCCACAGGTAGTAGAAGACGTCTTCGTAAGCGGGCTGCACGAAGCGGTCGGTGATGCCGAGCTTTGACGCGAGCTTGCGGATGAAGCGCTCGGCATCTTCCGTCGTGTACTTCAAGGGCTGGCGTTCATCGGCGAAGAGCGACGGGTCCTTCCAGCACGGTTGGCCATCGGCGCGCCAGCAGATCGACAAAGCCCAGCGCGGCAGCTGCTCGCCGGGATACCACTTGCCCTGCCCGAAGTGCAGGAAGCCGCCGCGCCCGTACTCGTCGCGCAGCCGGTGCACCAGCTCGGTGGCGTAGCCGCGCTTGGTGGGGCCGAGCGCGTCGGCGTTCCATTCGGCGGCGTCCCGGTCGTCCACGCAGACGAAGGTGGGTTCGCCGCCCATCGTCAGGCGCACGTCGCCCGCTTCCAGCGACTCGTCCACCGCTTCGCCCAGCGCCAGCACCTGGGCCCATTGCTCCTCGGTGTACGGCTTGGTGACGCGCGGCGACTCGTAGATGCGCGTCACTTGCATGTGGTGCGCGAACTCCACCTCGCATTCGTCGATGAGGCCTTCCACCGGCGCGGCGCCCGATGGCTGCGGCGTGCAGGCGAGCGGGATGTGGCCCTCGCCCGCCAGCAGGCCCGACGTCGGGTCCAGCCCGACCCAGCCGGCGCCCGGCAGGTAGACCTCGCACCAGGCGTGCAGGTCGGTGAAGTCCACTTCGGTGCCGCTCGGCCCGTCGAGGGCTTTCACGTCGGGCTTCAGCTGGATCAGGTAGCCCGAGACGAAGCGTGCGGCCAGGCCCATGCGGCGCAGCAGCTGCACCATGAGCCAGCCCGAGTCGCGGCACGAGCCGCTGGCCTTCTGCAGCGTCTCCTCGGGCGTCTGCACGCCGGGTTCCATGCGGATCAGGTACTTCACGTCGCGCTGCAGCCGCTGGTTGACGTCGACCAGGAAGTCGATGGTGGTGCGCGGCGTGCGGTCGATCTTGTCGAGGTAGGCCTTGACCAGCGGCGTCAGCGGCTCCAGCGCGAGGTAGGGCGCGAGCTCCTGCGCCACCAGCGGCTCGTACTCGAAGGGAAACTTCTCCGCCTTGGGCTCGAGGAAGAAGTCGAAGGGGTTGTAGACCGCCATTTCGACGACCAGGTCCACCGTGACCTTGAATTCGCGCGTCTTCTCCGGGAACACCAGGCGCGCCTGGTAGTTGGAGAAGGGGTCCTGCTGCCAGTTGATGAAGTGCTGGGCGGGTTCGACGCGCAGCGAGTACGACACGATCTTGCTGCGGCAATGCGGTGCGGGGCGCAACCGCACCGTCTGGGCCCCGAGGTTGACGAGGCGGTCGTAGGTGTAGTGCGTGACGTGGTTCAGGGCGGCATGGATCGACATGCGGTGCATCCTAGCAAGAGGCAAGCCAAATTGCGCGTGTCGTCTGGCAGGGCGGCAGGCTCGTTGAGCATGGTGTCATGCAAGAAGAGCAGGGGCGAGGGGGGTTGCTGGGCATGGCGCTTGCCGGCGCCGTGCTGGGGACGGCTTTGCAGGTGCAGCAGGCTCAGTTGTGGGCGTGGTGGGTCTATGCGCTCATTCTCCTTGTCATGCCGGCCTTGAGCCGGCCATGGTGGAGGACCCGCAGCCATGGATCCCGGCTCAAGGCCGGGATGACACTGGTTGGAGTCGCAGCGTTCACGTTTGCCTTGGTCGGACTCCGTGCCTCGTACTTCCAGTCCAACGCCTTGGACCCCGCGTTGGAAGGACGCGACATAGCGCTGACCGGCTTGGTCACCGCCATGCCCCACCGCAACGAAGCCGGCGCGCGGTTTCGCCTGCTCGTGGAGTCGGCCAAGGCCGGTGGCGCCGAAGTGGTGGTGCCAGCGCATGTCCAGCTCGGCTGGTACCACGGCGCTGTACCCGGTGCAGCGGGCGTGCTGGAGCTGCAGCGCCCCTCCGCCGACCTGCGCCCCGGCGAGCGCTGGCAGCTCACCGCCCGCCTGAAAGCGCCGCACGGCCACGCCAACCCTAACGGGTTCGACTACGAACTGTGGCTGTGGGAGCAGGGGGTGCAGGCCACGGGCTATGTGCGGGCCGGCCCAAGCGACCCGGTGCCGCAGCGCATCGGCCGCACCTGGCGCTTTCCCGTCGAGCAGGTGCGGCATGCGGTGCGCGATGCGATCTACGAGCGCGTCACCGACCGGCGGCTGGCCGGCATCCTGGCCGCGCTGGTGGCGGGCGACCAGGGCGCCATCGAGCGGGCCGACTGGGACATCTTCCGCGCCACCGGCGTCGCACACCTGATGAGCATCTCGGGCCTGCACGTCACCATGTTCGCCTGGCTCGCCGCCGCGGCCATCGGCGCGCTGTGGCGCCGCAGCCGGCGGCTTTGCCTGGCGTGGCCCGCGCAGCATGCAGGGTTGGTGGGCGGGCTGCTGCTCGCCACGGCCTATGCGCTCTTCAGCGGCTGGGGCGTGCCGGCGCAACGCACCATCTGGATGCTGGCCACGGTGAGCCTGCTGCGCCTGTCGGGGCGGCAGTGGCCGTGGCCCTGGGTCTGGCTGCTGGCTTGCGCGGTGGTGGTCACGCTGGATCCTTGGGCCCTGCTGCAACCCGGCTTCTGGCTGAGCTTCGTGGCCGTTGGCGTGCTGTTCGCCACCGATGCCGGACGTTCGAAGGATGGCAACGCCCTGGTGCGCATGCTGCGCGAGCAGTGGGTGGTGACGCTCGCCCTGACGCCCTTGGCGATCCTGCTGTTCGGGCAGGTGTCGGTCATCGGCCTGCTGGCCAACCTGCTGGCGATCCCGTGGGTGACGCTCGTGGTCACGCCGCTGGCGATGAGCGGGGCGTTGGTGGCGCCGGTTTGGGACGTTGCGGCATGGGCCGTGCAGGCGCTTGCATGGGTGCTGGAAGCGCTGGCGAAGTTGCCCTTCGCCACGCTCTCGGTGGCGGCGCCGCCGCTGTGGGCGGGCGCTGCGGGCGTGCTGGGCGGCCTGTTGCTGGCCATGCGGGGGCCGGTGGGGCTGCACCTGCTGGGCGTGCCGCTGTTGCTGCCCGTGGTGCTGTGGCAACCCGTGCGGCCCGCGGTCGGCGAATTCGAATTGCTGGCTGCCGACGTCGGCCAGGGCAACGCAGTCATCGTGCGCACCGCCACGCACACGCTGGTGTATGACACCGGCCCGCGCTACAGCCGCGAGTCGGATGCCGGCGACCGGGTGCTGGTGCCGCTGCTGCGGCAGGCCGGCGAAAGCGTCACCACGGTCGTGCTCAGCCACCGCGACATCGATCACTCAGGCGGCGCGGCTGCGGTGCTGGCTGCGCATCCGCAAGCCACGCTCCAGAGTTCCATCGCCCACGACCACGACTTGCAGCTGCTGCGGCCTGCGACGCGATGCGAAGCCGGGCAGGCCTGGCGCTGGGACGGCGTGGCCTTCGAGGTGGTGCACCCCGTCCGGGCCGACTATGCCACCGCGAAGAAGCCCAACGCCGTGAGTTGCGTGCTGAAGATCGGCAATGGCCGCGCGAACGCGCTGCTGGCCGGCGACATCGAGCAGCCGCAGGAGGCCCTGCTGCTGGCGCGCGCGAGCATCGCTGCCGACGTGTTGCTGGTGCCGCACCATGGCAGCCGCACCTCGTCGAGCGACGCCTTCCTGGCCGCCGTCGACCCGAAGTTTGCGATGGTGCAGGCCGGCTACCGCAACCGCTTCGGTCATCCGGCGCCGCAGGTGATGGACAGGTATCGGGAGCGCGGCATCCGCGTGGTGGCATCGCCCGCTTGCGGCGCTGCCACCTGGGCATCGGCCGCGCCGGGCGAAGTTCGCTGCGAGCGGGCCGTCGCGCCGCGATACTGGCGCCATCGAGTTGATTGACCTGGCCGGTGCAGAAATTGCTAAGCTAGCTGCATGGTGCACAAATTCGACGAAATGTTTGCCCAGGCGCCAGCCGGGACGGGGCCGGTGCAGTTCCAGGCGCAGTCCATGGGCGGCATGTCGCAGGTGCAGGGGCAGGGCATTCGCGGCCATTACCAGACCTACGCCGAGTGGCTGGCCCGCCAGCCCGACGAACTGATGCGGGCCCGCCGCGACGAGGCCGAGATGATCTTCCGGCGCGTGGGCATCACTTTCGCGGTCTACGGCGCCAAGGACGAGGACGGCTCGGGCACCGAGCGGCTGATCCCCTTCGACCTGATCCCGCGCATCATCCCTTCGGACGAATGGGCCCTGATGGAGCGCGGCCTGGTGCAGCGCGTCACGGCGCTCAACCGCTTCATCCACGACGTCTACCACGACCAGGAAATCATCAAGGCCGGCGTGGTGCCGGCCGAGCAGATTGTCGGCAACCAGCAGTTCCGCCCCGAGATGATGGGCGTGAATGTCCCCAACCAGATCTATTCGCACATTGCCGGCATCGACATCGTGCGGGCGCCCAATGCCAGCGGCGCGGGCGAATACTTCGTGCTGGAAGACAACCTGCGCGTGCCCAGCGGCGTGAGCTACATGCTGGAAGACCGCAAGATGATGATGCGGCTGTTCCCCGAGCTGTTCAGCTCGTACAAGGTGGCGCCGGTCATGCACTACCCCGACCTGCTGCTCGAGTCGCTGCGCGCCTCGGCGCCGTCGACCACCGACGAGCCGACGGTGGTGGTGCTCACGCCCGGCATGTACAACAGCGCCTACTTCGAGCACGCGTTCCTCGCCCAGCAGATGGGGGTGGAGCTGGTGGAAGGCCAGGACCTGTTCGTCAAGGACAACTTCGCCTACATGCGCACGACGCGCGGCCCCAAGCGGGTGGACGTGATCTACCGGCGCGTGGACGACGACTTCCTCGACCCGTCGGTGTTCCGGCCGACCTCCACGCTGGGCTGCGCAGGGCTGCTCAACGCCTACCGGGCCGGCAACGTCACGCTGTGCAACGCCATCGGCACCGGCATCGCCGACGACAAGTCGATCTACCCGTACGTGCCGAAGATGATCGAGTTCTACATGGGCGAGAAGCCGATCCTTTCGAACGTGCCCACCTACATGTGCCGCAACCACGACGACCTGCATTATGTGCTGGCCAACCTGCAGGAACTGGTGGTGAAGGAGGTGCATGGCGCCGGCGGCTACGGCATGCTGGTCGGCCCGGCCGCCACGCGCCAGGAGATCGAGGACTTCCGCGAGGCGCTGAAGGCCAACCCGGCGGGCTACATTGCGCAGCCCACGCTGTCGCTGTCGAGCTGCCCGACTTTCGTCGAGCGCGGCATCGCCCCGCGCCACATCGACCTGCGGCCCTTCGTGCTGTCGGGCAAGGAAGTGCAGATGGTCCCCGGCGGCCTCACGCGCGTGGCGCTGAAGGAAGGCTCGCTGGTGGTGAACTCGTCGCAGGGCGGGGGCACCAAGGACACCTGGATCCTGGAGGTCTGAGCATGCTGAGCCGAACCGCCGACCACCTCTTCTGGATGGCCCGCTACACCGAGCGGGCCGAGAACACCGCGCGCATGCTGGACGTGAACTACCAGACCTCGCTGCTGCCGCAATCGGCCGCCGTGGCGCAGGTGGGCTGGGAGGGCATGCTGTCGATCAGCGAGCTGATGCCCGCCTACACGGCCAAGTACGGCGAGATCACGCCCGACCGCGTGATGCACTTCATGGTGCGCGACGAGCACAACCCTTCGTCCATCTTCTCGTGCCTGCGCGCGGCGCGCGAGAACGCGCGCGCGGTGCGCGGTTCGCTCACCACCGAGGCGTGGGAGACGCAGAACCAGACCTGGCTGGAAGTCAACCGCATGATGCGCGGGCGCGACTTCGAGCTCGACCCCGGCCAGTTCTTCGAATGGGTCAAGTTCCGCTCGCACCTGTCGCGCGGCGTCGCGGTGGGCACGATGCTGATCGACGAGGCGCTGTACTTCATGCGCATGGGCACCTTCCTGGAGCGCGCGGACAACACGGCGCGGCTGGTCGACGTGAAGTTCCACGCGGTGCAAAGCGACTTCTTCGGCGCCGCCAGCGAGAAGGACCAGGAGTACGACTTCTACCACTGGAGCGCGATCCTGCGCAGCGTGTCCGGCTTCGAGATCTACCGCAAGGTGTACCGCGACGTGATCCAGCCCGAACGCGTGGCGGACTTGCTGATCCTGCGCCCGGACATGCCGAGATCGCTGCATGCCAGCATGAACGAAGTGGTGCACAACCTCGACATGGTGGCCAACGACCAGTCGGCCGAGACGCAGCGCCGCGCGGGCCGGCTGCGCGCCGAGCTGCAGTACGGCAGCATCGAGGAAATCCTGGCCAACGGGCTGCACGCCTTCCTCACGCAGTTCCTCGACCGCGTCAACGATCTGGGCGGGCGGATCAGCCGCGACTTCCTGGTTCCGGCCAAAATCGCGGCATGAACCTGTTGGAGCAGGGGGCCGCCCTCCTGGTGGGCGGCCGTTTCCATGAAGCGGTGAATGTCTACGGCCAGGCGCTGAAGCAGTCGCCTGCGTCGATCGACGCGCGCGTCGGGCTGGTCCGGGCATTCGTCGGCACCGGCGACGGCTGGACCGCGGCCGCGTGGCTGAGCGATGCGTGCCGGGTGGCGCCGCAGCGCGCCGAGCTGTGGGTGGAACTTGCGCGCATGCTCGGCTCGCAGAACCGGAATGCCGAGGTCGAGCCCGTGCTGGCAACCGGCGTCGCCGCCAACCCCGACAACCGGGCGCTGCTGCAGCTGCACAGCGAGGCGCTGATGCATACACGCCGCTACGAGGCGGCGCTGAAACCCTATGCGCGGCTGCGCGAGCTGGAAGACCCCATCACCCGCGCGACCTGGCTGCACAGCGGGTTCTGCCTGGAGCAGGTGGGCAAGGTCGACGAAGCGGCCGACTTCTACCGCCGGGCGCTGCAGGCCGACCCGGACTTCATGGAAGCGCACGTGGACCTGGCGGGCGTGCTGTGGCGGCTGGAGGATTTCGAAGGCTCGCTGGTGCATGCGCGGCGCGCCGCCGAACTGGCGCCGGACCATCCGTACGCGGTGCGCATCGTCGGCACGGCGCTCCTGAGCCTGAACCGCATCGCCGAAGCCGAGGTGTGGCTGCGCCGCTCGCTGGAACTGAAGCCTGGGTTTCCGCTGGCCGAAGTGGACCTGGCGCTTGCCTTGCTGCTCGACGGCCGCCTGGAGGAAGGCTGGGCGTGGTACGAGAAGCGCTGGAACGACACCTCGCGTATGCAGCGCCCGTCGTTCTTCGTGCCGGCGCGCGAGTGGAAGGGGCCCAAGCTGCAGCCGCTGAAGGGCAACATCCTGGTCTATGCCGAGCAGGGCCTGGGCGACGTGCTGCAGTTCGTGCGCTACCTGCCGATGCTGCAGCGCGACGGCGGCACCGTGCGCTGCGTGGTGCAGGAAGAACTGATCTCGATCATCGAGGCCAGCTTCGACGACGTGCTGTGCCTGACCGCCGGGCGCAACTTCGAGACCTACTACCACGTGGCGTTGCTCGACCTGCCCATGCGCTACGGCACCACGCTGGAGAGCATCCCGGCCGAGGTGCCGTACCTGAAGACCACCGAGGCGAAGAAGGCCGGGTGGGCCGAACGCATGGCGCCGTGGCAGGGCCGCTTCAAGGTGGGGCTCGCCTGGTCGGGGTCGCACGCGCAGGTGAACAACCGCAACCGGGCCATGCCGCTCGCTACGCTGAAGCCGCTGCTGGAACACCCGGGCATCCAGTGCTTCAGCCTGCAGAAGGGCGATGCGGGCGTCTACAACGACCACACGTCCGAGCCGGGCCAGCTCATCGACCTGACGGGTGACTGGAAGGACTTCACCGACAGCGCCGCGATGATGGGCGAGCTGGACCTGGTGATCACCGTCGACACCGCCATCGCGCACCTGGCAGGCGCCCTGGCGCGGCCGGTGTGGATCCTGCTGGGCCCCAACGCCGACTGGCGCTGGCTGCTGGAGCGCGAGGACTCGCCCTGGTACCCCACTGCACGCCTGTTCCGCCGCGGCTTCGGCGAGCAGCGCAAGGCCCAGGTCAAGCGGCTCATGAAGGCGCTCGACAAGCTGGTGGCCGAGCGCGAGCGCGGCGAGCAGGAACTGCCGGGGTTCTAGGGCCGTGCAAATGCTGCACCACGTCTCGTTCGGCGTCGCGGACCTGCAGCGGGCCGCGGCCTTCTACGACGCGGTGTTGGCGCCCCTGGGTTACGCGCAGGTGTGGGCCGTGGCCACCGGCATCGGTTATGGCGAGCCGGGCGGCGGCGACAAGCTGGCACTGAAGCTGCGCGGCCCCGATGCGGCGCCTCCGGGGCCGGGCTTCCACCTTGCCTTCGCCGCACCTTCGCGCTCGGCAGTCGACGCGTTCCACCGGGCGGCTGTCGCCAACGGCGGCCAGGACAACGGCGCGCCGGGACTTCGCCCGCACTATGGGCCGCATTACTATGCGGCTTTCGTGATCGACCCCGACGGGCATCGCGTCGAGGCCGTCATCAACACACCGGCATGAAACCGCGCATCACCCTGCTCACGCTAGGCGTCGATGACCTGCCGCGCGCCGTGGCGTTCTACCGCGACGGCCTGGGCTGGCGCACCGAAGGCATCGTCGGCGAGCAGTTCGAGCACGGCGCCGTCGCTTTCTTCGACCTCGACGGCGGCTTGCGGCTCGCGCTGTGGCCGCGCGCAAGCCTCGCGCATGACGCAGGGCAGCCACAAGGGCCGCGCAGCGCCACCGAGTTCGCGCTGGCGCACAACGTGCTTTCGCGCGAGGAAGTCGATACCGTGATGGCGCAAGCGAGTGCGGCCGGTGCGCAGGTCACCAAGCCCGCACAACAGACTTTCTGGGGCGGCTACGCCGGCTATTTCGCGGACCCCGACGGGCATTTGTGGGAGGTGGCGTTCAATCCGCAGTTCCTGCCGGCCCATGCAGCGAATGACTGATAGCGGACGCATCTTCTGGCGGGCGCGACCCGCGTGCGGTCTCGCATGAACCGCGCACTGGACGACCTGGCCCGTGAGCTCTCGCTGGCCGCGCCGGAACACCAGAAGCTGCGTTACGCCTTCGCCCATGACTGCGTCTCGCGGGTGCGCCACCTGCTGGAGAACCCGGACGTCGACGACTGCCTGCAGGTGCTGGGCGACTGGCTGGCGGGCATGGCGGACGCCGAGCAGCTGGCGTCGCACGCCGCACTGGCCGCGCAGCTGGCCAACCAGCATCCGGGTTCCAAGTCGATCGACGGGGCCGGCCATGCCGCGGTGTCGGCTGCCTACGCCGTGGCGAAGGCACTGGAAGGCAAGGCGCTGGACGCCGCCAGCTACGCCGCCTATGCGACCGTCTACGCACAGGGGGGCTACGCGGCGGTGGGCGACCCCACGTCCTTCGAGCGCGAACACCAGTGGCAGGTGGAGGCGCTGCGCCGGCTGGCCAGGTGATTGACGAACCATTCCAACGCACCATGAAGACTTATCGCGCGACTTGCCACTGCGGCGCCGTCCGGGTCGAGGCAGACCTGGACCTGACCCAGCCGACCTTCCGCTGCAATTGCTCGGTGTGCCGCCGCAACCGCTTCTGGGCGGCCGTGGCGCGGCCCGACAGCTTCCGGGTGCTGGCGGGCGACGGCGAGATGACGCAGTACCTGTGGGGCCGCAAGAAGAACGAGCACTGGTTTTGCAAGCACTGCGGCGTGCGCGTGTTCGGCATCGGCAACGACACGCCCATCGGCCGGATGTACGGTGTCAACGTGGGCTGCATCGAGGGGCTGGAAGACGCCGACTTCGAGGCCATTCCCGTCACTTGTGTCGACGGCGCGCACGACCGCTGGGAGAGCGCGCCAGAACACGGGCGGTGGCTGTAGCCATGCCGGTCGTCGACGTCGAGGTGGTGGACGGCGCCGGGCGGAACTTCCGCCCCGGGCTTGCGCAGTTGCTGGCCGACGAGCTGGGCCGCGTGTTCCTGACACAACCAGGCCGCACCTGGGTCAAACTGCGCACGCTGGATGCGGATGCGTATGCCGAGAACGGTACGCGGCTCGCCGCAGCGGAATGGCCGGTGTTCGTGACCCTGCTGGTCGCGCAGCCGCCTGCGGGCAATGCGCGGCAGGAGCAGGTGACGGCCGTCACCCATGCCGTGGCGGCCGTGCTCGACTGGCCGTTCGATCGTGTCCACGTGCAATACGCGCCGCCGGCCGCAGGCCGGCAGGCTTTTGGCGGCAAGCTGGTGACATGAGGAGCTGAAACCTTGGACACGACGGAATCCTTCGAGGGCGGCTGCACCTGCCGCTACGTGCGCTACCGCATGAAGTCGCGGCCGCTCTTCGTGAATTGCTGCCACTGCTCGTGGTGCCAGCGCGAAACGGGGTCGGCGTTCGCGCTGAACGCGATGATCGAGTCCGACCGCGTGGAGTTGCTGGAAGGCGAGGTCGACCTGGTTGCGACGCCGTCCAACAGCGGCAAAGGCCAGAAGATCGCGCGCTGCCCGCGCTGCCGCGTCGCGGTGTGGAGCCACTACGCGGGCGCCGGCGATGCGGTGAAGTTCATGCGCGTGGGCACGCTCGACGAGCCCTTGCGCATGCCGCCCGACATCCACATCTTCACGACGACGAAACAGCCGTGGGTGGTTTTCCCGGAAGGAGCGAAGGTGGTGGAGGAGTACTACAAGGCTTCGGAGTACTGGCCGAAAGAGAGCCTGGAGCGCAGGGCTGTGCTGATGGGGAAGAAGTAGGTGTGCTGCACTTGAGTGGCTTTGGCAAACTTCCGGCTGCGCCGAGCCCTCCCCACTCTCCCCCCCCGCCCCTCCCTGCCCCAGCGGGGCAGGAAGGGGAGCTTTCTACACATTGGCCCGTCGTGCCGTGACAGGGCTGGAGACTCTACCGCTAATGCAGGCACAGCCAGGTGTAGCGATAGCGTCTCCGTCGCTGTCAGGATGGACGAGCCCAGATGGACAAGGCTCCCCTTCCTGCCCCGCTGGGGCAGGGAGGGGCGGGGGGGAGAGTGGGGAGGGCTCGGCGCAGCCGGAAATGAACCGAAGGCACCAGCAACAGCAATGTTCAAGATCCCCGGCGAGCCCAGGCCTCTTTCACCTCGCGCCCCAGCTCGATCACCGCCATCGCGTAGTAACTGGACCAGTTGTACCGGGTGATCACGTAGAAGTTTTCAGTGCCCGCCACATACTGCGGCGCATCACCGCCGTTCTGCAACTCGACCAACGCCAGCGGTCCCTTGTGCTCGAGCGCAGGTCCTTCGAGCACAGCGCCCTTCGCCTGGAACGAAGCCACGCTGAAAGTCGGCAGGATGTCGGGCACCAGCAGCGCTTCCAGGTCGAGCTTGTCCTTGTCGAATGTCACGGGATAGTGACTCGGCATCCCGGGCTGCCAGCCGTAGCTCTTGAAGTAGTTGGCCACCGACCCGATCACGTCGTCGGTGCTGCGCACGAGGTCGATGCGCTTGTCGCCGTCGTAGTCGATGCCCCACTTGGCGATGCTGGTGGGCATGAACTGCGGCATGCCCAGCGCGCCCGCATAACTGCCGCGCGGCCGCAACGGGTCGGTGCCGGCCAGCGAATGCTGCACCAGGAACTGCTCCAGTTCGCCGCGAAAGTACTTCTGCCTTTCGGCGGCCCGCGGGTGCGAAGCGGGAAAGTCGAAGGCCAGCGTGGCCAGCGCATCCAGCACGCGGAACTCGCCCATCTGCTGCCCGTAGATGGTCTCCACGCCGATGATGCCCACGATGATTTCGGCCGGCACGCCGAACTCCTTCTCGGCTCGCTCCAGCGTGTCGCGGTTGGCCTGCCAGAACTTCACCCCGGCGTTGATGCGCAGCGGCTCGACGAACCGGCTGCGGTACAGGCGCCAGTTCTTGGCGGTCACGGCCGGCGCCGGTTCCATGAGGCGCGACACCACGGCCAACTGCTGCGACTGGCCGACCATCTTGCGGGCCCACCCGGCGTCGATGGCCCAGCGCGACGCGACTTCGTCGGCGAACTGCATCGCGTCCTCGCGCCCGGCGTACGGCGTGCCCTTGGGCGGCTTGCGGGCCTTCGCGTCGGCCCGTGCCACCACCTGGGGCTCTTCGGCCGGGGCGGCAGGGGCTGCAGCGAAAGAGGCCAGCAGCAGGCAGGTCAACAGCAAGGGGCGATACATCGAGGTTTCACTGGGGCCAGGCGAGTTGCTTGAATTCTCGCCGCAATGCGGCCAGGTCGCGGCGCGCAGCGCGACTGTAGCGTTGCTCCTCCAGTTGGAGCAGCCAGTCGGCCAAAGCTTTCGCTTCGGGGCCGAAACGGGCGGTGACAGCCGTCGCAATCTCCCGCGGCGGTGCGGCTGGGGACAATGACACGCCCTGCTGCCTCAGCCGTCGTTTCACTCGTGCCAGCAGCCTCAGCCACGGGTCGTGCTGCACGCGTTCCCAGTAACTCCACGCGGCGCCGGCCAGCGCGACGATGACGATGATGGCGAGCAGCACGTAGCTCAGGTCTTCCCAGCTCGGTGACTTGAAGCCCAGGTTCTTCAGCAGGTCGAGCTGCTTGCTCTGCGTGTAGTTCAGCACCCACTGGTTCCAGCTGTTGTTGAGCGCCTCCCATGCAGCGCGCAGGTTGGCCGCCAGCGTGGGGTTGACGGCACCGAGCGCGCCCGCAAAGACGCCCTGCGGCGCCTGCAGCCGCTGGAACGAGCCGATGCGGCCGGGTGACACCGCGCCCGTGGGGTCGATGCGAACCCAGCCCTGGCCGGCCAGCCACACCTCGGTCCAGGCGTGCGCGTCGCTCTGGCGGATGGTCCAGTAGCCGTCCACCGTGTTCAGCTCGCCACCCTGGTAGCCCGTGACCACGCGCGCAGGGATGTTCATGGCGCGCATCAGCACCACGAAAGCCGAGGCGATGTGTTCGCAGAAGCCTTCCTTGCGGTCGAACCAGAATTCGTCGGCGGTGTGCGCGCCGAACACGCCGGGCTCCAGCGTGTAGGTGTAGCCGCCGTTGAACAGCAGGTTCAGCGCCGCCTTCACCTGCGCCTCGCGGTCGTTCGGGTGCTGGGCCAGCAGCCGCCGCGCCAGGTCGTGCGTGCGCGGGTTGAAGCCCGGCGGCAACTCGGAATACTCCGCCATCACCTGATTGCGCACAGGCGGGCCGTGGCGGAACTGCAGGTGGCTTTCGGCCCGGTAGCGCAGCAGGTCGGTGACCGGCCGCGCGGTGAACCATTTCAGCTCCGAAGTCATCGCGGCTTCGAGTCCCGGTGCCACCGGCGGCTTGGCAGCCGCGTCCAGCAGCAGCAGCCAGGGGCGGTTGTTGGGTTGCAGCGTGACCTCGTAGCGCACCGGCGTGCCGGCCACTTCCAGGCGCGCGGCCGGGCCGATGAACTCGGTGAAGGGCACGCCGAAGCGCGGCTCCAGCTCGCGCCACTGGCGCCCGTCGAACACCGACAGCACCGGGCCGCGGAAGTAGATCTGGTCCTGGCGCGGCGGCTCGCCGTCGAACTTGACGCGAAAGGCAATGCTGTCGTCCAGCGCCAGGCTGGCGATGGTGCCCACGCGCATCTCGCTGGACAGGCCGCTGCGGCCACTGAGCGCGTCGTTCGGTATGCCCCACAGCGGCGCGAAGCGCGGGAACAGCACGAACAGCACCGCCATGACGGGCGCACCCAGCAGCGCCATGCGCGCTGCGATCCTGGCGGCCTCCAGCAGCGACGGACGGCCCGCGGGCATGTGCGCGTTGACCAGCGCCGTCAGCAGCCCCAGCAGCGCCAGCATCATCGCGGCGGCCGTCAGGAGCGACTGCGAGAAGAAGAAGTTGGTGAGCATCGCGAAGAAGCCCAGGAAGAAGATGACGAAGGCGTCGCGCTTGGCGCGCAGCTCCAGCGTCTTCAGCGCGAGCATCAGCACGATGAGCGTGACGCCCGCATCGCGGCCCAGCAGCGTGCGGTGCGTGAACAGCGTGAGGCCCAGCGTCAGCACGATCAGCCCCGCCATCCACCAGCGCCCCGGCAACGGCCGCTGGCGTACGGCCAGCCGGCCGCGCCACGCCAGCACGGCGGCCGTGAGCAGCGTGCACCAGGCCGGCAGGTGGCTGATGTGCGGCAGCACCACCCATGCGATCACCGCCAGCAGGAACAGCGTGTCGCGCGTTTCGCGCGGCAGCGTGGCGAGGCGCTGGCCCAGTGCTTTCAGCATGTCGCCAGCGCCTCGAGGCAGCGGCGCTTGTGCGCCTCGCCCATAGCGGGCGCAACCTGCTGGCGGGGCAGCCGCAACCCGTAGTCGACCCCGAGCTTTTCGGCCTGCAGCACCCAGGCGGCCAGCCGCGACAGCTTGTGCTCGATGTCGGCGTGGCCGGCCGTGGCGAAGTCGAGCCACAGCTCGTAGCGCTGCGCCTGGATGGTGTCGCGGCTCACCAGGTCGTTGCTGGGCGACTTGGCGGCCTTCTTCCACACCACCAGCTTCAGCGGGTCGCCGCGGCGGTAGGCGCGCACGCCCTCGAACTCGCCTGTGCTCTGCACCCGCGCGGCGTTGGCGCCGCCCGCGCGCGGCTCGCCTGGCGGCAGGGGCGGCGGGAAGCTTTCGGGCTGCGGGTACACCAGCACCTGCGCGGCGGGCCGCCACACGGTCCACACGCGGAAGGTGCCCAGCGGAAAGCGCGTTTCGGCCGTGAGCGCCGGCACGCGATGCAGGCCGCGGCGCGCGGGCTTGAAGGCGACCTGCACGGTGCAGCTGCCCTGCGCGGGCACGTCGGTCCAGCTCCAGTGGTCGGGATGCGTCTCGTCCAGCACGGCCAGCCCGATGCCATGGCGCACCGAGCGGCGCGCGTTGGTGAGCACCACCGACAGCGTGGCGCTGGCGCCCGCGAACTGCGCGTCGGGCGGCATCAGGTTCATCGTCAGGCCACGCAGCGTCGAATGGCACACGTGCATGCCCACCACCGCGCTGCCGGCCAGCAGGAACGTCAGCAGGTAGCCCAGGTTCAACTGGTAGTTGATCGAAGCGACCAGCAGCACCATGAGCGTGAGCGCCAGCATGAAGCCCGGCCGGGTGGGCAGGATGTAGACGTTGCGCTGCGTGAGCGTGATGGTGTCCGAGAGCGGCAGCCGCGCCTGCCACCACTGGCGGAAGCGCCTGCGGGCGAAGCCTATGGGGTTGAGGGCGGCGGTGTTCACGGCAACGCCACCCCCTCCAGCATCGCCTTCACCTGCTCGATGGGCCCACGCCCGGCGTCGCCCACCGGGATCAGCCGGTGCGCCACCGTCTGCGGGAAGATCGCCTGCACGTCGTCGGGCGCCACGTAGTCGCGGCCGGACAGCAGCGCCTGCGCCTTGGCGGCGCGGATCACCGAGATGCCCGCGCGCGGGCTCAGCCCCTGCAGGAACCAGCGGCCCGAACGCGTGGCCGCAACCAGGTCCTGCACGTAGTCCAGCAACGGGTCGGCCGCATGGACCTGCAGCGCCTGTTTCTGCAACGCCTGCAGGTCGGCGGGCGACAGCGTATGGGGCAGCGACTCGATCATGTCGCGGCGGTCGGCACCGGTGAACAGGTCGCGTTCAGCCTTGCGGTCCGGATAGCCCAGCGAGATGCGCATGAGGAAGCGGTCCAGCTGCGACTCGGGCAGCGCAAAGGTGCCCAGCTGGTCATGCGGGTTCTGCGTGGCGATCACGAAGAAGGGCGAAGGCAGCATGCGCGTCTCGCCTTCCACCGTCACCTGCTTCTCCTCCATGGCTTCGAGCAGCGCGCTCTGCGTCTTGGGGCTGGCCCGGTTGATCTCGTCGGCCAGCAGCACCTGCGCGAAGATCGGCCCGGGGTGGAAGATGAAGCTTTCCTTGCCGCGGTCGTAGACCGAAACGCCCGACAGGTCGCTGGGCATCAGGTCGGCGGTGAACTGCACCCGCGAGAACTGCAGGCCGAAGGCCCGCGACAGCGCGTGCGCCAGGGTGGTCTTGCCGACCCCCGGAACGTCCTCGATCAGCAGGTGCCCCCCGGCCAGCAGGCACGCGATGCAGTCGCGGACCTGGGCAGGCTTTCCGACGATCACCGTGTTAAGCTGGCCGAGGAGATTCTTGAGTTTTTGTTGTGCGTCCATAAGAGCGGCAACCTTAGCGCAAATGAGCAGAACCGGCTATTTCACCCATCCCGACTGCAGGCGCCACGACATGGGGCGCGGCCACCCCGAATGTCCCGAGCGGCTCGATGCCATCGAGGACCGCCTGATCGCCTCGGGCGTTGCCGACGCCCTGGACCGGCGCGAGGCGCCGCTGGCCAGCACGTCGCAGCTCGAACTGGCGCACAGCCGCATGCACGTGGCCTCCATCCGTGGGCTGGCCCAGGAAGTGATCGAGGACGACGACGCCGGCGGCACGGGCCACCTGCACATCGACCCCGACACCTCGATGAACCGCCACAGCTACAACGCCAGCCTGCGCGCCGCAGGCGCTGTGGTGGCGGCCACCGACGCGGTGATCAACGGCGAGATGGAAAACGCTTTCTGCGCCGTGCGGCCGCCCGGCCACCATGCCTGCCGGGCACGGTCCATGGGCTTCTGCATCTTCAACAACGTGGCCGTCGCAGCGCTGCACGCGCTTCAGCGGCACGGCCTGCAGCGGGTGGCGGTGGTGGACTTCGACGTGCACCACGGCAACGGCACCGAGGACATCCTGGCCGGCGACGACCGGGTGCTGATGTGCTCGATCTTCCAGCACCCCTTCTACCCCTACAGCGGCACCGAAGCACCGGCGGCCAACATGGTCAACGTGCCGGTGCCGGCCTTCACCCGGGGGGCGGCCATCCGCGAGATCGTGGAGCAGGCGTGGCTGCCCCGGCTGGAGGCCTTCAGGCCCGAGATGATCTTCATCAGCGCCGGCTTCGACGCACACCGCGAGGACGACCTGGGCCAGCTGGGCATGGTGGAAGACGACTACAAGTGGATCACCTGGCAGCTGAAGGAAGTGGCGAAGCGCCATGCCAAGGGCCGCATCGTGTCGTCGCTGGAAGGCGGCTACAACCTGAGCGCACTGGGGCGCAGCGTCGAAGCCCACCTGCGGGCGCTGGCGGACCTGTGATGGATACGGTCGTCGTCGAAAGCAGGGACGAGCGCGGCGTCGTGACGCTGGCCATGAACCGGCCGTCGAGCTTCAACGCGTTGTCCGAGGAAATGCTGGATGCGCTGCAGGCAGCGCTGGACCGCGTGGGCGCCGACGAGTCCGTACGCGCCGTGGTCTTGCGGGGCGAGGGCAAGGCTTTCTGCGCCGGCCACAACCTGAAGGAAATGATCGCGACGCCGGAGCTTGCCTACTACCAGCAGCTCTTTGCGCAGTGCAGCCGCATGATGCTCACGATCCAGAAGCTGCCGGTGCCGGTGATTGCCCGGGTGCAGGGCATCGCGACCGCTGCGGGCTGCCAGCTGGTGGCGCAGTGCGACCTGGCGGTGGCCTCGACCGAGGCCTCGTTCGCCGTCAGCGGCGTGAACTTCGGCCTCTTCTGCTCCACGCCCAGCGTGCCGCTGCTGCGCAACGTGCCGCCGAAACAGGCGATGGAAATGCTGGTGACGGGTGACTTCATCGATTCCCGCGAAGCCGTGCAGCGGGGCCTGGTGAATCGCGCCGTGCCGCCGGAGCAACTGGATGACGAAGTCGAGCGGCTGGTCGCGAGCATCGTGGCGAAGCCGCGCGCGGCGCTGGCAATGGGCAAGGAACTGTTCTACCGCCAGCGCGAAATGGGCATCGAAGCCGCCTACCAGCTCGCTGGGCAGACCATGGCGGCCAACATGATGGACACCTGCGCGCAGGAAGGCGTGACGGCCTTCACCCAGAAGCGCAAGCCGGCCTGGAAATGACCGACCTCGAAAGGCTGGTCCGTGACCTGGGCCACGGGGGCATAGGCTGGGAGTTCCTCGTGCTGCTGGGCTGCCTGGGCAGTGCCTGGGGCGTCGCCTGGCTGGTGGGGCGGCGGCACGGGCCCGACTCGGTGTGGTTCGGCCGCTTCATCTTCGACGGCGTGCTGTTCCCGCTGCTGGCGCTGGGCCTCGTCTGGTCGGCGCGGCTCGGGCTGGGCAGGCTGCAGGCGGTGCCGCTGCTGCGCATCGCCATCCCGGTGCTGATCTCGCTGGCGGTCATACGGCTGCTGGCCCGCGTGTTCACGGTGGCTTTCCCGAATTCCGCCGCGGCCCGCCTGATCGAGCGGCTGTTCTCGTGGCTGGCCTGGCTGGCCGCGATCACGTGGATCCTGGGCCTGCTGCCGGTGCTGATGGACGAGATGGACGCGATCGTCTTCGCGTTCGGCAAGACGAAGATCAGCCTGCTGGCCATCGTGCAGGGCACGCTGTCGGCCGGCGCGGTGCTGGTGGTCACGCTGTGGATTTCGGCTGCGGTGGAGCGCAAGGTGCTGCGCGAAGCGGTGGACGACCTGTCGCTGCGCAAGATCGCCAACAACACCATCCGCGCCGTGCTGCTGCTGGTGGGCCTGCTGTTCGCGCTGTCGGCGGTGGGCGTCGACCTGACGGCGCTGTCGGTGCTGGGCGGCGCGCTGGGCGTGGGACTGGGTTTCGGGTTGCAGAAGCTCGCCTCCAACTACGTCAGCGGCTTCGTCATCCTGTGGGAGCGCAGCGTGCGCATCGGCGACACGGTGCGTGTGGACAACTTCGAAGGCGTGGTCACCGACATCAAGACCCGCTACACGCTGATCCGTTCGCTGTCGGGCCGCGAGTCCATCGTGCCCAACGAGAAGCTGATTACCGAGCGCATCGAAAACCTGTCGCTGGCCGACCCGAAGGTGATGGCCTCAACTGAGATCACAGTGGGCAACGATGCCGACGTGGAAGTGGTGCAGCGCATCCTGCTGGAAGCCGCACGGGCGTCATCCCGCGTGATCGCCGATCCGGAGCCCGCGGCCCGACTCACGCGGTTTGCGCCCGATGGGCTGGAGTTCACGCTTTACTTCTGGATCCAGGACCCGGCCAATGGACAGGGCAACGTCAAGTCGGAAGTGAACCTGCGGATCCTGCAGGGGATCCGCTCGGCGGGCATCGAGTTGCCTGCGCCGCAGCGGGTGGTGACACTGGTGAATCCCGGGCTTTTGGCAAAGGATTGAACGCAGAAGACGCAGAAGGAAAACCCCGGACTTCCGCTCAGCGCATCAACGACGGCAACCACAAGCTCAGCTGCGGAAAAGCAATCAGCAGCCCCAGCACGAATACCATCACCAGCACGAAGGGCCAGCAGCCCTTGAAGATGTTGCGCAAGCCCACGCCGGGCAGCAGCGCGTTGATCACGAAGAGGTTCATGCCCACCGGCGGCGAGATCAGGCCGATCTGCACGATCATCACGATGAGCACGCCGAACCACACCGGGTCGAACCCCATGCTGGTGACGATGGGGAAGAACAGCGGGATGGTGAGCAGCACCATGGTGAGCTCCTCCATCACGGTGCCAAGCACCACGTAGATCGCCATCATGGAAACGACCACCATCGTCGGCGACAGCCCCGACTGGGTGATCAGGTCCTTCAGGTCCGACGGCATGCTCGTGAAGTTCACGAAGTTGGCGAAGATGGTCGCGGCGATCAGCAGCGTGAACAGCATGGCGGTGGTGCGCGCCGACTCGACCAGCACCTCGAGCACGACTCGCAACGAAAGCCGGCCGCGCAGCAGCGCGAACAGGAAAGCGCCGAAGGCGCCGAAGCCGGCGCCCTCGGTGGCCGTGAAGAAGCCCCCGTAGATGCCGCCCAGCACCACGACCACCAGCACCACCACGCCCCAGATGCCACGCAGCGCGCGCCAGCGGTCGGGCCACGGGGTGCGCTCACCCGGCGGCGCGTGTTCGGGATCGCGTGCGGTGATCACCGCGATGCCTGCCATCAGCAGCGACGCCGTCAATGCGCCAGGGATCACACCGGCTGCGAAGAGCTGGCCGATGTTCGTCTGCGTGACGATGCCGTAGATCACCATGATGGTCGACGGCGGGATCATGATGCCCAGCGTGCCGCCGGCCGCCATGACGCCGGTGGACAGCGACTCGCTGTAGCCCAGCCGGCGCATCGACGGGTAGGCCACCTTGCTCATGGTGGCCGCCGTGGCGATGGACGACCCGCAGATGGCGCCGAAGCCCGCGCAAGCTGCCACCGTCGCGTGCGCGAGCCCGCCGCGCACGTGGCCGACGAAGGCGTACGCCGCCTGGAACAGTTCGTGGGCGAGGCCCGCGCGGGCGACGAAGTTGCCCATCAGGATGAACAGCGGGATCACCGACAGCGTGTAGGCGAAGCCGGTTTCGTAAACCACCTGCGAGGTGCTCGCCATCGCAGGGCCCCAGCCGCGCGTGAGGCCCATCCCGCAGATGCCGACCAGTCCCATGGCGAATGCCAGCGGCACGCGCATGACTGCGAGCAGGAAGATGGCGCCGAACCCGAGCAAGGCTTCGGTCACAGGGCCACACCTTCCCCTTCGGCCCTTTGCACCGGCGGCTGCCCCAGCAGGAACAGGTGGATGACGCCGGTGGCGATGCACAGGATGCTCATGCCGTAGATGAAGGGCGCCTTCAGGATCTTCAGTTGCGCCGTGGTCTCACCCGACGCCATGAACTGCGAAGCGGTCTCCCACATCAGCCAGCCCAGCCCGACCAGCAAACCCGCGCAGAGCAGGTGCACCAGCACGTTCTGCGCCTTGCGCAGCCACCGGGGCAGGTACGGGTCGAGCGAGTCGAACTCGACGTGCTCGCCCCGCTCGGACACCAGCGGCAGCGCGCCGAAGATCACCACCACCATCAGCAATTCGGTGAGTTCGAGGGAGCCGTCGATGGAGCGGTTGGCGAACTTGCGGCCCAGCACGTCGAAGAACGTCAGGGCCATGATGGCAAAGAGGGCAAGCCCCGACAGCAGGCCGCTGGCCAGTTCCAGCAGTTTCTTCATTGGCGTCCACGAAAAAAGAAGGCGGCTCCCCCGCACGGGTGCCGCCTTTGTACCAGACCGACGGTCGTCTTTACTTCGAAGCCTTCGCGATCTCCGCGCGGAAGTCGGCGAGCACTTTCGCCGCGTCCTTCAGGCCCTTGGCCTCGGCCTCCTTGGCCCACTTCGCTTCCAGCCCCGAGGTCTTCGCCTTCACGTCGGCGACGAACTTCGCGTCGGCCTTGACGATGTTCACGTTGTTGGCCTGCATCAGCGCGAACGCGCGGCGGTCCACCTTGTCCCAGCTGCGGCCGATCATGCGCGCGGCGAACTCACCCGACGCGGCGTCCACCGCCTTCTTCTCGTCGGGGCTCATCTTGTCGTACTTGGCCGGGTTCATGACGAAGGCGAAGCTGGTGTTGTACAGGCCGCCCGGGAAGGTGGTGGCGTGCTTGATCAGCTTGTCGATGCGGAACGACTCGGTCGACTCCGCGGGGAACAGCGTGCCGTCCATCACGCCGCCGGCAAGCAGCTCGTACGACTCGGGGGCGGGCTTGAGCGTGACGTTCATGCCCAGCGTCTTGGCGATTTCGTTGACCATGCCGCCGCCCACGCGCCACTTCAGGCCCTGCAGGTCTTCGGCCTTGGCAACCGGCCGCTTGGTGTTGAAGACGATGCCGGGGCCGTGCGTGAAGTAGGCGATGACCTTGACACCGGCGTGCTCCTGCGCAAACTGCGGGTGCTTGCTGGCAACCTTGTGGAAGGCCACCGACAGCGGCTCGGCGGCGTCGCCGAGGAAGGGGAACTCGGCCATCTGCGTGTGCACGAAGCGCCCCGGCGTGTAGCCGTGCACGATGAAGGACACGTCGGCCAGGCCGTTCTTCACGGCGTCGAAGGTACCGGGGGGCGCGGCCACCGCGCGCGGCAGCAGGTTGCACTTGATCTTGCCGCCGGAATTCTTGGACACCAGCTCGCACCATTCGCTTTGCACCAGCGTCAGCGAGTGGTTGGGCGGCACCCAGCTCGACAGGGTCAGCGTGGTCTGGGCCGAGGCGGTACCGGCGGCGAGGACAGTCGCGGCGGCGACCAGCAATTGGCGTTTCATGGGGGCATGCTCCGGTGATGCGAATCCGGCAGACTGTACGTTGCGCCCGCACGGACACCGGTCCAGACTTACCCGGATTAACCGTCCGCGCGGTTGGTGAACAGGGTGGGTGCCGGGCCTATAATTGAAAATCGAACGACCGTTCTTTTTTGTGTCGGCGGGCCGACAATTGGAGCGATTCGCAGGCGCCAGCGCCTAGAATGACGTTTACGTAAACGTCAACGTCAACCAGTTTCCGCAACTCTGGAGCATCAGAAGCATGAAGGTCCTCGTACCGGTGAAACGGGTGGTGGACTACAACGTGAAGGTCCGCGTGAAGTCGGACCACACGGGTGTGGACATCGCCAACGTGAAGATGAGCATGAACCCGTTCGACGAAATCGCCGTCGAAGAGGCGGTCCGCCTCAGGGAAAAGGGCGTGGCCACCGAAGTCATCGCCGTCTCCTGCGGCGTGCAGCAGTGCCAGGAGACCCTGCGCACCGCCATGGCCATCGGCGCCGACCGCGCCATCCTCGTGCACACCGATGAGGAACTGCAGCCACTGGCCGTGGCCAAGCTGCTGAAGGCCCTGGTCGACAAGGAACAGCCCGGCCTGGTGATCCTGGGCAAGCAGGCGATCGACGACGACGCCAACCAGACCGGCCAGATGCTGGCGGCGCTGGCCGACCTGCCGCAAGCCACCTTCGCCTCGAAGGTGGAGATCGCCGACGGCAGGGCCAGGGTCACGCGTGAAATCGACGGCGGCCTGGAAACCATCTCGGTCGCGCTGCCGGCCATCGTCACGGCCGACTTGCGCCTGAACGAGCCGCGTTACGTGACGTTGCCCAACATCATGAAGGCCAAGAAGAAGCAGCTCGACGTCGTGAAGCCGGAAGACCTGGGCGTGGACGTGAAGCCGCGCCTGAAGACGCTGAAGGTGGTGGAGCCGGCCGGCCGCAAGGCGGGCATCAAGGTGGCGGACGTGGCGACGCTGGTTGCCAAACTGAAGAACGAAGCGAAGGTGATCTAGATGGCAGTCCTCGTCATTGCGGAACACGACCACGGCAGCCTGAAAGGCGCCACCCTCAACACCGTCACGGCGGCCGCCCAGTGCGGCGGCGACGTGCACGTGCTCATCGCCGGCCAGAACGCCGGTGCAGCGGCCAAGGCTGCCAGCCAGATCGCGGGCGTCGCCAAGGTGATCCACGCCGACGGCGCGAGCCTGGCAGAGCAGCTGGCGGAAAACGTCGCAGCGCAGGTGCTGGCGATCGCCGGCAACTACAGCCACCTGCTGTTCCCGGCCACCGCCCACGGCAAGAACGTAGCCCCGCGCGTCGCGGCCAAGCTGGACGTGGCCCAGGTCAGCGACATCACCAAGGTGGAGAGCCCCAACACCTTCGAGCGTCCCATCTATGCGGGCAACGCCATTGCCACCGTGCAAAGCAGCGACGCCACGCTGGTGGTCACGGTGCGCACCACCGCCTTCGACCCGGCTGCGGCCAGCGGCGGCAGCGCGGCCATCGAAACGGCCGATGCCGTGGCCGACAGCGGCAAGTCGAGCTTCGTGGGCGCGGAGATCGCGAAGAACGACCGGCCCGAACTCACTGCCGCCAAGATCATCGTCTCGGGCGGCCGCGCGATGGGCTCGAGCGAGAAGTTTCATGAAGTGCTGGAGCCGCTCGCGGACAAGCTCGGTGCAGCCATCGGTGCCAGCCGTGCCGCAGTGGATGCGGGCTACGCACCCAACGACCTGCAGGTGGGCCAGACCGGCAAGATCGTGGCGCCGCAGCTGTACATCGCCTGCGGCATCTCGGGGGCCATCCAGCACCTGGCCGGCATGAAGGATTCGAAGGTGATCGTGGCGATCAACAAGGACCCGGAAGCGCCGATCTTCAGCGTGGCCGACTATGGGCTGGAGGCGGATTTGTTTGCCGCCGTGCCTGAGTTGATCAAGGCCCTTTGAGTGTGTCATCCCGGGCTTGACCCGGGATCCATGCTGCCCTCCCGGCACCCACGGTGGATGCCGGCTCGCGGCATGACAAATACGGAGACCCATCATGACTTACCGCGCCCCCCTCAAGGACATGCTGTTCGACATCCAGCATCTCGCCCGCATCGACCAGGTCGCGCAGCTGCCCGGCTTCGAGGAAGCCGGCTTCGACACGGCGCAAGCCGTGCTGGAGGAATGCGCCAGGTTCACCGAAGGCGTGGTGGCGCCGCTCAACGTCGAAGGCGACCGCAACCCGTCGTCGTGGAAGGACGGCAAGGTCACGACCACCCCGGGCTTCGCCGAAGCCTACCGGCAGTACGCCGAAGGCGGCTGGCAGGGCCTGCAGCATCCCACCGACTTCGGCGGCCAGGGCCTGCCCAAGACCATAGGCGCGGCGTGCGGCGAGATGCTGAACTCGGCCAACCTCAGCTTCGCGCTGTGCCCGCTGCTGACCGACGGCGCCATCGAGGCGCTGCTGACCGCAGGCTCCGACGACCTGAAGTCGGTGTACCTCGAGAAGCTGGTCACGGGCGAGTGGACCGGCACCATGAACCTGACCGAGCCGCAGGCCGGCAGCGACCTGGCGGCGGTGCGTACGCGCGCCGAGGCGCAACCCGACGGCACCTACAAGGTGTTCGGCACGAAGATTTTCATCACCTACGGCGAGCACGACTACGGCGGCAACATCGTGCACCTGGTGCTGGCGCGCATCCCGGGTGCGCCGGAAGGCGTCAAGGGCATCAGCCTGTTCGTGGTGCCGAAGTTCCTGGTCAACGAGGACGGGTCGCTGGGCGCGCGCAACGACGTGCATTGCGTGAGCATCGAGCACAAGCTGGGCATCAAGGCGTCGCCTACTGCGGTGCTGCAGTACGGCGACAACGGGGGTGCTGTCGGCTACATCGTGGGCCAGGAAAACCGCGGCCTCGAGTACATGTTCATCATGATGAACGCGGCGCGCTATGCCGTGGGCATGCAGGGCATCGCCCTGGCCGAGCGCGCCTACCAGAAGGCCGTGTCGTACGCGAGGGACCGCGTGCAGTCGCGCCCGGTCGACGGCTCGGTGGCGGGCGCTGCGCCCATCATCCACCACCCCGACGTGCGGCGCATGCTGATGACGATGCGCGCGTACACCGAAGGCTGCCGCGCCATGGCGTCGGTGGCTGCCGCGGCCTACGACGCCGCGCACCACCACCCCGACGCCGAAGTGCGCAAGCAGAACCAGTCGTTCTACGAGTTCCTGGTGCCGCTGGTGAAGGGCTACAGCACCGAGATGAGCCTGGAAGTGGCGTCGCTGGGCGTGCAGGTGCACGGCGGCATGGGCTTCATCGAGGAGACGGGCGCCGCGCAGTACTTGCGCGACGCAAAGATCCTGACCATCTACGAAGGCACCACCGCGATCCAGGCCAACGACCTGGTGGGCCGCAAGACCGCGCGCGACGGCGGCAGGACGGCGCAGGCCATCGCGGCGCAGGTCGAGCAGGCCGAAGGTGAGCTGAATGCCCGCGACAGCGCGGCGGCGCGCTCGGTGGCGAAGAAGCTTTCTGCCGCCCGCAAGGCCTTCCTCGACGCCGTCGCCTTCATCGCGGGCCAGTCGAAGACGTCGCCGAACGACGCCTTTGCAGGGTCGGTGCCTTTCCTCATGCTCACCGGCAACCTCGTGGCGGGCTGGCAGCTGGCGCGTTCGCTGCTGGTGGCCGAAGACCTGCTGGCCAAGGGCGAGGACAAGGACTTCATGCAGGCCAAGGTGACGACCGCTCGCTTCTATGCCGAGCACATCCTCGCCAGGGCCCCGGGCCAGCGGGACAGCATCGTCGAGGGCGCCGCGAGCGTGACGGCGATGGCGCTCGAGGCGTTTTGACAACTAGGTGACAAGCACGACCGTGCTTTTTCCCGAGAATCCTCCCACCATGTCCAAACTCCCCCGCGCCCTGCAGAACCTGTCGCTGCCCGTCATCGGCTCGCCGCTGTTCATCATCAGCAACCCCAAGCTGGTCATCGAGCAGTGCAAGGCCGGCATCGTCGGCTCGATGCCGGCGCTCAATGCGCGGCCGGCCGCGCAGCTGGACGATTGGCTGCACGAGATCACCGAGACACTCGCCGCCTATAACCGCGCCAACCCCGACCGGCCGGCGGCGCCGTTCGCCATCAACCAGATCGTACACAAGAGCAACGACCGGCTCGAGCACGACATGCAGATGGTGGTGAAGTACAAGGTTCCGATCATCATCACCTCGCTGGGCGCGCGCGTCGACGTGAACGAGGCGATCCACAGCTACGGCGGCGTGGTGCTGCACGACATCATCAACAACACATTTGCGCACAAGGCCATCGAGAAGGGCGCCGACGGCCTGATCGCGGTGGCGGCGGGTGCCGGCGGCCATGCGGGCATCAAGAGCCCGTTTGCGCTGGTGCAGGAAATCCGCCAGTGGTTCGACGGCCCGATCGCCCTGTCGGGCGCCATCGCAAACGGCGGCGCGGTGCTGGCCGCGCAGGCCATGGGCGCCGACTTCGCCTACATCGGCTCGGCCTTCATCGCCACGCATGAAGCGCGCGCGAGCGAAGAGTACAAGCACGCCATCGTCGAAGGCAGCAGCGACGACATCGTCTACTCGAGCCTCTTCACGGGCGTGCACGGCAACTACCTGAAGAAGTCGGTCCGCGCAGTCGGCCTGGACCCGGACAACCTGCCCGAGAGCGACCCCACCAAGATGAACTTCGGCGGCGGCGAGGGCAGCAAGCCCAAGGCCTGGAAGGAAATCTGGGGCAGCGGCCAGGGCATCGGCGCCGTGACCGAAGTCACCAGCGCCGCTGCGCTCGTCGCACGCCTGAAGCGCGAGTACGAAGCGGCACGCACGCGCCTGCTGCGCGAGCCGCAGGCGCTGGTGGCCGCCTAGCGGGTACCCACGCCGGCACCGGCGGCGCCGCTGCCGGAAGCAGCGGCCGAGCCGGCGGCCGAACCGGCCGCGCCTGCTGCACCGGCCGCAGCTCCCACGGCGCCGGAAGCGGACGCACCCGCGCTGCCGCTCACGCCGGCGCTGGCGCCGTCGGATCCGACGCTGCCGCTGGTCCCCACGCTGCCGCCGGCACTTGCCGAACCGCTGGCGCTGCCGCCCGCCGTTCCGTCGCCGCCGGCTGTTCCACCGCCACTGACGGACCCGCCGGCACCAGCCGAGCCGCCGCCACCCGCCGAGCCGCCGACGCTGCCCGATGCGCTGCCGCTGCCGCCTGCACTGCCGCCGGCCGCAGCGCCACCGCTGCCGACGCTGCCGCTGGCAGCGGCACTGCCGCTCGCGCTGCCGGTCGCAGCAGCGCCGGTGCTGCCGGTCGCACCACTTACGGCGCCCGAGGCCGAGCCCGTGCCGCGTACGTCGGTCGACATCGTTGCCTGCTGCGCGGCGGCCGTCCCCAGCACGAGCGGCAGCACGATGGCAGCCGCCCACGGCAGGGTGCGGCTGCGCAGGAAGGAATGCTTGCTGGACATGGAAATCTCCTGGATCGAAACACAAGACGATCATGGGAAACCGGCCGGCCCAAGTGCCGTAGGACGCCGCCGCTGCGCGTGCAGGCCGCCGTGCGACAGGCCTGTAGGAAATTAGCCGACGTAGCTGAGCGCGCCGGCCTTGCCCCAGAACACGCGGTACATGTAGAACGTGTAGGCGATGATGGCGGGCAGCGTGATGGCCACGCCGACGAAGATGAACACCAGCGACTCGTGCGCTGCGGCCGCCTGCCAGACGGTGAGGCGGTCGACGACGATGAAGGGGTACAGGCTGTACGCCAGGCCGAGGAAGGCCATCACGAACACCAGCACCGTGCTGGCGAACACCACCCAGCCATAGCCGCTGCCCACGAGGCGCGGCCGCGCGGTCACATGCGCGGCGGCGAAGAACGCAGCGGCGCAGGCTACGGGGATCGGCAGCAAGCCGATGAATTGCGGCATGGCGAACCAGCGGTCCCACACCGACGCGCTGACCAGCGGGCTGGCCAGTGAGATGCCGATGAGCGCCGCGCCCATCGGCCACAACACGGCACGGGCCCAGCGCACGGCGAGCACCTGCAAGTCGCCCGAAGTTTTCATGATGAGCCAGCCGGCGCCGAGCATCGCGTAGGCCGTGGGCAGCGTCAGCGCAATGCCCAGGCTGAACAGCAGCGACGTTGCGCCGAAGTCGAAGCCGGTCAGGTAGCTGCCGAGCATCCAGCCCTGCGCGGCGGCGGCCAGCATGGACCCGGCAGCGAATAGGCGGTTCCACAGGGTCTTGTGCGCGTCGCGCGCCTTCACGCGGAAGTCGAACGAGACGCCGCGCAGCGTCAGGCCCAGCAGCATCAGGGCCACGGGCAGGTACAGCGCCGACAGCACGATGCCGTGCGCGCGCGGGAAGGCCACCAGTAGCACCCCTATGCCCAGCACCAGCCAGGTCTCGTTGGCGTCCCAGAACGGGCCGATGCTGGACACCATCACGTCCTTCTGTTCGTCTGTAGCCAGCGGCAGCAGGATGCCGACACCGAGGTCGTAGCCGTCGAGCACCACGTACGCCAGCAGCGCCAGCCCCATGACGGCCATGAAGATGAGCGGCAGCACCTGTTCGAAGCTCATGCCGGACCTCCAAATGGGCGTGGCGGCCTTGGGGCTTTGCGGCGTCTGGGGCGTGGGCATTGCGGGATGCTCCGACATGTACATCAACACGCCGATGTACGCGACCAGCAGGAAGGCATAGGTCGCAAGGTAGCCGACCAGCGTGGCGAGCACCATGGCTGGCGGGTGGTCCGCCACGACTTCCGAAGTGCGCAACAGGCCGTACACGATGAAGGGCTGGCGGCCGATTTCGGTGACGTACCAGCCGGCCAGCGTCGCGACCCAGCCCGAAAACGTCATGGCGGCCAGCGCCTGCAGCAGGTGGCGGGGATAGGAAGGGCCGCGCCTGCGCCACAAGATCCACGCCGCCCACCACGACACGGCCAGCATCAGCACACCCATGCCCACCATCACGCGGAAGCTCCAGAACACCGGCGCGACCGGCGGATGCGCGTTGGGGAATTCATCCAGCCCCTTCAGCTCGGCATCCATGTCGTGCGCGAGGATCAGGCTCGCCAGCTTGGGCATCTGGATGGCGTAGTCGGTGCGGCCCTCCTTCTCGTTGGGCCAGCCGATGAGGGTGAGGGGCGCGCCTTTCTCGGTGTGCCAGATGCCTTCGATGGCCGCGATCTTGGCAGGCTGGTGCTCCAGCGTGTTCAGGCCATGCATGTCGCCCGCCAGGATCTGCAAGGGGATGGCGAGGGCGGCGGCCACCACGCCTGCCTTCAGCGCGCGGTGCGTGCCGCCGTTATGCGTGCCGCGCAGGAGTTGCCACGCGGACAGGCCCGCGATGAGGAACGAGGCCGTGAGCGTGGACGCCAGCAGCTTGTGAACCAGCCGGTAGGGGAACGACGGATTGAAGATCACCTGCAGCCAGCTGGTGGCGTGCAGCTTGCCGTCGACCACCGTGTAGCCCGCGGGCGTCTGCATCCACGAGTTGAGGCTCAGGATCCAGAAGGCCGACAGCGTGGTGCCGGCGGCCACCATCAGCGTCGCGACGAGGTGCATGCGGTCCGACACGCGCGAGCGGCCGAACAGCATGATCCCGAGGAAGGTGGCTTCGAGGAAGAAGGCAGTCAGCACTTCGTAGCCGAGCAGCGGGCCGGCGATGTTGCCCGCCTTCTCCATGTAGCCCGGCCAGTTGGTGCCGAACTGGAAGCTCATGGTGATGCCCGACACCACGCCCAGCGCGAAGCTGAGCGCGAACACCTTGGTCCACAGGTAGTAGGCTTCTTCCCATTCCTGCGCTGCAGGCGTTCCCTTCGCGGCACTACCGCGCAGGCGGAAGTACACGAGGAACCAGCACAGCGCGATGTTGATCGTCGGAAAGAGGATGTGGAAGCTGATGTTCGCCGCGAACTGGATGCGCGAGAGCAGCAGCGTGTCCATGCCGTGATCGTACGGCAGGGCGCAGGAATCCGCTCAGGCGCTCAGTGCAGTACCGCCAGCGACTCCACGCGTGCCAGCACCAGTGGCGGGTCGATGGGTTTGGACAGGTAGTCGGCTGCGCCCAGCTCCAGGCCTTCCATCACCTCTTCGGTCCGCGAGTTGCCCGTGAGGAACACCACCGGTATCGACGCGGTGGCAGGCTGCTGGCGCAGCCGGCGCATCACCGCCAGCCCGTCCATGCCCGGCATCATCACGTCCAGCAGGATCAGGTCGGGCGGCATGGAGCCGGACGCGATGGCCAGCGCCTCCATGCCCGACTCGGCCGTAACCACATCGCAGGTGTCTTCCAGCAGGGCGGTCATGAGGAACAGGTTGTCGGGGGTGTCGTCCACCACCAGCACCCTGGGTTTGCGGGTCAGGTTCGTGTCCATGCAGCCATCAGACCATCGGGATGCCTGGCACCGCTACGAAATTCGGCCGGGCGCATTAGGCCATTCACCTACGCTTGAAGAAAACGGGCCGGGCGCTCATACTGTATGAATGAACAGCATCACCCGTATCCCCTTGCAGGCCGTGAAGGGCCGGGGCGTGTCCTATCGCATGCCGCACCGCTTCGAGAAGGACACGCGCGGCGCCTTCGACGACGGCTGGGACACGCTGGAGCAGGAGGTAGCCGATGCCTCCGTGCCCGTGCCCACCGAGGTCACCTGGGAAGACCCGCGCAGCATCATCACGTCGAACGAGTCGCCCGACGTCTATTTCGAGCGCTCGATCAATCCGTATCGTGGTTGCGAGCACGGCTGCACTTACTGCTATGCCCGCCCGACCCACAGCTACCTGAACCTCTCCCCCGGCATCGACTTCGAAACGAAGATCATCGCCAAGCGCAACATCGGCGCGCTGCTGCGCACGGAGCTCGCCCGGCGCGACTACCAGCCGAAGCTGATTGCCATCGGTACCGCGACCGACTGCTACCAGCCGGTCGAGCGCGACCTGCGCCTCACGCGCGAAGTGATCGAGCAGCTCCATGAAACCAGCCACGCGTTCAGCCTCGTCACCAAGTCGGGCGGCGTCGAAAGGGACCTCGACCTGATTGCGCCGATGGCCGCGAAGAATCTCGCGGCCGTGTACGTGACGATCACCACGCTCGACCCCGTGCTGGCGCGCCGGCTCGAGCCGCGCGCCGCCGCGCCGCACCGACGGCTGAAGGTGCTGAAGACGCTGGCCGAAGCCGGGGTGCCCACAGGCGTGAGCCTGGCGCCGCAGATTCCCTTCCTCACCGAGGACATGGAACAGGTGCTCGAAGCCGCGTGGGAAGCCGGCGCGCGCAGCGCCTTCTATCACATGGTGCGGCTGCCCTGGGAGGTGGCGCCGCTCTTCAAGGAATGGCTGCAGCTGCACTACCCGCAGCGGGCCGAGCGAGTGATGGCACGCGTGCACGACTTGCGCGGCGGCAAGGACTACGACAGCGACTTTGCCACTCGCATGAAGGGCAAAGGCATCTGGGCCGAATTGTTCGCACAGCGCTTCCGGAAATGCGTGCAGAGGTTGGGCTTCAACCAGGTGCGCGTGGAACTGGACGAAACGGCATTTCGCCCGCCCTCGGTGCAGGGGCAGGGCACGCTGTTTTGACGAAAGACGGTTGAAGGTCGTCGAGTCTCACGTCGTCGGGTCGCACCGCCTCGCCCGCCGAGCCAGTAATGCGCCAGCCGCCAGCCCCACGGCCAGCGCCACGTAGACACCGGTCATGGCGGCGGGGGAAATGCGGTGTTCGAAGCCTGGCGTGAGCCGCTTCGGAACCACGCGATAGTCGACCAGGCAGGCAATGGCGCTGGTGGCGGCGGCACCGGCGACGGCAACGGCGGCCTGGCGGGTCGCCGGACGGCCCTGGGCAGCGGCGGCGTGCAACGACGCCCAGAACACCGACGCCGCGTGGTGCGTTGCATATCCGGCCAGCGTGTGCCTGGCGTCCATCCGGTCCGTACGCAGGCTCTCCCGGCCCCACAGCCAATGGCTCACCGCATTGACCGGCGCCACGGCGGAACCAGCGTCGCGCCGTCCGCATGCCAGCAGGACGAGCGAAGACAGCAGGCTGCCCAGGCTACCGGCGACCAGGCCTTCCCTGAAGACGAGCTTCCAGTCCATCGCGCATCCCGTTGCATCGAGAGGTGCAGTTTGCCCGCGAGAGCGGCGGCCCGGCGTAGGCGCGTGCAGACCGAATTCATCGGCGAAATTCCATCGTCAACCCGAGCAGCCGCGGCAGGCGAGGTATCCTCGCGCGCATGCTGATCCGTGCGCGTCCCGCGAGGCAGGTGCTGCGGCTCGCGCTGGTGTGCGCCTTCATGGCGTGGGCCCTCGGAATCGCGCTGCTGGCGGTCCGGCCGTGGCACCTGGTGGAGCTGAAGCTGTTCGACCTGGTTTCGGTGGCCACCGCACCGCGCAAGTCGCAGCTGCCCATCACCATCGTCGGCATCGACGAGGCTTCTTTCGCACAGCTCGGCAAGCGCTGGCCGTGGCCGCGCGACATGCATGCCAGGCTGGTGCAGCGCCTGGCGGCCGCGGGCGCCAGCGTGATCGCCTTCGATGTCCTGTTCCCGGAAGGTGCGGCACCGGAAGAAGACAAGGCGCTGGCCGAAGCGATCAAGGCCGCGGGCAACGTGGTGCTGGCGGCGGACTACGCCTTCCACGAAACGGCGGTGGCCCGCCAGTGGCTGCGCGTCGATCCGGTGCCCGAGTTCACAGCCGCGGGCGCTGTCGCCGGCCTGACGACCGTGAGCCTCGACGAAGACGCGGTGCTGCGTGCCATGCCAACGGGCGACGACGTGTTCTGGCGCCAGACCGTGCGCGCGCTGCTGAAGGCGCGCCCGGGCGTGGTGCCCGAGCCCTACGTGCAGCCCGAGGCCATGATCCGCCACCTGGGCCCCGCGCGCACCTTTCCCTATGTGTCGTACTACCAGGTGCTCAACGGCGACCCGGCGATCCCGAAGGACTTTTTCGCCGACCAGATCGTGCTGGTGGGGCGCGACGTGCGCGCTTCGCTCGAGTCCGGCGGCGCGTCGCAGGACGCCTTCGCAACGCCTTTCCTGCAGGAAGCCAAGCTGCTCACGCCGGGGGTGGAGATCCAGGCCACGATCCTCGAAAACGCGCTGATGGGCCAGGCGGTGCAGCCGGCCGGCACCAGGCGCAATGCGGTGGTGCTGACGCTTGCGGTGCTGCTGGCGCTGCCTGCGCTGGCTTTCTGGCACCCCGTGCGCAGTGCGCTGCTGATGCTGCTGGTGGCGGGCGCAGGCACGGCAGCGTCGGTGTGGCTGTTCGCATCGCACAACCAATGGCAGCTGTTCGGCGCGCCGGTGGCGGCGCTCGCGGCGGCCTACGTGCTGATGGGCACCGGCTCGTACATCACCGAGCGGAGGCGCACCGGCGAGTTGCGCTCGGCCTTCAGCAAGTACGTGTCGCGCGAAGTGGTGGACCAGATCATCGCCAGCCCCGAAAGCCTGAAGCTCGGCGGCCAGCGGCGCGAGCTCACCGTCCTGTTTTCCGACCTCGCGGGCTTCACGTCGGTGTCGGAGCTGCTGTCGCCGGAGAAGGTGGCCGACATGATCAACCTGTACCTCAACGAGGTGACGGCGGTGATCATGAAGCACGGCGGCACCGTCGACAAATACGTGGGCGACGCGGTCATGGCGTTCTGGAACGCGCCGCTGGACGACAACGAGCATGCGCTGCACGCGACGCAGGCCGCCATCGGCATGCAGGAAGCGATGCACCGGCTGCAGCCGCGCTTCCAGGAGATGGGCGTCGAGAAGCTGGCCATGCGCGTGGGCGTGCACTCAGGGCCCGCGATCGTCGGCAACATGGGCTCGGACCTGCGCTTCGACTACACGGCGCTGGGCGACACGGTCAACCTGGCCTCGCGGCTGGAAGGCGCGAACAAGCCTTACGGCACGCCCATCCTCGTGTCGGCCAGCACCGCCGCGCAATTGCGAGGCAAGGTGCGGCTGCGCCTGGTGGACCGCGTGCGGGTGAAAGGCAAGTCCATCCCCGTGGAGATTTCCACACCGTGCGATGACGATGCACTTGCGAAGGCCACCTTCGCAGCATGGAACGCGTACGCCAACCGCCAATGGGACGAAGCTGCCGAAGCGTGGGTCAACATCGCGCTTACTTGGCCCGACGACCGGCTGGCGCCGATCTACCTGGAACGCATCGAGCAGTTCCGGCGCGAGCCGCCGCCGGACGACTGGGACGGCTCCACCGCGTTGTCCTAGGGTGGGCAGCTCCGCTGCCCACCAGGCCGCTCCTCGCGAGCGGTGGGCAGCAAAGCTGCCCACCTACAAGCGCAAGGCGTAGCGAACCACCAGCTTCGGGTCGCGGTCGTGGCCCGCGTCCCGGCGCGGCAGCAGGTTGCCCAGCAATGCCTGCATGCTGTGCCGGCGGTCCAGGCTCTCCCAGTAAGCCGTGAAGCCGAACTGCCAGCCCGCGGCCAGGGGTTGCAGGTTGGCGTCGTCGCGGAAGCGCTCGCTGCGCCATGTGGCGCCGGCACCCAGCAGCCACTGGCCGCCGGCCGACCATTGGCTGCCGGCTTGAAGGAAGTGGCGCGGCACGTAGGGAATCGCCAGGCGGGTCGCGGCTCCGGATTGCTGCGCGTCGCGATACAGGTAGCGCACGGCAACCGCATGGCGGCGATTCATGAGCCGGTTGAAGGCCACGCCGAACGAGCCCACGCGGCCCTGCTCGAACTGCGGCGTGTCTTCCAGGTCCGGCTTGGCCTCGAACACGTCGGGCCGGCTGCGCAGCCGCTCCAGTTGCGTGAGCTGGAAGTCCGAGATCGGGCTGCGGCGGCCCGTCAGGCCATTGTCGATACGCTCGTGGTCGGCGAAAGCGCGCACGAAGGTGTGCGCGTCCAGCTCGCCGTCCCACTGCACCCGCACGCGCCGGTACAGCCCGCCTTCGGCCAGCAGCCGGTCGTTGGCCGGGATGCCCACTGTGTCCACCGGCGCCAGCGTGCCGGCCGAAGCGGGCTTGCGCCAGCGCTGCAGGGCCGCGCGCAGCGTCTGCAGCGGCGCCAGGTTCCATTGCAGGCCCAGGCGCGGATTCAGCTCGTTGAAGCGGCGTTCGGCCAGCCCATTTTCTATCGGCGTGACGTCGGGAGGCGTGAACAGCAGCACCAGCGAAGTCACGTCCTGCCGGCGTACGCGGACCTGCTGCGCGAACAGGTCCACCTGTGCTTCGACGGATTGGGTGGGCTTGAAACGCGCCGACAGGTAGGCGTCGGTTGCCCTCGCGGAAGTTTCGATTGTCGAGTCGATGCGCGCCGGCGCGAAGGTGGTGACCAGCGCTCCACGCTGCGCCTGGCGCGACTGCTCGGCGCCCCAGGTCCATTGCACCGCGCCGGCAGTGAACGTGTGGCGCAGCTGCACGTCGCGCTGGTCGATGTCGAGGTGGAAGTCGTCGAGCGAGCCCGTGGGCGTGAAGATGTTCGTGAGGAAGATGCGATTCAGCGATGCAGCCGCTTCCGGCGCCCACAGCACGCCGGTCACCTGGTCGCGCTGCCGGCCACTGCCCGCCTTCAGCCAGACCTGGTTGTCCGGCTGCACCTTGAAGTTGAGCCCGACGTCGGCGCGCCGGTCCTCGTGTTCGAGCGCACCCATCGGCAGCGCCGCGCTGCGCGACTCGCCCGGCCGGCGGGTGTCGGTGACGAAGGCGAACACGCCGAGCCTTTCGTTCGGTTTCACTCCGAGCCCGCCCGTGAAATTACGCAGGCGCCCCGAGCTGCCGTCGCGCCGCGCCTCGGCCTGTGCGAAGTCGCCGCTGGCGTAGTACGCGATCGGCACGGCTTCGACCGCAAGCCCATTCAGCGTGCCCACCACCGCGCCCTGCGTCCAATCGGTGCGCTCGGCCAGAACGTCGACGCGGCCGTAGTGGCCCGGCCCGGTGACCAGCGTCGACTCGCGGTTGGAGGCGCCGAACGCCGTGGGATCGGTGATGTAGCCCTGGAACAGCTCGGAGTTGCGGTTGAACTTGCCCGTGTAGCGGTCCGCCAGGAACAGGTGGCTGGCGCCCCAGTAGGGCGTGTACGCGCGTGCCGCGTAGTAGCCCGCCCACTCTTCCAGCCCGAAGGCCGCCAGCGAGCTGCCGAGGTTGGCGCTGCCCTTCTGGTTGCTGGCCACCTGGTTGAGCGAGCGCAGGTAGGGCATGCGCAGCTGCGCCTCGCGCGAGGCTTCGATCGCCGCGCCGGGGTCGAGTGCATCGACCAGCACCATGCTGCGGAACACATACGGCATGGGGTCGCGCGCGTCGAGCTGCGACGCCTTGGCGAAAGCCTGCATGGCGCGGTCGCGTTCGCCGAGCCGGTAGAACGCAACGCCCGAATACAGCCACGCTCGTGCATAGCGTGGCTCGATCAGGCCAGCCTTCAGGAAGTCGTCCAGCGCGGCCTGCGTGCGGCCGGACTTCAGGCGCGTGACGCCCAGCGCCGTGAGGGCCTGGTAGTTCGACGGCTCTCGCGCCAACACGTCGGCGAGGAGCCGCTCGCTTTCGGCCAGGTTGCCGGCGAAGGCTTCGGCGGCCGCCAGCTCCGCCTGCACGCGCGCGTCCTGCGGCGACTTCGCCAGCGCCTCGCCCAGCAGCGCGCGCGCGTCGGCCACCCGCTCGTGTTCGGACGCTATCACGCCCAGCCCGTACAGCGCATCCACCTGCCCCGCTTGCGCTTGCAGCACACCCAGGTAGGCGGCCCGCGCGCGTGGCGTATCACCCTGCAGCATGGCGATGTCGCCGATGGCGAGCTGCACTTCGAGGTGGCGCGCGTGCGTGGCCAGCGCAGTGGCCAGCAGCGCCTGCGCTTCGTCCAGCTTGTCCTGGCGCGCCAACGCATGGGCCAGCAAAGCGGAGGCCAGTGGGTCGCCCCTGCCACCCTGCGCCGCGGGTGCCAGCACCTGCTGCGCCTGCGCTGTCTCGCCCAGCGCCAGCAGCTCGTCGCCACGCCGCGCAGCGGCTGATGCGCCCCAGCGCTGCGGCTGCGCCCGCCATGCCGACACCCATTGCACGCGGCTTTGCGGGTTGACCAGGACGAAGCGCACCGGCGCCTTGCCGGCCTCGGCCAGGCCGGCTTCGCCCTGCGCCAGCGTGACAGAGCCGAAATCGTTGGCCAGGTCCACTTCGCCCGAGAGCACCACGACGCGCGTGCGGCCGTCCGGCTCCACTTCCACTTCCCAGTCGGTGCCGCGGATGCCGATGGTGGCCGTGGGCGTCTCCATCTTCACGCGCGAAACGGGGATGCCCCTGGCTTCGGTGGGCGCGGGCGCGGTCTGCGGGCGCGCCTGGCTCCAGGCGCGGCCCGAGTTGAGCCGCACGGTGGACTCGGACCACTGCGACGCTTCGGCCACCGACTTGATCTGCAGGCTGCTGTTCTGGTTCAGGCGGATCTGGCTGCGGTCGGCCATCAGCAGGCCCATCTGGCTGTTGGCCAGGGTGCGTACCGAGCCGCCGGCGTTGACCTGGTCTTTCACGGCGGCCGCGACCCAGGCGCTCGCGTCGGACTGGCGCCGCTCGCCGTTGCCGGTGAGCAGCACGATCTCGGCGCCCGCGGCCGCCCAGGCGCCCGCCGGCGTGAACGCCAAAGCCAGCGCCGCCACGCACGCCAGCAGGCGCGGCTGGTGATGTCGCACGAAGGGCCCACCGGGCATCCCGAATCCTCCTGAGGACGACGGACAGCCTAATCAAAAACCCGAAGGCTGGCGAGCATTGCCTGGAGTAGCATGGCCTGACCATGGCAGCCACCAATGGTGACGACAGCCTGACCGGCACACCGGGCGACGACCTGATCGACGCCCTGGCCGGGAACGACACGGTGGACGGCAGCTCCGGGAATGACACGCTGTACGGCGGCGCCGGGGACGACTGGCTGTTGGGCGGCGCGGGCAACGACCTGCTGGACGGCGGCGCCAATGGCCCGTTCGGCGACTTCGCCAGCTACGGCGGCGAGCCGTCCGGCGTCTTTGCCAGCCTGGCGCTGGGCACGGCCACGGGTGTGTCGATAGGCACGGACACGCTGGTCGCCATCGAGAACCTGCACGGTTCGAAGACCGCCAACGACACGCTGGTCGGCAACGGCGGCAACAACTGGTTCCGGCCGCACGGCGGGGACGACAGCGTGGACGGTGGCGGCGGCACCGATGCCGTCATGTACGAGGAAGCGACCGGCCCGGTCAACATCAACCTGTACCTCTGCGTCGTTACCGGCGGCGGCATGGGCACCGACTCGGTGGTGAACGTCGAGTCGGCGTACGGCGGCGCCTACGGCGACACCATCCTGCTGTCCGGCGTGAGCGGGTCGGCCTTCGGGCGCGCGGGCAACGACTCGATCAGCGGCGGCACGGGGGACGACTACTTCATCGGGGGCAGCGGCAACGATACGCTCACTGGAGGCGCCGGGTTCGACACTGCTTCGTACGATACCGACTCCTTCGACCTGGGGGATGCCCCGCTCACGGGCATCGGCGTTTCGGTGAACCTGGGCACGCATACGGCCATCGACAACTGGGGCCACACGGACACGCTGTCGCAGGTGGAGCTGGTTGTCGGCTCCGTGCATGCCGACCTGCTGGTCGGTGGTGACCCCGCCAACGGCTCCGGCGCCACCGACGGCTTCGAGGGATTCACCGGCAACGGCGGCAACGACACGATCGACGGCGGCGCCGGCTTCGACCGGGCACAGTACCAGACGAGCACATCGGCCGTGAACGTGACACTGGGCGGCACTTCGAACGGAAGTGCGCAGGACGGCCTGGGCGGCACCGACACGCTCATCGACATCGAGGAAGTGCGAGGCTCGGCGCACGACGACACGCTCACCGGCAGCGACAGCGGCGACTTCGAGTCATTCGAGGGGCGCGCGGGCAACGACACCATCGACGGCAAGGGCGGAACGGACCGGATCAACTTCCAGACATCGCCCGCCGGGGTGAACGTGGACTTGACGGCAGGCAGCGCAAGCGATGGCTGGGGCGGCACCGACAGCTTCGTCAACATCGAGAATGTGCGGGGGTCGGACAGCAACGACACAGTAGCCGGTGACGCCGGCCCCAACGACGTCGACGGCCGCAGCGGCAACGACAGCCTTTTCGGCGGCGCAGGCAGCGATTACCTGCGCGGCGGCAACGGCAACGATACGCTGGACGGCGGCGCCAATTCGAACCCGGGAGACACGGCCGCCCGGGATGCCGGGTTCGACGGAGTGCACTTCGGGGACGCCACGGGCCCGGTCACCGTCACGCTGGGCGCCGATGGCACTGCGGGCACGGCTACCGGGCAGGGCAATGACGTGCTGGTGGACTTCGAGCTGGTCGCGGGTTCCACCTTCGGCGACGTCATCTCGGGCACCGACCGCGACATGGACGAGATCTTCCGCGGCGGCGCTGGCAATGACACGATCGCGGGTGGCGCGGGCGGGACCGACCTGGGCTTCGACATGGCCGACTACCGGTTCGCTTCCGGCCCGGTGACGGTCGACATCGCAGCGGGCACGGCGTCAGGCGCCGACGGCAGCGACGTGCTGTCGGGCATGGAGGGCGTGATCGCCAGCGAGTACGGCGACCTGGTCACCGGCAATGCGGCGGGCAATTACATCGAAGGCCGCGGCGGCAACGACACCATCGACGGCGGCTCGGGCAACGACCGCGCGAGTTACAGCAACGCGACGGGCCCGGTCACCGTCAACCTCTCGTCGGGCACGACAACCGGTGCTGCCGGCAACGACACGCTCTTGTCCATCGAGCATGCGCGTGGCTCGAAGTATGCCGACACCCTCATCGGCAGTGCCGGCGCCAACGACCTGCAGGGCCGCGACGGCGACGACTCCGTCACCGGCGGCGCGGGCAACGACACGCTGCACGGCGGTGGGGGCAACGACACGCTCGACGGCGGCGACGGCATCGACACGGCGCAGTTCAGTTTCGACTTCGAGGCGTACGGCATCCAGCTGGATCCGCAGGACCCGGCCCGCATCATCGTCACCGGACCCGAGGGGACCGACCACCTGGTCGACATCGAGGTGCTTCAGTTCGCCGACCGCCTCCTCGTGGTCGGCGACTCGGGCACGCCGCAGGACGACGTCCTCGAGGGCACCGACGCGGATGAAATCATCCGGGGTCGCGCCGGCGCCGACCACTTGCGCGGCAGCGGTGGCCAGGACGCCCTGTACGGCGACGACGGCAATGACGAACTGGACGGCGGCGACGGCAACGACTTCCTCGACGGCGGCACCGGCAACGACACCATGGCCGGCGGCATCGGCAACGACACCTACGTCGTCGACAGCTTCGACGACATCGTGCTGGAGTCCGATGGGATTGCAGCCGCTCCCGAAGGCGCCGCCGCGCAGGCCGGCATCGGCGGCGGCATCGACAAGGTGATCGCGAGCATCAACTACACGCTGGGCAGCGCCGTCGAGAACCTGCAACTGGCCGCAGGAACCGCGCCGCTCGAAGGGCAGGGTAACGCGCTGGCCAACGTGATGGCCGGCAACGACGGCCGCAACACGCTGATCGGCGGCGGCGGCAACGACACGATCGACGGCGGTGCGGGGATCGACACGGCGGCTTACTCCGGCACGCGCGGCCAGTACACGGTGCAGCAAACGGGCGGCGGCCTGCAGGTGAGCGGCGGCGAAGGCACGGATACCCTTTCGAACATCGAACGGTTGTGGTTTACCGACACCGGTGTGGCGTATGACCTGCAGGGCAACGCGGGCACCGTGGCGAAGATCCTCGGGGTCGTGTTCGGGCGGCCCAGCGTCGCGAATCCGCAACTGGCGGCCATCGGCCTGGACATCGTGGACAACTGGGGCCTCACGCAGGACCAGCTGATGCAGCTGGCGCTGGATGCGGCGCTGGGACCAGGCGCCAGCAACCAGGCAGTAGTCACCCTGTTGTACACCAACCTCGTGGGCGCCGCGCCCACGGCCGAAGTGCGGGATTCGTATGTGACGTGGATCACAAGCGGCAGCTACACCCAGGTGTCGCTTTCCCAGCTGGCGGCAGAAGTCATGGGCATCCCGGCAGGGGCCCTGGAAGGGTTAGCTTTCGCAGCCTGAGGTCGAAAACTCGGTATGCTGGCGAAGGTTACGAATTTCGAGAATATGTAACGGGGGACTCCCATGGCAATCATCGGGACAAGCGGCAACGACACGCTGGTCGGAACGATAGAAGACGACGAGATCGAAGGGCGCGGCGGTAACGACGACATCCTGGGTGGCGTTGGCGACGACTCGCTGGCAGGCGGCACGGGCAACGACGTGGTGGTGGGCAGCAGCGGCGACGACAGCATCAGTGGCGGCAGCGGCGACGACTCGCTGGTCGGCGGCACGGGCTTCGACTGGTTGGTGCTGGACACCGGTACCAACCACGGCCCGGCCACCACCAGCGGTGGCCATGTGGACCTGCAAGCGAACGCAGCCACCGACAACTGGGGCGACAGCGACTTCGTCGTCGATTTCGAGAACGTGCTCGGCTCGGCCTATGCCGACCACCTGCAGGGCGACGCCCTGGCCAACCTGCTGGAAGGCGCGGGCGGCAACGACACGCTGGAAGGCCGCGGAGGCGCCGACACGCTGGACGGCGGCTCGGGACTGGATTTCGCCGCGTACTCGGGCAACCACGCCGACTACACCGTGCATGCCGACGAAGAAGCCGCGCTGCACGAGCAGAGCACGCTGACGGGTGAAGGCGCCGACTCGCTGGTCGGCATCGAGCGGGTGATGTTCGCCGACACCAACCTGGCGCTGGACATCGAAGGCAACGCCGGGATGGTGGCCAAGCTGATGGGCGTGCTCATCGGCGGCTGGTCGGTGCAGAACGGCGAGTGGGTCGGCTTCGGGCTGGATGCCGCGGACACGGGCATGGACTTCGAGGAGCTGGCGCAGTACGGGCTGGACCACGTGATGGGCGCCAACGTGAGCATGAGCACCGCCATCAGCATCATGTACTTCAACCTGACGGGCGTGGTGCCGCCGCAGTCGCTGGTGAACTACTTCGCCGGGCTGGGCTACAGCACGGCCGAACTCGCCGTGCTGGCGGCCGACACCGGCTACAACCTGCAGAACATCGGCTACGCCGGGCTGCTCGAGACCGGGCTGGAATACGTTTGAGGAGTACGGGGACATGAACATCTACGGCACGAGCGGCGACGACACCCTGGTGGGCGCGACCGGCAACGTGGACGACTACATCGAAGGCGGCGCCGGCAACGACCTGCTGCTGGGCGTCTTCGGCGACGACTGGCTGGTGGGCGGCACCGGCAACGACACGCTCAACGGCGGCAGCTACCGCGAGTTCGGCAACACTGCCGACTACCGCACCGGCACCTTCAACCTGCAGGTCGACCTGCAGGCGGGCTGGGCGCTCGACGGCCTGGGCGGCACCGACACGCTGCAGCGCATCGAGAACATCGCCGCCGGCAGCGGCAACGATACGCTGGACGGCAGCACTTTCAACAACTGGTTCTATCCGGGCGGCGGTACCGACCGCGTCAACGGCCGCGGCGGCATGGACGGCGTCATCTACGACACGGCCGGCGCCGGACTGGTGGTGAACCTGTGGGAAGGCCGCGCCAGCGGCGGCGGCATCGGCACCGACTTCCTGATCTCCATCGAGAACGTCACCGGCTCGCCCAACGGCGACACGCTGGTCCTGTCGGACACGCAGGGCGGCAGCGCGATGGGCAAGGCCGGCAACGACGTCATCATGGGCGGTGCCAGCTCCGACTTCCTGCGCGGCGGCAGCGGCAACGACACCATGGATGGCAGCACGGGCGACGACTCGGTGTTCTACGACGGCGATGCCGCCGACGGCGGGCCTGAACCCACGAACAGCGGTGTCGTGATCGACCTCGCGGCGGGCTATGCGGTGGACAACTGGGGCCACATCGACTCGCTGGTCAACATCGAAAGGGCCACCGGCTCGGCGTTCGACGACGTGATCACCGGCAACAGTGCGTGGAACCACCTGAACGGCGGCGCGGGCAACGACACGTTGCGCGGCGGCGCCGGCGACGACGTGCTGTCGGGTGACGCGGGCATCGACAAGGCGGTGTTCCAGGGCGCCATGTCGCAGTACGACTTCGGCGTGGACCCGAGCGGGCTGATGACGTACTCCAACATCCTCGGCGAAGGCTTCGACGTGATCATGGGCGTCGAGCGCCTGGTGTTCTCCGACGTCAGCCTCGCCATCGACCTGTACGGCAACGCGGGCTTCGTGGCGTCGGTGTTCAGCACCGTGTTCGGCGACTGGGCGCTTTCGATTCCCACCGCGGTGGCGGTCGGCCTGGCCTACACCGACAGCGGCGACTACAGCGAGGCGCAACTGATGCAGATGGCCATCGACGCGCGGCTGGGCTCAGGCGCCAGCCTGGTGACTGTCGTCAATACCCTGTTCACTAATGTGTATGGGCATGCCCCCACCACGGCGGAGCGCGATCACTACGTCAGCCTGGTTGCCAGTGGCGACTTGACGCGCGGTGAACTGGGCCTGCTGTTCGCCGAGGTGCTGGGCGTGCCCGAGGCCGCCGGCGGGGGGCTGGTCTACACGGACTGAGCATGCCGGCCACGCCCCGGCCCATTGGATGGTGGAGGTTGTATGAGCACGATCACCGGGAGTTCGGGCAATGACACGCTGGACGGCACGCCGGGCAGCGACTCCATCAGCGGGCTGGCGGGCGACGACTTCGTGCAGGCGGGTGACGGCAACGACACGCTGCGCGGGGGGGACGGCGACGACGACCTGTGGGGCCAGGCCGGCGATGACCTGGTGGATGGCGGCGCCGGCAACTACGACATAGCCGCCTACGACGACGCACCCGGGCCGATCCACGGCGACCTTGCGACGGGGCTCGTAACGGGCGCGGCGGGCAACGACACGCTGGTCGGGATCGAGGAGCTCATCGGGGGGATGTACAACGACACCCTGCTCGGCAGCGCGGGTGACGACTTCTTCACGCCGCTGCACGGCGACAACGTCATCGACGGCCGCGGCGGGCGCGACGGCATCTTCTACGACTGGGCCGACGGTGCGATCACGGTCGACATCGCGGCCGGCACGGCGTGCGGGGCTTGGGGCACCGACACGATCTCGGGCATAGAGGACATCTACGGCACGGACTTCAACGACTGGATCGAAGGCGACGCATCGGCCAACCTGCTCGACGGCGGCGCCGGCAACGACACGCTGGAGGGCAAGGGCGGTGACGACACGCTGCATGGCGGCACGGGCAACGACATGGCCGTGTACAGCACGGTCCTCGCCAACTACGTCATCCAGCGCGGCGCCAACGAAGGCGACTTCGTGGTGTCGGGGCCCGACGGGGTCGACACGCTGACGGGCATCGAGCGCTTCAGCTTCGGTGGCGTGCTGCACGTGCCTTCGGGCGGCACGGCCAACGGCGACAGCCTCACGGGAACCGCCGGCGACGACATCATCTTCGGGCGCGGCGGCAACGACACGCTGGGCGGCGGCGCAGGCAACGATGCGCTGTTCGGCGACGCGGGCGAGGACAGCCTGTCTGGCGGCAGCGGCGACGACCTGCTGGACGGCGGCACCGGCAACGACACGATGGCCGGCGGCGAAGGCAACGACACCTACGTCGTCGACAGCCTCGGCGATGTCGTCAGCGAGCCCGACGCCGTCGCGGCGGCGCCCGAAGGGGCGGCGCAGCAGGTGTCCATCGGCGGGGGGATCGACAAGGTCATCGCGAGCATCGGCTACACGCTCGCTGGCGCCGTCGAAAACATGCAGCTGGCCGCGGGCGCCGGCGACATCCAGGGGATCGGCAACGCGCTGCCCAACGTCCTCACCGGCAATGAAGGGCACAACGAGCTGCAGGGCGGCGGCGGCAACGACACGCTGGTCGGCGGCGACGGCATCGACACCGCGCTGTACAGGGAACTCTCGCAGGGCGAGGCGACATGGCACCGCACCGACACGGGCTGGCTGGTGGAGCACGGCGCAGGCGAGGCCGACTCCATGGTCACCGTCGAGCGGCTCGACTTCGACGCCGTGAACGTTGCGCTCGACGTCGAGCGCAACGCAGGCATGGTGGCGAAGATCCTGGGTGCGGTATTCGGGGCGGGCTTCGTCGACATCCCGCAGGTCATGGGCATCGGCCTGTTCTATGCCGACGGCGGCATGGAGTACCAGGCGCTGATGCAACTGGCCCTGGAAGTGCGGCTGGGTGCCGACGTGAACGACCCGCAGGCGGTGGTGGACCTGCTGTACACCAACGTCGTGGGCGTGGCGCCCAGTGCCGAGGTGCGCAGCTACTTCGTGGGCTTCATCACGGGCGGCGGCTACACGGCCGCCACGCTGGGCATGCTGGCGGCCGACACGCCGATCAATGCCGCCAACATCGACCTTGCCGGCTTGATGGGCACCGGGATCGTATACATCGACTGAAGAACGGCCATGAACTTCAGCGGCACCGCGGGACCTGACGATTTCACGGGGGGCGACGACGGCGACTCGATCGCCGGCGCCGGGGGCGACGACACGCTTTCCGGCGCCGGCGGCAACGACACCATCGACGGCGGTACCGGCAACGACAGCCTCGCCGGCGGCGACGGCGACGACTACCTGGTGGGCCGCGAGGGCAACGACACAATGGCCGGCGGCGCGGGGATCGACTTCGCAGGCTACTTCGATGCGACCTCCGGCGTCACGATCGACCTGCTCGCGGGCACTTCCTCGGGCGGCGGGTTCGGCAACGATGTGCTGGTCGGCATCGAGAAAATCGTCGGCTCCAACTTCGCGGACTCGATCGCGGGGGACGCCGGAAACAACGACTTCTTCGCATTCGACGGCACGGATACCCTGTCCGGCGGCGCGGGCAACGACTACATGGAGGGACAGGGTGGTGCCGATTCGCTGACAGGGGGCACCGGCGACGACACCCTGCGCGGTGGCGATGGCAATGACACCGCCGGCGGCGGCGACGGCGCCGACTGGGTCCATGGTGAGGCCGGTGCCGACTCGCTCTTCGGGGGCGCCGGCAACGACAGCATCGAGGGCGGCGACGACGCCGATACGTTGCGGGGCGGGGACGACGAAGACCACCTGTGGGGGCTGGCCGGCGCCGACTCGCTGTTCGGCGATATCGCCAGCGACACCCTGATGGGAGGCGACGGCAACGACACCCTGTCGGGTGGGGATGGCAACGACGACCTCGCGGGCGACGCGGGCAACGACCTGCTGCAGGGCGGCAGCGGCAATGACCGCGTGACGTACTTCCTCGACCAGGGACCGGTGAACGTCAACCTGGCGCAGGGCCAGGGCATAGACGCGAAGGGTGGCATCGATACCCTCAGCAGCATCGAGAACGCCCAGGGATCGGAGCACGGCGACACGCTGGCCGGTGACGCTTTTGCGAACGAGTTGTCCGGCCTCGGCGGGAATGACACCCTGGATGCGGGTGGCGGCAACGACTTCGTCCATGACGGCGCCGGCAACGACTCGATCCTGGCAGGGGTTGGCGACGACGTCATCGACGCCGGCGCAGGCGACGACTGGATCGATGGCGGTTCGGGCAACGACCGCGCGTTCTACTTCTATGTGGCGTCGGCAGTCGTCATCGACCTGGTGGCGGGCTTGGCCACCGGCGGCGGGGGCACCGATACGCTGGTGGGCATCGAGTTCGCACAGGGCAGCAACTTCGACGACCACATCACCGGCAGCGCCGCCAGCACCGCGCTGTCCGGCTTTGCGGGCAACGACACGCTGCTGGGCGGCAGCGGCGGCGAGTACCTCAGGGGCGGAGACGGCGACGACTCGCTGTCGGGCGGCAATGGTGCCGACACGCTGGAAGGGGCGGCCGGCAACGACACGCTGGACGGCGGCGCCGGCAACGACATTGCGGTCTACACCGGCAACTTCGCCGCCTACCTGCTGTCGTTCGACGGCGAATCGATCCGGGTCTCGGGACCGAATGGCGCCGACTGGCTGCTGGGCGTGGAGACCCTGCAGTTCGCGGACCATGACTTCCAGGTGCGCCAGGGCACCGAACAGGCCGACAACCTGCTCGCCGCGGCCACCGGCGAAATCCTGCGCGCGCGCGGCGGCGACGACCGGGTGCGTGGCGCAGGCGGCGACGACGGCCTGTTCGGCGACGAGGGTGACGACACGCTCGAAGGCGGCGCGGGCAACGACCTGCTGGACGGCGGCAGCGGTGGCGACGACATGTTCGGCGGGGCCGGCAACGACACGTATGTGGTGGACAGCCCGTCGGACACCGTGGTTGAACCCGACAGCCCGGCCGAACGCCCGCCCCTGGGCGGTCCACTCGGGCAAAGCTCCATCGGCGGCGGCATCGACAAGGTGGTCGCCAGCTACAGCTACACGCTGGGCTCTGCGCTGGAGAACATGGCGCTGGCCGCCGGCGCGGGGGCCATCTCGGGCACCGGCAATGCGCTGCCGAACGTGCTGACGGGCAACGAAGCCGCCAACGTGCTCACGGGCGGCGGCGGCAACGACACGATCGACGGCGGCGCGGGCATCGACGTCTCGGCCTATTCGGGCGCTCGCAGCCAGTACACCTTCAGCAGCATGCAGGTGACGGGGGAAGGCGTCGACACGATCACCGGCATCGAGCGCTTGCGGTTCAGCGACTTGAGCGTCGCTTTCGACCTCGACGGCAACGCCGGCCAGGTCGCGAAAGTCCTAGGCGCCGTGTTCGGCGCGGCGAGCGTCGGCAACGAGGTCTACGCAGGCATCGGGCTTGAGCTGGTGGACGGCGGCATGAGCTACCAGGCGCTGATGGGCCTGGCGCTGCAAGTGGCCGGGGCGACGACCAACGAGGCCGTGGTGACCTTGCTCTACACGAACGTCATCGGGTCACCACCCGACACCGGCACACGCGACTACTTCGTGGGCCTGATCGCGTCGGGCGGGTTCACGCAGGCGTCGCTGGCGGTCGTGGCGGCCGACTACATGGGGGTGCCGGCCGCTGCAGCCAATGGGCTCGAGTACGTCTGATCAGCAGAATCTACATGGCGATTGCGACCAGCTATGCGCTGGAAGATGTAGGAGTCTAAGGCCGCGACGAACTCCTCGATGGTGGTAGCCAGCCAGTCGCGTGAGTCGAACAATTCATTCTTCAGGCGGCCAAAGAACCCTTCACATGCTGCGTCGTCTGGCGAGCACGCCTTGCGCGACTGTTCTGGTTCAGTAATTCCCCCACAGTCAGAGCCTTCCGCCATTTCCAATATACAGCTTTGCCAATTCGACAGGATCAAACTTGAATTTCTCGACCAACTCCCTACATAGATCACGCTCCTTGTCACCGAAGTACTCTTGCTTAGTTTCGTTGACTTTCCGTGGAATCTTGCACTCAGGAATTTTCTCCTTGACTAATCCTGACAAGAATTCAGTCGCTCCATTCTTCGTCGTAATGTCTTCAAGTCTTGCTGAATGGAAGTGCAGTAAAGTGTCGTCGATATATAGCTGTCTATAGTATTCGGCTCGACATTGCATTTCGATGATATACCACAGCGCACTGCCAAACATTCCATATTTGACAAATTGCTTAGAGTTCACTATCACCTTCGGATACCTTGGATCCAGTGTAAACAACCAGGTGAATCCACTATTAAGAAAGTCAAAGCGGTTTACGAAGCTCCAAAGGGTCTTGAACACATCTCTCCTTTGGAGGATCACATGAATCTCAGCGGCGTATGGCCTTAGCAGGTCAATGTTTTCCATCAAACCCGCTTTAGCCAAAAAGTGAGACGTCTCCACATACCAAGCTTCCTCAGTCAGCCGGTCTCTCTCAAATTTTTGCCTCCAGAAGGCTCTGACCTTATCAACATTACCCACACTGTTGAATAGCATGAAATGCGATGCATCGGGTGTATTGACCCCGAAGCTTTGATATCCAGTTCGCTCATGAAACACTTTGGCATCATGGAGATTTGCCTTCAGGAGGCTCGTTAGAAACACCGTCCCGCTTCGACCGGTTGTGATCGTGAAGAGGAACTTCTTTGACAAATTCATTTCCTTCGCTGGTAGAGATGTGAACCGCCCCGGCCTTCGCGGAGGCCAGTTAGTTTAAAGCGGAAAGCTGGGGTTTTACCCCAGCCTACAAGCTACAGGGACCCGTAGGCTGGGGTAACACCCCAGCTTCCTGCATCACGCGCTGAAGAAGCCCTTCAGCTTCTCCGACCACGACTCGTCGGTGGGCGAATGCTTGGCGCCGCCCTTCTTCAGCGACTCGTCCAGGTCCTTCAGCAGCTTGCGCTGGTGCTCGGTGAGCTTCACCGGCGTCTCTACCGCGATGTGGCAGTACAGGTCGCCCGGGTAGCTGGAGCGCACGCCCTTGATGCCCTTGCCGCGCAGGCGGAACTGCTTGCCGGCCTGCGTGCCTTCGGGAATCTCGATCACGGCCTTGCCGTCGAGCGTGGGGATCTCGATCTCGCCGCCCAGCGCCGCGCGCGTCACCTGCACCGGCACCACGCAATGCAGGTCGTCGCCGTCGCGCTCGAACACCGAATGCTTCTTCATCCGGATTTCGATGAACAGGTCGCCCGGCGGTCCGCCATTGGTGCCCGGCTCGCCGTTGCCCGCGCTGCGGATGCGCATGCCGTCGTCGATGCCCGCGGGGATCTTCACTTCCAAAGTGCGCTGCTTCTTCACGCGGCCCTGCCCATGGCAGGTGGCGCACGGGTCGGGAATGATCTTGCCCGAGCCGCGGCAATGCGGGCAGGTCTGCTGCACGCTGAAGAAGCCCTGGCGCATCTGCACAACGCCCTGCCCGTGGCAGGTGGTGCACTGCTTGGCCTGCGTGCCGGGCTTGGCGCCCGAGCCGTGGCACGTCTCGCACGACTCCCACGTCGGGATGCGGATCTGCGCTTCCTTGCCCTTGGCTGCTTCCTCCAGCGTGACTTCCATGGCGTACGACAGGTCGGCGCCGCGGTACACGTGCCGCCCGCCGCGGCCACTGCCGCCACGCGCCTGGCCGAAGATGTCGCCGAAGATGTCGCCGAACGCCTCGGCAAAACCGCCGAAGCCTTCGGCGCCCGCGCCGCCCGGGCCGCCGCGCATGCTGGGGTCGACGCCCGCGTGCCCGAACTGGTCGTAGGCCGCGCGCTTCTCCGGCTCCGACAGCATCTCGTACGCTTCCTTGGCCTCCTTGAACCTGGCCTCGGCGTCCTTGCCCCCGTCACCCTGGTTGCGGTCAGGGTGGTACTTCATCGCCAGCTTGCGATAAGCCTTCTTGATCTCTTCGTCGGAGGCGTTCTTGGGGACGCCCAGGACTTCGTAGTAATCGCGTTTGGTGGCCATCTGTTGTCTTGCTTAAAGCACGAACGCCGCGTTGACGATCCGCGCAGCGGTATCGGTCGAACGCGGCGAGTTAAAACGGCGCGCAGCGTCCGCTTTTAACCTTTCTTGACTTCCTTCACTTCGGCATCGACCACATTGTCGTCGTTGGCCGGCTTCGCCGATGCCTGCTCGCCACCCGGCGCCGCGCCTGCACCCGCAGCCGCCTGCTCGGCCTGCATGCCCTCGTACATCTTCTCGCCCAGCTTCTGGCTGGCGGTCATCAGCGCCGTGGTCTTCGCCTCGATCGCTTCCTTGTCGTCGGACTTCAGGGTCTCTTCGAGCTCCTTCACGGCCGCTTCGATCTTGTCCCTTTCGGACGCGTCGATCTTGTCGCCGTACTCGGTGAGGCTCTTGCGCACCGAATGCGCCATCGCCTCGCCCTGGTTGCGCGCCTGCACCAGTTCGAGCTTCTTCTTGTCCTCGGCGGCGTTCACCTCGGCGTCTTTCACCATCTTCTCGATCTCGGCTTCGGTCAGGCCCGAGTTCGCCTTGATGGTGATCTTGTTTTCCTTGCCGGTGCCCTTGTCCTTGGCCGACACGTGCAGGATGCCGTTGGCGTCGATGTCGAACGTCACCTCGATCTGCGGCAGGCCGCGCGGCGCCGGCGGGATGCCTTCGAGGTTGAACTCGCCCAGCCCCTTGTTGCCCGCGGCCATCTCGCGCTCGCCTTGGTAGACCTTGATGGTCACGGCGGGCTGGTTGTCGTCGGCGGTCGAGAAGGTCTGCGCGAACTTGGTCGGGATGGTCGTGTTCTTCTTGATCATCTTCGTCATCACGCCGCCCAGGGTCTCGATGCCCAGCGACAGCGGGGTCACGTCGAGCAGCAGCACGTCCTTGCGCTCGCCGCCCAGCACCTGGCCCTGGATGGCCGCGCCGACCGCCACCGCCTCGTCGGGGTTCACGTCGCGGCGCGGGTCCTTGCCGAAGAACTCCTTCACCTTGTCCTGCACCTTGGGCATGCGCGTCATGCCGCCCACCAGGATCACGTCCTGGATGTCGTTGACCGACACGCCCGCGTCCTTGATGGCGATCTTGCAGGGCTCGATGGTGCGCTCGATCAGTTCGTCCACCAGCGACTCGAGCTTGGCGCGCGTGAGCTTGATGTTCAGGTGCTTCGGGCCCGAGGCATCGGCCGTCACGTATGGCAGGTTGATGTCGGTCTGCGAGTTGCTGGACAGCTCGATCTTGGCCTTCTCGGCGGCTTCCTTCAGGCGCTGCAGCGCGAGCACGTCGTTCTTCAGGTCGACGCCTTGCTCCTTCCTGAACTCGGTGACGATGTAGTCGATGATGCGCTGGTCGAAGTCTTCGCCGCCCAGGAAGGTGTCGCCGTTGGTGGACAGCACCTCGAACTGCTTCTCGCCGTCGACGTCGGCGATCTCGATGATGGAGATGTCGAACGTGCCGCCGCCCAGGTCGTACACCGCGATCTTGCGGTCGCCCTTGGTGTGCTTGTCCAGGCCGAAGGCCAGCGCGGCCGCGGTGGGTTCGTTGATGATGCGCTTGACGTCCAGGCCCGCGATGCGGCCCGCGTCCTTGGTGGCCTGGCGCTGGCTGTCGTTGAAGTACGCGGGCACGGTGATCACGGCCTCGGTCACGGCCTCGCCCAGGTAGTCCTCGGCGGTCTTCTTCATCTTGCGCAGCACTTCGGCCGACACCTGCGGGGGCGCCAGCTTCTTGCCGCGCTCTTCCACCCAGGCGTCGCCGTTGTCGGCCGCCACGATCTTGTAGGGCATCAGGTCGATGTCCTTCTGCACTTCCTTTTCGGTGAACTTGCGGCCGATCAGGCGCTTGATGGCGTAGAACGTGTGCTTCGGGTTCGTGACGGCCTGCCGCTTGGCGGAGGCGCCCACGAGGATATCGCCGTCTTCCTGGTAGGCGACGATGGAAGGCGTGGTGCGCGCGCCTTCCGAGTTTTCGATCACCTTGACCGTGTTGCCCTCCATGATGGCCACGCACGAGTTGGTGGTGCCGAGGTCAATGCCGATGATCTTTCCCATTGTGTTTCTCCTGTTGATGACCCTGTGCAGGGCCCGTTTCCATGTTGTTCGTTACTTGTGGATAAGCTGTTGGCTTTCAAGCCGCGGCTTCACCTGGATTGGGAGACCGTGACCAAAGCCGGGCGCAACACCCGGTCGGCGATGAGGTAGCCCTTCTGCAGCACCCCCACCACGGTGTTGGGTTCCTGGTCGGCCGGGACCACGCTGATGGCCTGGTGCTGGTGCGGGTCGAACCGCGTTCCGGCCGGGGGGTTGATCTCGACCACGCGATTGCGTTCCAGCGCGCCCTTGAGCTGGCGCAAGGTGGCTTCGGCGCCCTCGCGGATGACCTCGGCGGTGGCGTCCTTGTGCGCCAGGCCGGCTTCGAGGCTGTCGCATACCGGCAGCAGGCTCTCGGCAAAGCCTTCCACGGCGAACTTGCGGGCCTTGGCCACCTCTTCCTCGGCGCGGCGCCGGGTGTTCTGCATGTCGGCTTGCGAGCGCAGGAACTGGTCGGCCAGGTCGAGGTTCTTCGCCTTTTCGGCGGCCAGCTCGGCCAGGGCTACGGCCAGCGGGTCTTCGGGGGTGGGGGCGGCGTTCACGTCCGGCTGGTTGGCGGCCTCACCGGCCTGCAGGGCGGCCTCGGGATCGGTCTGGATCTTGTCTGACATGGTTGTTCTGGAAGGGGAACTACGAAATCGCCCAGCAAGTGAGGGCCGATCAGCCCTTTTCAAGCCCGGCAGAGGCCCAGTCGTCGGCCCAGCGGTTCAGCGGGCGCAGGTGGCGCACCAGCGCCCGGCCGGCAGGCGTGAGCACGTAGCCGGCCTCGGAAAGCTCGAGCAGGCGCGCCTCACGCAGCTCTTTCACCCGGTCGTTCATCACCGAAGGAGAAATCCCGTCCGCGCTGGCCCTCAGCAGGCGAAAGGTCTGGGGCTTGCCGTCGCGCAGCTCCCACAGCAGCCGCAGGGTGCCGCGGCGGCCCAGCAGGTCCAGCAGCGCCATGACGGGCCGGCCGGTGGCCGACCCGCGGACGGCGTGGCCGGGCAGGGGGGTGCGCGAAGACATGGGGCGCGATTGTAGGGCCGCGCGGGCCGTCACCGGCGTGACAGTCGCTTCGGATTCCGTAGCGGTACAGTGGACTCGCTACGGAATCCGTAGCGAACCGACGAACCGGAGGAACCCCATGACCTGTGACGACCCGCTCCCGCGCATCGCGCCTCTGGAGCCGCCCTTCGAGCCCGGGCTGCAGGCGCAGCTGGAGCGCATCAACCCGCCCGGCGCGCCTTCGGTGCTGGCGCTCTTTCGCCTGCTGGCGCGGCACCCCGAGCTGATGGACCGCATGCGCGTGTGGGGCGGCTACTTCCTCAGCCCCAAGTCCACTCTGTCGCTGCGCGACCGCGAAGTGGTGATCGACCGCGCCTGCGCCCGCTGCGGCGCCGAATACGAGTGGGGCGTGCACGTGGCCGCCTTCACCGCCGCCGCCGGCTTCAGCGAACCCCAGAACCGCGCCATCGCCGACCCGTCGGCGGACGACGCGTCGCTCACGCCGCGCGATCGCCTGCTGGTGCAGATGGTCGACGAGCTGCACGAGACATCCACGGTCGGTGACGCCTTGTGGGCGCAGCTGGCCGCAGCATTCGACGAGCGCCAGCTGCTCGAACTGCTGATGCTGGCCGGCTGGTACCGCGCCATCAGCTACGCCTGCAACGCCGTGCGGATTCCCCCCGAGGCGTGGGCGCGGCGTTGGCGGTAGAGTGCCGCCATGGCCCGCCAACTCATCTCCTCCGGCTCCACCTTCGAACACGAGATCGGCTACTCGCGCGCCGTGGTCGACGGCGACTGGGTGTTCGTCTCCGGTACCACCGGTTTCGACTATTCGACGATGACCATCGCCGAAGGCATCGTTCAGCAGTGCGAGCAGTGCCTGAAGAACATCGACCATGCCCTCACGCAGGCGGGATCGAAGATGGCCGACGTGGTGCGCGTGGTCTATGTCGTGCCCAAGGCGGATGAGTTCGCCGAGTGCTGGCCGGTGCTGCGCCGCTGGTTCGGCGAGGTGCGGCCGGCGGCCATGATGATCTCGGCCGGCCTGGCCGATGCGCGCATGCGCATCGAAATCGAGGTCACGGCACGCAAATCGCTGGGCAGCTGATCGGCTGCCGGCGCAGTTCGTCGCCCCCACCCGCAGTCCGTCGCATGCCCCCCGAAACCCCATTGACCCTGCCGGGCAGCCGCCCGTATCGTGCGTCCGTGGCCCACTCGGCAGCTCAGTTCCAGACCGACGGCAAGTCCCGGCCGCACACCGGGCGCCGACTGCTGCCGGAGTGGCGCCCACTTCTCATGGTGGCGGTGGTGGCGATCGTGGCTGCCGGCTTCCTGCAGATGTGGGCGCGCAACACCTTCATCGAGCTGCTGGGCGAGACCCTGTTCGTCGGCGTCGTGCTCCTGCTCGCCTTCCGGGCGGCAAGTGCGTGGAGCCGCACCTGGATGCCACGCTGGGTGGCACAGCTGGTCGCCGTGCTCATTGCGGCCGCTTTCGCGCCGCTGGTGGTCCAACTCGTGACCACCAGCGGCGACTTTTCCGCCTTCCTCGCCTCACGCAGCCACGTGCGCGGCTACATCCTGGTCACGTTCTATGCGGCCATCATCGGCTCGGTGCTGGCGCTGGGGGCGCTGTTCCGTGAGCGCGATGCCGCGCTGCGTGCTCGCGAGCTGCAGTTCGCCCTGGAGCGCGAGATGCTCGAGCGGCAGGCGGCCGACGCGCGGCTGCACCTGATGACCGCGCAGATCCAGCCGCACTTCCTGCTGAACACGCTGGCCAACGTGCAGGAGCTGGTGGAAAGCGGCTCGCCGCGCGCGGTGCCGCTGTTCCGCAGCCTGATCGGCTACCTGCGGGTGGCCGTGCCGCAATTGCAGCAGGACCACGCTTTGCTGGGCGACGAGGAGCGGCTGGTGCGCGCCTACCTCGAGCTGATGCAGATGCGCATGCCCGACCGCCTGACCTTCCGGATCGACGTCGACCCGGCCTTGCAGATGCTGCGGTTTCCCCCGATGGCGCTGCTCACGCTGGTGGAGAACTCGATCCGGCATGGGGTCGACCCCTCGGTCGAGCCTTCGGTGGTGGAGGTGCATGCCCGCCGCGAGGACGACGGCACGCTGCACCTCTGGGTGGCCGATACCGGTGCCGGCATGTCGGAGACGGCCGGCGAGGGTACCGGCCTCGCCAACCTGCGTGCGCGGCTCAAGGCTTTCTTCGGTGAAGGTGCCCGGCTCGAGCTGAGCGAGCAGGCACCGCACGGCCTGCGCGCCGACCTGCGCCTGCCCATGCCACAGCCGTGATGGGTGCGCCGACCGCCCTCGTTGCCGAAGACGAACCGCTGCTGCGCGAGCGGCTGTGTTCGATGCTGGAGCGGCTGTGGCCGGGCCTCGAAGTGGTGGCGCAGGCGCGCAACGGCTACGAAGCGGTGGAACTCTTCGAGCAGCACAAGCCCGGCATCGCCTTCCTCGACGTGCACATGCCGGGGCTGAACGGCATCGACGCGGCGCGGCAGATCGGTGCGCGTGCGCAACTGGTGTTCGTGACGGCGTTCGACCGCTATGCGGTCGACGCCTTCGAGCGCGGCGCCGTGGATTACCTGCTGAAGCCGGTGGAGAGCGACCGCCTCGCCGCGACGGTGGAACGGCTGAAGAATCGCTTGCAGTCGCCCGCGGTGCCGTCACGCATCACGGAGACGCTGGACGCGCTGGCCGAGCAATGGAAGCTGCACTCGGCGGCCGCGGCACCCAAGCTGCAGTGGATCAAGGCGTCGGTCGGCAACGTGGTGCGCCTGATCGCGGTGGACCAGGTGATCTACCTGAAGTCGGACAACAAGTACACGCTGGTCGTGTGGGAAGGCGGCGAGGCGCTGATCCGCAAGTCGATCAAGGAGATGGCCGACTCGCTGGACGCGCAGAAGTTCGTGCAGGTGCACCGCTCCTGCATCGTCAACCTGGCGCGGGTGGCGCAGTTCGCGCATACGGGCGATGCGGGGGAGATCCAGCTGCAGGGCAGGGCGGAGAAGATTCCTGTCAGCCGGAGCTACCTGCATCTGTTTCAACAGATGTGAGGTGATGGGCAGCTCCGCTGCCCACCGTTCACGCCACTCCGAGCAATTCCACGTCGAATTTCAACGTCGCATTCGGCGGAATCACGCCGCCCGCACCGCGCGCGCCGTAGCCGAGTTGCGCCGGGATGACGAGCGTGCGCTTGCCGCCCACCTTCATGCCCTGCACGCCTTCGTCCCAGCCCTTGATGACCATGCCGGCGCCCAGCGAGAACTCGAAAGGGTCATTGCGGTCGCGGCTGGAATCGAACTTCTTGCCCTGCACGCCGTTGTCGAAGAGCCAGCCCGTGTAGTGCACGCGCACGTCCTTGCCGGCGGTGGCCTCGGGGCCGCTGCCGAGAAGTTCGTCTTCGTATTGCAGGCCGCTGGGGGTGGTGATCATCGGTTCTTCCTTTTCGTCAGGCGAGGCCCCGGCGGGCCAGGTCGCGCATCAGCGCGGCAATGCCGTAGGTCCACGGCTCTATCCGGTCGCACGTGTCGACCTGGTTGGCGAGTGTACCGAGCAAGGGCGTGGAAACGGCGACCACGTCGCCCACGGCGTGCGTGAAACCCTGCCCCGGCGCGAAGCGGTCCTGGGTCGGCGCGAACATCGTGCCCAGGAAGAGCATGAAGCCGTCGGGGTACTGGTGGTTGGGCCCGATCGCCTGCCCGACCAGGTCGAGCGGGTCGCGGCTGATCTTCGAGATGCTGCTCGCGCCGTCGAGCACGAAGCCGTCGGTGCCGGTGACCTTCATCGACAGGTCGCAATGGCGCACGTCGTCCATGCCGAAGCGGCCGTCGAACAGGCGGATGAGCGGCCCGATGGCGCAACTGGCGTTGTTGTCCTTGGCCTTGCCCAGCAGCAATGCGCTGCGGCCTTCGAAGTCGCGCAGGTTCACGTCGTTGCCGAGCGTCGCGCCCTTCACTTCACCGCGGCTGTTGGTGGCCAGCACGATTTCGGGCTCGGGGTTGTTCCAGTGGCTGCCCGGGTGGATGCCGATCTTCGCGCCCGTGCCCACCGCGCTCATCGGCTGCGACTTGGTGAAGATCTCCGCGTCGGGGCCTATGCCCACTTCGAGGTACTGCGACCACAAGCCCTGCGCCACGAGCACGTCCTTCAGCCGCGCAGCCTCCGGCGAGCCGGGCCGCACGGCGGCCAGGTCTTCGCCGATCACAGACACGACCGCGGCGCGCACGCTCTCGGCCCGGGCCGGGTCGCCGCGCGCCTGCTCCTCGATCACGCGCTCGAGCATCGAAGCGACGAAAGTTACGCCGGCTGCCTTGATCGCCTGCAGGTCGCACGGCGCCAGCAGCCAGGGCAATGCCGCATCGCGCTGGTCGTGCACGCTGTTGCGCAGCACATCCGCCGTAGCCGCGATGCGGGGCGCCGCATGCGCCGCGACTGCAGCGGCAGGGTCGTCCAGCTCCAGCAGGTGCGACATGGTCGGTGCCAGCTTCGACAGGTCCGACACGTGTTCGGGTGTCACCCGCACCAGCACGGCACCCTGGCCGTGCACCCAGGCGCGGCCCACCAGGGTTGCGTTGTCCGCGTCGAGCGGCAGGGTGTTGGCTACGAATTGCTTCATTTCGCTTTCTTCGCCTGGATGGCGGACCATTTGGCCGCGAAGCCCTGCAGCTCGTTCAGGCGTCGCAGCAGCTCGGCACCGGTGGGCGTGACCACGTAGCCGTCGCTGCCGTGCGTGAGCAAACCGGCTTCGCGCAGTTCCTTGATGCGGGTGTTGAGCGTGTTGGGCGTGATGCCGCCCACGCTGTCCTGCAGCAGGCGGAACGTCTGGGCGTGCCCGTCGCGCAGCGCCCACATGACGCGGATCGCGTAGCGTGCCTCCAGCAGCGCCAGCAGCTGGTTGACCGCCGCGTTTTCTTTGGAACTCATCGAGCCCTTGTTCTCCTCGCCGCGCCGCGCCGACTTCGGCGGGCGGGAGGGGCAGTGTACGCGGGCGCCGCTACTGAAACAATAGCAACGTGACGCTGCCGCAACGTCAGTCGCGCTGGTACACCTTTTTCAGCAGGCGGATCAGCGTGCGCAGCTCCACCGGGGTGAGGCGCGACGCCACGTTCGCTTCCAGCGTGGCCGCCGTCTGCTCCGCGTCGCGCATCAGCTTCTGGCCGGCCGGCGCCAGGTGCAGCCCGAACGCCCGGCCGTCGCGCGGGTGGGGCTTGCGCACGATGAGCTCGCGCTTTTCCAGCGCACCGACCATGCCCACCAGGTTGGGCGGCAGGATGCCCAGCGTGCTGCAAAGCTGGCGCGACGTGATGCCGGGGTTGTGCGTGATGAGCGACAGCACCGAGAACTCCACCGGCCGCAGGCCGTAGGGCGCCATGGCCGGCAGGAATTCCTCGATGACGGCCAGTGCTGCTCGCCTTGCGTTGTAGCCCAGCAGCGTTTCGAGGAAGGCCGTGTCGACCTTCTCGACGGCAGCGGCCGGCGTGCGCGGGCGCATGGCTCGTCCTCAGGACTCGGCGGTGAAGCCGACTTTCTTGACCAGCGGGCCCCAGCGCATGTTCTCGGCGCGCTGGCTGCGGTCCATCTCGGCGGGCGTGGAGCCTTGCGCGACCAGCCCCATCAGCGCCAGCGAGTCGACCACGGGTTTTTCCTTCAGCGCCTGGTTGATCGCCGCGTTGGCGGCGGCGATCACGTTGGCCGGCGTCTTCGCCGGCACGTAGAAGCCGAACCACTCCTCGGTGGTCAGGTCGCCGAAGCCCTGCTCGGCATAGGTCGCCACGTCGGGCGTGAAGGGCGTGCGCGCCGCGCCCGAGGTGGCGAGGATGCGCACCTTGCCGGCCTTGTGGTTGGCCAGCGCGTCGCCCGTGGGCGTGGAGGCGGCGGCCAGCGTGCCGCCCAGCAGGTCGGCGATGGCGGGCGCCGAGCCGCGATAGGGCACGTGCTTCAGGTCTACGTTGTTCGACAGGCCCAGCAGCGCGCCCAGGAAGTGCGGCGTGGAGCCGGCGGCGGGCGAGCCGTAGTTGGCCTTGTCCGGGTTGACCTTGGCCCAGGCGATGAAGTCCTTCACCGTCTTCACGCTCGCGGGCACCATCGGTCCGACCGACAGCGCATGCGTCATCACGGCGGCGATCGACACCGGCGCGAATTCCTTGAACGGGTCGTAGCTGAGCTTGCTGTAGATGTGCGGGTAGATCGACATGCAGGAGAAGGGCGTCAGCAGCAAGGTCGAGCCGTCGGGGGCCGCGCCCTTCACCACCTCGCACGCGATCCGGCCGCCGGCGCCCGGCTTGTTCTCCACCACCGCGGGGTTCTTCGTGTACGCGGTGCCGGCCAGCCGCTCGCCGATGCGGCGGCTGGTGGCGTCGGCCGTGCCGCCGGCGGGGAAGCCGTTGATGATCTTCACCTGTTCGAGCGCCTGCGCGCGCGCAGCGAAGGGGAATGCGCCGAGCGCGCCAAGCGCGGCGGCGGACTGTACGAATTGTCGGCGGGTCGTCATGGGGAAATCTCCTGCTTGGACTGTTGGATGGGAATGGGAATTCACCGGCAAGTGAAGTTCGCGGCCTCTTCGAGGCTGCCGCTGCCCTTGTAGTGCGCCACCTTCGGATAGGGGCAGAGCGGGCGCGTGCGGCCCGGCGACCAGTCGGTGGGCAGTTCCGTGTTGGCGCCGCCGGCGTTGCCGGTGCCGCGCACCGACGCTGTCACCGACTGCGGCGGCACGCCCTGTTCGACCCAGCGCACCAGCGGCGAGAGCAGGTCGAACTGGTCGGCGGCCGGTCCGGCGCTGCAATGGTTCATGCCGGGCACCGGGAAGTAGCGCGCAAAGGCATCGGCCTTGCCGTCCAGCGCGCGGTCGAGCCGCAGCATCCACTGCCGCGTGTCTTCGGCGGAGAACACGGCGTCGCTCACCCCGTGGTACAGGATCATCTTCGCGCCGCGCGCGGCCAGCGCCGCATGGTTGCGCGGGTCCTGCTGGCCCGGCGGCATCATGAGCGAGACACCTGATTCGCGGTAGGTTTCGTTGGTCGCATGCAGGCGCGGCCAGCGGGCTGCCAGGTCTTCGGTCAGCGGATTCACGGGGCTCGGGGGAACGCTGAACACGGTGCCCACGGCCAGCGGATCCAGCGCGATGGGGTTCACGAACTTCCACGTGGCCCAGTTCGCACCCGTGATGCCCGGGTCGTACGGAAAGCCGCTGTAGATGGCCTCACCCGACGGCAGGCGCGAGCCCGCGAAGATGCCGGCCACCACGTCCTTCTGCGCCGTCGTCAGGCACATGCCGTTGCGTCCTGCGCTGCCGCAAGATGGTACGTCGCGCTTCAGGTCGAAGGCCGCCTGGCAGGCCTGCGTCGCCTGCACGAGCCCGTCGCGTGCACCGTCGAGCGCGTCGCACTTGTCCAGCACGGCCCGTGCCAGCGCCTGCCTCTCCTGCGGCGTGAAGCCGCCGGTCAGGTCGGGGATGGTGGCGCTCGGGTTCATCGGGTGGGGCCGCGTGGCGCCGGGCGTCGCGACGCGGCTGAACTGCTGCGCACCCCACAGCTGCGCCATGGCGGCGTAGGGCAGGCGGTAGCCCGGCGCGCCCACGAGGTAGCCGTCGTACTCGGTGCCCAGCCGCGCAGCCGTGACCATCGCGTGGCGTCCCCCGTTGGAGCAGCCGCCGATGTAGGAGCGGTCGGGCGCTTTCCCGTACGCTGCCGCGATGAGAGCCTTGGCCATCGGCGTGAGCTTGGCGACGGCGTGGTAGCCGTAGTCCAGGCGGGCCTGCGGCTCGGCGCCGAAGTAGGGCGTCTGCGCGCCGGTATGGCCCGCATCCGAGCTGACCACGGCGAAGCCCTGCATGAGCGCGCCCGTCAGGGGGCCGCCGCCGAGCGAGCCCAGCGCGGGCTGCACATTGCCGTCGAGCCCGCCGTTGCCCTGGTAGTAGAAGCGGCCGTTCCAGGCCTGCGGCAAGCGCATTTCAAAACCGATCGCGTAGTCGCGCGCGTCGCTGCCCTTGCGGCGGAACATGCTGCCCTTGACCAGGCAGTGCGCGGCGACGGGCTTGCCGCCCTGCTGCAGCGTGCCGGCCGCGACGCTTGCTGCAGAGTCGATGTGGGCCTGCTCGAAGCGGAAAGCCTGCTGCAGGCCTTCACACCTGCGCAGCGCCGCACCGCTGGCAGGCGCCAGTTGCGCAGGCGCAGCCGGGACGGTGGCGGGGGGACTGCCGCAGCCCGCCAGAAGGGCAGCGAGGGATGCGATCGGCAAGAGTGCGAACGAGCGGGGCAGGCACCACAGGCTCATGGCTTCTCCAGGGTCAATGGGCCGCGCGGGCCGCGCCGAGATAGGTTTCGATGACACGCGGGTCGCGCGCCAGTTCTTCGGCCGGCCCGTGCAGGCCCAGCTCGCCGGTTTCCAGCACGTAGCCGTAGTCGGCCACTTCCAGCGCGGCGCGCGCGTTCTGTTCCACCAGCAGGATGGACACGTCCTGCGCGCGCAGGCGCTCGATGATGTTGAACACTTCCTTCACCACCAGCGGGGCCAGCCCGAGGCTGGGCTCGTCGAGCATCAGCAGCTTGGGCCGCGACATCAACGCGCGGCCTACGGCCAGCATCTGGCGCTCGCCGCCCGACAGCGTGCCGGCGAGCTGCGTGCGGCGCTCCTTCAGCCGCGGGAACATCTCGTACACGCGTTCGAGCTGGTGGTGCCAGTCGGCCAGGCCCAGCTTGCGCGCGCGCCAGCCGCCCAGCACCAGGTTGTCTTCGACCGGCATGGTGCCGAACAACTCGCGCTTTTCGGGCACCAGCGCAAGGCCCAGCATCACGCGTTCTTCCAGCACGGTATCGGCGAGGTCGACGCCGTTGAACACGACGCTGCCGCGGAAGGGCAGCAGGCCCATCAGCGCGTTCAGCGTGGTCGACTTGCCGGCGCCGTTGGGGCCGATCACGGTGACCACCTGGCCTGCCGACAGCTGCAGGTTGAGGCCATTGAGCACTTCGGCGCGGCCGTAGCCGGCGTGCAGGTCCTTCACTTCGAGCAACAGGTCGGCCATCTGTCAGTGCTCCGTGCCGAGGTAGGCGGCGCGCACCTCGGGGCTGGCCTGCACCGCTGCCGGCGTGCCTTCCATCAGCTTGATGCCGAACTCCATCACGACGATGCGGTCGGTCAGGCCCATCACGAAGTCCATGTCGTGCTCCACCAGCAGCAGGCTCATGCCTTCGCCTTTCAGTTGGCGCAGCACGTCGCCCAGTGCCTGCTTTTCCTTGTGGCGCAGGCCCGCGGCAGGCTCGTCCAGCAGCAGCAGGGCCGGGTCGCTGCACAAGGCACGAGCGATTTCCATCAGCCGCTGCGGGCCGAGCGCGAGGTTGCCGGCCAGTTCGTGCATGCGATCGGCCATGCCGATGCGCGCGAGCTGCCGCTCGGCTTCGGCGAACAGCCGGCGCTCCTCGTCGCGGTCCAGCCGCAGCACGGCGCGGACCACGCCGCACTCACCGCGCAGGTAGCCGCCCAGCGCCACGTTTTCCAGCACGGTCATTTCGGGAATCATCTTCACGTGCTGGAAAGTGCGCGAGATGCCGCGTCCGGCGATCTTGCGCGAGGGCAGGCCGGTGATGTCATCGCCGCGGTAGCGCACGTGGCCCGCGGTGAGCGACAGCACGCCGGTGACCAGGTTGAAGGTGGTGGACTTGCCGGCGCCGTTGGGCCCGATCAGGCCGACGATCTCGCCGGCGCGCAGGTTGAAGCTCACGTCGTTGACGGCGACCAGCCCGCCGAACTCCTTGCGCACCTTGTCCACGTCCAGCAGCAACTCGCCGTGCTGCGGCTTCTCGCGGGCGGCGAGCGGCGGTGCGCCCTCCCAGTCGCGCACGCGGTCGGCGCGCGGCAGGCGGTTGGCGACGAAGGTCCACAGGCCGTCGGGCGCGTACTTGAGGACCACGACCAGCACGATGCCGAACACGATGGTTTCGAAGTTGCCGCTGGTGCCTATCAGCTTGGGCAGCAGCACCTGCAGCTGGTCTTCCACGATCTTCACCACGCCGGCGCCCAGGAATGCGCCCCACACGTGGCCCACGCCGCCCAGCACCGCCATGAACAGGTACTCGATGCCCTTGCCGATGGAGAACGGGCTGGGATTGACGGTGCGCTGGAAGAAGGCGAACAGCCAGCCGGAAACCGCCGCGAAGGTGGCGGCGATCACGAACACCGTGAGCTTCGCGCGGAAGGTGGAGATGCCCATGGCCTCCGCCATGGTGGCGCCGTTCTTCAGCGAGCGGATCGCACGGCCGGGCCGCGAGTCCAGCAGGTGCATGGAAGCCGCCGCGGCGAGCAGCGCGAACAGCCAGATCAACACGTGCAGGCCGCGCCCGGTGCCCAGGTCCATGCCGAACACCTTGAGCGTGGGAATGCCGAGGATGCCGTCGTACTTGCCCAGCCACTCCATGTTGGCCATCGTGTAGTTGAGCGCGAGTCCCCACGCGATGGTGGCCAGCGGCAGGTAGTGCCCCGACATGCGCAGCGTGATCGCGCCCAGCAGCAGCGCAGCGCCGATTGCGAGCGCCACGCCCACCAGCAGCGCGAGCCAGGGCGAGGCGGCCATCTTCACGGCCAGGAAGGCTGCCGAGTAGGCGCCGACGCCGACGAACGCGGCTTGCCCGAATGAGGTCAGCCCCGCCACGCCCGTGAGCAGCACGAGGCCAAGCGCGACCAGCGAGTACAGGCCGATGTAGTTGCTCTGCGTGATCCAGAAGTCGGGCACCGGCAGCGCCGGCAGCACCAGCATCAGCACGGCGAAGGCGGGAAAGGCGAAGCGGCGGGCGGCGTTCATCTCAGTGTTCGTCGCCATGCGGGTCGCGCAGCGACCGCCAGAGCAGCACGGGCAGGATGGAGGAGAAGACGATCACTTCCTTGAACGCGCTGGCCCAGAATGAGCTGAAGCTTTCCAGCAGGCCGACGGCCAGCGCTCCCACCAGGGCGAGCGGATAGCTCGAGAGCCCGGCGAACACGGCGGCCACGAAGCCCTTCAGCCCGATGATGAATCCGCTGTCGTAGAAGATCGTGGTGGTGGGGCCGATGAGCAGGCCGGACAGTGCGCCGATGAAAGCGGCCATCGTGAAGGCGAGCCGGCCGGCGCTGTTGGACGAGATGCCCATCAGCCGGGCGCCGACGCGATTGACGGCCGTGGCGCGCAGCGCCTTGCCGGTCAGCGTGCGCTCGAAGAAAAGCCACAGCATCACGATCAGCGCGACCGAGGCGACGAAGATGATCAGCGTCTGCCCGGTCAGGGCCAGCGGCCCCACCGTGAAGCGCTGGTCCCAGAACGTGGGATTGCGAAAGCCCTCGGCGCCGAAGAAGAACAGGCCCAGGCCGACCAGCGCGAAGTGCACGCCGACCGACACGATCAGCAGCACCAGCACCGATGCATCGGCGAGCGATTCGTACGCCAGGCGGTAGATCAGCGTACCGAAGGGCGTGACCAGGGCCAGCGTGAGCAGGGCCTGCAGCGCCAGCGGCCAGCCCCTGGGTGCGGCCCAGATCGCGATGAGCGACACCACCACCGGCAGCGCGGCCGTGCGCAGTACCGCCATCGCGATGCGGCTTGCGCCTTGGTGGTGCTTGATGCCGTTGTAGACGTCGGATACGGCGGCCGCGGCCGCCAGCGCCAGCAGGAACCACACGGTGCCCGGCACCTTGCCCGCCTGCAGCAGCGCGAGCGTGAGGGCACCGAATGCCACGAACTCGCCCTGCGGGATGAAGATCACGCGGGTCACGGCGAACAGCAGCACCGTGGCAAGGGCGAGCAGCGCATAGACGGCCCCGTTGGTCAGGCCGTCCAGCGCGAGGATGCTGGCGATGGAAAAGTCCATGGTGTCGGTCGGTCATCCCCGCGCGGGGCGGGGACCCAGGCTATTTCTCGACGACGAACTTGCCGTCCGACACCTTCAGCATCACGCCCGTCTCGTTCGTGTAGCCCCAGTGGTCGTCCTTGGTCCAGTTCATCACGCCGTGCGAGAACACGGTGCGGCCCATCGTCTCGAAGGCGTCGCGCAGCGCGGCGCGGAACTCGGGCGTGCCCGGCTTGGCCTTGGCTTTGGCGATCGGGATCGCCTTCTGCAGCGCGATGGCGGCGTCGTAGCTGTGGCCCGCGAACTGGTTGGGCGGCCCGAAGTTCTTCTCGTAGGTGTTGAAGAAGTCGATGGCGAGCTTCTTGGACGGGTGGCTGTCGGGCAGCTGGTGGCCTACCACCGCCGGGCCGGAAGTCACGAAAGTGCCTTCCACCGCCTTGCCGCCGATGCGCATGAGGTCCTGCGTGGCCGCCGCGTGCGTCTGGTAGACCTTGCCCTTGTAGCCGCGCTCGACCAGCGCCATCTGCGGCATCGCGGCGCCGGAGCCGGAAGCCACCACGACGATCGCGTCCGGATTAGCCGACACCAGCTTCAGCGCCTGCGGCGTCACGCTGGTGTCGGTGCGCTGGAAGCGTTCCACCGCCACCAGCTTCATGCCCGCCTTCTCGGCCTCGGGCGTGAGCGCCTTCACCCACAGCTCGCCGTACGCGTCGGTGTAGCCGAGGAAGCCGATCGATTTGATGTTCTGCTTCTTCATGTGCTCGACCATCGCGTGCGCCATGACGTTGTTGCCCTGGGGCAGGCGGAACAGCCAGGGGCTGTCGCCGCCGACCGGCGAGGCGGCCAGCTGCACCGTCCTGGCTTCGGTCGCCACCGGCGTCATCGCAGCGGCCACGGGCGTGAGGCACGAGCCGATGATCAGGTCCACCTTGTCTTCGGTGACGAAGCGGCGTGCGTTGCTCACGCCCTTGCCCGGGTCGCTCGCGTCGTCCAGGATGATCAGGTTGACCTTCTCACCCGCGATCTCCTTGGGGAACAGCTTGAACTGGTTCTGCATCGGGATGCCCAGGCCGGAGCCGGGGCCGGTCAGCGACAAGCTGACGCCGACATTGATGTCCGCATGCGCTGTCACTGCGAACAACGCGGTGACCGCTGCGGCGGCGAGGGTCTTGAATGCTCTCATGGGGACGTCTCCTTGTTGGGAAAGCAGGTGGCGGGGGAAAAGGGAATTTCAGCGCGGGGCCATGCGCAGGGCCCCGTCGAGCCGGATCACCTCGCCGTTCAGGTGCGAATTGGTGACGACGTGGCAGGCCAGCTGGGCGAACTCCTCGGGCTTGCCGAGGCGCTGCGGGAACGGGATGGACGCGGCCAGCGACTGCTGTACCGGCTCGGGCAACTGCTTCATGAGCGGCGTGGCGAACAGACCGGGCGCGATGGTGCACACGCGGATGCCGTGCTGCGAAAGGTCACGTGCCATGGGCAGCGTCATGCCGACCAGGCCGCCCTTGGAGGCGCTGTAGGCCTGCTGGCCCACCTGGCCGTCGAAGGCGGCGACCGACGCGGTGAAGAGCATCACGCCGCGCTCGTTGTCTTCCAGCGCAGATAGCTTCGCGCACTCGGCGGCGAACAGGCGGCTCATGTTGTAGGTGCCGATGAGGTTGACGTTGACCACGCGCACGAAGTCTTCCAGCGGCGCCGGGTTGCCGTCCTTCTGCACGATGCGCTTGGCCGAGCCGATGCCGGCGATGTTCATCAGGATGCGGGCAGGGCCGTGGGCTTCGGCCGCCTGCTTCACCGCGGCCGCGCCGCTCCCGGCATCGGTGATGTCGCACACGATCGCGACGCCGCCGATGTCCTTCGCGACCTGCTCGGCCAGCTCGCGATTCACGTCGAGCACGGCGACTTTTGCGCCCAGCCGAGCCAGCTCGCGCGCGGTGGCTTCGCCCAGCCCAGATGCGCCGCCGGTGACGAGCGCTGCATGTCCTTCGATCTTCATGGGGTGACCCTCCCAGGTTTCAGGGTAAAGGGCAACTGGTCGTCGTGGAACGCCTGCACCAGTTCGTCGCGGTGCTTCAGCACGGCGCGCTGGTTGATGGAGCCCTTGTCGGTGACCTCGCCCTTGTCGATGGAGGGCGGCTCGTGCAGCAGGTGCAGGCGCACGACGCGGTTGGCGCTGCCGGTGCCGTGTGCTGCCAGGTCGTTCACGACCTGCTGGAAGTGGCGCTGCACGCCTTCGCTTTCCAGCACGCCCTTCAGCGGCGCGTCGTCGGGCAGGCCCGCCAGCTGGCGCACGGCGGCCGTGGTGAAAATGAGCGCGCCCACTTCCTTGCGGTTGAGGCCGGTGACGACCGCATCCTGCACGTAGGGCGCGCCGGCGGCGATGATCTTCGCGCGCAGCGGCCCCACGCTCACGAAGGTGCCGGTGGCCAGCTTGAAGTCCTCGGCGATGCGGCCATCGAACTTCAGGCCCTGGTGGACGTCGTCCTCGGCGATCCATTGCACCGCGTCACCGGTGCAGAAGAAGCCTTCCTCGTCGAAGTGCTCGGCGGTCTCCTGCGGCGCGCGCCAGTAGCCGGGCGTGACGTTGGGGCCCTTGTAGCGCACTTCGGTCTTGCCGTCCGACGGCACCAGCTTGAGTTCCATGCCCGGGGTCGGCAAGCCGAGGTAGCCGGACTTCACGTCGGGGTTGGTGATGAAGATTGCGAAGGGCGACGACTCGGTCATGCCCAGTCCGGTGCCCATCACGATGCGCTCGCCGATCTCGGCCTCCTGAACTGCATGCAGCAGGTCCCACACGGGCTGGGCCAGCGCCGCCCCGGCATAGAAGAACATGCGCACGCGCGACAGCAGCTTCTTGCGCAGCACCTCGTCCGCCTTCATGGCGTGCGCGATGGCCTCGAAGCCGGTGGGCACGTTGAAGTAGACGGTGGGCGCGATCTCGCGCAGGTTGCGCAGCGTCTCGGCCATGCCCGCCGGTGTCGGCTTGCCGTCGTCGATGTAGAGCGTGCCGCCGTTGTAGATGGTGAGCCCGAAGTTGTGGTTGCCCCCGAACGTATGGTTCCAGGGCAGCCAGTCCACCAGCACCGGCGGCTCTTCGGCCAGCACCGGCATCGACTGGCGCATCTGCTGCTGGTTGGCGCACCACATGCGGTGCGTGTTGATCACGGCCTTGGGCAGCTTGGTGGAGCCGGAGGTGAACAGGAACTTGGTGATGGTGTCGGGGCCCACCTGGCGCATCGCCGCTTCGACGGCGCCGGTGGCCTGCGTGCGCAGGATGTGCGACCACTGGGTGGTCTTGCGGGTGTCGAGCGCGCCCTCGGCCAGCACCACCTCGGTATCCGCCACGGCAGCGAGGATGGCCTTGCCGTAGCGCGCCGCGTCCGGCGCGAACACGAGGCCGGGCGTCAGCGTGGCCAGCACGTGCCGCAGCTTGTCGTAGTCCTGGCTGACGGTGGAGTAGGCGGGGGAAACCGGGCAATGGGGCACGCCGGCGACGAGGCAGCCCAGCGCCAGCAGCGCGTGCTCGAGGCTGTTCTCGCCGAGGATGGCCACGGGCCGCTCGGCGCTGAGTCCGCGCTCGATGAGGGCCTGCGCGATGTTCATCGCACTGGCCAGCGCCTCGCCGTAGCTGACCTTGCGCCAGTCGCCGGTGCTGCCGTCTGCCTGCCGCACGCGCCGCGCCATGAAGGTGCGTCCTGGGTCGGTGCTGGCCCAGTGGACCAGGCGGTCGGTGATGCGCTGCTCGTACGGCAGCAGTTCCTGCTCGGCACGCAGGTAGCGCACGCCATCGGCGCCTTCGCGAAGCACGGCGCGCGTCACGCCGAAACGGAGCGGTCGGTAGCGCACGGCTTCAGCCCTTGTTGACTTTGGCCGCACGGCCTTCGAGGAAATCGCGCACGCGCCTTTTCGCCTCGGGCGCGCTCTGCGCGATGGCGGCCATCAGCGCTTCAGTGAGGAAGCCCTGGTCGGCCGGCTGCTCGGCGATGCGCGGCAGCGCATGCATCAGCGCGAAGTTGGTGAGCGGCGCGTTCTCCGCCACGCGCTTGGCCAGCGCCAGCGCCTTGGTGAACGCCTCGCCCTTGGGCACGAGGTACTGCGCGAAGCCGGCCCGCTCGCCGTCGACGGCGTTGTAGACGCGGCCGGTGAGCATCATGTCGGCCATGCGCGCCGCACCGATCAGGCGCGGGATGCGCACGGCGCCGCCGCCGCCCACGAAGATGCCGCGCGCGCCTTCGGGCAGCGCGTAGAAAGTGGTTTCGTCCGCCACGCGGATGTGGCAGGCCGCGGCCAGTTCGAGCCCGCCGCCCACCACCGCGCCGTGCAGCGCGGCAATGACCGGCACCGGTCCGTACTGCACCTCTTCCAGCGCCGCGTGCCACATGCGCGAGTGCAGCAGGCCGGCGCCCGCATCACGCTCCTTCAGCTCCGACAGGTCGAGGCCCGCGCAGAAGTGGTCGCCGCTGCCGTCGAGCACGGCAGCGCGCACTTTCTCCGGCAGCGTTTCGAAGAGATGGCGGATCGCCTGCACCAGCTCGTCGTTGAGCGCATTGCGCTTTGCGGGGCGGTGCAGGCGGATCACGGCAACGTCGCCGTCGATCTCGAGTTGAAGGTCTTTCTTGCTCATGGGGTATTTGTCTGCAGGCCGGATTATTGTTATAAACAATAACCAATTCAAGAACTCCCGCCCTAGGAGTTACCCTTACGACATGGACCACGCCAACCTGATTGCCATCGACATCCATACCCACGCCGAAGTGAGCTGCTGGAACCCGTGGGACAACTACGGCGAGGAGTACGACCGCGCGGCGGACAAGTATTTCCGCTCGAACCGGCGCCCGTCGATCGCCGAGACGATCGAGTACTACCGCCAGATCAAGGTCGGGCTGGTGATGTTCACGGTGGACAGCGAGTCCAACCTGGGACGCCGCCGCATCCCCAACGAAGAGATCGCGCAGGCCGCGCGCGAGAACGCCGACATGATGATGTGCTTTGCCAGCATCGACCCGCACAAGGGGAAGATGGGCGCGCGCGAAGCCGAACGGCTCATCGCGCAGGAAGGCGTGAAGGGCTTCAAGTTCCACCCCACGGTGCAGGGCTTCCACCCGTACGACAAGATGGCGTGGCCGATCTACGAAGTGATCAACCAGCACAAGCTGCCCGTCATCTTCCACACCGGGCACAGCGGCATCGGCTCGGGCATGCGCTGCGGCGGCGGCCTGCGGCTGGAATACAGCAACCCGATGCACCTGGACGACGTGGCCATCTCGTTCCCGGACATGCAGGTCATCATGGCGCACCCCAGTTTCCCGTGGCAGGACGAGGCGCTGTCGGTGGCCACGCACAAGCCCAACGTATGGATCGACCTGTCGGGCTGGAGCCCGAAGTACTTTCCCAAGCAGCTCGTGCAGTACGCCAACACGCTGCTGAAGGACCGGATCCTGTTCGGCAGCGACTACCCGCTGATCACGCCCGAGCGCTGGATGAAGGACTTCGAGGAGGCGGGCTTCCGCGAAGAGGTGATGCCCGGCATCCTGAAGGGCAACGCGGTGCGGCTGCTGGGCCTGCAGTGAACGCACCGTTCGCGGGCCTCGCCGACATCGAGGCACTGGAACGCACGCCATACGGGCAGGCGATTCCGGCGCGGACGACCTATGGCTTGATCGAGCGAACGGCAATTGCCTTCCCGGACCGCGCCGCCTTCGTGTACCTGCCCGACGGCGACCTCGCGACCGCGCCCGAGCGCATCACCTACCGCGACTTGCTCGCCAACGTTCAGCGCGCGGCCAACCTGTTCCGCTCACTGGGCGTGGGCCCCGACGAGTCCGTCGCCATCCTCGCGCCGAACATCCCGTCGACCCAGTACGCGCTGTGGGGCGCGCAGCTCGCGGGCCGCGCCTGCCCCATCAACTTCATGCTGCAGCCGGACCACATCGCCGCGCTGCTCGATGCCGCCGACGCGAAGGTGGTGGTGGCGCTTGGCCCGCATCCCGAACTGGACGTGTGGGGCGCAGTGCAGCGCATCCCCGGCATCGAACGCCGCACGGTCCTTCGCATCGGCGACTCCTTCGAATCTTCCCTCGCTTGCTCCCCCGTAGGCTGGGATGCAGCGCAGCGTAACCCCAGCGAAGTCGCCGCCCTGTTCCACACCGGCGGCACCACCGGCGCCCCCAAGCTGGTCCAGCACACCCACGCCAACGAAGCCCACACCTCGTGGTTCGCCCACCGCTTCTACGCCTTCGACGAGCACACGGTCGAGATCAACGGCTTTCCGCTGTTCCACGTGGCCGGCGCCTTCGTGTATGGGCTGGCGCTGCTTGCGATCGGCGCGACGCAGGTGTTGCCCACCGTGACCGGCATGCGCAACGCCGCGTTCATGCGCAACTACTGGAAGTTCTGCGAACGCGAGCGCGTGACGGCGCTGGCCTGCGTGCCGACCATCCTGGCCGGCTTGTGCAACCTGCCGGCGGACGCCGATATCTCCAGGGTGGAGGTGGCTTACACCGGCGGCTCGCCACTGCCCACCGAACTGGCGGCGCGCTTCGAGGCGGCCACGGGCATCCCGGTGCGCAACATCCTCGGCATGACCGAGTGCGCGGGCCTCGTGTCGATCGAGCCGCGGCGCGCGCCCCGCGTGCCCGGCTCAGCCGGCCTGCGGCTGCCGTACAGCGAAGTGAAAGTGCGCGACGACGGCGTGATCGTGTTGCGCGGCCCGCACGTGAGCCCCGGCTATACCGACGCGGCGCGCAATGCCGGCATGTTCGAAGACGGCTGGCTGGTTTCGGGCGACTTGGGCCACATCGACGCGCAGGGCTACATCCACGTCACCGGGCGCGCGAAGGACGTGATCATCCGCGGCTCGCACAACATCGACCCGGTCCTGGTCGAAGAGGCCTTCCTGAAGCATCCTGCAGTCGCCATGTGCGCGGTGGTCGGCGAGCCGGATGCGCATGCGGGCGAAGTGCCGATGGCCTTCGTCTCGCTGAAGCCCGGCGCCGCCATCGGGCCAGATGCGTTGCTGGCCGAGGTGGCACCCCACGTCTACGAGCGGCCTGCCGTGCCGCGCCGCGTGGTGGTGCTCGACGCGTTGCCGGTCACGGCCATCGGCAAGGTGTTCAAGCCGGCGTTGCGGCAACGTGCCGCCGAGATCCAACTGCGCGAGCTATTCGGCGCCGAGGTGACTGTGACCGATGAAAGGGCGGTCGTCCACGCCGAAGGCACACAAACCAGGCGCGACGCCCTGGGCGCAATGGCATTGAAGGTGGATTTCCGTCCGTAGGCCGGGGTTCCACCCCAGCCTACCACCCTCCGGTAGCGAGCCACTGCTCCACGTCGGGCAGTCGTTCGTAGCCCCAGAAGGGTTCGCCGTCCACCACCACCGTCGGCGAACCGAAGACCCCGGCCGCCAGCGAGGCGTCGACCGATGCGCGCAGCAGGCTGGCCGGCTCGTCGCCCGCCATCGCTTCGGTGAGGCGCGCCGCGTCCACGCCGGGCGGCACATGCGCCAAGACGGCGTCGACGCCGGACAGGTCGATGCCGTGCGTCCAGCAGGCGTCGTAGAACGCATGCACCGTCGCTGCCTGCAAGTGGGGCTGGTACTGCTTCACCCAGCACAACGCACGCGCAGCGGGCAACGGGTTCATGATGGGCGCGTCGAGGTCGCGGCCCAGGGCCAGCCCCAGCTTGCGCGCCGTGCGCCTCACGTCGCGCCGCACGTACTCGCCCTTCAGGGGCGTGTCGAGCAGGGGCTTCAGGCCCATCACCTTGAGCACCGAGACGCCCAGCAGCATCGGGTTCCAGTCCACCTCGCGCCCGTGCCGCCTGGCGATGTCTTCCACCCGCTTGCTCGCGAACCAGCCGTAGGGCGAGATGAAGTCGAAGTAGAACTGGACGGGGGCCGGCATGTGCGCCGCATTATGCTTGCGCGCATGAGCCGTTTCACCGTCCACCACATTCCCGTCTGCCCGTTCTGCCAGCGGCTCGAGATCCTGCTGGCGCTCAAGGGGCTGGCGGGCGAGGTCGACTTTCGGGTCGTCGACATCACGCAGCCGCGGCCGCCGGAACTCCAGCGGCTGATGCGCGGCACGACGTCGCTGCCCGTATTGGTGTTCGAGGACGGCCGCGTGCTGAAGGAGAGCCTGGTGATCCTCCAGTACCTCGAGGCGACCTACCCGGTGCCAGCGGTTGCCCAGAGCGACCCCTGGCTGCGCGCGCTGGAGAACCTGCTTTGCACCATGGAAGGCCCGTTCGTGGCAGCCGGCTACACGTGGGTGATGAGCCAGGACCCGGCGAAGCGCGATGTGCTGCGGCAGAACCTGCTGGCGCTGTACGCGAAGCTCGACGACTTCCTGGTGGAGCACGCACCCGATGGCGGCTTCCTGTTCGAGGACTTCGGCTGGGCAGAGGCCGTGTTCACCCCCATGTTCATGCGCTTCTGGTTCCTCGGCTATTACGAGGGCTTCGACCTGCCCGACGAGCCGCGCTATGCACGCGTGCGCCGCTGGCGCGACGCCTGCCTGGCGCACCCGGCCGCGCAACAGGTGTGCGAGGAAGAGATCGTCAAGCTGTACTACGACTACGCCAAGGGAGCGGGCAACGGTGCGCTCCTGCCGGGGCGCACCCGCTCGTCCTTCGCCTTCGAGCCGCACTGGCGCTCTCGCCCGTGGCCGCCGCGTGACAAGTACGCGGTGAGCGCGACCGATGCCCAGCTGGGCCTACTTGCCTAGGACCATTCCCGGCAACCATAGCGAGAACCCCGGCACGTACGTCACCAGCATCAGCGCCGCCACCAGCGCGCCGTAGAACGGCCAGATGGTGCGCATCACCTGGCCCACCGTGACACCGCCGATCGCGCAGCCGACGAACTGCGTGGTGCCCACGGGCGGCGTGTTGAGCCCCAGCGCGCAGTTGATCAGCATCATCACGCCGAACTGCGCGGGATGCATGCCGAACTTCATGCAGATCGGCAGGAAGATGGGCGTGCAGATCAGGATCGTGGCCGCCATGTCGAGGAAGGTGCCCAGCACGAACAGCAGCACGTTGACCATCAGGAAGATGATCCACGGCTCCTGGGTCACGGCGGCCATCATCGCGCCTGTCTTCTGCGGCACTTCGTAGAGCGCCATGAAGTAGCCGAACGCGGCCGAAATCCCGATCAGCAGCAGCACCACGCCGGTGGTCTTGCAGGCCTTGGCGCAGGCCTTCATGAAGTGCTCCCACGACAGCGTGCGGTAGACGAAGGCCGTGACGACCAGCGCCCACAGCACCGCGGTCGCCGCCGACTCGGTGGCAGTGAACACGCCCGACAGGATGCCGCCGAGGATGATGAAGATCACCAGCAGGCCTGGCATCGCCGCGGCAAAGCTGCGCGCCACTTCGTGCCAGCCTGTGAAGTCGCCCCGCGTGGGGTAGCCGCGCTTCACCGCCACGAAGTAGGCCGCCGCCAGGTTGCAGAGCGTCAGGATCACCGCCGGGATCAGGCAGGCCACGATCAGGAACAGGATGCTGACCGATGCGATGCCGGTGGTCGCCAGCGTGAAGATGATGATGTTGTGCGAAGTGGGCATGAGCGCGCCCACCAGCGCCGCGTGCGTCGTCACGTTGACGGCGTAGTCGGCGTGGTAGCCCTCCTTCTTCATCAGCGGGATCATCACCGAGCCCATGGCCGACACGTCGGCCAGCGGCGAGCCGGCCACGCCGCCGAACAGCGTGCAGCCCAGCACGTTGCTCATGCCGAGCCCGCCGCGCACGTGGCCCACCAGGCTGTTGGCAAAGCGCACGATGCGGTCGGCGATGCCGCCGTACAGCATCAGCTCGCCGGCGAAGATGAAGAACGGGATGGCGAGGAACGAGAACACCTGCATGCCGCCCACCATCTTCTGGAACACCACCGCCGTCGGCAGGCCCGCATAGAGGATGGTCGCGACGGAGGACAGGCCGATGGCGAAAGCCACCGGCACGCCCAGCACGAGGAACCCGGCAAAGCTCAGGCCGAGGATGGTCAGTTCCATGCAGGCTCCACTTCCACGCCGCGCAGCAGCGCGACGACGTGCTCCACCGAGAACAGCACGATCAGCGCGCCGGCCACGACCAGCGGCACATAGTCGGCGCCCTCGGGCACGCCCAGCATCGGCTTCTTCTCGTTCCACTTCAGGGTGGCCCACAGCCACCCCGCCTTGGCCATGAGCACGCCGAAGGTCGCCACCAGCAGGTGGATGACGATCTCGAGCTTCAGGCGCCACTGCTCGGGCAGCAGCACCACCAGCGACTCCAGCCCGATGTGGCCGGCGTCGCGCACGCCGACGGCGACGCCCAGCGACGTCATGTACAGCACCAGCAGCAGCGCGAGCGCCTCGGCCCAGGTCGGCGTGTCGTTGAAGACGTAGCGGCCGATCACCTGCCACTGCACGCAGGCGACGATGGCGAGGAGGAGGACAACGGCGAGCATGAGGCTCGCCCGGGAGATGAATGCGCAGGCCCGCGTGAACAACGTCACTTGGTGTCCTGCACGGCCTTCACCATGCGCTTCAGGTCCGGAGTGGTCATGAACTTGTCGTACACCGGGCCCATGACGGCCTGGAACGACGACTTGTCCACTTCGACCACCTGCGCGCCGGCCGCCTTGACGACGGCGAGCGACTTGGCTTCCTGCTCGTCCCACATCTTGCGCTGCACGGCGACGGAGTCCCTGGCGGCCTTGCGGATCATGGCCTGGTCGGCAGCGGACAGCTTGTCCCAAACCAGCTTGCTCATGACCAGCACCTCGGGCGCCATCGAGTGCTCGGTCTTGCTGTAGAACTTGACCGCCTCGTGGTGCTTGGCCGTGTCGAACGACGGGATGTTGTTTTCGGCGGCGTCGATGATGCCCGTCTTCAGCGCCGTGTAGACCTCGCCGTAAGGCATGGGCGTGGCGTTGCCGCCCATTGCCGAGACCAGCGCCACCCACAGGTCGGACTGCTGCACGCGGATCTTCATGCCCTTGAGGTCCGCCACGGTCTTCAGCGGCTTCTTGGCGTAGATCGAGCGCGCGCCCGAGTCGTAGAAGGCCAGGCCGATGAAGCCGTGCTGCTCGCAGTCCTTCAGGATCTCGTCGCCCACCGGGCCGTCGAGCACCTTGCGCATGTGGTCCACCGAGCGGAACAGGAAGGGCATGGTGGGCACCTGCGTCTTCTGGCAGATGGCGTTCATCGGGCTGATGTTCACGCGCGTCAGGTCCAGCGCGCCGATCTTCACCTGGTCGATGGTTTCCTTCTCGCTGCCGAGCGCTCCCTTGTTGAACACCTTGATGCTGTGCTTGCCGCCGCTGGCTTTCTTCAACTGCTCGCTCATGTAGCGCACGGCTGCCACCGTGGGGTAGTCGTCGGCGTTGTGCACGTCGGCCGAGCGGAATTCGGTAGCCTGCGAGGCCGTGGCGAACGCCGTGGCTGCGGCCAGTGCGATCAGTGTGCGGGCGATCTTCATGTCTTCCTCTTTCGTGGTGGGGGTGGTTTCAGGCGATGCAAGGGGGGTCGGCCAGGCCGCCCACGCCGGGGCGCAGCGCGAACAGGCCGCCGGCGAGCGGCTGGTCCGTGAGGTCGATGCCTTTCGGGCGGATCGAGGTGACGTACAGCGTGTCGAGCTGCGGGCCGCCGAAAGCGCACATCGACGGTTTCTTCACCGGCAGGGCGATCGACCGGTCGAGTTCGCCGCGCGGCGTGAAGCGGTGCACCAGCCCGGCGTCGTTGGCGCAGTTCCAGTAGCAGCCGTCCACGTCCACCGCGGCGCCGTCCGGGCGGCCGGGCAAGGCTTTCATGTCGACGAAGAGGCGCCGGTTGTGTGGGCGGCCCGTATCCGTGTCGTAGTCGAAGGCCCAGACCTGCTGCACCCTGGGGTGCGAGTCGCTCAGGTACATGGTGCGGCCGTCGGGGCTGAAGGCCAGTCCGTTGGGCGTGATGAGTTCGTGCACCAGCGGCGTGAGGCCGCCGTCGATGGCGTAAAGCGTGCCCACAGCCTGCGCGCCCGCCATGTCCGCGAGCATCGTGCCCGCGCGCATGCGCCCCTGCCGGTCGCAACGGCCGTCGTTGAAGCGCATGCCGGGGCGCGGGTGGGCCGCCTCGTGCAGCAATTGCGCGGGCTGGCCCAGTTCGACCGTGTAGACGCCGGTCTCCATCGCGGCGATCCAGCCGCCCCGTGCGCGCGGTGCGATGCAGGCCACCTGCTGGTCGACGGCCCACTGCAACGCGTCGCCGTCGCGCCACCGCCAGATGGCACGGGCTTCGATGTCGACCCAGTACAGCGCCTGTTCGGCGGGCACCCACACGGGGCACTCGCCGACGGCGTTGCGTGCGTCCAGGACCAGTTCAGCCTGCATGGCCATGGCTACAGCGTTTCGTAGGGGCCCATCTTCACGAACGCGCCGCCCTGGAATCGCTTCGCAGGGTCGGCATCGTCCAGCGGCGGCTGCGCCTCGGCCTTCGCGCGGAACGGCTCGCTCGAGTCCTGCGGGCGGAAGCCGAGGTGCGCGGCCCGCGAGTTGTCCCACCACTTGTCGCGGTTGGCGGACATGCCGTACACGATGGTGTGCCCGAGCTCCGGGGCAAACAGGCAGCAGCGCACCAGTTCCGCAAGGTCGCGGTAGCTGAGCCACGTGACGAGCATGCGGCGGTCTTTCGGTTCGGGGAACGACGAGCCGATGCGCAGGCACGCCGTCTGGATGCCGTAGCGGTCGAAGTAGAAGCGCGAGAGGTCTTCGCCATACGACTTGGACAGGCCGTAGTAGCCGTCGGGCCGTTTCGCGCAGTCGGCGTCGATCAGCTGGCCCTGTTCGTGAAAGCCGATCACGTGGTTGGAACTGGCGAACACCACGCGCTTCACGCCGTGGCGGCGCGCCCCTTCGTAGACGTGGAACACGCCCTTGATGTTGGCTTCCAGGATTTCCTCGAACGGCCGCTCCACCGACACGCCGCCCAGGTGGACGATGGCGTCGCAGCCCCGCACGAGCGCATCGACGGCCGCCTTGTCGGCCAGGTCGCAGGGCACGACCTCTTCGCCTTCACGCGCTTCGGCCATCGCCGCGATGTCCGACAGGCGCATCGTTTTCGCGTACGGCTTCAGCCCTTCGCGCAGCACGCGCCCAAGGGCCCCCGCGGCGCCGGTGAGGAGAAGCCGGTCGAGTACTTGTTTAGTCATCACATCCGTCATCAGTTGTCATACAACATCGAAAGCGATTATCATGAGGCGGTGGACGCAGTGTCAACCACTCCCCGTCAGGGGAATCCCGAGGCGCAGTCTGCCGGACGCAGGCGAGGGCGCTCGCTTGCCCACGACCTGGTCGAAGGGCTCGAAGGGCAGATCCGCAACAAGTCCCTGAAGGCCGGCGACAAGCTGCCGACCGAGTCGGAAATCATGCGCGCCTGGGGCGTTAGCCGCACCGTGGTGCGCGAGGCCCTGTCGCGGTTGCAGGCCTCGGGCCTGGTGGAAACGCGCCATGGCATCGGCACCTTCGTGTTGCCGCCACCGGCGGCCCAGCCCGAAGGCTTCGGGCTCGACCCGCGCGAGATCCCGACGGCCGAAGACGTGATGGCGGTGCTGGAACTGCGCATCAGCCTGGAGAGCGATTCGGCAGGGCTGGCCGCCCTGCGCCACGCGCCGGAGCAGCTTGCCGCCATCCGTTCGGCGCTCGACGAACTGGAGGCCAGTGAATCGGGCGCCACCGGCGCCGTCAACGCCGACATGCGCTTCCACATGCTCATTGCGGCAGCCACCGGCAACCGCTATTTCGCGGAGATCATGGCGCACCTCGGTGCCACGCTGATCCCACGCGCACGCATCAATTCGCCGCGCGTCGCCAGCGAAGACCTGCCGCAATACCTGCGCCGCGTGAATCGCGAGCACGAGGAAATCTACGAAGCGATCGCGCGCCGCGACCCCGAGGCCGCGCGCGCCGCCATGCGGCTGCACCTGACCAACAGCCGCGAAAGGCTGCGGCGCGCCCAGGAAGCCGCCCGCCTGCTGGAGCCCCCGAAAACCTGAGCCCGGCGCAGGGCTTCACCTTGCGGAGATTCTGCCTCTAGTTGTATGATGACTGACAACATACAGGAGACCCCGCATGAAGCTCACGCGCCGCCAGACCCTCCTGGCACCCCTCGCCATGGCACTTCCCGCCGTGGGCGCGCAAGCCCAGACCGCTGCTGCGGGCTGGCCCAACAAGCCCCTGCGCATCGTGGTCCCCTACCCGCCGGGCGGCTCGTCGGACATCATTGCGCGCGCCATCAGCCAGCCCCTGTCGGATGCGATGAAGGTGACGGTGATCGTGGAGAACAAGGCCGGCGCCAATGGCAACGTGGGCGCCGACATGGTGGCGAAGGCTCCTGCCGACGGCTACACCATCCTGTTGTGCGACACCGGCGCGCTGGCGATCAGCCCCTCCGTCTACACCAAGCTCAGCTTCGACCCCGGGAAGGACCTGCGCGGCGTGACCATGCTCGCGTACTCACCCCACCTGCTGGTGGTGCACCCTTCCATCCCCGCCAGGGACCTGAAGGAGCTGGTGGCGCTGTCGAAGACACGCAACCTCAACTTCGCGGTGTCGGCCGTGGGCGGAGCGCCGCACCTGGCCGGCGTGGCCGTCGAGCGCGGCAGCGGCGCCAAGTGGCAGTACGTGCCCTATAAGGGCGGCGCGCAAGCCATCCAGGACACCATCGGCGGCCAGACCGAAGTGATGATGAACGGCATGCTGGCCACCATCCCGCACGTGCAGAGCGGCAAGCTCAAGGTGCTGGCCGTCTCCAAGAAGACGCGCATGCCGCTGATCGGCGACGTGCCGACGATCGCCGAGCAGGGCATGCCCGGCTTCGAGTCGGGTACGTGGCAGGGCGCGCTGGTGTCGCGCAACACGCCCGAGCCCATCGTGGCCCGCCTCAACGCCGAGCTGATCCGCGTGATCCGCTCGCCCGACATCCGAGCGCGCCTTGCCGGTCAGGGCGCAGAAGTCGTGACCATGACCCCTGCCGAGCAGGACAGGTTCTTCAACCAGGAGCGAGCGCGCTGGGCCCAGGTCGTCGCGCAAGCCAACATCAAGCTCGACTGAGCAAACGCCCAAGGAAGCAACATGAAGAAGCAGATCCTCACCCTCATCGCCGCCGCCTTCACGGCCGTCTCGGCTTTCGCGTGGCCGGACAAGCCCGTCACGCTGGTCGTCCCGTTCCCGCCGGGCGGCTCCACCGACGCCATCGCCCGCGTGCTCTCGCAGAAATTGCAGGAAAAGCTGGGCGGCACCTGGGTCATCGAGAACAAGGCCGGTGCCACCGGCACCATCGGCGCCGCCTTCGTCAAGCGCGCGGCCCCGGACGGCTACACGTTCTTCGTCTCGTCGCTCGGGCCCTTCGTGATCGCGCCGCACCTCATCAAGGGGGTGCAGTACGACGCGCTGAAGGACTTCGATCCGATCACCGTGGCCGTGCAGGCGCCCAACGTGCTGGTGGTGCCCGAGAAGTCGCCTATCAGGAACGTGGTCGACATGCTGGCCGCGCTGAAGAAGACGCCCGGCAAGGTGAGCTTCGCCTCGTCGGGAAACGGCTCGTCGGACCACCTGTCGGCCGAACTGTTCTGGCAGCAGTCGTCCACCGAGGGCCTGCACATCCCGTACAAGGGCGGCGGCCCCGCCATCAACGACCTGCTGGGCGGCCAGGTGGACGCGGCATTCGTCAACATCAACAGCATCATCCAGCACATCAAGTCGGGCAAGGTGCGCGCGCTGGGCGTGGCCTCCGAGCAGCGCAACACGCTGCTGCCGGACCTGCCGACCCTCGCCGAGCAGGGTGTGAAGGGCGCCGAAGTGCAGTCGTGGCAAGCCGTCGCCGCGCCCAAGGGCATCCCGGCCGACATCAAGGCCAAGGTGCACGCGGCCATCGTCGCGTCGCTCAACGACAAGGACGTCAAGGACAAGCTGGTCGCGCAAGGCTTCGAGATCGTGGGCAACACGCCGGAGCAATTCGCCCGGTTCCAGGCGACCGAGTTCGCGCGCTGGAAGTCGCTGATCGAAACACGGAAGATCACGGCCGATTGAGATGAGCGCTCCTATCGTCAAGCACATGCGCGTGGTGCCGGTCGCCGGCCGCGACAGCATGCTGCTGAACCTGTCGGGCGCGCACGCGCCCTTCTTCACGCGCAACATCGTGCTGGTCACCGACTCGTCCGGCCACACCGGGCTGGGTGAGGTGCCGGGCGGCGAAAAGATCCGCCAGACGCTGGAGGATGCACGGGTGCTGGTCGAAGGCCAGTCCATCGGCAACCTGCAGGCCATCCTGAACGGCATGCGAGCGAAGTTCGCCGACCGCGATTCGGGCGGGCGCGGGCTGCAGACCTTCGACCTGCGCACCACCATCCACGCGGTCACGGCCGTCGAGTCGGCGCTGCTCGACCTGCAGGGCCAGCACATGGGCGTGCCGGTTGCAGCGCTCCTCGGCGAAGGCCAGCAGCGCGAGTCGGTACAGATGCTCGGCTACCTGTTCTTCGTGGGCGACAGCCGCAAGACCGGCCTGCCGTACGCGAGCGAGCCGGACGCGAAAGACGAGTGGTCGCGCGTGCGCTGGGAAGAAGCGATGACGCCCGGGCGCGTGGTGCGCCTTGCCGAAGCCGCACAGGAAAAGTACGGCTTCCAGGACTTCAAGCTGAAGGGCGGCGTGCTGCGCGGCGACGAGGAAGTCGAGGCTGTGAAGGCCCTGCACGAGCGCTTCCCGCAGGCCCGCGTGACGCTGGACCCCAACGGCGGCTGGCTGCTGAAGGACGCGATCCGCCTGGGTGAGAAGATGCGCGGGATCGTGGCCTACGCCGAAGACCCGTGCGGCGCCGAAGACGGCTTCTCGGGCCGCGAGGTGATGGCGGAGTTCCGCCGCGCCACCGGCCTGCCGACCGCCACCAACATGGTTGCCACCGACTGGCGGCAACTCTCGCACTCGCTCGCGCTGCAGTCGGTCGACATCCCGCTGGCCGACCCGCACTTCTGGACGATGGCAGGTTCGGTGCGTGTGGCGCAGGTGTGCAAGGACTGGGGCCTGACCTGGGGCTCGCATTCCAACAACCATTTCGACATCTCGCTGGCGATGTTCACGCACGTCGGCGCCGCCGCGCCCGGCAAGGTGACCGCGATCGACACGCACTGGATCTGGCAGGACGGCCAGCGCCTGACGAGCGAGCCGCTGCAGATCAAGGGCGGCTCTATTGACGTGCCGGAGAAGCCGGGCCTGGGCATCGAGATCGACGAGGCCGAGTTGGCAAAGGCGAACGCGCTGTACCAGCAGCACGGCCTGGGCGCGCGCGATGACGCGATGGCCATGCAGTACCTGGTCCCGGGCTGGAAATTCGACAACAAGCGGCCCTGCATGGTTCGCTAGAGGAGTCCCCATGAGAGAAAACCGCCTGCGGTCGTTGTGGAAAGAAGGCAAGGCCGCCGTCAACGGCTGGCTGGCCATCCCCAGCGGCTTTTCCGCCGAGACCATGGCCCACCAGGGCTGGGACTCCCTCACCATCGACCTGCAGCACGGCGTGGTCGATTACCAGGCGATGCTGGGCATGCTGCAGGCGATCTCGACCACGGCCACCGTGCCGGTGGTGCGCGTTCCCTGGCTGGAGCCCGGCATCCTGATGAAGACGCTGGACGCGGGTGCCTACGGCGTCATCTGCCCGATGGTCAACACGCGGGAAGACGCGCAGAAGCTGGTGGCCTACACGCACTACGCGCCGCGCGGCACGCGCAGCTTCGGCCCGATCCGCAGCCTGCTTTACAGCGGGGCGGACTATCCGCAGCACGCCAACGACACCATCGTGACCTTCGCGATGATCGAGACCGCAGCGGCCCTGGACAACCTGGACGACATCCTGTCGGTCGAGGGGCTCGACGCGGTCTACATCGGCCCTTCGGACCTGTCGCTGGCGCTCGGCTGCAAGCCCGCGTTCGACGACGTGGAAGCGCCCGTCGCGCAAGCCATCGACCACATCCTGGCGCGCGCCAAGGCACACGGCATCGTCGCCGGCATCCACAACGGCGCGCCCAAGTTCGCGCTGGAGCGCATCGCCAAGGGCTTCCAGTTCGTCACCATCAGCTCGGACGCGCGGCTGATGGCCGCGGGGGCGCAGCAGGTGATGAACGAGATGCGCGGCGGCATGCCGAAGCCGCAGGCCGACGGCACCTACTGACAGTCAAGGAACAGACATGGACATCGGATTCATCGGCCTGGGCATCATGGGCGCGCCCATGGCAAGGCACCTCGCGGACGCGGGTCACCAACTCTACGTGCACACGCGCAGCAACGTGCCGGCCACCATTGCCGAAACCAGCGCCGTGCGCTGCGCCAATGCCACCGAAGTGGCGCGCAAGGCGGAAGTCACCATCACCATGCTGCCCGACACGCCCGACGTCGAAGCCGTGCTGTTCGGCAAGGACGGCGTCGCCGCTGCCTTCGAAGGCGGCGCAGGCAAGGGCAAGGTCGTGGTCGACATGAGCTCGATCTCGCCGATGGCCACCAAGGCCTTTGCGAAAAAGCTGAACGAACTGGGCGCCGACTACGTCGATGCGCCGGTGTCCGGCGGCGAAGTGGGCGCCAAGGCCGCTTCGCTCACCATCATGTGCGGCGCCGACGAGGCCGTGTTCGAACGCGTGAAGCCGCTCTTCGAGAAGATGGGCAAGAACATCACGCTGGTGGGCGGCAACGGCGACGGACAGACCACCAAGGTGGCCAACCAGATCATCGTGGCGCTCAACATCGCGGCGGTGGCCGAGGCGCTGGTGTTCGCCAGCAAGGCCGGTGCCGACCCCGCCAAGGTGCGGCAGGCGCTGATGGGCGGCTTCGCGGCTTCCCGCATCCTCGAGGTGCACGGCGAGCGCATGGTCAGGCGCACTTTCGCACCCGGCTTCCGCATCGGGCTGCACCAGAAGGACCTGGGGCTGGCCTTGCAGGGCGCGCGCGAACTGGGCGTGGCCTTGCCGCAGACGGCCGGTGCCGCCCAGCTCATGCAGGTGTGCGCGGCCAATGGCATGGCCGGGCTGGACCATTCCGCGCTGGTACGGGCGCTCGAACTGATGGCTTCGCACGAAGTAGCCTGACGGCCTACAAGCCGGCTCGCCCATCTTTGCTGTAATGCAAGGATGGTCGAGTTCCTCGTGGGCATCGATGGCGGCGGCACGTCCACGCGGGCGCTGCTGGCGCGCCGTGACGGGCCGGTGATCGGGCACGGCCAAGCCGGTCCTTCGGCGCTGGGCCAGGGGATTGCGCAGGCCTGGCGCCATGTCGAGCTGGCGATCCGCCACGCCTTCCACGCAGCAGGCATCGCGATGCCTTCGCGCGAACGCTGTGCGATCGGCGCGGGGCTCTCGGGCGTGAGCAACCGCCCCTGGTGCGATGCTTTCGTGGCCGCCGATCCGGGCTACGGCCACCTCGAGATCGAGACCGATTCGTACACCATGCTGCTGGGCGCGCACGGCGGCGCGCCGGGCGCCATCCTGATCGCGGGCACGGGCAGCGTGGCCGAAGTGTTGCGCGCCGATGGCACCCGCACCACCGTCGGCGGCTGGGGCTTTCCGGTGGGCGACGAGGGCAGCGGCGCCTGGCTGGGCCTGCATGCCGTGCGGCACGCGCAGGCGGCGCTCGATGGGCGTGTCAACGCCGGGCCGCTGGCGCGCGAAGTATGGGCCGAGTGCGGGCGCGACCGCGACGCGCTGCAGGCCTGGTGCGACCAGGCAGGGCAGTTTGCGTATGCGCAACTGGCGCCCGCGGTGTTCGAGAACGAAGCTTCAGACCCCGCCGCCGCCGGGTTGCTGGCGCGCGCCACGGCCGCGCTCGAATCCATTGCGCTGGCCATCGACCCGCGCGGCCAGTTGCCGCTGGCCGTGTGCGGCAGCGTAGGCCGCTTGCTGGTGACGCGCTTCTCGCCGGCGGTGCGCAGCCGGCTGGTGGAAGCCTCGCACAGCGCCGCAGCCGGCGCCTTGATGTTCGTGCGCGATCGCATGCATGCCGAGGTGGAGGAGGCGTGGTGATGCGCCGCATCGAAGGCTGCATCCTCACCCCACAAGGGTTCGTCGCGGGCCGAATCGAACTGGACGCCGGTGGCCGCATCTCGGGCATCGAAGGCGATCCGGTGGCCGAAGAAGGCTTGACCGGCAACATCGTGCTGCCCGGCTTCGTCGACCTGCACGTGCACGGCGGCGCGGGCCGCGACATCATGCAGGGCGGCGACGCTGCGCGGCAGGTGGCGCGCTCGCACGCAACGCACGGGACGACGGCGCTGCTGGCCACGACCATGACGGCACCGATGGGCGACCTGGTCACGGCGTTCGAAGGCCTGCGGGACCTCGTCGAAACGAGGCCTGCGCGCGCTGCGCGCGTGCTCGGCGTGCATCTCGAGGGCCCCTACATCAACCCCGGCAAGCTCGGCGCGCAGCCCGACTATGCGCGCCCGGTTTCGCTTGCCGAACTGTCCCGGCTGCACGCCATCGCGCCGATTCGCATCGTCACCCTGGCGCCCGAAGTGCCCGGCCACATGGAGGCGATCCCCCAGCTCATCGCTGCGGGTCACCGCGTGCAGCTCGGCCACACGCTGGCCAGCTACGAGCAGGGCGTGCAGGCCATGTCCCTGGGTGCTGCGGGGTTCACGCACCTCTTCAATGCGATGACCGGGCTGCACCATCGCGAACCCGGCATCGCCGGCGCGGCGCTGGCCCATGCGCGGCATGCCGAGATCATCCCGGACCTGCTGCATGTGCATCCCGGTGCCATCCATGCGGCGCTGCGCGCGATCCCGCACCTGTACTGCGTGACCGACTCGACGGCGGCCAGTGGCATGCCCGATGGCGATTACCAGCTGGGACGGCACACCGTCACCAAGTGCCTGGGTGGCGTGCGCCTGCCCGACGGCACGCTGGCGGGGTCGACGCTGACGATGGACGAAGCCTTGCGCAACTGCGTGCACAAGCTGGGCCTGGGCCTCGCCGATGCGTCGCGCCGGGTTTCGACTTACGCGGCGCAGTACCTCGGCCTGCAGGACCGCGGCGAACTGCGCCCCGGCTGGTGGGCTGACCTTGTCGTGCTCGACCGCGACTTGCGCCTGCAGGACGTGTACCTCGAAGGAGAGCCGCTTGGCCACGCAGATGCTGCTTGAAGCGCGCGAGGCGCCCGAGGCCATCGCGCGGCAGCTCGCCTGCGGTGCCGACGCGTTTCGCGACCTTGGAGCGCGGCTTCGCGCGCAGCCGCCGCAGGCCATGCTGACCGTGGCGCGCGGCAGCTCCGACCACGCCGCCCATTACGCGGCCTACCTCGTGATGGCGCGGCTCGGCCGCCTCGTCACTTCGCTGCCGATGTCGCTGGTCACGCTGTACCAGTCGCGCATCAAGTGCGACGGCCTGGCCGCGCTGGCCTTCTCCCAATCGGGCCAGAGCCCCGACCTGGTGCAGCCCACGCACTACTTCCGCGCGGGCGGCGCGCTCACCGCGGCTTTCGTCAACGACACGCGGTCGCCGCTGGCGCGCTCGGCCGAGTGGGTGTTCGACCTGTGTGCCGGCACCGAGGCGAGCGTCGCCGCCACCAAGAGCTTCATCGCGCAGCTGGTTGCGGGCGCACGCCTCGTCGCGTCGTGGCAGGACGATGCGCCCTTGCATGCCGCGCTGGCGCGGCTGCCGGAAGACCTGCGAGGGGCGGCGCAGTGCGACTGGGGGGCCGCCGTCGAAGCCCTGCGCGACACCGACCGCTTGTTCGTCATAGGCCGCGGGCTCGGCCTGCCCGTGGCGCTGGAAGCGGCGTTGAAGTTCAAGGAAACCTGCGCGATCCAGGCCGAGGCCTTCTCGGGCGCCGAAGTGCAGCATGGCCCCATGGCGCTGATCGGCGAGGGCTACCCGCTGCTGGTCTTCGCACCGCGCGGGCCCGCGCAAGCCGGCTTGCTGGCGCTGGCGGATGCCATGCGTGGGCGCGGCGCGCTGGTGCTGCTGGCGGCGCCGCCCGGTACCCCGGGCGCGAACCTGCCGTTGGTGCAGACCTTGCAGGAGGAGCTGGACGCGATTGCGGCGATCCAGTCGTTCTACCCGATGGTGGAAGCACTGGCGCGGGCGCGTGGCTTCGACCCCGACCGGCCGCGCCACTTGCGCAAGGTCACCCGTACGCAGTAGGGGCTACAGCTACGACGCCGCCAGCGGCGCACTTTCGCTTTGCAGCGCTGACGAATCCTCACCCGCCGGCAGCGACTGCTGTGTCTCCAGGAAGCGGAAGGGCCGGTGCGTACGCACCGACATCTTTTCGAGCACCGCGCCCAGCAGCCGCACCAGCTCCGCCGAGGTGGGCGCGTGCTCGAGGAGCAGCGTGGCGGCGATGTGGAACTGCAGGTCGGGGTCTTCCGGCTGCTCGGGTTCACGCATAAGCCCCGACGCTACCAGCCGCGACGCGAACTGCGCCACCACCTGCCGCGACGACACGCCTTCCAGCACCAGGCCGATGCGCGCCTCGCCGATGCGCCCGGTGGTGTCCACGTCACGCACCAGCTTGCGCAGCTTGATCACGGCACGCAGCAGGCTCTCCTCGGCTGCTTCGGGGCCGCGGCGCGACTTGATCCATTCGTAGTTGGCAAGTTCGATCACGGCGACGGCGCTGCTTTCGCCGCGGCGGTGGAAGCGCAGCAGGGCATGCGTGAGCCGTGCGTCGAAAGGCTTGGCCTTCAGCAGGCCCGTCAGCGCGTCCTGGCTGGCCGAAGCCAGCTGGCGAAGCTGCGCGCCGCGGCGCTCGCGCGAGCGGCTGTTCAGCGCGCCCAGCAGCATCGGCAGGTCGAAGGCCAGCGCCAGCACCAGCGCATATTCAGTCAGCCATGAGGCCTCGATCCAGCCGAACACGCGCAGCAGCGCCACGGACACAGCCAGGGCCAGCGGCACCGAGCCCATCAGCATCCAGCGGCCGACGGCATCGCCGCGCCGCCATGTCACGACCGCTGCCGACAGGGTGACCGCCGCAACCGTCAGCAGGAAGACCCCCGCCATCGCGATGCCCGTGCGGCGGTCCACGAACAGGTACGCCAGCGCCAGCAGCGGCCCGGCCCAGCTGGCCCAGCGGATAGCCTGGCCGAGCCAGCGCGTGCGCGCCACGATGCCGGTCACGCTGCGCACGATCCATAGTGCCGAAGCGCCCGCCAGGATGGCCATGCATCCGGGCGCGGCATCGGTCCACGCCACGTGCTCGCCCCACAGCAGGTGGCCCGCGATGCCGGTGAAGGCGGCCGCGGCCAGCATGCTCAGGAGCGCATACAGGCCATACCACGCGTACCCGGGGTCGCGCAGGCGCCACGCACGCGCCAGCGAACCGGCGACCAGCAGGGCCAGCGCACCCAGCGCCATGCCGAGGCCCAGGTATTCCAGCCGCATGCGACGGTCGTGCTCGGCCGCAGTGACTAGCCTCACTGGAAGGTTCAATGGCGTGCTGTGCTGCACGCGAACCAGCAGGTCGTGCGGCTCGCCGCTGCGCAGTTCAAGCCGGAAGAAAGGGAAGCGCCCGGCCTCGGGCCACGCGCTGGCAGCCAGCAGGTCACCGGCCGTGCGGTGGCTCCAGGTGCCGCGCCCATCCTGCTGGTACAAGGTGACCGCATCGAGCACGGGCACCGGGAACTGCAGCACCCAATGGCCGCCGGCGCGGCTGCTGCGCAGCACCCGCAGGTGCAACCACAGGGCCTGGCCGCGCGCGATGGGGTGCACGGCTTCGTGCGACGTCGTCCGCCACGGCAGTTCGCCCGTTATGGCCTTATGCAGGCTCGCTTCGGCATCGGGGCCCGACCAGACCCTGCGCCGGTCAAATTCGACCGTTTGCTGTGTTTCGTCCAGCGTGACCGTGTCGGGCGCCGGCGCTTGCGCAGGCTGCGCACCAGCCCCGCATGCGAGTGCGAGCGCCGCTGCCACAGTGCAAATGGCGTGCCACCGATAGTTCCACACGGCTGTCGATTCTGCAGCTTTTCCGTGCGGGCGGTGCGGCCTTTACACCCCTGCATCGCAACGCAGCAACACCCGGCGCGCCGAAGGTGGAATGGTTTTCACCTATGAACTTCGACCCCCTTGTTTTTATCTATGGTTCACCTACAGTGAACGACAGAATTCGCCTACAAACACGATGTTGCACACCGGCTCGCCTGCGTTACATTGGATCGGCGCCGCGCTGATCCATCAGCAAGCCCATTCAACGTTCCCGAAGGAGGCCTCATGGACGTAGTCCGCAACTTCATGTCGCGGTACGAGAAGACGCGCGAGGAAGAGTTGTCGCTCGAGGAGTACCTCGACCTCTGCAAGCGCGACCCGCTCTCCTACGCCACCGCCGCCGAGCGCATGCTCGCCGCGATCGGCGAGCCCGAAATGCTGGACACCCGCCACGACTCGCGCCTGTCGCGCATCTTCGGCAACAAGGTGATCCGGGTGTACCCGGCCTTCAAGGATTTCTACGGGCTCGAGGAGCCGATCGAGCAGGTGGTCGCGTGCTTCCGCCATGCGGCGCAGGGCCTGGAAGAAAAGAAGCAGATCCTCTACCTGCTGGGGCCGGTGGGCGGCGGCAAGTCGTCCATCGCCGAGCGGCTGAAGCAGCTGATGGAGATGGTGCCGTTCTACTGCATCAAGGGCTCGCCGGTCAACGAGTCGCCGCTGGGCCTGTTCAACAACGACGAAGACGCACCGCTGCTGGAACAGCAGTACGGCATCGCACGCCGCTACACGCAGCGCATCATGTCGCCGTGGGCCGTGAAGCGCCTGGAGGAATTCGGCGGCGACATCCGCAAGTTCCGCGTGGTCAAGCGCTACCCGTCCATCCTGAAGCAGATCGCCATCTCCAAGACCGAGCCGGGTGACGAGAACAACCAGGACATCTCGTCGCTGGTCGGCAAGGTCGACATCCGCAAGCTCGAGACCTATGCGCAGGACGACCCGGACGCCTACAGCTACTCCGGCGGCCTGTGCCTGGCCAACCAGGGCCTGCTGGAATTCGTGGAGATGTTCAAGGCGCCCATCAAGGTGCTGCACCCGCTGCTGACGGCCACGCAGGAAGGCAACTTCAAGGGCACCGAAGGGTTCGGCGCCATCCCGTTCGACGGCATCGTCATGGCGCACTCGAACGAAAGCGAGTGGAAGACCTTCAAGAACAACAAGAACAACGAAGCCTTCCTCGACCGCATCTACGTGGTGAAGGTGCCGTACTGCCTGCGCGTTACCGAGGAAGTGAAGATCTACGAGAAACTGCTGCAGAACTCGTCGCTGAAGGACGCGGTGTGCGCGCCCGGCACGCTGAAGATGATGGCGCAGTTCTCGGCGCTCACGCGGCTGAAGGAGCCGGAGAACTCGTCGCTGTTCAGCAAGATGCTGATCTACGACGGCGAGAACCTGAAGGACACCGACCCCAAGGCCAAGAGCTACCAGGAGTACCGCGACTACGCGGGCGTGGACGAAGGCATGACCGGCATCTCGACGCGCTTCGCGTTCAAGATCCTGTCGAAGGTCTTCAACTTCGACTCGACCGAGGTCGCCGCCAACCCGGTGCACCTGATGTACGTGCTGGAGCAGCAGATCGAGCGCGAGCAGTTCCCGCCCGAGACCGAGCAGAAGTACCTGGCCTTCATCAAGGAACACCTGGCCGCCCGCTACGCGGAGTTCATCGGCAAGGAAATCCAGACGGCGTACCTCGAGTCGTACTCGGAGTACGGGCAGAACATCTTCGACCGCTATGTCACGTACGCCGACTTCTGGATCCAGGACCAGGAGTTCCGCGACCACGACACGGGCGAGATCTTCGACCGCGCCGCGCTGAACGCCGAACTCGAGAAGATCGAGAAGCCTGCCGGCTTGTCCAACCCCAAGGACTTCCGCAACGAGATCGTCAACTTCGTGCTGCGTGCGCGTGCCAACAACGCCGGCAAGAACCCGGTGTGGACCAGCTACGAGAAGCTGCGCACCGTGATCGAGAAGAAGATGTTCTCGAACACCGAGGAACTGCTGCCCGTCATCAGCTTCAACGCCAAGGCCTCGGCCGACGAGGCGAAGAAGCACGAGGACTTCGTGAACCGCATGGTCGAGAAGGGCTACACCAAGAAGCAGGTCCGCCTGCTGTGCGAGTGGTACCTGCGTGTGCGCAAGAGCTCATAGGGAGGGCTGATGGCCTCGATGCTCCACCAGGTCATCGACCGGCGGCTTTCGGGCAAGAACAAGTCCATCGGCAACCGCGAAAGGTTCCTGCGCCGCTACAAGGACCAGATCCGCGACGCGGTGCGCAAGGCGGTGGGCGACCGCAGCATCCGCGACATCGAGGAAGGCGCCGACATCTCGCTGCCGCGGCGCGACGTGTCCGAACCGGTGTTCGGCCATGCGCCGGGCGGCTCGCGCGAACTGGTGCACCCCGGCAACGAAGAATACGTGCGCGGCGACCGCATCCAGCGGCCGCAGGGCGGCGGTGCCGGCGGCTCCGGCAGCGGCGCATCGCCCGACGGGCAGGGCGAAGACGAGTTCGTATTCCGCATCAGCCGCGAAGAGTTCATGCAGTACTTCTTCGACGACCTGGCGCTGCCCCGCCTGATCCGCACGCAGCTGCTGGCCGACGTGCCCGAGTTCAAGTTGCGCCGCGCGGGCTTCGTGTCGGAAGGCAACCCCACCAGCCTGCACGTGGTGCGCTCCATGCGGGTGGGCCTGGCGCGTCGCATCGCCATGGGCGGCGACCCGCGCAAGGAACTGAAGCAGGCCGAGGAACGCCTGGCCGCGCTGGTCGCGGGCAACGCACCGCAAGCCGAGACCGACAAGGTGGCCGCCGAGATCGAGGAGCTGAAGCTGCGCCTGAAGCGCGTGCCTTTCCTCGACCCGTTCGACCTGCGCTACCGCAACCGCGTGCGCGAGCCCAAGCCGACCAGCAAGGCGGTGATGTTCTGCCTGATGGACGTGTCGGGTTCGATGGACGAGGCCCGCAAGGACCTGGCCAAGCGCTTCTTCATCCTGCTGTACCTCTTTCTCTCGCGCCACTACGAGAAGACCGAGGTGGTGTTCATCCGCCACCACACACAGGCCGCCGAGGTGACCGAAGACGAGTTCTTCCACGCTACCGAAAGCGGCGGCACCGTCGTGTCGAGCGCGCTCACGATGATGTACGACATCATCCGCCAGCGCTACACCAGCAGCGAGTGGAACATCTACGGCGCGCAGGCTTCCGACGGCGACAACTGGCAGCAGGACTCGTCCAAGTGCCGCGAGCTGCTCGACGGCAGGATCCTGCCGCTGGTGCGCTATTACGCCTACGTGCAGGTGGCCGACGAAGACCAGAACCTGTGGGAAGAATACACGCGCGTGCGTGACGCCAACCCGCACTTCGCCATGCAGAAGATCGTGACGCCGTCGCAGATCTTCCCCGTCTTCCGCGAGCTGTTCCGCAAGGAACCCGCGAACGCGTCATGAGCATCATCGAACTTCCCGACGAGCCGGGCCTGATGCCCAGCGACACGAAGCGCCTGCCCAGCCCTTCGGACTGGACCTTCGAGCTGATCGAGCTGTACTTCAACGAGATCCGCAAGACCGCGGAACGCTTCGGCCTGGACACCTACCCGTCGCAACTGGAGCTGATCTCGTCGGAGCAGATGCTCGATGCGTACGCCTCCATCGGCATGCCGGTGAACTACCGGCACTGGTCGTTCGGCAAGCACTTCATCGCCAGCGAGAAGAACTACCGGCGCGGCCACATGGGACTGGCCTACGAGATCGTCATCAACTCCGACCCGTGCATCGCCTACCTGATGGAGGAGAACACGATGCCGATGCAAGCGCTGGTGATGGCGCATGCGTGCTTCGGGCACAACTCGTTCTTCAAGGGCAACTACCTGTTCCGCATGTGGACGGACGCCAGCTCGATCATCGACTACCTGGTGTACGCCAAGAGCTATATCGCCGAATGCGAGGAAAAGCACGGCATCGACGCGGTCGAAGCCGTGCTGGACGCCTGCCACGCGCTCATGAACTACGGCGTCGACCGCTACCGCCGGCCGCAGAAGCTGTCGATGGTGGAAGAGGAAAACCGCCGCAAGGACCGCGAGGCTTACCTGCAGCAGCAGGTCAACGACATGTGGCGCACGCTGCCGAAGGCGGCGGGCAAGCAATCCGAAAAGAAGCAGAGGCGCTTTCCCGAGGAGCCGCAGGAGAACATCCTGTACTTCGTCGAGAAGCACGCGCCGCTGCTCGAACCCTGGCAGCGCGAGATCGTGCGTATCGTGCGCAAGGTAGCGCAGTACTTCTACCCGCAGCGGCAGACGCAGGTGATGAACGAGGGCTGGGCCACGTTCTGGCACTACACGCTGCTCAACACCATGTACGACGAGGGCCAGCTGTCCGAGGGGTACATGATCGAGATCCTGTCGTCGCACACCAACGTGGTGTTCCAGCCGCCCGTGACGCACCCGGGCTACAGCGGGATCAACCCTTATGCGATGGGTTTCGCCATGTACAGCGACATCAAGCGCATCTGCCAGAAGCCGACCGACGAGGACCGCGAGTGGTTCCCCGACATCGCCGGCTCGGACTGGATCAAGACGCTCGACTATGCGATGCGCCACTTCAAGGACGAGAGCTTCATCGGGCAATACCTGAGCCCCAAGCTGATGCGCGACTTCCGGCTGTTTGCCGTGCTGGACGATGCGACCCAGAAGGAACTGGAAGTCTCGGCCATCCACGACCAGCAGGGCTACCGGCGCGTGCGCGAGACGCTGGCACGCCAGCACGACCTGAGCTGGCGCGAGCCCAACATCCAGGTGTGGAACGTGAACCTGCGCGGCGACCGCTCGCTCACGCTGCGCCACATCCGCCACAACGACCGGCCGCTGGACAACGGCGCCGAGGAAGTGGTGAAGCACGTGGCGCGGCTCTGGGGCTTCCGCGTTCGGCTGGAAAGCGTCGATGCGCATGAGCGCGTGATGCAGCACTGGGAAGTGACGCCGGCGCAGACGCATCACTGAACGTCTCAATCTGTGGCGCGTGTACGTCCAGTTTAAAAAATGTCCTGATTCCCGTCGATCCCACTGGAGACCAGTTTAGAAGCCTTCGTGCGCGAGTTTCAACTTCGCGGCATCCTCACGAAAGTGCTGCGCAGAGAGCGCGAACTCGGACCCGGTCGGCAACTGCAGCTTGCGCCTGATCGAGTCCAAATTATGTCGTCCGTCGGGACGAACCACTGCGTGACATGTACAGCACTTTCCGCGCGCCGTTCTGCCGGACCGCAGCGTCGATGGTGCGGATCGACTCGCGCATCAAGCCGGGCGCCGTGAGCGGCAGAAGGCTCTGTTCCTGGAGCACGACGAAGCTCCACCTTTCGTCCTTGAGCAGGGCCTGTGTCGCCCGCATGCTCCAGAGGTTGCCGAGCCGCACGGACGGCATCGCATGTCCCCTGGTCTCGAGTCGCCGCCCGGTCATCGCGGCAACGCAGCCACCATGTCCGGCAAGTTGTTGTAGTTGGTGTAGCTGTTTCCGAAAAACAGCACCCCCTGTGTGCCCGCGTCGGCGCGGGGTGTGCCGGAGACCTGTGCCATCGCTGCACCCTGCGACAGGGCGAAGGCAAGGCCGAAGTGGAAGAGTCGGTTACGAATTTGCATGAGGCGGCTCCTGGACGAGGCTTCAGGTCAGGCGCGTGCGTTCTCCGTTTCATCCATACCGAGGTATGGGAGAACCCCGCGCCGGACCGGGTCATGGCGTTGTGTCCCGCACGTCTCTGCAGCCCTTCCGCACCTGGCTGTAGCGGATCAGAATGGCGCCATGCACAGACGCCATGTCTTCGGCGCAACTCTTGCCATGGTGGTGGCCGCACCACCGTTGGCCGCCGTGGTGAAACGGCCGTTCGTGCTGGGCTCCTGCAGCACCATGACCGCGCCATGGGTGAACCCATCCTGCGGCCCTTCCTGGCGCGCCTTCAGGCCCGGGGGTACGTGGAGGGGCGCGACTTCGTGCTCGAGGCGCGCTACGGCGAGCGCAGCGACCAGCGCATCGCAGAACTTGCGCGTGAACTTGCTGCCTTGCGCCCGGCCGTCATCGTCGGCGCAGGAAACGCCGCGGCCGAAGCGCTGAAGCGCGCCACGCGCGAAGTGCCCATCATCGCCGTGGGCGTGAACGCACCCGTGGAAACGGGGCTCGTGGAAAGCCTGGCAAAGCCGGGCGGGAATGTCACGGGCACTTCGATCAGCCCGGCGGAAGGGGGCGGCAAGCTGGTGGAAATGCTCAAGGCCGCGGCACCTGCCACCCGGCGCGTAGTGGTCGTGGTGAATCCCGACCTGCGCGGTGCAGCGCCGTACATCCGGTCCGCGGAAGCGACCGCCGGGGCGTTGCGGCTCGAGCTGTCGCGCTACCTGGTCAGCAAGGTGGAGGAATTCCGGTGGGGCGACCTCGATGCGCAGCGGCCTGATGCGCTCTATGTGACGGCCGACCAGGTCGTTTCGGCGATCACGCCGGGCCTGATCGAGTATGCGCTCAGTCGCAGGCTGCCCAGCATCGGCGTCGTGCGCCGCTTTGCAACGGCCGGCGGCTTGATGTCGCTCGGCCCGGACCCGGACGAACTCGAAGAGGTCCTCGTCGACTACATCCTGCGCATCGTCGACGGGGCGGCGCCGTCCTCACTACCCGTGCGCGAGCCGGCGCGCTTTCGCCTGGTGCTGAATCGCACGACAGCGCGAGAGATCGGGCTCACGCTGTCCCAGGAAATTCTCTTGCGAGCGCACGAGATCGTTGGCTGAACGTCCCGACTGGGTGTTACTTCACCCGCGTGAACGTGATCGAGACCAGCTCGTCGAACCCTCCTCGATAGGACCCTTTCATTTCGTCGGTTCCCGCGAACTTCAGCTCCATCGTGCGCTCGGGGCAAAGGTTGGTTGCGGGCGACGCCAACTTCAGCGTGGAGCCGTCGAAGGTCCCCGACAACGGCGCGCGCGGGCAGTTGGCGCTGCCCCCGCCCCCCCCGGCCATGAAGGCCTGGAGCTGGCCGCTCGCCTTCTGCTGGGCGTCGATGCTCGTCACGGTGATCTGCACCGTTGCAGCAATCGGCCACTCCTTGTGGACCATGGCGCCGGACTTCCAGGTGCCGACGGGCGAAGCGCCTTGTGCGAAGGCGCCCTGCGAGAACGCCGTGGCCAGGACGATGCAGATGGAAGCTTGGCGAACGTTCATGTCTCTCTCTCCTTCGGTGGGGTGGGCTCAGGGTAGGCGGCGGGGCCCGTGGAATCAGCTATACGGAGGTATGGGGCGGTGACCAGCCTCGATACCTCCGTATAGGTGATTTCACGATGCCGCGTACCTAAGCTGGACTCACCTCTTGAGGAGAAGCGCCATGCGTCATCGCACCCTGATCGCAGTTGGACTGGCCGCTGTGCTGTGGAACTGCACCACCGTACCCGTCGCGGTGCCCCGCACGTGGGCCCTGCCGCCCGAAGCGAAGACCCTGCCAGTCAATGGCTACGAGATGGCCTATGTAGAGCGCGGCCGGGGCGTGCCCGTGGTGCTGGTGCATGGTTCCGGCATCGACTATCGCTTCTTCGCCGCGCAGATGGAACCGATGGCTGCGAAGTACCGCGCCATTGCGGTCAGCGTGCGCCATGCCTGGCCCGAGCCCTGGCGGGGTGAAGGCGCATTCACCATGAACCAGCATGCGGCCGACCTGGCGGAGTTCATCAGGCGGCTGGACGCGGGGCCCGTGCATCTTGTGGGCCACTCACGGGGCGGAACGGTCGCCATCTACGCGGCCCGCCTCCAACCCGGTCTGGTGCGCAGCCTGACCATCGCCGAGGGCGGTGGCGGCATGGCGGCTTTCGCACCCAGCGACCCGGCGGCAGTCGCGCGCAGGAGCGCCGCATTTCGCGGCGTGAGGGACAAGTTCAAGTCCGGCGAGTTGGATACGGGCCTGGAGTTGTTCCAGGAGTACGTGAACGGGCCGGGCGCCTGGAAGAACCTTCCGGACCGGTCGAAGCAGTTCATGCGCGACAACGCGTGGACGCTGGTGGCGGCGGATTCGGACGGGTCGGCCTGGGCGCCATTCACATGCGAAGACGCGAAGCAGCTGAGCCAAATCATGCCGGTGTTCCTCCTGGGTGGCGAGACCAGCCCGAAGAACTTCGGTGCCATATTGGACCGGGTGCAGGCGTGCATGCCCCGCGCCACGCGTGGCCTGGTGAAGAACTCGTCACACTCGATGCCTCGCATGAATCCGGCTGGATTCAACGAGGCAGTGCTTTCGTTCATCGACCGGCACTGAAGGTTTTCGTGTGGATGTCTCGGGGCGGCGGCGTTGACCTTCGGGACCGATGGCATCGCCCAGAGTTTCATTGCGGCCGGATCCTCTGCTCGAAGGCGTTGCGCCTGAGCTGCTCGCTCACGACGGCACGCGCGAACACCGGAGCCACGGCGCGCTGGACGCGCCGACGACTTCCCGCGGCATGCCAGCCGGCCCGAACAGGGCCCCCGGGCGGCGCCAGGCCGGCACGCCCGTTGCGAAATCAGTCGCGCGGGGGTATACAAGCGCCATGAAGCGAAGGCTCGCCGTGTTCGGCACGTTGGCGTGGGCCGCGCCACTGCGCGCGCAGCCGCGTGCGGGTGCGCAGCGCCCCTGGCGTATCGGCATGCTCACGATGCACGACGTCGCGCAGGGCCAGGTCATCGTGGACATGTTCGCTACCGAGATGCGCGCACGCGGCCTCGAAACGGGCCGCGACTACCTGCTTGAGGTTCGCCACGGCGAACGAAGCCCCGAGCTGATCGAGGCTCGCGCGAAGGAGTTGGCCGCTTTGCCCGTCGACCTGCTGGTCGGAGGGGCGAGCGCAGCGACCACGGCACTCGGCGGGGCGACGCGCAGCAAGCCCATCGTCGGCCTGGGCCTCACATCGCCTGTGGAGTCGGGACTTGTGCAGTCTCTGGCGCGCCCGGGCGGCAACATCACCGGCAGCACCTTCAACACGGTCGAAGTTGGCGCCAAGGTCCTGGAGATCCTTCTGGTGGCTGCACCCGGCGTGAGGCGTGTCGCCGTGATCCGGAACCCGACATTCCCGGGTATGAACGCGTACGCGCAGCCCGTGGAGCGCACCGCTCAAAACCTGGGGCTCACCCTGGCTTACATCGGCATCACCCGCCCCGACGACTTCCGGCCGGAAGAACTCGAACGGGCCCGACCCGATGCACTCTACGTCGTGAACGACTATGCAGTAGGTCCCATCCAGCCAAACCTGGCCGCGTACGCCACGGCGCGTCGCTTGCCGAGCATTGGCGTCCATCGCACCTTCACGCAGGCTGGCGGGCTGCTGTCGCTGAACGCAGACTCGAAGGAGAACTTCGTCGCCGGCGCCGACTATGCGATCCGCATCCTGCAGGGCGCCGACCCTGCGAGCCTGCCGATCCAGGCGCCCACGCGCTTCCAGCTCGTCTTCAACCGCCGCACGGCCGAGGCCATTGGCTTCGTTGCACCGCGCGAGCTGATGCTGCGCGTGAACGAAGTGATCTCGTGAAGTGCGAGCCTACTCGGCTCGGATGCCGGATTGCCTGGCGATGGCCCCGAACCGCCCGGCCTGCTTCTTCAGGAAGTCGGCAAACCCTTCGCCGCCAGGCTGTGCGATCTCCAGGCCGAGAGCCAGGAAGCGCTCCGGCATGCCTGGGGCGTCGAGTTGCCTGCGGCACTCAGTAGCGATCTTCGTTCGCGCTTCCGCGGGCGTTTCCCGCAGGCACCAAGCTGGTGGAGGCCGTGCCGGAGGTCGCAAAGCTGTACCTGCCCGGGCCCGCTTTCAGGAGGCTCACGAACTCCTGCACGTTGGTGGCCGGCACGGAAGGGTGCACAACCAGGACGTACGGGTTGCTCGCGATCAGGCACACCGGTTCGAAGTCACGCTGCGGCTCGTAAGGAACCTTCTGCACCTGCGGGGCGATCGATATCGGGCCGCTCGACGCAGCCAGGAGCGTGTAGCCGTCCGGCGGCGACTTGGCTGCGTGTTCGGTCCCAAGCGTACCGGCGGCGCCAGGGCGGGTCTCGACCACCAGCGGTTGGCCGAGCGCGGGCGCCATTTTCTCTGCCATCACGCGTGCGACGATGTCGGTGGCCTGTCCCGGCGGCCATGGCACGATCACCCGGACCGGGCGCTCGGGATACTCTTGCGCAGTCGAAGGCGAAGCAGCCACGAGCGCGATGACGGAGGCCGCAAGGGCGCTGGCCACCGATGTCGTGTGTGAACGTGGGGACATGTTCAACTCGACGCCGCTGCAGCGGGTGGGGCTGCTGCCGGCGCAGGCTCCGCCGCCAGGTACTTGATCACCGCTTCGAGCTCCGCTGGTTTCAGAAAGCGTGCATTGACGCGCATCCTTCCGTTCACCACCGCCGCGCGGATGCGCTCACGCGACATCAGCTTGAGCGCGGGACGCAACGGAGCGCCCGCACCAAGCGGGTTACCGCCGTTGTGGCAGTAAGCGCAGTTCTTCGCGTAAGCCGCCTCGCCCAGTTCCCGCTCGGCCGCATCAGAGGCCTCATCGGCAGCCGCGGTCGCAGCCATTGCGCCGCACAGCAGCGCCACCAGGAATCTTCGTGATCGCATAGGATCTCCTCACTGGCGCGTGAACGTCACTTCGTTCGGCTGCCCGTTCTGGCCGCGATAGGTGCCCACCAGCGAAGCGCCACTGAACTTCAGGTCGAACACGCGCTCGGGGCACACGTTGGTCGGCGTCGAAGATACCTTCAATGCGACGCCATCGAAACTGCCCGACACCGGCCCGGTGGGGCAAAGCCCGCCGGAGACGGGAAAGAAGATCTGGTAGCGGCCCTTGACGGCGCTTCCTTCGGCCGTCGTGACCGTCAGTTGCACCGTAGCCGCAATGGGCCAGTCGGGGCTGACCAAGGCGTTGGATCGCCAGGTACCCAGCGGCGAGTTGGCGACTTGCGCGATCGCGGCTGCCTGGGACAGTGCGACGACGAGGCCGAAGCGGGTGAACGCATTGTGAAGTTTCATGCACTCTCTCCTGGTTTGTGTGCCATGGAGACTAGGCCCTGGTGCATGCAACTTCAGCTATACGGAGGTATGGGATCGACTTCGCTCGGCACCGGGACTATCCTCGCGCCAGAGGTCGCAATGAAGAGGCGTGTCCTGCTCAGAGCGTTCGCCGGCGTGTTCGCTTGCGCGCCCCGGCTCGCGCTTGCCGAACCGCGCCGCCTTGGCTGGCTCGGAACCTCCACCCGCGACGCGCAGCAACCCATCATCGACGTCGTGATGGGCCGGCTCGACGTGCGCGGCTGGCGCCTGGGCCGCGACATCGCGCTGGTCGCCCGGTTTGGCAACAACCGGCTCGAGGCACTGCCGGGTGCCGCGCGCGAGCTGGTAGCCCTGACGCCATCGGCGATCATCAGTGTCGGCAGCCCAAGCTCGGCGGCCGCGTCGCGCGAGACACGGACCATCCCCATCGTCATGGTGTACGCGTCGACGCCCGTCGAAGTGGGCCTGGTGCAGAGCCTTGCGCGGCCCGGCGGCAACGTGACGGGGACTACCGGCAGCCCGCCCGAGGTGGCGGGCAAGTTGCTGGAAGTGTTGCGGGTGGCGCAACCGACGGTGGCGCGTGTGGCGATCTTGCGCAATCCCGACAACCTGGGCATCCGCACGTACACGCAGTACTCGGAGGCGACCGCGCGGCGGCTCGACATGACGCTGAAGTACTTCGAGCTGCGCAAGGCGGCGGACTTGCGGCTCGACGACGTGGCCGGCTTCCGGCCCGACGCCCTCTACATCATCAACGACTTCGTGCTGATCCCGTTGTACGAAACCTTGCTGGCGTTCGCGCGCGAGCACCGGTTGCTCACCATCGGGGTCAGCCGGCAGTTCACGGAAGCCGGCGGGCTGCTGTCGCTCGGCCCGGACACGGACGAGATGAACGACAACGTCGCCGACTACGTCGACCGCGTGCTGCGCGGGGCGTCACCGGCCACGCTACCGGTGCGCGAGCCTTCCAGGTACCACATCTTCGTCAACCGCGCGGCGGCGCGCGCCATCGGCCTGCCGCTGTCGCAGGAGCTGCTGCTGCGCACGCGCGAGGTGATCGAATGAGGCGGCGAGCCGCATTGCTTGCGGCCGCCGCGTGGGGCATGGCGGCAGTCGCCCAGAACGCGCCGTTTCGCATCGGCTTCCTCACACACAACGATCGGGCGATGGGGCAACTGCCTATCGACCTCTTCGTCGCGCAGATGCGCTCGCGCGGCTGGGAGCCGGGCCGCGACTTCGTCATCGAGCCGCGCTACGGCGACCGCGACACGGCGCTCATGGCCGCGCGCGCACGTGAACTGGCCGCGCTGAACCTGCCGGTCATCGTGGCGGCCGCGACGCCATCGGCTATCGCCCTGGCGCAGGCGACGCGCACCACACCCGTGGTGGGTTTCGGCCTGACCGGCCCGGTGGACATGGGGCTGGCGCAGAGCCTCGCGCGGCCGGGCGGCAACGTGACGGGCAGCACGTTCAGCCAGCCGCAGTTCGCAGCGAAGATCCTCGAGGTGCTGAAGTCTGCGGTGCCCCGCATCGTCCGCGTGACGGTCATCCACAACCCCTCGTATCCCGTGATGGCGGAATACACGCGCCACGGCGTGCGGGCCGCAGCCGAACTGGGGATCGCGTTGCATTTCGTCGAGGTCACGAAGACCGAGAACTTCCGCATGGAGGACGTCGAGCGCTCGAACCCCGATGCGCTGTTCGTGGCGGCGGACTACGCGGTCAACCCGATCCAGGCCGCGCTGGCATCGTTCGCCATCGGTCGCAAGCTGCCCAGCATAGGCACCAACCGCACCTACCCCATGGCCGGCGGCCTGATGTCGCTGGATGCCGACGTGGACGAGATGTTCGGCGTCGCCGCCGACTACGTGATCCGCATCCTCACGCGCGGCGCCAGTGCTTCGACGCTGCCGATCCAGGAGCAGACACGCTACCACCTGGTGTTCAACCGCAAGACCGCCGACGCCATCCAGTTCACGATGTCGCAGCAACTGATGCTGCGCGTGAAGGAGGTCATCACATGAAGCGACGTATCGTGCTGGCCGCCGCCGGCTGCGCGCTGGCCGCGCGCGCGCAGGTGGGCGGGCAACGCCCCTTCCGCATCGGCTTCCTGACGCAGAACACGCGCGAGGCCGGTGGCAACATCATCCTGGAGACGTTCATCCGCCAGATGAGGCTGCGCGGCTTCGAGCAGGGGCGCGACTACGTGATCGAGCCGCGCTTCGGCAACCGCGATGCCGACCTGATCGCTGCCGGCGCGCGCGAACTGGTGGCGCTGAACCCGGACGTGGTGCTGGCCGGCGCGAGCGTGACGGTCGTCGCGCTGCTGCAACTCACGCGAACCATCCCGATCGTCGGCGTGGCCATGACGACCCCGGTCGAGGCCGGGCTGGCGCAGAGCTATGCGCGGCCCGGCGGCAACCTCACCGGCTGCACCTTCAACCAGCCGGAGTTCGCCGGCAAGATGGTGGACTTCCTGAAGATCGTCGCACCGCGCATCGCCCATGTAGCGGTCATCCGAAATCCGACGTTTCCGGGCATGTCGCATCACACGCCCTATGCGGAGCGGGCGGCCGCGCAGCTGGGCGTCACCCTGCATTACGTCGAGGTGCCGAAGGCAGGAGCCCTGCGCATGGCCGAACTGGAGCGCATGTCGCCGGATGCGCTGCTGGTGGCCCATGAGTACGCGGTGTTCTCGCACTACCCGGAGCTCGTGCCCTTTGCCATGGCGCGCAAGCTGCCGAGCATCGGCACCAGCATCGAGTTCACTCGGGCGGGCGGGCTGCTGTCCCTGTTTGCGGACAACGAACAGCAGTTCGTCATCGCGGCGGACTACGTGACGCGCATCCTCTCGAAGACCGCGACTCCCGCCACGCTGCCGATCCAGGAGCCCACCAAGCACTGGCTGGTGCTCAACCGGCGTACGGCCGATGCGATCAAGGTCACCCTGTCGCACGAGCTGCTGCTGCGGGTGAACGAGACGATCACCTGATCGTGGTGCGTATGCCGACTTCGCGGCCTTGGCAAGGATAACCAATGAAGAGGCGTCGAGCGGTCGTTGCTGCCCTGTCCGCCTTCCCGCTGGCCGCGGCCGCTGTTCCGCGGCGCATCGGCTGGTTGAGCCTCGGCACGGCGGCCGGCAACGAGCCGCTGCGCAATTCGGTCGCAGCGCGGCTGGGTGACCGAGGCTGGCTGCTGGGGCGCGATTGGGTGCTCGTGGCCCGCTACGCCCAGAATGACCTGGATGTGCTGCCCGATGCCGCCCGTGAGTTGCTCGCGCAGCAGCCTGAGCTGGTCGTTGCGGTCGGTTCGTCGGCAGCACTCGAATTGCACAGGCTGACGCGGACCGTTCCGGTGGTCATGTGGTACGCGATCACACCCGTGCAACTGGGCCTGGTCGCCAGCCTCGCGCGGCCAGGCGCAAATGTGACGGGGACCACCGGCAACCAGGTCGAGATGTCGGGCAAGTTGCTCGAAACCCTCAGGCTGGCCGATCCGCGCATCGCGCGGGTCGCGATCCTGCGCAACCCGGAGACCAAGGGCATTACCTACTACTCGCCCTACGCCGCACGCACGGCGACCCAGTTGGGCATGATGCTGCACTACTTCGAACTGCGGCGCCCGGGTGACCTGAAGCTGGAGGACCTGGACTGGGTCCGGCCCGATGCTCTTTATATCGTCAACGACGTCGTGACTGCGCCGCTCGTGCCCGCATTGTTGCAGTACGCGCTGGACCGCCGCATTGCCACGATCAGCGTGGACCGCGCGTTCGCCCGGGCCGGCGGCCTGCTCGCCCTTGGCCCGGACCTGGACGAGATGGAAACCAATCTCGTCGACTGCATCGATCGCATCCTGCGAGGGGCATCCCCCTCGACCCTGCCGGTGCGGGAGCCTTCGCGCTACTGGCTGGTGCTCAATCGCAGGACGGCTCGCGCGATCGGGCTGGCCCTGTCGAACACACTGTTGGTTCGCGCGGAAGAAGTCATCGATTAGCTTCCCGGCGCGCGCCCCGGTGAGTTCTCACCGACGGCTTCACCTGCGCCGCAACCCGCGCTCCTTGCCGTCCCAGGCCCAGCTGCCATCTGCCTGCGGGTCGTGGCGCTGGCCGCCGGACCCGTCGGCCCTGAGCACCAGCCGCAACGGCGCGCATCCCCGCATTGCAGGGGTCAGGGTCACGACCTGCAGGTCACCTTCCTGGCTGACCGCGGCCGCCATGTCGCCACGGAAGCAGACATCGGCATTCGGGATGGTGAACCGGCCGACGTATTTGCCGGGACTTGCTTCGCTCAGCCGGAACGAGGCGGTTGCGAGCGGCCGCCCGTCCGCATGGAATGCCTCGTAAGTCCACTCTTGTGCGCTCCCGCCCGAGGGCGCGCCTATGACGATAGCCGTCAGGGCAATACGTACGTGTCGCATGCCTGTCTCCTTCGGATCATCCTCGGTGCAGCCTAGACGGCTGACCCCTGAATCGGACCCATACGGAGGTATGGGAATCCGAACCGGCCTGGCCAGAAGTCGTGAGCACGCCGATCCTGGCGCCTAGCCAGCAGGCACTGCAACGCGCAGAATGCGGCGCAGGAGGTGTCTCCCGATGGATCGCAGGATGACGCTCCTCGCGGCGGCCGGTGCCCTGGCACTCCCGGCGCACTCGGCGCAGGGCCCGCGGCGCATCGGCTGGATCGCTTACGGTCCGGCTGCGCTGACAGCCGGATGGACGACACGCATCCGCGCCAGGCTGCGGGAGCCCCCGGCTGCCGAAGCCTTGCACGAAGAACGCGTGGGCGACGGCAGCGACGACGGCGTGGACCGCGCCGCGCGCGAGCTGGCTGCATGGCGGCCCGAGATCGTCGTCGCCATGACGAACGGTGCAACGCGTGCGGCGATGCGCCACATGCCGAACACCCCGATCGTCGTCCTGTCCAGTGCGAACCCGGTCGAGTTCGGCATCGCCGCGACGCTGGCGCGTCCCGGCGGCAACGTGACGGGCGCGGCCGCCAACCCGCCGGAGGTCGCAGGCAAGTGGCTCGAAATCCTGCAGGCTGCCGCACCGCACATCCGCCGGGTCGCCGTGTTCCTCACGCTCAACACGCCCGGCTTTGCCGCCTACACGCCCCATGCCATGCGCGCTGCCCAGCGGCTCGGCATGACGTTGCACTACATCGAGCCGAGGCCCGGCGATCCCATCGACATGGCAGCGGTCGAGGCCGTGAAGCCCGATGCCCTGTATGTCGTGCTCGGTGGCAGCAATGCCCGGCGCCTGATCGCCTATGCGCTCGAGCACAAGCTGCCGAGCATCTCCTTCAACCGCGACTTCGTCGAGGCAAGCGGCCTCTTCACCTTCATGCCGGACCCGGAGGAGGGCACGGCGACGGTTTCCGACTACGTGCAGCGCATCCTGAAGGGCGCTCCGCCCGGCGGCCTGCCGTTTCGCGAGCCTTCACGCTTCCAGCTGATCGTGAATGCGCAGACGGCTCGCGCGATCGGCATCTCCATCACGCCCGAGTTGCGCCTGCGGGCGAACGAGGTGATCGAAGTGGCTTCCGTGGGCCGATAGGCAGGCGTCGCGCCGCAGCTCAGAACGCGGTCCTCAGCCCGATCTCGCGTCCCATGCCGCCATGGTTGGGAGCGGTCTGGCCGATGCCGCCCTGCGGCATCATGGAAGCGCCGTGGCTGTTGCGGGTGCGAGCCATGTTGGCATAGAGGAACGTCCGCTTGGACATCTCGTAGCTGGTGCCCACGCCGGCTTTCGCCGTGGCCCCGATCACTGTGCCGCCGAAGTTGCGCACCACCGCTCGCGACACGGTTGCCTTGAACAGCCACGGGCCGGACGGGTACGTGACGCCGAGCATCGAGCCGTGCATCCGGTTGCGCGTTCCAGTCGTGTCCTTCACGTACAGCGTCCAGAGCTTCGCGGGGCCGACATCGAAGATGCCGCCGATCACGCGTTCGCGGATGTCGCCGACCGATGCCAGCTTGTACACGCCATAGGCCACCGCCACGTCGATGGGCGGCACGGTGTAGGCGAGCCGCGCCCCGCGGTACCCGCCGTCATGGGATGTTGCCCCGCTGTTCGACGGGTTCTCGCCGAGCGCGTACGAAACGTGCAGCAGCGGGCCGCTGCGCAGCTCACCGAACGCAAATGCGATGGAGTTCGATGCGCGCACGCCGGTCGGGTTGCCCCCCACCGTGAGCGAGCTGTAGGCGGACTGCGACCCCAGCAGCCCGCCCGCGCCGGCCGGGTCGTAGATGGCCTGGACCGCGAAGGTGGGCGTGTAGTCGCGCCCCGTGCGAAAACGTCCCCACGGCGCCTGCAGGCCGACATAGAACAGCCTGTTGAACATGATGCCCTGCGTTCCCCCGAGGTTCGGCTGGTTCGGGTCGGCCTGGTTGTTCAGGTTGGTGGTGCCGCCGCGGCCGCTGTCCGGCTGGATGTCCGCTTCCATCCAGAACACCGCGCGATGCCCGCCGCCGAGGTCCTCGGTGCCGCTGAAGCCGATGCGCGGAAAGTCCATGCCGCCGGGGCCCACTTGCGTCCGGCTCGAGATCGAACCCTTTCCGTACAGCAGGTTCACGTCCATGATGCCGAACACCGTAACCGTGCTGTCGGCCAACGCCGCGCCCGGCAGCAGCAGCAGCACGGGGGCGAGGGCGCACCGGGTCATCGGGCGATTATTGATGAGCCGGCGCGCCGCATGCAAGCTCGTCGAGCCATACGGAGGTATGGTGACATCGCGTGGCGCTTGCGTTCCAATGGGGTATCGGGTTTACGCGAGGGGACGCGATGCGCGGCCTGTTCGGCAAGTACGTGGCGCTGCTGGCTGGCCTCGTCACGCTGGTCTTGTTGGCCGCGAGCGCGCTCGCCTTCTGGTTCTTCGGCCGGCAGAACGAGGAGCAGCTCACCGCCCTGCAGCGCGAGAAGGCGGCCGCCGCGGCGATGCGCATCGAGCTGTACGTGAAGGGCATCGAGCGCGAGATGGGCTGGACCACGCTGCCCAAGGCCCAGGAAGCCGACGTCGCCCAGCGCAAGCTCGAGTTCCTGAAGCTGCTGCGGCAGGTGCCCGCCGTCACGGACGTCTCGTGGATCGATGCCCAGGGCCGCGAGCGGCTGCGCATGTCGCGCCTGCAGATGGACCGCGAGGAGTCCGGTACCGACGTCTCCACCGCACCGTTCTTCCGCGCCGCGCGTCCCGGGCAACCTTTCTTCGGCCCGGTGTACTTCCGCAAGGAGACCGAGCCTTACATGACCATCGCGAGCCGGCCTGCCGATCCAGCCGAAGGCGTGGTCGCCGCCGACGTGAACCTCAAGTTCGTGTGGGATGTGGTCACCCAGATCCGCGTGGGCCGCACCGGCGTCGCCTACGTTGTCGACAGCGCGGGCAACCTCGTCGCGCATCCCGACATCAGCCTGGTGCTGCAGAAGACATCGATGCCGCAGCAGCCGGTCGAGGCCGGCCACTTCGTGCGCAACCTGCAGGGGCACCAGGTGCTGTCGGCTTCGGCGCCGGTACCGGGGTTGGGCTGGAACGTGTTTGTCGACCTGCCGCGCGAAGAGGCGCTTGGGCCGCTGTACCAGCTGGCGTGGCAGGCGCTGGTGCTGGTGGTGCTGGCCCTGGCGCTTTCCGTGGCCGCCAGCGTGTTCCTCGCGCGCCGCATGGTGCGCCCGATCCGCGAGCTGGAAGCCGGTGCGCGCGACATCGGCGCGGGGCGGCTGGACCGCAGCATCGAGGTGCGCACCGGTGACGAGGTGGAAGCTCTGGCGACCCAGTTCAATACCATGACCAGCCAGTTGCGCGAGTCGTATGCGACGCTCGAAGACAAGGTGGAGCAGCGCACGCGCGCGGCGGAAGACGAGCGCCAGCGCGCCGAGTCGGCGAGCCTGGCCAAGTCCCGGTTCCTCGCGGCGGCCAGCCACGACCTGCGCCAGCCGATGCACGCGCTCAACCTGTACCTGGGCGCGCTGGCCGGGCAGGACCTGGCCGTGCCGGCGCGCCGCCTGCTGGAGAACGTGCGGCAGTGCACGCAGACCATGGACGACCTGTTCGAAGGCCTGCTCGACATCTCGCGGCTGGACGCCAACACGGTGACGCCGCAGGTGGAGACCTTTGCGCTCGGCCCGCTGCTGGCGCGCATCGGCGTCGAGTTCGAGCCGCAGGCGCGCGCCAAAGGGCTGCGCCTGCGTGTGGTGCCGGGCCACGCGCTGGTGCACAGCGACCCGGCACTGGTCGAGCGCATCGTGCGCAACCTCGTGAGCAATGCGGTGCGCTACACCCGGCAGGGCCACATCGTGCTCGGCTGCCTTTGCGCCCGGGGCCGCGTGCTCGTGCAGGTGCGCGACACCGGTATCGGTATCGCAGCCGACGAGCAGCCGCTCGTGTTCGAAGAGTTCTACCAGGTGGGCAACCCGGAGCGTGACCGCGGCAAGGGGCTGGGCCTGGGCCTTTCTATCGTGCAGCGCCTCGCACAGTTGCTCGACGCGCCCGTGCGCCTGCTGTCCGAGCCGGGCAAGGGCTCGATGTTCGAGGTGAGCTTGCCGCTCGCGCAGCACATGCCCGCCATCACGGTGCGGCCGACGGAAACACGCGATGCCGATGCGCTCGAAGGCAAGCTGGTCGTGGTGGTCGACGACGAGTCCGTCGTGCTGGATGCCACGCGCATCCTGCTCGAACAGTGGGGCTGCGAAGTGGTCCCCGCCAACTCGGGCGCCCAGGCCGTCGAGCGGCTTGCCTCGGCGCGGCGGGTGCCCGACCTGCTGGTGTGCGACTACCGCCTGAAGCAGCCCGAGAACGGCCTGCTGGTGATGGAGGCCCTGCGCGAGGAATTCAACCGGCAGATCCCGGCGCTGATCATCACCGGCGACGTGCTGCCGGAAAGCATGGAACTGCAGGAGTCGAACGACACCGCGGTGCTGCACAAGCCGGTGCCGGACAACGTGCTGCGCGACACGCTGGCGCGCCTGACCCATACCGAGGTATGAGTGGCTTTGCCCGGCGCCTTGCGCCGCCCATAATGATTGGGTGACCATGGACCAGCCCGGCGGCGCCCGTGCGCTCGTCGTCGACGACCACCCGCTCTACCGGGGCGCGCTGGCCACGCTTGCGCGCACGCTGTTCGGCGAAGCCGGGGTGGCCGAGGCGAGCACGGCCGAAGCCGCGCTGGCGCAGGCAGCGACGCTGTGGGACCTGAAGCTCGTGCTGCTGGACTTCCGCCTGCCCGGGCTGAACGGCGCCGAAGCCGTCCATGCGTTCCGCGTTCGCCATCCGCAGGCCGTGGTGGTGGTCGTCAGCGCATCGGAGGACCGCCGCGACGGCCAGGCCGCGATGCGCGCCGGCGCGAGTGCCTTCCTGCACAAGACGGCCTCGCTGGAGTCGATGGAGCAGGCCATCCGCGCGGTCCTCGAAGGCCGCGCGCTCGACCCGCGCTGGGACGGCGCCGACCAGGCCGCGGCCTTTGAAGGGAGCGCCGCGGAGCTCACGCCCCGGCAACTCGAAATCCTGGCCCTGGTCTGCCAGGGCCTGTCGAACAAGGAAATCAGCCTGAGGCTGGGCCTGGCGCTCATCACGGTGAAGATGCACGTGTCGGCCATCTTCCGCGCGCTGGGCGTGGTCAACCGCACGCAGGCCGCGGTGGCGGCTCGGCGCCTCGGGCTGCCGGAAGCGCCTGCACCTTCGCGCTGATCCCTGCGCCCTTACCAGGAACCGACCAGTTTGGCAGTCGCGGTTGCCGTGACGTTGGCCCCTTCCACCGTGCCCGAAACGAACGTCGTCAGCGTCACGAGCGGGTTGGCAAGGCCGATGTTCGTCCCGCTGACGGGACCGGCCACGAATCCCGGTGGCGCGGCAGCTGCGGGCAGCGACAGGTTGGTGCCGGAGAAGGCTGCAGTCACGGTAATCGGGTTCGAGCCCGAGAGCGGCGGCACGTGGTACAGCATCGTCTCGTCGTAGGCCGGAATGATGATAGGCGGGTCGGTGCCTGGCAAGGTGAATTGCGGGATGTGGATCTTCACGACCTCGACGAATCCCGGCGACGACCAGGTCGCCTGGTAGATCCCCGGCACCGAGATGTCCCCGTTGATCGTGGCGTTGAGAATGCCGCCACCGGAAAACGTCACCGTGCCGTCGGGGGCTCCGGGCAGCGTCTCGAACGTCCCCGAACCCGTCACCACGATCGTGCCGCTCAGCTTGCTGGTGCCGCCCTGCACCGCGGGCGGCGGGTTCACCTGGCTGATGCCGATGATGGTGGATTGCAGGTGAGGCAGCACCGTGTTGACCAGGAACGTGTAACCCGTGCCCGTCACCGGCGAGGTCAGCGTGGCACCGGTCGTCTGCGCCTGCACGGCAGCGAGGAGTTGGTCGGGCGACGCGTGGCCCGAGAGGTTGGTCCCGCTGCTCGCGATGAAGGCATTGACCGCAGCCACCGCCGACGGCGTGAGCGTGAGGCCCGACACGTCCAGGTTGCTCGTCGAGCCGTGGTTCAGCGCATGCAGCACGGCGGCAGCGGCGACCCCGCCCGGCAGCACGGTGGCCGGCAAATGCACGCCGGAAACGGAGGGAACGACCGTGGTGCCGAGATTGATCGTGCCGCCGGTGCCTGCGTACACGAGGAAGCTCACGTTCTCGCCGGGGCGGCAGGTGAACGCGCCGTTCGAGCCGGTCGTTCCCGCCAGCCCCGAAGGCGAACAGGCGTACACCAGCCCCTTCACCGGTCCATCGACGAAGTAGTTGGTGACCAGGTAGGCCGCCAGCGGCCCCACGCGCACCGGCGCGCTGCCGAACGGGCCGCCCAGCACGTACACGTCGCCTTCGGCATACGGGCCTGCGGTCTCGTACACGATGCCCAGGTAGGCGCCCGTGCCCGCGTAGTAGCGGAAGATGAACGGGTGGCTCGTCTGGTTCGCCGGATGGCCCGGGAACAGGGCAGGGAATGTCGCTTCGGCCCAGTCCATCGCGATGGTCGCGACGTCACTGGTTACCGGTGCGGCGTTGCCCTTGGCGACCGACGGCATCGCCGCCGCCCGCATCGCGTCGATGGCGCTGCGCGGCTCATCGCGGCCCCCGCCGCAGGCCGCGAGCAACAGGGCTGCGGCCAAGACGCCGCAACGTCCGATGTGTAGCGCAATGCCGATCGCCATGCTTCACCCCCGGGACCTGGCGTGCCCCTCCCGCACGCCTAGGGCTTGTTGACCGTGATCTGCGACGCGCTGTTCTGGGTGGCGTCGTACACCATGTTCGTACCGCTGAGCGTCCCCACTGTGAACCGGGTCGAGCCCTGGTTCCGGGCGTCGAGCGTGACCGACACCGAGCAGGAACCCGAGGACGTTGTCATGCACGAAGCCGTGCCACCGGGCAGGAACGTGCCGCTGACGGACACGTTGGCGGCCGCCGCGTTGGCGCCCAGGTCGCGCACGCTGATGGTGACCGTGGCGCGCCATTGGCGCGACGAGATGCGCTGCGCAACGCCGGCCAGGCCCGACACGGCGACCACTTGCGGCACCGGCTCCTCGGGCGTGCCTGTCGCCAGCGAGTAGAGCAGGCGGTTGGGTGAGCCCGAGCCCGTCGACGTCACGCGGCCGGACGTAGCATTGGAAACCAGGAAGTTGGCGACGGCCGCGGGCGTGGCCCCGGGATTGGCCTGCAGCACCAGCGCAGCCACGCCGGCGACGTGCGGAGTCGCCATCGACGTGCCGCTGATGGTGTTGGTCGCGGTCGGGCTCGTGTACCAGGCCGACTTGATGCTGCTGCCCGGCGCGAAGATGTCGACACAGGCGCCGTAGTTGGAATACGTGGCCCGCGCGTCCGAACTGGTGGTGGCGCCGACCGTGATGGCGCTGGGCGTGCTGGCGGGCGAATAGTTGCAGGCGTCGCGGTTGTCGTTGCCGGCCGCCACCGCCATCGTCACGCCCTTCTGGACGGCGCCGGCCACGGCGTTGTTGACGGCCGTGGACTTGCCCCCGCCCAGCGACATGTTGGCGACGGCGGGCCGCGCCGCGTGGTTGGCGACCCAGTCGATGCCCGCGATGACCTGCGACCAGGTGCCGCTGCCCCTGCAGTCGAGCACGCGCACCGGCACCAGCGTGACCTCCTTGGCCACCCCCCAGGTCGTGCCCCCGACGGTGCCGGCCACGTGCGTGCCATGGCCATTGCAGTCCTGCGTGCCGCGCCCGTCGCTGATGGCGGTGTAGCCGCTTTCCATGCGTCCCGAAAACTCGGTGTGGCCGCTGTTGATGCCCGTGTCGATCACGAACGCGGTGACGCCGAGGCCGGTGGCGGTGTACTGGTAGATCGTGTCGAGCGGGCGGTCGGCCTGGTCGATGCGGTCCAGCCCCCAGGTGGCGGGGGATTGGGCGAAGTTGATCGACACCGTAGCGTCCTGCTCCACCAGCTCCACGTCGGGGTGCTGGCGCAGCGCCGCGGCCAGTGCATCGGGCATCTCGGCGGCGAAGCCGTGCACCGCGCGGGTGTAGACGTGGTTGACACGCGCCCCCTGCGAGCGAGCGCGGGTGGCCTCCGCACCCGGGTTGGTGCCCCGGTCCTTGCGGAACAACACGATGTAACGGCCGGCTATCGGCGTCGATTCGGCGAACGGGCGGGCTTCGCGGCCCGTGTCCTGGGCGGCCATGACGCCTGGGGCGCCCGCCACAAGGGCAAGGGTGGCGGCGACGATGCGGAAAAACGGCCTGGCGGCGAACATGGAAAAACCCCTCATAGCGCTGTGCTGCAGCGCGCAAAGCATAGTCGCCTTGCGCCGGGTTTCCCAGCGGAAAACTACTGGATTCCGGGTATTTTCAGGACGTGCGGATCACCGAGATGTGCTCCGTGCCGCTTTCGGGCAGCCAGACCTCGCCTTTGCGGCCCAGGATCTGGCGGACGTTGGCGCTTTCGCGCTCGAAGCCATAGCGCTCGAATTTCTCGGTGCGCGGGTCGAAAGAGAACATCGCATTGCCGCCGAAGTCGCTGACCCAGGGGATGTCGCGCTCGTCGACGTAGACGGCATAGGCGCGCGGGCCGCTGCCGGGCAGCTTCCACTGCTTCCAGCTGTTGGCCCGGGAGTCGTGCACCGAAAGCTGCCCGCTGTTCCACTCACTCACCCAGATGCGGCCCTGGCTGTCGCTCCACACGCGGCGCGCGCCCTGGTCCCTGGTGGGCGGCTCGACGATGACCGAGTCGCCGGTCTTGCGGTCGATGCGCGCGATGAAGGAGCCGGCGAGCGAACACCACCACACGTCGCCTGCCGGCGTGGCGCAGATGCCGTAGGGCCCGCGGCCGCGCGGCGACTGCTTGACGCTGACGTCGCCGGTCTTCACGGCGACCTTGCCGATGAAGCCGCCCTGGCCGGTGAACCAGCAGTTGCCGTCGCCGTCGAAGGCGCAGGTGTTCAGGTTGGCGTAGGGCGTGCCCTGCGGCAGCGGGAACACGGCGACCTTGCGCTCGGGCCAGCTCACCCGGACCATGGCGTTCTGGCCGCTGTCGGTGATCCACGCGGCCTTGTCGGGGCCCTGGATCACGCCGTGCGGCGACGAGCCCGAGCCGAGCGCGATGAGTTCCGTGCGGCCGGTCGCCGGGTCGAACCAGCCCAGGTGGCCGCTCGCCTGCGCCGTGAACCACACGCCGCCGTCGGGCGCGGGCGCGAGGTCGTGGATGCCGGTGCGGCGCGGTGTCGCGAGCTTCCACGATTGCATCCGGCCGCTTTGCGCGTAAGCGGGCAGGCAAGCGGCGAGCGGCAATGAACCGAATGTGCGGCGAGTCAGCATGGCGCCTCCATTTGCTGGGGTTTGCACCCCAGCCTACAACAGCCGGGTACTCCGTGGGCTCGGCTGCCCGTAGGCTGGGGTAAAACCCCAGCCCCATTGCCTTCAGTCCACGCCCCACACTTCTCGCGCGGTTTCCACCACCAGCCGCAACTTGTTGCGCTGGTCTTCCACGGCGATGTTGTTGCCGTGGACCGTGCTGGAGAAGCCGCATTGCGGCGACAGGGCCAGCTGTTCCAGCGGCGCGTGCTTTGCGGCCTCGTCGATGCGCCGCTTCAGGTCGTCCTTGCTTTCGAGCTGCCCGAACTTGGTGGTGACCAGGCCCAGCACCACCGTCTTGCCCTTGGGCAGGAAGCGCAGCGGCCGGAAGTCGCCCGAGCGGTCGTCGTCGTACTCCATGAAGTAGGCGTCCAGGTCCATTTCCTTCAGCAAGGCTTCGGCCACCGGCTCGTAATTGCCCTGGGCGGCAAAAGTGCTCTTGAAGTTGCCGCGGCACAGGTGCATGGCCAGCAGCATGCCCTGGGGCTTCTGGGCCACCACCTTGTTGATGAACTTCGCGTAGCGGTGCGGCAGCTCGTTGGGGTCGTCGCCGCGCTGGCGCGCGGCTTCCCGCATCTTCTCGTCGCACAGGTAGGCCATGTTGGTGTCGTCCATCTGCACGTAGCGGCAGCCGGCGTCGAACAGCGAGCGCAGCTCGTCGCCGTACGCCTTGGCGACGTCGTCGTAGAAGCCGGGTTCCAGCTCGGGGTACGCCTCCTTGCTGATGCCCGCGCGCCCGCCGCGGAAGTGCAGCATGGTGGGCGAGGGGATCGTGACCTTGGGCGTGTGGCCGGCGCTCAATTGCGACTTCAGGTACTCGAAATCGGCGCGCTGGATGTCCCTGGCATGGTGCACCTTGCCCACCACCTTCATCACCGGGGGCGCCAGTTCCTCGGTGCCGTCGGGCTTCCTGATCGTCACCGGGATGTCGGTCTTCACGCCGCCGAGCTGGTCGAGGAAGTCGATGTGGAAGTAGGTGCGGCGGAACTCGCCGTCGGTGATGGCCTTCAGGCCGATGCTTTCCTGGAATTTGACGACCTCGGCGATGGCCTTGTCCTCCACCTCGCGCAGCTGCGCGGGCGTGATCTCGCCCTTGGCCTTGCGCTCGCGGGCCTCCAGCAGGTACTTGGGTCGCAGGAAGCTGCCGACGTGGTCGTAGCGGGCGGGAAGTTGCATCATCGTTGTCGTCTCCATCCTTCAGAGGTCAAGCACAAGCAGGTTCGTCTTCGCGCGCGAGCAGCAGGGCGTGAACTGGTCGTTGCGCGCCTTCTCCTCGTCGGTGAAATACAGGTCGCGGTGGTCGCAATCGCCCTCCAGCACGCGCGTGATGCAGGTGCCGCAAACGCCCTGCTCGCACGAGGTCAGGATCTCGACCCCGTGCTTCTGCAGGGCCTGCACCACCGTCTCCTTCGCGCCCACTTCGAAAGTCTTGCCGCTGCTGGCCAGTTTCACCTGGAAGGCGCGGTCGGCCGACGTGTCCTGCGGCGTCGAGGAGAAGTATTCGAGGTGGATCTGCGCCGAGGGCCAGCCCATGCCTTGCGCGACCTGCACCACGTGGTTGATGTAGCCGCCGGGGCCGCAGATGTAGATATGGGTCCCGGCGTCGGGCTGGCCGATGGCCAGCGGGGCGTTGAGGATCTGGTCCGGCGCGCCGTCGTCGTGGTGGAACACGACCTTGCCGGCAAACGGCGACGCGGCGATCTCCTGCATGAAGGCCGTGCGCGACGGCGATCGCGTCGAGTAGTGCAGGGTGAAGTCGGCGCCGATGGCGTGCAGGCGCTGCGCCATGCACAGCAGCGGCGTCACGCCGATGCCGCCCGCGAACAGCAGCGTGCGCTGCGCGTGCACCAGCGGGAAGTGGTTGCGCGGCTCGCTCACCTGCAACGTGTCGCCTTCGTTCACGCTGTCGTGCATGCCCGCCGAGCCGCCGCGCGTGTTGGGGTCGCGCAGGACCGCGATACGGTAGCGGTGCGTCTCGGCCGAGTCGTTGCACAGCGAATACTGTCGCGTAAGGCCGCCGGGCACCTGCACGTCGATGTGCGATCCCGCGCTGAAGCCCGGCAGCGGCGCGCCGTCGGTGCGCTCGAGTTCGAACCCCGCGATGCCTTCGGCTTCGCGCGTCTTGCGGGCTACCCGGACGGTCAGCGTCGTCATGCAGCGAGCACCTGGGGCCTTTCCTGCGCCACCAGCCGGTCGATGATGCGGCGTGACTGCACGCCGCCGGCGTCGATGTTCAGCATCAGCAGTCGCCGGTCGGGGTACTTCAGCAGGTTGGCCTGCTGCGCCTCGAGCACGGCGGTGTCTTCCGCGAACACCCGGGCCTGCCCGTCGCGTATCTGCGCGGTCAGGCCCTTGTCCTTCACGTTGAAGTTGCGCGCCATGCCCCAGAAATACCACATGCTGGTTTCGGTCTCGGGCGTGAGGAAGTCCACCACGATGCTGTACACCTTGTCCTTCGCCCCGGCGTTGTACCCGCCGCGGCCCGCCAGCGCAACGCCCACCTCGATCATGATGTGGCTGGGCGGCGTGAAGTGGCACACCTGCCAGCGGTCGACCGGCTGGTCGTCGGGCAGGTGGTTGCCGCGCAGGTTGGCACGCCAGAAGGGCGGCGCCATCACGTTGTCCATGAAGCGGCTGGTGACCACGCGGTCGCCCTCGGCCTTCGTGCTCACCGGCGTCTCGTCGATCTCCTTCTGCCCGATGCTGCCGGCGTGCACGTAGGTCTCGTGCGTCAGGTCCATCAGGTTGTCGACCATCAGGCGGTAGTCGCAGGCTATGCGGTACAGCCCGCCGCCGTAGGCCCAGTCGGGGCTGTCGGCCCACTCCAGATGGTGGATCTTGCCTTCGTCGGCCAGCGCCGCGTCGCCGGGCCACACCCAGATGAAGCCGTAGCGCTCGACCACGGGGTACGCGCGGATCTTCGGGAAGCCCTGCACGCGCTGGCCGGGCATGGCCACCGTCTTGCCGTCGCAACCCATCACGAGCCCGTGGTAGCCGCACACCAGCTTGCCCTCGCACACGGAGCCCAGCGACAGCTTGGCGCCCCGGTGCGGGCAGAAGTCCTCGACGGCCGCGACCTTCCCGTCGTCGCCGCGATAGAAACAGATGCGCTCGTTGCAGACGGTGCGCCCCAGCGGCTTCTCGTCGATTTCGTCGGGGGTGCAGGCGACGTACCAGGCGTTTTTGGGGAACATGGGGAGGTCCTTGGGTTCGACCCGCGGATTATCGGCAAGCGACACCCGATGTATACACAAAAACCCGTAGATCTGAAATTCCAAGTTGTTATGGAGAACTTAAAGGTTCGTCATCTTGGCGTTTTCGTTCTCCCTGTATACACTGACGAACGATGTTGGAACTGGAAACCAGCGGCTCGCAGGCCGTCAAGGCGCAGCTGAGGCTGCGCGAAATGATCCTGGCCGGCGAGTTGCCGGCGGGAGAGCGCATCGCCGAACTCGCCATCGTGGAAAAGCTCGGTGTGTCGCGTACGCCGATTCGCACCGCCCTGATGCGGCTGGAGCAGGAGGGCCTGCTCGAAGGCATGCCCGGCGGGGGCTACGCGGTGCGCACGTTTTCCGAACGCGAGGTGTCCGACGCCATCGAACTGCGCGGGACGATCGAGGGCTTGGCCGCGCGCCTCGCCGCCGAGCGCGGCGCTCCCGCCGCAGTGCTGGCCGAAGCGCAGGAGTGCCTGGCGCGCATCGACCAGGTGCTGGAGCAGCCGGCGCTGGACGACGAATCGTTCCAGCGGTACGTGGACTTGAACCAGCGCTTCCACAACCTGATGAGCGACCTGGCAGGCAGCCACGTGGTGGCGCGGGAACTGGAGCGTGTCGTGAGCCTGCCTTTCGCGTCGCCATCGGGCTTCGTCATCGTGCAGGCCAACTCAGCGCGCGCGCGCGACATGCTCATAGTGGCGCAGGACCAGCACCGGCAGGTGCTCGATGCCATTGGCCGGCGCGAAGGCGCGCGCGCCGAGGCCATCATGCGCGAGCACTCGCGGCTGGCGCAGCGCAACCTGCGCGAAGTGGTGCAGCGCCGCGACTCGCGGCTGATGCCTGCCGTGCACCTGATCCGCGAGCCCGCTCCGAGAAAACCCGCATAGCGACAGCGCAACTATCGCAATTATTGATAACTGGTAGACCTGGCCCGGCTTTGCATGCCGGGCCCGCAGCCCGACAATCCACCACCATCCAAGCGCAAAGGAGACACCCACATGACGAAGCACCCATTGCTCAAGGCCTCGGCCGCCATCCTGCTGGCCGCGGCGGCCCAGGCCGCGGCGGCCCAGGAGGTGATCCTGAAGTTCCACCACATCTGGCCGTCCCAGGCGATGGCGCCGGTGCGCGTCATCGGCCCGTGGTGCGAGAAGGTGGCCGCCGAGTCGAACAACCGCATCCGCTGCCAGATGCTGCACGCGATGTCGGGTGGCGGCACGCCGCCGCAGCTGGTGGACCGCGTGAAGGACGGGGTGGACGACCTGACGATCACCTTGCCCGGCTACACGCCGGGACGCTTTCCCGCCATGGAAGTGTTCGAACTGCCGTTCATGACCAACTCCGCGGAAGTCGGCGCCGCTGCTGCCTGGGACTACCTGCAGAAGTACGGCACGCGTGAGTTCCCGGGCACCAAGGTGCTCGCGACCTGGGTGCACGACGAAGGCTACGTGCACACGGCCACCAAGCCGGTGAAGTCGCTCGACGACTTCAAGGGCCTGAAGCTGCGGGCACCCACGCGCCAGACCAACAAGCTGCTCGCCAAGCTGGGGGCCACGCCGGTGGGCATGCCCGTGACCGGCGTTGCCGACGCGCTGTCGAAGGGCACCATCGACGGTTTCGTGCTGCCGTGGGAAGTGATTCCCGCGTTCAAGCTGCACGAGATGACGAAGTACCACACCGAAACCGATCCGTCGCGCCCGGCGATGTACAGCGCGGGCTTTGTGTTTGCGATGAACCAGGCCAGGTACGACTCGCTGCCGGCCGACCTGAAGCGGGTGATCGACAACAACAGCGGCGCAGCACTCTCGCGGCACATCGGCAAGGTGTGGGACGAGAGCCAGGCCGCCGGGCGCAAGATGGCGCAGGACCGCGGCAACCAGTTCACGCGCCTCACCGCCGCCGAGACCGACACGTGGGTGAAGGCGTCGGCCAGTCTGTACGACGAGTGGGTGGCCGACATGGACAAGCGAGGCCTGCCGGGCAAGCAGATGCTGCAGGAAGCGCGGGACCTGCTGGCGAAGTACCGCAAGTAAGCACGGCGCCCACGCCGCGCCAGGGGCCGGCACAAGAGGAGAAGACATGTTGCAGGCCCTGCGTCGGCTGACGCTCTGGTTCGCGCTCGCCGGCGCCGTGGTGGCGATGGGCGTCGGGCTGATGACCACGGTCAGCGTGGTCGGGCGGGCGGTGTTCAAGGCACCGATCCCCGGCGACGTCGAGCTCACGCAGATGGGCATAGCGCTGGCCATCTCGCTCAGCCTGCCGTGGTGCCAACTGCACGGCGGCAACATCATCGTCGACTTCTTCACCCAGAAGATGGCTGAGCGCAAGCTGCGCCTGCTGGACGCTGCAGGTGCGCTGTGCCTGGTTGCCATGTATGGCGTGCTGGCTTGGCGCACAGGCGCCGGCGCGCTGGCGGTGCGCCAGGCGCAGGAAACCACCATGATCATCGGCCTGCCGATGTGGTGGGCGTACGCCTCGCTGGCACCCGGGCTGGCGCTGGCGGGTGTGCTCGCGGCCGCCCAGGCCTGGCTGCATGGCAGCGGGCAGGCCATCGAGCTGATGCACGGGGCCCGGCGGTGAGCGCTGCCGGCGTCGGCCTCACGATGTTCGGCGGCATGCTGGTGCTGATGGGGCTGCGCATTCCCATCGCCGCAGCCATGTTCATACCCGGTGCGGTCGGCTATCTCACCCTGTCCGGCGACGCCGCGCTGCTCAACCTGCTGAAGGGCAGCGCGGTGGCGCGCCTCACGCAGTACGAGCTGAGCGTGATTCCGCTGTTCCTGCTGATGGGCCAGTTCGCCACGCAGGGCGGGCTGAGCCGCGACCTGTTCCGCGCCGCGGCCGCCTTTGTCGGCCACATCCGCGGCGGGCTGGCCATGGCGGCGGTGCTCAGTGCGGGCGCTTTCGGTGCCATTTGCGGCTCGTCGGTGGCGACGTCGGCCACGATCACGCAGGTGGCCTACCCGGAGATGCGGGCCCACGGCTACCACGGCCGGCTGGCCACCGCCACGCTGGCGGCAGGCGGCACGCTGGGCATCCTGATCCCGCCTTCGGTGCCGCTGGTCGTGTATGCCATCCTGACTGAGCAGAACATCGCCAAGCTGTTCGCCGCCGCCATGATCCCGGGCCTGCTGGCGATGTTCGGCTACCTCGCCGTGATCTATCTCTACGTGCGTGCCCGGCCGGAGTTGGCGACGCCCAGCGAGCCGCAGTCGTGGGCCGCACGCTGGCGGGCGCTGGGCAACGTGTGGCCGATCGCGACGATCTTCCTGGTCGTGTTCGGCGGCATCTACGGCGGCGTGTTCTCGCCCACCGAAGGCGCCGCCATCGGTGCGCTCCTCACCTTCGCGATGGGCCTGGCGCGCCGCGAACTCGATGGGGCCGGCATGCAGCGGGCCCTGGTCAGCAGCGCCGAAGCGACGGCCATGGTGTTCATGATCTTCCTGGGCGCCGACATGATGAACGCGTCGCTCGCGCTGACCGAGATGCCGGCGAAGATCGCGGCCTGGGTCACGCAGCTGCAGGTGCCGCCCATCACCGTCGTGGTGGCCGTGCTGCTGCTGTACGTGGTGCTCGGCTGCGTCATGGACGAACTGTCGATGCTGCTGCTCACCATCCCCGTGATCTTCCCGGCGGTGATGGCGCTGGACCTGTGGGGCCTGGCGCCCGAGGGCAAGGCCATCTGGTTCGGCGTGCTGGTGCTGATGACGGTGGGGATCGGGCTGATCGCGCCGCCCGTCGGGCTGAACGTCTACGTGGTCAACAACCTGGCGCGCGATACGCCCATGAGCGAGACCTACAAGGGCGTGTTCCCGTTCCTGGCCTGGGACGCCATCCGGGTGGTGCTGCTGCTGGTTTTTCCGTCCATCACGCTGCTGCTGGTGCGTGTGTTGTTCTAGCATGGCGCATGGTGATTGAACGCAGGCAGTTCCTGGCAGCGGCCGCTGCCGCGTTGGCGCAGCCGGCCATCGCGCAACAGGCCTGGCCGGCAAGGCCGCTGCGCATCGTCGTGCCGTTCGGCCCAGGCGGCATCGCCGACCTCACCGCGCGTGCCGTCGGGCAGGCGTTGGGCGAGCGCCTGGGACAAAGCGTCGTCATCGAGAACAAGCCGGGCGCCGGTGGCGTGTCGGCAGGCGAGCTGGTGGCACGTGCCGAGCCCGATGGCCACACGCTGCTGCTCATGAGCAACGGCACGGCGGTCAGCGCGGGGCTGTTCGCCCGGCTGCCGTTCGATCCGCAGAAGGACTTCGCGCCCATATCGCTATTGGGGCTGTTCGACATCGCGATCCTCGTGCCGGAAGGCTCGCGCCAGAAGACACTGCAGGACTTGCTGGCCGCGGCGAAGGCGAATCCCGGCAAGCTGAACATCGCCACCGTCAACGTGGGCAGCACGCAGAACCTGGCCGCGGAACTGTTCAAGTCGGCCGCGCAGGTGCAAGTGCAGGTGGTTCCCTTCAACGGCACACCGGCCGTCATCACGGCATTGCGCGCAGGCGAGGTGGATGCCGCGGTCGAGATCCTCGGGCCGGTGAAAGCCCAGGTCGACGCGAAAGCCTTGCGCGTGCTGGCCGTGATGGGCGGCAGGCGTCCGGCGGGCCAGTCGCAGGTGGCCACCGTGGCGGAAGCGGGCGGGACGCTCGCGGGCTTCGACGTGTCGTCATGGAACGCGGTGGCCGCGCCTGCGAAGACTCCGCGCGACGTCGTGCTGCGCCTCAACCGCGAACTGCAAGCCGTGCTGGCGTCCCCTGCGGTGCGCCAGCGGCTTGCCGCGCTGGACGTCGAAGCGCGTGCCAGCAGCCCGGAGCAACTGGCTGCGCTGCTGGGCGACGAAATCCGCCGCTGGTCCGCGGTGATCGCGAAGGCCGGCATCCCGCGGCAATGAACAAGGAGTGCATCGCATGAATCCCAAGCGCATCGGGCTGGTCGGCTTCGGCGAAGTCGGCCGGATCTTCGCGGCCGGGCTCGCACCGCAGGTCGAACAATTGCGGGCATGGGACCTGAAGTTCGCCGACGCAGCCGCAAAGTGTCCTGAAGCCGTGTCGTCGATGCGCGAGCTGTGCGAGGCGAGCGAGCTCGTGATCTCCGCCGTGACGGCTTCAAACACGCTGGTGGCCGCGCAAGAAGCGGCGCTGTCCATCCGGCCCGGCACCGTGTTCCTCGACCTCAATTCGGCGTCCCCCGGCACGAAGCAGCAGGCGGGCGCTGCGATCGAAGCCGCGGGCGGCCACTACGTCGAAGCCGGCGTCATGACGTCGGTGCCGCCCTACGGCATTCGCGTGCCGATGTTGCTGGGTGGCGCGCGCGCGGCGGAGCTGGCGCAACACCTGCAGGCGTGGGGCATGGATGCGAAGGCCGTGAGCGAGCAACTCGGTGTGGCGAGCGCGATCAAGATGTGCCGCAGCGTGATGATCAAGGGCCTGGAAGCGCTGGTGATCGAGAGCTACGCGACGGCGCGGGCGTACGGCGTCGAAGGCCATGTGTTGCCCACGCTGCAGGAGACATTCCCCAGCATCGACTGGAGCCGGCAGGGCGCCTACTTCTTCAGCCGCGTCGTGCAGCACGGCCAGCGCCGCGCCGAGGAGATGCGCGAAGCAGCCAACACCGTGCGCGAGGCAGGCTTCGAGCCATTGATGGCTGCGGCCATCGCCGACAAGCAGCAGTGGGTAGCCGACCAGGCGCGCGACGGCACCTTCGAGGGCCTGGCTAACGATGTGCCCTGGCAAGACTATGCAGACAGGCTGCTGAAGCAGTAGCTTGCTCGGTGCTGCGACACGTTGCGTGATGCGCGCTGCGAGGCGCGCGAGCATCATTGACTTTCATCAAGCCCCTCCCGGGCAGCGGACCTGATACTGCCCGTGACCGTCGAGGCGCTTCGGAAAGCGCCAGCAGGCGCAAGCCGCTCGACGGCCCGACCGCATAGCCAGCCTGATCGAATCCGGAGCGCATCAGGGCATGGGCCGACCAGGGGCCAGCCATGTCCGAATTCGGGATCGTCACGCGCGAGGATTACTCCGACGTGACCTTCATGCTCGAGGTCCGCCATCCGCTGATGGCGAAGGCCGCGAGGCCGGGGCAGTTCGTCATCGTGATGCACGACCGCCTCGGCGAACGCATTCCGCTCACCATCGCCGACTACGACCGCGAACGCGGCACCGTCACGCTCGTGATCCAGGCCGTCGGCAAGACCACGCGGCAGATGCAGCAGGAGTGCCGCGTAGGCGGCTCCATGCATGCGCTGGCGGGGCCGATGGGCATCCCGAGTCCCCTGAGCCATGCGAAGAAGGTGCTGTGCGTGGGCGGCGGGCTCGGTGTCGCACCCGTGTTCCCGCAGGCGCGCGGCTTCAAGGAGGCCGGCGCCCAGGTGATCGGCGTGCTCGGCTTCCGCAGCAAGGAGCTGGTGTTCTGGGAAGACAAGTTCCGCAACGCCTGCGATGACCTCATCCTCTGCACCAACGACGGCTCGGCCGGGATCCGGGGCTTCGTGACCGATGGCCTGCAGCTGGCGCTCGAGCGGCATCCGGACATCGACGAAGTGGTGGCGATAGGGCCGCCCGTGATGATGAAAGCCTGCGCCGACGCGACCCGCGCGCGCGGGATCCGCACGATGGTGAGCGTCAACCCGATCATGGTGGACGGCACCGGCATGTGCGGCGGCTGCCGCGTGAAGGTGGGCGGCCAGGTCCGCTTCGCCTGCGTGGACGGTCCCGACTTCGACGGGCACCAGGTCGACTTCGACGACCTCATGGCGCGGCTCAGGCGCTTCGGCGACCAGGAACGGGTTGCGCACGAGCGCTGGTCCGAGAGCTGCCGCATGGCTGCCCTTCACGGTACAGCGGAAGAACAGGAACTGCCCGACCCGAGCGAACAGGCGTTCGGCGGCTAGGAGGAGCAAACGCAATGGCCAAGAAGCGAACCATCCGCACCATCCCGCAGGAGCGCACGCCGATGCGCGAGCAGGAGCCGCGCGTGCGCGCGAAGAATTTCGAGGAAGTGGCCCGCGGCTACGACATGGACGAGGCGCTGCGCGAAGCCGAGCGCTGCCTGCTGTGCCCCGACGAGCCCTGCATCAAGGGCTGCCCGGTAGGCATCGACATCCCCGGCTTCATCCGCAAGGTGGGCGAAGGCGACGTGCGCGGCGCCTACGACATCATCACCGGTACCAACCTGCTGCCGTCGGTCTGCGGGCGCGTCTGCCCGCAGGAAACCCAGTGCGAAGGCGTGTGCACGGTCGGCGAGTCGCTGCAGCCGGTGGCCATCGGCCGGCTCGAGCGCTTCGTGGGCGACTCGGCGATCCGGCACCACTGGACCAACGTGCCCTACATCGAGCCGGTGCCACTGCGAGTCGGCATCGTCGGCTCGGGCCCGGCCGGCATGGCCTGCGCCGCCGACATGGCCAAGGCGGGCTGCGAGGTCACGGTCTACGAGGCGTTCCAGGAACCCGGCGGCGTGCTGAAGTACGGCATCCCCGACTTCCGGCTGCCCAACCCCGTGATCGATGCGGAGATCGACAAGCTGCGCAAGCTTGGCGTGCAGTTCCAGTGCAACACGCTGGTCGGGCGGCTCTTCACGGTGGAGCAGATGCTCGACGAGATGGGCTTCAACGCCGTGTTCATCGGCGTCGGCGCGGGCTACCCCAGCATGCTGGGCATCCCCGGCGACTCGCTGGGCGGCGTGCTGTCGGCCAACGAACTGCTCACCCGCTGCAACCTGATGCGCGGGCGCGACTTCCCGGTGTTCGATACGCCGCTGCCCGCGGCACGCCGCGTCGCGGTGGTGGGCGCGGGCAACACGGCGATGGATGCCATGCGCGTGTCGCTGCGGCTGGGTGCCGAGAAGGTCCATTGCATCTATCGCCGCTCGCGCGCCGAGGCGCCGGCGCGCGCCGAAGAAGTGCACCACGCGCAGGAAGAGGGCGTGGAGTTCCATTGGCTCACCAACCCGGTGGAAGTCCTGGACGATGGCCAGGGCAACGTGCGCGGGCTGCGCTGCGTGCGCATGGAACTCGGCGAGCCCGACGACTCCGGCCGTCGCCGTCCGATCGCCGTGCCCGGCAGCGAGTTCGACTTCGACTGCGACCTGGTGGTCTATGCGATCGGCACCAACGCCAACCCGATCATGGGCCAGACGTCCCGGCTGAAGCTCAACGGCCGCGGCTACATCGCGACCGACGCGAGCCTTGCGACTTCGGTGCCCGGCGTATTCGCCGGCGGCGACATCGTCACGGGCGCAGCCACCGTCATCGAGGCGATGGGCGCGGGCCGCCGCGCCGCCGCGGCCATGAAGGCCTACCTGGGCATTCGCGACGTCGCCCGCCCGTACCGCGAAGAGGGGGCGGGCGCCTTCTTCGGCATCGACACCACCGAGCGCAACTTCGTGCGGATCCGCGCGGCCTGAAAGACAAACCGACCATGGACGCCACCCTCCAGCAAAAACCCTGCACCCAGGCGCGCACGCGCCTGAAGGAACACATCGTCGAGATCATCAGCGACTCGGGCGAAGGCGCGCAGAAGTGCGGCCAGTCGCTCGGCTCCATCGCGGCCATGATGGGCAACGGCATCTGGACGACCGAGATCATCCCGGCCGAAATCCGTCCGCCGGCGCGCAGCGTGGCGGGCGCCAGCGGCAACCGCATCCGCATCGGCTCGGCCCGGGTCACCAACGGCGGCGACAAGACTGACCTGGTGGTGAGCTTCAACGAGCAGGTGCTGCTGGGCCGCGTGCGCGCCGACGAACTGAAGCCCGGCGCCATCATCCTGCTGGAGGACATGTGGCGCACGCACAAGGACGCCGCCATCGCCGCCTCTTACGCCCAGACGCACCAGCGCCTGGTGGCGGCAGGCTACCGCGTGTACGAGGTGCCGATGGAGCAGGAGTGCCGCACGCTCGTGGCCGACCCGCGGCGCGGCAAGAACATGTTCGCGCTGGGGCTGCTGTGCCAGCTCTACGACTTCGGGCTGAAGCTGGCGGTGGACCAGGTGGAACACGCTTTCGGCAAGAAGGACCGCAGTGTCGTCGAGGCCAACATCCGGCTGCTCGAGCGCGGCCATGCCTGGGCGGAAGAGAACCTGGACTTCCGCTTCACGATACCCGCCGTGCGGTCCACCGTGCCGCAGGTGGTGGTCAACGGCAACACGGCGCTCGCGTTGGGCGTCATGGCTTCGGGCATGGAAATCTGCGCGATGTACCCCATCACGCCGGCCACCTCCGCATCGCACTACCTCGCCGAGGTGTTCGAGGAGGTGGGCGGCATCGTGCACCAGGCCGAAGACGAGATCGCGGCCTGCGCTTTCGCCATCGGTGCGAGCTATGCGGGCAAGTGCGCGGTGACCATCACATCGGGCCCGGGCTACTCGCTCAAGCAGGAAGGCATCGGCCTGGCGGTGATGGGCGAGATCCCGCTGGTGGTGGTCAACGTGCAGCGCGGCGGGCCGAGCACCGGGCAGCCCACCAAGATGGAGCAGGGCGACCTGCTCACCGCCGTCTACGGCAGCCACGGCGACGCGCCGAAGGTCGTGATGGCGCCCGGCAACATAGAGGAATGCTTCCATTCGGTCATCGCCGCGCGCCGTATCGCCGAGACCTTCAACATGGTGGTGGTGATCCTGAGCGACGCGGGCCTTGCGACGTCGCAGCAGCCCTTCCCACGGCCCGAATTCAGCGAGGACTGGATGGCCTCGCCGGTCGACCAGAGCCCCGTGCCGGAAGGCGCTAAGCCCTACGACTGGGACCCGAAGACCGGCCTGTCGCGCCGCTTCAAGCCCGGGCAGCCGGGCGGCATGCACACGCTGACGGGGCTGGCCCATGACGCCGACAGCCACGTGGCCTACGACGCCGTCACCAACCAGGAAGCGCTGCACCGGCGCAGCCTGAAGCTGGCCGCTTTCCAGAAGACGTTGAAGCCGCCGCAGGTGTTCGGTGCGCCGCAGGGCGACCTGCTGCTGGTGGGCTGGGGCAGCACCAAAGGAGCCATCGAGGAGGCCGTGACCGCGCTGCGCGCGCAGGGCCACCAGGTGTCCTCGATGAACCTGCAGTTCCTGCAGCCGATGGCGCCCGGCATCCGCGAAGCCCTCGACAGCTTCCGCAGCGTGATGACCATCGAGGGCAACTGGAGCGACCGCACCGACGACAACCTCATCGACGAGTCGAACCGGCGCTACTCGGCGCTCGCCACGATGCTGCGCGCGCGCTTCCTGGTGGATGTCGACTGCTTCAGCGAAGTCTGCGGCCAGTCGATCAAGCCCTCGACGATCCGCCGCGTGGCGGTCGAGCGGCTGCGCAAACTCAAGAAGGGTGCCTGACCATGGACATGATGTCGCCCACGGAATGCCTGCTCAGGATGTGCGACGAGCACTTCGAGCTCGAAGACTATCGCAGCGGCGTGCCGCGCTGGTGCACCGGCTGCGGGGACAACGCCATCCTGGCGGCCGTGCAGCGGCTGTGCCGCGACGAGGGGTTGCGCCCGGAGAAGACGGTGTTCGTCTCGGGCATCGGCTGCTCCAGCCGGTTCCCGCACTACATGAAGACCTACGGCTTCCACGGCATCCACGGGCGCGCCCTGCCGGTGGCCGAGGGCGTGAAGATGTCGCGGCCGGACCTGGACGTGTTCGTGAACACCGGCGACGGCGACTGCTGCAGCATCGGCGCGGCGCACTGGATCCACGCCATCCGCTACAACATGGACATCACGGTGTTCCTGCACGACAACCAGATCTACGGGTTGACGAAGAAGCAGGCATCGCCCACTTCGCCGATCGGCACGCGCAGCAACACCACGCCCAAGGGCAGCTACCTGGAAGGCCTGAACCCGCTGTCGGTGACGCTGGGCATCCAGAACGTCTCGTTCGTGGCGCAGGCGGTGGACTGGATCCCGGAGCTGCTGTACGAGATCGTGAAGGCCGCCTACCGGCACAAGGGCACGGGATTCGTGCGCATCCTGCAGCGTTGCCCCGAGTGGCTGCCGGGGTTCTACGACCCGTGGATGCAGGACCCGAAGCGCGTGCAGGTGCTCAGGCACGCCAACGCCCTGCAGCCCTCGGCCGCCCTGTCGAAGACCTATACCAACCAGCTCGAACACGATCCGCTCGACATGGCGCAGGCCCGCGCGATCGCCGGGCAGAAGCACGACATCCCGGTGGGCATCCTGTACCACGACCCGTCGGTGCCGTGCTACGAGGAGACACGCGGCAGCGACCGCATCGTGACGCCCGAATGGACGCGTGCCGGCTTGAACGCCGAGCTGGACAAGTACACCGTATGGCCGGCAGCGGCCGTGGAAGCGAGCTGACGATGCAAGTCGAAACCCATGCCCCGGTGGCGTTCTACCTGACCGGCCGCGCAGCGGGCGCGGGCCTGGACCCGATGGAAGGGCTGGGCCTGAGGCCGGCGCTGTTTGCGGGCTACGAGGACCTCACGTCCCTGCGCTACGACTTTCCCGTGGTGCTGGCCGGGGACGGCGGTGTCGAGCCGCTGTCGGGCCTGTTCGATGCCGCGCTCGAAGTGGCCGCGCAGGGGCCGGAAGCTGCTCGCGTGCGCCAGCACGGCCTGCGGCTCGAGCGTGAGATGCGTGTGCTGGCGGCACTCGGCGAGCGGGGCCGGTTCGGCGATGTCTTCGAGGCGGCGGCGGCGCGCATCGGCCCGGCCGGTGGCACCGACTTCGCGGACAGCCAGCGCCGCATCCGTGCAGCGCTGAAGTGCGAAGGCGAACTGGCCGACTGCGATGGACTGCTGGCACGCCGCCTGCTGCAACACCTGTGGCAGCGTTCGCACGAAGCCAAGGCAGCTGCCTTCGGCGCCAAGCTGCGCCGCCTGAAGCTGCGGCTGGCCGGCATCCTGCAGGCCGGTGTGGACCACTCCCGCCGCGGTGTGACGGCCGGGAGGCTGGAGGCATCGGTGGGGCCGGCGTACGCCGAAACGTTCGACTTCGACGCGATGTCGCGCCTGCTCGCGCGGTCCCTGCCGGTCGACAGCATGCCCGCCGGGCGGCGCCAGCGCATCGCGGGACTGCTGCGCGTGCTGGACACGCAGCGCTTCTTCGCGCAGCCGGACGGTGCTGCCAAGGCCGCGCCTTACGGCTTCGTGTTCGACACCTGCGCCGCGGCGCTGAAAGCCTGGCGCGAACGCCAGCCGCGGCTGGTGGAGCTGGCCCGCGCGCTGGTGGTTGCCGAACTCGAGATCGCGGGCACCTACGACCCGGCGCGGCACGACGCCGTGTTCCGCAACTGGGGCGGCGGTGGGCTGGATGCGAGCGAGCTGGCTGCGTTCCCCGACTACCTGGTCGCCGTGCACGAGTCGCGGCTGGACGCGAACGAGAACGCGCGGCTGATGGAGATCCTGTCGGCCGGCCTGCCGATCAAGGTGCTGCTGCAGGCCGACGACCTGGCCGACGACACGACCCCCGGACTGCGCAGCCGCCGGCTCGCGAGCCTTGCCATGGGGTTGAACACCGCCTACGTGCTGCAGTCCGCAGCGTCCAACCTGCTGCGCTTCGGTGACCGACTGCGCGCCGCCATGGCCTACCGCGGCCCGGCGCTGGTGAACGTGTACTCGGGCGCTGGCTCGCACAACGTGCCGCCTTACCTGGTGGCCGCTGCCGCCATGGAGTCGCGTGCGTTCCCTGCGTTCAGCTACGACCCGTCGGCGGGTGCCGACTGGGCCGCGCGCTTCTTCGTGCGCGGCAACCCGCAGCCCGAGCTGGACTGGCCCGTGCGCCAGCTCGCCTACGAGGACGGGGCCCACCAGGCGGCCACCATGGAAGTGCCCTTCACGGTGATCGACTTCCTGGCCGCCGATGCCCGCTACGCAAGCCACTTCGCGCGCGTGCCGCGCACCGCATGGGACGAATGCATCGGCGTCGACGAGGCGCTGGCCGCAACGCAGCCGGGGATGGCCGAAAAGGTGCCCGGCGTGGCCATGCTCGATGCCGCCGACCGGCTGCAGAAGGTGATCGTCGACCAGGCGCTGATGCGGCAGGCGGCGCGCTGCCGCGACCTGTGGCGCAGCCTGCAGGAGCTGGGCGGCATCCACAACTCGCATGCACGCGACCTGTTGGAGCGGGACCGGCAGGCACGGCGCGAGGAGGACGAAGCGCGGGTGCCGGTCGCACGGACTGAAGCACCGGTAGCCGCAGTCGTCACCGAAGCGCCGGCGGCTGCCGCGCAGCCAGCCGAACCCGCGGGCGCGACGGAGCACGCGGCGGACGAGGCCTACATCGAGACCGAACGCTGTTCGAGCTGCAACGAATGCACGCAGATCAACAACCGGATGTTCGCCTACGATTCGAACCAGCAGGCCTACATCGCCGACATCACCGCGGGGACGTACGCGCAACTGGTGGAGGCCGCCGAAAGCTGCCAGGTGGCGGTGATCCATCCCGGCAAGCCGCGCGACCCGAACGAGCCGGGCCTGGCCGATTTGCTGAAGCGCGCCGAGCTGTTCGCCTGAGAAGCAGCCCTCAGGGGCCGGCCCGCTCGAAGTCGATGTGACCCTGCTGCGCGTCGATGCCGACCAGCCGCACGCGCAGCCGGTCGCCCACGTCGGCGCCTTCCATGCCGCGTACCAGCCGCCCTTCGATGAGCGGACTCGTGATTCGCACGAACGTGCCCTTGGGCGCGGCACCGGTTACCAGGGCGTCGAAGGCATGTCCGATGCGCCCCTGCAGCAGCGTGGCGGCAGCGGCCTTCAGCACCTGCCGCTCGACCTTGGCCGCGTTGTCTTCCTGCAGCGTGCACCGGCTCGCGATGTCTTCGAGGGCCGCGTGGTCGTAGACGGGCTCGTCGCCGCGCAGGGCGGCCAGCACCTGCCGCTGCGTGACCAGGTCGCTGAAGCGGCGGTTGGGAGCCGTCGAGTGCGCGTAGTCGCCCACCGCCAGCCCGAAGTGTCCCTGGCTCGCCGCGCCGGCCGATGCAGCCACGTACTCGCCCGAGCCGAGCAGCTTCACCACCGCCAGCGACAGGTCGGCAAAGCCCTGCGGGTCGACGCGCCGGCGTGCCGAGAGAAAGTGGTCGAGCGCCTTCGCATCGGGCTGCACGGGCAATGCCACGCCATGCTCCGCGGCCAGGGCCACCAGGCGGTCCCAGCGGCGCGGTGCTTCCAGCACGCGCCGCAGTGACGGGTAATGCTGCTGGGTGAGAAAGCGGGCGGTGGCGGAGTTGGTCGCGATCATCACGTCGGCGATCAGGTCGTTGGCGCGTCCCTTCTCGTCGGGGCGCAGGTCGACCAGCACACCCCGGTCGAACACCGGCCGCGCCGAAACCGTCTTCACGTCCAGCGCGCCGCGGCCTGAGCGCGCCTTGCGCAGTTGCGACGCGATGGCGTCGTGCAGCCGCACCTGCTCGGCGAGGCCTGGCGTGCGGGCAATCCCGGGCGGTGCCGCTGCACTGCCGTCGAGCCACGCGCTGGTGCTGTCGTAAATGAGCTTCGCGTGGTTGACGACGACGGCGGCATACAGGTGCACGTCGGTGACGCTGCCGTCCGCTTCCACCCGCATGTCGACGACGACCGTGAGGCGCTCCTGCCCTTCATGCAGCGAGGTGAGGTCGGTCGACAGGGTTTCGGGCAGCATCGGGAAGACGCCTGCGGCGGTGTAGACCGAAGTGGTGTTGGCCCAGGCATGCGTGTCCATGGGCCCGGCCGTGGCAACGAAGGTGGCGACGTCGGCGATGGCCACCAGCAGCCGGGCCGCGCCCCCGCCCAGCGGCTCGGCCACGCTCAGCTGGTCGAGGTCCTGCGTGTCGGCGTTGTCGATGGAGAACCAGGTGCGCCGCCGCAAGTCGCGGATGTCGCCGTGCGACGGCAGTCCCCGGGCGCGGGCGGCTTCGGCTTCCTGCAGGGCCGGCGTCGCGAAATGCGGCTCGAGCCCGCGCGAGCGCATCGTGTCGGCCGCATACGCGCGCAGGTCGGGGGTGGGCATCCTTGCCAGCTTACTGGAGCGGGCCCCCGCGTGGTTGGCTGTGCAACACGACGCGTGGCGCGATCTCGCGGATCAGGTCCAGTGCTGCCTTCTGCACCGGCGTGGCCGGCCGCTGCAGGCTGGTGGCCAGCGACAGCTGGATCTTCATCGGCGGGGAGCCGATCTGCTGGGCCGTGTAGGCCGAAGGCCGCGGCGAATTGAGCAGTGCGTTCTGCGCCAGGATGGCGCAGCCCGCGCCGTCGAGCACCAGGTCCAGGATGGCCGTCACGCCGTCGATTTCCAGCGCGACGTTGGGCCGGGTGCCGATGGCCGCCATCTCCGACTCGACATACATGCGGATGGCGTTGGGCGTGGTCGGGATCACCAGCGGCATGCGTGCCACCTCTTCCAGCGGCACGGGTCCGGGCGGCGGGTCCTCGTGCAAGCCCGGCGGCCGGGCGCGCACCAGCAGCAACTCTTCTTCCAGCAAGGGGATCAGGTCGAGGTCGCGCGTGGGCTGCGCGTTGTAGAGCACCACGATGTCGAGGCGGCCCGCCGAAAGGCCTTCGTGCAGGCTGCCCGACAGGCCCTCGCTGATCGACAGCTTCGCTTCGGGCAGCGCTTCGCGGAACGCGCGTGTCAGGGGAACCGTGAGCACGCGCGCCACGCTGCTGGGCAGGCCGACGGCCACGCGCCCCGACAAGCCGCCGCGCAGCCGCCCCAGGTCTTCCAGCGTGCGCTGCACCTGGTACAGGATGCCGCGGCCGTGTTCAAGCAGCAGCTTGCCCGCTTCGGTGGGGACGGCACCTCGGCCGTTGCGCACCAGCAGGGTCTGGCGCAGCTCGACCTCCAGCAGGCGCACCTGCCGGCTCAGGGCCGGCTGGGCCACGTCGAGCTCGATGGCGGCCCGCGTGAAACTGCCGAGTTCGGCTACGCGGACGAAGTATTCCAGCTGCTTGAGGTCCATGCTTGGATGAATAGCGTGGTACTCATTATGCCGAACCTGTATAGCTGCTAGTCGGCGTGCGGGCTTTGTGGCGGCAGGGGGCCGACCCACAATCCGTCGCATGGTGCGTCGTGACGCTGAGCAAGGACTGAGCCCCGAAGGGGGAGGGCCGAGCTTGGTTTGCTGCGCCACTCCAACGGGTGAGAGTCCCGACCCGGTAGGCGTCGGTGCGCCGGGTA
>JACRAY010000005.1 GCA_016213325.1 Burkholderiales bacterium | reverse complement strand
CGCGTGGTGGCAGCAGGAATCAAGCCGACTCGTAAAGCCGCGTCAGCACAAACTCCCGATGCCCCAGCGCCTCGGCCGCTGTCAACCGCCCATTGGCCGTGCGCATCATGCACTCGAGCAAACGATCGCCGGCGGCGTCGAGGTTGATCTCGCGCTGCAGAAGGCCCGTCACATCGACATCGACGTGCTCACTCATCAGCCGCACCGTGCGGGGGTTCGCGCAGATCTTGATGACCGGCAGGATCGGGTTGCCGATCACGTTGCCCTGCCCCGTCGGGAAGAAGTGCACGGCATAGCCCGAAGCCGCGCACAGCGTCACCATTTCGGCCGCGGCGCTCGACGAGTCCATGAACCACAGGCCCGGGTGCGTGGGCACCTCGGCCTTGTCGATCACGCCGTCGACCGTGCACTTCTTGCCGATCTTCTGGATGTTGCCCAGCGCCTTTTCCTCGATGGTGGTCAGGCCGCCCGCGATGTTGCCCTTGGTGGGCTGCGACTCCGACAGGTCCGACGTCTTGTGCCGCTCCACCACGCGCTGGTAACGGTTGAACATGAACATGAACTGCTCGCGCACCGCGTCGCTGGCGCAGCGCGCCGCCACGATCTGCTCGCCGCCGGTGAGCTCGGTGGTCTCGCCGAAGCACAGGTAGTTGCCCAGCGCGTGCAGTTTGTCGAAGGCATTGCCCACCGCAGGGTTGGCGCCGCAGCCCGACGTGGTGTCGGACTCGCCGCATTTGGTGGACACCCACAGCTCCGACACCGGGCACGGTTCGCGCTGCTTCTCGCTCGCCCACTGCACATACTCGCGCGCCGCGCGGCTGGCACGCATGATGGTTTCGTGGTCGCCGTGGCCTTCGATGCCGAAGCCGCACACCGGTTTGCCGGTGGCGGCAATGCCGTCCACCACCTTCTTGGTCCACCCGTCCTCGATGCCGATCACCACCACCGCCGCCACGTTCGGGTTGCAGCCGGTGCCGATCAGCGTGCGGAAGTGCAGGTCCAGGTCGGCGCCGAACTGCAGCCGCCCATACGGGTGGGGCAGCGCGAGCGTGCCCTTGATGTTGTGCGCCACCGCCTCGGCGGCCGCGTTTGACAGGTCGTCGAGCGGCAGGACGATGACGTGGTTGCGCACGCCGACGCGCCCGTTCTCGCGGCGGTAGCCAAGGAAAGTGCTCTGGGAATCGAGGCTGAACGACATGGCCTTACCTTTTCACCAACGCTGGGTCTTGATGTTGTGGACGTGCGCGTGCTCGCCCGCGGCGATGGGCTCGACCACGCGGCCGATGTCGACGCCGTACTTCACGGCCTTGTCGCCGGGCGACATGTCGCGCAGCGCGATCTTGTGGCCGATGGGGATGGGCTGGCGCGAGCGCAGGGTCATGGTGCGGTCATCATCCATGATCCAGCCCGTGAGCTCGTCGCCCGCCTTCACGCCTTCCACGACCACGACGGCCACGGTATCGCGCGCGTCGTGCAGTATGAAGTGGATCACTACCGGTCTCCTTGAAAGAAACTGAGCCGAGTCTGTCACAACACCGCGCCGCGCGCAAAGCGCCGTGCAGTGGCGAGCAGGGCCTGCTCGTTCGGCTCGAAGGCCGATTCGTCGCTGAAATGGATGGCGTTCCAGCGGTCCAGCGGCAGGCCGAACTTCGCCACTTCGGCAACGCTCATCACGCAGGCTGCCGTTTCGACGTCCTTGCGCAGCAGCAGGCCGCGGGCCGCATCGAAGCCGCCCTCGAAAGCGCGCGTGACCAGGTGGCCGCGCACGTGCAGGCCCCCGATGTCCGACACGCCCCTGAAGCGGCCGGAAGCCACCAGCTCACCGACCAGCGCCTGCCGCGCCGGCGGGGCGGCCGGGCACACGAACAGCTCGGCGGGAATGCGCCCGCCCGCTTCGACCAGCTCGCGCACGAAGCCGTCGATGAGGTCCCGGCGTGGCACCTGCGGCTGAGCGTTGACTTCGCAAACCAGCGCGCCCACTTCCAGCCACGACTTGGAAACGTCGCCCATGATGATGTCGATGCCGGCGACATCCAGACGCAGCAGGCGCGTAGCGTCCAGCGCCAGCCGCACGTTGTCGGGATGGACCTGCGTGGGGTCGTTGACGTCGAGTTCCTCGTTGGTGCCGCCGGTGGCCGCGTTGTCGCGCCGCCTGAGGCGCACGTATTCGCCCGCAGGCGGCACCCACGCGGCATCGCGGCCCATCTGCTGCAACAGGCCCAGCGCCTCGTCGTCCAGCTGCAGCAGGTAGCGCCCATAGCGCTTCGCCTGCTCGCGGTGCGCCGTCGTCTGCTGCTGGCGCCGGACCAGTTCCGCCACGTCGCTCGCGCCGTCGCCCACCACGCCCGCGATCTTGCGCGCCGCGCGGTCGGCCACGCCGAACCGGACGTTGATGCGGTGCGTGTAGCCCGGGAAGAACTTCTCCACCAGCACCCGGCGCGACACACCCACAGCGACGTCATACGCGGCCACCACCTCGGCTTCGGTGCGCAGGTCGGCGGTGACGCCTTCGCCCTTGTCGCGGTCGTCCGGCTTCACCACCACCGGGTAGCCCAGTTCGCGCGCCGCTGCCAGTGCCCCCTGGCGCGAGGAAACGAGCCGGTTGTCGCCGCCCGGCAGCCCGGCGCTGCGCAGCAGCCACGAAGCTTCCTGCTTGCGCTTGGCGGCCTGCACGCCCAGGGACGGCGTGCCGTCGGTGATGGTGCTGTTGGTCCAGCGGCTGCGCGCGCCGGTGCCCAGCACGATCATGTTGGCGTCGAAACGATGGATGGGCACGCGCTGGCGCAGCGCCGACATCACGATCAGCTGGCGGTTGATGCCGGGCTCGGCATACGGCTGCAGTGCCTGCTGGATGCGCTTGCGCGAAGCTTCGGCGGCAGCGGCGTCGAGTTTTCCGGCCGCCAGCCGCAGCAGCGTTTCGGCGGCCCACCTGATGCCGGCGATGGCCGCGTCGCGCAGCGGCGCCGGCAGTGCCAGTTCGAAGCGCGAGTCGCCGGCTTCCTGCTGCGGCAGCCGCTCCAGCCCGAAACCGTCGTCCACTGCGACGCGGGCCTGCTGCTGGATCGCGGTGGCGACGAATGCCAGCGTACGCACCACGCGCTCGGCGTCGTCCGCCGCTTCGGGCCATTGCGGCACGGGCTCTTCCAGCAGCGCGTGCAGGCCGCCGCAGCCTGCCAGCACCGCCGCCGCTTCCTCGTCGCGCACCCTCGCCTCGCCGATGATGGTGCGTTGCGGCAAGCCGAACGCGCTGCCCTGCAGCAGCTTCCACTGGGCGGTGACGCGCAAGGGCGCGGTGGCAACGGGGGCGGGTGTCGCTTCGTTCATGGCGCAGGCGCGGCGACATAACGCCGCACGGTGGGCAGCAACTGCTGCTCGGCCGGGGTGAAGGCCGCCTCGTCGGCGTAGTGCACGCTATCCCACCGGTCCAGCGGCAGGCCGTGTTCGACGATGTGGGCCGGGCTCATCACGCAAGCGGCCCTGGGCACGTCCTTGCGCAGCAGCAGCGCCTCGCCCGCGGCAAACCCGTCGGCGAAAGTGGCGGACACTCGCTGGCCGCCCACGCGCAGCCCTTCCACCTCGGATACTCCGCCGAAGCTGCCGCTGTGCGCCAGCTCGTGCGCCTGCGCGCGCGCCGCTTCGCCGGCCGGGCACACGAACAGCTCGGCCGGGATGCGCCCGTTGCCCCCGCCCATGATGTCGTACACCAGAGCCTGCATCAGTGCCAGGGTGGGTATCTGCGGCTGCGCGTTGATCTCGCAGATCAGCGCGCCGGTCTCCAGCCACGACTTCGACATGTCCTGCATGATCAGGTCGATGCCCGCGATGTCCAGCCGCAGCACGCGCGCCGCGTCTTCGGCCAGCCGCAGGTTGTCGGGGTGCACCTGCGATGCGTCGGTGATGTCCAGCTCCTGGTTGGTGGCGCCGGTCGCCGAGTTGTCGCGCCGCCTGAGGCGCACGTATTCGCCGGCCGGCGGCACCCACGAAGCGTCCCGGCCCAGGTCGCCCAGCAGCAGCCGCGCCTCGTCGTCGATCAACAGCAGCTCGCGGCCGTAGGTGCGCACGAAGCTGCGGTAGTCGGGCGTGAGCTGCTTCAGGCGCACCAGCTCGGTCACGTCGTTCACGCCGTCGCCGATCACGCCAGCGATCTTGCGCGCGATGCGCGTGACCTTGCCGAAGTTCACGTTCACGCGGTGCGTGAAGCCGCGAAACCATTTCTCCACCAGCACCAGCTCGGACCACTGGCGCGCTTCGTCGAAGGCCGCCGCGACACTGTCCTCGTCGCGCAGGTCCGCCGTCACGCCTTCGCCGCGGTCCCGGTTGGCCGGCTTCACCACCACCGGCAGGCCCAGCTCGCGGGCGGCGGCGACCGCTTCAGCGGGGGAAGCGACCAGCTTGTTCACCCCACCGGGCAGGCCCGCTTCGCGCAGCATGAAAGCCGTTTCGTGCTTGCGGCGGGCCATCACCACCGCCAGGAAAGGCGTGCGGTCGGTGGCCGAGCTTTGCACCCAGCGCGCCAGCGAACCGGTGCCGAACACCATCGTATTGGCGTCCCAGCGCAACAGCGGGATGCCCTGCAGCTGCGCCGAACGCACCAGGTTGTAGCGATTGGCGCCGGTTTCCGCGAACGGCTGCAGCGCGCGCGCCAGCGCGTCCTTGCGGCGGCGGGCCTGCGCCTCGTCGAAGCCGCCCTCGGCCATGGCGCGCAGGATCTCAATCACCCAATCCAGCGTGGCAGCGGCCGCTTTCGGGTGCGGCCCCGGCAGCGCCACTTCGAAGCGGCGCCCCGGCTGCGGCCCCGGGCGCAGCGCCGCGATATGGAAAGCCTCGCTCACGGCCACCTTGCAGTGGCGCTGGGCCGCGCCCACCACGAAAGCCAGTTCGCGCACCAGCCGCAATTGCGGCGGCATGCTGGCCGCCCCCGGCGCCTGCTTCTCGTCGAACAGCCCGCGCAGGCCGGACTCCAACGCATCCAGCTCGCCCGGCGTGGTATCGGCCACCAGCAGCAAGCCCGAGACCGTGCGCTGCGGCATCCCGAAGGCGCAGCCCTTCAGCACGCGCCAGCGCGACGCCAGTTGGACCGGGGCCGGGCTGGCAACCACTTTCAGGTCGGCACGGCGGCGAATTGCCGCGCGATCTCGAGCAGCGCCCCCTCGTCCGGGGCGAACAGCGGCTCACTGGCGATGTGCACGGCTTGCCACCGGTCCAGCGGCAGGCCGCACGTGACGATTTCGCGCGGCGTCATCACGCAGGCCGCGCGGCCCACGTCGGTGCGCATCAAGAGGGCCCGGCCCGCGGCCATGCCGTCGGCGAAGGCTGCCGTCGCCCGCACGCCGCCGGGCATGCAGATGCCGGCCGCATGCGACACCGCGTCGAAGGCGCCCGACTGCGCCAGCGAGAGCACCTGGGCTTCGCGCAGCGCCGCGTCTTCGGGCCAGACGAACAGCTCGGCGTGGATGCGCCCGTCGCCGCCGCCGACCCAGTCGCGCAGCATCTCGTCGATGGCGGATGGACGCAACACCTGGGGCTGTGCGTCCACTTCGCAGACCAGCGCGCCCGCCTCCAGCAGCCACGAGCGGCCGATGTCCTCGATGACCAGGTCGACGGAAGCGACGTCGAGCTGGAGGATGGCGGCTGCGTCGGCGGCCAGCCGGGCGTTGTCGGGGTGCACGCAGGCCGGGTCGCCAGGGTCGAGTTCGGTGTGGTTGTCGCGCCTCGTCACGCCGTTCACGCGGCCGTTCAGCACGTTCAGGCGGTACGTAGTGCCGGCAAACCAGCGCTCCACCAGCACCTGCCTGGAAACCGCGGCGGCCGCGTCGTAGGCCGCGCCGACTGCCGATTCGTCGCGCAGCGCGCGCGCAACGCCCCGGCCCTTGCCGCGTTCGTCCGGCTTCACCACCACCGGCAGGCCCAGGCGGCGCGCCGCCTCGACGGCTTCTTCGCGCGACTGCACCACGGCGTTATCGCTGCCGGGCAGGCCCACCCGGCGCAACAGCGCGGCGGTCTGCGACTTGCGCTTGGCCAGGGTGACGCTGATCGAGGAAGTCCGGTCGCTGATGAAGTTGTTGGCCCACCGGCTGTAGTGGCCGGTGCCGAACACGACGAACTGCTCGCCCCAGGCATGGCAGGGGATGCCCAGGCGCTGCGCCGAGCGCAGCACCTGGAAGCGGTTGCCGGCCGCTTCGGTGGACTTCAGCGAATCGGCCGCCGTCTGGCGCGCCAACGCCGCATCCAGCGTACCGTCGAGGGCGCCATGGAAGACGGCCGCGACCCAGCGCAGGGCGGCCACCGACGCCGGGCGGCGCACATAGGGCAGGGCCACTTCGAAGCGCGTCTCACCGGTGGGCGCAGCGGCCAGCTCGCACAGGTGGCAGGCTTCGCTGACTGCGATCCGATGGGCCCGCTGGACGGCCCCGTAGGCAAAGGCCCAGAGCCGGGCGCCGCGCATGGCCGCTGGCTCCGCGGCCCCGAATGCCGGGCAGGGTTCGTCGACCACCCCGGCCAGTGCCTGGACGATGCGGTCCAGGCCGGCGGCGCCGACATCGCCGACGGCGAGTTCGCCGATCACGCACGGCTGCTGCAGCCCGAAGGCCATGCCGCCCAGGTACCGCCACTCCCCAACGCCGACAAAAGTGCCCGTCACGCCCGGAGTGTACCCAGTGAGGAGGACAGTAGGATTCATCCTACGCCCGCACACAAGGCCCGCTGGCACAATGGTCCGCGCCAAGCGAGGAGCGGTGGGCCGCGAGGCCTCCTGACAGTGGAACTCAGAACCTACATCGTCGAAGACAACGCCACCATCCGCGAGAACCTCATAGGAACGCTGGAGGAGCTGGCGTCCGTGGAGTCGATGGGCTGGTCGGAGACGGAGAACGATGCCAGGGCCTGGCTCGCCGCGCACGAAGGACAGTGGGAACTCGTGATCATCGACCTGTTCCTCAAGCAGGGCAGCGGCCTGGGCGTGCTGGAAGCCTGCCGCGGCCGCTCGGAAGACCAGCGCGTCGTGGTGCTCAGCAACTATGCCACCTCGGACATGCGCAAGCGCTGCGCGCAGCTGGGCGCGGATGCGGTGTTCGACAAGTCCAACGAAATCGATGCCCTGGTCGACTATTGCCTGCAGCTGGCTGCAAGCTAGTCGATGAGCTTGTTCTTCAGGGCGTAATACGTGAGGTCGCTGTTCGATGCGAGATTCATCTTTTCCATCAGCCGGGTGCGGTACGTGCTAACGGTCTTGACGCTCAGCGACAGGGACTTGGCGATGTCACCTGCGGTTTCCCCCTTGGCGAGCTTCAGGAACACCTGGAACTCACGTTCGGAGAGGTGCTCGTGAGGGGCCCCGCCCTCCTTCCGGTTGAGCTGCTGCGCCAGCAGTTCGGCCACGGACGGCGAGATGTAGCGCCGGCCCAGCGAAATGGTGCGGATGGCGTTGACGATCTCGATCGGCTCGCATTCCTTGTTGAGGTAGCCGCTGGCGCCCTGGCGGATCAGGTTCATGGCGTAGTGCTCTTCGGGGTAGCCCGAAAGGATCAGGATGCCCACGTCGGGCGCCTTCGCGCGGATCATCCCCAGCGCATCGATACCGCTCTGCCCGGGCATGGACAGGTCCATCACCAGCACGTCCATGTCGGTGGCGCGCACCAGGTCGATGGCTTCGCGGCCGCTGGCTGCTTCACCCACGACGCGCAAGTCCACCTGTTCGGAAAAGAACTGCTTCAATCCCGAACGGACGATCGCGTGGTCATCCACAATGCCGACTCTGATCATGCCCGTCCACCTGTTCGAGGGATTGTAGAGTGAACCAGCCCGAGCGCAACCGCGTGCCCAGGATGGCCATCAGCCTGGTGCTGGCGGTACTGGCCGCATGCGTGCTGATCGGGATCAACGAAACGGGCTACCTGCGCTCGAAGGACGCGCTTGACCAGATCGAGCAGTATGCGACCACGCGGGGCGCGCTGCACCGCCTGCTGGTGCGCACGCTCGACGCCGAAACCGGCTCGCGCGGCTACCTGCTCACGGGCGACCCGCGCTACCTGGAGCCTTACAACGCGGCCGTGGCGGAGATCGGCCAGAACCTGGAGGCGCTGCGCCGCGGTTACGGCCCGGGAAGCGAAGACCAGCAGATGCTGGCGCAGCTGTCGCGCAACGTCGAGCGCAAGCTGGCCGAGATGGACATGTCGGTGCGCATGCGCAAGCAGGGCAACGAGGACGCGTGGAAGTTCGTGCTGATGACCGACGTGGGCAAGGAGCACATGGACGCAATCCGCGACCAGAGCGGCCGGCTCATAGCCTCGGCGTCCAAGCGCATCCAGGTGGCGCAGGCCCAGATCGAGGAGTCGCTGCGGTTCGCGCGCTTCGGCATTGCCGCGGTGGCCGTGGCCGCGCTGGTGGCGTTCTACCTGTACCTCCGGCAGACCACCGCGCTCAAGCTGGCCGGCGAGCAGCAGCAGGCCGCGCTGCAGAAGGAACGCGACCTGCTCGAGTCGCAGGTGCGCGAACGCACCGCCTCGTTGGCCGAGCTGGCGACCCACCTGCAGATGGTGCGGGAGGAAGAGCGCGGCCACCTGGCGCGCGAACTGCACGATGAGCTGGGCGCGCTGCTGACGGCGGCCAAGCTCGACGTGGCACGCCTGAAGTCGCGGCTGGGCGCGCAGACCACGCCGGAAATCAACGAGCGGCTGCGCCACCTGACCGATACGCTCAACAGCGTGATCGCGCTGAAGCGCCGCATCATCGAGGACCTGCGGCCGTCTTCGCTGTCCAACCTGGGCCTCAACGCATCGCTGGAGATCCTGGCGCGCGAATTCTCCGAACGCTCAGGCATCGAGGTGGCCACCAGCCTGGAACAGGTGGAGCTCGACGAGTCGCGGCAGCTCACGGTGTACCGGCTGGTGCAGGAGTCGCTCACCAACGTGGGCAAGTACGCGCAGGCGAAGCAGGTCGACGTGAGCGTGCGCGACTACAGCAACCACGTCGAAGTGGAAATCCGCGACGACGGACGGGGCTTCAACCTGCAGGACGTGCGGCCGTCCACGCATGGACTGGCCGGCATGCGGCATCGCGTCGAAGCGGCGGGCGGGCGGCTGTCGGTCGTGTCGCGCCCCGGCTCGGGCACGCGCATCGCGGCCGTGCTGCCGAAGCCGCAGTCCATGCCCCGGCCCGCGTCCGGCGACGCCGAGACCCAGGCTACCGCCGAAGCCCAGGCCGAAGCCAAGTAGTCGGCCTCCTACAGCGCGCCCCAGCAGTTGCCGACAAGCACTGGCGTTGGGTGCCGATCACGCACGGACGAGGCAGCCGCGTACCCTTGCCATCGGCAGTCCTCCCACCCAAGCCCACGACAAGGAAGCGCGATGAACATCCCCTCTACCCAGACCCACACCGACGACAGCAAGCTGCGCGACTTCACCTACGGCGTGAAGGACCTGGCCCAACGCAGCGTGGACACCATGTCCGAGTCGGCCCTTGCAGCCCAGCGCCGGCTGGGGCACTACGCTTCGGCCACCGGCCGCTACGTGACCGAACAGCCCCTGAGGTCGGCGCTGATCGCCGCGGTCGTCGGCGCCGCGGTCGCGGGCCTGATCATCGCGCTGCGCCACAACCGCCACCCGCACCACTGAAAGGGCCGGCCGTGCCCATGGTTCACCCGATCTTCTCGGTGCTGGTCAGCCGGCCCGAACTGCTGGTCGACCACTTCGCCGGCTACGCCGCGCTGGCGCGCGACGAAGCCTCCAGCGTGGGCATCGAAATGGCCAAGCGGGCGATCGCCTGGGCGGTCGCGGTGCTGGCCGCTGCGATGTTCCTCGTACTGGGCGGCGTGGCGATAATGCTCGGGGCCATGCACGGCGCGTTCCACCCTGCGCTGGTCATCGTGCCGGGCATCGCGCTGGCCATTTCGGTCGCGGCGGGGCTGGTTGCCCGCAAGCGGCTGCCCGAGAAGGCGTTCTCGGAGCTGAAGGCGCAACTCGAGGCCGATGCCGATGCCCTGCGTGCGATCGCGGCCAAGCCATGAGCACGGGCAGCGACCGAGCCGATCGCGGCCGGCGGCTGGCGCAAAGCCGGCTGGCGATCCTGGAACACATCGCGCGCCGCGAGCGCCGGCACGACCCGTACGAAACGCCGCCGCGCGGCGAATCGGCGGGCCTGGGCGGCAGCGACGAACCGCTGCCGCCGCGCTCGGCCGGCCTGTTTGCCCGTGCCCGCCACGCCGCCAGCGTGTGGTGGCGCCACCACCCGGCGCACATGGCGGCCGAGGTGGCGGGGCCGCTGCTCGCCGGCTATGGCCGCCAGAAACCCGCGCAGCTGCTCGGCATCGCTGCGCTCGCCGGCGCGCTGCTGGTGTTCGCGCGTCCCTGGAAGCTGATCTCGATCACCACGCTCGTGGTGGCGGTCGTGAAGGCCAGCAACCTGCCGGCCGTGCTGATGTCCGCGTTGTCGGCGGCGGACTTCGAACGGGACCACAGGGGTCCCGGCTGACCGAACGCATCGTTCCCCGTTCCCCCACCCACCAACCCTAGGAAGGAAAAAACCATGAAACACACCCGAGCCATCGCGCTGGCCATCCTGACCGGCCTGACCCTCGGCGTGTCCGGCTGCGCCGTGATGCGCGGCCAGACCGACGCGGCCACCTACGTGGACGACCGCACCATCACCACCGCGGTCAAGGCGAAGCTGATCGAGGACAAGCGCACCGGCGGCCTGTCGATCAACGTCGACACGCTCAACGGCGAAGTGGCCCTGTCGGGCTTCGCCAAGTCGAACGAAGAGAAGATGGTGGCGGGCGACATCGCACGCACCACCAGGGGTGTGCGCGGCGTGCGCAACAACCTCGTCGTTCGCCCCTGAGCGTTGAAGACGTTCCACTGCCAGTACTGCGGGCACCCGCTGTTCTTCGAGAACGTCCGGTGCCTGCAGTGCGGCAGCGAGCTCGCCTTCCTGCCCGACCGCATGGCGATGGCCGCGGTAGAGCCGGTGGACGGCGACGAGTCCCTGTGGCGGCCCCGCATGCGCGGCCGCCACGCCTCGCAGGCCCACTACCGGCCCTGCCATAACCGGGTCGCGTACCAGTCCTGCAACTTCGCGGTGCCCGCGAAAGATCCCAACGCGCTGTGCGTCTCCTGCCGCCAGACGCGCGTGCTGCCCGACCTGTCGGTCCCCGACAACCTGGACCGGTGGTTCCGCATCGAATCCGCCAAGCGGCGCCTGTTCTACACGCTGGCCAAGCTGGGCCTGCAGTCACCGGCGCCACCGGACGGCGAGCGCGACGGGCCCTGCTTCGAGTTTCTCGCCGACCTGCCCGGGCAGCCCGTGATGACGGGCCACTGCGAAGGCGTGATCACCCTGAACGTCGCCGAAGCCGACGATGCCGAACGCGTGCGCCTGCGCGTCGAGCTGCACGAGCCGTACCGCACCTTGCTCGGGCACCTGCGCCACGAGTCGGGGCACTTCTACTGGGAGCAGCTGGTGGTGGCACGCGGGCGCATCGAGGCGTTCCGTGACGTGTTCGGCGACGAACGCGCCGACTACCGGGCGGCCCTGCAGGTTCACTATGCGTCGGGCGCGCCGGCCGACTGGCAGGACTTCCACGTGAGCGCCTATGCCACCGCCCACCCTTGGGAAGACTGGGCCGAAACCTGGGCCCACTACCTGCACATGGTGGACCTGCTGGAGACCGCGGCCTCCTACAACACGCGGGTCACCGTGCCGGGTACCGAGGAGGAAGTCGAGGAAGTGACCAACCCGTTCGAGACGGGGCGTCCCGACTTCGAGGCGCTGGTCGACCAGTGGATCCCGGTGACGCTGCTGGTGAACAGCCTGAACCGCAGCCTGGGGCAGGACGACGCCTATCCGTTCGCGCTATCGGCAGGGGCGCTTTCGAAGCTGCGTTTCGTGCACGACGTGATCTCCGCCGAGCGCGCCGCCGCCGTCAAGCCGGCCTGACCTCGATCTGGTTGTTCACGGACTTCACTTCCTTCATGGCGCGCGCAATCCGGTCGGCACGCACGCGGGCGTCGCTGTTGGGGACCATGCCGCTCAGGGTCACCATGCCGTCCTTGCTGTCGATGTCGACGACCATCGCGCTGATGTCGCTGTCGGCGGCATATTCGGCCTTCAGCTTCGCGACGATCTGCGCGTCGCTGGCCTGCGCGGCCGACACGCTACCCGAAGCGCCCATGGATGCCGTGTCGGGCCGCCCCTGGGGCGCGGAAGCGAGCTCGCGCTCGCCGCAGCCGCCCAACGCGAGCAGCATGCCCAGCAGCGACAGTGCGGCTTTCATGCGGCCAATCTAGCGCTGCCGGCCGTCGGGCGCTGTAGGACCCCGTCAGGGATTGTCCCGCTCCATGTCCCGCAGGATACGGTCGAGCCGCTCGGACAGCTGTTCGGTGGTGAGCTTCTCGCGGAAGCGCTCGACCATGAGCGGCAGGCTCATCGGGCTGGGGTGCCTCAAGGGCGCGAACGCCACCTGCTTGCGCTGCATGGCCTTCAGCGTGGTCTCCAGCCTCGAGATCTCGAGCTCCTGCCCCAGCACCTCCTGTTCGGCCTGCGTCAGCAGCAGGTTGCCGCGGTCGTACTTGCGGAAAACTTCGAAGAAGAGCGCGCTGGAGGCCTGCAGCTGGCGCGCGCTCTTGGGCTGGCCGGGGTAGCCGGTGGACACCAGCCCGGCCACCCGGGCAATCTCGCGAAAGCGCCGCTGCGCGAGTTCGGAAGCGTTCAGCGACGCCAGCACGTCGTGCAGCAGGTCGCGCGTGCCGAACACCTCGCGCGAAGTGACGGGTTCGATGTCGAACGGCGCGGCGCTGACCAGCTCGAACCCGTAGTCGTTGATCGAATAGCTGAAGGTGTTGGGCTGCTCGCGCGCCAGCCGCCAGCCCAGCAGGCTGGCCAGGCCCAGGTGGACGTTGCGCCCGGCGAAGGGGTATACGTACAGGTGCTGGCCTTCGCGCGACTGGAAAGCCTCGACCAGCAGCGTGCGGGGCGTCGGGATGCGCGACAGGCGCGCCTGTGTTTCCAGCATGGGCCGTGCGGCCTGCAGCTCGGGCTCGAAGAAGTCGCCCTGCGCGGCGCGCTGCATCATCTCGAGGATGGCGTCGCTCATCTCGTTGGTGAAGGCCATCTTGGCGCCCATCCACGTAGGCACCGTGCCCTTGTTGCGCGTGGCCTTGCGCACGTAGGCCGCCATCTCCTGCACCCGCACGAACTCGAGCAGGCGCCCAGCGAAGAAGAAGCAGTCGCCCTTGCGCAGCCGTGCGATGAAGCCTTCCTCCATGGTGCCCAGCGTGCCGCCGGTGAGCCACTTCACCTGCATGGCCGCGTCGCTCACGATGGTGCCTATGCCCAGCCGGTGCCGCTTGGCGACACCGCGGTCGCGCACGCGGTACACGCCTTCTTCGTCCGGCAGGATGCGGTGGTACTCGGGGTAGGCGGTCAGGCTTTCGCCACCGCGCTCGCAGAAGGCCACGGCCCAGTCGAATTCCTTGCGCGTGAGGTCGCGGTACGACCAGGCGGTGAGCACTTCGTCGAACAGGTCGTCCGCACGGAAACCGCCGCCGAGTGCCACTGTGACGAGGTGCTGCACCAGCACGTCGAGCGGCTTGCGCGGCGCCTCGCGCTTCTCGACGCGGCCCAGGCGAACCGCATGGCGCGCCGCCGCGCCGTCGAGGATTTCGAGCGTGTTGGTGGGCACTATGGTGAGCCGGCTGGCGCGCCCGGGCGCGTGGCCGCTGCGGCCGGCGCGCTGCATGATGCGCGCGATGCCCTTGGCCGAGCCCACCTGCAGCACGCGTTCGACCGGCAGGAAGTCGACGCCGAGGTCGAGCGACGAGGTGGCAACCACGGCGCGCAGCGTACCTTCCTTCAGCCCCTGCTCGACCCAGTCGCGCGTGGCCTTGTCGAGCGAGCCGTGGTGCAGCGCGATCTGGCCGGCCCATTCGGGCCGCGCTTCCAGCAGCAGCTGGTACCAGATCTCGGCCTGCGAACGCACGTTGGTGAAGACCAGCGTGGTGCCCGAGCGCTCGATCTCCTCGACCACCGGCATCTGCATGCGCGCGCCGAGATGGCCGGCCCACGAGTACTTGCCGGGGTCGGGGGGGATGAGCGTGTCGATGACGAGGTCCTTGTCGATGCGGCCCTGCACCAGGGTCGACGGCCGGTAGCCGCACAGCATCTGCATCGCTTGGTCGAGGTTGCCGAGGGTCGCGCTCAACCCCCAGACGACCAGCGACGGGTTCAGGCCGCCCAGCCGCGCGATCGCCAGCTGCGCCTGCACGCCGCGCTTGCCGCCCACCAGTTCGTGCCATTCGTCCACCACCACGTACTCGACCGAGGCGAGCTCCTCGCGCGCATGCTCGCGCGCCAGCATCAGCGTGAGCGACTCGGGCGTGGTGACGAGCACGGTGGGAAAGCGCCGGTCCTGTCGCGCCCGCTCGGCACTGGGCGTGTCGCCGGTGCGCAAGCCCAGCGTCCAGTGGGGCGCCAGGTCGTCCAGCGGCAGCTTCAGCGCCTTGGTGGTGTCGGCCGCCAGAGCCCGCATGGGGGTAAGCCACACCACGCGCAAGGGTTGCGCGTCACGGCCTTTCGGGTGGCGCTGCAGCAACGCCTGCAGGATGCCGAGCCAGACCGCATAGGTCTTGCCGGAGCCGGTGGTGGCGTGCAGCAGGCCGCTGCGGCCGTCGGCTATCGCTTGCCAAACGGCGCGCTGGAATTCGAAAGCCTGCCAGCCGCGCTGCGCGAGCCAGCCCTCGACCTCCGCGAACGGCATCATCCGGCGGCGGGGCCGCGCCGCCCGCCGCGCCGGCGGTCGGCTTTCGGCAGGTCGGCCTGCGCGACCATCTCGTCAGCGCGCGCCTGCAGCGCCTGCAGCATCGCCTCGAACTGCGCCACCTGCTTGCCGGGCAGTGCAGCCAGCAGCTCGGTGTTGATCCCGCGAGCGAGCGGGAACAGCGCCTCGTACAACGCCAGTCCCTGCGCCGTGAGGGACAGGCGGGCCTGCCGCCGGTCGGCGGCCCCGCTTTCACGCCGCACCAGCTTCTTGGCGACCAGCGAAGTGATGGCACGCGACGTCCGCGCCCGGTCGAGCTGGGCATGCTCGGCCACCTGCGAGGACAGCAACCCGTCGTGCACCGCCAGCAACGCCACGATCCGCCATTCGCGGCGCGTGATCCCGAAGCGGCCCTCGCACAGGCGGATCACCATGCCGCCGGCCACGGAGAGCAGGCGGTTGAGGCGGTACAGCACCAGGTCGTCGATGGCTGCAGGCTGGCTCAGCCGCGGGCCGGACATAGGGTTTGCATGGCCGATGATTGATTAGAACAATCGATTCTGCGCCAACTAGAGTGAGGCCTCCCGCGAAGCCCCCAGGAGATTCCCATGCCCGCCCGCCGCCCTTTCCTAGCCGCCCTGGCCCTGGGCACCGCCCTTGCCTGCGCTGGCAGCGCCCTCGCCCAGGACAAGCTCCCGCTGCGCATCCTGGTGGGCTTCCCGCCGGGCGGCTCGGCCGACACCCTGGCGCGGCTGGTCGGCGACGCGATGAAGGACGACTTCAGCTCCGTCACCGTCGAAAACAAGCCCGGCGCGGGCGGACGCATCGCGCTGGCCGCCACCAGGGCCGCCAAGGCGGACGGCCAGACGGTGATCATCCTGCCGAGCGGCCCGATGGTGCTGTTCCCGCATGTCTACAAGCGCCTCGACTACGACCCGGTGAAGGACTTCACCCCGGTGTCGCTGCTGGCGCACTTCCAGTTCGGCGTGGTGTCGGGGCCGGCGGCCAATGCGAAGAGCGTCGCCGAGATGCTGGCCAAGGCCAAGGCCGACCCGAAGACCGCGACCTACGGCTCACCAGGCCTGGGCACCCTGCCCCACTTCATGGGCGTGATGCTCGAGCAGAGCACCGGCGTGGCCATGACCCACGTACCGTTCCAGGGCGGCGGCCCCGCCAATACGGCGCTGCTGGGCGGCCACATCGGCTACAAGTTCGACGTGGTGTCGGAAACCGCGGAACTGCATCGCTCGGGCAAGGTGCGCATCATCGCCGTCACCGGCCCCACCCGCGACCCTCAGGTGCCCGAGGTGCCGACCCTGAAGGAAGCCGGCGTGCCCATGGAGGCCACGGCGTGGTTCGCCATGTACGCGCCGGCCGGCTTGCCGCCGGCGACGCTGGCGAAGCTGGAACAGGCTGTGGCCGCTGCCGTGAACAAGCCGGCGATGCAGGAGCGCCTGCGCGGCCTGGGCTACATCCCGGTCGGCTCCACATCGGCGGCACTGGCTGCGGCGCAGCGCACGGACCTTGCCCGCTGGGAAAAACCGATCAAGGCCACCGGTGTGCAACTCGACTGAGTCCCGGAGCAAGCCCATGACACGCGTCTCCCATGTGCTGCGCATCGCACTGGTCTGCGCCGTTGCCTCGCTGGCCTTCGCCGCGTCGGCGCAGGCGCACGCCTGGCCCGCCAAGCCGCTGAAGATCCTGGTGGGCTCGCCCCCGGGCGGGCCATCGGACATCACCTCACGCCTGTTTGCCGAGCACCTGTCGAAGCGGTTCAACCAGCCGGTGGTGGTGGAGAACCGGGCGGGCGCCGGCAACAACCTGGCCGCGGGCGTCGTCGCGAAGGCGGAGCCCGACGGGTACACGCTGGTGGTGAGCCCCGACACCGTGCTCACGGTGAACCCGCTGGTGTATGGCACCCAGGGCTTCGACGCGCGCACGGACCTGGTGAACGTGTCCGTGCTCACCAGCTTCACGCAGATGCTGGTGTGCCATCCGTCTGCCGGGTGAAGTCGGTGGCCGACCTGGTGGCCAAGGCGCGCGCTGCCGGCGTGCGCAACCGCTTGCAGGCCGCCGACCTGACGGCGCTGGGCACGACCGGCGCGCAGGCGCAGCAGCTCATGGCAGCCGAGATGGTGCGCTGGGAGCCGCTGGTGCGCGGCCTCGGGCTCAAGGCCAATTGAAGGGACGCAGCCCCATGCCGAGCAAGCGGCCCAACGTCATCTTCATCGTGGCCGACGACCTCGGCTACGCCGACCTGGGCTGCTACGGCGGGCGCGACGCCGTGTTCGGCAAGGTGTCGCCGGTGCTGGACGGGCTGGCCGCCAGCGGGATGCGCTTCACGCAAGGCTACGCCAACTCGCCGGTGTGTTCGCCCACGCGCTTCGCGCTGATCACCGCGCGCTACCAGTACCGCCTGCGCGGCGCCGCCGAAGAGCCGATTCGCAGCGGCAACCGCAGCAACACGGTGCTGGGCATGCCGCCGGAGCACCCGACGGTGCCGTCGCTGCTGAAGGCCGCGGGCTATCGCACGGCATTGGTCGGCAAGTGGCACCTGGGCTACCCACCGGCGTTCGGACCCCAGCGCTCGGGCTACGACGAGTTCTTCGGGCCGATGGCCGGCGGCGTGGACTACTTCACCCACTGCGACTCGCGCGGGACGCACGACCTGTGGTTCGGCGAAGAAGAGAAGCACGAAGAGGGCTACCTCACCGACCTGCTGTCCAAGCGCGCAGTGGACTACGTGGAGCGCATGGCGCAGGAGAGTGCGCCGTTCTTCCTGAGCCTGCACTACACCGCGCCGCACTGGCCGTGGGAAACGCGCGACGATGCCTCGGTCGCCCCGACCGTCAAGGACAACCTGTTTCACCTGGACGGCGGCAACATCCACACCTACCGCCGCATGATCCACCACATGGACGAAGGCATCGGCTGGATCATGGAGGCGCTGCGCCGCAACGGCATGGCCGACGACACGCTGCTGATCTTCACCAGCGACAACGGCGGCGAGCGCTTCTCGGACAACTGGCCGCTGGTGGGCGGCAAGATGGACCTGACCGAAGGCGGCATCCGCGTGCCGTACATCGCGCACTGGCCGGCGGTGATCGGCGGCGGCCAGGTGAGCGCGCAGCACTGCCTGACGATGGACTGGTCGGCCACCGTGCTCGACGCATGCGGCGCGCAGGCCGACCCGGCCTATGCGCTGGACGGCGTGTCGCTGCTGCCGGTGCTGCGCGACGCCTCGCACGAGTTTGCGCGGACCATGCACTGGCGCATGAACCACCGCGGCCAGCGCGCGCTGCGCGACGGCCACTGGAAGTACCTGCGGGTCGACGGCCACGACTACCTGTTCGACATCCCGGCCGACGAGCGCGAGCGCGCCAACCTGGCAGGGCGCGACCCCGGGCGGCTGGCAGCCATGCGCGATGCGTGGGAGGCGTGGAACGAGACCATGCCGCCGATTCCGGCCGATGCCACGGTGAGCCTGGGGTACTCGGTGAAGGACATGCCGCAACGCTAATGTCATTGCGGGCTTGACCCGCAATCCATGGTGGCGGGGTGCAGCGCCCCGATGGATTGCGGGTCAAGCCCGCAATGACAATCCTGCATACTCACGCGCATGCCTGACCCCCGACGCTGGCTGCCCTTCCTGCAATGGCCGCGCCCCGATGCGGCGCTGCTGCGCAGCGAGGCGATGGCGGCGCTGACGGTGGCGGTGGTGGCGGTGCCGCAATCGGTGGCCTATGCCGGCCTGGCCGGCATGCCGCTGGTGACCGGGCTGTACGCGATCTTCCTGCCGCTGGTCCTGTCGGTACTGTTCAGCCGCAGCACGCGCCTGTCGGTGGGGCCGACGGCCTTGTCGAGCGTGCTGGTCGGCGCGTCGCTCATGGGCATGGCCGAGCCCGGCGGCGCGCAATGGGTTGCACTGGCGGTGTGGCTGGCGCTGCTTTCCGGGGTGGTCCAACTAGCCGTTGGTGCGCTGCGCGCTTCGTGGGTGCTGAACCTCGTGAGCTCGCCGGTGCTCACCGGCTTCACGCAGGCCGCGGCGCTGCTCATCATCGCATCGCAATTGCCGGCTTTGGTCGGGCTGAAGGGGCCGCTCGGCACCCTGTTCACCAATCCCCAGGCGGAGCCGCGCACGCTCGCCTTCGGTGTCGCGAGCCTTGCCCTGCTGCTGCTGGCGCGCAAGTTCTGGCCGCGCGCCCCTGCGGTGCTGGTCGTGGTGGTGGCGGCAGCGGGCCTGGGCGCCTCTGTCGGCTATGCAGCGTACGGCAAGGTGGTGGGCGCGCTGCCGCAGGGCCTGCCTCAGTTCTACCTGCCGCCCCTGCTGCCATGGGACACGCTGTCCTCGCTGTTCATGCCCGCCCTGGTCATCGCGCTCGTGAGTTCGCTGGAGATGGCTTCGTCCGCCAAGGTCGAGAACCAGCGCGACGGCAAGCGCTGGGACGCCGACCAGGACCTCATAGGCCAGGGCGTGGGCAAGCTCGCGGGCGCCTTCACCGGTGCGTTCCCCACCAGCGCGTCCTTCTCGCGCGCCGCACTCACGCTGTATGCGGGAGCGCGCACCGGCTGGACCACCGTGGGCACCTTCCTCGTGGTGCTGGCGGTGCTGTTGTGGTTCACGCCGGCTCTGTACCACGTGCCGCAGGCGGTGCTGGCGGCCATCGTCGTGGCAGCCGTTGCGTCGCTGCTCAAACCCACGGCGTTCGTGTCGCTGTGGCGCATCGGCCGCGTCGAGGCGGCGACGGCCGGGGTGACCTTCATCGTCACGCTGCTGTCGGCGCCGCGCATCTACTGGGGCGTGCTGGCCGGCGTGCTGATGGGGCTGGCGCACTTCATGTACCACCGGCTGCACCCGCGCATCATCGAAGTGGGCCTGCACCCGGACGGCAGCCTGCGCGACCGCCACCTGTGGGAGCTGCCGCCGCTGGCGCAGCAGGTGGTGGCGCTGCGCATGGACAGTGCGCTCGACTTCGGATCGGCTCCGGCTTTCGAAAGGGCCGTTAGCGAACGGCTGGCCGGCCACGCGGACCTGAAGGGCGTGCTGCTCTTCGCGCAGCCCATCAACCGCATCGATGCCACGGGCGTGGAGACCTTCCTGCAGGTGCGCCGCGCGCTCAGCGAACGCGGCATCACGCTGCACGCCGTCGGCATGAAGCTGCCGGTGGAACAGGCACTGCGCCGCGGGGGTGCGCTGGACGAAGGGCCGCTGCTGCGCCTTTACCGCACCGATGCCGAGGCGCTGGAGGCGCTGGGCGTGGCGCTGCCGGCCATCACGCCCTAGTGCAGCCCGTTCTTCCCGAAAAACTCCATCACGAGGTCGCGCCACTCGAAAGGATCGGCCGCAAACCACGAGTGCTTGCGATTCGGGACGATCTTCAATTCGCCGCGCCCGCCCGCTGCCACGTACGCACTGAACCACTGCCTGGCGAAACGCGGCGCGATGTACTCGTCATCCTCGGGATAGACCCACAACTGCGGCACCGCGGTGCGTGCGCGGCCGAAGCGCGCAAAGGTCTCCTGCAACACGTCGGGCCGGCACGGCTCGCCCGGGCGCATCAGCGGGTTGCCGCCATGCGAACCGCTGAAGTTGACCGCCGCGCGCACGCCCGGCAGGTTGCGCGAAGCCGCCATGGAAGTGACGCCGCCGCCCACGCTGTGGCCGATCAGGTAGATGCGGTCCGGGTCGATGAAGTCGATGGAGCGCGCCAGCTGGACCACCGCACCTACCTGGTCGGCGCCGGCCGAGAAGGCACGCTCGTACTCGGGGTCTTCGCACGACACCGAATACTCGGGGTCCCCGCCCGACGCCAGCCCGTAACCGAGCCGCGTCGGGACCAGCACCACCATGTCGCGGCCGAGCAGCGTGGTTGTGACGCTCGCGAGGCGCACGCGTCCCATGCGCGCGCGCTCGGCGGCCATGCCGGGGCGGCCGTGGCTGACGATCACGGCGGGGAAAGGTCCTTCACCTGCGGGCCGGTAGATGGTGACGGGGATGTAGCCCTCCACCGGGTATCCGCGCGAGTCGACGGTTGCCACGCGCAGGTTGACCACGTTCTCGGCGCACGCAGATGTGGCCAGGAAGGCAGCGACGACGAAGGCCAGCAGGCGCATCACGGCGTGCCCGGCTCCGTGACCCAGGGGTCGTAGGTGCCCACGTACCAGAAGCGGCCTTCGGGGTCGCGAAAGCCGAAGCCACGCCCGCCGTACTCTTCGTCCTTGATCTCCATGATGATGGTGCCGCCGTCGGCCAAGACCCTCCGGTACACCTCGTCGGCGTCGTGCACCACCAGGTAGGGCGTCTGCGTCTCGAAACCGCCGACCTCGTCGGGCTGGCGCACGAAGTTGCCGTAGTCGCTGCCGTCGCCGCCGCGCACCGAACCCACCATGATCATGCCGCCGCCATGGACGAGCTGGGCATGGGGGATGAGGCCGTCTGCGCCCTGGACGACCAGGTGCCTTTCGAAACCGAGGTTGCGGCACAGCCAGTCGATGGCCGCCGGCGCATCGCGATAGCGCAGGCAGGGAATGAGGCTGCTCTTGCCGCTGGCAACCGACGATGTCATGGGACCTCCTGGGGCTTCAGGTGGGCCGGCCTACTTGGGCCGGTGCAGCGCGCAGAGCTTGTTGCCGTCCGGGTCACGCACATAGGCCAGGTGCAGCTTGCTTTCGCGCAACCCGGGCGGGTCTTCGATGGAAGTGCCGCCGTGCGCGACCGCTACGTCGTGGAACTGGCGCACCTGCTCGGGCGAACCGCACTTGAAGCCGATGGTGCCGCCGTTGGCGGCAGTCGCCATCTCGCCGTTGATCGGCTCGCTGACGCAGAACGACACGCCGTCGTGGCGATAGAACAGCCGGGCTTGTCCGGTGCCATTCACGTTGCGCACCGGCTCTGCTGCGCCCAGGACGCCGAGCACGGCGTCATAGAAGCGCTTGGACCGCTCGAGGTCGTTCGATCCGACCATCACGTGGCTGAACATGGAGTCTCCTCAATTGCTGGGGGTTGGGACACCCCGACTCTACTTGTTCCCGAAGAGCTCTTCGAACAACCGCTTCGATTCGGCCAGGCCTTCGTCGGTCAACACGATGGACTTGGCCTTGTTCACGGGATTGCCGATAAATCCCTTTTCGTACAAGCGGTTCATCACGTCCCAGTCGAAAGACTTCCACGCGCGGTACTGATCGTGCAGCGTCAAGTAAAGCAGTGCGAGAACTGCCTGGTCCACCTTGTCCTCATCGAAGTCCATGACGACTCCTTGCTGGCTAGTCGAGAAAAGCCCAGGTGTCGGCTCCGTCGAACCTGCGGACCTGGACGGACTGCAAGAGCGCCGGCTCGAAGTTGCGGAGATTCACCCCGTGCTTCTGCCCTGGCTTCAGTTCAAGGGGTTCCCAGTGCGTTGCAACACCGCAAGTCCGGCAGCGCACGTTGCGCAGGGTCCTGTCCCCCCAGATGTACTCGGCGGTGTTCTCGGGGTGACCCTCGACGAGCACCGTGCCGAACTCGTAGTACGCCCACAAACCGGCTAGGCGCCTGCAGAGGGAGCAATTGCAGTCGGTGGCCTTGTCGGGTGCGCTGGGCAGTGTGATGCGGACTGCGCCGCAGTGGCAGGAGCCTTGGAGTGAGGGCTGAGACTGTTCGGCGGTCATGGGTCTTCCCCGGAACTTCGAAGCTAGTGTACTGAGTTGCGATTACTCACCGAATGCTCGATCCGGTGCGCCCGCCTTCGCATCCACCTGAACCAAAGCACGCCGTAGACGACAACATTGACACCGACCAGCACGGCCCCCAGCAAGACCTGCGTCCCGCGCGTCAAACCCTCCGGGTACAACACCGGCACGACGTAGTGCTCGACGAACCCCCCGGCATAGCCCGCCTCCCCGCCCCATCGCCGCAACTGGTTCTCCCACGGGGTCAGCGGGCAAATCCACCCGGAGAACTCGACGAACATCCCCCAGGCGAGAGCCGGCAGGTGCACCCGCGCGATCCACGCACGCCAGAACGCCAGCACGCCACCTGCCACCACGAAGGCTACGAACAGCAGGTGGACGAGCAGGACGGCGTCTGCGGCCAGGCGGTAGGCCATGGGAGCGAGTATGGCCGGGGACAGCTCAGGCCGAAACGATCCACCCCTCGAGCGGGTCGATATCCTCCGGCAAGCCATACCGCGGCGCACCGTGCCGCGCCGCCCACGCGGCCTGCACCAGGCAAAGCACGGCGTCCAGCCGGTCGCCGCTGGCATCCCCGATCAACGCGTCATGCTGGGCGGGGCTGGCCTTCAGCCGCAGGCCCAGCCGCGTGTGGCCCTGCTCCAGCGCGTGCAGCAGGTCCTTGCGCGCGATCAGGCGGTCGGGCGTCTGCTTGGCCTTGTCGTCGCTCTTGTAGCTGCGCCGTCCCACCAGCTCGCGCGCGAGCAGGCCCGGGTACGCTTCCAGCGCCACGCGGCGCGGGTCGCCGTCGTGCAGGCCGGGGATGTGCACACCGGCTGCCAGCAGCAGCGGCAGCGCGGCATGCAGCATGTAGGCGACCGGCGGGTTCACCCACTTCATCGAAGGGCTGGATCCTGCCTGCCGGTCGAAGCGGCGATGGGCGAACTTGTTGCCCACCGGGCGGGCTGCGCAATAGGCAGCGAAGGTGTCTCGGATCTCGGCGCGCGACAGGCCCGCATAGTGCCGGATGCACTCGCGCCAGCCGGTCGGCCAACCCAGGTGCTCCACCAGTTCGCGCGGCAGGCCGAAAGGAAAGTCGAAGCCGCCGATCCAGTCGCGCGGCTCGGCCAGCCATGCGGCGAAAGCGTCCAGCGAATCGAGCGATTCGACGCGCGTCAGTTGCACGCGGTCGCCGTGCAACGTGCCCAGTGCCAGGACGATCGGCTTGCGGCGCGTGGGAGAAGAAGAGAAATCGCAGCCGACGAGGATCACGACCCGGAGAGCGCGGCGCGCAGGTCGTCCGGCATCGGCTCGGCACGCAGCGGCGAGCCGGGCCCGGCCTGGTAGCGGCACCACACGCGCGCTTCGCTGCCGCGCGCCAGCACGCGGCCGTCGACGAGCATCACCACCTCGTGGCTCACGGTGAAGGAGGTCCGGCCCCATTTCGACACGTGCGAGCGCACCTCGCACTCGTCACCGAAGGTGGGCGAGCTGATGAAGCTGCACTGCGCATCCACCAGCGGCATCGTGTAGTGCTCGTCGCGCATGCGCGACGCTGGGTAGCCGCAGGACGCCACCAGCGCCCATGTGGCGCTGTCCATCCAGTGGTAGTACGTGGGGTAGTAGATGATGCCGGCCGGGTCGCACTCGCCCCAGCTCAGCACATGGTGTACCCGGCCGGTGAAGGCCTCGCTCATACCCTTCCGCAGATCGCGGCGGTGGCCATCAGGTCTTCCAGCAGCGCCAGCGAGACCTTGCCCGACACGGCATACGGGTCGAGCTCGGGCTTCTCGGAGTACTTCAGCAGGATCGAGTGATTGATCTTGCTGATGTTGACCTGCCCCATGCTCCACCCGCCAAAGCGGCGCTGCGCGATCTCTTCGTATTCCAGCAGCGCCACGTCCTTGTGGCGCGCATCCTTCTGGATGGTGCCGAACAGGTCGCTCACCTGCATGCGCCCGCCCTCGATGGCCTGCAGGAAGATCCCGCCGCCGTAGCACAGGATGCCGGTGATGCCGTTTTCGGGGTTGTGCTGGCGCGCCTGCGCCAGGATCGATTCGATGGCTTCCGGGCTGGTGTCGACCGCCCGGCTGCAATAGAGAAGTCGGACCAGCATGACTTCAGCCTTTGTCGGGAATGAGCGAAAGGAATTCGCGGCGCAAGGCGGAGTTCTTCAGGAACTCGCCGCGCATGACCGAATTGATCATCTTGCTGTTGAGGTCCTTCACGCCGCGCCACGCCATGCAGTAGTGGCTGGCTTCCATCACCACGGCCAGCCCGTCGGGCTGCGTCTTTTCCATGATCAGGTCGGCCAGCTGCACCACCGCCTCTTCCTGGATCTGCGGGCGGCCCATCACCCATTCGGCCAGCCGCGCGTACTTGGACAGGCCGATCACGTTGGTGTGCTCGTTGGGCATCACGCCGATCCACAGCTTGCCGATGACCGGGCAGAAGTGGTGGCTGCAGGCCGAACGCACGGTGATGGGGCCGACGATCATCAGCTCGTTCAGGTGCTCGGCGTTGGGGAATTCGGTGATGGCCGGCTGGCGCACGTAGCGGCCACGGAACACCTCGTTGACGTACATCTTGGCGATGCGGCGCGCCGTGTCGCTGGTGTTGTGGTCGCTCTGCGTGTCGATGACCATGCTGTCCAGCACGGCCTGCATCTTCTTTTCGACTTCGTCGAGCATCAGCTCCAGCTCGCCAGGCTGGATGAAGTCGGCGATGTTGTCGTTGGAATGGAAACGCTTGCGCGCCGCCTGGATGCGTTCGCGGATCTTCACCGAGACCGGCACGCCGTCGTCGGGCGCGGCCGGGTTCAGCTGGCTGGACGGGTCGGCTTTCATGAGCATGGAGGATGGTACCAGCGAACGGAAAGCGGGGCTGTCACCGGGGGAGCTGGGGTTGCACCCCAGCCTACGGGGGGCTACGTTGGCTACGGGGGGCGGGGGGCGGGCTTCTGCAGGCTGGGGTGAAACCCCAGCAACCGCTCCAGGTCCTGCAGCGTATTCGCCTCCGCCACCGGCTTGTCATGCCGGATCCTCAGCATCCGCGGGAACCGCACCGCAATCCCGCTGCGGTGCCGCGTGCTGCGCTGGATGCCCTCGAACCCCAGCTCGAACACCAGCGCCGGCTTGACGCTGCGCACCGGCCCGAACTTCTCGATGGTGGTCTTGCGGATCAAGGCGTCCACTTCGCGGAACTCTTCGTCGGTGAGCCCGGAGTACGCCTTGGCGAAAGGCACCAGCTGCAGCCCGCCCGGCTGCGGCGGCTCCTTGCGCAGCATGGCCTCGATCACCGAATCCACCTCTTCCTTGCCCGCCGGCGGGCGGTTCCACACGGCAAAGGTGTAGTCGGTGTGCACCGAAGAGCGCCGGCCCGAGCCGGGCTGAGCATAGACCAGCACGCAGTCGATACTCATCGGGTCGATCTTCCACTTCCACCACAAGCCCTCGGCCTTGGTGCGGCCGGTGCCGTAGGCGGCGTCCAGCCGTTTGAGCATGAAGCCTTCCACGCCGAGCTCGCGCGAGCGCTCACGCCGGCGCGCGAAGTCCGGCCACGTCGGGGCGGTCTCCACCGGCGACAGGCGGATCGCCGTGTCGCACAACAGCGCCTCGAGCCTTGCGCGCCGTTCGCGCTGCGACAGCGCGCGGATGTCCTCGCCATCCTGCTCCAGCAGGTCATACGCCATGAAGCTCACCGGCGCTTCGACCAGGACCTTCTTCGTCAGGTTCTTGCGGCCGATGCGCTGCTGCAGCAGGGCGAACGGCGCGGGGCGGCCGGTGGCCTCGTTCCACACCAGGATTTCGCCATCGACCACGGTGCCGTCCGGCAGGCCCTGTGCCATGGCCACGATTTCCGGGAAGCGTTCCGTCACCAGCTCTTCACCGCGCGACCAGACCCACACTTCGCCGTTGCGCTTGACCACCTGCCCGCGGATGCCGTCGTACTTCCACTCCACCATCCAGTCGGCCACCGGGCCGAGGCGCGAAGCGAACAGTTCCGGCGGCCAGTCGAGCTGGTGTGCGAGGAAGAAGGGATAGGGCTGGCCCGCGTCGCGCAACTCGCCCGCTGCTTCCTCGGTGCGCGCGACCAGCGCGGCATAGCGCTCGGGCGTGGGCAGCACCTTGCCGTCGGTGTAGCCCATCATGCGTTGCGCGATGCGCTTGGCGTCGACGCCTGCATGCGCAGCCAGCGCGCGCTGCACCAGCAGCTTGCTCACGCCCACGCGGAAGGCGCCGCCGATCAGCTTGGTCAGCAGGAAGCGGCCCTGCGAGTCGAGTTCACCCCACCAGGCCTTGATGAGCGGCGCCACTTCCTCGGGCGGCTTGCCGCGCAGCGGGAGCAGGCGCTGCTCGATCCAGTCGGCCAGGCCGGCGTCGGACGTCACGCCATCCAGCGGGAGCACCAGCGCGATGGTTTCCGCCAGGTCGCCCACCTGCTCGTAGCACTCGCCGAACAGCCAGTCGGGGATGCCCGCCACTTCGCAGGCGAGCGCGCCCAGCGTGCCCATGTTCATCACCTGCCGCGGCTTGCCGCCCGCCAGGAAGTAGACGGCCCATGCCGCGTCGCGCGCCGGCGCCTGGTCGAAGTAGCGCACCAGCGCTTCGACCTTCGCGTTGGTGGACGTGGTCGCGTCGAGCTCGGCGAAGAGGCGGGAGAAGCGCTTCATGCCCCCTCCTCCGGTTGCGCATCAGCCTCCACCACGTCGTCGCCATACTCGGTCGTGAAGGCGCCGGCCTGCAGCCCCTGCTCGCGCAGGTAACGGACCATCGCGTTCGAACTCCCATGCGTGACGATGACGCGCTGCGCACCTGTGGCGGCAATCGCCTGCAGCAACCCCGGCCAGTCCGCATGGTCCGACAGCACGAAGCCGCGGTCGTAGCCGCCGCGCCGCCGGTTGCCGCGTACCTGCATCCAGCCGCTGGCAAAGCCGGTCTGCGCGTCGGCGCCGAAGCGCCTGAGCCACGTGCTGGCGACGGCTCTGGGCGGGCACACCACCAGCGCGCGCTTCAGGTCGGCCTTGTCCTTCACCTCGGTGACGTGCCGCGTCTCGGGCAGCGCCACGCCTTCTTCGCGGTACGCGCGATTCAGCGGGTCGACCACGCCGTGCGTGATGATGGGGCCGATGGACGGGTCTATGCCCGCCAGCAGCCGCTGCGCCTTGCCGAAGCTGTAGCACGCGACCACGCTCGCGCGGCTGTGAGCGACGTTGCGCGCCCACCATTCGTTGATCTCGGCAAACACTTCGTCGTCGGGGCACCAGCGGTAGATCGGCAGCCCGAAGGTCGACTCGGTGATGAAGACGTCGCAACGCACCGGCTCGAAGGGCGCGCAGGTGCGGTCCGGCGCCACCTTGTAGTCGCCGCTGGCGACCCAGACCTGCCCGCCGTGCTCCAGCCGCACCTGCGCCGAACCCAGCACGTGGCCGGCCGGGTGCAGCGACACTTTCACGCCGTGGTGCGTGATGGCCTCGCCGTACGCCAGGGTCTGCAGGTGGATGTCGCCCAGCCGCGCGCGCAGCACGCCTTCGGCCGGCTTCGCCGCGAGGTAGTGCGCATGCCCGAATCGGGCATGGTCCGAATGCGCATGCGTGATCACCGCGCGGGCCACCGGCCGCCACGGGTCGATGTAGAACTCGCCGGGTGGGCAGTACAGGCCCTCGGGCCGTTCGACGACCAGGTCCGCCATCAGAGGTACTTCTTGCCCTGGAAGGCCAGCGCGATGCGCATGACCACCATGGCAAGCCACTCCTTCGCGCGCTGCACGGCAGGGCGCTGTTCATAATCGTCCGCCTGCATGCGGCTGCCCTGCTGCTCCATCGCGTCCACCAGGCGCTGCCTGAGGCTGGTGGCGAACACGTGGTCCTCGACGACCACGTTGGCTTCGCGCGCCAGCAGCAGGCTCAGCGGGTCCAGGTTGGACGACCCCACCGTGGCCCAGCGGCCGTCGACGACCGCGACCTTCGCGTGCAGGAAGCTCGGCGAGTACTCGTGGATCTCGACCCCGGCGCGCAGCAGCGCGCCGAACACCGGCCGCGCCGCGTAGTACTGCATGAAGTATTCGTAGCGGCCCTGCAGCAACAGGCACACGCGCACCCCGCGCCCGGCCGCCTGCATCAGTGCGCGGCGCAGCTTGCCGCCCGGCACGAAGTAGGCGTTGGCAATGACGATCTCGTGGCGGGCCCGGCCGATCGCCCGCAGGTAGGCGCGCTCGATGCGCGAGCGGTTGCGCAGGTTGTCGCGCAGCAGCAGCGCGGCACGCGAGCGGCCTGCGCCGCGCACGCGCGCGGGCTTGCGGCGCAGGCCTACCGTGCGCAGCGACTCCAGCGCGCCCGTCAGGTGCACGTGCCTCAGCTCGCTGGTGATGCGCAGGCGTTGCCATTGCCGCTGCAGGGTCTCGCGCATCTGGGTCACCAGCGGCCCGGTCACACGGACGGCAAAGTCGAAACGCGGCGCCTCCAGCGTCCCGTGGTTGGGGTCGTGGAAGTCGTCCAGGATGTTGATGCCGCCGCAGAATCCCACGTTGCCGTCGACCACGCACAGCTTGCGGTGCAGGCGGCGCCATTGGCCCGGCCACAGCAGGCCCAGCACCGAACCCACCGGCGAGAAGGTGCGCCACTGCACGCCGGCCTGCTGCAACCGGTGCGCCCATGACCCCGGCCCTTCGGGCGTGCCCACGCCGTCGGCCACCACGTGCACTTCCACGCCGCGGCGGGCCGCGCGTTCCAGCGCATACGCCACGTCGGCGCCCGTGCCCGTGAAGTCGAAGATGTAGGTCTCCATCTGCACGTCGGTCTCGGACGAATCGATGGCTTCGATGAGCGCCGGGAAGAATTCGACGCTGCCTTGCAGCAGCTGCAAGTGGTGGCCTGTCGTGAGCGGCGGGATCCGGTGCGGCATGGCGGCCTACAACCTGAACTCCGCCACCAGCGGCAGGTGGTCGGACATGCGCCACCAGATGCGCCCGCGCGGGATCTCCAGGCCGTCGGGCCGCATGCCGCGCGCGTACACGTAGTCGAGTTGCGTGAGCGGCATGCGCGACGGATACGTCAGCGCACGTTCTCCGATGAAGTCGTGCAGGCCCATGGCGTTCATCTGCGAGCGCAGCTTGCCGCCCCAGTCGTTGAAGTCGCCGGCCACCACGAGCCGTGCGCGGCGCGGGATCTCGCGTTCGACGAAGCGGGCGAGCTGCTCCACCTGCCGCGTGCGGCTGCCGGGGATCAGCCCGAGGTGCAGCACGATGACGTGCACGGAATGGCGCTGGACCTTCACTTCCACGTGCAGCAGGCCGCGCTGCTCAAACCGGTGGTCCGACATGTCCTCGTGGCCATGCGAAACGATCGGCCAGCGCGTCAGCAGTGCGTTGCCGTGCTCGCCGAAGCGCGTGCGCGCATTCGTCTGGTACACCGGGAAGTAGCCCTCGGGCGCCAAAAACTCGTGCTGCGGCAGCTCGGGCCAGCGCGTGAAGAACTGCTCCTCGCGCGAGTGCACCTTGCGCACTTCCTGCAGGCACACGATGTCGGCGTCGAGCTGCTCGACCGCGTGGCCCAGGTTGTGGATTTCGAGCCGGCGCGCCGGGCCGATGCCTTGCACACCCTTGTGGATGTTGTAGGTGGCGACCCTGAGCAGTGTCATGCTGCCGTTTCGACGGTCAGAAGCCGCTGAGCACGGCATCCAGCGCCGATGCCACGTCGCCAGAGCGATGGGCGATGGAAGCGACGGGCTTCCTCAGCAGCCGGGCCGGCATGGGCGCAGCGAGGTGCGGCATGAGCAGGAGGGTCTCGCCGCCAACCTCGACCGGCGGACAAAGGGCCGCCGGCAACCGGGGAGCATCTGCACCCACTCTCGATAGCGGCATGACAAGGCGCGTCGGCAGTTGGTCGATCAATCCGCTCTGCACGTCCAGGACATAGGGGACCGACTCCCGGCTGCCCGGGTGCGGATTGGGATACACGTCGAACTGTGCCACCTCAGGGTTGCTGCCAGGCAACCAGCCCCTCGCACCACAGCCCATTGCGTTCATAGTCCTCGTTCTGGGCCCTGATCCACTCGCGATAGGTGTCGTTGAACTCCTTCTTGCGCTGGGCCGGGCTCTTCTTCTGGGCCGCAGCCTTCAGCGCCTGGAATTCCTCAAAGCCGAGCAGGACCGTATCGGGCCGGCCATCCTTCTCGACGATGACCGGCTCGTTCTTGGCGCGGCTGCAGAAGTATCCGAATCGATTCTTGGCTTCCGTAGCGGTGATCTGCATGGGCATGGTTCCTTGATAGCCATTTTAGCCATCAAGGCGGCCGGCAGGCAATGTGGCCAGCCTCGGCAGCATGAGAATCGCCTCGGAGTTCGACGGCGAAAAGCACATATCGGCCGCCTCGCGCCACGGCAGCCAGCGGAACTCGGTGTGCTCGCGGGGATTCAGCGTGACGGCCGTGCCCGCCGGCACGCACAGCCCGAACACGCGCTCGCGATTGCGCGTGACGCCCGGCGCGTAGCGGTGCAGGTACTTGGGGTAGATGTCGTAGACGTTCTCCAGCCCCCAGTCGGTCAGGGTGCATGCCGCGCAGTCGATCCCCGTTTCCTCCAGGACCTCTCGCGCTGCCGTCACTTCGAACGGCTCGTCGACATGGTCCTTGGACCCCGTCACCGACTGCCAATAGCCGGGCGTGTCCGCCCGGTTGATGAGCAGCACGTCGAGTGCCGGCGTGTGGATCACGACCAGCACCGACTGCGGGATCTTGTAAGGGCGCGTCGGGCGCTCCTGCCGGGGGCGGCCTCAGGCCGACTGCAGGTTGCGCAGCCGGATATGCAGCTCGCGCAACTGCTTCTCGTCCACCGGCCCCGGCGCCTGCGTCAGCAGGTCCTGCGCACGCTGGGTCTTGGGGAACGCGATCACGTCGCGCAGGCTCTCGGCGCCGGTCATCAGCATGACGAAGCGGTCCAGGCCGATGGCGATGCCGCCGTGCGGGGGCGCGCCGTACTGCAGCGCGTCCAGCAGGAAGCCAAACTTCAGCTGGGCTTCCGCCTCGTCGATCTTGAGCGCGCGGAACACCTTGCTCTGCACGTCTTCGCGGTGGATACGCACCGAGCCGCCGCCGAGCTCGATGCCGTTGAGCACCGCGTCGTAGGCCTTGGCCACGGCCTTGCCGGGGTCGGTCTCCAGGAAGTCCTCGTGGCCGTCCTTGGGCGAGGTGAAAGGGTGGTGCACCGCGTTCCAGCGCTGCGCGTCCTCGTCGAACTCGAACATGGGGAAGTCCACCACCCACAGCGGCCGCCACGCACCGTCGATCAGGCCGTGCCGCTTGCCGATTTCGCTGTGGCCGATCTTCACGCGCAACGCGCCGATCGCGTCGTTGACCACCTTGGCCTTGTCCGCACCGAAGAACACGATGTCGCCGTCCCCGGCACCCGTGCGCTTGAGGATCTCGGCAATCGCGTTGTCGTGCAGGTTCTTCACGATGGGCGACTGCAGGCCCTCGCGGCCCTTGGCCTTCTCGTTGACCTTGATGTAGGCCAGGCCCTTGGCGCCGTAGATCTTGACGAACTCGGTGTACGCGTCGATCTCGCTGCGCGGCATCTCGCCGCCGCCCGGGATGCGCAGGCCCACCACCCGGCCGTCCTCGGCGTTGGCCGGGCCGGAGAACACCTTGAAGTCCACGTCCTTCATCACGTCGGTGAGCTCGGTGAACTCCAGCTTCACGCGCAGGTCGGGCTTGTCCGAGCCGTACAGCCGCATCGCGTCGGTGTGCTTCATCACCGGGAACGCGCCGATGTCGATGCCCAGCACGTTCTGGAAGGTGCTGCGGATCATGCCCTCGAACATCGTACGGATCTCTTCCTCGGTGAGGAACGAGGTCTCCACGTCGATCTGCGTGAACTCGGGCTGGCGGTCGGCGCGCAGGTCCTCGTCGCGGAAGCACTTGGTGATCTGGTAGTAGCGGTCGAAGCCCGCCACCATCAGGAGCTGCTTGAACAGCTGCGGCGACTGCGGCAGCGCGAAGAACATGCCGTCGTGCACGCGCGAGGGCACCAGGTAGTCGCGCGCGCCTTCGGGCGTGCTCTTGGTGAGCATCGGCGTCTCGATGTCGATGAAGCCGTTGGCGTCGAGGAACTTGCGCACCTCCATCGTCACCCGGTAGCGCAGCATCAGGTTGTTCTGCATGTACGGCCGGCGCAGGTCCAGCACCCGGTGCACCAGCCGCGTGGTCTCCGACAGGTTCTCGTCGTCCAGCTGGAAGGGCGGCGTGACCGACGGGTTCAGCACCGTGAGTTCGTGGCACAGCACCTCGACCTTGCCGCTCTTCAGGCTGTCGTTGGCGGTGCCTTCGGGGCGCGAGCGCACGAGGCCCTTGACCTGCACGCAGAACTCGTTGCGCAGGCCCTCGGCCGTCTTGAACATCTCGGCGCGGTCGGGGTCGCACACCACCTGCACGTAGCCTTCGCGGTCGCGCAGGTCCACGAAAATCACGCCGCCATGGTCACGGCGGCGATTCACCCAGCCGCAGAGGGTCACGCTCTGGCCCAGCAGGGCTTCGGTGACAAGGCCGCAGTAAGTGGATCGCATTTGTTGTGAGGACATGGGAAGGACTCTCAGGGAAAAAAAGCCGTGCCGCCGCGAAGCGGCCGGTTACTGGTTGTTGGGGGCGGCCGGCGCACCGGGGGCGACGACCCCCATCGACACGACGTACTTGAGCGCGTCGTCCACGCTCATCTTCAGCTCGATGCAATCACTCTTGCGCAGCATCACGAAGTACCCGCCCGTGGGGTTGGGCGTGGTGGGCACGTACACGCTGACCCAGTCGGCGCCGGTCAGGTGGGTGGTGACGTCGCCGCCGGGCGTGCCGGTGACGAAGGCGATGGTCCACACGTCCGGCAGCGGCCATTGCACGAGCACAGCCTTGCGAAAGGCGTTGCCGCCGGGCGAAAACAGCGTGTCGGACACCTGCTTCACGCTGGAGTAGATCGAGCGCACCACCGGGATGCGGGCCACGATGCGGTCGCCCAGCACCACCAGGCGCTTGCCGATGAAGTTGCTGGCGGCCGCGCCCACCAGCAGCAGGATGGCCAGGGTCAGCAGCACCCCGAAGCCGGGGATGTGGATGCCGAAGACGCGGTCGGGGTGCCACGACTGCGGCAGGATCAGCAGCGTCTGGTCGAGGATGCCCACGACCCAGTTCAGGACCGACAGAGTGATGGCCACGGGCACCACCACCAGCAGGCCGGCCACGAGCCAGTTGCGCAGCGCGTGCATCAAGCCGGCGCTTTCAGTGGCAGGCGCACGAGCCGCCGCAGCCACCGGCCGAGGCGGCGGGCGTCTCGGTCTTGGTCGTGGTGCCCGACTCGGCGGGCTTGTCGGCCGGCTTGTCGGCCGCTTTATCCGCAGGCTTGGCGTCGGCTGTGGAAGAAGTCGCAGCGTTGTTCGAGCCGCTGCGGAAATCCGTCACGTACCAGCCCGAGCCCTTCAGCTGGAAGCCGGCCGCGGTGATCTGCTTGGTGAAGGCCGAGGCGCCGCAGGCCGGGCAATCGGTGAGCGGGGCGTCGCTGATTTTCTGCAGCACGTCCTTGGCATGGCCACAGGAGCCGCATTTGTAGGCGTAGATGGGCATGTCGCGAGGAGGAGTGGGGCAAACCCGAAATTATAGGTGACGCCCCGGTTTTCAACCCGGGGCGTCCCCCTCACCCGCCTCAAGCCGGCGACCCGCCCTGCGCGCTGCCCTGGAAATGGTGCACGTGGCCCTTGTGGTCGGCAACGAACTGCGGCATGAGCGAGCCCACGACCATGCCCGCCAGCGCGGCCAGCAGCCCGGCCAATTGCTGCGGGAAGGCCTCGGCCAGCGGCGGCGTGGCGATGAAGAACAGCCACGTGCCGAGCCCGAGCACCACCGACGCCAGCGCGCCCTGGGTGGTCGCGCGGCTCCAGTAGAGGCCGAACACCAGCGGGACAAACGCGCCGACCAGCGGCACCTGGTAGGCGCCGCTCACCAGGTCGTAGATGGAGGTGCCCTGCATCGCGATGGAGTAGGTCAGCACGATGCCGGTGAACACCAGCACCGAGATGCGCATCGCCTTCAGGGTCGCGGCGTCGCTCATGTTGGGCAATATGTTGCGCAGGATGTTCTCGACGAAGGTCGTGCTCGGCGCCAGCAGGGTCGCCGAAGCCGTGGACATGATGGCGGACAGCAGCGCCCCGAAGAAGGCCACCTGCAGCGCAATCGGCATCTTCTCCATCACCAGTGTCGGCAACACCTTCTGCGGGTCATCCTTTAGCAGTGCGGTGGCGCCGTCACCCATGACGAGGACGGCGGCGGTCACGATGAACATCGGGATCAGCGCGAACAGGAAGTACAGCGTGCCGCCGATGACCGGGCCGCGCACCGCGGTCTTCGCATCCTTGGACGACATGACGCGCTGGAACACGTCCTGCTGGGGGATCGAGCCAAGCATCATCGTGATGGCGGCAGCGAAGAAGAAGATCCAGTCCTTGCCCGCGGCGTCGGAGCCCGGGAAGAACTGGAACTTGCCTTCGGTGGCCGCGTACTCGAAGACACGCCCCGCACCGCCCGCCAGGTCCGCGGCGTACCACGCGATCAGCAGCAGCCCGAGGGCGATCACGATCATCTGGATGAAGTCGGTCAGGGCCACCGACCACATGCCGCCGTACAGGGTGTAGACCAGCACGATGGCGGTGCCGATGAACATGCCCAGCTGCACCGAGATGGCGTCCGGCACCAGCAGGTGGAACACCAGCCCCAGGGCCGTGATCTGTGCCGCCACCCAGCCCAGGTAGCTGATCATGATGATGATGGAACACACCACCTCGATGACCCGCCCGTAGCGCTGCCGGTAGTAGTCGCCCAGGGTGATCAGGTTGCGCTGGTACAGCTTGTAGGCGAAGAACAGGCCCACCAGGATCAGGCACATGGAAGCGCCGAACGGGTCTTCGACGACCGCGCCCAGGTTGCCGGACACGAAGCGGGCCGAGACCCCCAGCACCGTCTCCGACCCGAACCACGTGGCGAAAGTGGTGGCGATGACGATGGCCAGCGGCAGGCTGCGCCCCGCCACCGCGTAGTCGGCCGTGTTGTGCACCCGCGTGGCGGCATACAGGCCGATGGCAATCGAAGCCAGCAGATAGAGCACGATGAAGGTGATCAGCATCTCGGAAGCTCCTCCTCGCGGCGCACCGTGGCCGCGCTGCCGGGGATTATGTGTCAAACGCCCGTCAGAACAGCCGCACCCGCACCACCACCTGCATCACCACCAGCCCCAGCGCAAAGCCGATGCCGCCATAGATCAGGCCCTGCAGCAGCCGGTTGGTGCGCCTTTGCTCCGCCATCAGCTCCTGCAGCTCGCGCCGCGTGTCGCCCTGGCGCTGCTGCAGGTACTGGTGCAGCAGGCGCGGCAGCTCCGGCAGCAGCTTGGCATAGCGCGGCCCCTGGTCGCGCAATTCCTCCAGCAGCTTCTGCGGTCCCACCTGGTCCACCATCCAGCGCTCCAGGAACGGCTTGGCGGTGGCCCACAGGTCCAGCTCGGGGTCGAGGTCGCGGCCCAGCCCCTCGATGTTCAGCAGCGTCTTCTGCAGCAGCACCAGCTGCGGCTGGATTTCCACGTGGAAACGCCGCGAGGTCTGGAACAGGCGCATCAGCACCATGCCGAGCGAGATTTCCTTCAGCGGCCGGTCGAAGTAGGGCTCGCACACGGTGCGGATGGCGCCCTCGAGTTCGTCGACGCGGGTGTCGGCCGGCACCCAGCCCGACTCCAGGTGCAGCTCGGCCACCCGCTTGTAGTCGCGGCGGAAGAACGCGGTGAAGTTCTGCGCCAGGTATTCCTTGTCGTGCTCGGTCAGCGTGCCGATGATGCCGAAGTCGAGCGAGATGTAGCGCCCGAAGCTGCCCGGCTCGATGCTCACGAGGATGTTGCCCGGGTGCATGTCGGCGTGGAAGAAGCCGTCGCGGAACACCTGGGTGAAGAAGATGGTGACGCCGTCGCGCGCGAGCTGGGGGATGTCCACGCCGGCGGCGCGCAGGCGCTCGGCCTGGCTGATGGGCACGCCGTTCATGCGCTCCATCACGATCACTTCGGGCTGGCACAGGTCCCAGTACATCTCGGGGATCAGCACCAGGTTCAGGCCCAGCATGTTGCGCCTGAGCTGCGCGGCGTTGGCGGCCTCGCGCACCAGGTCCAGCTCGTCGTGCAGGTACTTGTCGAACTCGCCCACCACCTCGCGGGGCTTCAGGCGGCGGCCGTCTTCCGACAGGCTCTCCACCCAGCCGGCCATCATGCGCATCAGGCTCAGGTCCTTCTCGATCACCGGCAGCATGCCCGGCCGCAGCACCTTCACGGCCACTTCGCGCACCTGCCCCGAGCGGTCGCGCAGCGTCGCGAAGTGCACCTGCGCGATCGATGCGCTGGCCACCGGCTCGTGCTCGAAGGTCTCGAAGAGCTCGCCCAGCGGGCGCCGGAACGCGCGCTCGATGGTGGCAATGGCCACCACCGACGGGAACGGCGGCACGCGGTCCTGCAGCTTCGCCAGTTCGTCGGCGATGTCGGTGGGCATCAGGTCGCGCCGCGTGGACAGCACCTGCCCGAACTTGACGAAGATGGGCCCCAGCGCCTGCAGCGCCTCGCGCAGCCGCTGCCCGCGCGGCGCGTCCAGGCGCCGGCCGAAGCTCACGATGCGGGCCAGCCGGCTCAGCACGGGCCGGTTGAAGCTGGTGAGCACGAGCTCGTCGAGCCCGTAGCGCAGGATCACCCAGAGGATGGAAACGGCGCGGAAGTAGCGGGTCATTTCGGCGGTTGGGGGGCCGGTGTCGCCGTCGGCGCAGGCGTGGCACTGGTGCCGCCCGCGAACTGCCGCACCGCCTCGCCCATCCGGCGCATCGCCTTGCCCAGGGCATGCGCGGGCGCGTCGCCGATCACGCGCGAAAGGTCCTCTTCGATGTCCCAGCGCACATGGTCCACCAGCCACTGCACTTCGGCCGCCAGCTGCACGTCGCCGGCGATGCGCACCGGCGGCTTGTCCCCGCGCACGGCGGCCTGCGCCAGCGCGAACGGCGAGTCCTCGGTCAGCGTGAGCCTCAGGTCGGGCTGTGCCGTGGCCGAGCCCAGTTCCAGCAGGCCGGCGGGCGTGGCCTGCACGCGCACGCTGAAGTGGCGCCAGTGCGCCTCCACCAGGCGCCCGGCCTGCCGCTTCAGCCGCGCCTGCGCCTCGGGCTCCTGCTGCAGCACGTGGTTGAGCGTGAGCACCAGCCGGCGCTGGACTTCGTCCACCACCCATTGGGGCGGCTGCAACGCCTGCGCCAGCTTGTCGAGGAAGGAGGAGGTGTCAGGGGACGGTGTGGCCATAGTCCCCTGATTATTGACTACTGGAGCGCCTGCACCCCTGCCACCAGCCAGCCGCTCGCGCCGCTGCGCGGTTTGGTCATGTTCCACACTTCGCGGAACGGCGCCGGCCCCGACGAGGGCTCCTCGCGGATCATGCCGGAGAACTCCACGCTGGCCATGTACTCGCCGGCGAGTTCCTCGATGCCCAGGAGCTGAGCCTCCAGCATGACCACTTCGGTGCGGTAGCCCGCGGGCTGCGCCTCGCGCTCGGCCAGCTGGCGCCGGATTCCGGTGAGCATTTCGTCGGTCATCATCGAACGCAGCGTCGCTACGTCGCCGCGGTCCCAGGCTTCCTGCAGCGTCACGAAGTTGGCCTTGGCCGCCTTCAGGAAGCCTTCGGTGTCGAAACCGGCGGGCACGCTCCAGCCCTGCGGGCCGGCCAGGGCCGAGCCTATGCCCAGGCCGCCCGGCTGGTGCTGGGCCACCTTCGCCGGCTCGAAGGCCATGCTCGCGCGCTCCCACGGGCGCGCGGAAGCGTCGTTGCCGACCTTGTCTGGGTTGTACTGACGCGGCGGGATCGGTGCGTCCGGCGTGTGGCCGGCCGCCTGGAAGGCGTAGCCGCCGGGCGCCGCCGGGGACGAGCGGCGCGATCGCATCACGAAGCCGATGACGCCCATGACCAGCAGCGCCAGCAGCGCCACCATCAGGATGGTGGCGAAGGCTTCGCCGAATCCGAGCGTGTGGGCCAGCCAGGCCAGGCCCAGGCCAGCGGCCAGGCCGGCCAGCATGCCGCCGAAGCCGCTGCGCGCAGGCGGCGCCGCTGCGGCGGGTGGTGCCGCGCTGCGCTGGGTTTGCTGCGCGGGTGCAGCCTGCGTAGGGGCAGTGCCCGCTTCACGCTGCGTGACGTTGGAGGACTGGCGCCCGGTCGATTGCCCGCCGCCCAGGCGGCGCGCGGCGTCGGCGTCGACACTGGCGGCCGCCAGCAGCGCAGCAAGTAAGAATGTCCAGAGCTTCATCTTGCACTCCCGCGGGGCGCAAGGCGCCCCTAGCACTTGATCCCGACATGCAGGGCCACCACGCCACCGGTCAGGTTGTGGTAGTCCACATGCCCGAACCCGACCCCCTTCATCAGGGCCTTGAGTTCTTCCTGCGCCGGGTGCATGCGGATCGATTCGGCCAGGTAGCGGTAGCTGTCTTCGTCGCCCGCCACCAGCCGCCCCAACCGCGGAAGCACCTGGAACGAATACCACTCATACGCTTTTGCGAGCGGCTGCGCCACGCGGGAAAACTCCAGCACGAGCAATTTGGCGCCCGGACGCAACACCCGGTTCATCTCGGCCAAGGCGCGGTCCTTGTGCGTCATGTTGCGCAGGCCGAACCCGACCGTGACGAAGTCGAAGCTGTCGTCGGCAAAGGGCAGCTTCTCGGCGTCGCACACGACCGTGGGCAGCACGAGGCCGCTGTCGAGCAAGCGGTCGCGGCCGGTCTTGAGCATGGCTTCGTTGATGTCGGTGTGCACGACCGTGCCGGTAGCGCCGACCCGCTTGGCGAATGCGCGCGCCAGGTCGCCCGTGCCGCCTGCCAGGTCGAGCACGCGGCCGCCCGGCTGCGGGTTGGCCACCATCAGCGTGTAGGCCTTCCACGCCCGGTGCATCCCCATCGACATCAGGTCGTTCATCAGGTCGTAGCGGGGCGCGACCGAGTCGAACACGCCGCGCACCTTGCGCGCCTTGTCGCGCTCGTCGACCGATTCGAAGCCGAAGTGCGTCTTGCTCATCAGTGGCTCCCGCACGCATGGCCGCCGCCCTTGCCTGCCATGGGCGCATCGCGGTCGACGCCCGCCTCGGCCAGCCGGCGTTCGTACTCGGCCCACAGCTCGACCTGCTTCGAGCCCAGGTGGTACAGGTAGTCCCACGAGAAGATGCCCGTGTCGTGCCCGTCGGAAAACACCGGCTTGACGCCGTAGTTGCCTACCGGCTCGAGCTCGAGCACGGACACGTCGCGCTTGCCGGTCTGCAGCACCTCCTGGCCCGGGCCGTGGCCCTGCACTTCAGCCGAAGGCGAATACACGCGCATCAGCTCGAAGGGGATGCGGAAGTGCTGCCCGTCGGAAAAACCGATTTCGAGCACGCGCGAGCCGCCGTGCACGGTGAGGGATTCGGGATGCGGCGATTCGCGAGTGAGGCCTGCCATGCCCCCGAGTGTAGGGCGTAGGGCGGAATCGGAGCGGCGCAGCCGCGCAATCCGCCGCCGTCAGAAGCGAATGGACAGGTTCACGTAGAACTTGTCGTCACCCTTCTTGGGCGCTGCCGCATTGGCGGCAGTGGAGACCTTGCTGCCCGCGACGATGCGGCCATAGTCGGCCGATGCCAGGAAGTTGCCCTTGGCAAAGCGCAGCCCGAGCCCGACGCTGGCGATGCTGTCGGACGACGGCCGCACGGCGTTCGGGCTGTTGTTGCCGAGCCAGCCGGCGTCGATGAAGGCGAGGCCCCGGAAGCCTTCGGCGAACTCGGGGGTGGTCACTTCGAAGGTGGCGGAGAGGCCCTTGTCGCCCGAAATCGGCCGGTCGATCGAGGTGCCGCGCACCGAACTGAGGCCGCCCAGGCCGAACTGTTCGCCCGACAGCAGCACGTCGGGGCTGTACTGGTAAGCGAGGCGCGTGCCCCAGGTCCAGGGGTTGGGGGCGGAGCCGACCGGCGCCAGGTAGTTGAAGCCGCCGTGGATGGCCTTCCAGTGCACGGTGTCGATGCGCGGGTCTTCGCTCTGGTAGGCGACCAGGTCGTTGCCGCTGCCGCTGCCCGTGTTCCAGGCGAAGTCCACGCTGTAGCCCCACACCGCGGTGTCGCTTTCGGTGCGCGCCGTGTAGCCGAGCGAAATGGGGCGGCTGCGCCGGTCGAGCGTGCCGGGCACCACCACGTCGTTGATCTTGGCGGCGTTGAACACCTTGTCGTCGAAGCCGGCGGTGACGTAGCTGCGCCGCCCGCCCTCGGGCTCGAGGTAGTGCGTGTAGTTCACGCCGAATGTGTGGCCCGCGCCGGTGCTGCTGAAGGCGCCGAAGTTGCCGACCACGTCGGAGCGCGTGTAGCTCGCGCCGATCACCCCGCCCTGCAGGTACAGCGGCACCCGGTACGACAGGCCCAGCTGCTTCACGTCGTCCATCTTCTCGAACGACGTGGTGTAGGCGGCCGTGAACTGGTGGTCCGCATCGAACAGGTTGGTGTGGCCGCCCGAGATGGTGAAGCGGTCGTGCCCCGACGCGGCGGTGCCGGCGTTGGACAGCGACATAGCGAGCGTCCAGGGGCGCTGCTCCTTCACCTGGATGTTGGCGTTGATCTTGTCCGGCTCGTCCGACTCGCGGATGCCTACCTGGATCTGCTTGTTGGGGTTTTCGTTGGCGATCGCGGTCTGCACCGCCAGCCGCCGGAAGTTGGGCGTGCGGCGTTCCTGCAGCTCGGGCAGGCTGCGGCGGATGTTGGCTTCGCTGTAGACCTGCCGCCCTTCGATGGTGACCTTGTCGACCACGAAGGTGACGATGTTCAGCGTGACGGTATCGCCTACTTCCTGCGGCGGCAGCGCCACGCGGTGCAGGCCGAAACCGCGGCGGCGCAACTCGGCTTCAAGCGCGGCGGTGGCCTGCTGCAGCGTTTCGATGGTGGCATTGGCCCGCAGGAACGGGGCCAGGATGCGCGCCGTCTCGCCGGAGTCCAGCGGGTTGTCGCCGGTCACCTTGAAGCCGCGGATCGTGAAGACGGGCGAAGCCGCCGGGGCCGACATGGCCGGCACCCCGCTCGACGGGCGGTTGGGGGGCGTCTGGGCCGTTGCCGCACCGGCCGCCGCCAGCCCTGCAACCGCGAGCACGGCGGCCTTCAAGTTCTTGTCCATCCTGTTTTCGCCCTCTGGGTGCGTACGACGTTACGCAAATTCTCTCACCGGGCCTAACTTCTTGTCACTGCCGCGTGCGCGGCCCGTGTCGCTTAGTTGCACTGCCGGCGCTGCTGGATCTGCGCGTCACTCAGCACCGAAACGAGCAAGGGGTTCTTCGAGGTCGGCGACGGCAGCTTGTCGAAGTCGATGAACTTCGGGATGAAAGTCGGCCGCCCGACGCCGGCGTCGCCCGCAAAGCCGGCCTCGCCCCGGCCCAGGTGCAGCAGCACGCCGGCCTGTTCCACCACCAGCTGGCCGTCGCGCACGTACACGAACAGGCCCTGGTCGGCGTCGGTCACTTGCGTGTGGCCGAACAGGCCCGGCGGCACCGTCACGCCGTCCGGGCGCGGTCCGTCGATGGCGGGCTGGTTGGTGATGGGCAGGATCTGCGTGGGCGAGATGAACAGGCCCTGGCCCGACTGCAGCACCTGCAGCGCCGTCTGGCCCTGCGGGGTGACCGTGATCGTGCCCAGCCAGGTCCACAGGTTGCACGAGCCGGCATCGTCACACGTGGCGTCGAAGCCGGTACCGCGGATGCCGATGGTGGCCGTGGCCGTGCTGAAGCCGACGTTGCGGTTGTTGGTGCGGGCGATCAGGCCCGTGAGCGCACGGACCGAGCCGCGCAGGATGGAGGCGAGGAAGCGGCCTTCGCCCGCGTTCTTGTCGTCATAGACGAAGTTGTCGACACGGAAGCGCGTGCGCGCGCCCAGCGTGACCCGGCTTTCGTCGCGGAAAGCCAGCACGGCGCTGCTGCCCGCGCCGGTTTCGACCACGTCGCCGGGGTACACGCTGCCGCCGTCGACCAGCCGGCGGCGTTCGCCGGAGGGGCCGGTGGCAGTGATTTCGCCCTGGCCCAGCACGATCTTGGCGCTGGCCAGCACGGTGTTCGGCCGGGCGGCGTCGGCGATGCGCTGCGACTCGGTGGCGCAGTCGCCGCGGCAGACCCGCGCGTCGAAGTCGGTGCCGCGGATGCCGATGGTGGCGGTGTTGGTCTGCACGCGCGCCGCGTTGGGCCCGCCCTTGGAGATGAGGCCCGTGACGGCCCGGAAGCCGCCGCGTACCAGCTGCATCAGCATGCCGTTGTCGGGCGCGTTTTCCTTGAACTGGTACTGCGAAAGGACGACCTCGGAATTCGGCCGCACGGTCATGCGCGTGCCGTCGGCCAGCTTGACGATGGCGGAAGCGCCTTCGGAGGTGGTGAGGCGGTCGCCTTCACGCAGCGGCAGGCCCTTGCCCAGCGTGCGCGCGGTCTGCCCCGGGGTCTGGGCGAAGCCGACGCCGCGGGAGAACTCGACCTCGCCCGCCACGGTCTGTGCCTGCAACGGGGCCGCGGCCGCAAGCAGCAGGCCCAGCCCGGCAACGAGCGCCAGCAGCCGGGATGTTCGGGTTGGGGGGGCAGGCATTCGCTTCATTCCTCCGAGCCGGTCCTTCCTCTGGTTACGTCTGGGCCGTTGGTGCGTTATACACGGTCGCGCCGCAAGCGGCCATGCGCAGCACGGGGCAGCGCATGCGCGCGCGTGCGGATTTCACGCTCACGTCCGATTTTCAGGCCGGCCGAGCTGGTTTGCCAAGTTCGGCTTCGAGGGCGTCGCGGTGCGGCAGCAACGCCTGCAGCCGCGCCGGGTCGGTGGTGCGCTGCTGCGCCGCCCACACCGCCCCCGGAAAGTGGCTGTCCCAGTCGTAGCGGGCGATCACGTGCCAGTGCAGGTGCGCCACCATGTTGCCCAAGCTCGCCACGTTCACCTTGGTGGGCTGCAGGTGCCGCCGTATCAGGGTTTCCACCTCCACCACCGCCTGCATGCAAAGGGCCCGGCCGGCCCCGTCGAGGTCGGTGAACTCGCGCACGTGGTCGTTCCAGACGACGCGGTAGAAGCCGGGAAAGCCGGGTTCGTCGGCCCGCACGATGCGGTACGACGGCGTGCGGGCGATGACCACGCCGCCGTCGGCCTCGCACAGCGGGCAGCCCGCCTCACGGCTCACACCAGCACCCTTTCGATGCCGCCCTGGTTGGCCGCGGCCACGTACTCGGGCATCCAGTTCTCTCCCAGTATCTTGCGGGCCATTTCGACCACGATGTAGTCGGCCTCCAGCAGGCCGTTGCGCAGGTCGTGGTTGTAGCGCGTCAGGCCCTGCAGGCAGCTCGGGCAGCTGGTCAGGATCTTGATGTCTTCCTTCGGGCCCACGGCGCCCGACTCGCGCAGCGCGGCTTCGTCCTTGCGCAGTTCTTCCTCCTTGCGGAAGCGCACCTGCGTGGCGATGTCGGGGCGCGACACGCCGAAGGTGCCAGACTCGCCGCAGCAGCGGTCGGCCTTGCGCACCTTGTCGCCGACCAGGGCCTTCACCGTCTCCATCGGCTCCTGCAGCTTCATGGGCGTGTGGCAAGGGTCGTGGTACAGGTAGGCGCCGGCGTTCTCGAGCTTCACGCCCTTTTCCAGCAGGTACTCGTGGATGTCGACGATGCGCGAGCCGGGGAAGATCTGGTCGAACTCGTAGCCCTGGAGCTGGTCGTAGCAGGTGCCGCAGGACACGACGACCGTCTTGATGTCCAGGTAGTTCAGCGTGTTGGCCACGCGGTGGAACAGCACCCGGTTGTCGGTGATGATCTTCTCGGCCTTGTCGTACTGGCCCGAGCCGCGCTGCGGGTAGCCGCAGCACAGGTAGCCCGGCGGCAGCACCGTCTGCACGCCGGTGTGCCACAGCATCGCCTGCGTCGCCAGCCCGACCTGCGAGAACAGGCGCTCGGAGCCGCAGCCCGGAAAGTAGAACACCGCCTCGGTTTCCGCCGTGGTGGCCTTCGGGTTGCGGATGATGGGGACGTAGTCCTTGTCCTCGATGTCCAGCAGTGCGCGCGCCGTGCGCTTGGGCAGGCCGCCCGGCAGCTTCTTGTTGATGAAATGGATCACCTGCTCCTTGATGGGAGCGCGGTCGTGCGTGGCGGGCGGCCGCTGCACCTGGAAGTGGGCGAAGCCGCGCAGCAGCGTGTTGCCCAGGCGCTGCGCCTTGAAGCCCAGGCCCACCATGCCGGCGCGCAGCAGCTTGATGGTCTGCGGGTTGGTGGCGTTGAGCATGAACATGGCCAGGGCGTTGGCGGGCCGGAACGACTTCTTGCCCATCTTGCGCAGCAGGTTGCGCATGTTCATCGACACGTCGCCGAAATCGATCTTGACGGGGCACGGGCTGGCGCACTTGTGGCACACCGTGCAGTGGTCCGAGACGTCCTCGAACTCCTCCCAGTGCTTGATCGACACGCCGCGGCGCGTCTGCTCCTCGTACAGGAAGGCCTCGACCAGCAGCGAGGTGGCCAGGATCTTGTTGCGCGGGCTGTACAGCAGGTTGGCACGGGGCACGTGCGTCGCGCACGCCGGCTTGCACTTGCCGCAGCGCAGGCAGTCCTTCACGCTGTCGGCGATGGCGCCGATGTCCGACTGCTGCATGATCAGCGACTCGTGGCCCATCAGGCCGAACGAGGGCGTGTACGCGTTGGTCAGGTCGGCATACACCGATGTCGCCGAGTCGGCCGGAGCCACCGCGCTCGCACTCGCGAGCGCTTCCGATTTCCGCAGCAGCTTGCCCTTGTTGAAGCGGCCCTCGGGGTCGACCTGCTGCTTGTAGTCGGCAAAGGGCTTCAGTTCCTCGTCGGTCAGGAACTCCAGCTTGGTGATGCCGATGCCGTGCTCGCCCGAAATGACGCCGTTGAGCGAGCGCGCCAGCACCATGATGCGCTTGACCGCCTCGTGCGCGGTCTGCAGCATCTCGTAGTCGTCGCTGTTGACCGGGATGTTGGTGTGCACGTTGCCGTCGCCGGCGTGCATGTGCAGCGCCACCCACACCCGGCCCTTCAGCACGCGCTTGTGGATGGCGTTCACCTCGGACAGCACCGGGGCGAAGGCATTGCCCGCGAAGACCTGCATGAGCGGCGCGCGGATCTGCGCCTTCCAGCTCGCACGCAGCGTGTGGTCCTGCAGTTGCGGGAACAGCGTGTCGACCTCGCGCAGCCAGCCCCGCCACTGTTCGCGCACTTCGCGCACGACCGCCAGCGCCTGCGCCACGCGGTCTTCCAGCAGCTCGGCCGAGGCGATCTCGAGCGCGTCGTCGCCGCGGCCCAGCGGCAGGTTGCCGCGCGCGAAGAAGGCCTCCAGCTCGTCGGCCAGCCGGATCTTGTTGGCCAGGCTCAGCTCGATGTTGATGCGCTCGATGCCGTCGGTGTACTCGGCCATGCGCGGCAGCGGGATCACCACGTCTTCGTTGATCTTGAAGGCGTTGGTGTGCTTGCTGATGGCCGCCGTGCGCTTGCGGTCCAGCCAGAATTTCTTGCGCGCCTCGGGGTTGATGGCGATGAAGCCTTCGCCGCTGCGCGAGTTGGCGAGCCGCACCACTTCCGACGTCGCGCGCGCGACCGCGTCGGGGTCGTCGCCGGCGATGTCGCCCACCAGCACCATCTTGGGCAAGCCCGCTCGCTTGGACTTGGTGGCGTAGCCCACCGCCTTCAGGTAGCGGTCGTCCAGGTGCTCCAGCCCGGCCAGCACGGTCCCGCTGCGGCCCTGCTCGGCGAACATGAAGTCCTTGATTTCGACGATGCTGGGCACGGCGTCGCGCGCGTTGCCGAAGAACTCCAGGCAGACCGTCCGGGTGTGCGCCGGCATGCGGTGCACCACCCAGCGCGCCGAGGTGATCAGGCCGTCGCAGCCTTCCTTCTGGATGCCCGGCAGGCCCGACAGGAACTTGTCGGTGACGTCCTTGCCGAGTCCCTCCTTGCGGAAGGCCGGGCCCGGGATCTCCAGCTTTTCGGTGCGCACCGCGGTCTTGCCGTCGGCCTCGAAGTAGCGCAGCTCGAAGGACGCCACGCTCGCGTCGTGGATCTTGCCCAGGTTGTGGTCCAGCCGCGTCACTTCCAGCCACTGTGCCTGCGGCGTCACCATGCGCCACGACACCAGGTTGTCCAGCGCGGTGCCCCACAGCACGGCCTTCTTGCCGCCTGCGTTCATGGCGACGTTGCCGCCGATGCAGGAGGCCTCGGCCGAGGTCGGGTCGACAGCAAACACATAGCCCGCGCGCTCGGCCGCGTCCGCCACGCGCTGCGTGACGACGCCGGCCTCGGTCCAGACGGTCGCCACCGGCTCGGCATGGCCGGGGATGTTGCGCATCTCCACCTCGGTCATTGCCTCGAGCTTCTCGGTGTTGATGACTGCGCTTTTCCACGTGAGCGGCACCGCGCCGCCGGTGTAGCCGGTGCCGCCGCCGCGCGGGATGATGGTGAGGCCCAGCTCGATGCAGCCCTTCACCAGGCCGGCCATCTCGGCTTCGGTGTCGGGCGTGAGCACCACGAAGGGATACTCGACCCGCCAGTCGGTCGCGTCGGTCACGTGCGACACGCGCGACAGGCCGTCGAACTTGATGTTGTCCTTGGCAGTGCAGCGTTTCAGCTGGCGCAGCGTGCGCGCGCGCAGTTCGGCGGTCTCGGTGAAGGCCGAGTCGAAGTTGCGCACCGCGACCCGGGCCGCCTCGAGCAGGTCGCCCACCAGTGCGTCACGCTGCGCGTCGGCTTCGGGCGTGCGCCTCTTCTGGACCTCGGCCAGCCGGTGCTGCATGGCCTCCACCAGCAGCCGGCGGCGCTTCGGGTTGTCGAGCAGGTCGTCCTGCAGGTAGGGATTGCGCTGCACCACCCAGATGTCGCCCAGCACCTCGTACAGCATGCGGGCCGAGCGGCCCGTGCGCCTCTCTTCGCGCAGCTGGTTCAGGATACCCCACGCGCGCGGGCCGAGCAGGCGGATCGCGATCTCGCGGTCCGAGAACGAGGTGTAGTTGTACGGGATCTCGCGCAGCCGTGGCGCGTCGTCGTCGGCGGCCGACAGGAGTTGGTTGAGCGTGGTGGGGGCGTTCATCGTGAGGGGATGTCAGCCAAACGGATGCAGCTGCGGCTGAACGGAGATGTTACCGCAGCGCAGCAAGAACCGTTGTCCCTAAGGGAAACCCGCTTATGCGCGGCAGCGGCCTTGGGTCTAATCGCCGTCACATCCGTTGTTTACATTTCCGAATTCCCATAAGGAGTCACGATGAAACTCAAGCTTTCCGCGCTCGCACTGGCGGCGTTCTTCACAGCCCCCGCCATGGCGCAGACCGAAGTCCAGTGGTGGCATTCCATGGGCGGCGCCCTCGGGGAGTGGGTGAACGACCTGGCCAAGGAGTTCAACGCGAGCCAGAAGGAGTACAAGATCGTGCCCACTTTCAAGGGCAGCTACGACGAGTCCATGACGGCTGCCATCGCGGCCTTCCGCGCCGGTAACGCGCCCCACATCCTGCAGGTGTTCGAGGTGGGCACGGCCACGATGATGGCGTCCAAGGGCGCGATCGTGCCGGTGGCCGAAGTCATGAGCAAGGCCGGCCTGAAGTTCGACCCCAGCGTCTACGTGCCGGCTGTGTCGGGCTACTATACGGCGCCCAACGGCCAGATGCTGAGCTTCCCGTTCAACAGCTCCACGCCGGTGTTCCACTACAACAAGGACGCCTTCAAGGCGGCCGGGCTCGACCCGGAGAAGCCGCCCACCACCTGGCCCGAAGTGGCGCTGACCGCGGCCAAGCTCAAGGCGTCCGGCCACAAGTGCCCCTTCACCACCAGCTGGATCAGCTGGACCCAGCTGGAAAGCTTCTCGGCCTGGCACAACGTGCTGTACGCCACCAAGAACAACGGTTTCGGCGGCACCGACACGCGGCTGGCGTTCAACAGCCCGCTGCACGTGCGCCACATCGAGAACCTGGCCAACATGGCCAAGAGCGGCCTGTTCGTCTACAAGGGGCGCAACAACGCCGCCGACGCCACCTTCGTGTCGGGCGAGTGCGCCATGGTCACCGGCTCGTCGGCGCTCTCGGGCAGCGTCAAGCGCAACAGCAAGTTCGCCGCGGGCATCGGCACCCTGCCCTACTACCCGGACCACCCGGGCGCCCCGCAGAACACCGTGATCGGCGGCGCCAGCCTGTGGGTGATGGCCGGCAAGAAGCCCGAGGAGTACAAGGGCGTGGCCCACTTCTTCAACTTCCTGTCGCAGCCGGAAGTGGCGGCCAAGAGCCACCAGCGCACCGGCTACCTGCCCGTGACCAAGGCCTCGTTCGAGCTCACCGACAAGTCCGGCTTCTACAAGCAGAATCCCGGCTACGACGTGTCGGTCAACCAGATGGTGCGCAAGACCACCGACAAGTCGCGGGGCGTGCGCCTGGGCAATTTCGTGCAGATCCGCACCATCATCGACGAGGAACTGGAGGGCGTCTGGCGCGGCGCCAAGCAGCCGAAGGAGGCGCTGGACGCGGCCGTCAAGCGCGGCAACGAGCAGCTGGAGCGCTTCCAGAAGGCAAATAAGAGCTAGACTGGGGACACAACAAGCCGAAGGACAAGGCCCCGCAAGGGGCCTTGTTATCGTCCGTTATGGAAAAGAGGGTTCTCTTCAAGTCGGCGTGGCTGCCCTGGGTGCTGATCGCACCCCAGATGGCCATCATCCTGGTGTTCTTCTTCTGGCCGGCCTGGCAGGCGCTGTACCAGAGCGTGCTGCAGCAGGACGCTTTCGGCTCCAGCAGCGAATTCGTCGGGTTCGCCAACTTCCAGCGGCTGATCGACGACCCCAGCTACCTCGAGTCGTTCAAGACCACGGCGATCTTCTCGGTGCTGGTGTCCGTCGGCGGCCTGGCGATCTCGCTGCTGCTGGCGGTGCTGGCCAACCGGGTGATCCGCGCGGCCGGCATCTACAAGACCCTGCTGATCTGGCCGTATGCCGTGGCACCGGTGGTGGCCGGGGTGCTGTGGCTGATGATGTTCGCGTCGCCCTACGGCGTGATCCGCTACGCGCTGATCGAGATGGGCTACGAGTGGAACCACCTGCTCAACGCCAACCATGCCATGGCGCTGATCGTGGTGGCCGCCATCTGGAAGCACCTGTCGTACAACTTCCTGTTCTTCCTCGCGGGCCTGCAATCGATCCCGCACTCGCTGATCGAGGCGGCCACCATCGACGGCGCGGGGCCGTGGAAGCGCTTCTGGACCATCGTGTTCCCGCTGCTGTCCCCCACCACGTTCTTCCTGCTGGTGATCAATATCATCTACGCGTTCTTCGAGACCTTCGCCATCGTCGACGCTGCCACGCACGGCGGGCCCGGCAAGGAAACCGCGATCCTGGTCTACAAGGTCTACTACGACGGCTTCAAGGCACTCGACATCAACGGCTCGGCCGCGCAGTCGGTCGTGCTGATGCTCATCGTCGGCGCCCTCACCGTGTTCCAGTTCCGCTTCGTCGAGAAGAAAGTGCATTACTAGCATGGTCCAGCGCACACCCATCCTCGACTTCTTCACCCACCTGATCCTCGCGATCGGCGTGGTGCTGGTCTTCTTCCCGATCTACGTCACCTTCATCGGCTCCACGCAGACGGCGCAGCAGATATCCTCCGCCAACCCGATCTCGCTGCTGCCCGGCAGCAACATCGTCGAGAGCTACCGCTTCGCCCTGTTCGGCGGCAAGACCGAGGCGGGTGCCACCGTGGCGCCGGCGCTGCCCATGATGGGCATCAGCCTGGCGAGCGCGCTGATCATCGCCATCGGCAAGATCGCCATCTCGCTGCTGTCGGCCTTCGCCATCGTGTACTTCCGCTTCCCGGCCAAGACCATCGTCTTCTGGATGGTGTTCGTCACGCTGATGCTGCCGGTGGAAGTGCGCATCGTGCCCACCTACCAGGTGATTTCGGACCTGAAGATGCTCAACACGATGAGCGGGCTGACGGTGCCGCTGATCGCCTCGGCCACGGCCACCTTCCTGTTCCGCCAGTTCTTCCTGACGATTCCCGACGAACTGGTGGAGGCGGCGCGCATGGACGGCGCGGGGCCGATGCGCTTTTTCAAGGACGTGCTGCTGCCGCTGTCGAAGACGTCGATGGCGGCGCTCTTCGTCATCCAGTTCATCTACGGCTGGAACCAGTACCTGTGGCCGCTGCTGGTGACCACCGACGAGACCATGTACCCCATCGTCATGGGCATCAAGCGGCTGATCTTCGGCGAGGTCTACATCGAATGGAACGTGGTGATGGCCACGGCCATCCTGGCGATGCTGCCGCCGGCCATCGTCGTCATCCTCATGCAGAAGTGGTTCGTCAAGGGCCTCGTGGACACGGAAAAGTAATGGCTGCCATCTCGCTCAGGAACGTCATCAAGAAGTACGGCAAGGGCAAGCACGAGCTGCAGGTGATCCACGGCGTGAGCGCCGACGTCGCCGACCGCGAGTTCATCGTCATCGTCGGTCCCTCGGGATGCGGCAAGTCCACCCTGCTGCGCATGGTGGCCGGGCTCGAGGAGATCAGCGGCGGCGAGATATCCATCGGTGCGCGGGTGGTCAACAAGCTCGAGCCGGCCGAGCGCGACATCGCCATGGTGTTCCAGAACTACGCGCTGTACCCGCACATGAGCGTGTTCGAGAACATGGCGTACGGGCTGAAGATCAAGAAGATGCCGGTCGACGAGATCAAGGCCCGCGTGGACAAGGCGGCCGGCATCCTGGAGCTGGGCCACCTGCTCGCGCGCAAGCCGCGCGAACTGTCGGGCGGCCAGCGCCAGCGCGTGGCGATGGGCCGCGCCATCGTGCGGCAGCCGCAGGTGTTCCTGTTCGACGAGCCGCTGTCGAACCTGGACGCCAAGCTGCGCGCGCAGACCCGCATCGAGATCCAGAAGCTGCACCGCGAACTCGGCATCACGTCGCTCTTCGTCACGCACGACCAGGTGGAGGCGATGACGCTGGCGCAGCGCATGATGGTGATGAACGCGGGCAACATGGAGCAGTTCGGCACGCCCGAGGAGGTCTACCACACGCCGGCCACGACGTTCGTGGCCTCCTTCATCGGCTCGCCGCCGATGAACCTGCTGAAGAACGCGCCGGGCGGCAAGCCGGGCACCATCACCGGCATCCGGCCGGAACACATGGACATCGGCAGCGACGGCTGGGAAGTGCGCGTGGAGACCGTGGAATTGCTGGGCGCCGAACGGCTGGTCTACGGCCGGCTGGGCGACGAGCAGGTGATCGTGCGCACCGAGGAGGGCCAGGCCGCGCCGGCGCCCGACGCCGTGATCCGCGTGAAGCCGCGCGAGGACCGCCTGCACGCCTTTGACGCGCTGACCGGCAAGCGGCTGTGAGCATGTGGCCGTACCCGCGATGGGTGGCGCATCGCGGCGCGGGCAAGCTGGCGCCCGAGAACACGCTGGCCGCCTTTCGTGTCGGCGCGCAGCACGGCTACCGCATGTTCGAATGCGACGTGAAACTGTCGGCCGACGGCGTGCCCTTCCTGCTGCACGACGCGACGCTCGAGCGCACGAGCAGCGGGCACGGCACGGCGGCCGACCTGCCGTGGGGCGAACTGGCGAAGCTGGACGCGGGGAGCTGGCATTCGCGCGCTTATGTGGGCGAGCCCTTGCCCACGCTGGAAGGCATTGCGCGCTACTGCGTCTCCAATGGCTTCTTCCTGAACATCGAGATCAAGCCGACGCCGGGGGACGAGGCGGAAACCGGCAAGGTGGTGGCCGAGCACGCGCAGCGCCTGTGGGCCCTGCAGCCCGTGCCTCCCTTGCTCACGTCGTTTCGGCCCGAGTCCCTGCATGCCGCGATGCTGGCGGCACCCGCCCTGCCGCGCGGGCTGCTGGTGGACACGCTGTGGGAGGGCTGGTTCGGCTATGCGCAGCAACTGCAGTGCGTGGCCGTGGTGTGCAACCACGCGCTGTGGGACGAAGGGCTGGTGAAGCAGGTGCACGGCGCGGGGATGCGGTGCCTGAGCTATACGGTGAATGACGAGTGGGCGGCGCAGCGGCTCGTGGCGCTGGGCACGGACGGGATCATCACGGACCGGGTGGACCTGTTCGCGCCGGTCCCGCCCCTCACCTCAAATCACTAGCCAGCGAAGCCAGCGTCTCGGCACCAACCGACACATGCGCCGGATAGTTGGTGTGGTCGCACCCCAGCTTCACGCCCGCCCCCGCCTTCACGGCCGCGCACATCGCGGGCGACAGCTCGAAGCGCAGGAAGTGCACCGCCGAGGTCTTCTCGTCGTTCTCGCGCTCCAGGTCCTCGTCGGCTATCGGATACACGCGCGCATGCCCTTCGACCTCGACGAACATGCGGTCTTCCACCCCGATCAGGCGCGACAGCTCGCGCTTGCGCTCGTTGACGTCGGGGTACTCGATCATCAGCGTGGCCTTCCAGTTGCTGCCATCCGGGACCATGGGCGCGTAGGAGTCGATCTCGTCCTGGATCGCCTCTTCCTCGAAGATCTTCTCGATGCGCAGCATCTCCTGGATCTGGTAGCGCATCGTGAGCTCGCTTTCGAACTGCACGGTGATGTGTTCGCCCAGCGCCACGCTGCGCAGCTTGCGGTGCGCCATGACCTCGGGCTTGTGCGCCTTGCGCCACTTGCTGTATGCCTCCAGCGACATCAGCGTGTCGGGCGTGATCTTTCCGGTGGTCTTCATGTCAATCCATACGCAATGCGCACCAGCGTCAGCGGGTGCTCCACCTTCGGCGTGCCCAGTGCGTTGACTTCGAAGCCCTGCTCGATGTGGTGGCCGGCCAGCGCGCAGTCGGAACTCACGTAGTCGGGCGCGCCGCCCGCAGGGTGCTCGGCCATGCGCTTGACCAGCGGCTTGCCGATCTTCATGGCCGCTGCGTGCGTGCCCAGCTTGACGCCGTAGGTGCCGGCGTGGCCCGAGCAGCGCTCGTTGGTGTGCACGGTCGTGCCGGGCACCATCTTCAGCACCTCTTCGGTTTTCCTGCCGATGTTCTGCACGCGCTGGTGGCAGGGCACGTGATAGCTCACCTTGCCCAGCGGCTGCGGGAAGTCGGTCTTCAGCAGCCCGTCACGGCGGCGCGACGCGAGGTACTCGAAGGGATCCCACATCGCTTCCTTGACCGCCTGCACATCGGCGTCCTCGGGGTACATGAGCGGGATTTCCTGCTTGAACATCAGCACGCAGCTGGGCACCGGCGCGATGATGGCCCAGCCCTCGCGCGCGTACTTCGCCAGCACGGGGATGTTGGCGCGCTTGTTCTCGTCCACCGACTGCAGGTCGCCCAGCTCCAGCTTGGGCATGCCGCAGCACTTTTCCTTTTCGACCAGTTCGTACGGGATCTCGTTGTGGTCCAGCACCTTCAGCAGGTCGAGCCCGATGCCGGGCTCGTTGTAGTTGACGTAGCAGGTCGAGTAGATGGCAACCTTGCCCGGCGTGCGCTCGCCGTTCTTCACTTCGCGCCTGGCAGCTTCGGGGGCCGCCTTGCGGAACTTGCGCGTGGCCAGCGACGGCAGCCACGCGTTGCGGTCCACGTGCAGTGTCTTTTCCATAGCGGCGCGAGCCGGCTTCGTCTGGTTCACCGCGTTGGCCACCTGCGTCACGATGGGGATGCCGGCGAACTGGCCGTGCACGTCGGTGGACGAGAGGAACTTCGCGCCGAAGTCGACCCCGCCTTTCTTGAACTTGATCGCCTTGGCGCGCAGCATGGTGTGCGGGTAGTCCACGTTCCATTCGTGCGGCGGCACGTACGGGCACTTGGTCATGTAGCACAGGTCGCACAGGTAGCAGTGGTCGACCACCTTCCAGTAGTCCTGCTTGGCCACGCCGTCCACCTCGCCGCTCTTGCCCTCGTCGACCAGGTCGAACAGCGTGGGGAACGACTGGCACAGGTTCACGCAGCGGCGGCACCCGTGGCAGATGTCGAAGATTCGTTCCAGCTCCGCGAAGCACTTCGCCTCGTCGTAGTACTCCGGGTCCTGCCAGTCGATGGGGTGGCGGGTGGGCGCCTCGAGACTGCCTTCGCGTACGGCCATGTTGTTCTGCTCGCTAGGAAATTGCCGGACGCAAAGGACGCGCCCCCTTTGCGTCCGGCTGTTCGGCCGTTCAGTCCGCCAGTTCGTTCAGCGCCCGGGTATAGCGGTTCGCATGCGAGCGCTCGGCCTTCGCCAGCGTCTCGAACCAGTCGGCGATCTCGTCGTGGCCTTCTTCGCGCGCGGTCTTGGCCATGCCCGGGTACATGTCGGTGTACTCGTGCGTCTCGCCGGCCACCGCGGCCTTCAGGTTGTCGCGCGTGCTGCCGATGGGCAGGCCGGTGGCGGGGTCGCCGCACTGCTCCAGCCATTCCAGGTGGCCGTGCGCATGGCCGGTCTCGCCTTCGGCGGTGGAGCGGAACAGCGCCGCCACGTCGTTCTGGCCTTCCACGTCGGCCTTGTTTGCGAAGTACAGGTAGCGGCGGTTGGCCTGCGATTCGCCGGCAAACGCGGCCTTCAGGTTTTCCTCCGTCTTGGAGCCTTTCAGGGTAGCCATGGTTCTCTCCTGGTTGGGTCGATGAAACAATGCAGTCGCCTAGCGTATTCCGCCCGGCACGGGGCGTCTAATAGGGTGCGGCAATCAGATGAATTGTTTATGACTATCGCTATGGATCAGTTGATTGACAATCTTAACCGACTTCCGGCGGCCCCGGCCATCCGGCAGCTGCACCACTACGCCTACCGCGCGCGCGATGCCGAGGAAACGCGCCACTTCTACGAGGATATCCTCGGCCTGCCGCTGTACCACATCATCCAGAGTGACTATGTGCCCAGCACCGGCGAGTACTGCCCGTACACGCACTTCTTCTTCCGGCTGCAAGACGGCTCCTTCATCGCCTTCTTCGACCTGGGCGACGACGAAGCTGCCGAGCCGTCGCCCAACACGCCGAAGTGGGTCAACCACATCTCGTTCCGTGTGGATTCGCTGCAGGCGCTGCAGGACATGAGGGCCCGGCTGGAGGCCCACGGCGTGGAGGTGATCGGCATCACCGACCACCACATCTTCGACAGCATCTACTTCTTCGACCCCAATGGCGTTCGGCTGGAACTCACCGCGCAGCGCGCCACCGAAGAGCAGATGCACGCGGAAAGCACCACGGCCCACGAGCGCCTGGCGGAATGGAACGCGCGCAAGCTGCAGTGGCGCCGCGACCGCGCCGCGGGCACGGCCAGCCAGCCGCTGAAGCCTAAGCGCAACGACCGCCCCGAGTACATGAAAAAGTAGCGATGGCGGCCTACCGCGACACGGCATTCACCAACGGCTACCAGTTCACGCGCGGCAGCGGCTATGCACTGCCGCAGTACCCGTTCGAGGCGCCGCCCGAACTTGCTGCCGGCCAGACTGGCGAGCACGCGATCGTGATCGTGGGCGCCGGCATCAGCGGGCTCACGCTCGCCTGCGCGCTCGCCAGCTATGGCGTGCAGGCGGTGGTGCTGGACGAGGACGACACCGTCGGCGTGAAGGGCGCTTCGTCGCGCGGCATCTGCTACACGCAGAAGTCGCTGGAGATCTTCCACCGGTTGGGCATCTACGACCGCATCGCGGCCAAGGGCATGCAGTGGAGCGTGGGGCGCACCTTCGCCGGCGACGACGAGGTCTATTCCTTCGACCTGCGGCGCGAGGGCAGCTACAGCCTGTCGATGCAGCCGCCCTTCATCAACATCCAGCAGTTCTATATCGAGGGCTACCTGGTCGAGCGCATCCACGAACTGGGCCACGTGCAGCTGCGCTGGAAGAACCGCGTGGTGGCCTGCGAGCAGGACGGCGAAGCGGCCACGCTCACGATCGAGACGCCCGGAGGGCCGTACCGCATCCGCGCGGCCCATGTGGTCGACGCGAGCGGCTCGCACACGCCGTTTCGCCAGTGGGTGGGCGCCTCGGTCACGGCGAAGAAGGGCGACGACCGCTGGTGCATCGCCGACGTGCGCTTCGCCGCGCATGCGCCGCATGCGACCGAGCGGCACACCTGGATCGAGGCGCCGTTCAACGAAAACCGCGCGGTCTGGCAGCACCCGATGGCCGACGACGTATGGCGCGTGGACTACCAGATGGCGCCCGACAGCGACCCTGCCGAGGTGAGCCGCGACGACGTGGTGCGCGAGCGCCTCGCGCGGCACTTCGGCGACGATGCCGGGCTCGAACTGGTGTGGGTGGGCCCCTATGCCTACAAGAGCGAATGCGTCGACTGCCTGCGGCACGGCCACGTGTACTTCATGGGCGATGCGGCCAAGGTGGTCAGCCCCTTCGGCGCACGCGGCGGCAACACGGGCATCGCGGACGCCGACAACCTGGCCTGGAAGCTCGCCGCCGTCTTGCGGGGACACGCCGCGCCGGCCCTGCTGGAAAGCTACGACGAAGAGCGCCACGAGGCGGCCGAACAGAACGTGCTGGTGACCAATCGCACGGCTCGCTTCCTGCGCCCGGCCACCCCCGCCGAAAAGCTCTTCCGCACGGCCGCCATCGGCCTTGCGCGGCAACAGGCCTTCGCGCGGCAGTTCATCAACACCGGGCGCATGGCCGTGGCCAACCCCTACAGCCGCTCCAGCGTGTGCGCCGGCGGCCAGGGCCTGCCGGTGCAGAACGCGGCGTTCCAATGGCCCGACGGCTCCACCGGCGTGGTCAACAACCTGCTGCGCTGGGCCGATGGCCGACTGCTGCTGCTGTTCTTCGGCGCCGCGCCGCGGGCCACGCTGCAGCAGTTGCGCACCTTGTCGCAGGCCGCACCGCTGGTGGCGGTGCAGGTCGCCGGGCCGCTCGACACGCCGGGCGCGGTCGAGCACGTGCGCGACCCGCAGGGCCACCTGAAGGCTGCCTGCCACGTGTTCGGCCACAGCTGGGCGCTGTTACGGCCCGATTCGTACCTGGCCGCCACCGGCGAAGCGGTCGACGCTTCGCTGGTAGCCTGCGTGGGCCGTGCACTGGGGGTTTCATGAGCCTTTCGCAACCCGATGCCGATACCTTCTACGAACTGCTGCTGGACGCCCACCAGGGCCTCACGCGCGAGGAGTCGGAGCTGTTCAACGCACGGCTGGTCCTGCTGCTGGCCGATCGCGTGGGGGACATTGCGGCGCTCAAGGCGTGCGTGGAGGCCGCGTCGGTAAAATCGGCCGGTGAGTAACGACCGCCAACAACCTGGGCTGGACAGCCTGTCCAAATCCTTCGAACCCGCCGCCCTCGAGGCCCGCTGGGGCCCGTGGTGGGAACAGCAGGGCCACGGCCGCGCCGGCTGGCGCGGCACCGGCGAGCCGAAAGCGGGCGAGCCCCCGTTCGCCATCCAGCTGCCGCCGCCCAACGTCACCGGCACGCTGCACATGGGGCACGCGTTCAACCAGACCGTCATGGACGCCCTCACGCGGTACCACCGCATGCGCGGCTTCAACACGGCCTGGGTGCCCGGCACCGACCACGCGGGCATCGCGACGCAGATCGTCGTGGAACGCCAGTTGCAGGAACAGGGCACGAGCCGCCACGACCTGGGCCGCCCGGCCTTCGTGAAGAAGGTCTGGGAATGGAAGGTGCAGTCCGGCAACACCATCACCACGCAGATGCGCCGCATGGGCGACACCGTGGACTGGTCGCGCGAGTACTTCACGATGGACGAGAAGCTGTCGAAGATCGTCACCGAGACATTCGTGCAGCTGTACCAGCAGGGCCTGGTCTACCGCGGCAAGCGGCTGGTCAACTGGGACCCCGAGCTGAAGACCGCGGTGAGCGACCTGGAAGTGGAAAGCGAAGAGGAAGACGGCTTCCTCTGGCACATCCGCTACCCGCTGGCCGGCGGTGCGGGCCACCTGACGGTGGCGACCACGCGGCCCGAAACGATGCTGGGCGACGTAGCCGTGATGGTGCACCCGGAAGACGAGCGCTACCGCCACCTCATCGGCCAGAAGGTGGTGCTGCCGCTTTGCGACCGCGAAATCCCGGTGATCGCCGACGACTACGTCGACCGCGAGTTCGGCACCGGTGTGGTGAAGGTCACGCCGGCGCACGACGCCAACGACTACGCGGTAGGGCAGCGCCACAGCTTGCCCATCATCGGTGTGCTGAACCTCGACGCGTCGATCAACGAGAACGCGCCGGCGAAGTACCGCGGCATGGACCGCTTCGTCGCGCGCAAGGCGGTGGTGGCGGACCTTCAGGCACAGGGCCTGCTGGAAGACACCAAGAAGCACAAGCTGGTGGTGCCGCGCTGCGCGCGCACCGGCCAGGTGGTGGAGCCCATGCTCACCGACCAGTGGTTCGTGGCCACGACGAAGGTGAGCGAGCAGGACCCCACGGGCAAGTCCATCGCGCAGAAGGCGATCGATGCGGTCGCATCGGGCGAAGTCCGCTTCGTGCCGGAGAATTGGGTCAACACCTACAACCAGTGGATGGACAACATCCAGGACTGGTGCATCTCGCGCCAGCTCTGGTGGGGCCACCAGATCCCGGCGTGGTACGACGAGGCCGGCAACGTGTACGTGGCGCGCGACGAGGCGGAAGCACAGGCGCAGGCCCCCGGCAGGCAGCTCACGCGCGACCCCGACGTGCTGGACACCTGGTACTCGTCGGCGCTGGTGCCCTTCTCCACGCTGGGCTGGCCGGCGAAGACGCAGGACATGGACCTGTACCTGCCGTCGACAGTGCTGGTCACCGGCTACGACATCATCTTCTTCTGGGTGGCCCGCATGATCATGATGACCACCCACTTCACGGGGCAGGTGCCGTTCCGGCACGTGTACATCCACGGGCTGGTGCGCGACTCGCACGGCAAGAAGATGAGCAAGTCCGAAGGCAACGTGCTCGACCCGGTGGACCTGATCGACGGCATCGACCTGGCCACGCTGCTGGACAAGCGCACCACCGGGCTGCGCCGGCCCGAGACCGCCCCGGTGATCCGCAAGAACACCGAGAAGGAATTCCCCGAAGGTATGCCGGCCTACGGCGCCGACGCGCTGCGCTTCACCATGGCGAGCTACGCCACGCTGGGGCGCAACATCAACTTCGACACCAAGCGCTGCGAGGGCTACCGCAACTTCTGCAACAAGCTCTGGAACGCCACGCGCTTCGTGCTGATGAACACCGAGGGCTTCGACCTGTCGGAGACGGCCCCGGCCACCCGGACGGCCGCCGACCGCTGGATCGTCTCGTTGCTGCAGCGCGTGGAAGCCGAAGTCGCCAAGGGCTTCGACGAATACCGCCTCGACAACGTGGCGAACGCGATCTACCAGTTCGTGTGGGACGAGTACTGCGACTGGTACCTCGAGATCGCCAAGGTGCAGGTGCAGGCGGGTGACGAGGCGCAGCAGCGCGGCACGCGCCGCACGCTGATCCGCGTGCTCGAAGCGGTGCTGCGGCTCGCCCACCCCGTCATCCCGTTCATCACCGAGGAGCTGTGGCAGAAGGTCGCGCCGGTGGCGGGCAAGACCGGTAACTCGGTAGCCATCGCGCCCTACCCCGCCTCCAACCCGGCCAACATCGACGAAGCGGCCGAGGCGTGGATGGCGCACCTGAAGACCGTGGTCGACACCTGCCGCAACCTGCGCGGCGAGATGAACGTGTCGCCGGGCACCCGGCTGCCGGCTTTCGTGCTGGGCGACCAGGCCTTCATGCGCGACGCCGCGCCGGTGCTGCAGGCGCTGGCGCGCCTGTCCGAAGTACGCGTGTTCGACGACGAGGCCTCCTGGTCTGCCGCGGCCAAGGCGGCCCCCGTGGCCGTGGCGGGCGATGCGCGCCTGTGCCTCTACATGGAAATCGACGTGGCCGCCGAGAAGGCGCGCCTGGCTAAGGAAGCCACGCGCCTGGCAGGCGAGCTGGCCAAGGCCACCGGCAAGCTGGCCAACGAGGCGTTCGTCGCCAAGGCGCCGCCCGCCGTGATCGAGCAGGAACGCAAGCGCATCGCCGACTTCACGGCGACGCTGGAAAAGGTGAAGTCGCAGCTGGCGCGACTAGGCGTGTAGCGGCAGGCTGCCGTCGTCCAGCCCCATCGGCGCGCTGGGCAGCGTGTCGAACACGCTCGCCTTGGGCGCCGACAGCGACTCGTGGAGGCGGTGTGCCACGTACCAGCTCGCGCGCAGGCGCGACTCGCGCGTGTGCGAGCCCAGCCGCGGCGTGAGGAACAGGTTGTTGGCGTCGTGCAGGGGCGTGCCTTTCGACGCGAAGCCGGCTTCGGCGCCATCGAGCATTGCCGCCTCGATGCGGCCGTCGGCCAGCGCGCGGGCCAGCGCATCGCTGTCGAACACCAGCGACCGGCTGATGCCCGCCCAGACCTGGCCCGGCTTGCAGTACGCCAGCACCTTGTCGTTGAGGAAGCCCTGGTAGCGCGAGGCGTACATCATCTGCACCGACACCGCATCGGACTGCGCCACCAGCTCGGGCAGGCTCACGGGCTGGATGTGCAGGCGTTCCCACAGCGGCGCCGTGTGGTGCACGGCCGGGTCGTAGCCGATCAGCTTGGCGCCCAGTGAATGCAGCATCACGGCCAGCGTGTGGGCGGTGGGCTGCAGGCCCAGGATGCCGATGACGCTGCCGTTCAGCTCGCGGCCCAGACGCACTTCGGCATGGCGTTCGCCCGCCACCGGGTCTGCGATGCCGCGGCGAAACAACTGCAGCAGCGCGGCCAGCAGGTACTCGGCGTTGGAGCGCACGTTGGCCGTGGTGGCCTGGATCACCCGCACCTTGCGGTCGCGGCAGGCTTCGAGGTCGGTGTTGTCGGTGCCCACGTGCATGCGCGCCACCGCCTTCAGCTGGGGCGCGGCCTCGAGGAACTCGCGGGTGACCACCACCTTGCGCGGCAGCACGATGGCCTGGGCACCTTGCATGGCTGTGCGCAGCCCGGCGGCATCGGCCGCGAGCTCCGGGCGCACCTCGACCGCATGGCGCGCTTCGAGCCACGCCTCGGCCTCCGGTACCAGCCTTTCGAGAAGTAAGATGTCCACCCTGCTTTGCAATGCCTGAAAAGTTGGCGGACTTTAATTCACATTCCCAAGAAGAGTCGATGAAAAAAGTCACAAAAATTCACAAAGCGGTCTTTCCTGTTGCAGGCCTGGGTACGCGCTTCCTCCCGGCCACCAAGGCGCAGCCCAAGGAGATGCTGCCCATTGTCGACAAGCCGCTGATCCAGTACGCGGTGGAAGAAGCCTATGCGGCAGGCGTGCGGCACATGATCTTCGTGACCGGGCGCAACAAGCGCGCCATCGAGGACCACTTCGACACCGCCTACGAACTCGAAAGCGAGCTCGAGGCTTCCGGCAAGCGCGAATTGCTGGACCTGGTGCGGTCGCTGCAGCCTTCCGACATGGATTGCACTTACGTGCGCCAGCCCCGCTCGCTGGGCCTGGGCCATGCCGTGCTGTGCGCCGCGCCGCTGGTGGGCAACGAGCCTTTTGCCGTGCTGCTGGCCGATGACCTGATGTGCGGCCCCGACAACGGGCCGGGCGTGCTGGCGCAGATGGCCGAGGCCTACGAGTCGGTCCAGGCATCGGTGCTGGCCGTGCAGGAGGTGCCGCTGGAGCACACGCGCCGCTACGGCATCGTGGCGGGTTCGCCCGCGGGCGACCGGATGATCAGGGTCGAGAGGATGGTGGAGAAGCCCCGGCCGGAGGCCGCGCCTTCGCGCATGGGGGTTGCCGGCCGCTACATCCTCACGCCGGGCGTGTTCGAGCAGATCCGCTCGCAGGAGCGCGGCGCGGGCGGCGAGATCCAGCTCACCGATGCCATCGCCAAGCTGATCGCCACCGAGGGGGTGTACGCCTTCCGGTACGAAGGCAAGCGCTACGACTGCGGCAGCAAGGAAGGCTTCCTCGAAGCGACCGTGGAGTTCGCGCTGAAGCACCCCGAGATCGGCCCCCGCTTCAACACGTACGTGAAGGAGCTGGCGGGCCGGCTCTGACTAGGGCCTGTTAACGCTATTTTCGGCGATGCGTTGCTCGCCAAAAAGGCCATGCGCTAGGCGCGGGTCCGCAGGCGCAGTCACCTGCGTCAAGGACCCGTAACAACGCGCATGGCCTTTTTGGCCGCAACCCGCGCGCGGGCACGAGCCCAAAATCGCGCGACTCGTTGTTCCGCTCCTAGCCAAGGCGGCCAGCCTTGGCGTCGTCGCGCGCCTAGATTCGCGCGATTTTTGGCGCGTGCGCATCGTCGAAAATAGCGTTAACAGGCCCTACCGCCGGCGCAGCACGTGCACGAAGTCCTGCCCTTCGGACTGCTGCTCCACCAGCTCGTTGCCGGTCTGGCGGGCAAAGGCCTGGAAGTCCCGCACCGACCCGGGGTCGGTGGACACCACCTTCAGCAGCTGGCCGCTCTGCATGTCGGCCAGCGCCTTCTTCGCCTTCAGGATGGGCAACGGGCAGTTGAGGCCCCGCGTGTCGATTTCCTTGTCCATCAGTCCCTCCGCGGCAGTTCCATGAATTCCGGCTCGTAGCCCTTGCTGCGCAGCCACTTCGCCAGTGCCTGCCCGGTACCCGCGGGCCAGCAGCGCACCTGGTCGTACGCGAACAGGCGGTAGTCCACCAGTTCCGGCGACAGCTTCACTTCGCCGTGCGCGAGCGCGTGGTAGGCGATGATGACCTGGTTCATGCGCTGGAAGTCCCACACGCCGATCAGGTCGAGCCCGGACGTGTCGAGGTTGGTCTCTTCCTTGATCTCGCGCCGGATGCCCTCTTCGGGCGTCTCGCCGGCTTCCATGAAGCCGGTGATCAGCGCGTACATCTTGTTCGTCCACGCGGCATTGCGCGCCAGCAGGACCTTGTCCTGGTACTGGATCACGGCGGCCAGCACCGGCGTGGGGTTGTTCCAGTGCGTGAAGCCGCAGGCGGCGCAGCGCAGGCGCTGCTTGCTGCCGCCGTCTTCCTCCATCGCCAGCAACGCCAGTGGCGCGGCGCACATCGGGCAGAAACTGTAGTCGGCCATAGGCCCTCATGCGGGGAACACGCCGGTGGACAGGTAACGGTCGCCGCGGTCGCACACCACGAACACGATGGTCGCCTTCTCCACCTGCAGCGCCACCTGCTGGGCCACCCAGCAGGCGCCGGCCGACGAGATGCCGGCGAAGATGCCCTCCTCGCGGGCCAGGCGGCGCGCCATCTCCTCGGCGTCTTCCTGGCTCACGGACACCAGTTCGTCCACGCGATGCGGCTCGTAGATGCGCGGCAGGTACTCCTGCGGCCACTTGCGGATGCCGGGGATGCGCGAGCCCTCGGCGGGCTGCGCGCCGATGATGCGGATGGCGGGGTTCTTTTCCTTCAGGAACTTCGACACGCCGGTGATGGTGCCGGTGGTTCCCATGGCGCTCACGAAGTGCGTGATGCGGCCGTGGGTCTGCTCCCACAGTTCGGGGCCGGTGGTCTCGTAGTGGATGCGCGGGTTGTCCGCATTGGCGAACTGGTCCAGCACGCGGCCCTTGCCTTCCTTCTGCATGTTCTCGGCGAGGTCGCGCGCGTATTCCATGCCGCCGCTCTTGGGCGTGAGCACCAGCTCGGCGCCGAAAGCCTTCATCGTCTGCGCCCGCTCGATCGACAGGTCCTCCGGCATGATCAGCACCATGCGGTAGCCCTTGATCGCGGCGGCCATCGCCAGCGCGATGCCGGTGTTGCCGGAAGTGGCCTCGACCAGCGTGTCGCCGGGCTTGATGTCGCCGCGCTCCTCGGCGCGCTGGATCATCGACAGCGCCGGGCGGTCCTTCACCGAGCCCGCCGGGTTGTTGCCTTCGAGCTTGCCGAGGATGACGTTGCCGCGCCGCGCGTTGTCCGCCGCGCCGATGCGCTGCAGCCGCGCCAGGGGTGTCTTGCCGATCGCGTCTTCGATCGTGGGATAGTTCATGCATGGCACTGTGCCATAATTTTCTTGTCCCCTCGATCCGTGCCGGAGTGGCGAAATCGGTAGACGCAGCAGACTCAAAATCTGCCGGTGGCAACACCGTGCCGGTTCGATTCCGGCCTCCGGCACCACGCATCGACGCATTGCGTCGATGCTCGGTGCCGGTACCGGCACCGCTATTCGGAACCCCCTCACCCCCGCCCGGCCCCCTCGCTCGCTCTCCCCCGCGGAGGAGAGGGAGCAAGACACGTAGGGCGTCAGTTCGTAGGCTGGGGTGCAACCCCAGCTACGGCAACCCCAGCAGCTTCGTCCCCGTGAACAGCAGGATGCAAGCCAGCGCCACGCGCAGCACCCGCTGCGGCAGCTTCGACGACAGCATCGCTCCCAGCAGTACACCGGGGATCGAGCCCACCAGCAAGTTCAGGAGCAGGCCGAAGTTGACGTTGCCCATCAGCAGGTGGCCGGTGCCCGCGAACATCGCCAGCGGAATGGCGTGCACGATGTCGGTGGCAACCAGGCGCGACGTGGTCAGGCGCAGCGGATACAGGTAGGCAAGGAACACGACCCCCAGCGCCCCCGCGCCGATCGAAGTCAGCGTGACCAGCAGGCCGAGCAGCGCGCCGGCCAGCACCGTCGCCGGGCCTTGCATGGCCCGGAAGTGCTTCTTGTCGCCCAGCCGGAAGCGCTGCCCCAGGTCGTGCAGTTGCTGCTGGAACAACATTGCGGTCGCGGTCACCAGCACCGCCACCGCGATCATCACCTTCAGGAAGTCGGCGGTTTCCTTGCCGATGGGCACATAGGCCATCCACGCCAGCGTGAGCGCCGAAGCAGGCAGGCTGCCGGCCCACAGGCGCCGCACCACCTGCCAGTCGATCAGGCCGCGCGCGTGGTGCACGCGGGTGGCGGCGATCTTGGTCAGGGCGGCGAACCACAGGTCAGTGCCGATGGCGGCCACCGGCGCGACGCCGAACACCAGCAGCAACAGCGGCGTCATCACGGCGCCGCCCCCCACACCCGTCATGCCGACCAGCACGCCGGTACCGGCGCCGGCAACCACCAGTGCAATGTCGAAGGCCATCGGAAGCTTGTCTTTTGTGGATTACAATTCGACTGGAATAATATCTTTAAATTGATGAAGATATTTAAGGTTTTAATACAAACTCATCCTTGAACGGCAACCAGCTCAGCGTTTCGGACCTCAACGCCCGCCGTCGGCAGGCGGTGTTGCTGCGCCTGCAGGGCGAGAAGCTGGCTGTCGTGACGGACAGCACGGGCCTCAGCGCACCAACGGTCATCGCCGCAGTGAAGGCTTACCGACAGGGCGGCTGGGAGGCGGTGGAAGTGCGGCCGCGGCGCGGCCGGCCGCCCGTTGACGAGCAGGGCATCGCCGAGCCGCTGCAGGCGCGGCTGCTCGCGGCCATGCAGGCAGGGGCGCCGGCCGGCCATCCGCTGTGGACCCGCCAGGCCGTGCTGGAATGGCTGGCCGCCAACGGCTGCGTGCGCAGCGCCGGCGTGGTCGCCCGCTGGTGCGAGGCCCATGGGCTCGGCGGTGAGGACATCCCCGAGTCGGAACGCAGCGACGGCGTGCTGCGCCTGCACGGCGCCGAACGCGCCGGCTTCATCTGCGTGAAGGCGCCGCGCGGCAAGCTGCTGTGGGTGGCCTTCGGCGGCAAGCTCGAGGCGCGGCACTACATCGCTCTGCTCGACCAACTTGCGCCGCCCAAAGGGACTCGCATCGAACTGAAGATTGCGGGCTCGTCGCGGCTGGTCCGGGTGCCGCAGCTGCGCGACTGGCTGCAGGCCCATAGCGACCGCCTCACGCTCGCAGACCCGGAAATCGGCAGCCCTGCCACCGTACGCGAATCCCCCATCATTTCCCCTCCCCAAAGGACGTCCATGACGACGCTCACCCACCTGCAGCGGCTGGAAGCCGAAAGCATCCACATCATGCGAGAAGTGGTGGCCGAAGCCGACAAGCCGGTCATGCTCTATTCGATCGGCAAGGACAGCGCGGTGATGCTGCACCTGGCGATGAAGGCCTTCTACCCGTCCAAGCCGCCCTTCCCGCTGCTGCACGTCGACACGCGCTGGAAGTTCAAGGACATGTACGCCTTTCGCGACCGCATGGTGAAGGAGCTGGGGCTGGACCTCATCACGCACGTCAACCCCGAGGGCTTGGCCAAGGGCATCAACCCCTTCACTCACGGCTCGGCGATCCACACCGACGTGATGAAGACCGAAGGGCTGAAGCAGGCGCTGGACCAGTTCGGCTTCGACGCGGCCTTCGGCGGCGCGCGGCGCGACGAGGAAAAGTCACGCGCGAAGGAACGCATCTTTTCCTTCCGCAGCGCGCAGCACCGCTGGGACCCCAAGAACCAGCGGCCCGAACTCTGGAAGCTGTACAACGCACGCAAGCACAAGGGCGAGTCGCTGCGCATCTTCCCGCTGTCCAACTGGACCGAGCTCGACGTGTGGCAGTACATCTACCTCAACAACATCCCCATCGTGCCGCTGTATTACGCAGCCGAGCGCCCGGTGGTGGAACGCGGCGGCACGCTGATCATGGTGGACGACGAGCGCATGCCGCTGAACGACGGCGAAGTGCCGATGATGAAGAAGGTGCGCTTTCGCACGCTCGGCTGCTACCCCCTGACCGGCGCGGTGGAATCCAACGCCGATACACTGCCGCAGATCATCCAGGAAATGCTGCTGGCCACCACGTCGGAACGGCAGGGGCGCGTGATCGACCACGACAGCGCCGCCTCGATGGAAAAGAAGAAGCAGGAGGGGTACTTCTGATGGCGCACCGCGACGAACTCATCGCGTCGGACATCGACGCCTACCTGAAGCAGCACGAGCACAAGAGCCTGCTGCGCTTCATCACCTGCGGCAGCGTGGACGACGGCAAGAGCACGCTGATCGGGCGCCTGCTGTACGACAGCAAGCTGCTGTTCGAGGACCACCTGGCCGCGATGGAAGCCGACTCGCGCAAGTGGGGCACGCAGGGCGAGCACATCGACTTCGCGCTGCTGGTCGACGGGCTGGCTGCCGAGCGCGAGCAGGGCATCACCATCGACGTGGCCTACCGCTTCTTCTCGACCGACCGGCGCAAGTTCATCGTGGCCGACACGCCCGGCCACGAGCAGTACACGCGCAACATGGTGACGGGCGCCTCCACCGCCGACGCCGCGGTGCTGATGGTGGATGCGCGCAAGGGCATCCTCACGCAGACGCGGCGCCACAGCTACCTGGTCAACCTGCTGGGCATCCGGCACATCTGCGTGGCCATCAACAAGATGGACCTGGTGGAGTACGACCCCAGGGTGTTCGCCAAGATCGTGGAGGACTACGAGGGCTTCGCCAGGCAGCTCGGGCTGGCGAACGTCACCTTCATCCCGGTGTCGGCGTTCCGCGGCGACAACATCATGAAGCCGTCGGAGCACATGTCGTGGTACCACGGCCCCACGCTCATGGGTTACCTCGAGACGGTGGAGGTCGACGACACCCGCATGCAGCGCGCGCCGTTCCGCATGCCGGTGCAGTGGGTCAATCGCCCCAACCTCGACTTCCGCGGCTTCGCCGGCACCATCGCGGGCGGCAAGGTGAAGCCGGGTGACCGCATCCGCGTGCAGCCGTCGGGCAAGGAGAGCACGGTGCAGCGCATCGTGACGTTCGACGGCGACCTGCCCGAGGCAGTGGCCGGCCAGTCGGTCACATTGACGCTGGCCGACGAGATCGACATCTCGCGCGGCGACCTGATTTCGGGCGCCGAGGACGCCGCCGGCGTGGCCGACCAGTTCGAGACCACGCTGGTATGGATGCACGACGAGCCGCTGCTGCCCGGGCGCAGTTACCTGCTGAAGATGGGCACGCGCACCGTGACCGCGCAGGTCATGCACATCAAGCACCAGGTCAACGTGAACACGCTGGAGCATGTGGCCGCCACCACTCTCGGGCTCAACGCCATCGGCGTGGTCACCCTGCATCTGGACCGCAACGTCGGCTTCGACGCCTACGGCGACAACCGCGACACCGGCGGCTACATCCTGGTGGACCGCATGACCAACGCCACCATGGGCGCGGGCATGATCCACTTTGCGCTCAGGCGCAGCCAGAACATCCACATGCAGCACGTGGACGTGGACAAGGCGGCGCGCAACCGGCTGAACCACCAGAAGGCCTCGGTCGTGTGGCTCACCGGCCTGTCGGGCGCGGGCAAGTCGACGGTGGCCAACCTGGTCGAGAAGAAGCTGCACGCGCTGGGCCACCGCACCTACCTGCTGGACGGCGACAACGTGCGCCACGGCCTGAACAAGGACCTGGGCTTCACCGACCAGGACCGCGTGGAGAACATCCGGCGCGTGGCCGAGGTGGCCAAGCTGATGGTGGATGCCGGCCTGATCGTGCTGACCTCCTTCATCTCGCCGTTTCGCGCCGAGCGCGCGATGGCGCGCTCGCTGCTGGCGCCGGGCGAGTTCTACGAGGTGCATGCCGATGTGCCGCTCGCCATCGCCGAGCAGCGCGACGTGAAGGGGCTGTACAAGAAGGCGCGCCGCGGCGAGCTGAAGAACTTCACCGGCATCGACTCGGACTACGAAGCGCCCGAAGCGCCCGAGCTGCACCTGGCCACCGACCAGGTCTCGCCCGAGGAAGCGGCCGACCGCATCGTGGCGATGCTGCGCGAGCACGGCCGGCTGTCTTAGCCACGACGAATCGGCTTGCGGGCGGCGGCGGTTTGGCGCATCCTAGGCGCCAACCCTTCGCTGAGGAGTGAACCATGCTTCCTCGCCTGCTTGCCGCGCTGCTTCTGGCCTGTGCCGGCGCCGCCTTCGCCGCCACCCCCGAGCCCAAATACCAAGCCATGATCGAGGCGCTCACGCGGGCGCATGGCTCTGTCGTGGGACTGCAGGTGACGGCCGCAGAGGGCGCACGCTCCGCCGAAACGCTGGGCAAGGAGCGCGCGGGCTCCGGCGTCGTCATCGGCAAGGACGGCCTCATCCTCACCATCGGCTACCTGATGCTGGAAGCCGACTCGATCCAGGTCGTCACGCAGGACAACCGCACGGTGCCTGCCAGGCCGGTCGCTTACGACCTCGCCACCGGCTTCGGGCTGGTGCGCACGCTGCTGCCGTTGCGCGGCGTCGAGCCGGTGCGGCTGGGCAGCGCGTCGGACGCGCAGGCCGGCGAAGGCCTGATGGCCGCCATCGGCGGCAACGACGGCGACGTGGCCATGACGCAGCTGGTGAGCAAGCGCGCCTTCTCCGGCTATTGGGAGTACCACATCGAGCAGGCGCTGTTCACCAGCCCGCCCATCGGCAACCACAGCGGCGCACCGTTGTTCAACCAGCGCGGCGAGCTGGTGGGCATCGGCAGCCTGTTCGTGGGCGACGCGGCAGGCGAGGGCCGCCGCCTGCCCGGCAACATGTTCGTGCCGGTCGACTTGCTGAAGCCCATCCTGGCCGAGATGCAGCAGACCGGCACCAGCCGCGCGAGCCGCCGGCCCTGGCTGGGCCTGAGCTCGCAGGAGCAGTCGGGCCGCGTGCAGGTGATACGCGTCAACCGCGACAGCCCCGCGCAGGAAGCGGGCCTGAGGCCAGGCGACGTGGTGCTGGCCGTCGATGGGAAAACCGTGTCGTCCCTGGAAGAGTTCTACAAGCTCCTGTGGGCGCACGCGCAGCCCGACGAAGAGATCAGCCTCACGGTGCTGCAGGGCAGCCAGGTCCGCGTGGTCAACGTGAAGGCCGTGGATCGCATGAGCACGATGATCAAGCCGAGCGGGATCTAGGAGGGCGGCAGGATGGTGTTCAGGCGCGCGAGCAGGCTGCTCAACTCCGACTGCCGGCGCACGCCCATCTTGGAGTAGATGGCCTTCAGTTGCTTGCGCACCGTCTGCACCGCGACGCCGTAACGCTCGGCGATCTCGGCAGGCGACAGGCCGTGTGCGACGCTGGAGGCCACGCGTGCTTCGGCCGCGGTCAGCCCGAACAGGCCGGCCAGCACGGCGTCCACTTGCCGGCCGCTCGACCCGTTGCGGCTTGCCATGATGACCACCAATGGGCGCTGCCAGCTGGCGTTATACGGTGACGTGGCCGCGAGCGGCGCCACAACCAGCAGCAACGCGTCTTCGCCCGCGGTCGAGCCTAGCCGCAGCCAGGCAGGGCGCGTGCGCCCCGGCGCCGCCGCGTCGCGGATGGCCTGCTGCAGCACGGCGTCCTGGTACACGGCGACCAGCTGGTGGTGCCGCACACGCAGCAGCTTGCTCGCGCCGCACAGGTGCTGCGCGGCCGCGTTGGCGATCACCACCCGCCCATTCGCCTCCACCACGAGCAGCGGCACGCCCACGCGATGCAGCGCCTCCGAAGCGATGTCGGCGGCGGCGCGCAGGTGGGCCACGCTGAAGTGCAGGCGGGCCGCCCGGCGCAGGTGCGGGATGAGCGCGGCCAGCTGATCGCCGGGCCGGCGTGGGAAGGCGCCCTGGCTGTGCGAGCGCTGCAGCGCGACCAGCGCGGCGTCCGTGCCTTCGCGCCACACCGCCGAAACCAGCACGGCGTGGTTGTCGAAGGGGCGCATGAACTCGTTGTAGTAGTCGCTCTTGCCGTACTCGGGGCCGAGCACTTCCCAGTCGCTGATCCACTCGACGGCCAGCAGGCGGGGACCCAGCTTGAGCAGCGGGTCCAGTTGCTGGTAGTGGCGGTGGTAGGCCTCCACGGCTTCGGCGGGCTGGCCGACCGTCTGCATCATGGCGTTGGCCGGGCGTGCCAGGTCGGCGAACGAAAACGATGCCCCTCGCACACCGGCGAAGGCGACCAGGGCTTCAAGGCCCTCTTTCCACCGATCGGGCTCGAGTGCCGCCTCGTAGAAGCGCGCAGCGAGGCCGTCGATTCCCAACGGCTCGGACATCCTGCAACCTTGTTCTTGTTGGCGTGGGGAGGTTAGGTCGAAGGCCCAACGTCGCGAAACCCCCATATGGGGGCTGCGCTTCCGCAGTTCTGGCGAGGCTCGCCGGGCGCCAGCGGCTGCAGCGCGGCCATCAGGCTCGCCAGCTCGGCCTGCCGGCGCACGCCCACCTTCCAGAACAGGCTCTTGAGCTGGCCGCGCAGGGTCTGCACCTTCACGCCATGGCGCTCGGCCACGTCGCTGAGCGACAGGCCCTCGGACAAGCCCAGCGCCAGCCGCATCTCGGCCGGCGTGAGGCCGAAGGCGCCGTGCAAGACGTCGGCCAGGCTGCGGTGTGCCGTCGATGTCGCCATCACGACCGCCAGCGGGCGTTGCCACGGCCGCGCGGCAGGGCTATGGGCCGGCAGGGGCGTCACCACGGCTACGGTGGGTGCCGGCGCCCTGGCGCCGTCCAGCCGTACCGAGCTGCCTTCGGCACGGGCCGTCCGCGTGGCCCGCTGCAGCGCCGCCTGCAAGGCCGGTGCGCCGGTGCGCGACGTCAGCATCCCGCTCACCACCGCCAGCGCGTCGCCCGAGCGGGCGAGCGCTTCGGCCGCATGATTGGCGAACACCACGACGGCGCGCGAGTCGACGATGAAGACCGGCAGCTGGATGCGGTCGAGCATGTCCGAGCGGAACCGCGCTTCCTCGCGCAGGCGCTGCGTCGCCAGATACAGGCGGGCCGCGCGGCGCAGGTGCGGCACGATGGGCGCGAGCGCGCGCTGGTCGTCGGCTTCGAAGCTGCCCTGGTCCGCGTCACGCTGCAGCCCCAGGCACGCATAGCGGTTGCCCTCGCGCCAGAGCACGGTGGCGATGCCCGAATGGTTACCGTGCGGCACCAGGAACTCGTTGTAGTAGACCGACTTGCGATGCTGCGGACTGCGTTGCAGCCAGTCCTGCCACTCGCCTGGTGCGACGCTCGGTGCCCTCGCGAGCATCGGCGCCAGCCGGTGGAACTCGGCGTGATAGTCGCGGATCGCCTCGGGAGGCTGCCCCACGTGGTGCAGCACGGTGCTCTGCCCGGCGTCGAGGTCTTCGAGCGTGAACACAGCGCCGCGCGCACCTGCCATCTGCGCCAGCCGCTCCATACCGGATGCCCAGCGCGTCTCATCCAGCGAGCCTTCGTAGAAGTCGCCCGCCATTTCTTCCAAACCCGGCTGCATTGTCCAGCCCACCCGACTATCGTTACTGCTGGGATGGAGGTTACCTCACCCCGGACATGTAACAGCGTCAGGGTGCGGCCAGCCCATGCCCTATGTGGGGGTAGCGCAGGCGCAGCCGCAACTCGCGCTTCAGGCGCGTGTTGTCCAGCCGCCGCGACTCTCCCATGAAGCTCAGCAGCATCAGCGGCAGGTGTTCCTGCGCGGTGCTGCGCGGCACGCGCGGGGGGCGGGGCAGCCCGTACAGGTCGGCTGCGAAGTCGAAGTAGTCACCCATCTTCAGCTCGGTGTCGTCGCTCGCGTTGTAGGTGCGTTGCGGCCGGCCGCGCCACAGCGCCGCAACGACCGCCCGCGCCAGGTCGTCTGAGTGGATGTGGTTGGTGTACACGTCATCCTGCGCTTGCAGCACCGGCGTGCCTTTGAGCAGGCGCTCGCGCGGCGTGCCGCCGGGCCGGTCGGGCGCATAGATGCCCGGAATGCGCAGGACGGAGGCGCGCGTGCCGGTGATGCGGCCGAAGTGGCGCACCGCCGCTTCGGCGTCGGCGCGCCGCTGGGCGCGCGGCGTCGACGGCGCGATCGGCCGCGCCTCATCCACTCGTTCGCCCAGGCAGTCGCCATAGACACCACTGGTCGATGCATAGACCAGCGAGGCCGGTGGGCTGCGCTTGCCCAGTGCCCGCAGCAAGGCGGCCGTGCGCAGGTCGCGCCACCACAGGGCGCCTTCATTCGCCGGGGGCGCGAGGTGCACGACGCGGGTGGCCAGGCCCGCCAGCCGTTGCAGCGTCGCGGGCTGGTCGAGATCGCCCGGCAAGGGCGTGATGCCCCGCTCGCGCAACAGCCCGGCACGCTCGGGCGACGAGGTCAGTGCCAGCAGCCGCACCCGGCCGCGCACCAGCGCGGCTGCGCGCAGGCCCACGTCGCCGCAGCCGACCAGCAGCAGCCTTTCACGGCGGAAGCGGCCGGGCAGCGCGCCGAGTGGGTTTTGGTTTGAGGGCAAAATCGCTCAGGAGAAACAGGCAGGAAGCCCGAGGATAACCAAACATGACAGCCGCCACGGCCGGTGCAGGCCCGTTCCAGATCACGGTGCAGCCCAGCGGCCGTGCGTTCAGTGCCCATGAGGGCGAGCCCATCCTGCAGGCCGCCATCCGGCAGGGCATCGGCATGCCGTACGGCTGCAAGGACGGCGCCTGCGGTTCCTGCAAGTGCAGGAAGCTCGAAGGCTCGGTGGTGCATGGCGTGCACCAGGCCAAGGCCCTGTCGGCCGAGGAGGAAGCCGCGGGCTACATCCTCACCTGCTGCGGCGTGCCGCAGACCGACGTGGTGATCGAGTCGCGCCAGGTCACCGACGAAAGCGCCTACCCGGTGCGCAAGATGCCGTCGCGCGTGTCCACGCTGGAGAAAGTGTCGCCCGACGTCATGGTGATCAAGCTGCAGCTGCCCGCCAACGACACGATGCGCTACCACGCGGGCCAGTACGTCGAGTTCATCCTGCGCGACGGCTCGCGGCGCAGCTACTCGATGGCCAACGCGCCGCACAACGGACCGGGGGTGGAGCTGCACGTGCGCCACATGCCGGGCGGCAAGTTCACCGACCACGTGTTCACCGCCATGAAAGAAAAGGAAATCCTGCGCGTGGAAGGCCCCTTCGGCAGCTTCTACCTGCGCGAAGACTCCGCCAAGCCCATGGTGCTGCTGGCTTCGGGCACGGGGTTCGCGCCGATCAAGGCGCTGATCGAGCACATGCAGTTCAAGGGCATCACGCGTGACGCCACGCTCTACTGGGGCGGCCGCCGGCCGGTGGACCTGTACATGGACGAATGGGTCCGGGCGAAGTGCGCCGAGATGCCGCAGCTGAAGTATGTGCCGGTGATCTCCAACGCGCTGCCCGAAGACAACTGGACCGGCCGCACCGGTTTCGTCCACAAGGCCGTGATGGAGGACTTCCCCGACCTGTCGGGCCACCAGGTGTACGCCTGCGGCGCGCCGGTGGTGGTCGACTCGGCGCGCGCGGAGTACAGCGCGCTATGCAAGCTGCCGCCGGAGGAGTTCTACGCGGACTCGTTCACGTCGGAAGCCGACAAGCACGGCAAGGTGGCTTAACGGCGCTGCTGGGCGAGCCAGTTCGCGTAGGCCGCGTCGATGCGCGCCTGGCGGTCCCTGGCTTCCAGGTCGGTCTCGAGCCCCGCAGGGCCGGCACCCATCACCTTGGTGCCCTTGGCCTTCCTGGCGCTGAGCTTCTTCTTGGACTTGGCCTTGGCCTTCGCGTGGGTCGTCTTGCCTTTCTTCTCGGCGGCCGACACGGCCGGCGTGGCCGGCGTAGCGGGCATGGCCGCGCCGGCGTCCGTGGCCGGGGTGGCAGGCGTGGCGGGCGACGCCGGCGTCGCCTGGCCGAAGGCTCCGCTGGTGAAAGCCAGCGCCATGGATGCGATGAGGGCTTGCAGCTTCATGGGTCTTCCTTGGGTGGATGGGCCTCATCACAACGCAGCCGAGCCTGGACTGCCTGTCGGACGGCGCGCACGTTCGCCGTCAGCGCCTGCGCCCAGATCGTGAACAATAGGGGCATGAAACGCAGAACCCTCCTCCTCGCCGGTTCCGGCGCCGCCCTCCTGCCCGCCCACGCGCAGGCCCGGCCGATCCGCCTGGTCGTGCCCTACGCAGCCGGTGGCCCGATCGACGTCACGGCGCGCGTGCTCGCCGAGCGCGTCAAGGACTCGCTCGGCACCGTCATCATCGAAAACCGCCCGGGCGGCGGCGGCAACATCGGCGCCGATGCAATGGCCAAGGCGGCCCCGGACGGCACCACCATCGGCATCGCGGCCGTGGCCACGCATGCGATCAACCCGTGGCTGTTCAGCAAGATGCCCTACGACGCCGCGAAGGACTTCTCGCCCATCACGCAGATGGTGCGGGTGCCCAACGTGCTGGTGGTCAACGCCGACACGGCCGCGCGCCTGAAGATCAACACGCTGGCCGACCTGATCGCGTACGCCCGGCGCAATCCGGCGCGCCTCAACTACGGCAGCGGCGGCAACGGCAGCGCGGGCCACCTCGCCGGCGAGATGTTCAAGCGCGACGCGAAGATCTTTGCCGTGCACATCCCCTACAACGGCGGCAACCCGGCGCAGCTCGCGCTGCTGTCGGGGCAGGTCGACTTCAACTTCGACAACCTGGCCACGGCGGCGCCCAACATCCGCGCCGGCAAGCTGAAGGCGCTGGCCGTCACCACGCTGCAACGCTCGCCCAACCTGCCCGACGTGCCGCCGGTGGCCGACACGCTGAAGGGTTTCAGCATCGACACCTGGTGGGGACTGGTGGGACCGGCGGGCATGCCGCGCGAGGTGGTGCAGAAGCTCAACCAGGCATTCGTCGCGGCGCTGCAGTCGCCGGAAGCGAAGGCGCGCTTTGCGGGGCTGATGGCCGAGCCCGTGCCCAGCACGCCCGAGGAGTTCGCCGGGTTCATGAAGGCCGAGCTGGCCAAGTACGAAACCGTGGTCAAGGCATCGGGCGCCAGGGTCGACTGAACCGTAGCGCCGTCCTACAGCGCCTGTGCGGCGGGTCCGACACGGGCCTTTGCAACGTCTCATTACAGTGGCTCAACCGGCTTCGCAAAAGCCGGGGGAGCCGCCGATGTCGACGCGGAGCTTGACGGGTTTGTTGTGTGCGCTGGCCCTGGCCGCCCAGGCCGAGACAGCCCCCGTGCGACGGGGCTACCTCGGGCTGCAGCTCACGCCCTCTGGGACGGCGCTCACCTGTGGACGGCCCATCCACGCATGCGAAGGCGCCTGGGCTTCGGCGCCGCAGCCGGGCAGTGTGCGCACGGCGTACGGCGCCAGGCTGCGATGGCATTTCTCACCCACGACTTCGGCCAGCTTCGGCGTGGATGCCTACGAACCCCTCGCGGGCAACCGGGAGCGCGTGCGCGAGGCCAGCTTCGAGCTGCAGTGGCGCTACTGATCACTCGCCGAGGTAAGCGGCGCGCACCTTGGGGTCGTTGAGCATTTCCTTCGCGTCGCCGGACATCGTGATGAGGCCGGACTCCATGACGTAGCCGCGGTTCGCGATTTCCAGCGCGCGGCTCGCGTTCTGTTCCACCAGCAGCACGGTGACGCCCTGCGCGTGCACGTCGCGCACCACGTCGAAGATCTTGTCCACCATGATGGGCGACAGGCCCATCGACGGCTCGTCCATCAGCAGCACGCGCGGCCGGCTCATGAGCGCGCGGCCCATCGCCAGCATCTGCTGCTCGCCGCCCGACAGGGTACCGGCCAGCTGGTCCTTGCGTTCCTTCAGCCGCGGGAAGGTGGCGAACACCTTTTCCAGGTCGGACGCGATGCCGGCGACGTCGGTGCGGATGTGCGCGCCCATCTGCAGGTTCTCGGTGATGGTCATGCGGGTGAACACGCCGCGGCCTTCGGGCACCATGGCCAGCCCTTCCTTCACCAGGTCCCACGCGCCGCGCCCGCGGATGCTGCGGCCCAGGTACAGGATGTCGCCGTCGTTGACCGGCAGCAGCGCCGTGATGGCCTTCATCGTGGTGGTCTTGCCGGCGCCGTTGGAGCCGATCAGCGACACGAGCTCGCCCTCGTGCACCTCGAAGTCCACGCCCTTCACCGCCTGGATGCCGCCATAGGCGACCTTGAGGCCGTTCACCTTCAGAAGCGTTTCGCTCATTCTTCTTCTCCGCTCGCCACCGGCGGCGCGCCCGCGCCCGGGTGCGCGGCGCTGTGGCCGAGGTAGGCCTCGATCACCTTCTCGTTGCGCTGCACGTCGTACGGCGTGCCTTCGGCGATCGCCTTGCCGTAGTCCAGCACGGTCACGCGGTCGCACAGGCCCATCACCAGCTTCACGTCGTGTTCGATCAGCAGGATGGTGCGGCCGTCCTTGCGGATGCGGTCGATCAGCTCGCGCAGCACCACCTTCTCGGTGGAGTTCATGCCGGCTGCGGGTTCGTCGAGAGCCAGCAGCTGCGGGTCGGTGGCCAGCGCGCGCGCAATCTCCAGGCGGCGCTGGTCGCCGTACGACAGCGTGCGGGCCTTGTAGTCGGCGAACTTGGCGATGCCCACGTATTCCAGCAGCTCACGCGCGCGGTCGGTGATCTGCGCTTCCTCGGCCTTGAACGAAGCCGTGCGGAAGATGGCGCCCAGCAGGCCCGAGCCGGTGCGGATGTGCCGGCCCACCATCACGTTCTCCAGCGCGGTCATCTCGGCGAAGAGCCGGATGTTCTGGAAGGTGCGCGCGATGCCGGCCTTGGCCACCTCGTGCACGGCCGACGGCGTGTAGGGTTTGCCGGCCAGCTCGAAGCTGCCGCTGTCGGGCGTGTACAGCCCGGTGATCACGTTGAAGAAGGTCGTCTTGCCGGCGCCGTTGGGGCCGATCAGGCCGTAGACCTGGCCGCGCTGGATGCTCAGGCCCACATCCGACAGGGCCTGCAGGCCGCCGAAGCGCTTGGAGATGCCGGCTACGCGAAGTACGGTGTCGCTCATTCCTGCGTCCTCACTTCACGTCGACCGGCTGCAGCGACTTGCCGTGTTCGGGCGTCGGCCAGATGCCGCGCGGGCGCAGCAGCATGACGATGATCATGGCCAGCGCGATCAGCAGCTGGCGCAGGATGGCGGGGTCGAGCCGGCCGCCGGTCACCGACTGCAGGTCCATCGCGCCGGACACCCAGCGCAGCACTTCGGGCAGCACCGACAGCAGCACGGCACCGACGATCACGCCCGGCAGGTGGCCGATGCCGCCCAGCACCACCATGGCGACGATCATGATCGACTCGTTGAGCGAAAACGACTCGGGCGACACGAAGCCCTGGAAGGCGCCGAACATGGCGCCCGACACGCCGCCGAAGGTGGCGCCCATGCCGAAGGCCAGCAGCTTCATGTTGCGCGTGTTGATGCCCATGGCCTTGGCGGCGATCTCGTCTTCGCGGATCGCCATCCAGGCGCGCCCGATGCGCGAGACTTCGAGGCGGTGGCAGATGACGACGCTGATCACCACCAGCGCGAGGAACAGGTAGTAGTACCACGTGACCGACGAGATCTCGAAGCCGAACACTTCCAGCGGCTTGCCGAAATTCAGCCCGAAGATGCTGATGGGGTCGATCTGCCCGAGGCCCTTGGGACCGTTCGTGATGTTCACCGGGTGGTCCAGGTTGTTCAGGAACACACGGATGATCTCGCCGAAGCCGAGCGTCACGATGGCCAGGTAGTCGCCGCGCAGCTTCAGCGTGGGCGCGCCCAGCAGGATCCCGAACACGCCCGCTATCGCCGCCCCGAGCGGCACCACCAGCCAGATCGAGGTATGCAGCCCCGTGGGGAACATCTGGCGGAACCACTCGAAGGTCTCCGACAGGTGCGGCGACGCCATCAGGCCGTACATGTAGGCGCCGATGGCGAAGAAGGCGACGAAGCCCAGGTCCAGCAGCCCCGCGTAGCCCACCACGATGTTGAGGCCCAGCGCCAGCAGCACGTACAGCAGCGCGATGTCGGCCATGCGCACCCAGAAGTTGCCGGCCCACTGAAGCAGCAGCGGCAGGATGGCGAGCGCCAGGGCCGACAGGGCCCAGACGACGTACTTGTTCTGCCTGTTGATGAAGTCCATGGCTGTCCTCCTCAGGCGCGGTCGGCCACCCGCTCGCCCAGCAGGCCCGAGGGACGCAGCGTGAGCATTGCGATCAGCACGATGAAGGCGAAGATGTCCGAATAGTGGCTGCCCAGCACGCCGCCGGTGAGCGTGCCGATGTAGCCGGAGCCGATGGCTTCGATCAGCCCCAGCAGGATGCCGCCCACGACGGCGCCTGCGAGGTTGCCGATGCCGCCGAACACCGCGGCGGTGAAGGCCTTCAGCCCGGGCAGGAAGCCCATGGTGTGCTGCACGGTGCCGTAGTTCGACGCGTACATCACCCCGGCGATGGTGGCGAGCACCGCGCCGATCACGAAGGTGGCGGAGATCACCGTGTCGGGCTTCACCCCCATCAGCGCGGCGACGCGCGGGTTCTCGGCGGTCGCCCGCATGGCGCGCCCCAGCCGCGTGTAGTTCACCAGGTACATCAGCACCGCGAGCGACACGGCAGTGAGCGCCAGGATCATCACCTGCGTGGGCGTGATCACCGCACCGCCGATGTTGAAGGGCGTCGCGGGCAGCAGCGTCGGGTAGGGCTTGTAGTTCGGCTTGAAGATGATCATCGCCAGCGTCTGCAGCAGCAGCGACATGCCGATGGCGGTGATCAGCGGCGCCAGCTTGGGGCTGTTGCGCAGGGGCCGGTAAGCCACCTTCTCGATCACGAAGTTGAGCGCCGCCGCCACCACGCACGAGATCAGCATGGCCACGATCAGCAGCACCCAGCCGGGCACTTCGGGCATGGACTCCTGGGCCTGGGTGATGATCGCCCAGCTGGTGATGGCGCCCACCATCAGCACCTCGCCGTGGGCAAAGTTGATCAGGTTGATGATGCCGTACACCATGGTGTAGCCAAGGGCTATCAGGGCGTACATGCTGCCGAGGACCAGACCGTTGATGATCTGTTGCAGCAGGGTTTCCATAGAGCTGTTCTCCGGTTTCTTGGGCGGCCGCGCGGGCGGGCTCGACTCTTCTCCACCTAGCAAAAAACCCGCCAGTGCTCCTGGGGCGGGTTTAAGACGAATTGTAGCGGTCGGCCCTGGACGTTCTGCCGTGCACGTTCAGGGTTAACCCTTGAAGCATGGCCTCATGCCGGATCGGAATCGCGGCGCGCCGACTGGTTGCGCTCGCGCAGCGACGCGAGCTTTTCGGCGATGCGGATTTCCAGCCCGCGGTCCACCGGCCGGTAGAACGCCTGCGGCTGCATGCCATCGGGAAAGTAGGTCTGGCCCGCCGAAAAACCGTCGGCCTCTTCGTGCGCGTAGCGGTAGTCCTTGCCGTAACCCAGCTCCTTCATCAGGCGCGTGGGGGCATTGCGCAGGTGCATGGGCACCGGCCGCGTGCCTTGCTTGCGAACCAGGGAGCGCACTTCGTTGTAGGCCGTGTAGACGGCGTTGGACTTGGCCGCCACCGCCAGGTAGACCACGCACTGTGCGAGCGCCAGTTCGCCTTCGGGCGTGCCCAGCCGCTCGTAGGTTTCCGATGCATCCAGCGCCATGCGCAGCGCGCGCGGGTCGGCCAGGCCCACGTCTTCCACGGCCATGCGGATCATGCGGCGCGCGATGTAGCGCGGGTCGGCCCCGCCGTCGATCATGCGCACGAACCAGTAGAGCGCCGCGTCGGGGTCGGAGCCGCGCACCGACTTGTGCAGCGCGCTGATGGTGTCGTAGAACTGCTCGCCGCCCTTGTCGTAGCGGCGCATGCGCTCGCCCAGCACCTTCAGCACCCACTCGTCGGTGATCTCGCCGCGCTTTTCCTTGCGCGCCGCGACGGCGAGCGTCTCCAGCGTGTTGAGCAGGCGCCGCGCATCGCCGTCGGCATACGCGGCCAGCCGCTCCTGCGCTTTCGCTTCCAGCGGCGGTACCGCGCCTATGGCCTGCGCGCGCTCGACGATCCGGTCGAGGTCGGCTTCGGCAAGCGGCTGCAGCACGTACACCGCGGCGCGCGACAGCAGCGCCGAGTTCACTTCGAACGACGGGTTCTCGGTGGTCGCGCCTATGAAAGTGAACAGCCCCGATTCCACGTGCGGCAGGAAGGCGTCCTGCTGGCTCTTGTTGAACCGGTGCACCTCGTCGACGAACACGATGGTGCGGCGGCCGTGCGCCTGCGCGACCTGCGCCTTCTCCACGGCTTCGCGAATGTCCTTCACGCCGCCCAGCACCGCGCTGATGGTGATGAACTGCGCATCGAATGCCTGGGCCATCAGCCGCGCGATGGTGGTCTTGCCGGTGCCCGGCGGCCCCCACAGGATGCAGCTGTGCGGCTCGCCCGCTTCGAACGCCACCCTGAGCGCCATGCCTTCGCCCAGCAGGTGCTGCTGGCCGATCACCTCGGCGAGCGTGTTCGGGCGCAGGCGTTCGGCCAGGGGAGCGGTCGTCGACATCCGCCCAGTTTATAGTCCGCGCCCATGGACTCCCCGCTCTGGCACACCTTCTCCGCGCTGCTGGGCGCCGCCGTCGGCGGTGGCATCACCTTCCTGCTCAACCGGCAGCAGTTCGCCAACCAGCTGCAGATCATTCGCGCGCAGCATCGCACCGAGTACATGGCGGAGGAAACCGCGCGGCACTTCCTCGGCCACAAGGGCTTCACTGACCGTTCGTTCGAGACGCTGCGCATGCACCTGGGCGGCTTCCAGGACGACGAGCTGCGCAAGATCCTGGTGCGCGCGGGCGCGATGCGGGTCTACCGCGAGGACGGCAGCGAATGGTGGCGGCTGATTTCGCGGATGGACGAATACATCGAGGGCAAGCAGCTCGGCCAGATCGCGCGCGAGATCTAGTTCGGCGCCTTCACCACGTCCACGCCTTGCGGCGGCTGGAAGCGGAACGACTCGGGCGTCACGGCCGCATTGAGCTGCATGCCGGTGAACTGCAGCACCGACTTCTGGCCGAAGCCGTCCAGGATTTCCAGCACTGCCAGGTCGTTGCCGCGAAAGCCCGCCTTCATGCTGTTCAACTGGCCTTCCTTCACCTTCGGCGTGGCCTGCACCCACTGCAGGCCGTTGGCATCAGGCAGCGGCTGCAGGTCGAACTCTTTCTTGAGCGATTCGATGTCGGGTGACGCGGCGATCAGCGCCGCCGGCGTGGAGCCGAGCACCCTGGACTGGCCGCGCTGCGTCACCTGGTTCAGGTCCTTGTCGAACAGCCACAGCGTGGTGCCGTCGGCCACGATCACCTGCTCGAAGGGCTTGCGGTAGTTGAAGCGGAATTTGTTGGGCCGCTGGAATTCGAAGGTGCCGCTGGACGTCTTGCTGCGCGCGGCCTGCCCTTCGCGTGCCGGGGCGGTGACGGTCTGAGTGAACTCCGACTTGCCCGTCTTGGCGGTGCGGATGAAATTCTCGAGGGCCTCCAGGCCGCCGGCAAAGGCGGACATGGAGCAGGACGCCGCAAGGGCGATCAGTAGCTTCTTCATAGGGCGCATTGTCCGTTGGAGCTGCCCGGCCGTGCGGGGTTCGCAACCAAACGTTATTCGCGCCCCGGAATGAGGATCTCGCGCTGGCCGCGCGCATTCATCGCACTGACCAGCCCCGCCTTCTCCATCGCCTCCAGCAGGTTCGCCGCCTTGTTGTAGCCGATCGACAGGTGCCGCTGCACCAGCGAGATGCTGGCCTTCTGGTTTTTCAGCACGATTTCGACAGCCTTGTCATACAGCGGATCACCTTCGCCGCCGCCTTCGGCCGACAAGCCGTTGCCGTCCTCGCCATCGAGCACGCCGCCTTCCAGCACGCCTTCGATGTAATTGGGCTCGCCGCCCTGCTCCTTCAGGTACTTCACCACCCGGTGCACTTCGTCGTCGCTCACGAAAGCCCCGTGCACGCGGATGGGCAGGCCGGTGCCGCTGGGCAGGTACAGCATGTCGCCCATGCCCAGCAGCGCTTCGGCGCCCATCTGGTCGAGGATGGTGCGGCTGTCGATCTTGCTGGACACCTGGAAGGCGATGCGCGTGGGGATGTTGGCCTTGATGAGGCCGGTGATCACGTCCACGCTGGGCCGCTGGGTCGCCAGCACCAGGTGGATGCCGGCCGCGCGCGCCTTCTGCGCGAGCCGCGCGATCAGCTCCTCGATCTTCTTGCCCACCACCATCATCAGGTCGGCCAGTTCGTCGATCACGACCACGATGTACGGCAGCCGGTCCAGCGGCTCGGGGCTTTCGGGCGTGAGCGAAAACGGGTTGTAGATGAACTCGCCCCTGGCCTTCGCCTCGTCGAGCTTGTGGTTGAAGCCCGCCAGGTTGCGCACGCCCAGCTTGCTCATGACGCGGTAGCGCCGCTCCATCTCGCCCACGCACCAGTTCAGGCCGTTGGCCGCCTGCCGCATGTCGGTGACCACCGGCGCCAGCAGGTGCGGGATGCCTTCGTACACCGACATCTCCAGCATCTTGGGGTCGATCATCAGCAGCCGCACGTCGCGTGCCTCGGCCTTGTACAGCAGGCTCAGGATCATCGCGTTGATGCCCACCGACTTGCCCGCGCCGGTGGTGCCCGCCACCAGCACGTGGGGCATCTTCGAGAGGTCCGCCACGATGGGGTTACCCACGATGTCCTTGCCCAGGCCGATGGTCAGCATGGACTTGGCTTCGTTGTACGCCTCCGAGCCGAGGATCTCGGACAGCCGGATCGACTGCCGCTTGGCGTTGGGCAGTTCCAGCGCCATGAAGTTCTTGCCGGGGATGGTCTCGATCACGCGGATGGACACCAGCGACAGCGAACGCGCCAGGTCCTTGGCGAGGTTGACCACCTGCGAGCCCTTGACGCCGGTGGCAGGCTCGATCTCGTAGCGCGTGATCACTGGCCCCGGCGCCGCCGCCACCACGCGCACCTCGACGCCGAAGTCCTTGAGCTTCTTCTCGATCATGCGCGAGGTCATCTCGAGCGTTTCGGACGGCACGGTCTCCTGCCGGCCGGTCGCGCCGTCGAGCAGGTCCACCTGCGGCAGCTTGCTGTCAGGCATCTCGACGAACAGCGGCTTCTGCCTTTCCTTGCTCACGCGCTTGCTCTGCGGCACCTCGATCAGGGCCGGCTCGATCAGCACCGGCGTGGGATGCTGCTCCTCGATCTCGAAGCGCTCGACCTGCACCGAGTCCTCGCGTTCGCGCGCGGCCTTCTGGCCGAAGGCCAGGTCTTCGGCTATCTCGCGCTTTTCGCGGCGCGACTCGAAGAAGCCGTCGATGGCGGCACCCACCTTCTCGGCCGCGTGGCTCCACGAGAAGCGGAACACGATGGCCGCGGCCAGCACGATGAGCGCCACGCCGACCAGGCCCGAACCGGTGAAGCCCAGCCACTTTTCGGCCGCAGGACCGGTGAGGAAACCCAGCGCACCGCCGGCGTGGTCGGGCAGGCGCGGCTCGAACCGGTACAGCCGCGACCATTCCAGCGCCGTGCTGGCTGCCAGCAGCAGCGCGAGCGCCGCCCAGAAGCCCACGCGGCCCTGCAGCCAGGCCCAGCGGCCCGGCGGCACCGGCGAGGGCTCGCCGCGCATCCAGCGCGCCAGCAGTGCCATCCAGGCCCGCACGGCCGCGGCCACGCACCACCACGCCGAGAAGCCGAACAGGAAGTAACTGGCGTCGGCCAGCCACGCGCCGAAGCGGCCGCCCCAGTTGCGCACGCCCGCGGCTGCGCCCGATGTGGAGAACGCCGCGTCGCCCGGCGCATAGCTCACCAGGGCGAGCACCCAGAACACCAGGGCAACGCCGGCGGCGACCAGCAGGAGTTCGTGGGCGAGGCGGGAGGGGGCGGAGCGCGATGCGGGGACCGCGGAAGAGTCCGTCAGCGTGTGCAGCGAATACGTCATCCCAAAGTCGTCAACCTGTCCTTCACGATCATCGACCCGTCTTCCCTCGTCTCGATGAAGCCCCGGTCTTCCAGGTCCTTCATCACCCGGCTCACCATCTCGCGCGAGGCGCCGACCATCTTGGCGATGTCCTGCCGCGAGATGCGCTCCTTGATCAGCATCTGGCCCTCGCGGTCGGGCTGCGCGAATTCGAGCAGCGCGCGCGCCACGCGGCCATACACGTCCATCAGCGCCAGCGACTCGATCTTGCGGTCGGCCTGGCGCAGGCGCTGCACCAGGCCGCGCATGATGGCATAGGCCATCGAGCTGTTTTCGGGCAGGCAGCGGGCGAACTCGGCGCGCCCCAGCGTGAGCATGTCGGTCTGCACCTCGGCACGGCAGGTGGCCGAGTGCGGCTCGTTGTCGATCAGGCTCATCTCGCCGATGTAGTCGCCGGGGTTCAGCGTGGCGAGGATCACCTCACGCCCGCGCTTGTCGGACGTGACCACGCGGATGCGGCCGGTGAGGATGATGAACAGCGTGTTCGATTTCTCGCCCTGCTCCACGATCACCTCGCCGCGCTTGAAGCGGCGCTTGATCACCGCATCCGCAACCGCCTCGGCCTGGGACGCTGTGAGCAGAGCGAACAGCGGCACCCGGCGAATCAGTTCCAGATTGGAGAGCATCGACATGTGTCATATCCCTTCTCGAGCACCGGGCCAAACGGTTCTTACAATCGGGCAGATAGCCAATGGCAAGCATCATGCCGCGCCCGCGCGGTTGATACTTGGCGACACGCCCCGAAATGTACACCGACCTGTCGTGTTTACCACACAGGTGAACCGCAATGACAACGAAGCACGCCAAAGTCCTGATCCTCGGTTCCGGCCCCGCCGGCTACACCGCCGCCGTCTATGCGGCCCGCGCCAACCTCGACCCGGTGCTGGTCACCGGCATCGCGCAGGGCGGGCAGCTCATGACCACCACCGACGTGGACAACTGGCCGGCCGACGTCGAAGGCGTGCAGGGCCCCGACCTCATGCTGCGCTTCCAGCAGCACGCCGAGCGCTTCAAGACCGAGATGGTGTTCGACCACATCAACGCCGTCGACTTCTCGCACCGCCCGTTCACGCTCAAGGGCGACAGCGGCGAATACCGGGCCGACGCGGTCATCATCGCCACCGGCGCATCGGCCAAGTACCTGGGGCTGCCTTCGGAGTCGGCTTTCATGGGCAAGGGCGTGAGCGCCTGCGCCACCTGCGACGGCTTCTTCTACCGCGGCCAGGTGACCTGCGTGATCGGCGGCGGCAACACCGCGGTGGAAGAGGCGCTGTACCTGTCGAACATCGCGGCCATGGTGTACCTCGTGCACCGCCGCGACAAGTTCCGCGCCGAACCGATCCTGGTGGACAAGCTGATGCAGAAGGTCTCCGAAGGCAAGATCGAACTCAAGCTGTTCCAGACGCTCGACGAGGTGCTGGGCGACGCCACCGGCGTGACCGGCGTGCGCCTGAAGGACACGAAGACCGGCGCGACCGAAGCCCTGCAGCTGCAGGGCTGCTTCATCGCCATCGGCCACCAGCCCAACACCGAGATCTTCCAGGGCCAGCTGGAGATGAAGGACGGCTACATCATCACAAAGTCGGGCCTGTCCGGCTTTGCCACGATGACGAGCGTGCCGGGCGTGTTCGCGGCGGGCGACGTGCAGGACCATGTGTACCGGCAGGCCATCACCAGCGCGGGCACGGGCTGCATGGCGGCGCTGGACGCGCAGCGCTTCCTCGAGCAGGCCGAGTAGCCGCCCCGCGACGCCCGTCCCTGCATTTAGCTATAATCGTGGGCTTCGCCGGTCTTGCCGGCCGGCTACCGCCCCCGAAGTGGCGAGGTGAGGCCCCCACGGGATGTGGACGGCCGGAATGCAAAGGAGTGCTGCAATGGCACGCGTCTGCGAAGTCACGGGCAAGGGCCCGATGGTGGGAAACAACGTCTCCCACGCCAACAACAAGACCAAGCGCCGGTTCCTGCCGAACCTGCAATACCGCCGTTTCTGGGTCGAAAGCGAAAACCGCTGGGTGCGACTGCGCGTGTCGAACGCCGCGGTGCGCCTGATCGACAAGAATGGCATCGATGCCGTGCTGGCGGACATGCGTGCCCGCGGCCAGGCCTAATTGAAGGAGCACTGACATGGCAGCAAAAGGCGGTCGCGAAAAGATCAAGCTGGAGTCCACCGCGGGCACCGGCCACTTCTACACCACGAGCAAGAACAAGAAGACGATGCCCGAGAAGATGTCGATCATGAAGTTCGACCCGAAGGCTCGCAAGCACGTCGAGTACAAGGAAGTGAAGCTCAAGTAAGTCGCTGCGCAGCAGCGCCCAAGGAAATGGCCCCGCTTGCGGGGCCATTTTTTCACCTTGTTTACCGGAAGCGCGGGTCGTCCGGGTAGCGGTCGCGGTAGTTCTTCACGCCGTCGCCGTCGCGGTCGGTGTCGCGCGAATCGCGCACGCCGTCGCCGTCCTGGTCGCCCGCACGGCCCACCAGGTAGGTCTGGCCGGTGCGCGGGTCCACCAGGTACTGGCGGCCGTCCGGGTAGGTCACGCGACTGCCGTTGGCCCGCGCGTAAGGCACGGCAGCACCGTACGGGTAGCCGTAGGTGTAGAACTGCGGGGTGCCGCTGTTGTTGTACCAGATGGGCGGCGGCACGGCGTGCGGTTCCACACCGTTCCACGCGGACCCGGCCTGGCTCTGCGCATCGCCTTGGGCCATCACGGCCGGGGCACCCGCCATCAGGCCGGAAAGGGCAACGCCTGCAAGGATGAGCTTTTTCATGGATGACTCCTTCGCGGTTGGGCCAACCGCACGTCATCATTGGACGCCTGCCACGTGTCCCGGGGGTATCGGACAGGTGCCCGGATACCGTCGGAATGTGACCGACGGTATCGCGGGCTGCGCCCTACGCGTGGGCGGCGCGCAGCTTCAGCGAGAACTGCCTGAGCGCTTCGACGCCGCTCTCCTCGGCGCGCCGGCACCAGGCCTGCAGGTCGGCGGTGAGTTGCTCGCGCGACACCGATGTGTTCATCCAGGTCTGGCGCAACTCTTCACGCATGGTGAGCATCTTGTCCAGTGCGGGGTGGGCGGCGCGGGCCTGGGCGATCTGGGTGCGGACCGCGGCCGGCACCTTGTCCTCGTCGCGGTGCAGCCAGCGGCGGGCCGCCTTCAGCACCGACAGGTCCTGGCCCCTGGCCTTCAGCACGTCGATCTCGGCGCGGCAGGCACGCTGCAGCTCGCGGCCGTAGCCGGCCATCACTTCGTAGCGGTTGGCGATGACGGCTTCCAGCGTCTTCTCGTCGGCCACCGGACGGATGGCGCCCAACTTGAGCTGCGGCGGCACCTTCTTGACCGTGGCCCAGCCGACCTTCTGCATCAGGCTGATGTAGACCCAGCCGATGTCGAATTCGTACTTCTTCACCGAGAAGCGCGCCGACGTGGGGTAGGTGTGGTGGTTGTTGTGCAGTTCTTCGCCGCCGATCAGGATGCCCCACGGCGAGATGTTGGTGCTGGCGTCCGGCGCCTCGAAGTTGCGGTAGCCCCAGTAGTGGCCGATGCCGTTGATGATGCCGGCGGCGGTCACGGGGATCCAGGCCATCTGCACGGCCCACACGGCCAGGCCGGCAAAGCCGAACAGCGCCACGTCGATGATCATCATGAGGCCCACGCCCTGCCAGCTGAAAGGCGTGTACAGGTTGCGCTCGATCCAGTCGTCGGGCGTGCCGTGGCCGAACTTCTTCAGCGTCTCGAGGTTCTTCGCCTCGGCACGGTACAGCTCGGAGCCTTTCCAGAACACGGTGTCGATGCCGCGGGTCTGCGGGCTGTGCGGGTCCTCTTCGGTCTCGCACTTGGCGTGGTGCTTGCGGTGGATGGCGACCCATTCCTTGGTCACCATGCCGGTGCCCAGCCACAGCCAGAAACGGAAGAAGTGCGCGGGAAACGGGTGCAGGTCCATGGCGCGGTGCGCCTGGTTGCGGTGCAGGAAGATGGTGACGCTGGCGATGGTGATGTGCGTGGTCACGAGCGTGAACGCAACAATCTGCCACCAGGACAGGTTCCATAAGCCGTGGGCGAGCCAGTCGATGGCCGCGCTCAGCACGGCAGAGTCGGGAAGCAGCATGAAGGGGAAAGTCTCCGGGATAGAAGGTAAAGCGTAAGCTTTGTTATGGATCAATTTTAAGGTGAAGGGTTCAGTTCTCCACTGTGCTTTTCCACAGCTGAGCCAGCAAAACTTTGCGCCAGGTCAAATGCGGCGCCACGCGGCGGCGAAGAAACCGTCGGTCCGGTGCCGGTGCGGCCACAGCCGCAAATACAGCCCATCCGGCGCCAGCTGGCTTGCAGCGGGCACTTTCAGGTGAGTGAGCAGTTCCTGCACGGCCAGTGGCTGGAACCCCGCATGGGCCGAAGTGAATGCTTCCGCAATACCTTCATTTTCCTGACGCAGCAGGCTGCAGGTGGCGTAGACCAGCTGGCCGCCCGGCTTCAGCAGGCGCGCAGCGCTGGCCAGGATGGACGTCTGCTTGGCCACCAGCTCAGCAACCGCCTGCGGGTTTTGCCGCCATTTCAGGTCGGGGTTGCGCCTGAGCGTGCCCAGGCCCGAGCACGGCGCGTCCACGATCACGCGGTCGATCTTGCCGGCCAGCCGCTTGATGCGCTCGTCGCGCTCGTGGGCGATGGCGGCCGGGTGCACGTTGGACAGCTTGCTGCGGGCCAGCCGGGGCTTCAACGCGTCCAGCCGGTGGGCCGACACGTCGAAGGCGTAGAGCCGCCCGGTGTTGCGCATGGCGGCGCCCAGCGCCAGCGTCTTGCCGCCGGCGCCGGCGCAGAAGTCCACCACCATCTGGCCCCGTTTGGCATCGGTGATCAGGGCGAGCAGCTGCGAGCCCTCGTCCTGCACCTCGATGGCGCCGCGGGCAAAGACGTCCAGCCGCGTCAGCGCCGGCTTGTCGTGCAGGCGCAGCCCCCACGGCGAATAGGGTGTCGGCTCGCTGTCGATGCCCTTCAGCGAAAGTTCGCGCTGCACGTCGTCGCGCTTGTCGGTGAGTGCATTCACGCGCAGGTCCAGCGGCGCCGTCTCGTCCAGGCTGCCCACCAGGGGCCAGAACTCGTCGCCCAGCTGCTCCTTCAGCGGCGCCACCAGCCACTCGGGCAGGTTGTGGCGGTGCCGCTCCAGCAGGTCCTGGGGCTTCACCGCGTCGACTTCGGCCAGCCAGCGCTTTTCGGGCTCGGTGAGTGCGCCCGCCAGGAAGTCGCGCGGCGCGGCGAAGCCCTGGATCGCCAGCCGCCTTTCCTTCGGGCCGCTGCCCGACGGCGCGAAATGCTCGAAGCGCAGCTTTCGCCTGAGCACCGTGTAGACCGTCTCGGCCAGCGTGGCGCGCTCGCGCGGTCCCAGCGAGCGGTGCTCGCGGAAGTAGCGCGACACCACCGCGTCGGCCGGGTGGTCGAACTTCAGCACCTGCGCCAGCAGCTCGGCACTGGCGTCCAGCAAGGCTTTCGGGTGCATTAGAGCGCTGTCAGCAGTTGCGCGATGGCGCGCGGGTAGATCTGGTGCTCCTGCACCAGTACGCGCGCAGCCAGCGCATCGGCGGTGTCGCCGGGCAGCACCGGCACCGCAGCCTGCTCCAGGATGGGCCCGAAGTCCAGCTCGGCCGTGACCTGGTGCACCGTTGCGCCGGCCACCTTGCAACCCGCTTCCAGCGCACGCTGGTGGGTGTGCAGTCCCGGAAAGGCCGGCAGCAGTGACGGGTGGATATTGAGCAGGCGGCCCTGGTAGCGCTGCACGAAGCCAGGCGTGAGGATGCGCATGAAGCCCGCCAGCACCACCAGCGCGGGGTGGTGGCGGTCGATGGCCTCGGCCAGCGCCGCATCGAACAGCTCGCGCGAGCCGAACAGCTTGTGGTCCACCACATCCGTCGCCAGGCCCTGCGCGCGCGCCCACTCCAGCCCCTTCGCGTGCGGCCGGTTGCTGATCACCGCGGCGACGCGCGCGCCGTGCAGCTCGCCCCAGCGTTCGCGCTGCGCCACCTGGGTGATGGCCGCCATGTTGGAGCCCGTGCCGGAGATCAGAATCACGATGTTCTTCATTTGCATGCAATTATCCCAGCCCATGAGAAACCTGACCCCTGTCGAAGCGCGCGTCCTTGCGACGCTGATGGAAAAGGCCCGCACGGTGCCCGACAGCTATCCGCTGTCGCTGAACGCCCTGGTGGCGGGGTGCAACCAGAAGTCCAGCCGCGACCCCTTGATGAACGTGACCGACCCCGAGGCCCAGGAAGCGCTCGAGTCGTTGCGCCAGCTGACGCTGGTCTTCCAGCAGACCGGCAGCCGGGTCGCCCGCTGGGAACACAACTTCCAGCGCGGCATCGGCGTGCCGGAGCAGTCGGCCGTGCTGCTGGGCCTGCTCATGCTGCGCGGCCCGCAGACCGCCGGCGAGCTGCGCATCAACAGCGAACGCTGGTACCGCTTTGCGGACATCTCCTCGGTGGAAGCCTTCCTCGACGAGCTGCGCGAGCGCCCGGACGAAAAGGGCGGGCCGCTGGTGGTTCGCCTGCCGCGCGCCCCCGGCGCGCGCGAGCAACGCTGGGCGCACCTGCTGTGCGGCCCGGTCGACATGGCCGCCGCCGCCGAGGCGGTGCAGCCCGACCGGCCCGACCTGGCTGCCCTGCAGGAACGGGTGGCCGCGCTCGAAGCCGAGGTGCACGGCCTGCGCGCCAGCCTGCGCGACCTGTGCGAGCAGCTCGGGATGTCACCACCCGGACACGTGGAATCGAACGACCGTGCGTAAACTGCCGGGTCATTGGAGACATCCCATGGATTTGGCATTCACCCCTGAAGAGCAGCAGTTTCGCGAGGACATCCGCGCCTGGGTCCGCGACAACCTGCCGCAAGACATCGCCCACAAGGTGCACAACGCCCTGCGCCTGTCGCGTGACGACATGCAGCGCTGGGCCAAGATCCTCGGCCGCAAGGGCTGGCTGGGCCACGGCTGGCCGCAGCAGTTCGGCGGCCCCGGCTGGACCGCGGTGCAAAAGCACCTGTTCGAGGAAGAATGTGCGCTGGCCGGCGCGCCGCGCGTGGTGCCCTTCGGCCCGGTGATGGTGGCCCCCGTCATCATGGCCTTCGGCTCGCCCGAGCAGCAGAAGCGCTTCCTGCCCGGCATCGCGAGCGGGGAGGTGTGGTGGAGCCAGGGCTACAGCGAGCCCGGCGCCGGCTCGGACCTGGCGTCGCTGAAGACGCGCGCCGAACGCAAGGGTGACAAGTACATCGTGAACGGCCAGAAGACCTGGACCACGCTGGCGCAGCACGGCGAGTGGATCTTCTGCCTGGTGCGCACCTCCACCGAAGGCAAGCCGCAGACCGGCATTTCCTTCCTGCTGATCGACATGAAGTCGCCTGGCGTCACGGTGCGGCCCATCGTCATGCTCGACGGCGAGCCCGAGGTGAACGAGGTGTTCTTCGACAACGTCGAGGTGCCCGCGGAGAACCTGATCGGCGAGGAGAACAAGGGCTGGACCTATGCCAAGCACCTGCTGTCGCACGAACGCACCAACATCGCCGACGTCAACCGCGCCAAGCGCGAGCTGGAGCGCCTGAAACGCATCGCCAAGGCCGAGGGCGTGTACGAAGAGCGGCGCTTCCGCGACGAGATCGCCAAGCTCGAAGTCGACGTGGTCGCGCTCGAGATGCTGGTGCTGCGCGTGCTGTCGGCCGAGAAGTCGGGCAAGAACCCGCTGGACATCGCCGGCCTGCTGAAGATCAAGGGCAGCGAGATCCAGCAGCGCTACACCGAGCTGATGATGCTGGCTGCCGGGCCCTACGCCCTGCCCTACCTGCACGACGCCATGGAAGCCGGCTGGCAAGGCGAGTACGTGGGCGCGGCCCACTGCGCACCGCTCGCCTCCAACTACTTCAACTACCGCAAGACCACGATCTACGGCGGCTCCAACGAGGTCCAGCGCAACATCGTGGCGCAGACCGTGCTCGGTTAAGGGGAAGAAGATGGACTTTGATTTCAGCGACGAACAGGAACAACTGCGCGACGCCGTGCGCAAGTGGGTGGGCCGCAGCTACGGCTTCGAGCGCCGGCGCGCCATTGCGGCTGCCGGCGGCTTCGACCGCGGCGCTTACGGCGAACTCGCCGAGCTGGGGCTGGCGGGCCTGTACGTGTCCGAAGCGCACGGCGGCCTGGCCATGGGCCCGGTCGAGGCGATGGTCAGCATGGAAGAACTGGGGCGTGGGATCGTGCTGGAGCCGCTGGCGCACACGCTGGTGGCGAGCGGCACGCTCGGCGCCTACGGCCCCGAGGACCTGAAGGCGAAGTGGCTGCCGAAGATCGCCTCGGGCGAGGCGATCGTGGTGCTGGCGCACCAGGAGCGGCAGGCGCGCTACCGGCTCGACCACTGCGAGGCGACGGCCGCCGAGGCCGGCGGCAAGTGGCAGGTGACCGGCTCCAAGAGCATCGTGCCGGTGGGCGACGCGGCCGACGCGTACATCGTGCCCGCGGTGGCAGGCGGCCGCATCTCGCTGTTCCTGGTGGAGCGCGCGGCCGCCGGCGTTGATGCGCGCGGTTACGGCACGCAGGACGGCGCCCGCGCCGCCGAGGTCAAGTTCAACCATGCGGCCGCGCAGCTGGTCGTGGCCGACGGCCTGCCCGCGCTGGAGCATGCGGTCGACGTCGGCATCGCGGCGATCTGCGCCGAAGGCGTGGGCGCGATGGACCGCACCATGGAGCTGACGGTGGAGTACCTGAACACGCGCAAGCAGTTCGGCACCACGCTCGCCACCTTCCAGGCGCTGCGCCATCGCGTGGCCGACATGAAGATGCAGCTGGAGCTGGCGCGCTCGATGAGCTACTACGCCACGCTCAAGCTCAATGCCAGCGCCACCGAGCGCCGCCGGGCGCTGTCGCGCGCGAAGTACCAGCTGGGCGTGTCGATGCGGTTCATCGGCCAGCAGTCGGTGCAGATGCACGGCGGCATCGGCGTGACCGACGAGTACATCGGCAGCCATTACTTCAAGAAGCTCACTGCGCTGGAGCTGTCGTTCGGCGACACGCTGCACCACCTGGGTGAGGTGTCCGACCGCATGCAGGACCACGCGGGCGTGTTCGCATGACGAGCCGCCGGTTCTTCCTCGGACTCGCCTCGGTCCTGCTCGCGGCGTGCGCGAGCGCTCCCGCGCCCGACGCACACCCGCCCATCGTGTTCGTGCATGGCAACGGCGATACGGCCGGCATCTGGCACACCACGATCTGGCGCTTCGAATCGAACGGCTGGCCGCGCGACAGGCTGCACGCCATCGACCTGCCGCTGCCGGGTGCACGCGACGACGACACCCGGGAACAGGCCGGCCGCTCGTCCACCGCCGACCACATGGCCTTCCTGAAGTCCGAAGTGGAGGAGGTGCTAGCGCGCACGGGCGCCCGGCAGGTGGTGCTGGCGGGCAACTCGCGCGGCGGCAATGCCATCCGCAACTATGTGCTGAACGGCGGCGGCGACAAGACCGTGTCCCACGCGATCCTGGGCGGCACGCCGAACCACGGCGTGTGGGCCGTGCCCATCGAGGGCTTCTCGAACAACAGCGAGTTTGCCGGCCACGGGCCCTTCCTCACGGGCCTGAACCGCGCCAAGAACGCCGCGGGCGACGAAGTGACCGGCCCCGTGAAGTGGCTGACCATCCGTTCGACCAACAACGACAAGTTCGCCCAGCCGGACGGCCTGTGGATCGGCAAGCGCGGTGTCGCGACGGGGGTGACCGCAGCGGGGCCTGAGCTGAAGGGTGCGACCAACATCGCCATCCCGCGCATCGACCACCGCGAGACCTCGTTCTCGCCGGCGGCTTTCGCGGCGACCTACCGGTTCATCACCGGCCGCGACCCGGGGCGTACGGATGTGGCGCCCGAGGAACGGGTCGTGCTGTCGGGCAAGGTCAGTGGCGCGGGGACCAACATCGGCCTGGCCGGAGCCCGGCTCGACATCTTTGCGATCGACGCAGTGACCGGCGAGCGCAAGGGCGGCGCCGTCTACACCAGGGCCGTGGCCGCCGATGGCCGCTGGGGCCCTTTCACGGCCGATCGCGAGGCCCGCTACGAATTCGCGGTGACGGCACCGGGCTATGCGACGACGCACTTCTACCGCAGCCCCTTCCCGCGTTCCAGCGACATCGTCAACATGCGGCCCGAACGCGTGCCCGAAGCCGACAAGAACGCACCGGCGCTCGCGCTCATGACGCGGCCGCGGGGCTACCTGGATCCGCTGCGCGACAAGATGGCTTTCGACGGCCAGTCGCCGCCCCCGGGCGCGGTGAACGGCGCGGGCGTGTCCACCTCGCGCATCAAGCCGGCAGGACTGCCCCGCGCGCTGGTGGCCGAGTTCAACGGGGAACGCGTAGTGGGCCGCAGCTGGCCGCTCGCCGACAACCACGTGTCGGTGCTGGAACTGCACTACTAGCGCGCTAGCGCAGCACGCCCGAGGTGGCCCGCCAGTTGAAGAACGACCGGTCGGCGCGCGACTTGAGCTGGCAGAAAGGCGGGTCGCTCGCCCGGTACGCGCCCGGCTTCACGTACATGTAGGCGACACAGCGCCTCTCGTTGCCGCACGCGTTGGCGCACAGCTCGGCACGCGGCTGGCCCAGCGCGAACTGGGCGATCAGCGGGCCCAGCACCGACTGGTTGTCGTAGGTGCCGCGCGAGACCGGGCTTTCGCCGGCCAGCACGACCCACGTGGTGCGGCCGTTCAGCGGCGCCGCCGCCGGCGGGCCGCTGGTGGAATAGACCGCGACGGCCTGCCCGCCGCCGCAAAGCTCACCCTTGTTGCCGGTGCACGGGACGTCGCAGTTGTCCGCAGGGGCGTGCGACTCCAGCCGGTCGCCGCAGGTGCATTGCGAGCCGGACTGCAAGCCCGCGAACGCAGCGCCCTGCTGCTTGCAGTGCGCAATGCAGTACGCCGAAGTCATCACCGGGTTGCTGGAGGATTCGCCCGTCAGGACGCGCTGCGTGCCGTCGCGGAAGCAACCCAGGTAGCCCTGTGGAAGTGCTTCCGCATGCACCAGCGCAAACAGCAATAAGAGGATCGAACGCAGGACCACCATGTCTCCCGGCACGAGCCCCAATCGTACGCCACCCTGCCCGCCTGCCGTCAATCCTTCCACTCACTTAAGCACACCGGAAGTGACGCGCACATTTTGCGATGTGCCATCAACACGTGTCCGCAGGTAACAAGTGGGAGGATCGGCAACTGCATACCCCCCGGCGCGCACGAAACTGAAGCCTGCGCAACCGGGCTCCACCAGGCAGGCTTGCGCGCAGATTTCGATTCGCGGGTACGACAGCGGGAACGATCGCAGCACGGGCCCCTGGATGTCCACGCCGTCGTAGAAGCCGGGGGCCAGTGCGCTGGCCGCCGGCGCCGCGAAGATGCGCGACGCCGACGTGATGTCGGCGCGGCCGAACCCGGTGGCGTAGACCGCATTGGCCAGGGCGCCGCCGCAGGTCTGCGAGGCGTCGCCGTCACATGGCACGTTGCAGGTGTCTGCGCTGCCGAGCCGGTCGTAGGCATGGCCGCAGAAACACTGGTCGCCGGCTTGCGTGCCGGCCGATGTGTAACCGCGGCTGCGGCATTCGGCGATGCAGGCCAGCGGCGTCATGGCCGGGATCTGCGTGTGGTAGCCATCGAGTACGCGCGACGCCGCATCGTCGCGAAAGCACCCCAGCAACGTGCCCGGAATGGGCGGCGAAGTCGGGGCATGGGTTTCGGTTTCGGCGCCGGTGGCAGCCGGCGTGGGCGGCTGCAGCGGCACGCCCTGCACGCCGGGCACCAGCGGCAGCGGCGCGAGGTCCTGCGCCAGCGCCGCCACGGCGCAGGCAGCGGCCAGCAGCAGCGCCGCCACGCGCCGGGGCTCAGGCATGCAGGCGCGAGTTCTTGGGCAGGTGCGCCATCAGGAACTCCATCTGGTCCGCCAGGATGCGGCGGTTGCGCAGGATGAAGTCTTCCCACAGGCTGGGGATGTAGGGCGCATAGACCAGGTGCATGCCCGCCTGCTCGGGCGTGCGGTTGCCCTTGCGGTGGTTGCAGGCGCGGCACGCCGTCACCACGTTCATCCAGTGGTCCTTGCCGTTCTGGGCAAACGGCGTGACGTGCTCGCGTGTGAGTTCTTCCTCATGGAAGTGGCCTCCGCAATACGCGCAGATGTTGCGGTCGCGGGCGAACAGCTTGCCGTTGGTCAGCCCCGGCTTCAGGTCGAAGGGGTTGATGTTCGGCACGCCCTTGGTGCCGATGATGCTGTTGACGGTGATGAGCGACTGGCGGCCGGTGGCCGCGTTGTGCCCGCCGCGGAACACGGCCACCTCTGCCCCGGCCTCCCAGCGCACCTGGTCGGCGGCATAGTGCAGCACGGCCTGCTCCAGCGAGATCCACGACTGCGGCAGGCCTTGGGCGGACAGCTTCAAAACCTTCAAATGCGCTCCTTCACGGACACCAGCACAATATACCCTGTTTTCGCGACGCACTGATGAGAGCCCGCCCGTCCGGCGGCCTTGATTCGCGGGCGCTGCGTGCTATCAAAAAGATACCGGACCGCCCGATGCAGACCTTCAGAGGCACCCACCACCCCGGCATCGCGAGCGCGTGCGCGGTGACCATAGGCAACTTCGACGGCGTGCACCGCGGCCACCAGGCCATGCTGGCGCTGCTGAACAACGAAGCCAGGCACCGCGGCGTGCCCAGCTGCGTGCTCACCTTCGAGCCGCACCCGCGCGACTACTTCGCGGCGGTGCAGCGCAAGCCCGAGATCGCGCCGGCGCGCGTCGCCACGCTGCGCGACAAGCTCACCGAGCTCGCGCGCTGCGGCGTCGACCAGTGCGTCGTCCTGAGGTTCGACGCGCGGCTGTCCAGCCTGGTTCCCGATGCCTTCATCGAACAGGTGCTGGTGCAGGGGCTCGGCGCGCGCTACGTGCTGGTGGGCGACGACTTCCGCTTCGGCGCCAGGCGAGCGGGCGACTACGCCATGCTCGACTCGGCGGGCAGCCGCTACGGCTTCGACGTGGCGCGCATGAACAGCTACCAGGTGCACGGGCTGCGCGTGTCGAGCTCGGCGGTGCGCGAGGCGCTGGCGCGGGGCGACATGGCGGGCACCGCGGCGCTGCTGGGGCGGCCTTACAGCATCAGCGGCCACGTGGTGCACGGCCGCAAACTCGGGCGCGAGCTGGGCTTCAAGACCCTGAACCTGCGCTTTGCGCACTGGAAACCGGCCGCCAGCGGCATCTTCGCCGTGCACGTGCACGGGTTGGACGGGACGCCCATCGAAGGGGTCGCCAACCTGGGCATCCGGCCGTCGCTGGACCCGGCCGACGTGAACGGCGGGCGGGTGCTGCTGGAGACCCATTGCCTGCGCTGGCCCGCCACCCTGGGCGACGAGGGGGCCTACGGTAAAATCATCCGGGTGGAACTGCTGCACAAACTGCACGACGAACTCCGGTACGACGGCCTCGATGCCCTGAAGGCCGGCATCGCCCGGGACTGCGATGCCGCGCGCGCGTTCTTCGCTGCCACGCATGCCGAGACCCGGCGCCAGACGACGCGCGACCGAATTTGACCGGCTTGTCATGCCGGGCTTGACCCGGCATCCACGGTGGCGAGCACCCCTCGTGGAATGGATCCCGGGTCAAGCCCGGGATGACACATGCAAGTCCGTAAAGGTTTCCCCATGACAGACAAGACCGACTACCGCGCCACCCTCAACCTGCCCGACACGCCGTTCCCGATGCGTGGCGACCTGCCCAAGCGCGAGCCCGCGTGGGTGAAGGAGTGGGAAGACCAGGGCCTGTACAAGCGCCTGCGCGTGGCGCGCCAGGGCCGCCAGAAGTTCGTGCTGCACGACGGGCCGCCCTACGCCAACGCCCAGATCCACATGGGCCACGCCGTCAACAAGGTCCTGAAGGACATGATCGTGAAGGCGCGCCAGCTGAAAGGGCTGGACGCGGCCTACATCCCGGGCTGGGACTGCCACGGCCTGCCGATCGAGAACGCCATCGAGAAGAAGCACGGCCGCAACCTGCCGCGCGACGAGATGCAGGCGAAAAGCCGCGCCTACGCCACCGAGCAGATCGACATCCAGCGCGCCGACTTCAAGCGACTGGGCGTGCTGGGCGACTGGGACCACCCGTACCGCACCATGGACTTCGTGAACGAGGCCGACGAGATCCGCGCGTTCAAGCGCGTGATCGAGCGCGGCTTCGTGTATCGCGGCCTGAAGCCGGTGTACTGGTGCTTCGACTGCGGCTCGTCGCTGGCCGAGTTCGAGATCGAGTACGCCGACAAGAAGTCGCAGACGCTGGACGTGGGCTTCGCGGCCGACGAGCCGCAGGAAGTCGTGGCAGCGTTCGGCGGCGGCGATGCGGGCAAGCCCATCTTCGCGATGATCTGGACCACCACCGCGTGGACCATCCCGGCCAACCAGGCGCTCAACCTGAACCCGGAGCTCGACTACGCGCTGGTCGACACGCCGCGCGGGCAGATCATCGTGGCCGAGACGCTGGTCGACAAGGTGCTGGCGCGCTACCAGCTGGAAGGCAAGGTGGTCGCCACGGCCAAGGGCGGGAAGCTGGGTGGCCTGAACTTCCGCCACCCGCTGTACGACGTGGACCCAGGCTTCCGACGCCTGTCGCCGGTGTACCTGGCCGACTACGCCACGGCCGAAGACGGCACCGGCATCGTGCACTCGTCGCCGGCCTACGGCCTGGACGACTTCAACAGCTGCGTCGCGCACGGGATGAAGTACGACGACATCCTGAACCCGGTGCAGGGCAACGGCTCCTACGCCAGCGACTTCGCGCTGTTCGGCGGCGAGAACATCTGGAAGTCGGTGCCGCACATCATCGACACCATCGACAAGGCCGGCCGGCTGTTCGCCACCGAGGGCATCGTCCACAGCTACCCGCACTGCTGGCGCCACAAGACCCCGGTGATCTACCGCGCCGCGGCGCAGTGGTTCATCCGCATGGACGAGGGCGAAGGCGTGTTCACGAAGGACAAGGCGCCCGAAACCCTGCGCAGGATGGCGCTGAAGGCCATCGAGGAAACCAGCTTCTACCCCGAGAACGGGCAGGCGCGGCTGCGCGACATGATCGCGGGCCGGCCCGACTGGTGCATCAGCCGCCAGCGCAGCTGGGGCGTGCCGCTGCCCTTCTTCCTTCACCGCGACACGCACGACCTGCACCCGAAGACCATGGAGATCCTGGACGTGGCGGCCGACATGGTGCAAGCCGGCGGCATCGAGGCGTGGAGCAAGGCAAGCGCTGCCGACATCCTGGCCAGGGTCGGCGCAGCCGCGGACGCGGCCGACTACACCAAGAGCACCGATATCCTCGAGGTGTGGTTCGACTCGGGCACGACGCACACCACGGTGCTGAAGGGCTCGCACCCGGGCTCGGCGCACGAGGACGGCCCCGAGGCCGACCTGTACCTGGAAGGCCACGACCAGCACCGCGGCTGGTTCCACAGCTCGCTCCTGACCGCCTGCGCCATGTACGGCCGCGCACCCTACCGCGGCCTGCTCACGCACGGCTTCACGGTGGACAGCCAGGGCCGCAAGATGAGCAAGTCGCTGGGCAACGGGGTCGATCCGCAGGAGACGTGGAAGAAGCTGGGCGCCGAAATCATCCGCCTGTGGGTGGCGGCTTCCGACTACTCGGGCGACATCGCCGGCGACGACAAGATCCTGGCGCGCGTGGTCGACGCCTACCGGCGCATCCGCAACACGCTGCGCTTCCTGCTGGCGAACGTGAGCGACTTCGACCCCGCCAAGGACGCCGTGCCGCTGGGCGAGCTGCTGGAGATCGACCGCTACGCGCTGTCGCGCGCCGCGCAGTTCCAGGCCGAGGTGCTCGCTCACTACGAGGTCTACGAGTTCCACCCGGTGGTGGCCAAGCTGCAGGTGTACTGCTCGGAAGACCTGGGCGCGTTCTACCTCGACATCCTGAAGGACCGCCTGTACACAACGGCGCCCAAGTCGCATGCGCGCCGCAGCGCGCAGACCGCGCTGTGGAACATCACGCATGCCATGCTGCGCTGGATGGCGCCCTTCCTCAGCTTCACGGCGGAAGAGGCGTGGAAGATCTTCGGCGACTCCGACTCGATCTTCCTGGAGGAATACGCCAGGATCGGCAGCCCCGACACCGACCTGCTGGCGAAGTGGAACCGCATCAACGAGATCCGCGGCATCGCCAACAAGGAGATCGAGGCACTGCGCGAGCGGGGCCAGGTGGGCTCGTCACTGCAGGCCAACCTGGTGCTGACGGCGCCTGCGGAAGACTACGCGCTGCTGGCCGCACTGGGCGACGACCTGAAGTTCGTCTTCATCACGTCGGCCGTGGAACTGAAGCCGGGTGACGAACTCGCCGTGCAGGCCGTGCCGTCCGCCGACACCAAGTGCGACCGCTGCTGGCACTGGCGGCCCGACGTGGGCAGCGACCCGGCGCATCCCACCATCTGCGGGCGCTGCGTGGCGAACCTGTTCGGCGCGGGCGAACCGCGGGTGCACGCCTGATGGCACGCGGCAACGCAGCGGGCAGCATGCTGCCCTGGCTGGGCCTGGCGCTGATCATCCTGATCGCCGACCAGTTCACCAAGGTGCTGATCCTGGGCTACTACAAGCTCGGGGACTCCACTTACGTGCTGCCCTTCTTCAACGTCGTGCGCGCGCACAACACGGGCGCTGCGTTCTCCTTCCTGGCCGCGGCCTCGGGCTGGCAGCGCTGGTTCTTCACCGGCATCGGCGTGCTGGCCACGGGCTTCATCCTGTGGCTGCTGCGCTCGCACTCGCACCAGAAGCTGTTCGCGTTCTCGCTCGCGTGCATCCTGGGCGGCGCCGTCGGCAACGTGGTCGACCGGCTGCTGCACGGCTACGTGGTGGACTTCCTGCAGTTCCACTACGGCGGCTGGTACTTCCCGGCCTTCAACGTGGCCGACAGCGCGATCACCATCGGCGCCATCGGCCTCATCCTCGACGAGCTGCTGCGGGTGCGAAAAGCGCGCTAGGGTGAAATAATGGGCGCCCCGCAGACACCTGGGGGCCCACATGATCGTCGGCATCGATCTCGGCACCACGAACAGCCTGGCCTGCGCCTGGTGCGACGGCGCGGCCCGGCTCATTCCCAACGCGCTCGGCCAGCTGCTCACGCCTTCCGTGGTGGCCGTCGACGAAGCCGGCGAAGTGCTGGTGGGACTCGCGGCACGCGAACGCCTGCTGACCCATCCCGAAAGCACTGCCGCCGTCTTCAAGCGCTACATGGGCACGACGCGCGCCCTGCAGCTCGGCGAACGCACGTTCCGGCCCGAAGAATTGTCGGCGCTGGTGCTGCGTTCGCTCAAGGCCGACGCCGAAGCGGCGCTGGGCTGCGAAGTCGACGAAGCGGTGATCACCGTGCCCGCGTACTTCAGCGATGCGCAGCGCAAGGCCACGCGCGCAGCGGGCGAGCTGGCCGGGCTCAAGGTCGGCCGCCTGCTGAACGAGCCGACTGCGGCGGCGCTTGCGTACGGGCTGCACGAGCTGGGCCGCGAGTCGTGCTTCCTGGTGTTCGACCTCGGCGGCGGCACCTTCGACGTGTCAGTGCTGGAGATGTTCGAAGGCGTGATGGAGGTGCGCGCCAGCGCCGGCGACAACTTCCTGGGCGGCGAGGACTTCGCTGTGCTGCTGGTGCGCGAGTGCGCACGCGAACTGGGGCTGGACGAGACCCGGCTGCCGCCTGCGGTGCGCGCCACGCTGCGCGAGCAGGCCGAGCGCGCCAAGCGGCGCCTGTCCACCGAGCCGTCGGCCGTGATGCGGGTGCGGCTCGATGGCGGCGGCGAGCGCGAGTGGACGGTCACCGCCCAGCAGTTCGAAGCCTTGAGCGCACCGCTGCTGGCACGCGCGCGCGCACCGGTGGAACGCGCCCTGCGCGACGCGCACATCCGCTCCGGCGGGCTCGACCGCATCGTGATGGCCGGCGGCGCCACGCGCATGCCGATGGTGCGCAGCCTGGTGGCGAAGATGTTCGGCCGCATCCCCAGCGCCGGCCTGAACCCCGATGAAGTGGTGGCGCTGGGCGCGGGCGTGCAAGCCGGCCTCAAGGCACGCGACGCGGCGCTCGAAGAAGTGGTGCTCACCGACGTCAGCCCCTACTCGCTGGGCATCGACAGCGCGCATGAAGTCGCGCCCGGCCACCTGCAAATCAGCTTCTCGCCCATCATCGAGCGCAACACCGTCGTGCCCGCCAGCCGCAGCAAGACGTTCACCACGGCGCGCGACAACCAGCGCGAAATCACCGCGCGCATCTTCCAGGGCGAGTCGCGCAACGTCGACGAGAACGTCTTCCTGGGCGAGGTGACGGTGCCGGTGCCGGCGCGCCCCGCCGGCATGGAGACGATCGACGTGCGCTTCACCTACGACATCAACGGACTGCTGGAAGTCGAGGCCAGCGTGCACAGCACCGGCCGCACCGCCAGCGTGGTGATCGAGGGCAGCCCCGGCGCGCTTACCCCCGTCGAGGTGGCCGAGTCGCTGCGCAAGCTCGCGGCGCTCAAGATCCATCCGCGGCAACTGGCGGAAAATCGCGCCATCGTCGAACGCGCGGACCGCGTCTACCAGGAGAGCCTGGGCGACCGGCGCGAGGCCGTCGGCCGCCTCATCAGCAGGTTCCTGCTCACGCTGGACCGGCAGGACCCGCACGAGTGCCGGGAAGCGCGCGCCGCCATGCAGCGCATCCTGGACGACATCGACAACGAGACCTATCTCTGAGTGCACATGACGGCCTGGGACGTCCTCGGCATCGCACCGACCGAGGACGCGCGCGCGATCCGCAAAGCCTATGCGCGCCGGCTGAAGCAGGCGCATCCCGAAGACGACCCGCAAGGCTTCCAGCTGCTGCGGCTGGCGTACGAGCAGGCGCTGGCGCTCACCCAGGGCATGCCGGCGGCACCGCCGCCTCCGCTGCGCCACGAAGAGCCCCCGCCGGCTGCACCGACACGCGAGCCAACCGACTTCAAGCCCCGGATTGCGCCGGAGGAACAGGCGATCGTCGCCCTGGGGAACCTGCTGCAGCTGCTGCGTACGCAAGGCGACGCAGCAGCGGCCGACGCGCTGGACGAGGTGCTTGCGGGTGAGGCGCTGGGGAACCTGGCAACGCGCGAGCATTTCGAACAGGCGCTCGCAGCTACGCTGGAGACTGCGCCGGACCTGCCGATGCTGCTGGCGGGACGCGCGGCATCCCACTTCGGCTGGCGCGAGCAGCCAGGCCGGCTGGCGGCCCGGTTGCGCGCGCGCGAAACGCGGCGCGAACTCGAAAGCGTGATGGCAGGCAAGGCACGCCAGCGGGCGACCCGCGCGCTGCTGGGCCCCTGCCGCCCTGCGCACTTCCGCTGGATCGCCCTCGACAAGTCGGTGGTGCGCGAGATGCGGCTGCTGCTGCGCGGCATGGAACACGCCGCCCCGGAAGTGATCGAGCACGAGGTCGACCCCCGTACGGCGCAATGGTGGCAGCGTTGCGTTGCCGCACCGCGCCCATATGCATGGCACGCACTGCTCGCGCTGGCCCTCGCGCTGCTGTCGTGGCTGTTGTTGCCGCAGCCGTGGCTGGCGGCGGTTGTCGCCGCGGGGGTGGTGGCGGCCTGCCTGGGCTGGGAGCTGCTCGAGCTGCGATGGTCGTCCTGGCGAGCCGGCTGGGAGACCCATCCCTGGCGCAAGGGCGGCTGGGTGGTGGCCGCCGCGCCGCTGGTGTTCGCCTGCACGTGGTCGGCCACCTGGCCGGATGCGGCCATCCTCGCGTGCGCGGTGGCATGCGCCCTCGTCGCGGTGTGGGCGCTTCCCGGCATCCGCGCGGAGGACATCACCAGCAATCGCCTCGTCGTCATGGCGCTGGTCACGCTGTTCGGTGGCGTTGCCCTGGGCATTTCGTTTCGCATGGCCTTCCCGCTCAATTTCCTGGCGGCGGCCCTGCTGGGCCTGTTCGCACTGAAGGGCGAGGACGCCGTTTGGAGCCTTGGCTGGCGCGCCCGCGATGCCGGGCGCTACGAACGGGCTTTTCGCCGCGGCTGGGGCTACCCGGTGGCGGTGCTGCTGGCCGTCGCCTTGCTGGCACCCGGGAAAGCATCCCACGCTGCCGCGGGAGCGCTGTTGCTGTGCTCCATGTGGGCGCTGGTGGCCAACGGGTTTTTCGAGCGCCGCCCCCCCTGGGTGGCGATGGTCATCGGCTACGGCATGGCCCTCGTGCCCTTGTTCGTAGTGGAGGAGATGGCGGTCACGGCGTCACCCAGGGGCGAAGCACGGGCCGCCTGGCTGCTGGCCTTCGGGTGGGCCTGGGCGCTGTGCATGCGGCTCGTGCTGGCGGCCGGCCGGCGCATCCGGGGTCGATGAACGTGGACGCAGCACTGGCCGACCGCATCCGGGGCGTCGTCTACGGCCACGCCGTCGGCGACGCGCTGGGGCTCGGCACCGAGTTCATGTCGCGCAGCGACGTGCAGGCTTGCTACCCCCAGGGGCTGCACGACTATGCCGGCATCGTGCGCGACCAGCACCGATCGCGCTGGAGCAACGGCGAGTGGACCGACGACACCGACCAGATGCTGTGCATCCTGGATAGCCTGCTGGACAAGTGCGCGCTCGACGAGCGCGACGTGGCCGTGCGGCTGCACGAGTGGGCCAGGAAGGGGGGCCGCGGCATGGGGTTCACGACCGCCGCCGTCCTGCTGGACCCTGACTACCTGCGCGACCCGCAGAAGGTCGCGCGCCGCGTCTGGTCCGAAAGCGGCAAACGCGCCGCCGCCAACGGCGCGGTCATGCGCACGTCGGTGCTGGGCGTGTGGCAGTTCGACCGGGCCGACGTCGTGGCGGAACACGCGGCGCGCGCGAGCCGCATCACGCATGCCGACCCGCGTTGCGCGGCCTCCTGCGTAGCGGTGTGCCTGCTCGTGGCCGGCCTGCTGGAGGGCCGCGTACCGCTCGGCGAGCTGCTGCTGCAAGCCGCGTCGGCCGCAGGGCGCTTCGACGCCGGCGTGCGCACCTGCTTCGACCGCGCCGCGGGCACGCTGGAATCGCTGGACCTGGACGAGGGCCTGACCGAAGGCGAGGCCAACCGCATCGGCTACACCTACACCGCACTCGAAGCGGGGTTGTGGGCGCTGTCCCACGCCACGTCGTTCGAGGACGGCATAGGGCGCATCGTGCATGAAGGAGGCGATGCCGACTCGAACGGCGCAGTCGCGGGCGCCTTGCTGGGTGCGCGCTTCGGGCTCGCGGGCATCCCGCCGCGCTGGGTCGAGGGCCTTGTGGGCCGCCATGAACTGCAGCCGCGCATCGACCGGCTGCTGGAACTGGTTGAGCACGGCGCGGCGTCCATCGCCACGCCGCAGGCCCACCGCTTCGCCGTCGACGCGCTGGTGCAGCGCCTGGCCGGCGACACCACGGCGGCGGAACTGGTGCAGCAGGTCGAGCGGGTGGTGCGCTACGAGACGCAGGGCGAAGTGCCGGATGACGAAAAGCTGCAAACCCGGCTGAGGGCGGGCGCGCGCCGGCCGGCCGGGCGCACCGCGATCATCTCCGACATCCACGGCAACCACGAGGGATTGCTCGCCGCGCTCGCGGACATCGAGGCCCAGTCGTGCGACCGCATCGTCTGCCTGGGCGACCTGGTGGAAGGCGGCGGCGGCAACGAGCAGGTCGTGCGCACCCTGCGCGAGCGCGGGGTGCCGTGCGTGCGCGGCAACCACGACGAGAACAACGACCTGCGCCTGCCCGAGCCGCTGCAGCGCTACCTGCGCGCACTGCCGGATTCCATGGCCGAAGGGGACGTGCTGTTCGTCCATATCTCGCCGCTGGCGAAGAAGCGGCGCATCGACTATGCCGTGGAGGCCTGGAACGTGTTCGACGAATGCGACTGGCGGCTGGTCTTCGTGGGCCACGTGCACGTGCCGATGATCTTCGGCGAGCGCTCGCCCGTGTACGGCGAGGCGGCGGTCCACCCTTTCGAATACAACCGGCCGTTCGAGCTGGCGAGCGACGAGCGCTACATCGTCAGCGTCGGCTCGATCGGCTATGGGCGCGACCGGGTCGGCAGGCTGCGCTATGCCATCCACGATGCGGCCGCGGGCACCGTCGAACTCCGGGCGATCGAGGGGCCGCTGCTGCCGCTGGACCACGCCTGGCAGCGCTAGCGGGGCCTGCCCGGCGTATGATTGCTTGAAGCATGAAGCATCTGTTGAACCTGCTGGCCGCCGTCGCGCTGCTGGTCTGGGGCACCCATCTGGTCAGGACCGGCATCCTCCGGGTCTTCGGCGCCAACCTGAGGCACGTGCTGGCCCGCAGCATCGACTCGCGGCCGGCGGCAGCCCTGGCCGGGCTGGGCGTGACGGCCCTGGTCCAATCGAGCACGGCCACTGCGCTCATCGTGTCGTCTTTCGTCGGGCAAGGGCTGGTCGCCCTGCCCATCGCGCTGGCGGTGATGCTGGGCGCCGACGTGGGCACCAGCCTGATGGCGCTGGTGTTCTCGCTCGACCTGTCGTGGCTGTCGCCGCTGTTCATCTTCGTCGGCGTGGTGCTGTTCATCTCGCGGCAGGCCGGCCCCGTCGGCCGCTTCGGCCGAGTGCTCATCGGGCTGGGGCTGATGCTGCTGGCGCTGCGACTGGTGGCCGAGTCGACGCAGATCATGGTGCAGTCGCCCGCCGTGAAGGCGGTGCTGGCCACGCTGTCCAGCGACCTGCTGCTGGAGATCACCGTAGGCGCCGGCCTCACGGTGCTGGCCTACTCGAGCCTCGCCATCGTGCTGCTGACGGCCACGCTCGCGGCCACCGGCGCCATCCCGCCCGACGTGGCGCTGGGCCTGGTGCTGGGCGCCAACCTCGGCAGCGGCCTGCTGGGGGTGCTGGTAACCATGCGCTCCGGCGAAGAGGCCCGGCAGGTGCCGCTGGGCAACCTGGTGTTCAAGGCCATCGGCGTGCTTGCCGCCATGCCCTTCGTCGGCCTGTGGCTCAAGTTGACCCAACCCTACCTGGACAACGCCACCACCGTCGTGTCGTTCCACCTGGCATTCAACTTCGTGGTGGCCCTGCTGTGCATCGGTTTCACCGGCAAGGTGGCGCTCTGGGTCGAGCGCTGGCTGCCCAAGCCCGACAACGGCTTCGTCGCGGGGCGGCCGCACCACCTGGACCCCACGGCGCTCGCCACGCCGTCGCTGGCCATCTCATGCGCCACGCGCGAAGCGCTGCACCAGGCGGACATCGTCGAGACGATGCTGCTGGGCATGCTGCGCGTGATCCGCGAGAACGACGCGCGCCTGTCGGAGGAGCTGCGGCGCATGGACGACACGGTGGACGAGCTGTACTCGGCCATCAAGTACTACCTGACCAAGGTGTCGCGCGAGGCGCTGGGCGAAGAGGAAAGCCGGCGCTGGACCGACATCATCAGCTTCACCATCAACATGGAGCAGGTCGGCGACATCATCGAGCGCATCCTGATCGACATCGAGGACAAGAAGATCAACAAGGGCCGCAACTTCTCCGACGCCGGCATGGCCGAGATCTGCGAGCTGCACGCGCGGCTGGTGGACAACCTCAGGCTCGGCATGAGCGTGTTCCTGAACGGCTCGGTGCGCGACGCGCAGAAGCTGCTGGAAGAAAAGACGCGCTTTCGCGACCTGGAGCGCGCCTACGCCGGCACGCACCTCACGCGGCTGTCGGACAACACGGTGCAGAGCATAGAGACCAGCTCGCTGCACCTGGACCTGATCAGCGACCTGAAGCGCATCAACTCGCACATCTGCTCCATCGCCTACCCGATTCTCGACTCTGCCGGCGCGCTGGCGCCGAGCCGGCTGCGCGCGGTGCAGGAGGCGACGGCCGGCGGCGACGAAGCCAGCGCGCTCTGAGTCACACAGGCGTATCGGCCAGGTCCTGCGGCGCGTCTTCTTCCACCTGCGAGCCGTGGCAGGGCAGGTGGATCTCGGTGGCCGTGGCCGTCACTTCGAACCGGCCGCCCATGGCTTCGATGCGCGCGCGCGCGGCGTCGATGCGGGCATCGGTCGCCGCGATGTCGCACGGTCCGCCCGTGTCCGTGCCGTGGCAGCCGATGCGGATGGTCACTTCGCCTCCCCGGCTGCTCGTATGCACCTTGACCAGGGCGCCTGCCTTCAGGCTCGCTTCGGAGTACGCCTGCAGCAGGTTCATCAGCACCTCGTTCAGGTGGTCGGGGATCGCGTTGCACAGCGGCAGGCGCGGCTGCAGGTCTTCTTCCACCCAGGTCATGCGGTAGCGCGTGTCGAAGCTGAGGAAGTGCCGCACCGCCTGCAGGAACTCGTTGGCATCCACCGGCTCCGACGTTTCGCTGCGTGCGGAAGCGAAGTCGGTGATGCGCCGCGTCATTTCGGCGATGCGCCAGGTCTGTTCGAGGATGCCCTCGGCGTGGCGGTTCACGGGCTCGCCCGACTCCACGGCGCGCTCGATGTCCTCGGCCAGCCCGGTGATGATGGCCAGCGGGTTGCCGATTTCGTGCGAGGCGTTGGCGGCCATGGCGGCGAGCGCCGCCATTTTCTCGCCGTGCCAGTGCTGCTCCCTGAGTGCTGCGGCTTCACGCGCGCCGGCCTGCTGGTCGATGATGGCCTGGCCGCGCCGCACCAGCAGGTACTGCACCGCATACAGGGCCGCCAGCAGGGCGAACACCACCACGAAGTGCAGGTTGGAGTTGGTCTCCGCCTCGCGCCGGCTGGCCCTCGACGCTTCGCGCGTCTTGGCCAGGTTGTCGGCGGCCAGGCTGGTCGCATGCTCCGACGAGGCTTCCAGGTGCCTGAGCAGCGCGGTCACGTCCGAGTAGATCTCGAACACGCCTACCACTTCCCCGGCGCGCCGGCGCACCGGCACGTAACTCTGGATCAGGTCGCGGTCTTCCACTTCGCCTTCGAAAGCACTGAAGCGCTCGCGGTGGACGATTTCGCTGGCGGGCCTGCCGCTGGCGGCCACGCGCCAACCCTGGTTGGATGCCTTGTCTTCGCCCACTTGCGCCAATTCGGACGAGTACACGGTGAGGCCGCGCAGGTCATAGACCTTCACCTTGAAGACCGTGCTGCCCTTCATCATCGCGTGGACCGCGTCGTTGGTGGCTTCGAAACCCGCGAGCGCACGGATGCGCCGGCCGATGCCGGGCACCTTGGGCATGTGCTGCGCCTGCGCGACCAGCGGTGCGAAGTGCGCGTCCCACAGTGCGTTGCCGATCACCGTGGTCAGCGCCAGGTGGCCGGCCTCGTGCTCCATCAGCAGGCTGGAGCGTGCTCCCGCCTTCTGCGCGCTCAGCAAGTCGGCCTGTGCGACGGCAAAGGAGGCTTCCTCGCGCTGCTGCATGTCGTCGAAGAAGACGAACTCGGCGCGTTCGAGGGAGTAGAGGACGACGGCGGCGGCGGCGAAGGCCACCAGGCTGGTGAGCTTGAAGAAGTCGAGGAGCCGGAAGGGCCGGCCGGACTGGCTCATGCAGTCAGTATCGGCTGCGACTCCCCCGCAAGATTGAGGCAGGTCAAGCGCCCGCAGCTCAATGGAGCGCGGACTTGCGCTGCCTCAGGCAGTATTCCACGAGTGCGTCGATTTCCGTCGATTTGTCGAACACCGCATCGGCGCCCAGCTGCTCGCAGCGCCACCGCACGTCGTCGGTGGCATGGTTGCTGAGGACGATGACCACCTGCTCCGGGCGGCGGTTGCGGACGGACTCCACGACGTTCAGGCCGCTGCCTTCGCGCAGGAACAGGTCGACGATCGCAACGTCCCAGTCCCCGTCGTTCTGCGCCAGCCAGCGCTTGCCCTCGTGCTCCGTCTCCGCAATCCCCACCGGTACGACCTGCGCCAGTTCCTGCAGCGTCTCGATGAGGTTCTGGCGGATCGTCGGGCTGTCCTCGACGATGTAGGCCCTGAACTTCATGCCGTTGTCCATGCGACCCACCTTACCGTGCGCGGCACCACCGTGGTGCAAGCAACCGAGCCAGGGGTCTGTAGGAGCGCCCGGCTCAGGCGCAGCACGCCACCACCAGCATCGCCGCCTCGGGCGTGAATTCGTCGCGCTCCAGCCGCCGGGCGACCTCGCCCATGGCGAGCAGCGCGAAGGCCGCCACCTCGCCGTCCTGGTTGTCCGGCACCATCCCTTCGGGCACCACGCAGCGGTACCAGTCGATGCGTTCCACCACGTAGCCCGGCCCGGGCTCCACGGTGGGCCGGCGGGTCAGTATCTGGCCGCCCGGGCGCACGTCGCGCAGCGCCGCGAGGCGCAGCCCGGCCTCTTCCCAGGTCTCGCGTTGCAGCGCCTCTTCGAGCGAATCGCAGGCCGGCACCATGCCGCCCACCAGCGTGTCCCACAGGCCGGGGTCGTTCGCCTTGCTGAAGGACCGCTGCTGCACCCACTGCCGCCCGTCGGGCACGAAGCCGAGCAGGTGGACCGCCCGCGTCGGGATGCCCAGCGTGCGGATCACCCCGCGTTCGACCGTGCCCAGCACTTCGCCCTGCGGACCGCACACGGCCAGCTGTTCGTTGCGGCGCACGTGCGCGAGCCCGGCGGACTCGATGGCCAAGCCGATGGTTTCAAGGCTGGCCGTGAGCGTATCGCCGAGTACCGACCAGCCGTCGCCGTCGCGCTGCCAAAGGCGGGGCAGGCCGACCGCGGCAGGCACTTCGGGTTCGACCGAGCCGATGGCCTGCCCGCGCCAGTACAGCGGCTCGCGCGGCTTCAGCGGCGGCCGGTCGAGCCGCTCGCGCAGCCGCGCCAGCCAGGCCGCATCCGGCCGCAGGGTGCTCACAGCGTCAGGACGGTGCTGCCGGTGGTCTTGCGCGCTTCCAGGTCACGGTGCGCCTGCTGCACCTGCTCCAGAGGATAGCGCTGGTCGATGCGCACCTTGATGTGCCCGGACGTCACCGCATTGAACAGGTCGTCGGCCATGGCCTGCGTCGATTCGCGCGTGGCAAGGTGCGTGAAGAGGGTCTGGCGCGTGACGTAGAGCGAGCCCTTGGGGCCCAGGATGCCCGGCGCAAAGGGCGGCACCGGCCCCGACGAATTGCCGAAGCTGGCCATCAGGCCGAACGGCGACAGGCAGTCGAGCGACTTGTCCCATGTATCCTTGCCCACCGAGTCGTACACCACCTTCACGCCCTTGCCGCCGGTGAGTTCCTTCACGCGCGCGAGGAAGTCTTCCCTGGCGTAATTGATGACGTGCGCGGCCCCGTGCTCCCTGGCCAGCGCGCACTTCTCGTCGCTGCCCGCCGTGCCGATGAGCTGCAGCCCCATGGCCCTCGCCCACTGGCATGCGAACAGCCCCACGCCGCCGGCGGCCGCATGGAACAGCACCATGTCTCCGGCCTTCAGGCCGCCTTGCGGCTGCGTGCGCTTGAGCAGGTATTGCGCGGTCAGGCCCTTCAACATCATGGCGGCGCCTTCCTCGAAGCTGACCGCGTCGGGCAGCTTGCAGACGTGCTTGGCGTTTATCACGCGCTCTTCGCAGTACGAGCCGGGTGAGCTCGCATACGCCGCACGGTCACCGACCTTCAGGTGGGTGACACCTTCGCCCACGGCTTCGACCACCCCGGCGCCCTCGCCGCCGATCACGGCCGGCAACGGCAGCGGGTACAGCCCGGTGCGGTGGTACACGTCGATGAAGTTCAGGCCCACCGCCTTGTGGCGGATGCGGATCTCGCCCGGGCCGGGCTGGCCCACCTCGATGTCTTCGACCTGCAGCATGTCGGGACCGCCGGTCTGGCGGATGCGGACGGCTTTGCTCATGGCGGCACTCCTCGTTGCAATGGGCGCCATCGTGCCACGATTCCGGGGGGCCCGCGCCGGCCGGGACTTGGGGCTTGCCGCTACAGTGCTCGTTCCCATGACCGCGCGACTCGACGCCCGCACTGCCCTGCTGCTCACGCTGCCACCGCTGCTGTGGGCGGGCAACGCCGTGGTCGGCCGGGTGGTGGCGCCGCTGGTTCCGCCCATCACGCTGAACCTGCTGCGCTGGGCCGTGGCTTTGGTGCTGCTGCTGCCGTTGGCTGCCTGGGTGCTCAAGCCGGGCAGCGGCCTGTGGCGCAACTGGCGGCGCTACACCGTGCTCGGGCTGCTGGGCGTGGGCTGCTACAACGCGCTGCAGTACCTGGCGTTGCAGACGTCGACCCCGATCAACGTGACGCTGGTGGCCGCCAGCACGCCGGTGTTCATGCTGGCCATCGGGGCCCTGTTCTTCGGCCAGCGCATCGTCGCACGGCAGATGGTGGGCGCCGCGCTGTCGATCAGCGGCGTGCTGCTGGTGCTGGTGCGGGGCGAGATGGGGCAGCTCGCGCAGCTGCGTTTCGTGCCGGGCGACCTGTACGTCCTGCTCGCCACCGCGGCCTGGGCCTGGTACAGCTGGATGCTGACCCAGCGCGAGCGCGACCCGCCCGCAATCCGCGGCGACTGGGCGGCCTTCCTGATGGTGCAGATGGTGCCGGGCATCGCGTGGTCGGCGCTGTTCTCGGCCGCCGAGTGGGCCGGCGGCGGCGAGCGCATCGTGTGGGGCTGGCCGCTGGCCGCAGCCATCGCGTACATCGCCGTCGGGCCCGCAATCATCGCCTACCGCTGCTGGGGCGCGGGCGTGCAGCGCGCCGGGCCGAACGTGGCGGGTTTTTTCGCCAACCTCGCGCCGCTGTTCGCGGCGCTGATGTCGGCGGCTTTCCTCGGCGAGCCGCCGAAGGTGTACCACGCCATCGCATTCGTGCTCATCGTGGGCGGCATCGTGGTGTCGTCGCGCCGCGGTTAGCGGATGAACTGCTCCACGTAACCTGCACCGAGGCCGCAGCCGGCGTAGTGCTTGCGGCACATGTCGATCTTGGTCAGCACGTCCTCATAGCCGGTGACGGCACCGTGCTCGTCGAGATACACCATGGCACCGTGGATGTTGAAGAAGGTGACCATCTCCTGCGCGCCGACAGCCTCGTCGACCACCAGCGTGTGGATTTCACCGGGCGGCTCGTAGACGAAGCTGCCCTCGCGCGCCACCCAGTCGTGCTCGAGGTAGCGCCAGGCACCCTTGAGCACCATGCCGGTCACCCATGACGGGTGGATGTGCCGCGACAGCACGCCCGACTTGCGCACCCGCAGCAGGTTGCACCAGCTGCCGGTGGCCGTGTTCAGCAGCAGCGGGCGGAACCATACGTCCGGCGCCTGCGGCACCCACACGCGCTCGTCGTCGGGGATGGCCTGCACGGCGATCTCGGGGCGCACGCCCGGCAGCTGGATGATCATGGCCCGGCCCCTTTCAGCTCACGAGGTAGCCGCCGTCCACCGGCAGCACGACGCCGGTGACGAACGAAGCGGCGGGCGATGCGAGGAACAGCACGGCCCCCGCCACGTCGTCGGGACGGCCCCAGCGCTTCAGCGGGGTGCGGGCCAGGATCGGGTCGCTGCGGGCCGGATCGTCCTGCAGGGCCTGCGTCAGGCGGGTGGCGATCCACCCCGGTGCGATGGCGTTCACCCGGATGCCATCGGCCGCATAGGCGATGGCGAGTGACTTGGTGAGCTGCGCGACCCCGCCCTTGCTGGCCGAGTAGCCCGGCACCAGCGGCCCGCCGAAGAAGCTGAGCATGGAAGCGGTGTTGACGATGCAGCCGCCGTTCGCGCGCAGCTTGCCGCGCGCGGCGGCGCAGGTGCGCATCGTTCCATTGAGGTTGATGTCCACGACCTGCTGGAACACCGCCGGGTCGTGCTCTTCACCGCGGCGCAGGATGCCGGCGCAGTTGACGAGGACGTCGAGCGACGGCAAGGCATCGATGCAGGCCCGCACGGCATCGTCGTCGCGCACGTCGAGCACGACGGCCTTGGCCGTGCCTTCTGCGCTGGCCACTTCCGCGCCGGTGGCGCCCGTCACCTGCACCTGCGCGCCATGCTGCGCGAAGGCGGCCGCAATCCCCGCGCCGATGCCGGAGGTACCGCCGACCACCAGCACCTGCCGGCCCGAGAACAGGTCCTTGTCGTAGGTCGTCATGCCGCCACCGCCTGCCCCAGCGCCGCGCGCACATGCGCCGCGCGCGGGATCGGGTCCACCGCGCCATAGCCCTCGGTGGACAGGGCCGCCGCGACCACCGCATAGCGGCCCGCTGCGAGCAAGCCGTCGCCGGCAACCAGCCGCGCCACGAAGGCGCCGCCGAAGGTGTCGCCCGCGCCGGTGGCATCGACCGGCTTGCAGGCGTGCGGCGGCAGATGGTGCCGCTGGTTCGCATCGGCCACGATGGCGCCGCGTTCGCCGAGCTTCAAGGCCACCACCTTCGCGCCTTGCGCGAGGCAGTGGTCCACCAGTGCGTCGGGGTCGGCCAGGCCGGTGATGGCCGAGACATCGTCCAGGCTCGGCAGGCAGATGTCGCAGCGGCGCATGACGTCGGCCATGACCGCGCGTGCCCGCTGCAACGGCCAGAGTTTCAGGCGCAGGTTGGTGTCGAACGACACGCGCACGCCGTGGGCGCGTGCCGCTTCGATCGCGGCGTAGCAGGTGTCGCACGCCGACGGCGAGATCGCCAGGCTGATGCCCGACAGGTGCAGCACCTTCGCCTGTGCGATCGCCTCGCGCGGCAGCAGCGCTGTCGTCATGCGGCTCGCGGCGGAGCCGCTGCGCATGAAGCTGAACTCGTGCCCCGCGGGGCCGTGCGTCACGAAGTAGATCGCCGTGTAGGCGTCGGGGTCGGCCGCCACCAGCGAGTGGTCGACGCCCTCGCGCTCCCACATTTCACGCAGCATGCGGCCGTGCGTGTCGTCGCCCAGCGCCGAGATGCAGCCGGCGCGCGCGCCCTGCCGCGCCGCCGAGACCGCGAAGTTGGAGGTGTCGCCGCCGAAACCCTGCAGGTACACGCGGCCGCCGCCCTCGCCGGTCTGGTTGAACTCGACCATGGGCTCGCCGAGCGCGAGGATGTCGACGGCCACGCCGGGCCCCTAGTAGGTGCCGGGGTAGGCGCCGCCGTCGATCAGGACGTTCTGCCCCGTGATGTAGCTCGCGTGCCGGCTGCACAGGAACGCGCAGGTGGCGCCGAACTCCTCGGCCGTGCCGAACCGGCTGGCCGGGATGGCCTGCCGGCGCGCACCGGCCACCTCGTCCATCGACTTGCCGGTCTTCTTGACGGCGCCTTCCATGGTGGCGCGCAGGCGGTCGGTGTCGAAGGCACCCGGCAGCAGGTTGTTGATCGTGACGTTGGCCCCCGCCAGCTGCTTGGTGCGCGCGACGCCCGCGACAAAACCGGTCAGGCCGCTGCGCGCGCCGTTGGACAGGCCGAGGATGTCGATCGGCGCCTTCACCGCGCTGGACGTGATGTTGACGATGCGGCCGAAGCCGCGCTGCGCCATGCCGTCCACGGTGGCCTTGATCAGCTCGATGGGGGTCAGCATGTTGGCGTCGACCGCCTTCAGCCAGGCCTCGCGGCCCCAGTCGCGGAAGTCGCCGGGCGGCGGGCCACCCGCGTTCGTGACCACGATGTCGTAGTCGCGCCGCGCCGCGAAGATCTGCGCGCGTCCGTCCTCGGTGGTCACGTCCACCGCCACGGCCACCACCTGTGCGCCGGCCGTCGCGTCGGCGCGCAGCTTCCCAGCCGCCGCTTCCAGCGCCTCGGCGCCGCGCGCCGCGATGACCACGTTCACGCCCTCGCGCACGAGCGCCTGCGCGCAGCCGAAGCCCAGTCCCTTGCTGGCGCCGCACACCAGCGCCCACTTGCCCGCGATTCCCAGGTCCATGCGATTCACCTCCAGCAGATTAGTCGCCCCGATGATACGGTTTCAGGCCAGCCGCTCAGGACTTCAGCACCCGCTTGTGCAGGCCACGCAGCGACCACCACACGGCGAACGCCACCACGGGGATGGCGCAGGCCGCCGTGGCCTCGGCGCTGAACGGCCAGCCGATGGCATGCGCGCCCTTGGCGAGGTAGCTCACCAGCCCGACGATGTAGTACGTGATGGCGGCCACCGAAAGGCCTTCGACCGTGGCCTGCAGTTTCAGCTGCAGGCCCTGGCGGCGGTTCATGGCGCCCAGCAGCGCCTGGCTGCTTTGCTGCTGCTCGATTTCCACGCGCGTGCGCAGCAGGTTGCTGATGCGCGAAACGCGCTGCGACAGCGCATCCTGCCGCCGCACGGCCCAGGCGCAGGTGGCGCGCGCCGGCGACAGGCGGCGGTTGATGAACTCGCCGATGGTCTGCAGGCCCGCCAGCCGCGACTCGCCGATGTCGCCGATGCGGCGGTCCACCAGCTCGAAGTAGGCAGCGCTTGCCGAGAAGCGCGAGTGCGTGGACGCGTATTCGCTCTCCACCTGTCCGGCCAGCTTGGTCAGGCGGTCCAGCAGTTGCGGCTCTTCATCGCTGCCGGCGGCACGGATCGACTCGGCCAGTGCGGCGAGTTCGCTCTCGGCATAGGCGAGCACGGCAGCTGCGTCACGCGCCGCCGGCAGCCCGAGCAGCCCGGCCATGCGGTAGGTGTCGATCTCCAGCAGCTGCTGCACCAGCCGCCCCAGCCGGCGCGGCGTGATGCTGCCGGCCAGCAGCACCATGCGCGAGAAGCCGTCGGCATGCAGCGCAAAGTCGGTATACAGCTCGCCGTGGCCGTCGGCCACGTTGGAGCCCACCAGCGTGTCTTCGTGCAGCACGTGCCTGACCAGCGAATTGCTGCCGAAGTCCCGGGTGTCCAGCACCCACAGGTGCATCGCGTTGAGGCACTGGCCCGGCAGGCCGGCCAGCCATTCCTGCGGCACCGCTTCCATCGCCGTCGCCGGCTCGCGCTCGCCGAAGCCCTGGGCGTCGAAGGCGCGCGAGAAGGTCCACGTGACGAACTCGGTGTGCAGCTCCCAGCGGATGCGGAAGCCCGCGACGTCCATGCGGATGTGCCCCGTCTGCCCATCGGGCGGCGGCAGGTGGTGGCCGCGCAGCAGGGCGGCCACGTGCTGGCGGCTCGCTTCGCGCTGGGTGGCGTCGGCCAGCATCACGATGTGCGAGATCGCCAGCGGCGCCGCCATCGATTCCGGCGGCCGCGCGTGGATTTCGTTGTGGAGCGCCACGCGTTGCGGGTGGGCGTGGGGAAGGATCATGGCGTGATTGTGTCCGAACAAGAAAAAACGGCGCCGCAGGGCGCCGTTTGTTGCTGCAAGCTCCGTGCCCTACGCTTCTTCTTCGTGGAAGACGTCCTCTCGCTTGCTCTTGATCGCAGGCAGCATCACGATCACGATCAGCAGCAGCGCCGCCGCCAGCAGGCCGGCCGACAGCGGACGCGTGACCAGCACGCTCCAGTCGCCGCGCGACAGCAGCAGCGCACGGCGCAGGTTCTCCTCCATCATCGGGCCCAGGATGAAGCCGAGCAGCAGCGGCGCCGGTTCGCACCCGAGCTTGATGAAGAGGTAGCCGATCACACCAAAGATCGCCACCATCCAGATGTCCCAGGTGTTGTTGTTGGTGGAGTACACGCCGATGGCGCAGAACAGCACGATGGCGGGGAACAGCCAGCGGTAGGGCACGGTCAGCAGCTTGATCCACAGGCCGATCAGCGGCAGGTTCAGGATCACCAGCATCGCATTGCCGATCCACATCGAGGCGATCAGGCCCCAGAACAGCTGCGGGTTGCTGGTCATCACCTGCGGGCCCGGCTGGATGTTGTGGATGGTCATGGCACCCACCATCAGCGCCATCACGGCGTTGGGCGGGATGCCCAGCGTCAGCAGCGGGATGAAGGAGGTCTGCGAGCCGGCGTTGTTGGCCGCTTCCGGCGCAGCGACGCCGCGGATGTTGCCCTTGCCGAACGGCACTTCACCGGGCTTCAGCTTGGTCTTCTTCTCGATCGTGTAGGCTGCAAAGGCGGACAGCAGCGCACCGCCACCGGGCAGGATGCCCAGCGCCGAGCCGAGCGCCGTGCCGCGCAGGATGGCGGGAGTCATGCGCTTGAAGTCTTCCTTGCTGGGCATCAGGCCGTGCACCTTGGCAGTGAACACTTCGCGCTCACTCTCGTGCTTGCCCAGGTTGCTGATGATTTCGCCGTAGCCGAACACGCCCATGGCGATCACGATGAAGCCGATGCCGTCGGTCAGTTCCGGCACGTCGAAGGAGAAGCGCGCCACGCCGGAGTTGACGTCGGTGCCGACCAGCCCGAGCAGGAGGCCCAGCACGATCATGCCGATGGCCTTGACCAGCGAGCCCGAGGCCAGCACCACGGCACCGATCAGGCCCAGCACCATCAGGGAGAAGTACTCCGCAGGGCCGAACTTGAAGGCCACTTCGGTCAGCGGCGCAGCAAACGCGGCCAGGATCAGCGTGCCGACGCAGCCGGCGAAGAACGAGCCGAGGCCTGCCGCAGCCAGCGCGGGGCCCGCGCGGCCCTGCCTGGCCATCTGGTAGCCGTCGATCACTGTCACTACCGAGGACGATTCGCCCGGCAGGTTGACCAGGATGGCCGTGGTGGAGCCGCCGTACTGCGCGCCGTAGTAGATGCCGGCCAGCATGATCAGCGCCGACACGGGCGGCAGCGCATAGGTGGCGGGCAGCAGCATGGCGATGGTCGCCACCGGGCCGATGCCGGGCAGCACGCCGATGAGCGTGCCCAGCACGCAGCCGATGAAGGCATACAGCAGGTTGATCGGCGTGAAGGCGACGCCGAAGCCCAGCGCAAGGTTGGTAAACAGGTCCATGGTTCTTGTCTTCCTGTCAGCCGATGAAGCTGGGCCACACGGGGAACTGCAGTTTCAGCAGCAGGATGAAGGCGACGTAGCTCATGACCGCGAGCACGGTGGCGAGCACGATCACTTCCTTGGGCTTGTGCTCTTCGCCGCCCATGCTGGCCACGAAGGTCAGCACGTAGATGCCGATGATCAGGCCCAGCGAGGGGATGCCCAGCTTCGGCAGCCCGCCCAGGCAGATGCCGAACAGCACGTTGGAGCCGATGATGTAGCACAGGGGCTTCCACGCCCAGTTGCCGATCTTCTCGCCGTCTTCGGTCTCCACGACCAGCGCCTCGAACACCACGAAGGCGCCGATGCCGGTGAGGATGACGCCCAGCACGAGCGGGAAGTATCCCGGCCCCATGCGCGCTCCTTCGCCGATGCTGTAGTTGGTGGCGCCCCACGCGAACGCGATGCCGACCACCATGAACATTAGCCCGGCAAAAAAGTCCTTCTGGCTCTTGATTTTCACGTGTTGTCTCCTGAAAGGATTTTCTCGACCCGTCGCATTGTGGGGGAAAACCCCTGCCCTCCGGTTGTGGGTTCTACGGAGGCAGGCCGGCCGTGTCAGTCCAGCGGCGGGGTGGCCGTCAGCACTTCCTCGATGGTCGTCAGTCCTTCCGCCACCCGCAGCGCCCCGGCCAGGCGCAGCGGCCGCATGCCGTCGGCCACGGCCTGGCGGCGCAGGGGCGCCATGCCCGGCTCCCGCGTCACCTTGTCCTTGAACGCCTCGGTCACCGTCAGCAGCTCGTACAGGCCCATGCGGCCGCGGAAGCCGGTCATTCGGCAGTCCACGCAGCCCACCGGCTTGTAGGGCTGCCAGCTGCCGGTGATCTTCCAGGGCTTGACCACCTCGTCCAGCGCGTCGCGCGTGGCCTCGCGGTCGCGCTCGCGGCACTGGCTGCACAGCGTGCGCACCAGGCGCTGGGCCAGCACCCCCAGCACGGTCGCGTTGATGAGGTACGAGGGCACGCCCAGTTCCATCAGCCGGCTGATGGCGGACGGCGCGTCGTTGGTGTGCAGGGTCGAAAAGACCAGGTGGCCCGTCAGTGCGGCCTGCACCGCCATCTCGGCGGTCTGCAGGTCACGGATTTCGCCCACCATGATGATGTCCGGGTCCTGCCGCATCAGGGCGCGCAGGCCCTCGGCAAAGCCGAAGTCGAGCTGCACCTGCACCTGCGTCTGGTTGAACGAGGGCTCGATCATCTCGATCGGGTCCTCGACCGTGCTCACGTTCACTTCCTCGGTGGCCAGGCGCTTGAGCGTGGAGTACAGCGTGGTGGTCTTGCCCGAGCCGGTAGGCCCGGTCACCAGCACGATGCCGTGCGGGCGGCGCACCAGCGCCTCCCAGCGCTGCGCGTCGTGCTGCGCGAAGCCCAGCGCGTCGAGGTCCTTCACCGCGGTGTCGGGGTCGAAAATGCGCATCACCATCTTCTCGCCGAACGCCGTGGGCAGCGTCGACAGGCGCATCTCCACTTCCTCGCCGCGCTGGTTGCGCGTCTTGATGCGGCCGTCCTGCGGGCGGCGCTTTTCCACCACGTCCATGCGGCCCAGCAGCTTGATGCGCGCCGTCATGGCGTTCATCACGCCCAGCGGCATCTGGTAGACCGGGTGCAGCACGCCGTCGATGCGGAAACGGATGACGCCCTGCTCGCGCCGCGGCTCCAGGTGGATGTCGCTCGCGCGCTGGTCGAAGGCATAGGTCCACAGCCAGTCGACCACCTGCACCACGCCCTGGTCGTTGGCGTCGAGCTGCTTGTTGGCCTTGTTCAGTTCCACCAGCTGCTCGAAGCTGGCGGCGCCCGAGTTGCCGCCGGTCTTCTGCGCGGCGCGCACCGACTTGGCCAGCGCGAAGAATTCGGCGGTGTAGCGGTGGATGTCCTGCGGGTTGGCCATCACCCGCCGCACCGAACGCCGCGCCTGCCGCTCGACCTCCTCGATCCAGTCGTTGACGTACGGCTCCGCCGTCGCCACGACGACCTCGGTGGACGTCACCTGCACCGGCAGCACCTTGTGGCGCTCGGCATAAGCGGCGCTCATGGTGTCGGCCACCTTGCCCACTTCGACCTTCAGCGGGTCGATGCGCAGGTACTCCATCTGCACGCGCTGGGCCACGTATTGCGTGAGCGCCTCGATGTCGAGCGGCTTCGAGTCGCTGGCGCGCTCGACCGCCACCGCCGCCAGCCGTACCAGGGGGTGTTGCGAGCTTTCGGCCTGCGAGCAGCGCGCGATGGTGCGCCTCGCCTGGTCGGCGCTGATCACGCCGTCCTCGCTCAGCCACTCGACGATCTGGCGCCAGTTCAGCGGGCCACGGGGCGGGGTGCGGGCGAGGGACTTGGTCTTGTGGACGGCGGTCATGTGTTGCGGGGGCTTTGGGACACGGGCCGGAACACCCGCAGCCACTTGCGGGCGGGAAGGCCCCAGCGAGTTTGGATGGTTTCGGCGCGCTCGGCAAGCTCGCCGCGCAGCGGCGTCTGCGGTGCGCGCAACGCCAGCACGATGGTGTTGCCCTCGCGCGTGGGACGGAAGGCCCACACCGCTTCCTCGCCGAAGGCCGCGACTATGCGCTCGAGGCTGCGCTCGTAGCTGGAAGACCGCCCGAACAGGTTGACGGTCATGGCGCCGTCTTCGGTGAGCAGCCGCCGGCAGTCACGGTAGAAGGCTTCGCTATCCAGCACCGGCGCCGCCGCTTCATGGTCGTACAGGTCGACCTGCAGCGCGTCGACGGTGCCGCGCCAGTGCTCGTGCGCCGCCACTTCAGCCGCGTCGCCCAGCACCACCGACAGGCGCGCGTCGTCGGCGGGCAGCTTGAACCAGAGCCGGCAGGCCGCGACCACCTGCGGGTTGAGTTCGATGGCGGTGGTCTTCATGCGCAGCCGCCTCCAGCAGAACTTGGTGAGCGAGCCGGCGCCCAGCCCCAGCTGCATCGCGTGCCGTTTCGAGACCGACGACAGGTCCACGAACAGCAGCCACGCCATCATGCGCTGCACGTACTCCAGGTGGATTTCGAACGGCTGGTCCAGGTCCATCGAGCCCTGCACCCATTCGGTGCCCAGGTGCAGGTAGCGGATGTCGCCGTGGTCGGAGAAATTGACTTCGGGAAGGGCTTTCACTGGGCGCCGATTATCGCGGCCAGGCGCGGCAGCGCCTGCGAGGCGTTGCGCGTGGTCGCTGCAGCGAGTTCGTCGAGCGGCAAATCGCGCAGCTGCGCGACCACCTGTGCGATGCGCGGCAGCTGCGCCGGCTCGTTGCGGCCCTGGGCTTCGCCGGCGGCGCGCTGCTGCGCGGTGCGGTACAGCCAGTGCGGCGGGATGTCGGGCGCATCGGTTTCCAGCACGATGGCCCCGAGCGGCAGCCCGGCGGCCAGCCGCCGCAACTGCAGGGCGCGCTCGAAAGTGACGGCGCCGCCGAAACCGAGCTTGAAGCCGAGCTGCACGAACTCGGCGGCCTGCTGCCGGCTGCCGTTGAAGGCATGCGCAATGCCTTGCAAGCCGGTGCTGCGCAAATGCTTCAGCAGCCGGTCAGCCGAACGGCGTACGTGCAGGATCACCGGCAGCCCGTGGCGGCGCGCGATCGCGATCTGTTCGCGCAGGAAAAGTTCCTGCTTCTGCTCATCGAGCCCCGGCACGAAGTAGTCGAGCCCGATCTCGCCCACCGCCACCAGCCGGGGGTCGTCACGCTGTCGCGCCAGCGCCTCGTCCAGCAACTGCAGGTCGGCGGTCACCGCCTGCGGCGTGCACATCGGGTGGATGCCCAGCGCGTAGCAGTCGCCGTGCCGGTGGGCCAGCTCGCGCACGGTGTCGAAGTTGGCGGCGTGCACGGCCGGCAGCAGGCACATGCGGACTCCCGCGGCCGCGGCGCGCGAGCGCACGGCGTCGCGGTCGGGCTCGAATTCCGGCGCGTCCAGGTGGCAGTGCGTATCAATCCACGAAGTCACCGCCCGATCATGCAGCAAGCCGTGCAGGCGCCAGCAAACCGTGATAGTGTGTCTCCAATCTCCAGCAGTTCTCAGGTGCCACGGATGCGCAGGCCCGCCCTTTACAGCACAAGCCGGTCCAGCCGGACAACGGAAACCCGGTTTTCCGGGGGCGGCGACGGGCCTGTTGCCGGCACGCAGCCCGCCCCACCGGCGGTCGCCAGGCGCCGCCGGTTTTCGTTTGAGGCCTCCAGCCCCCGGCTGCTGTGGGCCGCCATCCTCCTGCTGGCCATCGCGCTCACCGCCAGCTTTGCGCTCAGGCCGATGCAGCGCAAGCTCACCCAGGACGACATCAACGCCGCCGTGCTGAAGACGCTGGAGACGGAGGTGCTGCCTTCCGAGTACGCCCGGGCGTACGAGAACATCCGGCCATCCGTGGTTCGCGTGGTCAGCTACGTCAAGAAGAGCCGGCTGAAGGAAGACCCCGACGCCAAGGCGGGCAAGGGCGGCGCCGCCAAGCCCAAGCCGCTGGACCCCGCCGCCGCCGACCCCAACAGTGACGAGGTCGAAGCCGGCGTGGGCACGGGTGTCGTCATCGTCGACAAGGGCATCATCCTGACCAACCTGCACGTGGTGTCGGGCTCCGACCGCGTCGAGGTGATCTTCCATGACGGCCTGAAGTCGCCGGCCCACATCACCGGCGTGCAGACCGAGAACGACCTGGCGGTGCTGCAGGCCGCCAAGATTCCCGACGACATGATCGCCGCCACCATGCGGTCGACCAGCGACCTGCGACCCGGCGACCGGGTGCTGGCAGTGGGCTATCCCTTCGGCATCGGCCCGTCGGCCTCCGGGGGCGTGGTCTCCGGCCTGGGCCGCGTGTTCCGCTCGCCCGAGGGCAAGCAGGAAATGAAGAACCTGATCCAGTTCGACGCGGCGGCCAACCCCGGCAATTCGGGCGGACCGCTGGTCACCATGGACGGCGAGGTGGTGGGCATCGTGACCGCCATCCTCAACCCCACGCCGGCGCGCACCTTCCTGGGCATCGCATTTGCCGTGCCCATCGAGAACGCCGCCGCCGCTGCCGGCCTGCCGCCGTTCTGACGGCCCGGGCACGGACGCTCCCGCTCGATCCTCCTCCTACACCCGAAGTCCCACGCCCATGGAACCCAACCGCACCGACAGCGCCACCGCCCAGCTCATGGAGCAGATCCTTTACGAAGTGAAGCGGGTCGTGGTCGGCCAGGACCGCTTCCTCGAGCGCGTGATGGTCGCCATGCTGGCGCAGGGCCACCTGCTGGTCGAAGGCGTGCCGGGCCTGGCCAAGACGCTGACGGTGAAGACGCTGGCCAACACCATGCGCGGGCGCTTCAAGCGCATCCAGTTCACGCCCGACCTGGTGCCGGCCGACCTGGTGGGCACGCGCATCTACAACCAGAAGACCGGCGAGTTCGCCACGGCGCTGGGCCCCGTATTCGCCAACCTGCTGCTGGCCGACGAAATCAACCGCGCGCCGGCCAAGGTGCAGAGCGCGCTGCTCGAAGTGATGCAGGAGCGGCAGGTGACCATCGCGGGCGAGACGCACAAGGTGCCCAGCCCGTTCCTGGTGATGGCCACCCAGAACCCGATCGAGACCGAGGGCACCTACCCGCTGCCCGAGGCGCAGGTGGACCGCTTCATGATGAAGGTGCTGGTCGACTACCCGACCGACGAAGAGGAATTCGTGATCGTGCAGCGCGTCACCGGCCCGTCGGTGGACGTGACCTCGGTCGCCACCACCGACCAGCTCGCGCTGCTGCAGCAGGAATGCCGGCAGGTCTACGTGGACCCGTCGCTCGTTCAGTACGCCGTGAAGCTGGTGTCGGCCACGCGCTGGCCCGACCGTCACGGCCTGAAGGACCTGGCGCCCTACATCACCTACGGCGCGAGCCCGCGCGCCACCATCAACCTGACCGAAGGTGCGCGTGCGCTGGCGATGCTGCGCGGCCGCAGCTACGCGCTGCCCGAAGACATGACCGACCTGGTGCCCGACGTGCTGCGGCACCGCGTGGTGCTGTCGTACGAAGCGCTGTCGGAGGGCCTCACCTCCGATGCGATCATCGGCAAGGTCATGGCCAAGATCCCGGCCCCTGCGAAGCCCCTGGAACATGAGAAGCTGGTGGCGTAAGGCCCGCGCCGAAGCGGCACCCGCCGCGAGCGCGCCCGTCGCGCAGGCGCACCTGCCGGCGGCCGAGCACATCCTGCGCCGGCTCGAATGGAAAGTGATCCGCCGCCTCGACGGCCTGCTGCAGGGCGACTACCGCACGCTGCTGCGCGGCACCGGCCTGGACCTGGCCGACCTGCGCGAGTACCAGCACCACGACGACGTGCGCCACATCGACTGGAACGTGACGGCACGCACCGGCGTGCCGCACGTGCGGGTGTTCACCGAAGACCGCGAGATGTCGGCCTGGTTCCTGCTGGACCTGAGCCCGTCGGTGGACTTCGGCTCGGGCGAGCAGCGCAAGCGCAACATCTCGTCGGAGTTCGTCGCCGTCATCGCGCGGCTGCTCACGCGCCACGGCAACCGCGTGGGCGCCATGCTGTACGGCTCGGGCGTCGAGGCGGTGATCCCCACGCGCTGCAGCCGCGCCCATGTGCTGCACATCCTGCATCGCGTGCGCCAGAGTCCGCCGGGCGCCGAGACCGGGCAGACGCGGCTGGCCGACCTGCTGGACTCGGCGGCCGGCTTCCTCAAGCGCCGCTCGACGGTGTTCGTCGTGTCCGACTTCATCAGCGAGCCGGGCTGGGAACATTCACTGGCACGCCTTTCGCTGCGGCACGAGGTGGTGGCGGTGCGCGTGCTGGACCCGCTCGAGCTGGAACTGCCCGACCTGGGCCTGCTGACCATGCGCGACGCCGAAACCGGCGAACAGCTCGTGGTCGACACCCACGACAGGGGTTTCCGGCGGCGCTTCGCCCGCATCGCGGCCCAGCGCGAAGCCGACCTGCGCCAGGCGCTGGCCAACGCGCACGTCGACGCGCTGGAACTCGCGACCGATTCCGACCTGGTGGATGCCATCGTGCGCTTCGTCGACATGCGCAAGCGCCGCATCCGCCTTTCTTCCGGCGGCGGCATGCCCAGCCACCTGCAGCGCGCGGCCTGAAGGAGAACCACCATGCACTTCCTCTGGCCCCAGAACCTCTGGCTGCTGCTCGCGCTGCCGATGCTCGTGGTGTTCTACGCCTGGCTGCTGCGCCGCAAGCGCAAGATGGCCGTGCGCTATGCGTCCCTGTCGATGGTGAAGGAAGCCATGGGCACCGGCCAGCAGGTGCGCCGGCACATCCCGCCGGCGCTGTTCCTGCTGGCCATGGCGGCCATGCTGGTGGCGGCGTCGCGGCCGGTGGCCGTGGTCACGCTTCCGTCCAACCAGCAGACCATCATCCTGGCCATGGACGTGTCGGGCAGCATGCGCGCCACCGACGTGCAGCCGAACCGGCTGGTGGCCGCGCAGAACGCGGCCAAGGCGTTCATCACCGAGCTGCCGCGCCACGTGAAGGTGGGCATCGTGGCCTTTGCCGGGTCGGCCCAGGTGGCGCAGTTGCCCACCGTGAACCGCGAAGACCTCATCACCGCCATCGACCGCTTCCAGCTGCAACGCGCCACCGCCACCGGCAATGCCATCGTGATCTCGCTGGCCACCCTGTTCCCGGACGACGGCATCGACCTGCAGTCGATGCAGGGCGGCAGCATGCGCAATCGCGGTTTCGCGATCGACACCGAGAAGAAGGAGAAGAAGGTGCGCGAGCCGGTGCCGCCGGGCTCTTTCACGTCGGCCGCCATCATCATGCTGACCGACGGCCAGCGCACGACCGGCGTGGACCCGCTGGACGCTGCCAAGCTCGCGGCCGAGCGCGGCGTTCGCGTCTACACGGTGGGCATCGGCACGGTCGACGGCGAGACCATCGGCTTCGAGGGCTGGTCGATGCGCGTGCGGCTGGACGAAGAGGCGCTGAAGGCGGTAGCGCAGAAGACCGCGGCCGAATACTTCTATGCCGGCACCGCGCAGGACCTGAAGAAGGTGTACGAGGCGCTCAGCTCCAAGCTGACGGTGGAGAAGAAGGAGACGGAGGTGTCGGCGCTGCTGGCGATGGTGGCGGCGGCCTTGATGCTGGTGTCGGCCGGGCTGTCTTTGCTTTGGTTCAACCGCATCCTGTGAACGACGCGCTGGCGCGCACCCACCCTGCTCAAGCCAGTTTGCCCGAAGTGATCCGCAGCTCGCGGCCGCAACGCGCTGCCAGCTGTTCATCATGCGTCACCATCACGAAAGCCGTGCCGCTGTCACGCGCCAGCCGCAGCATCAGCTCGAACACCACGTCGGCCGTGCCACGGTCGAGGTTGCCGGTGGGCTCGTCGGCCAGCACGCAGGCCGGGTGCGTGACGAGCGCGCGCGCGATGGCCACGCGCTGGCGCTCGCCGCCCGATAATTCCGCCGGGCGATGCAGCATGCGCGCGCCGAGTCCCACTGCCTTCAGCGTTTCGGCCGCACGCGCCTGGCACACCTCGGGCGGCTCGCGGCGGATGCGCAGCGGCATGCCCACGTTGTCCAGAGCGCTGAACTCGGGCAGCAGGTGGTGGAACTGGTAGACGAAGCCGAGGTGGCGGTTGCGCAACCCGCCCTGCTGCGCGGCCGACAGGCGCGACAGCTCCTGCCCCATGAGCTGCACGTTGCCGCTGGTGGGCGCGTCGAGCCCGCCCAGCAGGTGCAGCAGCGTGCTCTTGCCGCTGCCCGATGCGCCGACGATGGCCAGTGTCTCGCCGGCGTGCACCTGCAGGTCGATGCCCTTCAGCACTTCGACGTCGATGTCGCCCTCGTGGAAGCGCTTGGTCAAGCCCTGGCAGGCCAGGACCACCGGGGTGCGGGCGCCCTGGATCCCCGCCTGCGCGGGGACGACGGCCGCGGTGGCGTCATTCATAGCGCAGCGCCTCTGCCGGGTTGACGCGGCTGGCGCGCCAGCTCGGGTACAGCGTGGCGACGAACGCGAGCACCAGCGAGATGATCGCGATGGGCACGATGTCGTTCGACTGCGGGTCGCTCGGCATGCGGCTGATGAGGTAGATGTCCCGCGGCAGGAAGCTGGCGTTCAGCGCACTCTCCAGGGCGGGCACGATCACGTCGATGTTCAGCGCGATGCCCAGGCCGAGCAGCAGCCCCGCCAGCGTGCCGATGACGCCGACCGCCGCGCCCTGCACGACGAAGATGCCCATGATGCTGCGCGGGCTGGCGCCCAGCGTGCGCAGGATCGCGATGTCGGCGCGCTTGTCGGTGACCGTCATCACCAGCGTGGACACCAGGTTGAACGCGGCCACCGCGACGATCAGCGTGAGGATGATGAACATCATGCGCTTTTCGAGCTGCACGGCGGCGAACCACGTGCGGTTCTGGCGCGTCCAGTCCTTTACCAGGAACTCGCCGCTCAGGGTGGCGGCAAGCTGCGCCGCGACCTCGCGCGCCTGGTGCAGGTCCTTCAGCTTCAGGCGCACGCCGGTCGGCCCTTCGAGCCGGAAGATGCGCTGCGCGTCTTCGATGTGGACCATGACGAGGCCGCTGTCGTATTCGAAATGGCCCGACTCGAAAGTGCCCACCACCGTCATCTGCTTCAGGCGCGGCACCACGCCCGCGGGCGTGACCTGCCCGCCAGGCGCGATCAGCGTCACCGGGTCGCCCATGCGCACGCCCAGCGCGCGCGCCAGTTCGCCGCCCAGCACCACGCCGAACTGCCCGGGCTGCAGCCGCGACAGCGTTTCGCGCAACCCGGCGGCCAGGTCGGTCACCTCGGGCTCCAGCTTCGGCTCGATGCCGCGCACGATGGAGCCGCGCATGTCTTCGCCGCGCGCGATCAGCGACTGCGTCGCCACGAAGGGCGCCGCACCCACCACCTGCGGATGGCGCCTGGCCTCGGCCATGGTGCGGTTGACGTCCGCCAGCATGCCGCCGCCCGGCCCGTAGATCTCGATGTGCGACACCACGCCCAGCATGCGGTCGCGCACTTCCTTCTGGAAGCCGTTCATCACCGACAGCACGATGATGAGCGCCGCCACGCCCAGCGCGATGCCCAGCATGGACACGCCCGAGATGAACGAGATGAAGCCGTTGCGGCGCGTGGCGCGGCCGGCCCGCGTGTAGCGCCAGCCCAGGACGAGCTCATAGGGGATTCGCATCGGGACCGATTGTGGCATCCCCGACAATAGGCCCCATGTCAGACGGAGTGCACATGCTCGTCCCTTTTGCGGCCGGCCTCGCGGCGGCCTGCCGCGAGGCCATGCGGACGCTGGCGCTGCCCAACCTGCGCAGGCTCCTGGCCCGGATGGCGTGCTTGGCCACCGACGAGGGCGACGAGACCGCCCTGTCGATGCCGCACGAACGCGCCCTGGCGCGCGAGTACGGCATCGCGGCGCCCGACGGCCGCATCCCCTGGGCGGCGTGGCAGGTCGCGCAGGCCGGCGGCGAGACCCATGGCACGGGCTGGGCCTTCATCACGCCATGCCACTGGCAGGTGGGCACCAGCAACGTGGTCATGGGACACCCGCAGCACCTGGGCCTGGCGGCGGAGCACTCGCAAAGGCTGCTGCAGGCGATGCAACCGTACTTCGAACAGGACGGCATCCGGCTGGAATACGAGGGCCCCACCCGCTGGCTGGCGCACGGCGAGGTGTTCCGCGACCAGCCCGCGGCCTCGCTGGACCGCGTGGTGGGCCGCATGATCGATGCCTGGCTCGCGCGCAACGGCCAGGCCACGGCGCTGCGCAGGTTGCAGCAGGAAATGCAGATGTTGCTGTACACGCACCCGGTCAATGATGAGCGGGCCGGCGCCGGCTTGCAGCCCGTCAATTCGTTCTGGGTCAGTGGCACCGGCGCCTTGCCCGCCGGCGGACGCACCGATACCCCAGACGGCTTGCGAGTGACGCAGGGGCTGCGCGCCGCCGCGCTGCAGGGCGATTGGGCGGCCTGGGCGGCCGCCTGGCAACGGCTGGACGCCGGCGAGGTGGCGCGGCTGGGCCAGCAGCTCGACCGTGGGGAGTATGTACGGGTCACCCTGTGCGGCGAGCGAAGCTCGCGAACCTGGGCGCCGGCGGGCGGCGGCTGGTGGCAGCGCGTGAGCCGCAACTTCTCGCAACAGCCGGCGGCGGCGCAGTTGCTGGAGGCGCTGTGAAGATCGTCACCCGCGACGTGCCGCCCCGCGCCGCCTGGGTGCTGGAGCAGGCCGGCATCCACCCGCTGCTGGCCCGCCTGTACGCCGCACGCGGCGTGCTGGGCAAGGAAGAGCTGGACGACGGCCTTGCCCTGTTGCTGCCACCCGCCACGCTGAAGGGCGCGGCCGAAGCCGCCGCGCTGCTGGCCGACACCATCGAGCTGGGGCAACGCATCTGCATCGTGGCCGATTACGACTGCGACGGCGCCACTGCCTGTGCGGTCGCCGTGCGGGGCCTCAGGCTGCTGGGCGCGCGCGAGGTCGGCTACCTGGTGCCGGACCGCGTGATCGATGGCTACGGGCTCACGCCGCCCATCGCCCGGCGCGTGAAGGACCAGGGCGCGCAACTGCTGGTGACGGTGGACAACGGCATCGCCAGTGTCGAAGGCATCGCCGCCGCCAATGCGCTCGGGCTGAAAGTGCTGGTGACCGACCACCACCTGCCGGGGCAGGTACTGCCCGACGCCGGCGTCATCGTCAACCCCAACCAGCCGGGCTGCGAGTTCCAGAGCAAGTCGATGGCCGGTGTGGGCGTGATGTTCTACGTGCTGCTGGCATTGCGCGCCGAACTGCGCGCCCGCGGCCGCTTCACGGCGCAAACGCAGCCCAAGCTCGATGCCTTGCTGCCGCTGGTGGCCCTGGGCACCGTGGCCGACGTGGTGAAACTCGACGCCAACAACCGGCGGCTCGTGGCGCAGGGCCTGAAGCGCATCCGCCAGGGCCAGCTGCCGTGCGGGCTGGCGAGCCTGTTCACGGTGGCGGGGCGCCAGGCGGCGGTGGCGACCACCTTCGACCTGGGGTTTGCGCTGGGTCCGCGCGTCAATGCGGCCGGGCGCCTGGCGGACATGACGCTGGGCATCGAATGCCTGCTGACCGACGAGGCCGCGCGCGGCGCCGAGCTGGCGAAGAGCCTCGACTCCATCAACCGCGAGCGGCGCGAGATCGAAGGCGACATGCGCGAGCAGGCGCTGGCGGCGGCCGAGTCGCTGTTCGAGGAAGGCGACGAGCCGCCGCCCGCCATCTGCGTCTTCGACCCGGACTTCCACGAAGGCGTGGTCGGCATCGTCGCATCCCGCATCAAGGACAAGCTGCACCGGCCGACCTTCGTCTTCGCGGCCAGCCAGGCGCCGGGCAAGGAACACGAGCTGAAGGGCTCGGGCCGGTCGATCGCGGGCTTTCACCTGCGCGACGCGCTGGACCTCGTCGCCAAGCGGCACCCTGGCGTGCTGCTGCGCTTCGGCGGCCACGCCATGGCGGCGGGCTGCACGATCGCCGAGGAACACCTGGACGTGTTCGAGCAGGCATTGGCGCAAGTTGCGCAGGAATGGCTGGACGCCGCCACGCTGCTGCGCCGCATCCACACCGACGGGCCGCTGGCCGCGGAGTACCGCCGGCCCGACCTGGTGGATACGCTGCACCGGGAAGTGTGGGGCCAGGGCTTTGCGCCGCCGGTGTTCAGCGAGGAAGTGGAGATCGTGTCGCAGCGGCTGGTGGGTGAGAAGCACCTGTCGATCCGGCTGAAGCACCAGGGGCAGCTGGTGGACGGCATCTGGTTCGGCCATACCGAGCCGCTGCCGGCGCGGGTGAAGCTGGCCTTCAGGCTGGATGCGGACGAGTGGCAGGGCACGCGGCGCGTGCGCTTCCTGGTGGAAGCGGCCGAGACCTGATCAGCGCGTGTAGACGACCGGCACGGTGCCGGCCTGGGTCGTGCTGACGGCGATGCGGTCGAGTTGCACCGGCACGCGGTTGTCGCGGGCGATGCGGCCGTTGCAGCTGGCCCGGTTGGAGCCCGGGACGTCACGCAGGCATTCGGCCATTGCCACCTGCTGCGAACGCAGTTGGGCCTGCCGCACCTCGGCCTGGCTGACCTGGTGGTTGCACAGCATCCACAGCGCGATGAGCTGGGCGACGATGACGCCGCCGACGATGACCCAGAACAGCCGGTTGCGCGGCTGGTGCGTATGGGGGTCCAGGAGGCCGTTCAGCAGGGACATGGATGCTTTCTTCACTGTGAAACCACTGTAAGTTCACGCTTGGCGAACAGGCAGCCTCGAAAGGCGCGAAGCTTCGTAGGACAAAATCGGCACAGTTGAGCTTTGCACCTTCATGCGTGATCCTTCACAAACCGCAGACCGTTTGGCCTACCCCGCGCTCTTGCGCGAGTTGCGCGCCGTGCTGGCCGATGGGAACGTGCGCGTGCCCGAACGCATGGTGCAGCCGCTGCCGGGGGGCGGCACCCTGTTCCTGATGCCGGCGCATGACGCGCAGGTGGCGATCACCAAGCTGATCACGTACACGCCGGCCAATGCGGGCACCGCGCGGCCGGCGATCCAGGGCGACGTGATCGTGTTCGACATTGCCACGGGCGAGCGGCGGCTGGTGCTCGATGGGCCTACGGTGACGGCGCGGCGGACGGCGGCGGTTTCACTGCTGGCCGCGCAACTGCTGGCACCCAATCCCGATGGTCCGCTGCTGGTCGTGGGCGCCGGGGCGCAGGGCCGCTCGCACCTCGATGCCTTTGCGCAGGGCTTGCCGCTGAAGAAGGTGTTGGTGGCTTCGCGCAGCAGGACCAGTGCGCAGGCGCTGGCCGAATTCGGGCGTTCGCTCGGCCTGCAGGCCGAAGCCATCGACGACCCCCACGCGGTGCTGGCGGACTGCCCGCTCGTCGTCACCTGCACGCCGGCCGACCGCGTGGTGCTGCGCGGCGTGCCCCGCGACGATGCCTTCATCGCGGCCATCGGCGCGTTCACGCCGCGGATGGCCGAGCTGGACGCAGACTTGTGCCGACACTTCGCTGCGCACGGTCGCATCGTGCTGGACACGGACCATGCACGGCACGAAGCAGGCGACCTGATTCAGGCGGGGCTGGACTTGTCTTCCTTTGCCTCGCTGAAAGACATCGTGGCCAACCCGCCCACGCATGGCCGGCCGGTGCTGTTCAAGAGCTGTGGGTGGGCGGGGTGGGACCTGGCGGCGGCTCGGGCGGCAATGCGGAGGGAGCGCGGTGAAAGGAAGGGCTAGAGCTACTGACTCAGGTGAGCCTGTAGCCACTCTCCCGCTGGTGGCGCAGGGCCAGAACGATCACCGCGTCGGCTTCTTCGTCAAACAAGTAGAGCGCCACATACCCGGTCTTGCCGCGGGAGATCACCAGTTCGCGCAAACCTTCTTCAACGGGACGACCGACGCCCGGATGCCGCCTCAGGATGTCCAGACCATCCGCCAGCACATCGGCCGTGCGAGCTGCCTCTTCGGGCAAGGTGGACTCCAGGAAATCACAGAGCCGCTCGACGTCCGACTGCGCCTGATGCGAGACAACCAGCCGTGTCACTTGGCGGGGCGCAGCAGGGACTTCAGTTGCCTGGACTTGGGCCGGGGCGGCTTTTCGCCCCGGGCGCGCGCCCTCAGGTAAGCGATCACGTCATCACCGTCGAAAGCCCGGCCAGTAGCCAGCATCTCGTCGCGTGCTCGCAGGGCGTCCTGGATGAACGCACCGCGTTGTTCACGACGCTCCAGCTCGGCCTCGATCGCCCCAACCATCAACGCGTGCGGCGACGTGCCTTGCTCGGCCGCCAGGCGATCGAGCCGCGCTTTGGTTTCATCGGGCAATTTGACGGACAAGGTAGGCATGGCGGACTGCGAGGTATGACTATGGTAACACCTTCTGCCTGACCCTATACTTTCCCCTCCATGAGTCACGGCAAACCCAAGGCCCTGATCGGCTGGCATTCGATGTTCATGGGCGTGGCCCTGCTGGCTTCGGCGCGGTCCAAGGACCACCGGGCGCGCAACGGCGCGTGCATCGTCACCCCGGAACACCGCATCGTCGGCGTGGGCTACAACGGCCTGCCGCGCGGCTGCGACGACGCCGACCCGGTCTACTGGTCGGACAACGACGCCGACCCCTACGAGTCGCGCCACAGCTACGTGGTGCACGCGGAGATCAACGCCATCCTCAACTGCGTGGTGCTGCCGCTCAATCGCGCGACCATCTACGCCACGCAGTTCCCCTGCCCGCGCTGCGCCCAGGCCATCATCCAGGCCGGCATCAACAAGGTCGTGTACCTGCGCGAGAAGCCGCACCACGCACAGTCCAACGCGGCGGCGCGCAAGATGTTCACGGCGGCGGGCCTGACGGTGGAGCGGCTGGAGCAGGTGGACGCCGAGGCCGGCGAGTGGAGCGAGGGGCTGGTGCGGCACATGAACGACGAGCCGGGATCGACGCCGTCCGAAGAGGACGTGTAACGGCGCCCACCCGGGGGAACCATCGCGCACGGCAGGGCTCTACCGCCCATGCTCAAACGCCTCACCCTGCTCTGGACCCTGGTGCGCGGCGACGCGCGCCGTCTCTGGTTGGCCCTGCGGCACCCGGCTGCGCCCGGCTGGCTGAAGCTGGGGACGGCGCTGGTGCTGCTGTACCTCATTTCGCCCGTGGACATCATCCCCGACGTCATCCCGTTCTTCGGCGTGGTGGACGACCTGGTGATCGTGCCGTTGGCCATCCGCTGGATGCTCAAGCGCCTGCCGCCCGAGCTGTCCCGGGGCACGGGGCAATAGGCGTCAGTGCCCGTCGACGACGACGCGCTCGATGACCCGGTCGTCGCCCAGCACGACCAGCGAGAACAGCAGTTCGTCGAGGTTGCGCGCGTGGGCCACCTTGCGCGCGAGCAGCGGCGTGGCACCGGGGTCGAGCACCACGAAGTCGGCCTCGCAGCCCGGCTGCAGGTTGCCCACCACGCCTTCGAGCCCCAGCGCGACGGCTGCACCCGCGGTGTGCTGCCACCACAGCGCCTGAGGGCCCAGGCTCACGCCGGGCTTGGTCTGGCCCTCGCGCCCCACGTAGTAGGCCGCGAGCATGGTGTGAAAGGGGCTGAAGCTGGTGCCGCCGCCGACGTCGCTGGCGAGCCCGTAGCGAAAGCCCACGCGCTCGGCGCCTTCGTAGTCGAAGAAGCCGCTGCCAAGGAACAGGTTGCTGGTGGGGCTGACCGCCGCTGCCGCACCGGTGGAGCGCATCAGCGCGCGGTCTTCGTCGTCGAAGTGGATGCAGTGCGCGTAGATGGCGCGCTCGCGCATCAAGCCGAAGTCGTCGTACACCGACAGGTAGCTGCGCGCCGCGGGGAACAGCTCGTGCACCCAGCGGATTTCGTCCTTGTTCTCGGCCACGTGCGACTGGATCCACACGTCGGGGTACTTCGCGGCCAGCTCGCCCGCGCCGCGCAACTGCTCTTCGCTGCAGCTCGGCGCAAAACGCGGCGTGATCGCGTAGCCGAGCCGGTCTGTGCCGTGCCAGCGGCGGATGAGCGACTCGGTATCCAGCAGCGACTGCACGGCCTCGTCGCGCACGCCGTCGGGCGAATGGCGGTCTTGCAGCACCTTGCCCGCGATGAGCCGCAAGCCGCGCGACTGCGCCTCGGCCATCAGCGCGTCGACCGATTGCGGATGCGAGGTGGCGAACGTGAGCGCCGTGGTCACGCCGTGGCGCACCAGCTCGTCGAGGAACACCTTGGCCACTTCGGCCGCATAGGCCGGGTCGGCAAAGCGCGACTCGTGCGGGAAGGTGTAGTTTTCCAGCCAGGGCAGCAGGCCATCGGCCGGCGAGCCTATGACGTCGGTCTGCGGGAAGTGCACGTGCAGGTCGATGAAGCCGGGCGCGAGGATGCGCCCGGGCAGGTGCTCGACGGCGATGCCTTCGTAGTCGGGCGCCAGCTTGTCATAGGGGCCGACCGCCCGCACCACTTGCCGGCCGGCTGCATCGGGGCCTATGACCAGCAGGCCGTCTTCTTCATACAGAGCCGAACGGTCGTCGGCAAAACGCAGGACAGCGCCTCGGTAGCCTCGCATCCCGCCTATTGTGGGACCTTGCCCTGCACGCCGGATACGAGAAAGTTCATATCCAGTATCTGCGGATCCGTCATCGCGCTGCCCTTGGGCGTGATCTCCTTGCCCTCGTTGGTGACCACCGGCCCCGCAAACGGATGCAGCTTGCCCGCGGCGATGTCCTTCTGCCGCGCCAGCACCTCTTGCTGCACGGCGGCCGGCACCTTGGGGCCGAAGCCTTCGACGCGGACCATGCCCTCTTTGACGCCGCCCCACACCCCGCCGCTCTTCCACGTGCCGTCGAGCACGGCGCGCGCGCGGCGCGTGTAGTAGTCGCCCCAGTGGTGCGTGACGGCGACCAGCTGCGCGTCGGGCGCGGTCTTGCGCATGTCGGAGTGGTAGGCGACGGCCAGCTTGCCCTTTTCTTGCGCGGCGGCCATCACCGCGGTGGATGCGGTATGGAAGGCGATCACGTCGACGTCCTGGTTGAACAGCGCCATGGCCGCGTCGCGCTCCTTGGGCGGGTCGAACCAGGCGTTGAGCCAGACCACCTTGACCTGCGCCTTCGGATTCACCGATCGCATGCCGAGCGTGAAGGCGTTGATGCCCTGCAGCACCTCGGGGATCGGGAAGCCCGCCACGTAGCCCGCCACGTTGCTCTTGGTCATGCGGCCGGCCGCGATGCCCGCGAGGTAGCGGCCCTCGTAGTAGCGCGCATTGGCCACGGCCACGTTGGGCGCCGTCTTGTAGCCGGTGATGGACTCGAACTTCACGTCGGGGAAGTCCTTGGCCACCTTGAGCGTGGGCTCCATGTAGCCGAAGCTCGGCGTGAAGATCAGCTTGTGGCCCTGCTGGGCCAGGTCGCGGATGACGCGCTCGGCGTCGGCACCTTCGGGCACGTTCTCGACGAAAGTGGTCTTCACCTTGCCGGCCAGGGCCGCCTCTACCGCCTTGCGGCCGTCGTCGTGCTGGCGCACCCAGCCGGCGTCGGTAACGGGCGCCACATAGACGAAGCCGGCCTTCAGAGGCGGCGGGGTTTGCGCGGTGGCGGGGGTGGTGGCAAAAACGGAGGCGGCCGCCAGCGCGGCTGCGAGGTTTTTATACATGGTGGTCCTCTACATGGCCCGCGGGAGTGCGGGCAACGGGAATTTTAAGGGATGGCGCACCCCGCGTATAAAGGCGGCATGCGCAAGTACAACGAACGCAGCCAGATCCTGGTGACGGGCGGGGCCGGCTTTCTGGGCAGCCACCTGTGCGACCAGCTGCTGGCCCAGGGCCACGACGTGATCTGCGCCGACAACTTCTTCACCGGCAGCAAGCGCAACATCGAGCACCTGGTGGACCACCCCCGGTTCGAGCTGGTGCGGCACGACGTGACCTTTCCGCTGTACGTGGAGGTAGACCAGATCTACAACCTGGCCTGCCCCGCGTCGCCCGTGCACTACCAGCACGACCCGGTGCAGACCACCAAGACGTCTGTGCATGGCGCGATCAACATGCTGGGGCTGGCGAAAAGAACGAAGGCGCGCATCTTCCAGGCGTCGACCAGCGAGGTGTACGGCGACCCCGACGTGCACCCGCAGCCCGAGTCGTACTGGGGCCGGGTCAATCCCATAGGCATCAGGAGCTGCTACGACGAAGGCAAGCGGTGTGCCGAGACGCTGTTCTTCGACTACTACCGCCAGTACGGGCTGGACATCCGCGTGGCGCGGATCTTCAACACCTATGGGCCGCGCATGCACCCGAACGACGGGCGCGTGGTGTCCAACTTCATCGTGCAGGCGCTGCGCGGCGAGCCGATCACGGTGTATGGGAGCGGCGAGCAGACGCGCAGCTTCTGCTACGTCGACGACTTGATGGACGGGTTCCTGAAGTACATGTCGCAGGACGGGCCGTGCCCGGGGCCGGTCAACCTGGGGAACCCGGGCGAGTTCACGATCGGGGAGCTGGCCCGGCTGGTGGTCGAGTTGACGGGGTCGTCGTCGCAGATCGTGTCCAAGCCCCTGCCGTCCGACGACCCGCTGCAGCGCAAGCCCGACATCTCGCTGGCGCGTGAGCAGTTGCAGTGGGAACCGAAGGTGGCGCTGCGCGAGGGCCTGGTGAAGACGATTGCGTACTTCGACGGGTTGTTGAAGTCGGGGGCCTGAGGTTCCTACTCCCTGAACAGCTCCCCGATCAAGGCGCGCAGCCACTGGTTGCCGGCGTCCTGCTCGAACCGCCGGCTCCAGTGCAGCGACACGGCAAAGTCGCGCAGCGCGAATGCGGGCTCCACCATGGCGTAGTCGCCCGGGAAGCCCAGCGCGATGCTGCGCGGCATGATCACCGCCAGGTCGGTCGCGGCCACGATGGACGGCAGCACCAGGAAGTGCTCGGTGACCAGCCGCACGCGGTCTTCCAGCTTCTGCTGCTGCAGGATGCGCAGGGTGTCGGCGTGCGAGCGCACCGCCAGGAACTCCAGCTCGCGCAGCGCCGGCAGCAGCGCCTTGGCCGTGCGGCGCTTGCGCGCGAACGGGTGGCCCTTGCGCAGCAGCACGATGTAGCGGTCCTTCAGCAGCTGCAGCCGCTGCGTGTCCTTCACCATCGGCAGGAAGCCGATGGCGAAGTCGATGCGCCCGTTGTCCAGCGCCTCGGTGACCTGCTCGCGCGGCCACGGCCGCGTCTGCACGCGCACGCCGGGCGCCTGCTCGCTCAGCGCCCCCATCAGCCCCGGCAGGAAGCGGCTTTCGCCGATGTCGCTCATGTGGATGTTGAAGGTGCGCTGCGAGATGGCGGGCTCGAATCCCGCCGTCTCGCCCAGCGCCTGCTCCAGCATCGCCAGCGCGCTGCGCACCGGCTCGGCCAGCCGCTGCGCCTTGGGCGTGGGCTGCACGCCGCCGGCGGCGCGCATGAACAGCGGGTCGTGCATCAGGCCGCGCAAGCGCGTGAGCCCCTGGCTGGCCGCCGGCTGCGTCAGGTCCAGCAGGTCGGCCGCGCGGCTCACGTTGCGCGTTCGGTAGACCGCGTCGAACAGGCGCAGGAGGTTGAGGTCGATGTCTTTCAGCTGCATCGGGCCCTATGATGCACCGATGCTCGGCCTGCCCAACCTCCTAGCCACCCGCCGCGGCCGCCTGGCCGCGTTCTTCGCCCTCTACATCACCGAAGGCATCCCGCTCGGCTTCGCGGCCACCGCAGTGGCCACGCAGCTGCGCCGCATGGGCGTGGGCCCGGCCGAGATCGGCGCATTCGTCGCCTCCTTCTACCTGCCGTGGGCCTTCAAGTGGGCGGCCGGGCCGTTCGTGGACGTGTTCCGCTCGCAGCGTTTCGGGCACCGGCGCGGCTGGATCCTGGCTACCCAGCTCGTCATGGCGGCGACCATCCTGTGCCTGATCCCGGTGGAACTGCCGCAGGGGCTGTGGCTGTTCACCGCCATCCTGTTCGTGCACAACCTGGTGGCGGCGGTGCAGGACGTGGCCATCGACTCGCTGGCGGTGGCCACGCTCAACGAAGACGAGCGCGGGCTCGCCAACGGCCTCATGTTCGCCGGCGCTTCGGTGGGCCAGGCCATCGGCGGCAGCGGCGTGCTGTTCGTGCTGGGGTACGTGGGCTTCCAGTCCAGCATCGTGCTGGTAGCGCTGGCGCTGCTGCTGGTTACCACCTTCATCGTGCTGCCGATGAAAGAGGCGCTGGCGGAAGGCCTGCGCGAACAGACGGCCGGCTGGCGCGCAGCAGGCACCGAGATGAAGAAGTTCGCGGTGGAGTCGTTCCGCTCCTTCGTCGGCACCGCGGGCGCCTACCGCGGCGTGTTCTTCTCGCTGCTGCCGGCAGGCGCGATGTCGCTGGGCCTGGCGCTGCAGTCGAACCTGGCGGTGGAAGTGGGCATGAACGACGAAGAGGTCGCGGTGCTGTCGCTCTGGTCGATGATCGTGTCGTCGGTGTGCATGGTGGTGGGCGGCTGGTGGTCCGACAAGCTGGGGCGCCGCGGCACGCTGGCGGTATATCTGGCGGGCATGAGCCTGCCGGTGCTGTACCTCATGTGGGTGCTGGCCGACCACAACTACGTGATGCCGCGCACACCCGGCGGCGCGCCCATCCCCACGCTGATCACGGCGCTGTGGATTTCCACGCTGGCCTACTCCGTGTTCCAGGGCCTGATGTACGGCACGCGCTCGGCCATCATGATGGACGTGACCAACCCCGCGGTGGCGGCCACGCAGTTCACCGCCTACATGGCGATGATGAACCTGGCCATCGCCATTGCCGCCACGTGGCAGGGCATCGCGGTGGAGGCCTGGGGCTACCCCATCACGCTGCTGGTCGACGCCATCACCGGGCCACTCTGCATCCTGCTGCTGCCGGCCATGGTGCGCAAGTCCGGCGGCTTCACCGATGCGCTGGCCGAAGGCCGCGCGCGCAACACCGCCCTGGTGCTGGGCGTGCTGTGCCTGCTGTGGCTGCCGTGCTGGGCGTTCCGCGACGTGTTCGGCAAGGCGCAGCCGCTGGTGACCGGCACCTTCTACACGCTGGTGTTCGTGGCATCCGCCCTGTTCCTGCTGGCAGGGCGCGAGGTGCTGGGCGCAGGGGCCGGCCGGTGGCGGCGCGCTGCCCTGTGGCTGGCCCCCTTGCTCTTGCTGATGTACGCGCGTAACTTCGTGGGCAAGCTGAACCCGTCGCTCATGCCATTGGCCGACGTGCTCATCTACCTCGTGCCGCTGGCGGGCGGGGTCGTGCTGCTCGGCCTGGCCGGGCGTAACTGGCATGCAGTAGCGGTGGAGGAGGCCGAGCCAGCCTGACAGTTCATTCTCTGTGCGCCTGCCTGCGGCTCGGCGCCAGCTTTCCTTGGCGCCGACACAGCAGTACGCTATCGCTTCGCTCGAAGCAAGGAGTTCAACATGAAGATGCAGTTGGCCATTGCCGCGGCTTGCCTCGCCGCGGCCTCCGCATGCTGGAGCCAGGAGGCGCGATTCAAGGTCTCGGCCGACGGGCAGGAAGTGCTCGACACCCGGACCCAGCTGGTGTGGAAGCGCTGTCCCGAAGGCATGTCGTTCAAGGGCACTTCCTGCACGGGCAAGGCGCTCAAGTTCAGCCTGGGCATGGCGCGCAAGAAGGGCGAAGGCGGCTGGCGGGTGCCCAGCAAGGACGAACTCACCGGCATCGTCATCAAGTCGAAGAAGAAGCCCATGGTGGACAAGGAGGCCTTCCCTGCCACCCCCTCGACGGTTTTCCTGGCTACCCGGCCCGGGTTCAACGACAACCTGAACGGCTCGCTGGTGGACTTCGGCACCGGCAAGGTCTACGGCTCCTCAGGCAGCAAGCATCACCTGCGGCTGGTGCGCGACCAGTGAGCAGCCAACCGAAATGATCGCCGGCCGCCTGCGCCGCGTCACCGCACAGCGCGTGGGCTGGCTGGAGCGCGTGAAGCGGATGCGGGGACCGCTGGTTGCCGTCGCCAGCGTAGGTGCCGTGTTGAGCGGGCTGGTGGGGTACTACACGACTTATCGCGCGGTGACCGAGACGAAGACCGTCTCTGCTCTTCCCACGATCGAATCCGATCCTTCCATCGCGGTGCTGCCGCTGGTGAACCTGGGCGGCGACAAGGAGCAGGAGTTCTTCTCGGACGGCCTGTCGGAGGAGCTGCTGAACCTGCTGGCGCAGGTGCCCCGCCTGCGCGTGATCGCGCGAACCTCCAGTTTCTCCTTCAAGGGCAAGGACCTGCCCGCCGAAACCATTGCGCGCCAGCTCAACGTGGCGGCCCTGCTCGAGGGCAGCGTGCGCCGCTCGGGCGACTCGATACGGGTGCAGCTGCACCTGGTGCGCGCAACCGACAGCTCGCGCATGTGGTCGGCCACGTACGACCGCCCGGTGCAGGGCGTGTTCCAGTTGCAGGACGAAATCGCATCGGCGGTCGTCGCCCAGCTCAAGGGAACGCTGCTCGGCGCCGCCCCGAAAGCGCGGCCGATGGATCCGCAAGCGTACGAGCTGCTGCTGCGCGGGCAGGAGCTGCTGCGGCAAGGCTCGGTGGCGTCCAGCCAGCGCGCCGTGGGCCTCCTCGAGCAGGGGCTCGCACGGGCGCCGCGTGAGCCGCGGCTGCTGCTGGCGCTCGGTGTCGCGCACCAGCTGCAGGCCGAGACCAGTGACAGGCCGCTGGCCGAAGGCTATGGCCGCGCTCGCACGCTCGCGCAACAGGCGCTCGCGGCCGACCCCGACAACGCGGATGCGCACGCGATGCTGGGCAACATCGCGGGCGTGTTCGACCGCGACCTGCCCGGTGCCGCCAGCCACCTCCAGCGAGCCCTGGCCGTCGCGCCGGGCGACACCCCGGTCCTGGCGCGGGCTGCGCGTTTGCTGCTGCTGCTCGCGCGCGAGGACGCGGCGGGCGCAGCCTTCCACCACCTCGCGCAACGCGATCCGGCCAATCCCCGTTGGCACCGCCTCGTGGGAGATTGGCATGCCTCGGCGCGGCGCTGGGACGAGGCGATCGCCTCCTACGCCAAGGTACTCGAGCTGTCGCCCTCCTTCGCGGGCGGGCACGCCGACATCGCCCGCGTGCACCTCTGGCGCGGCGATCCGCAAGCAGCGCTGGCGGAACTGCAGCGCGAGCCTTGGGACTTCGCGCGACTGATAGGGCTTGCGCGAGTGCACCACGCCCTGGGCCAGCGCCCCGAATCCGACGCTGCGCTGGCCGCGCTGGTCGCCCGGTACGAAGAGTCGGGGCCTTCCAACATCGCGCAGGTCCACGCCTTTCGCGGCGAACCCGACCAGTCCTTTGCCTGGCTGGAGAAAGCCGTGCGCAGCAACGACACTGGCCTCAGCCGGCTGCCCGTGTCGCGTGACTTCCAGTCCCTCCACGGCGACCCGCGCTGGGGCGCCCTCCTGCGGCGGCTCGGCAAATCGCCGGAACAGCTGGCTGCGGTTCGCTTCCATGTGGAGCTGCCGAAGTGACGGTGGCTCGCTTGCGGCGTGTCAGCGCGGCCAAGGGCACGTGGCGCGACCGCCTGGCGGCGATGCGCGGGCCCCTCGTGGCGATCGCAAGCGTGGGTGCCGTGTTGAGCGGGCTGGTCGGTTACTACACGACTTATCGCGCAGTCACGGAGACCAAGCCTGTCTCGCATGTGCCCACGATCGAGGCGGACCCATCGATCGCCGTGTTGCCGCTGGTGAACCTCAGCTCCGACAAGGAGCAGGAGTATTTTTCCGACGGGATCGCGGAAGACCTCATCGCGTTGCTGGCCAGGGCGCCCAACCTGCGCGTCATCGCGCGCACGTCCAGTTTTTCCTTCAAGGGCCGCAACGTGCCCATCGAGGCGATCGCCCGGCAACTCAACGTCGCCTCGGTGCTCGAAGGCAGCGTGCGACGGTCCGGCGACACCGTGCGGATCAAGCTGCAGCTGGTGCGTGCCACCGACAGCACGCCGGTCTGGTCGGCCACCTATGACCGCAGCATGCACGCCATCCTGCAGGTCCAGGACGAGGTGGCGAATGCGGTCGCAGTGCAGCTGCATGCCAGGCTGCTGGGCAGCGGCGCGGGCACGGCAGGACGCGACCCGAAGGTCTACGAACGTGTCCTGCAGGCTCGGGCGCTGGCACGGTTGCACACCCCGGAAAGCGGTGCCGACGCGGAACGGCTCTACCGCGAGGCGATGGCGCTCGCCCCGCGGTCCAACTATGCGCGGGTCGGGCTCGCATGGCTCTACCTGGACCGTGGATCGACGACGGGCGTCGATGATCACCGCACCGAGTTCAGGATTGCGCGCCAGCTGGCGCAGGAGGCGCTGGCGATCGATCCCGGCAACGCCCACGCCCATGCCCAACTGGCCAACGTTGCATCCGTCCTGGAACACGACTTCGGGCTGGCGGCGCGCCACCTGGAACGGGCACTCGACATCGAGCCGGCCAATTCCGCCGCACCCGGTTCCGCGGTGGTCCTGTCCAGGCGACTTGGACGCTCCGACGACGCCGTCCGGGTGGCGCGTTACCGGGTCACGCTGGACCCGGCCAGCCCCAATGTCCATTCCCAGCTGGCGGCCGCAAGCGCACTCGCCGGCCGCTGGCCGGACGCCGTCGACGCGCTGCGCACTGCACTGCGGCTGACACCGACGGCGGGCAGCCTTCACGCGGCGCTGGCGGACGCCCTGCTGGCCCAGGGAGACGCCACCGGCGCGCTGGCCGAGTCCCAGCTCGAGCCCCACCCCGTTTGGCGAAGCATCGCGCTAGGTGCCGCGTACCACTCCGTCGGGCGCACGCGCGAGTCCGGTGTGGAGCTGGCCAACCTGGTGGCGAAACACTCGGTGACGGCCTCGTACAACATCGCCGAGGTGTACGCATTCCGAGAGGAGCCGGACCGCGCGTTCGAGTGGCTGGAGAAGGCCCTGGCCATCCGCGACTCCGGCCTCATCCGGGCTCCCGGCTCCCACATGCTCAAGCCGCTGCACCAGGACGCGCGCTGGCTGCCGTTCCTGCGCAAGGCCGGCATGGCACCGGACCAGCTCGCCGCCGTGAAATTTGAGGTGCGACTACCCGCCGCGGCGAAGCAGTGAACGCTTCGGCACAGGGCATCGTGGGGAAACCATGAATTGCAGCCACCTTCCCACAGCACCCCTTTCGGTCTAGATTCGGCCCAGGCACAAGGGGCACCATGATCGAACGAAAACTGCGTGAGTCCATCGAGTCGGTCCGCGAAGGCCGACTGAACCGGCGCACCTTCATCGACCGGATGGTGGCGCTGGGGCTGACGGGCCCCATGGCGGCGCAGCTGCTGATGCACGCGGGCGTCGCCAACGCGCAGCCCGCATTCAACTACAAGCCGGCCAAGCGCGGCGGCGGTGGGCTGCTGCGCATGCTGATGTGGCAGGGCCCCACGGGGCTGAACCCGTTGACATCGACGGGCGCCAAGGACGTGGCGGCCGCGCGGATCTTCTACGAAGGGCTGGCCCACTGGGACAGCGACGCCAACCTGGTGCCGGTGCTGGCCGCCGAAATCCCTTCGCTGGCCAACGGCGGACTGGCGCGGGATGGCAAGTCGGTCACCTGGAAGCTGAAGCGGGGCGTCACCTGGCACGACGGGAAACCCTTCACCGCCGACGACGTCGTCTTCACCTGGGACTACGCGCGCGACCCCGCCACGGCTGCCACCAGCATCAGCGTGTACCAGGCCATCCAGGTCACCAAGCTCGACTCGCACACGGTGCGCCTCACCTTCGAGAAGCCTACGCCGTTCTGGGCGCAGGCCTTCGTCGGCGGCGGCGCCGGCATCATCCCCAAACACGTGTTCGGGCCGTTCAAGGGTGCCAATTCGCGCGAGGCGCCCGCCAACCACAAGCCGGTGGGCACGGGGCCGTACCGCTACGCCGACTTCAAGCCGGGTGACCTGCTGCGTGCGGAGCTGAACCCCAGCTACCACATGCCCAACCGCCCGTACTTCGATGCGCTCGAGATCAAGGGCGGCGGCGACCCCACGTCGGCCGCGCGCGCCGTGATCCAGGTGGGCGAGTACGACTATGCCTGGGGCATCCAGGTGGAAGACGACGTGCTCAGGCGGCTGGAAGACGGCGGCAAGGGCCGCGCCATCTTCACGCGCGGGCCCGACGTCGAGTTCGTGTTCCTCAACCTCACCGACCCGTGGACCGAGGTCGATGGCGAGCGGTCCAGCGCCAAGTCGAAGCACTTCGCCTTTGCAGAGCTGAAGGTGCGGCAAGCCATGTCGCTGCTGATCGACCGCGACAGCATCCAGCAGTACATCTACGGGCGCGCCGGCACCGTGTCCAACAACTGGATCAACGCGCCCGAACGCTACCGCTCGCGCAACACGAAGGCGGTGTTCGACATCGACAAGGCGCAGCGCCTGCTGGACGAGGCAGGCTGGAAGAAGGGCGCCGACGGCCTGCGCGAAAAGGGGGGCCGCAAGATGAAGCTGGTGTTCCAGACCTCGATCAACCCGGTGCGGCAGAAGGTGCAGAGCGTGATCAAGCAGGCCTGCCAGAAGGCCGGCATCGAGCTGGAGCTGAAGGCGATCAGCGCCTCGGTGTTCTTCTCGTCCGACCCGGCCAACCCCGACATCAACGGCCGCTTCAGCGCCGATATGCAGATGTTCGGCGTGTCCGGCGCAGGGCCGGACCCGCAGCGCAGCTTCGACCGCTTCGTCAGCTGGGAAATCGCGTCCAAGGCCAACAAGTGGCAAGGCCGCAATATCGCGCGCTGGTCCAACGACGAGTTCGACAAGCTCTATCGCGTGATGAAGTTCGAACTCGACCCCGTCAAGCGCGCCGCCCTCGTCATCCGCATGAACGACATGGTCGTCAACGACGGCGCGATCCTGCCGCTCATCAGCCGCGCCAACGTGCAGGCTGCCGGCAACAGGATGCAGACCCGGCCCTCGGCCTGGGACACCAATTACTGGGCGATCCAGGACTGGTACCGGGAGGCTTGATCGCTTACCTGAAACGCGAGTCGAGCGGATAACGGTCGTAGATGTCGGCGGTGCCGTCCATGTCGCTGTCGGCCAGCGGGGCCACGGCGTAGTATGGCGACGGCGCGGCCACGACCGCCGGCGTGCTGGTGGTGAAAGAACAGCCCGCTGCCAGCAGGGCCATCACGGGAACGATGAGGTAAGAGGCTTTCATGGTGCGAATCTCCTTGCCGCCAGTTTGCATCCGTGCGCCCAAGGAAGTGGCGGCTAAAAGTATCCCGGGTGACCCGACGTGAGCCCCTGATACAGCGCCTCTGCGGTATTCGCTGGCGTGATAACTCTTAGTCATCTCATTTTATTGATTCATGACTCTGCAGGGCCCACACTCGCTCCTTCATGGAAATTTCGTTCAGCAGGGAAATCAAGTCGCTGCGGCTGGGGCAAGGTGAAACCTTCCATGGCGAGGGCATCCTCGCCATCACCAAGGCGCTGCTGCAGTCGGGCGTGGCCTACATCGGCGGCTACCAGGGCGCGCCGGTGTCGCACCTGCTGGACGTGATGGTGCAAGCCAGGGGCTACATGGATGAACTGGGCGTGCATGTCGAAGCCTGCTCCAACGAAGCCTCGGCCGCCGCCATGCTCGGCGCCTCCATCCACTACCCGTTGCGCGGGGCGGTCACCTGGAAGTCGATCGTCGGCACCAACGTGGCGGCCGACGCGCTGTCCAACCTGTCGTCGCCCGGCGTCACCGGTGGCGCGCTGATCGTGGTAGGCGAGGACTACGGCGAAGGCGCATCGGTGATCCAGGAGCGCACGCATGCCTACGCGCTGAAGTCCGGCATGTGCCTGCTGGACCCGCGGCCCGACCTGCCGGTGATGGTGCGGATGGTGGAACAGGGCTTCCGCCTGTCCGAGGCGTCCAACATGCCGGTGATGCTGGAGCTGCGCATCCGCGCCTGCCACGTCCGCGGCAGCTTCGAGGCCAGCGACAACGTGCCGCCGCCGGTGTCCACCCGCGCGCTGATGGAGAACCCCGCGGCTTTCGACTACATGCGCCTGTCGCATCCGCCGGTGACGTTCCGCCACGAGAAGCTCAAGGGCGAGCAGCGCATCCCGGCGGCGCGCCAATACATCGTCGACAACGACCTGAACGAGCTGTTTCCCGGCACGCGCAGCGACGTGGGCATCATCGTGCAGGGTGGCCTGTACAACGCGCTGGTGCGCAGCCTGCAGCAGCTGGGGCTGGCCGACGCTTTCGGCGAAAGCGAGATTCCCCTTTTGGTGTTGAACGTCGCGTACCCGCTGGTGCCTGAACAGGTGGCCGACTTCTGCGTGGGCAAGCAGTCCGTGCTGGTGGTCGAAGAGGGCCAGCCCGACTACATCGAGCAGGAAATCGCCACCCTGCTGCGCCGGCGCGACGTGCAGGCCAGGCTGCACGGCAAGGACCTGCTGCCGATGGGAGGCGAGTACACGGTCGAAGTGCTGACCCGGGGCCTGCAAGCTTTCCTGGGCTCGGGGCCCGATGCGTGGCTCACCGAACTCGATGCGCGCCGCCAGTCCGCTGCCGCGCAGCTCGCAGCGCCCCTGCCCGCGCGCCCGCCGAGCTTCTGCGTCGGCTGCCCCGAGCGCCCCGTGTTCTCCGCCCTGAAGCTCGCGCAGCAACAGGTGGGCAAGGTCCACATCGCCGCCGACATCGGCTGCCACGCCTTCGGCACGTTCGAACCGTTTTCCTCCGGCCACTCGATCCTGGGCTACGGCATGTCGCTCGCCAGCCGCGCGGGCGTGTCGCCCATGATGGAGAAACGCACGCTGGCGATCATGGGTGACGGCGGCTTCTGGCACAACGGCCTGCTCACCGGCGTGCAGTCGGCGCTGTTCAATGGCGACGACGCGGTGCTGCTGATCTTCAAGAACGGCTACACCTCGGCCACCGGTACGCAGGAGATCATCTCCACGCCGCAGGAGGACGCCCGGTCGGACGCCGGCGACAGGTCGCTGAGCATGGTGCACACCAATCGCACGATAGAGGCCACGCTGAAGGGCCTGGGCGTGACGTGGCTGCGCACGGTGCACAGCTACGACGTGGCGAAGATGCGCAAGACGCTAACCGAGGCGTTCACGTCCGACTTCAACGGGCTGAAGGTGATCGTGGCCGAAGGCGAGTGCCAGCTCGAAAGGCAGCGTCGCATCAAGCCCTGGATCGCGAACCTGCTGAAGCAGCGGCAGCGCGTGGTGCGCGTGAAATACGGCGTGGACGAAGACGTGTGCAATGGCGACCATGCCTGCATACGGCTGTCGGGCTGCTCCACGCTGACCCTCAAGGACAACCCCGACCCGCTGAAGGTGGACCCGGTGGCCACGGTGGTCGACGGCTGCGTCGGCTGCGGACTGTGCGGCGAGAACGCCCATGCGGCCACGCTGTGCCCCAGTTTCTACCGCGCCGAAGTCGTGCGCAATCCCAAGTGGCACGAGCGCCTCTTCCACCGCTTCCGTGGCGCCTTCGTGCGCGCGCTGCAAACCGCATGAACGCACACCCCATCTCCCTGCTGGTGTGCGCGCTCGGCGGCGAAGGCGGCGGCGTGCTCACCGAATGGCTGGTGGAAGTCGCGCGCCACGCGGGCCATGCCGTGCAGGCCACGTCGATCCCCGGCGTAGCGCAACGCACCGGCGCCACCACCTACTACATCGAGGTGTTCCCGGTGCCGGTTGCGCAGCTCGCCGGCAAGCGACCGGTGTTCAGCCTGAGCCCGGTGCCGGGCGCGCTGGATGCGATCGTGTCGTCCGAACTGCTGGAAACGGCACGGCAGGTATCCAACGGCATGAGCGCGCCGGACCGCACACTGGTGGTCACGTCGTCGTCGCGCGCGCTCACCACACACGAGAAGATGCAGCTTGGCGACGGCCGCTCGGATTCCGCGGACCTGTTGAAGCTGGTGCAACGCTTCAGCCGCGAACACCATGTGTTCGACATGGCGGCGGTGGCGAAGGAATGCGGGACGGTGGTCAGTGCTGTGATGCTGGGGGCGATTGCGGGCAGTGGCGTCTTCCCCTTTGCGCGGGAGCAGTACGAGGCGGTGGTGAAGGGCGAGGCCAGTTTGCGCGGCTTTGCGCGCGGATTCGACATGGTGGGCAGCCAAGCTGCCCACCCAACGCCGACTACGACCACGGGCGATTCCACGCACCCCGTAGGGTGGGCAGCTCCGCTGCCCACCATCAGGGACCTCGGCTACGCCCGCCTCATCGAATACCAAGGCAAAGCCTACGCCGACCTCTACACCCAGCGCCTGCAAGCCATCCCCGACCCCGACATCGCCAACGAAACCGCCCGCTGGCTCGCGCTGTGGATGGCCTTCGACGACATCGTGCGGGTCGCCGACCTGAAGAGCCGGACGTCCCGCTGGCAGCGCGTGCGCAGCGAAGTGAAAGCCGGCGACGACGACCTGCTGAAGGTGTACGACCACTTCAAGCCCGGCGTGCCCGAGTTCGCTGCCCTCCTGCCCGAGTCGCTGGCGACCCGGCTCACCGCATGGGACCGCCGCCGCCCCCAACCGTGGGCGCTGCCGCTCAAGGTCGGCAGCCACACCGTCTTCGGCATGCTGGGCCTGCGCCTGCTCGCCTCGCTGAAGTGGCTGCGCGTGCGCGGGCACCGCTACGCGCTGGAGCAGCGGATGATCGAGAAGTGGCTGGCGGGCATCGTCGAAGGCGCACGCCGCCACCGCTCGCTGGGCCTCGAAGTCGCGAAGTGCGGCCGCCTCATCAAGGGCTACGGCACTACCAACGAGCGCGGCAAGGATAACCTGCTGCACGTGCTGGACCACCTCGCGCGCCTGCCCGACCCCGAGCACGCCGCGCGCGCCGTCGCCGCCGCCCGCGAAGCCGCGCTGGCCGACGACGCCGGCCAGGCACTGGATGCGACGCTGGCGCAACATGGCGCGCCGGCACGTCCCGTCAAAGCCGTGCCGATCCGCTTCATCCGCAAGACGAAGTCGGCGGTATGAAGGAAACTAGCCGTACCAGGAAGGAGACATCCATGAACAAGCCCAGTCCCGTTCGACGCTGCCTGCTGGCCGCCGCCGTGTGCGCGTGCGCCGCATTGCCTGTGCTGGCGCAGGCGCAGGCCTTTCCGGCCAAGCCCATCCGCGTGATCGTGAGCTTCCCGCCGGGCGGCGCGGCCGACCAGATCGCGCGCGCCGTCTCGCAGCCGCTGCAGGACGCACTGGGCCAGCCGGTGGTGGTGGAAAACCGCGCCGGCGCCAACGGCAACATCGCCGGGGACTTCGTCGCCAAGCAGCCTGCGGACGGCCACACGCTGCTGATGAGCTCGGGCGGCACGGTGTCGATCAACCCGCACCTGTATTCGAAAATGCCGTTCGACCCGGTGAAAGACCTGGTTCCCGTGGCCGCGGCGGCCCGGGTGCTGGTGTTCCTGGAGGTCAACCCGCAAAAGGTGCCTGTGCAGGACGCGAAGGAATTCCTCGCGTACCTGAAGAAGAACCCGGGCAAGCTCACCTTCGGCTCGCCCGGCAACGGCAGCTCGCCGCACCTGGCCGCCGAGATGATGAAGGCACACGACAACCTGTTCGCCACGCACATCCCGTACCGCGGAGCAGCACCCGCCATGCAGGACTTGCTGGGCGGGCAGATCGATTTCATGTTCGACCCGGGCATCGGCTTGCAGCACGTGAAGGCGGGCAAGCTCAAGCTGCTGGCCATCGGCAGCCCCAAGCGCTCGCCGCAATACCCCGACGTGCCGACGATGGAAGAAGCCGGCCTGAAGGGCTTCGACGCCGACACCTGGTTCGGCTTCTATGCGCCGGCCGGCACGCCGCAGCCGGTAGTGGCGAGGCTCAACACCGAGATCAACAAGATCCTGCGCTCGCAGCCGTTCCAGGAACGCATGGCCGCCATCGGCGCCATTCCTGCAGAAGGCTCGCCGCAGGACTTCGCCGCGCGCGCGCAGATCGACAGCGTGCGCTTCGGCGCGCTCATCAGGGCGCGCGGCATCAAGGGCGACTGAGTGAAAGAAGTCGTTTACACGCAGCGCGTCGAATTCGGCGACTGCGACCCGGCGCGCATCGTCTGGTTCCCCAATTTCTTCCGCTGGATCGACGCCGCGTCGCGCCACTTCTTCATCGAATGCGGCGTGCCGCCGTGGCACCAGACCGAGCAGGCCATGGGCGTCATCGGCACGCCGGTGGTCGACACGCATGCGCGCTTCGTGAAGACGGCCACCTACGGCGACGTGCTGCAGTTCCACACCAGCATCGCCGAATGGCGCGGCAAGAGCTTCGTGCAGCGCTACCGCGTGATGCGCGGCGACGACCTCATCATGGAATGCGACGAGGTGCGCATCTTTGCCGGGCACCGCGCGGATGCGCCGGGCAGCATCCGCGCGCTGGAAATCCCTGCCTCCATCCGGGCCTTGTGCGAATAGCCATGGAACGCCGCCGTTTGCGCGTGGGGCAGGCTATCACCCCCGAGGAATTCGAGGAGCTGACGGACGAGCAGCTGGCCCGGCTGGTGCCCAAAGCCGTGCGCGAATATTTCCCTGGCAAGGAAGGCTGCGCAGACGGATACTTCTACCTGCACGACGGCACCGCCTGGAGTTTCTACAAGGGCGGGTTCCTCGACGAGTAACGGTCCAGTCGACCAAGGAGGCCAGCCATGAAAACCCGTGCACTGCTCCTCGCAACCCTGCTTGCGGCCAGCGGCACCGCCTGGGCCGGCACGGTCGAAGTGCGCTACAAGGCCGACGGCTACACCGACGCCGGCGACAGCGCCTGGGACATCAAGTACAACCTCTCGGTGCTCGGGCTCCACATCGAAAAGCTGGCGGGCCGCATGTTGCCGGCCGACCACGCGCTGACGGTCGAAGTGCTCGACCTCGACATCGCCGGCACGGTGCGCATGTTCCACGGCAAGGAAGTGCGCATGGTGCGCGGCGGCGCCGACTTCCCGCGCCTGCACCTGCGCTACACGCTGCGCGTGCCGGGGCAGCCGGTGCGCACCGGCGAAGACCACGTGAGCGACATGAACTACACCTCGGGCGTCGGGCGCTTCCGCGCCGACACGCCGCTGTGGTACGAGAAGCTGCTGCTCGAGAAGTGGTTCGTTGTGCGCTTCGCGTCGCCGGCCTGACCGCCGCTTGGGTTTCACCCCAGCCTACGAAGCCCGGACCCCGTCGCGAACGCCCGCACCAACCGGGCATTCCTGTAGGCTGGGGTGCAACCCCAGCTCGCATCAACGCAGCGCAGCCCGCCACGCCTTCAGGAAAGCCTGCACCTCCGCCGTCGGCCGCTTCGGCTCTTTCCAGTACCTGCTGCAGTCCGACAGGCGCCCCAGCAGGCGCATCTCCACCATCTCGCGCCGCAGCGACGCCGGGTCGCCGAAAGTGTGGTGCGCGTTCAGCAGCGCATTGACTTCCTTCTCGGTGTAGTTGCGCCGCGCCGCAAAGTGGGTCCACAGCGCCCACACCGCCATCTGCTGGACCGACAGCTTGGCGTGCAGGCGCACCAGCCGGCCCTGCTCGTCGAACTGCTGCAGCGTCTTGCGGGCGGCGGGGGACAACTCCGCCTGGGCCGCCACGGGTTCGGCAGTGGCCGTCGCCTTCAGCGTGCTGAAGTTGCGCAAGCCCGCGGCGCGCGCGATCAGGTTCAGGAGTTCCAGGTGCGAAGGCGGCGGCTTGGCGGCGGCATGCCGCTCATCGAGCGAGCGCTTCAGCAACTTGGCGAAGGTCGACACGTCGGGTGTCGAAAGGGGGACGAGTGTCCGGGTCATGGGCGTTTCCCATCCGTGCCTCGACTCGAAACGCTCGAGTGCTGGAGTTGCCGCTTGCAGCGAAGGCCCGGGGAAAAGCCAGGAGCTTCGTGGTTCGTCACAGGTTCAGCGTGAGCACGAGGCTCCGGCAACGACTGGGTGAACTGTGGACCCGTGGGGGCGGATTCTAGATCAAACGGCTCATTCCACGCCGATGGTGCCCATCATGCCCCCGGCCGAGTGGTCGAGGATGTGGCAGTGGAACATCCACTCGCCCACGTTCTCCGCGACGAAGGCGATGTCCATTTCCTGCCGCGGCGCCATCACCACGGTGTCGCGCCAGATGCGCTGCGGCACGGCGCGGCCGTCCACCGCCACCACCTGGAAGAAGTGCCCGTGCAGGTGCATCGGGTGCTCGAAGTCCGTGCGGTTGATCATGCGGATGACCGCGTGTTCGTCCTTGCGAAAGCGGAACAGCGGCTCGTGCATCATGGCGTGCTCGTGCTGCGCCGTGTAGTTCATGGTCCACGACAGGCCGTGGTGCTCCATGATGGTCTTGACGTCGAGCTTCTTGCCGTCGATGGCCGCGATGGCAGGCATGCCCAGCACGCCGCCCTCGAAAACGATGAAGTGCTGCGTGGCCGTGGTGAGGTTGGGCTCCACATGGCGATTGGGCTGGATGGCGGCAGGCTTGCCCAGCGGCCTGGCGCGCACCGCCTTGCCCGCATATGCGATGGTCGCGAGGCGCGTGCCCTTGTCCCGCTTGTCCATGATCGCAAACTCGCCGCGCCCCGCGGTGCCGTCGATGACCAGGTCGGTGCGCTGGCCACCACCCATCAGCAGCGGCTCGCGCAGCGGGTGCGGCTCGACAGACTGGCCGTCGTACGAGACGACCCACGGCTCATGGCCGGCGAAGTCCAGCAGGAACAGCCGTGCCGACGAAGCATTGACCAGGCGCAGCCGCACGCGCTCGTTGGGCCGCACCTGCAGCCGCTGGTGCGCGCCGGCCGCCTTGCCGTTGATGGCGATGGTGTTGCCCAGCCGCCCGCCGCTGCCGAAGTCCACCACGCGGCCGAAGTCCTCGACCTGCTGGTTGCGCCCGTCGAGCTTGAAGTCGCTGATGACCCACACCACTTCACGGTCCACCGGCAAGGGCTTGGCCTCCTGCACGATGAAGGCGCCGTACAGGCCGCGCGGCACCTGCTCGAAGCTCGACTGGTGCGGGTGGTACCAGTAGGTGCCGGCGTCCTCGCAGCGAAAGCCGTAGAGGAACTCGTCCTTCGGCTCGATCGGCGGCTGCGTGACCTGCGGCACGCCGTCCATGGCGTTCGGCACGCGCAGCCCGTGCCAGTGCACGGTGGTCGATTGCGGCAGGCGGTTGTGCACGCGGATCACGGCGTCTTCGCCCTGCCGGAAGCGCAAGGCCGGCCCCGGCACCGAGCCGTTGAAGCCCCACGCGGTGGTGCGAGGGCCTGCGGCACGCACCTGCTGCATCAGCACGCCGGCCGTGAGCTGCGTGGTGGCGCGCGCAGCCTGGGCCTGCGGCAGGACGGAAGCGCCCAGTCCCGCGGCAGCGGTCTGGAGGAAGCGGCGGCGGGTGCTGTCCACGGTAAGCGTCTCCTGCAGGCGCACGGCGCCCATGATCAGAACGGCTATCTTTGCGGCGCGTGCCGCCGGTGGGCTTGCGTTAGATCAAGTGGCGCGAGGGCCGCACGTCGCACTTGAGGATGGACGCCATGTACTTCAGCGCCTGCGCTTTCAGCTTCGGCGACTCCGAGGCGCAGCAGTCCGACGGCACCCACACCTCGTAGTTGTGCAGGAAGGCGTCGGCTGCGGTCAGTTGCACGCAGATGTCGGCGGCCAGCCCGCACAGCACCAGCTCGCGGGCACCCATTTCGTCCAGCAGCAGCTTCAGCGGCGAGCCGAAGAAGGCCGAGTGCCGCGGCTTCAGCAGCGTCAGGTCGGTGGGCCCCGGCGACAGCATGCGCGCGATGCGGCCGCTGGCGTCGTCGCGGCCGATGCAACGCGAGACCAGGCTGTGGAAGTCCGATTGCCAGACGCCATAGTTGTCGTTGGCGTAGACCACCGCCAGGCTGGTGCCCAGCCGGTCACGCAGCCGCGCCGTCGCACGCGCCGCACGCACCGCAGGCTCGGCCAGCTTGTCGGCGCCAGGAAAGTCCAGCGGGTTGATGAAGTCGATCAGCACCAGCACGCGCCGGCTGCGGGGCAGCCGCGGGTGCGGCGTCACTTCTTGCCGAGGCCCAGGCGCTGCGCGCCTTCGGTGTACAGCTTCACCTTGTCGCGCATGAAGCCGTCCATTTCCTCCACGCCCACGTTGGTCAGCTCGAAGCCGCTCTTGGCCGCCAGCTCCTTCATCTCGGCTTCGTTGTTCAGGCCGCGCCACATGTCCGACAGCTTCTTGCGCTCGGCCGCGGGCGTGCCCTTGGGCACGCCGATGCCGCGATAGGCGCCGTCGACCCAGTCGACCCCCAGCTCGCGGAACGTGGGCACGTCGGGCAGCAGCGGATGGCGCTTCTCCATGGCAACCGCGAGCGCGCGCACCTTGCCCTTGTTGTTGATGGCGAAAGCGGTGTAGCTCACGGCACCGTCGATCTGGTTGGCCACCACCGCCAGCGTCATGTCGCCGGTACCCTTGTACGGCACGTAGGTGCTCTTGATGCCGAATGCGGCATTCAGCCTTTCGTGCGAGGCATGGTTGGCTGAATTGCGGCCAGACCCGCCGAGGTTGGCCTTGCCCGGGTTGACCTTGGCCCAGGCAATGAAGTCCTGAAAGGTCTTGTGCGGGCTGGCTTCGGGCACCACCAGCGCGTCGGGCGTGAAGTGGTACCAGAACACCGGCGTCACGTCGGCCGTCTTGTACTGCACCTCGCCTTCGAGCGGCTGGAACACGATGTGCGGCAGGTTGACCCCCACCACGTTGAGGCCGTCACCCGGCAGCTGGTTCATCTGCGACCACATCAGCGCGCCGCCCGCGCCCGCCTTGTACTGGATGATGGTGTCGATGGCCGGGCACTTCTTCTTCAGCACCACCTGCTGGTGGCGCGCCGAGATGTCGGACTCGCCGCCCGGCGGGAAGGCCTGCCAGTACATCAGGTTCTTGTCGGGGCACCCCTGGGCAAAGGTGGAGGTGGCCGCCAGGGCCAGGCAGGCGGCGATGGTGAATCGGTTGACGCTCAACTTCAGCTCCTTGCAGTAACCGGCCCATTGCAGCGAAGTTGGCAGCGGCTCGCTATAGGTGACTTCCCGCTTCTTGCCGCTTGAAAGCGAGGAATTCGCGCCGGTCGCGTGGGCCATAAGTTTCAAACCGGGGGTCGGCATGCGGCAGGTACCCGGCCCTGGCCCGTCCCAGCGGGTCCTTGCGCAGCTTCGGCCGCAGGGCGCTGGCGTCCAGCCCGTAAACGCGCGCGCCGTTCAGCCCGAACATCTTGCGCTTGAGTTCCGGCGTCAGCGCCGGGTAGCCGTGCCGCTCCTGCAGGTCCGGCGCGATCTGGAACGCCCGGAAAGCCTGGATCTGGTCCTGCGGGCTGCCGTACCAGATGGAGTCGGTGCCCCACAGCACGTTGTCGGGGCCCACCTGGCGCAGCAGCTTGCCCAGCAGGTGCGCGGCGTCGTTGGGGTTGCGCATGACGTAACGCCAGGTCGAGCCCAGTTCGGCGTAGACGTTGGAATTGGGCGCGATGCCGTTGGCCTGCAGCGAATTGACCAGGTCGTCGATGCCGCTCGGGTTGGCCGGGTCGTAGGCGCGCTCGCCCCTGGCCGGCAGGAAGCCCGAGTGGTACACGATGAAGTTCATGTCGGGGTAGCGCCTCGCCACCACGCCGATGTCGCGGCAGCCCGCAAACTGCACGCCGCGCCGCGACAGCGGAAAGCCTTTGTGGATGCAGATGTTGCGCACGCCCAGGCGGCGCGCCTGCTCGATGAGCGGCAGGCCCAGCTTCTCGTCGTCCAGCCAGAAGCCGCCCGGCCCGTTGGGGTCGGGGTCGAACTGCGTGTAGGTCTTGAAACCAGCCAGCTTCATGCTGCGCGCATGCGCTTCCATGCGCTCCATGGCGCCCGGCTCCGCCGGGTTGACGGCGGCGTGCAGGAAGAGGCGCTCGGTGCCGTCGAGCACGTCGATGGCGCGCTTGGTCGCTATCGCGTCCTCGTGCGTCAGCGGCGCGTTGGCCTGGATCGCCGGCACGTGCGACAGCACGGCCACGCTGGTGTCGCTGTCGAGGAACACGTCCTTCAACAGGCGCTCGCGCGAGAAACAGGCTACGGGGTCGCTGTCGCCGCACTTCGAATAGGGCATGCCCTCCGACAGCACGCGCACCCAACCGTTGTCCGGGCGGCGCCACGGGCCGTTGGGGTTCACGTGGTGCAGCTGCACGTCGAAGATGAACTCGTCGCCGCCGACCGCGGCCTGCGCCAGCTGAGCGTCGAAAGCCGCATCGGGTTCGACGACGTAGCGCCCTCCGGTGCGGCCCGCCGCGGCGAACACGCGGTCGAAGGCCAGCAGGGTGGCGGCGGCCCCGCAGGCCGAGGCCAGGTAGGCACGCCGCGCCATGCCGCTGCGCCTGGCGCCCCGCTCGGTGAGTTCCTGCGCGGCCTGGTTGGCCTGCCGTTCCACCGGCTGCAGCGGCACGGGGGTCGAATTCGCCGTTGCTCGTGCTGTCGAGCTTGATCGGCAGCTTCATGCGCGCAAGCTCCGGCAGACCTCCGCGGTCACCTGCTGCGTCGTGGCCGTGCCGCCCAGGTCGCGCGTGTGCAGCAACGGGTCGGCCGTGACGGCTTCCACCGCCTGCATGAGCCTTTGCGCCGCTGCGCCCTCGCCCAGGTGCTCCAGCAGCATCACGCAGCTCCAGAACGTGCCCACCGGGTTGGCCAGGCCCTGGCCCATGATGTCGAAGGCCGAGCCGTGGATCGGCTCGAACATGCTCGGGTAGCGGCGCTCGGGGTCGATGTTGCCGGTGGGCGCGATGCCCAGGCTGCCGGCCAGTGCCGCTGCCAGGTCGCTCAGGATGTCGGCATGCAGGTTGGTCGCCACCAGCGTGTCGAGCGAGGCGGGCCGGTTGACCATGCGCGCCGTGCAGGCGTCCACCAGCTCCTTGTCCCAGCGCACGGCCGGGAACTCCCTGGCGACCTGGGCCGCGATCTCGTCCCACATCACCATCGCATGGCGCTGGGCGTTGGACTTGGTGACCACCGTCAGCAGCTTGCGCGGCCGCGACTCGGCCAGCCGGAAGGCGAAACGCATGATGCGCTCGACGCCCACGCGGGTCATCATGCTCACGTCGGTGGCCACTTCGATCGGGTGGCCCTGGTGGGCGCGACCACCGACACCGGCGTACTCCCCTTCGGAGTTCTCGCGCACGATCACCCAGTCGAGGTCGGCTGGCTTGCAGCGCTTCAGCGGCGCGTCGATGCCGGGCAGGATTCGCGTGGGCCGCACGTTGGCGTACTGGTCGAAGCCCTGGCAGATCTTCAGGCGCAGCCCCCACAGCGTGATGTGGTCCGGGATGCCGGGGTCGCCGGCCGAGCCGAACAGGATGGCGTCCATGCCGCGCAGCGCATCGAGCCCGTCGGCCGGCATCATTTCGCCGTGCTGCCGGTACCAGTCGCCGCCCCAGCCGAACGACTGGAACTCGAAGCGGAAGCTGTCCTGGGCATCGGCCAGTGCCTGCAACGCGGCCTGGCCGGCCGGGATCACTTCCTTGCCGATGCCGTCGCCGGGGATGCAGGCAATGCGGTAGGTCTTCATGCTGGGCTCCTGGTCGCTGGGGTTTCACCCCAGCCTACGAAAACACGCCATCGGCATCGGGTGCCGGGTAACACGGCGTCGGGGTCTCCTGTAGGCTGGGGTGGAACCCCAGCTCCCCCCTTTCACATCGCCTTGTTCAGGTCGACCGCGAGCCCGGCCTTCTTCATCTCACGCGCCATCAGCAGCCGCCACAGGCCCGCTTCGTCGGTGCTCACGCGCACCGCATCGCCCAGCGCGGGGAAGGCCGACTGCGAGGGCGGCGCCAGGAAGCAGAGGCGGCCGCGGCCCAGCACGGCCAGCAGGAAGCCGAGCGTGAGGAAGGCCGTGGGTGAGTCGCCATCGCCGGAGGCCATGACGATCGCGTAATCGACGTCGCGCAGGCCCTCCAGCGCCTCCAGCGAGATGCTGTCCTTGGCACCGGCGGGCTTGCCGACCACCACGGCTTCCAGGCCGAGCTGGTCGAGCAGTTCCGAGGCCTGGCTGGCGGTGTCGTCGAGCGGGCCGACGAGCGCGACGCGATTGTGGGATGTGGTCATGGTCTTCTTGGATGCGGATGCGGTTGGCGAAGTGGCCGGCGGCGGTGGCGCGCTCGTGGGCGCCGGGGTCGCCGGTGGGGGAGGAGGGGCCTTCGTCGCGGCTGGCGGCGCAGGCGGGGGTGGCGGTGGCGGTGGCGGTGGCGGTGGCGGTGGCGGTGGCGGTGGCGCCTGGGTCGGCGCAGGCGTCGGTGCTGCGGTAACGGGAGGAGGTGGCGGCGGCGGAGGCGGGGGCGGAGGCGGGGGCGCCGGCGCCTCCGTGGGTGCCGGCGTCGGCGCAGCCGAGCCGGCCTCCAGCCGGTCGGCCAGCAGCTTCTTCACCGCCTCGAGGTTGCTCACGGCCACCCCCAGGCCCTTCTTCAGCGCCTGCTGCAGCTCGTCGGTGGAATAGCGGTCGCCGAAAGTGGTGTCGAGCCCGTGGAAGAAGGTCCCCTGCTTGTACTGCTTGTACTCCGGGGTGCTGACCCCCAGGATGTCACCCAGGCTGGTGTTGATCTTCTTCTGCAGCACCTCCAGCCGCGTGTCCCACTGGTCGCGGATGGAGCTGGCGTCCACGCCCTTCAATTCCTTCGCATGCCGCGACAGGCGGTCGATGAAATTCTCCAGTGCGGCCTTGTCTTGGCCGCCCTTGGGCGGGGGCTTCCCTTGCGACATGGGGGTCTTTCTCTCTTTGAGTCCGGCTCCGCGACTCTAACGCGTCTGTCCGCCCGTGAGAATCACAGGACCAGCATGGCCCGGAAGTCGTTCACGTTTGTGTGGGTCGGTCCGGTAATCACCAGGTCGTCGAGCAGCCGGAAGAAGCCGTAGGCGTCGTTGCGCGCCAGGTACTGGTCGACCTTCATGCCCAGCGACAAGGCGCGCGACAGGGTTTCCGGGCCGACGCAGGCCCCGGCGTTTTCTTCCATGCCGTCGATGCCGTCGGTGTCGGCAGCCAGCGCCCACACGCCGGGCTGGCCCTGCAGCGCCTGCACCAGCCCCAGGCAGAACTCGCCGGCGCGCCCGCCGCGCCCGCGCGGCGCTCCTTCGGGCGCCTTGCGCACCGTCACCGTGGTCTCTCCTCCGGAGAGGATCACGCAGGGCTTGCGGAAGGGCTGGCCGCGCAGCGCGACCGCACGCGCCAGCGCGGCATGGACCTTGCCGACCTCGCGCGACTCGCCTTCCATTTCGTCGCTGAGGACGTGCGCCTCGACGCCGGCGGCGCGCGCCGCGGCCGCGGCAGCTTCCAGCGACTGCTGCGGCGTGGCGATCAGGTGCACCTCGTGCCCCTCGAACACCGGGTCACCCGGCTTGGGCGTCTCCAGCTGGCCGTGCTGCAGCTTCGCCATGATGGCCGCGGGCACCTCGATGCCGTAACGCTGCAGGATGGCAACGGCATCGGCGCAGGTCGACGCATCGGGCACCGTCGGCCCGCTGGCGATGACTGAAGGGTCGTCGCCCGGCACGTCGCTGATGGTCAGCGTCACCACTTTTGCCGGCGCGCAGGCAGCGGCGAGCCGCCCGCCCTTGATGCGCGACAGGTGCTTGCGCACGCAGTTCATTTCGCCGATGTTGGCGCCGGAGTCGAGCAGGTCGCGGTTGATGCGCTGCTTTTCCTGCAGCGTGAGGCCATCGGCCGGCAGCGTCAGCAAAGCCGAGCCGCCGCCGGAGATGAGGCACAGCACCAGGTCGTCGCTGGTGAGGCCCTGCGTGAGCTGCAGGATGCGCTGCGCCGCTTCCAGCCCTGCGGCGTCGGGCACCGGGTGCGCCGCCTCCACCACTTCGATGCGCTGCGCCAGCCCGGCGGGGCGCGGCGGGACGTGGTGGTAGCGCGTGACCACCAGCCCCGACAGGGGCGCCTGGGCAGGCCACAGCGCCTCGACCGCCTGCGCCATGGCGCCGCCGGCCTTGCCCGCGCCCAGCACGACAGTGCGGCCCTTGGGCGGCTGCGGCAGGAAAGCCGCCGTGTTGTGCAGCGGCAGGGCGCGCTGCACCGCGGCCCGGTACAGGTGTTCGAGAAACGCGTGCGGGTGGGTGTGCGGGTCGGGGGCGGCCATGGATGCGATTGTGACGCCGTAACCGCGTGGTAACCCGGGGCTACTGCACCTTGGCGCCCGCCTGGAACCACTGGGCCAGCAGGGCCCGTTCGGCGTCGGTCATGCCGGTGGCGTTGTTCATCGGCATGGTCTTCGCCACCACGGCCTGCTGGTACACCGCCTGCGCATGCGTCTTCAATGCTTCGGGCGTGTCGAGCCGCACGTTCTTCATCTGCAGTTGCGCACCGTGGCATTGCAGGCAACGCTGCTGCAGCACCTGGCGCACCTCGGCATAACCGGCCGCTGCCACCGGGGCCTTCGCGGCCTGGCTGGTGTCGGGGGCCATCCACGCAGCGACGGCGGCGATGGTCACGACGCCCGCCACCGCATAGCCGATGGGGTGCGGGTTGCGCCCGAGCTTCCAGCCGTGGCGCATGACGAAGAACTGGCGGATGGCCGCGCCCGCGAACATCATCAGGATCAGCACCAGCCAGTTGTGCTGGTGCGAGTACAGGAAGCCGTAGTGGTTGGACAGCATCGAAAACAGCACCGGCAGCGTGAAGTAGGTGTTGTGCACGCTGCGCTGCTTGCCGCGGATGCCGTGGATCGGGTCCACCGGCTGGCCGGTCTCGATGGCCTTCACCACCGTCTTCTGGCCCGGGATGATCCAGAAGAACACGTTGGCGCTCATGGCGGTGGCCAGCATCGCCCCCACCAGCAGGAAAGCTGCGCGGCCGGCGAACCAGTGGCATGCGAGCCATGAGGCCACGCACACCAGGACGAACACCAAGGCGCCGACGATGGCGTCGCCATTCTTGCGCTGGCCGAACAATTGGCAGATCAGGTCGTACAGGGCCCAGAAGGCGACCAGGAAGGCCAGCGCCACCCCGATGGCCGTCGCCGGCGCCCAGTCCACCAGCGACTTGTCGACCAGGTAGGTGCCGGCGCTCCAGAGGTACGACACCGTGAACAGCGCAAAGCCCGACAGCCAGGTCGAATAGCTTTCCCAGTAGAACCAGTGCAGGTGCGGCGGCAGTTGCGGTGGCTGCACCGCGTACTTCACCGGGTGGTAGAAGCCGCCGCCGTGCACCGCCCACAGCTCGCCGGTGGCGCCTTCCGCGCGCAGGCGGTCGCTGGTGGGCGGCGTGAGGCTGGAGTCGAGGAAGACGAAGTAGAACGACGAGCCGACCCAGGCGATGGCGGTGATCACGTGGACCCACCGCAGCAGCAGGTTGGCCCAGTCGAGGAGATAGCTTTCCATGGCTGTCTGTCCGAAGGACCTGCTCACCACCGCGGGCGCTCTGAGCAGCGTGTGTCGCGCCTGTTAATCGGGGTCAGATTCCAATTAATTGCCGCTGCGACTTTTGTGGACCGGAGTGTATACAGTTTCTGAGCGTTCATGCAAGCTGCAGCAGCTGGGCGGCCACGGCCACGGCGATCACCCCGGGCTGCTTGCCCGCGATGCCGGGCACGCCGATGGGGCACGTGACGCGCGCCAGCTCATCCGCGGAGAAGCCGCGCTGCTCCAGCCGGTGCCGGAACACCGCCCATTTGGTCTTGCTGCCGATCAGGCCGATGTAGGGCAGGTCGCCATGCACCCGCTGCCGCTTCAGGCAGGCCGCCACGATGTCGAGGTCTTCGGCATGGCTGAAGCTCATGACCAGCACGCGGGAACCCGGGCGCAGCCCACCCACGGCCGCCTGCACCGGGTCGGAATGCTCGCAATGCACGTTGGCCGGCACTTCCGCCGGAAAGATCTCGTCGCGGCTGTCGACCCAGGTGACCTCGAAGGGCAGCGTCCCCAGCACACGCACCAGCGCCTGGCCCACGTGCCCGCCGCCGAACAGCGCCACCGGCGCCAGGGCCGATGCGAGCTGCGCGCGCGCCTGCGCCAGTTCGCCCGCGGTCACCGACCGAAACCGCAGGTGGGCCACGCCGCCGCAGCATTGGCCCAGGCTGGGCCCCAACGGATAGCGCACGACCGCCTCGCCGCCCTGCCCCGCCAGCAGCGCGCGGGCCTGCGCGATGGCCTCGAACTCGAGGTGCCCGCCGCCGATGGTGCCTTCCACCGAATCGGCGGACACCGCCATCCAGGCGCCTTCCTCGCGCGGCACCGAGCCCTGCGCCCGATCCACCGAAACCAGCACGGCGACGGGCTTCGCATCGCTCTTTGTGATTTCTTTCATGCCGATTCGGTGATTACGTGCATCAGTTGGTGACAAGCTCGCCGCTAGAGTAAAGCAAGGTCGTCAGGGCAGGAAGCTGGGCCGTTGAAGCATCGCGCCACCGGTGACGGCGTGCGCAGTCGTACATACCAACGGGGACTCATGATGAAGCATTACTCGATCCTGCGCCACGGCGCACCGGTAGCCCTGGCCGCGCTGCTCGCAGCGTGCACCTCTACCCCGCTGCCGCGTGACCCGGCCGTGGTGCAGCCGGCGCCCCGTCCCCTTGCGCCGGCACAAGGGGCACTGGAAGAACGCGGCGACACTTACGTCATGAAGTCCGACGCCGTCAACCCGCGTGCCTACCGCAAGGACGCCGCCTCCCACATCTACGCGCAGAACGCCACGCGCATCTTCAAGGGCCGCCTGCCGCCCCTGCTGTACGCCATCGGCGTGCTGAACGTCGAAGTGGACCGCAAGGGCAACGTGCAGAGGATCGACTGGATGCGCAAGCCCAGCCACGCGCCCGAAGTGGTAAAGGAGATCGAGCGCACCGTGATGGCCGCGGCGCCCTACCCCGTGCCCGCGCGTATGGGCAAGGTGGTCTACACCGACACGTGGCTGTGGCACAAGAGCGGCCGCTTCCAGCTCGACACCCTGACCGAAGGCCAGGACTAGGAACCCCGGTACGTGGAGTAGCTCCACGGGCTCACCAGCAAGGGCACGTGGTAGTGCTGCTCGGGGTGGGCGATGCCGAAGTCCAGCGTGACCCGGTCCAGGAAAGGCGGATCGGGCAGCGCCACGCCGCGGCCGCGAAAGTACGCGGCCACACTGAACACCAGCCGGTAGGTGCCCTGCCTGAGGCTAGCGTCGTCGAACAGCGCGCCGCCGGGGTTGCGGCCGTCCGCATCCAACTCGAACTGCTTCACCAGCGTGGCCGCACCGCCGGTCGTGTCGTACAGCTGCACCTGCATGCCCGGCGCCGGCGTGCCGTGCATCGTGTCGAGGACGTGGGTGCTCAGGCCCATGGTCATGCTCCTGTTTTGTGGACCGAAGTGTATACACTTTTTGGATTTGCGGCTATCATGGCTGCATGGAGTCCACGACCACCCATGCCATCGTCGAGGCGATCACCCGGGCCATCGTCGACCACCGGCTGCAGCCCGGCACCAAGCTCGCCGAGCAGAAGCTGGCCGACCACTTCGGCGTGTCGCGCACGCTGGTGCGGCAGGCCCTGTTCCAGCTGGCGCAGAACCGGCTGGTGAAGATGGAGCCGGCGCGCGGCGCCTTCGTCGCGGCACCCACGGTCGAAGAAGCCCGGCAGGTGTTCCAGGTGCGCCGCATGCTCGAAGCCGAGATGACGCGCGAGTTCGTGCGCAACGTCACGCCGGCACGCATCCGCGCGCTGAAGGACCACGTGGCGCAGGAACAGGCGGCCGGTGAGCGCCACGACACGGCGGGCCAGAACGAGCTGCTCGGCGACTTCCACGTGCGCATGGCCGAGCTCACCGGCAACGAGGTGCTGGCCCAGATCCTGCGCGACCTGGTGTCGCGCAGCTCGCTGATCTCGCTGATGTACCAGCGCGAAGGCGCAGCAAGCCATTCGCAGGAAGAGCACGTCGAAATCGTCCGGGCGCTGGCGGGGCGCGACGAGAAGCGCGCCGTGAAGCTCATGGTCGACCACCTGCAGCACGTCGAGGAGAGCCTGGCCTTCCACCGCCCGGTGCCGACGCAGGACCTTTCCACCGCGCTGTCATGAGCACCTACGACACCACAGCGCCCTACCCGCGCGACCTGCGCGGCTACGGCCGCAACCCGCCGAACGCGCAGTGGCCCGGCAACGCGCGCATTGCCGTGCAGTTCGTGCTGAACTACGAGGAAGGCGGCGAGAACAGCGTGCTGCACGGCGACGCCGGCTCCGAGCAGTTCCTGTCCGAGATGGCCAACCCTCCGTCGTACCCGGACCGCCACCTCAGCATGGAGGGCATCTACGAGTACGGCTCGCGCGCGGGCGTCTGGCGGCTGCTGCGCGAGTTCGAGCGGCGCGGCCTGCCGCTCACGGTGTTCGGCGTCGCCATGGCGCTGCAACGCGCGCCCGAAGTCACCGCCGCCTTCCGCGAGCTGGGCCACGAAATCGCGTGCCACGGCTGGCGCTGGATCAATTACCAGGGCATCGACGAGGCCACCGAGCGCGAGCACATGCGCATCGGCATGGAGACCATCCATCAGCTCACCGGCGACCGGCCACTCGGCTGGTACACCGGCCGCGACAGCCCCCATACGCGGCGGCTGGTGGCCGACTACGGCGGCTTCGAGTACGACAGCGACTATTACGGCGACGACCTGCCCTTCTGGATGAAGGTGCGCAAGACCGACGGCGCCGTAGTGCCGCACCTGGTGGTGCCCTACACGCTGGACTGCAACGACATGCGCTTCGCGCTGCCGCAAGGCTATTCGCATGCCGAGCCTTTCTTCGCCTACATGCGCGACACCTTCGATGCGCTGTATGCCGAAGGCGACGAAGCGCCGAAGATGATGAGCGTCGGCATGCACTGCCGCCTGCTCGGCCGGCCCGGGCGCATCGTCGCACTGCAGCGCTTCCTGGACCACGTCGCGCGGCACGACCGCGTGTGGGTGTGCCGCCGCATCGACATTGCCCGCCACTGGAAGCAGGCCCACCCCTTCGAAGGCTGAACATGGCCCTGACACTGGAACAACTCAACGCCGCCAGCCCGGAACAAGCCGCGCAGCTGCTGGACGGCCTGTACGAACATTCGCCGTGGATCGCGCAGCAGGCGCTGGCACAGCGGCCGTTCCACTCGCTGGCGCACCTGAAGCACGCGATGGCCGGCGTGGTGCGCGACGCCGGGCGCGACAGGCAGCTCGCGCTCATCCGCGCCCACCCCGAACTGGCCGGCAAGGCAATGGTCGCGAAGACACTCACTGCCGAATCCACCCATGAACAGGGCAAGGCCGGCCTGGCCGACTGCACGCCGGAAGAATTCGCGAAGATCCAGCGGCTCAACGCCGCCTACAACGCGAAGTTCGGCTTCCCCTTCATCCTGGCCGTACGCGGCCCGCGCGGCACCGGGCTCACTCGCCGCGAGATCATCGATACGTTCGAGCGGCGGCTGGACAACCCGCCGGACTTCGAGCTGCCGGAAGCGCTGCGCAACATCCATCGCATCGTCGAGCTGCGCTTGAACGACAAGTTCGGCATGGAGCCGGCGCTCGGCAACCTGGTGTGGGACTGGCACGAGCAGCTCGCGCAGTTCAGCGACCCGGAGTTCAAGGACAAGGGCCAGCTCACCGTCACCTACCTCACCGACGCGCACCGCGCCTGCGCGCAGCTGCTGGTGCAGGTGATGCGTGACAGCGGCTTCGACGAGGTGGGCATCGATGCGGTGGGCAATGTGGTGGGGGTGTATCACGCCGGTGAGGGAGAAAAGCGGCTGCTGACCGGCTCGCACTACGACACCGTGCGCAATGGCGGCAAGTACGACGGGCGACTGGGGATTTTCACGCCGGTGGCCTGCGTGCGCGAGCTGGCTCGCGCGGGCCAACGGCTGCCCTTCGGCATCGAAGTGGTGGGCTTCGCCGAAGAGGAAGGCCAGCGCTACAAGGCCACCTTCCTCGGCTCGGGCGCGCTCACGGGCCACTTCAACCCAGCTTGGCTGGACCAGAAAGACGCCGACGGAGTCTCGATGCGCGAGGCGATGCAGCAGGCCGGCTTGCCGATCGGCGACATCCCGAAGGTGAAGCGCGACCCGGCCCGCTACCTCGGCTTCGTCGAGGTGCACATCGAGCAAGGCCCCGTGCTCAACGAGATCGACCTGCCCCTGGGCATCGTCACCTCCATCAACGGCGGCGTGCGCTTCCAGTGCGAAGTGACGGGCATGGCCAGCCACGCGGGCACCACGCCGATGGACCGTCGGCGCGATGCAGCGGTAGCGGCGGCGGAACTCGCGCTCTACATCGAGCAGCGTGCGGCGCGCGACGGCGACAGCGTGGGCACCATCGGCATGTTGCAGGTGCCGGGCGGTTCGATCAACGTGGTGCCGGGCCGCTGCCTGTTCAGCCTGGACCTGCGCGCCCCCAACGACGCGCAGCGCGACGCGCTGGTGGCCGACGTGCTGGCGCAGCTGCAGGCCATCTGCGAACGGCGCGGCCTGCACTGCAGCGCCGAGGAAACCATGCGCGCGGCGGCGGCGCCGAGCGCACCCGGATGGCAGGCGCGCTGGGAGCAGGCCGTCGAGGCGCTCGGCGTGCCCCTGCATCGCATGCCCAGCGGCGCCGGCCACGACGCCATGAAACTGCACGAGGTCATGCCGCAGGCCATGCTGTTCGTGCGCGGCCAGAACTCGGGCATCAGCCACAACCCGCTGGAGAGCACGACCAGCGACGACATCGACCTGGCGGTGCGCGCCTTCTCGCACCTGCTGCAACAGCTGGCCGAAGAACACACATGAACCCCTACGAGAAACTCGACGCCTGGGTCGACGCGCATTTCGACGAGCAGGTGGCCTTCCTGCAGGAGCTGGTGCGCGTGCCCACCGACACGCCACCCGGCAATAACGCGCCGCACGCCGAGCGCACGGCCCAACTGCTGGAGGCGTTCGGCCTGCCTGCCGAAAAGCACCCGGTGCCTGCCGACGCCGTGCAGGCCTGCGGCATGGCGTCCATCACCAACCTCATCGTGCGCCGGCGTTATGGCGAAGGCCGCACGGTTGCCCTCAATGCGCATGGCGACGTGGTGCCGCCGGGCGAAGGCTGGACGCACGACCCCTATGGCGGCGAAATCGAAGGCGGCAAGCTGTACGGTCGCGCGGCCGCGGTGAGCAAGTGCGACTTCACCACCTTCACTTTTGCGGTGCGCGCGCTCGAGGCGCTGGGCGCCGCACTGAAGGGCGGCGTCGAACTGCACTTCACCTACGACGAGGAGTTCGGCGGCGAGCTGGGCCCCGGCTGGCTGCTGAAGAACGGCCTGACCAAGCCCGACCTGATGATCGCCGCCGGCTTCAGCTACGAAGTGGTGACCGCGCACAACGGCTGCCTGCAGATGGAAGTGACGGTGCACGGCAAGATGGCGCATGCCGCCATCCCCGACACGGGCGTCGACGCGCTGCAAGGCGCGGTGAAGATCCTCAATGCTCTGTACGGGCAGAACACGCTGTATCGCCAGGTCACGTCGAAGGTACCCGGCATCCGCCATCCGTACCTGAACATCGGCCTCATCGAAGGCGGCACCAACACCAACGTGGTCCCCGGCAAGGTCACGTTCAAGCTGGACCGGCGGATGATTCCCGAAGAGAACCCGGTCGAAGTGGAAGCCGCGGTCCGGCGCGTGATCGAGGAAGCGGCCGCGCAGCAACCGGGCATCCGCGTCGAGGTTCGCCGCATGCTGCTCGCCAAATCGCTGAAGCCGCTGCCCGGCAACCAGCCGCTGGTGGCGGCCATCCAGCAGCACGGGCGCGAGCTGTTCGGCCGGGACATCCCCGCCATGGGCACGCCGCTGTACACCGACGTGCGGCTCTATGGCGAAGCGGGCGTGCCCGGCGTGATCTATGGCGCCGGGCCGCGCACCGTGCTCGAGTCCAATGCCAAGCGCGCGGACGAGCACATCGTGCTCGACGACCTGCGGCGCGCCACCAAGGTCGTGGCCCGCACGCTGTACGACCTGCTGGCCTGATCAGCCCGCCCCGGCCGCCTCGTCCTCGAACTGGATCTCCAGCACGCACGCCTGCAGCGCATGCATGCGCATCGGGTCGTCGCGCTCGGCCTGGTAGGTCTGCTGCGGCTGAAGGATCACGTCCTTCGGGTCGCCGTCGTGCGTGATCCACACGCTGCCCCTGGCGCATCGCACCACGATGCTGCCGTCGACATCGGGGATGACTTCGGTGGCGCCGCGCGCCAGCTTCAGGCAGACGCGCCGGGTCACCCGCTCGGGGCGGCGCAGCGCGAAGCGCGGCCGTGGGTGGTGCAGGCTGTGCAGCCTTTGCGTGAAAAAGTCCCGTGCTTCGGATGTTCGGGTCATGCTCGTGCTCCGTTTGCGAAGCATCGTCGCACGGGGCCACGCCAGGGGCCGTCGGCACAAGGCGGGCTGCGGTGTAAGGCCCGCCGCCTGAGCCGTCTCAGGGCAGCAGCGTCGCGCTGTGCGCCCAAGCGGCGGGCTTCAGCTGCAGCGGCCGGTACTTCACCTGCGCCCATTCATCCTTCATGTCGCGGTAGCGGTCGCTGAATACCAGCCCGCTTTGCCCGGTCTGGTAGATGAACTGCGACTTCTCCAGGTCGGACAGGTCGTACACCGCGCGCAGGCTCGCCGCATGCCGGTTGGCGAACGGCATCTTTTCCTGGTTGGCCCAGTACTGGCCCACGTTCACCGTCCATGGGTCCCCCGGCGTGGGCACCGCCACGTCGAAGAACTGCGCGAGCGCCCCGACGTTGCTGAAAGGCCGGTGCGCCGACTTCGCCGCATGGGCGGCACCCCAGCGCCACTGCGCCACGTCCTTGCCGTAGGCGGAGGAGATGCGGTCGAGCGCGCCTGCCAGCGCGCGCGACGACGCCTCGGCACAACCGGCTGCCCCGCACCAGAAGGCGCCGGCCTTGGGGTCCAGCAGCATGACCTCCAGCCCCTTGCGGAACGACCGCTTGCCGTAGAGCGCCTTGAACCTTGCCTCGCCGACTTTCGGCACCACCAGCTGGCGCGTGAGTTCGTCGGCCCAATAGGCCACGATGAGCGGAGCGGCGCTTTCGGCCCGCATGTTGCCGTCGAAGCCCTTCAACTGCTCCAGCGCCGCGGGCGCCAGCGGGTGCGTGCTGGCCGTGGCCTGCAGCACGGGCAACACCGCCTTCGTGGCGAGCGACAGCGTGTCGGCATGCACGTCGCGCAAGCTCTGCGCCGTGTGCCTGGGCGTGGCCCCCAGCAGCGCCTCGATGCGGTCGAAGCGGTACGGCGGCTCCCAGTCCGACGTGATGAAGTGCGGGTAGCCGGCCGGGTGGATGCGCTCGTTCGCCGTGGCGTGCCAGCCCTTGGCCGTGATCGCTTCGTGCTCGGCGCGCGGGTTATCGCCCACTGCCAGCCAGCCGGTCCAGTCGTACCTGGCGTCCCAGCCCGGCGCCGGCGCCGCGCCGCGCAGGTCGTTGGCCGCATCGCGCAACGGCACGCGGCCGATCGCCTGGTAGGCCGTGCGGCCCTGCGTGTCCGCGGCCACCATGTTCTGCATCGGCGAGTGATAGGCAGCGAACGCAGCGCGCAGCTCGTCGACCGACTGCGCGAAGTTGGCCCGCATGCCCGCCAGCACCGTCGTGTTGTCGGCATCCAGCGCCGACCAGCGCAGCGCCAGCACGAACTTGCGTGCATCGAGCACCGCGTCGTAGGCCGGGTTGGCATCGCTCACCACCGGGCCGTGGCGCGTGCTGCGCACGACGAGGCGTTCGTCGGGCTGGCCCTTGATGCGGATGACTTCTTCGCGGGCCTGGAAATCGGCCCAGCCCTGCGGCGTGCGGTACTGCTTGGGGTTGTCAGGGTTCACCTGCTCGAGGTACAGGTCCTGTACATCGGGGCCGGTGTTGGTGAAGCCCCAAGCCACGCCGGCCGTGCGGCCCAGCACCACCGAGGGCAGCCCGGGCAGCGTAGCGCCGACCACGTCCAGCGGCTTGCCGCCCGGCGCTGCGGGCGCCGTCAGCCGCGCAAAGTACCAGATGGCCGGCGCGCTCAAGCCCAGGTGCGGGTCGTTCGCCACCAGCGGCTTGCCGCTCTGCGTGCGCGGGCCCGCGATCACCCAGTTGTTGGAGCCTATGCCTTCGGTGTGGCCGAGGCCGCGGGTCCACTCCTGCAGGTCGGCCAGCTGCGAAGCAGCGGGGGCGGCCGCCGTCTTGCCGTCGCTGCCGGTGCGATAGGCACCGAGCCCGCGATACAGCGCCGCCAGGTCCACCTGCGTGGCCGGTGCCGTGCCCGGGTACGGCGGCATCAGTTGCCACAACTGCTCGGTCGACAGGCGCTGCAGCAGCGAGAAGCGCGCGAACTCCGAGCCCCAGTTGCCGCCCAGGTCCAGCGCCATCATCAGCGCCCAGCCCATGCTGTCCTGCGGCGTCCATTCGCCCGGCTTCACGCCGAGGATGTGGAACTCCGGCGGCAGCGCCTGCGAACTCGTTGCGTGGAAGGCGTTGATGCCGTTCGCATAGGCCTTGCCGAGGTCCTGCGCCTCGGGCGGCAGCTTGTCCCACTGCGCCTGCGCAGCGCGCACGATGCCCAGCTTGCGCAACGTGCGGTCGGTCTCCAGCGTGGCCGTACCGAACACCTCGGACAGCCGCCCGTGCATCACGCGGCGGTTGAACTCGAGCTGCCAGCTGCGTTCCTGCGCGTGCACGTAGCCCAGCGCGAAGTAGGCATCGGCAACCGACTGCGCTTCGATGTGCGTGACGTCCGACGCATCGCGGCGCACCTGCACCGCCGCCTTGAGGCCCGGCGCCTTGATCTCGCCGTCCAGCGCCGGGAAACTGCGCCAGCCATAAATCGCGGCCGCCAGTGCAGCCGCCGCCAGCAGCGCAGCCATGGCGCCCAGCGTCCATTTCACGATCCGCATGCTCGTCCCCTCTCGCGCCGCACCTCCTCAGGAAAAGGAGGCGAACGTCTTGTCCAGCTGCCCAATGTACTTGGTGCGCGCTGCCTCGTCGATGAAGGCGGCCTCGAAGCTGTTGCGGGCCAGCTGGTAGGCGTGCTCGGCCCGCATGCCGGTGGCGGCGAAGACCTGCAGGAAGTTGTCGTTGAGGTAGCCGCCGAAGTAGGCCGGGTCGTCCGAATTGACCGTGGCACACAGGCCGGCTTCCAGCAGCTGCGGCAGGTTGTGGCTTTCGAGCCGGTCGAACACGCACAGCTTCAGGTTGGACAGCGGGCACACGGTCAGCGGCACGCGCTCCTCGGCCAACCGCTGCATCAGCGCGGGGTCCTGCACCGACTGCACGCCATGGTCGACGCGCTCCACCTGCAACACGTCGAGCGCCGACCACACATAGGCGGGCGGCCCTTCTTCGCCGGCATGCGCCACCAGGTGCAGCCCCAGCTCGCGGCAGCGCGCGAACACGCGCGCGAACTTCTCCGGCGGATGGCCGACCTCGCTGGAGTCCAGGCCGACCCCGATGAACTTGTCGCGGTGCGGCAGGGCCTGCTCCAGGGTGGCGAACGCGTCCTCTTCGCTCAGGTGCCGCAGGAAGCAGAGGATCAGTTCGGCGTCAACCCCCAATTGGGTGGCGGCGGCTGCGCATGCGCGATGCAGCCCCGTGACCACCGTTTCCATAGTGACCCCGCGCGCGGTGTGCGTCTGCGGGTCGAAGAAGATCTCTGCGCGCGCCACGTTGTCGTGCGCCGCGCGTTGCAGGTAAGCCCATGCCATGTCGAAGAAGTCCTGCTCGTGCAGCAGCACGCTGGCACCGGCGTAGTAGATGTCCAGGAAGGATTGCAGGTCGGTGAAGGCGTAGGCGCGGCGCAGTTCTTCCACGCTGGCATACGGAATGGCTACTTCGTTGCGCCGGGCCAGGGCGAAGATCAGCTCGGGCTCCAGCGAGCCTTCGATGTGGATGTGCAGTTCGGCCTTCGGCATGCGCTTGAGCAGCTCGGGCAGCAGGGCGGGTTCGACGGAGTGCAGGTTCGGCATGTCTAAGGATATCCCCTGTGATCGCGAGTTAACCTGCTTGACGGCGCTACTCGACTATGGACGAATTGCGGCTCCCACAACGAGGAGTCGAGAAGATGCGATTCAACCATCCATGCCGCCTGGGCCTCACAACGGCCCTGGCGGCATTCTTATTGGCAGCTTGCGGCGGCGGCGGGGAAGACACCACGCAGTCCGTCCAGTCTGCTGCAGCGCAACCCCGCGAGGCCGAAGCGGCCAACACGAGCCCGATTCCCCGATCCGCGCCAGCCAAGTCGGCAGAAGAAGCCGCCACGGCTTCATCCACGGATGATGGCCGCAGGAAGCTGGCCGGCAAGGCGGCACCGCCGCCCAGCAAGCTGTACATCGTGCAGCTGGCCGAGCCGCCCGCCGCGGCCAATCCGTCCACCAAACCGGCCCCCGGCAGCAAGCTCGACCGGCGCGCCGCCAACGTGGTGGCCTACGTCGGCCAGCTGCGCGCGCGCCAGGACGCCGTCGCCCGCAGCGTGGGCGCCCGCAAGGTGCATGACTACAGCTACGTCTTCAACGGGTTCAGCGCGGAGCTGACCGACTCGCAGGTGCAGCGCCTGCGCGCCACCAAGGGCGTGCTGGCCGTGAGCAAGGACGAGAGGCGCAAGCTCGACACCGCATCGACGCCGGCCTTCCTGGGCCTGAGCGGCAACTCCGGTTTCTGGGCGCAGACCGGCTTTACCGGCGAGAACATCGTGATCGGCATGGTCGACAGCGGTGTGTGGCCGGAAAATCCCGCCTTCAGCGACAAGGCCGACGCGCAGGGCGTGTACACGCCCGGCATGCCCAATTCGGGGTACGCGGCGCCCGTGGGCTGGTCCGGCACCTGCGTGTCGGGCACCGAATTCTCGGCGGCCAACTGCAACAACAAGCTGATCGGCGCGCGTTACTACAACGCGGGCCAGGGCGGGGACGCCGCCATCGCCGAGTACTTCCCCTGGGAGTACAACTCCCCGCGCGATTTCGGCGGCCACGGCACGCACACGGCCAGCACGGCCGGCGGCAATTCCGGCGTCCCGATCACCGGGCAGGCGGCTGCGTGGGGCACCATCAGCGGCATGGCGCCGCGGGCCCGCCTGGCGATCTACAAGGTGTGCTGGGAAGACGGCGACGGCGGCACCTGCGCCAGCAGCGACTCGGTCGCAGCCATCGACCAGGCCGTGGCCGACGGCGTCGACGTGATCAACTTCTCGGTGAGCGGCTCGCGCACCACCGTGCTCGACCCCGTCGAAATTGCCTTCATGTACGCGGCCGAAGCCGGCGTGTTCGTCGCCACTTCCGCCGGCAACAGCGGCCCCACCGCCAGCACCGTAGCGCACGCCTCGCCGTGGGTCACCACGGTGGCGGCCAATACGCACGCCCGGGGCTCCACGGGCATCGTGACGCTCGGCAACGGCACGCCGTACACGGGTTCTTCGACGAACGCTACCGCGATCAACGGCATTCCCCTGATCGACGCGACGCAGGCGGGCAAGGACGGCGCCGACGCCGGCAAGGTGTCGCTGTGCTACCCGGCCGCCGACAACGGCGGCGTCGCGGTGCTCGACCCGGACAAGGTCGCCGGCAAGATCGTGGTGTGCGACCGCGGTGTGATCGCGCGGGTCAACAAGAGCCTGGCGGTAGCCGAAGCAGGCGGCCTCGGCGTGATCCTGGTCAACGTGTCTTCGGGTTCGGTGGACGCCGACTTCCACTCGGTTCCCACGGTGCACCTGGCGCACACCTATCGCACGGCAGTACGCGACTACGCGCTCGCCGGCGGCGGCACGGCCAGCATCGGGACGGCCACTCTGAACAACGCCACCCCTGCACCCCTGCAGTCGAGTTTCTCGTCGCGCGGCCCCTCGCTGGCCAACCGCAGCGAAATCCTCAAGCCGGACATCAGCGCGCCCGGACAGGCCGTGCTGGCAGCCGTGGCCCCGCCCTTCAACTTCGATCGCGACTTCGACCTGTACAACGGCACGTCGATGTCCAGCCCGCACATCGCAGGCATCGGGGCGCTGTTCAAGCAGGCGAAGCCGACCTGGTCGCCCATGATGATCAAGTCGGCCCTGATGACGACCGCCACCGGCATGCTGGGCGCTTCGCAGACCAGCGCCACCACGATCTTCGGCCAGGGTGCCGGCCAGGTGCAGCCCACCAGCGCCCTCAACCCCGGGCTGGTGTTCGACCACGGCATCATGCAGTGGCTGGGCTACCTGTGCTCGACCGAAATCGAGGCGTCGTTCTGCACGTCCAACGGCATCAAGATCCTGCTGCCGCGCAACGTGAACCTGCCCTCGATCTCGGTGGCCAACGTGGCCGGCACGCAGACCGTGACGCGCACGGTTCGCAACGTGTCCGGCGCCGCGAGCACCTACACGCCGACCGTTTCCGGTATCAGCGGCTTCAACGTGTCGGTCAGCCCGTCGTCGCTGCGCGTCAAGCCGGGGGCTTCGGCGAAGTTCAGCGTCACCTTCACGCGCAACGGCGCGGCGCTCAACACGTACGTGGGCGGGCAACTGACGTGGAGCGACGGCGTGCACTCGGTACGGCTGCCGATCGTCGCGCAACCGGTGGCGCTGGCCGCTCCGGCTGAAGTGAGCGGCTCCTACACGGTCGGGTTCGGCTACACGGGTTCGTTCGCCACGGCAACGCAGGGGATGCAGGCCGCCCTCAAGCAGCCGCACACCATCACCACCGGCGTGCAGCGCACGTTCACGGTGAACATCCCCGAAGGCACGGCGTACGCCCGTTTCGCGCTGTACGACAACGACGTGAGCCTGCCGGCCGACCTCGACCTGTACGTGTACAAGGGCGATACGCTGGTCGGGGCCGCGGCGTCCGCGACATCGACCGAAATCGTCAGCCTGAGCAGTCCGGCTGCGGGCACCTACACGGTCGTGGTCGATGGTTACGGCGTGCCGGGCGGACCTGCGTCCTTCAACCTGTATTCGTGGGCGCTGCCTTCGACCACGGGCGGGACGCTCTCGGTGATTGCACCGGCCAGCGTGGCCAGCGGCGGCACCGGTACGATCAAGGTGCGGCCTTGCATCAACCCGGTGACCAACCGCGCCTGCACGCTGCCGGCCGGCAACAAGTACCTGGGCTCGATCGGCTACAGCGGCTCGGCCGGCATGCCGGCGCCGACCATCGTGTTCATCGAGTAGTGTCCGGCGGGGCCGGCGTTTCCGACCGGCCCTGCGGGCACAGCACCAGCGCCCCGCGGGCGCTGGCGTGGTAATCGAACTGCCGGCTGCCGGCCCTCAACTGGACCCGGTAGCCCGGCACCAGCATCTGCGCAAAGCCGGACCCGCGCCGCGGGCAACCCAGGCTCGCATCGCGCCAGGTGACTTCTTCACTGCTGACGACCTCCAGAGGGAGCGTCGTCTTTTTTTTGGCGTCTTCCATCGCCGCATCGACCACGGCCTGCAGGCTCGTGAAAGGCTGGGGAAGCTTCGGTGGCTGGGCTTGGACGGCCATGGGCAGCAGCGCAAGGGCAATCAGGACAAGGCGCATCGAACGGAGTATCCTCCACCCAGATAGGCGCAGCTTCGGTTTTCCCTGACTGATCAACAGTTTCTTTCTGGTTTTTCAGGATACGTCCGGGTGTTACCTTCGCCAGCCTGACCCACGCCCCAACAGGAGACCCCTCATGAAGAAAGCCCTAGCCGTATTTGCCGTCGTCCTCGCGGTGGGCATGACGGCCGCCCTCGACGCCGAAGCCAAGCGCCTCGGCGGCGGCAAGTCGGCCGGCATGCAGCGGCAGACCACCACGCAGCCCGCGCAACCCGCGGGAACCCCCGCCCAAGGCGCCAACACCCCTGCGCCGTCCAACGCATCGACCGCAGCCGCCGCTCCGGGCGCTGCCGCCGCGGCCGCGCCCAAGCGCAGCTGGATGGGCCCCATCGCAGGGCTGGCCGCCGGCCTCGGCATCGCCGCGCTGGCATCGCACTTCGGATTCGGCGAAGCGCTGGCGAACATGCTCACCATCGGCCTGGTGATCATGGCCGTGCTGCTGCTCGTCGGCTTCATCATGCGCAAGCGCATGGGGGCCGGTGCACCCGCCGCGGCAGCCGGTCCTGCCGGCGCGCTGGAGCCGCAGATGTACCGCACGGCCGAGCCGTCCCGCCTGCAAGGCGGCTCGATGATCGGTTCGCGTCTGGGCAGCAGCACGCCCCAGGCCCTGCCCGCAGACTTCGACGCCGCAGCTTTCGAGCGCAACGCCGCCGACCAGTTCATGGCGCTGCAATCGGCCAACGATGCCGGTGACTACGACCGCCTGCGCGGCTACCTCACGCCCGAGATGTTCGAGGTGGTGAAGGCCGAGATCGCCGAGCGCGGCCAGCAGCCGCAGGCCACGCAGGTGTTCGGCCTGCAGGCGCGCGTGCTGGCCGTCGCGGAAGAAGCCGACCGCTACGTCGTGAGCGTGCACTTCACCGGCAGCGTGCGCGACCAGAAGGACGCCGTGCCGGAAGACCTGAACGAGACCTGGCACCTGGTGAAGCCGCGCACCGGTTTCGGCGGCTGGCTCGTGGCCGGCATCCAGCAGGGCTGAGCCCCCTGCCATGGCCGCCGCCTTCAACTATCGCCACCTCTATTACTTCTGGGTGGTGGCCAAGGAAGGCGGGATGGCCCGGGCCGCGCAACGGCTCGACATGGCAGTGCAGACCGTCAGCGAGCAGGTCCGCTCGCTCGAGCAGTCGCTGGGCTATGCGCTGTTCAAGCCGTCCGGGCGCGGCATCGTGCTGACCGAAGCGGGGCGCGCGGCGATGGCGCACGCCGACCCCATCTTCCAGTTGGGCGAACAGTTGCCCGCCGCCGTGCGCGACGCGGCCACCGGCCAGGGCGTGCGGCTGCTGGTCGGCATCTCCGACGGCCTGCCCAAGCTGGTGGTGCGCCACTTGCTGCAGCCCGCCATCGAAGGCGGCACGGCGCGGCTGCTGTGCCACGAGGACGAGTTCGACCGCCTGCTCGCGGATCTCGCCCTGCACCGGCTCGACGCCGTGCTGTCCGACCGGGCGGCGCCGGCCAACCCCAACCTGCGCCTGTACAGCCATGCACTGGGCGAAGCGCCGCTGGCGTGGTTCGTGCCCGCGCCGCTGGCCGCCCAGTGCCAGCGGCCTTTTCCCGGATGCCTGGACGACGTGCCCCTGCTGCTGCCGACGGCCCATGCCGCGGTGCGGCCGCGCATCGACCTGTGGTTCGAGAAGCAGGCGCTGCGCCCGCGCATCGTCGGCGAGTTCGAGGACAGCGCGTTGCTGGCGGCTTTCGGGCGCAGCGGCATGGGGGCATTTCCCGCATCGCACTGGTCGCGCGACGAGCTCACCCACGACGGCAAGGTGCAGCAGCTCGGCGAGTCCCCCGGTCTCGTGGAACACTTCTACCTCATTTCCGCGGAGCGACGCATCCACCACCCGCTGGTGCAGCGGCTGGTAGCCAGCGGGGCCGCCCACCCCAACTAGCGCAGCGCTGCGGCCGGTGCTGTAATGGGCTCTTTCCATGACGGAGAGCCCCCCCATGCCAGCAGCCGTGTCCCAGCAAGGCAGTTCCCTCGCGAGCCTCATCGAGGAATCCGCGAAGGCGCTGGAGTCCCGCGTCATCGCATGGCGCCGTGACCTGCACCAGCATCCCGAGCTGGGCAACCGCGAGTTCCGCACATCCGGCATCGTCGCGGAACACCTGAAGAAGCTCGGGCTCGACGAAGTCCGCACCGGCGTCGCGCACACGGGCGTGGTCGGCCTGCTGAAGGGCGCCCGGCCCGGCCCGGTGGTGGCGCTGCGCGCCGACATGGACGCGCTGCCCGTCACCGAGCAGGTCGACGTGCCCTTCGCCTCCAAGGCGCGCACGCAATGGAACGGCGAGGAAGTGGGCGTCATGCACGCCTGCGGGCACGACTGCCACGTCGCCATCCTGATGGGCGTGGCCGAAATCCTGGCGGGCCTGCGCGCGCAACTGCGCGGCTCGGTCAAGTTCATCTTCCAGCCGGCCGAGGAGATGCCGCCCGAAGGCGAGGAAGGCGGCGCCAAGATGATGATCGCCGAAGGCGCGCTGGAGAACCCGACGCCGCAGGCGGTGTTCGGCCTGCACGTCACGTCGCGCCAGAACGTGGGCACCATCGGCTACCGCAGCGGCCCCACCATGGCGAGTTCGGACCGCATGAAGATCAAGGTGACCGGCAAGCAGACGCATGGCGCCGCACCCTGGCTCGGCGTGGACCCCATCGTCACCTCGGCGCAGATCATCCTGGGCCTGCAGACGATCGTCTCGCGCGGCGTCGACATCGCGCGCGAACCGGCCATCGTCACCGTGGGCAGCATCAAGGGCGGCGTGCGCAACAACATCATCCCCGACGACGTGCTGATGACCGGCACCATCCGCAGCTTCAACGAGGAAATGCGCGACGACATCCACGAGCGCGTGACGACGATGGCCGAGGCCATCGCGCGCGGCTCGCGCGCCTGCTGCGAAGTGCACATCGAGAAGAACTACCCGGTCACGGTCAACGACCCGGCGCTCACCGAGGCGATGGTGCCCACGCTGCAGCGCGTGGCCGGCGAAGACAAGGTGCTGTTCGTGCCCAAGGTGACGGGCGCCGAGGACTTCTCGTTCTACCAGCGCCTGGTGCCCGGCCTGTTCTTCTTCGTCGGCGTCACGCCGGCCGGGCAGGACCCGGCCAAGGCATACGCCAACCACTCGCCGAAGTTCTTCGCCGACGAGGCCGGGCTGCTGCTGGGCATGCGCGCGCTGGCGCACGTGGCGTGCGACTGGCTGGAGTCGGCCCCGCCCCGTAACTGACCTTTGTCAAGCCCGGGCGAGCCGGGCGGGTCTAGATTGGGTGCAACACCCTCCAACCGGTACCCCCGGGGCCCGCCATGTCTGCCACCTCCATCGAAAACGACGACCTGCACGTCGACGGCCCGCTGCTGGACTTCTCCAAGTGCCACCACGAGTTCGTGAGCCAGGTGCACGGTGCGCTCTACCTGTCCGACCTGGTCGCCTCGGCCGCGCGTGCACGCTCCATCGCATCCGACCTGGGCGCCATGTTCCGCGGCGGCCTGGTGGCGCACCACGTCGACGAAGAGCGCGAGCTGTTCCCCGCGGTGCAACACGCCGCCAACGAGGGCGAGGAGCGCATCCGGGTGGACGCCATGGTCGACCAGCTGGTGCGCGAGCACCGCGCGGTCGAGAAGCTGTGGAAGCTGATCGAGCCGGTGATCGACTCCATCGCAGCCGGCGGCACGCCCGAGGTGCCGGGGACGGTGCTGGAAGAACTGGTGCAGCACTTCTTCGCCCATGTGCACTTCGAGGAGCACGAGTTCCTGCCGCTCGCCCAGCAGATCCTGAGCCGGAAAAGCCGGGAGATGGCGGCGCTGGGGATGGCGCTGCACATACGGCATGTGCAGGCGGGCCTGGGCAACGCCAGGAACGCCTGAAGACCCATTGGCAAGCCGGGGGCGCAGGCGCATCATCGCCCCATGCGCGCGACCCTGCTCGCCGCCCTGCTGGGCATCCTGCTGGCCGGCTGCCAGGCGACCGGCCTGCGCTTCGCCAGCGCGAAGCTGGACGGCGCGGACTCTGTGCTGCAGGTGAGCGCGGGCCTGGCGAAACCGGATGGCCCGGGTCCCTTCCCCGCAGTGGTCCTGCTGCACAGCTGCGGCGGCATGCAGAACCACGTCAGCAGCGACTGGCCGGGCTTCCTCAAGTCGCACGGCTACGTGGTGATGGCGGTCGACTCGTTCGGCTCCAGGGGGCTGGGGTCCTGTCCCAATGCGCTGCACGCGTCACCACCGCTGGACCGGGCGTATCGCGAGATCACGCGGGACGCCTACGGCGCGCTCGACTGGCTGGAGCAGCAAGCGTATGTGCGCAAGGGCAAGGTGGCCGTGATGGGCTTCTCGCTCGGCGCCAACGTGATCAACAGCTACCTGGTGCGCTTCCCGCGCACGGGCGGGCCCGGTTTCGCTGCGGCGGCCGCGGTGTACGGGCGCTGCCACGACGTCTGGAGCCTGAAGGCGCCGCCCATGCCGTTGATGCAACTGGCCGGCGAACTCGACACCCGTCACATCCATTACTGCCGGATCATGCAGCCGCCGGTGGAAGTGCACGTGCTGCCCGGCGCCCATCACTCGTGGGACGACGCGCAGGCGAGCGGCCGGACGTCGGCGTATGGCGACGTGATGCGCTACTCGCCGTCGGCCACGGCGAGGTCGCGCGAGCTGGTGCTGGACTTCCTCGGGCGGCACCTGAAGTAGGCAAGGAAAAAGGGCCGCTCGCGCGGCCCCTTCTGTGCCAGTGCCCCGTGCCTTATTTCTTTTCGCCCGGCACCTTGCCTTCGACACCCTTCACGTAGAAGTTGATGCCGCCCAGGAACTTGTCGTCGGCGACGGCGTCCTTGGCCAGCACCTGCTTGCCGGTGTTGTCGGCGAGCGGGCCCTTCCATATCGAGAAGCTGCCGTCCTTCAGGCCGGCCTTCACCTCGTCGATGCGCTTCTTCGTGTCCTCGGGCACGTCGGCCGCGATCGAGACCATGTCGATCGCGCCTTCCTTCACGCCCCACCAGGTCTGGCCGGTCGCCCACTTGTTCTCCAGCGCGTCGCGCGTGGCCTTGATGTAGTACGGCGCCCAGTTGATGATGGCCGAGCCCAGGTGCGCCTTCGGGCCGTAGGCCGTCATGTCGCTGTCCCAGCCGAAGGCGCGCTTGCCCATCTTCTCGGCGGTCTGCAGCACGGCCGACGAGTCGGTGTTCTGCATCAGCACGTCGGCGCCGCCGTTGATCAGCGCCGTGGCCGCCTCGGTTTCCTTCGGCGGGTTGAACCAGTCGCCGACCCACACCACCTTGGTCTTCACCTTCGGGTTGACCGACTGCGCGCCCAGCGTGAAGCTGTTGATGTTGCGCACCACCTCGGGAATCGGGATCGAGCCCACCACGCCCAGCGTGTTGGTCTTGGTCATCTTGCCCGCGATCACGCCTGCCATGTACGCGCCTTCGTAGGTGCGGCTGTCGTACGTGCGCATGTTCTCGGCGGTCTTGTAGCCGGTGGCATGCTCGAACTTCACGTCCTTGTGGTCGGCGGCCACCTTGAGCATCGGCTCCATGTAGCCGAAAGTCGTACCGAAGATCAGCTTGTTGCCCTGGCTCACCATGTCGCGGATCACGCGTTCGGCGTCGGCCGACTCGGGCACTTTCTCGACGAAGCTGGTCTGCACCTTGTCGCCGAATTCCTTCTCGACGGCCTTGCGCCCGTTGTCGTGCGCGAAGGTCCAACCGCCGTCGCCGACCGGGCCGACGTAGGCGAAGGCGATCTTCAGCGGCGCGGGCTTCGGCGGCGCAGCCGGTGCAGCCGCCGGTGCCGGCGCGGGCGGCGGCGGTTCTTCCTTCTTGCCGCAGCCGACGAGGGCAGCGGACGCCGCGGCGGCGAACAGTGCCGTGACGATGGTACGTTTCTTCAGGTCAGCCATCTTCTTTCCTTCCTAAGGGGGAGGTGTGTGGACGAAACGGGAATTATGTGCCGGGATAGAAAGGTTTTCCCAGCGACGCGGGCATGTTGACACGAATCCACGCCGGGTTGCGCGAGATCAGCGCCAGCACCACGATGGTGGCGACGTATGGCAGCATATTGAGGAATTCGCTGGGCACTTCGACGCCGGTGCCTTGCAGGTGGAACTGCAGCATCGTCACGCCGCCGAACAGGTAGGCGCCCAGCAGCACCCGCGCCGGGCGCCAGGTGGCAAAGGTGGTGAGCGCCAGGGCGATCCAGCCCTTGCCCGCCACCATGCCTTCCACCCACAGCGGCGTGTACACCACGGAGATGTAGGCACCGGCCAGCCCGCACAGCGCGCCGCCCGCGACCACGGCCGCCAGGCGGATGCGCCGCACCGGGTAGCCGAGTGCGTGCGCCGACTCGGGCGACTCGCCCACCGAGCGCAGCACCAGCCCGGCGCGCGAGCGATAGAGGAACCACACGAGCCACGCGACGAGTGCGATGGCGAGGTAGACGATCGGGTGCTGCTTGAACAGCGCGGCGCCAACCAGCGGGATGTCGCCCAGCAGGGGCACCGAGAACTGCGGCCGGTCGGGCAGTTTCTCCTGCACGTACTGGATGCCCGCGAACGCCGAGAAGCCGGCACCGAACAGGCTCAGCGCCAGCCCGGTCGCGTACTGGTTGGTGTTCATCCAGATCACCAGCAGCCCGAAGGCGGCCGCCAGCAGCGCGCCCGCGCCCATGCCGGCGACGAAGCCGACCCAGTCGCTGCCGCTGTGCACGACGGCCGCAAACCCCGCGACGGCGGCGCACAGCATCATGCCTTCGGCGCCGAGGTTGACGATGCCGGCCTTCTCGTTGATGAGCAGCCCGAGCGCCGCTATCGCGAGCACGGTGCCCGCGTTGAGGGTCGCAGCCAAGAGGAGTGCGTAGGATTCCATGTAGCTTCGATCAAGGTATTGAAGGCTCATACGGAGGCACTCAAGCCGCCTTCGCGATAACAGAAGGCAGGAAACGAATGCGATAGGCCATCAGCGTGTCGCAGGCGAGCAGGGTGAAGAGCAGCAGGCCCTGGAACACGCCGGTCAGCGATTTCGGCAGGCCCAGCCGCGACTGCGCGAGTTCGCCGCCGATGTAGAACATGCTCATCAGGATCGCCGAGAACACCATCCCCACCGGATGCAGCCGGCCCACGAACGCCACGATGATCGCGGCGAAGCCGTAGCCTGCGGGCACGTACGGCGTGAGCTGGCCGATCGGGCCGGCGACTTCCAGCGCGCCGGCCAGCCCGGCAGCCCCGCCTGAGACGAGCAAGGCAACCCACAAGGCCTTGCGCGACGAGAAGCCCGCATAGCGCGCCGCTGCCGGTGCGAGCCCACCCACCTGCTGCGCGAAACCGGCACGCGTGCGGAACAGGAACACCCACAGCGCGGCCACGCCGGCCAGCGCAATGAGCAGGCCGACGCTCACGCGCGAACCCTGCACCAGCCGCGGCACCTGCGTGACCGCCTCGAAGGTCTTGGTCTGCGGGAAGTTGTAGCCCGCCGGGTCCTTCCACGGGCCGAACACCATGTAGTTGAGCACCAGCGTGGCCACGTACACCAGCATCAGGCTCACCAGGATCTCGTTGGCGTTGAACCTGTCGCGCAGCAACGCCGTGAGCGCCGCCCAGGCCATGCCCCCGAGCACGCCCGCCGCGAGGATGGCCACCACGATGAAGCGCGAGGTCTCCCTGTCGGCCAGCAGCGCCACGCCACCTGCCACCAGCGCACCGATCACGAACTGGCCTTCGGCGCCGATGTTCCACACGTTGGAGCGGAAGCAGACCGCGAGCCCCAGCGCGATGATGAGCAGCGGCGTGGCCTTGACCATCAGCTCGCCGATGCGGCTGCCGCTGCTGACCGGCTCCCAGAAGAACACCTGCAGGCCCTTCACCGGGTCCTTGCCGAGTGCCATGAAAAGGAGCGTGCCCAGCACCACCGTGATCACCAGCGCGAGCAGCGGCGAGGCGATGCCCCAGAACTTCGAAGGCTGCGGGCGCGGTTCGAGCTTAAACATTCAGGCCTCCTTGCTGGTCTTCCTCCCTCCCCCTCTGGGGGAGGGCCGGGGTGGGGGCTTTCGCTGCATCACGCAGCGCATGCACCACCCACAACCCGCTCATCCACTCGCCGATCTGCGTCACGGTGGCCCGCGCACGGTCGACCGAAGGCGACAGCCGCCCCTTGGCGATCACGTGCAGCCGGTCGCTGATCTCGAACAGCTCTTCCAGCTCTTCGCTCACCACCAGCACCGCGCAGCCCGCGTCGCGCAGCTTCAGGATCTCGCCGCGGATCTGCGCCGACGCGCCCACGTCCACGCCCCAGGTCGGCTGCGAAATGACCAGCAGCACCGGCCTGGCATCGATCTCGCGGCCGACGATGAACTTCTGCAGGTTTCCGCCCGACAACGACCTGGCCACCGCATCGGGCCCGCCCGCCTTGACGTTGAAGCGCCGGATGATGTCCGCAGCCTGCCCGCGCAGCCCTTTCACGTCGATCCAGCCGCTCTTGCCCACAGCGTCAGTGCGCGTGAGCAGCAGGTTCTGCGACAGGCTGAGCGTCGGCACGGCACCGCGCCCGAGACGCTCCTCGGGCACGAAGTGCAGCCCGAGGTGGCGGCGATGCGCCGGGCCGAAGCGCCCGACGGCGTGGCCCGACACTTCGATCATGGCACTAGCCGCACGCGTGTCCTCGCCCGACAGCGCATACAGCAACTCGCGCTGGCCGTTACCCGACACGCCCGCAATGCCGACCACCTCGCCGGCGCGCACCTGCAGCCGGATGTCGTCGAGGTCGACGCCGAACTGGTCTTCGCGCGGCAGCGTCAGGCCGTTCACGCTCAGCACCACGTCGCCCGGCTGGCGGTCGTGGTGCTCGAGTTCCGGCGGCTCGGCGCCGATCATCAGCCGCGACAGCGACGCGTTGGTTTCGCGGCGCGGGTCGCACACACCGGTCACCTTGCCCGCGCGCATCACCGTGCAGGCGTTGCACAGCTCGCGGATCTCGTGCAGCTTGTGGCTGATGTACAGGATGCTGCAGCCTTCGGAGGCCAGCTTCTTCAGCACCACGAACAGCTTCTCCACGGCCTGCGGCGTGAGCACCGAGGTCGGCTCGTCCAGGATCAGCAGCTTGGGGTTGGTGAGCAGCGAGCGGATGATTTCCACGCGCTGCATCTCGCCGACCGACAGCGTGTGCACCGGGCGCGACGGGTCGATGTCGAGCCCGTACTCGGTGGCCTTCATGGTGATGCTGTGGGTCACCTGCTGCAGCGTGAGGCTCTTGTCGAGGCCCAGCCACACGTTCTCGGCCACGGTCAGCGTGTCGAACAGGCTGAAGTGCTGGAACACCATGCTGATGCCCAGCGCGCGCGCTTCCTGCGGGTTGCGGATGTGCACCGGCTGGCCGTCGAACATCACCGTGCCTTCGTCGGGCTTGACCGAGCCGTAGATGACCTTCATCAGCGTCGATTTGCCGGCACCGTTCTCGCCCAGCACGGCGTGCGTCTCGCCGGGCTGCACGGTCAGCGACACGCCGTCGTTCGCCACCACGGACGGGTAGCGCTTGGTGATGTGCGCCAGCTGGAGTCGCGGGATGCTCAAGGGGATGCCTCCTAGTGCTGCTGCAGCGAGCCGGCCACGGCCTTGATGCGCTCGCGCAGCCACCTGGCGGCTGCCGACGCATGCGTTCTCTCGTGCCACAGCTGGTAATAGACGAGCTGGGGGAAGCCGACCGGGCATTCCAGGATCTTCAGCGGCAGCCGGTCGGTGTAGCGCTCGCAGAACTGTCGGCCCGTCGTCAGGACCAGCAGGCTCGACGCGACCATGCGCGGGATCAGCCCGAAGTGCGGGCAACGCGCGGTGATGTTGCGCCTGTGGCCCAGGCTTTCCAGGTGCTCGTCGATGACGCCGCGCGAGCCGGGGAAGGCCGCGGTCGGCGCGATGTGCTCGGCTTCCAGCCATTCCTCCAGCGACCAGCCGCGCCGCGCGGCCGGGTGGTCGTTGGACACCAGGCACACGACCTGGTCGGAGAACAGCTTGCCCAGGTGCAGGTCTTCGGGCGGCTTCAGCCAGTTGCCCACCACCACGTCGACGTCGCCCTGTGCCAGCTGCGCGTGGTAGTCGGCCTGGGCATAGAGCGGGTGGATTTCCACGTGGCACTGCGGCGCGTTCGCCTTGATCTCGGCCACCAGCTGCGGCAGGAACAGCGGGTCGAGGTAGTCGCTGGCGGCCACGCGGAAAGTCGTGGTGGTGGTGTGCGCGTCGAAGCCGCGCGCCTCGGAGAACAGCATCTCGGCGGCACGCAGGATGCTGGCAGCCGGCTCGATCATGCGCAGGCCGGCGTCGGTGGGCACCATCCCCGAGCCCGAGCGCACCAGCAGCGGGTCGCCGGCGAGTTCGCGCAGGCGCTTGAGCGCGGCCGACACGGCCGGCTGGTACATGCCCAGCCGCAAGGCTGCCTTCGATACGCTGCGCTCAGTCAACACGGTATGCAAGACCCTGATCAAGTGGAGGTCTATCTTGTCGAAAAGCGCCTGGTCTCTCATACCTTTGCGTGCATCCGTGTCATAAGGCCACGCATATGCCCGGCACTAGGGTTCACCCCTAACCTGTCGGCAACAAAGCAACGAAATCAACCATACTTGAATCGCATGGAAGCCAGGACGATCCGAATCTTGCGCGGCGGCCAGCTCGTCAGCCTGACCAATGTACCACCCGACCGAACGCTGCTGGAAGTGCTGCGCGAGGACCTCGGGTGCACCGGTACCAAGGAAGGTTGCGGCGAAGGTGACTGCGGCGCCTGCACCGTGGTGGTGGCAGAAGCCGACGGCGACAAGCTGGCTTTCCGCGCCATCAACAGCTGCATCCGCCTGGCCCATTCGGTCGACGGCATGGCCCTGTGGACGGTGGAAGACCTCGCCGAGGCCGACGGCACGCTGCACCCCGCGCAGGAGGCGATGGTGCAGTGCCACGGCTCGCAATGCGGGTTCTGCACGCCGGGCTTCGTGATGAGCCTGTTCGGCATGTACCAGAACCACACCAGCCGCGGCAAGGCCGTCACGCGCGAGCTGGCGCAGGAGGAACTGTCGGGCAACCTGTGCCGCTGCACCGGCTACCGGCCGATCCTCGACGCCGCGCAGAAGATGGCCGAACTGCCGCCGGTGCGCGTGGACGAAGCGGGCATCGCACGAGCGCTGAACGAGCTGGCGCTCAAGCGCGAGAACCTGCCCGCCACCGGTGCCTACCTGCTGCCCAAGTCACTGGACGAACTGCTCTTCTTGCGAGCGCGCCACCCCGACGCGCAGCTCGTCGCCGGGTGCACCGACGTCGGCCTGTGGGTCACCAAAATGCACCGGCAGTTCGACCGGGTGCTGGACGTGACGCAGGTGCGCGAGCTGCGCCGCATCGAAGACTACGAACACCACATCGCCATCGGCGCCGCGGTCACGCTCACCGACGCCTTCGAGGCGCTGGTGGCCGGCCGGCCGCAGCTGAAGGTGTTTGCCAACCGCTTCGCCGGCCTGCCGGTGCGCAACTCGGGCACGCTGGGCGGCAACGTGGCCAACGGCTCGCCCATCGGCGACTCGATGCCGCTCCTGATTGCGCTGGGCGCGCACGTCGTGCTGCTGGGCGCCACCGGCCATCGCGAGATGCCGATCGAGCAGTTCTATACCGGCTACCGCCAGAACGTGCTGCGGCCCGACGAAGTGCTGGCGTGGGTCAAGGTGCCGAAGCCGCGGGTTGGCGAACTGCTGCGCGCCTACAAGATCAGCAAGCGCTACGACGACGACATCTCGGCCGTCTGCCTTGCGATCAATTTGGCCGTCGAAGGCGGCGTGGTGCGCAGTGTTTCCATCGGTGCCGGCGGCGTCGCCGCCACGCCGGTACGCGCCGTGCAAACGGAAGCCGCTTTGCTGGGACAGGCGTGGACACTGAAAGCGGCGCAGCGGGCCACCGAAGCCTTGCGCGCCGAATTCCAGCCGATCAGCGACATGCGTGCGTCTGCGCAGTACCGCGCCGAAGTGCTGGGCAACCTCATGCAGCGCTTCTGGCTGGAAAGCCAGGGGCAGCAGCACATCAACCTGGAAGACTTCCGCCTGGAGGAGAGCGCCGCATGAACGCGCCGGAGAAGTTCCTCGCCAAGGGCGCCGCCGCGCAGTCCACCGGCACTTCGCATCCCCACGAGAGCGCGCGCGCCCAGGTGGCCGGCAGCGCGACCTACATCGACGACATCCCCGAAGTGAAGGGCACTCTGCATGCCGCGCCCATCCTGTCGAACGTGGCGCGCGGCAAGCTGCTCGGCGTCGACACGAGCGAAGCCGAGAAGTGCCCCGGCGTGCGCGGCGTGATCCTGGCGGGCGACATCCCGGGCGACAGGATCATCCCGACCTTCGTGCACGACGAACCGATCTTCGCCATCGACCGGGTGGAGTTCCTCGGGCAGGTGGTGGGCGTGGTGGTGGCCGACACCGTGATGCAGGCGCGCCGCGCCGCGCGCAAGGTCAGGCTCGACATCGAGCCCTTGCCAGCGGTGCTGGACCCGCGCGAGGCGGTGAGGCAGCAAAGCTTCGTGCTGCCGCCGGTGACGGTGAAGCGCGGCGACCCCGAAGGCGGCATCGCGCGCGCGCCGCACCGCCTGCAAGGCAGCCTGGAGGTCGGCGGGCAGGAACACTTCTACCTGGAAGGGCAGGTGGGCTACGTGCTGCCGCTGGAGCAGGACCAGTGGTGGGTTTACTCCAGCACGCAGCACCCCGGCGAGATCCAGCACTGGGTGTCGCACGCGCTCGGCCTGCCCAACAGCGCCGTGACGGTGGAGTGCCGACGCATGGGCGGCGGTTTCGGCGGCAAGGAGACGCAGTCGGGCCACATCGCGGTGTGGGCCGCGCTGGCCGCCAACAAGCTGCGCCGACCCGTCAAGCTGCGGCTGGACCGCGACGACGACTTCATGGTGACGGGCAAGCGCCACCCCTTCGCCTACGACTACACGGTTGGCTTCGACGACGACGGGCTCATCACGGGCCTGAAGCTGATGCTGGCGGCCAACTGCGGCTTCAGTGCGGACCTGAGCGGCCCGGTGGCCGACCGCGCCGTCTTCCACGCCGACAACGCCTACTTCCTGGGCGACGTCGAGATCGTCTCGTATCGCTGCAGGACCAACACGCAGAGCCACACGGCGTTTCGCGGCTTCGGCGGGCCGCAGGGGATGATCGTCACCGAGGCCATCATGGGCGACATTGCGCGCGCGCTGGGCAAGGACCCGCTGGACGTGCGCCGGCGCAACCTGTACGGCATCGAGGAGCGCAACACCACGCACTACCAGATGAAGGTGGAGGACAACATCCTCGAGCCTCTGCTGGCGCAACTCGAACGTTCGTCGTCGTACCGCCGGCGCCGTGCCGACATCGGCATGTGGAACGCGGCCAGCCCGGTGATCAAGCGCGGCCTCGCGATCACGCCGGTGAAGTTCGGCATCTCGTTCACCGCCACCTTCTTCAACCAGGCCGGCGCGCTGGTGCACGTGTATACCGACGGCAGCGTGCAGGTGAACCACGGCGGCACCGAGATGGGCCAGGGCCTGAACACCAAGGTCGCGCAAATCGTCGCGGACGAACTGGGCGTGCCGTTCGAGCGCGTGCGCGTGACCGCGGCCGACACCAGCAAGGTGCCCAATGCCAGCGCAACGGCTGCTTCCAGCGGCACCGACCTGAACGGCCGTGCCGCGCAGTTCGCCGCGCGGCAGGTGCGGCAACGCCTGGCCGAGTTCGCTGCGCAGCTGCAGGGCTGCGAGCCGGCGCAGGTGAGGTTCGCCAACGGCGAAGTGACCGGGCCGCAGTCCGCCATGCCGTGGGACATCGTGGTGGCCGGCGCCTACAAGGCGCGCATCCAGCTGTGGAGCGACGGCTTCTACAAGACGCCGAAGATCCACTACGACAAGGACACGCTGACGGGCCGCCCGTTCTACTACTTCGCCTACGGCGCGGCCTGCACCGAAGTCGCCATCGACACGCTCACCGGCGAGAACCGCGTGCTGAAGGTCGACATCCTCCACGACGTGGGCCACTCGATCAACCCGGCCATCGACATCGGCCAGATCGAAGGCGGCTTCATCCAGGGCATGGGCTGGCTCACCACCGAGCAGCTGGTGTGGAACGACAAGGGCTACCTGGCGACGCACGCGCCCAGCACGTACAAGATCCCGGCCACGGGTGACGTGCCCGCGCACTTCAAGGTCGAACTGTGGCCCGAAGCCAGCCGCGAAGACAACGTCGGCGGCAGCAAGGCGGTGGGCGAGCCGCCTTTCATGCTGGCGATCAGCGTGTTCGAGGCGCTGCGCGACGCGGTGGCGGCAGCGCGCAACGACGGGGTCGTGACGCTGGATGCGCCTGCGACCGCCGAGCACGTGCTGAAGGCCATCCGCGCGCGGTAGCGTAGGGTGGGCAACTTGTTGCCCACCATGCAGGGCACAAGGCCCCAGTGTCAGTGGCGCGCCATCCCGCGCCCATGCCACGCCCGGCCGGCAGCCGCCCGCTGCTCGGGCGTGAGGACGGCCTGCAGCTCGCGCAGCGCCTTGTCCTGCGCCTCCCAGCCCGCCTGACGCTGCGCGAACATGGCCTGCTGCAGCGCCGCCATGTCGGGCGCCGCCTCGCCGGGCTTCAGGGTCTGCCACTTCGCGTGCATCTCGTCGCGCTTCGCCTGCATCGCGGCGGCCTGCTGCGTGACGACAGCCTCGTAGGACTTCCAGGCCGGTTCCTGCGCTGCCGTGATCTTCAGCTGCGCCTTGAACGCGGCGAGCCGGTCGGCAACGGCGGCGTGCGTGTCGAAGCCACGCCCGTTCATGCCGGGTCCGCCGCCCATCGGGCCGCGACCGCCCATGGGGCCCGCACCCGGCCCCATGCCGCCGGGGCCGTAGCCCATGCCGGCGCCGTGTCCCATACCCATACCCATACCCCAACCCGGTCCGGACCCGGGGTGGGCGATGGCGGCTCCTGCCAGCGCCAGCGCGACGGCGGCGGCGACTGCGGCGATGATCTTGCTGCTCGTTCTCATGATGACTCCTGTGACGTGGCGTGGTCCGGCGCCTGCCGGCTGGCAGGAAGGCCCTGCCATGCGTCCATTGAAGCGCGCGGGCGGCGGCGGCGGATGTCGGCCCTGGGCCGTTTTGTCGCACAGTGCGACAAGGACCGCGCGTGACATGCTGTGTTACGTTGGGCTGGCGCCGCTGCAGGGGCAGCGGCTGTAATACACGACATGGACCGTACCGACCACATCCTCATCGTCGACGACGACGCCGAGATCCGCACGCTCCTGGGCCGGTACCTGGAGAAGAACGGGCTGCGCGCGACCACGGTGCCCGACGGGCGCGCCATGTGGCAGGCGCTGGACCGCGGCACTTTCGACCTGGTGGTGCTGGATGTGATGCTCCCGGGAGACGATGGCCTGACGCTCTGCCGCACGCTGCGCGCGCGCTCGGACATCCCGGTCATCATGCTCACCGCGCGCGGCGAGGAGATGGACCGGATCGTGGGGCTGGAGATGGGCGCCGACGACTATGTGCCCAAGCCCTTCAGCGCGCGCGAACTGCTGGCGCGCATCAAGGTGATCCTGCGCCGCACGCGCAGCCTGCCGCGCAACCTGCAGCCGGAGGAGGAACCACGCATCCGCTTCGGCGGCTGGACGCTGGACACGGTGCACCGCCACCTGGTGTCCCCGGACGGCATCGTGACGCCGATCGGCGGGGCCGAGTACCGGCTGCTGCGGATCTTCGTGGCGCACCCGAACCGCGTGTTGACCCGCGACCAGCTGGTGGAGCTGACGCAGGGACGCGAAGCCGACGCGCTGGACCGCAGCATCGATGTGCAGGTGAGCCGGCTGCGGCGCCGGCTGGGCAGCGGCCCGGGCGACGCCGCCATGATCCGCACGGTACGCGGCGAAGGCTACGTGCTGACGGTCCCGGTCGACCCGGAGGGCCCGTGACTGCGCCTTTGTCGCGCTGGCTGCCGCAGTCGCTCTTCGGGCGGCTCGTGCTGGTGCTCTCCGGCGGATTGCTGCTGGCGCAATTGCTCAGCGCAGCCATCAACCTCGCCGAGCGCGACCGCCTGCTGGCCACGGCCGGCGGCCTGCAGCAGGCGCAGCGGGTGGCCGACGTCGTGAAGCTGCTCGACTCGTTCGGCCCGGCCGAGCGCGCGCGGGTGGCCGCCGTGATGAACGTGCCGCCCCTGGTCGTGTCGCTGCACGACGGCCCCGAAGCTGCTTCCGATGGCGCCTCGGCGCGGGCCGCCATGTTCACGGCGATGCTGCGTGCTTCGCTCGGGACCGGCCGCGATGTGCGGGTGGATGCCGGCCCGGCGTACGCGGCCGGCCCATGGCCGCCGGGACCGGGCCGCCGCCACATGGGGGGCGGCGGCCCCGGCATGATGGGCGCAGGCGGCGGACCGCACGGCCCCGTGCTGCGCACCCAGGTGCAGCTGCTCGACGGCAGCTGGGCCCGGTTCGACGCACAGCTTCCCGCGCCTTCGGGCTCGCTGCCCTGGCGCCTGGCCCTGACGCTCGCGGTCCTGCTGCTGGCGGTGCTGGCCGTGTCGTACGTCGCGGTGCGATGGGTGACGCGGCCGCTGCACCTGCTGGCCGGCGCCGCCGAGGCGCTGGGGCGCGACATCCACCGGCCGCCGCTGGCCGAGGATGGCCCGGCCGAAATCCGCCAGGCCGCGCGTGCCTTCAACACCATGCAGCAGCGGCTGGCACGCTTCATCGATGACCGCACGCGCGTGCTGGCCGCCATGTCCCACGACCTCAAGACCCCGATCACGCGCATGCGGCTGCGCTCGGAGTTGCTGGAAGACGACGAGGTCCGCCAGCGTTTCGAGGCGGACCTCGGCGAGATGGAGGCGATGGTCACCCAGGCGCTGGAATTCATGCGCGGCGTGGGCGCCACCGAGCCCCGTCAGGCCGTGGACATCATGGCGCTGCTGGAGAGCCTGCAGTCGGACAACGAGGCCATGGGACGCAGCGTTCGGCTCGAGGGGCAGGCCCTGGCCGCCTTCCCGGCACAGGTGACGCTCCTGCGCCGCTGCCTGTCGAACCTGGTCGACAACGCGGTCCTCTATGGCGGCAGTGCCACCGTGCAGGTGGAGGACACGCCGCAGCGCCTGACGCTGCGCGTGCTCGACGAAGGCCCCGGCATTCCGGCGGCCGAACTCGAGAAAGTGTTCGAGCCCTTCTACCGCCTGGAGCCCTCGCGCAGCCGCTCGACTGGCGGCACCGGGCTAGGGCTGGCGATAGCCCGCAACCTGGCCCAGGCGCATGGCGGCGACATCACGCTCAGCAACCTGCCGCACGGAGGGCTGCAAGCCGAGTTGACGCTGCCGCGGGAGTGAAAGGGTCCGCGGCGGAAGGCGCGACGCGTGCCTTACAAATCCAAGTTTCAAACTTCGATTTGTAAGATGATTCCTCGCTAGGCCGCAGACACCCTGCGGCGCCTTGCCCGCGGTTTCGCCACCCTCGCGCTGACCGGCCCGCGCCAGTCGGGCAAGACCGTTCCCGGCGCTGTTTGCGAGGGACCTCTCGCCTGCGGACTGGTTTGCCAACTACGTGGCCACGTACATGGAGCGCGACGTGAGGCAGCTCCTGGCGGTGCGTGACCTGGCGCAGTTCCAGCAGTTCGTGCGGATGTGCGCCGCCCGCAGCGGCCAGCTGCTCAACCTGGCTGCCATGGGCGCGGACTGCGGCATCTCCGCTGTGACGGCGCGCCAATGGCTTTCGGTACTCGAGGCCAGCTACCTGGTCGTGCTGCTGCAGCCCTACCACCGCAACTTCGGCAAGCGGCTGGTGAAGACGCCCAAGCTCTACTTCACGGATGCCGGCCTGGCCGGATGGCTGCTGGGTGTGCGTGATGCCGCGTCGCTGCTCGCGCATCCGGCGCGCGGGCCATTGTTCGAAACCTGGGTCGTGGGCGAGCTGCTCAAGCGCGCGTGGAACCAGGGGCAGCCGTCGCCCCTGTACTTCTGGCGCGACAACGTCGGCCACGAAGTGGATGTCGTCTTCGAGGCGCCCGGTGGCCTGCAGGCCATCGAGATCAAGGCCGGCCGGACATTCGCTCCCGATTGGCCGCAGGCCGCGCGCCAGTGGGCCGCGTTCGCCGGTGCCGACGCCCTGCCGCCGGCCATCGTCTATGGTGGCGAAGGCCGTTTCGACCGCGAGGGCTGTCGCGTGCTCGGCTGGCGCGAGCTGGCGGGCGCTTGAACCAGCCAGCTCATCCGCGGAAGTGGCAGGCCACCGAATGCCCCGGCCCCGCCTCTTTCAGCAGCGGTATTTCGCTGCTGCAGATCGGGAACTGCGCGATCGGGCAGCGCGTGTGGAAGCGGCAGCCGCCGGGCGGGTTGATCGGGCTCGGCACGTCACCCTTGAGCATGATGCGCTTGCGCTTGAACGTGGGGTCGGGCACCGGCACGGCCGACAGCAACGCCTCGGTATAGGGATGCAGCGGCCGGGCGTACAGCTCGCGCGAGGGCGCTATTTCGGCGATGCGGCCCAGGTACATCACGGCCACGCGGTCGCTGAAGTGTTCCACCACCGACAGGTCGTGCGCGATGAACACATAGGTGAGGCCCAGCTTCTCGCGCAGGTCGTCCAGCAGGTTCACCACCTGCGCCTGCACCGAGACGTCGAGCGCCGACACCGGCTCGTCGCAGATCACCAGCTTGGGGCTCACGGCCAGTGCGCGCGCGATGCCGATGCGCTGGCGCTGGCCGCCCGAGAATTCGTGCGGGAAGCGCCTGAGGTGGTCCGCGTTCAGGCCCACCAGCTCCAGCAGTTCCACCACGCGGTCGGTCGCCGCTTTCGCATTGGCCGCGAGCTTGTGGATGGCCAGCGCCTCGCCGATGATGCCGCCCACGCGCATGCGCGGGTTGAGCGAGGCGTACGGGTCCTGGAAGATGATCTGCATGTCGCGCGCCAGCGCGCGCAACTGCTTCTTGTCCTGCGCCAACACGTCCTTGCCCTCGAACCACACCTGGCCGCCGCTCGGCTCGATCAGGCGCAGGATGCAGCGGCCGGTGGTGCTCTTGCCGCAGCCCGATTCGCCCACCAGGCCGAGCGTCTCGCCCGGTGACACGTCGAAGCTCACGCCGTCGACCGCATGCACCTTGTCCACCGCACGGCCGAGGAAGCCGCCCTTCACGGGAAAGTGCTTGACGAGATCCTTGACCTGCAGCAGCGGCGGCGTTCCGGTGAAGTCGCGCTTCATGCGGGCACCAGGTCCAGGATGCAGGCCACCTTGTGGCCGGGCGCCACTTCGCGCAGCGGGGGCGTCGCGGTCTTGCACGCATCGGTCACGTACTTGCAGCGCGGCGCGAAGCGGCAGCCTTCGCGCGGCGAAATCAGCTTGGGCACGGTGCCGGGAATGGTTTCGAGCCGCCCGCGCTCTTCCTTGGAGCGGTCGATGCGCGGGATCGAGCGGATCAGCCCCTGCGTGTACGGGTGGCGCGGGTTGGCAAAGAGCTCCTTCACCGGCGCTTCTTCCACCACCTTGCCCGCGTACATCACCACCACGCGCTGGGCCATCTCGGCCACCACGCCCATGGCGTGCGTGATCAGCATGATGGCCATGCCCATGCGCTCCTTCAGCTCGTCCATCAGCTCCAGGATCTGCGCCTGGATGGTGACGTCGAGCGCCGTGGTGGGTTCGTCGGCGATCAGCAGGCGCGGGTTGCACGACAGCGCCATCGCGATCATCACGCGCTGGCGCATGCCGCCGGAGAACTGGTGCGGGTAGTCGTTGATGCGGCGGTCCGGCTGCGGGATCTTCACCAGCTTGAGCATCTCCGCCGCATGGTCCATCGCCGCGCGGCGGCCGAAGCCGCTGTGCAGCCGCACGGCCTCGGCGATCTGCTCGCCCACCGTGTACACCGGGTTCAGCGACGTCATGGGCTCCTGGAAGATCATGGCGATCTGCTTGGCGCGGATGCGCCGCATCGCCTCCTCGGGCAGCTGCACCAGGTCCGTGCCGTCCCACAGCACGCGGCCGGCCACGATCTTGCCCGGCGGCATCGGGATCAGCCTGAGCACGGTCATGGCCGTCACCGACTTGCCGCAGCCCGACTCGCCGACCACGCAAACCGTTTCGCCGTTGTCCACCGTGATGTCCACGCCGTCCACGGCGTGCAGCCAGCCGTCGTCGGTGTGGAAGTGGGTCGTGAGACCCTGGATTTCTAGGAGTGCCAAGTTAGGGCCTGTTAACGCTATTTATGGCGATGCGCTGCTCGCCAAAAAGGCCATGGGGTAGGCGCGAGTCCGCAGTCGGAGTGACCTCCGACAAGGACTCGGAACACCCCCCATGGCCTTTTTGGCCGCAGCCCGCGCGCGGGCACGAGCCAAAAACCGCGCCAGGCGTTGTTCCACTCCTAGCCAAGGCGTAAAGCCTTGGCGTCGTCCTGCGCCTAGCCTGGCGCGGTTTTTGGCGAGTTCGCATCGTCATAAATAGCGTTAACAGGCCCTACAGGACCTTGCGCGGGTCCAGCGCGTCGCGCAGGCCGTCCCCGATGAAGTTGATGGTGAGCACCGTGATGAAGATCGCGATGCCCGGGAACAGCGACCAGTGCGCGGCCACGTCCATGTAGTCGCGCCCGTCGTACAGGATGCGCCCCCAGGTGGGGATGTCGGGCGGGAAGCCCAGCCCCAGGAACGACAGCGTGGACTCGGCGATGATGGCGGCGGCCACGTCGATGGTGGCGGCCACGATCACCGGGCCCAGGCTGTTGGGCAGGATGTGCCGCAGCACCTGGCGCGGCACGCTGGCGCCGAGCGCCCGCGCGGCCTCCACGAACTCCTTCTCGCGCAGGCTGAAGAACTGCGCGCGCACCAGGCGCGCGACGGGCATCCAGCGCAGGCCGCCGATCACCAGCACGATCAGGATGAAGATCCCGACCTCCAGGCCGAACATCTGCTTGAGCGGGTCGCGGAACAGGAAGATCAGCAGCAGCAGCAGCGGCAGCGCGGGCAAGCTCAGGCACAGGTCGGTGAACCACATCAGCACCGTGTCGACCCAGCCCCGCGAGATGCCTGCAATGGCCCCGATCAGCACGCCCAGGCTGATGGCGGTGAGCATCGCCGCCAGGCCCACGGCCAGCGAGATGCGGCCGCCGTACAGCACGCGCGCCAGCAGGTCGCGCCCGAGGTCGTCGGTGCCCAGCGGGTGCTGCCAGCTCGGCCCGGCCAGGCGCGCCTTGAAGTCGATGTCGTTGACGCCGACCTTGTAGAAGATCGGCCCGATGAGGACCATGAGGACCAGCACCACCAGGATCCAGAGACCCCAGTAGGCCAGCTGGTGCCGCTTGAAGCGCCGCCAGGTGTCGAGCCAGAGCGACGAGGGCTTGCGCGCCGTGCCTGCCGGCTCCGACAGCGCCAGCGCGCCTGCTTCGGCCTCAGGTGTAGGTGATGCGAGGGTCGAGCCAGCCATAGACGATGTCGGCGAGTAGGTTGAAGAACACCACGAGCGAGCTCAGCACGAAGGTGACGGCCATGATGACCGGGGTGTCGTTGCGCAGGATGGCATCGATCAGCAGCGAGCCGATGCCGGGGATGCGGAAGATCTGCTCGGTGACGATGGCGCCGCCGAAGATCGCGGGCAGCTGCAGCGCCACCAGCGTCACCACCGGGATCATCGCGTTGCGCACCACGTGCTTGAGCACCACCACGCGCTCCGACAGGCCCTTGCTGCGCGCCGTGGTCACGTAGTCGAGCCGGATCACGTCGAGCACGGACGAGCGCACGTAGCGCATCCAGCTCGCGCCCTGGAACAGCCCGAGCACCATCACCGGCATGATGGACTGCTTGATGTGCTCCCACAGCCACGGCCAGCCGCTGCCCGGTATGTCGGCGCGGAAGACGAAGGGCAGCCAGCCCAGCTGGATGGAGAACAGCAGGATGAACAGCACGCCCGTGAAGAAGGTGGGCAGCGAGAAGCCGATGAAGGCGAAGGTGCTGGCGATGCGGTCGAACCACGAATAGGGCTTGATCGCGGCCAGGATGCCCACCGGCAGCGCGATCAGCAGCGCCACCACCTGCGACGCGCCGATGACCGCTATGGTGACGGGCAGGCGCTGCAGGATCAGCTTGTCGACGTCGATGCGGCTGACGAACGAGAAGCCCCAGTTGCCCTGCGCCATGTTGGCGATCCAGTGGAAGTAGCGCTGCCAGATCGGGTCGTCCAGCCCGAACTGCGCGCGCAGGGCGGCGCGCACCTCGGCGGGCACGTTGGGGTTGGTGGCGAGGTCCTCGAACGGGTCGCCGGGTGCGAGCGCGAGGATGGTGAACAGCACAACACTGATCCCCAGCAAGCTGGGGATCATGAGTGCCAGGCGGCGGAGGAAGTATCGGCCCATCGACGTCCTAACGCTGGGGTGTCACCCCAGCCTACCAGGGGCGCGCAGGCTGGGGTGCAACCCCAGCGCGATGCAACGAATCAAGCCGCGCCCGTATGCCAGTGAGCCAGCGCCCACAGGTCGTTGTCCCAGCCGGAGTGATGCACCACCATGCGGCTGCTGACCGCCTGCACGCGCGGCCGACCCACCACCGGGATGATGTGGTGGTCGCTGCACACGAGGTCGTTCAGCCGGATGAACATGGCGGCGCGCTTGGCGGGGTCGAGCTCGATTTCGGCCTGTTCGTAGGTCTTGTCGTACTCCGCGTTGCGCCAGCGGCAGATGTTGCGGCCCTGCCACTTGTTGGCCTGGGTCGCCACTTCGGCGCTGGTGAACTGGTTCATGAACACCTGCGGGTCGGGGTCCGTCATGGTGGTCGTGTACATCTGCATGTCGGTCCAGAACTTCTGGTAGGTGTCGGGGTTGGCCGCGTCGGAGCCGAAGAACACCGCTGCCGTCACCGACTTCAGTTCCAGGTCGACGCCGGCCTTGGTGCACGCGTCCTTCACGATCGCCTGCGTCTTCTGCCGCGGCTGGTTCACCGAGGTCTGGTAGACGAACTTGAGCTTGACGTTGCCCTTGGCACGGATGCCGTCGGCGCCCTTCTTCCAGCCGGCCGCCTCCAGGATCTGGTTGGCCTTGTCGACGTTGAACTCGTACTTCAGGTTCTTGCTGGTCACGCGCGGGGGCGCGTTCAGGAAGTTGGGCGTGGCGAAGCCGGTGCGGCCGTAGATGAAGTCCTGCACCGCCTTGCGGTCCACCAGCAGCGCCATCGCGTCGCGCACGGCCTTGTCGCTGAACGCGGGGTGCTTGCTCTTGATGCTGGCGCGCTCGCCGTCGACCGGGTTCCACGGGTCGGTGGTCTGCAGCAGGATGAATTCGATGTTGCCCGTGGGCGTGATCGTGACCTTGCCCTTGCCGCCCGCTTCCAGGCGCTTCAGGATCTCGTCTTCCACCTGCAGGTTCCAGGCGTAGTCGTACTCGCCGCTCTGCAGCACGGCGCGCGCTGCGCCCACGGCGTCGCCGCCGCCCTTCATCTCGATGGTGTCGAAGTGCGGGCGGTTCGGGATGTGGTACTTGTCGTTGGCCTTGCCCATCACCATGTCGCCCGGCTTGAAGTCGACGAACACGTACGGGCCGGTGCCGACCGGCTTGACGTTGTTGGGCGCTTCGCGCGACTTGGCGCCGATGTACGGGCCGAAGATGTGCTTGGGAATGACCATGCCGCGCGGGCCGCTGAACGGCTCGGCCCAGTAGGGCGTGGGCCTCGGGAACTGCACCCGCACCGTGTGCGAGTCGACCCTGGTGACCACGATGTCCTTGTAGGTTCCGTGGGTGACGGTGGCGGTGGCCGGGTCCTTGGCGTATTCCCAGGTGAACACCACGTCGTCGGCGGTGAAAGGCTGGCCGTCGTGCCAGGTCACGCCGCGCTTGAGCTTCCAGGTGACGGTCTTCAGGTCGGCCGAGATGCCCCCGTTCTCGCGCGTCGGCGCTTCGGCGGCCAGCACCGGGACCATGTTGCCTTCGGCGTCCCACGAATTCAGCGGCTCGTAGAAGATGCGCGCGCCCTCCTGCTCCTTGGTGCCGCCGGCAAAGTGCGGCTGCAGGTGCACCGGGCCCTGCCACCACAGGATCTTGAGCGGACCGCCGCCGCCGCGGCGCGTGGGCCGGTACGCGGGCATGGTCTGGGCGCTCGCAACGCCGTAGTGCATGAGCATCATGCCGGCCATGGGCGCCGTGAGGCCCAGGGACACCATGTGTTGCACGAAGCTGCGGCGCGGAAGCTTCCCTTCGCGAACCTGTTCGACCAGGTCCCTGATTTCGCGTTCTTGCATGGCTACTCCTTCTGGAATTTTCAGAGAAGCAAAGAATGCGCCGGACGGGCCGCGGCCTGTTTGAGGGCAAACGCTAATGCCGGGGCACTAATTCGGTCCTCCGAAGGGGCGCCATGGCACCAAAATCCGGCATCGCACCGCTGGCGAAGCCCACGCCGTCGAGCGATCCGAGTGCGATCTTGCCGTCTTCGATCTTCAGCCGCACCGCACCGTGGCTTCGTTCATACAGGTCGGGGTGCGCCGCGAGGAAGGCGTCCTGCTCCGGGCGCGGCAGCGCCGCCATGCCGTTCACGTAGTGGTGGCCGTTGCGCTCCACGTGGCCGATGCCCAGCAGGTTCACCAGCGCCAGGTCCTGCTGCACCGACAGGCCGGCCTGCGTGGTCAGGTCCTCGGCGGACATGAAGAAGCGGTTCATGCCGTCCTCGCGGTTCCACGCGGCGCAGCGCGCGGCGTTCAGCAGCGACTTGTAGAGGCCCTTGCAGGTCTTGGACGAGATGCCCGAGTAGCCGCGCTCGCGCGCGCGCACGAAGCTGTCGAGCTCGCCATCGGACTCGTCGATGATGACCGGCTTGCCCAGGTCCGGGGCGCGCAGGTCGACCTCGAGCGCGAGCTTGCGCGCGATCGGCTGCTCGATGAACAGGATGGCCTTCCACAGGCGCGCCAGCCTTGCGCTGCTGCGGATGCCCCCCACCAGCTCGGCCAGGGCATCGGCGCTGTCGTACTGCTCGTTGCCGTCCAGCGACACGAAGTAGGGCTCGTCGCGCCGCCCCAGCACCGCAGCGATGGCCTGCAGCCTTGCCAGGTCCGCATCGACCGCGCCGCTGACCTTGAGCTTGAAGTAGCGGTGCCCGTAGGTGCGTACCACTTCCACCAGCGTCTCGGGCAGGCCGTCGGCCACGCGCGCCGTGAGGTCGGCGTCGGTGATCGCATCGACCAGGCCCACGGTGTGCCGTGCTTCGATGGAGCCCGCGGGCTGCAGCAGCTGCAGGAAGTGGTCCATGCCCAGCTTGTCGAACTCCGCGCGGCCCGGCCCGATGCCGGCCAGGTTCACGCGCATTGCGCTGTAGAAAGAGGCGCGGCGGCCCCGGCACAGCGCGTCGAGCACCGCGCGGTCCAGCAGGGCCGGCCCGTAGCTGGCCAGGAGCGGGTTGAAGCCGCGCGCCGCGGCCGCGGCCATGTGCGCGTCGTGGTGCCGCGCGAAGTGGCCGAAGGCGGTGGCGGGCGAGGGATCGGACAGGTAGCCGTCGCGCGCCATGTGCAGCACGCCGCGCAGCTGGTCGAAGTTGTCCTCGTTGGTGAGCGCCAGGTTCTTGTCGAACCACTTGGGCGCCATCAGTTCCGCCGCCGCGCCCCAGTGGCTGGAGCCGTCGGCCATGACGATGTGTGCGCGGGCGAAAGCCTGCGGGCATTCGCTGAGGGTGACCACGCCGAAGCGGAACGGCAGCCTGAGCTTGACCGGACGCTCATAAAGCTCGACCTCGCGCAGCGTGAAGGCGGGTGCGTCAGTCACTCAGGCCCAACCCCTCGATCACCCCGCGCAGGTAGCCGATGGCCCGCGCGGCCGAGCCCGCCCCGTCGGGCTGGTAGTCGAACGGCTCCACCGCCACCCAGCCGCGGTAGTGGCCGTCGCGTTCCATCCACAGCAGGGTGTCCATGATCGGCGCAAACGCCAGCTCGCCCTGCCCCGGCCCGCGCCGGTTGGGGTCGTTGACCTGCACGTGCGCGATGAGTCCGGTGGGCATCCAGCGCGCCAGCAGTTCGTGCACCGGCTCGGCTTCAGCCGCGCCCGCGGCGCTGCAGTCGATCATGGTGCGCAGGGCGGGCGATGCGACCTCCCGGACCATCCGCACGGCTTCGGCCACGGTGTTGATGAAGTCCGTCTCACGCGGCGCCAGCGGCTCGACGCAGTAGGTGACGCCTGCCGCCTCGGCGCGCTTCGCCGTCCGCGCGAAGCAGTCCCGGGCGCGCGACCAAGCGGCTTCGCGCGACACGCCGGGCGGCACGCTGCGCTGCTTGGGCGAGCCGTGCACCAGGTACTGGCCGCCCAGCACCGCGCACAGGTCGACCAGGCGTTCCATCACGGCCACCGTGCGCTCTCGCAACGCCGCATCGTCCGCCACGATGGAAAGCCCGGCCGGGGCGACCAGCAGCCAGTGCAGGCCGCAGATCTCGAGCCCCTGGTCCTTGGCCATGCGGCGGTATACCGCCGCGTCGGCATCGGACAGCGCCATCGGGTCGGGCGCGAGCGTGAAGGGCGCCACTTCCAGCCCGTCGTAACCCAGAGCAGCCGCGACGTGGCACTGCTGGTCGAAGGCGAGCGGCTGCAGGACCTCGTTGCACAGGGCGATTTTCATGCGGTCACCGGTGGCTTGCGGACGAAGAGGCGGCGCACCATGGGCAGGCGCAGCAGCAGGACGGCCAGGATGGTCGCGGCCAGCACGGCGCAGATCGGCCGCGTGAAGAAGGGCGCCAGGTCGCCGTCGGACAGCACCAGGCCGCGGCGCAGGTTCTTCTCGAGCAGGTCGCCCAGCACGATGCCCAGCACCAGCGGTGCCATCGGGTAGCCGAAGCGGCGCAGCACGAAGCCGACGATGCCGAAGGCCACCATCACCCAGATGTCGAACAGGCGCGAGGCGAGCGCGAAGGTGCCGATGGTGCACAGCACCAGGATGATGGGCACGATGATGGTCGTGGGAACGCGCAGCACCTGCACCAGGAACCTGGTGAGCGTGAGGCCGTAGATCAGGATGCCGATGGTCGCCAGCATCATCATGGCGACCACGTCGTACACGAACTGCGGCGACTCGATCATGATCATCGGCCCGGGCTTCACGCCGTGGATCAGCATCGCGGCCATCAGCACGGCGGCCGGCGCCGAACCCGGCACCTGCAGCGTGAGCACGGGAATGATGGCGCCGGGCACGCAGGCATTGTCACCGGTTTCGGCGGCCATCAGCCCTTCGACCGATCCCTTGCCGAACTGCTCCTTCTCCTTGCTCGCGCGCTTGGCGGCGGCGTACGAGGACCAGGCCGCGACGTCCTCGCCCACGCCGGGCACGATGCCGATGAAGGTGCCGATGACGCCCGAGCGGATGATGGTGCGCCAGTAGCGGAACACGTCGCGCAGCCTGGGGATGACGGAGTCGAGCGCGTTCACCTTCACCGGCGGGCGCTTCTCGTTCATCGCCACCAGGATCTCGGCGAAGCCGAAGGCGCCCACCAGGGCCGGCACCAGCGAGATGCCGCCGGCCAGGTCGCGATTGCCGAAGTTGAAGCGCTCGTAGGCGTGGATGCCGTCCTGCCCGATGGTGGCGATGAACAGGCCGGCGAAGCCCGCGATCCAGCCCTTCAGCGGGTCGGCGCCCGTGAGCGTGGCCGAGATGATCACGCCGAACACGGCCAGCCAGAAGAATTCGTAGGCACCGAATTTCAGCGCCACCTCGCCCAGCAGCGGCGTGAACAGTGCCAGGAAGAACATGCCGATCAGCGTGCCCAGCACCGAGCCGGTGGTCGCGATGCCCATGGCGCGCCCGGCCATGCCCTGCCGCGCCAGCGCGTAGCCGTCGAGGCAGGACGCCGCGGAGGCCGGCGTGCCCGGGATATTGAGCAGGATTGCACTGCGGCTGCCGCCGTAGATGGCGCCCACGTAGGTGCAGATCAGCACCAGCAGCGCCTGGCTGGACGGCAGCTTGAGCGTCAGCGTGGTCATGAGCGCAACGCCCATGGTGGCCGTCAGGCCCGGCAGCGCGCCGATGACCACGCCCACCAGCGACGAGGCCAGCACCAGCGCGATGCTGGTTGGCGTCATGAAGCTGCCCAGCGAGTGGCCGAACGCGATGAGGCCCTGGAACATGCTTTGCGCCTAGGGCAGCCTCACGTAGAAGATTTCCTGGAACGCCAGGCTCACAACGGCACTCGTCACCACGCCGCAGGTGGCGGCCAGCAGCAGCTGGCGTGCGGTGCTTCGGCCCAGTGCGGCCTGCCGCTCGCGGTCGAAGAAGAAGATGAAGGCAGTGATGAACGCACCAGTCACCAGCCAGAACGGCAGCCCGTGGCCGACCAGCACCAGCGCATACAGCAGCATGGCGCCCAGCACCAGGGCCATGTAGCTGCGCTCGCCGGGCGCGGCTTCGGCGGCCGCCTGGCCCGGCCGCAGCGCGCCGCGCGCCACCGAACGCAACGCCAGCACGATGCCCAGTACCACGATCGCCGCGCCGAGCAAACCGGGCACCAGCCCGGGAATCTCGTACTTGTTGATGTGCAGGTTCTCCAGCCGGTCCATGCGCCAGGAACCGACCGCCACCGCAAGCCCGAAGGCGATCCACACGCAGGCCGACCCGAGGTCGGCCCGTGCGGATACCTCGACCGCGGGGTCGGCTTCGATGCTCAAGGCTTGGCGATGCCCACGGTGTCGGGCGCTACCTTGGTCTTGCCGGTGGAGTGCAGCAGCCAGGCATTGGCCTGGATCGCCGGCATGGCGGCGGCCAGTGCGGCGTCCCCCGCGACCGGCGCGAACAGGGCGCCGCGGTTCACCGCGTAGGCCTTGATGGCGGCGTTGTTGGCGATGTTCTCGGTCCATACCTTCTGCACGGTCGCCACCACGTCGGCCGGAACGCCCTTGGGGATGAAGATGCCGAAGTAGTTGGCCGGGGCCTTGAAGCCCGGGATGGCGCCGCTGATCGGCGGGATGGAGCCGAAGCCCTCGATCTCGATCGCGCGGTCCGACACGGTGGCCAGCGGGCGGATGCGCTTGCCGCGGATCATCTCGGCCTGCTCCACGGCGAGCTGCGTGGTGACTTCGGTTTCGCCGGACACGGTGGCGACCACCGCCGGGTTGCCGCCGTCGTAGGTGACGTGGCGGTACTTGACGCCGGTGGCGCGCGAGATGGCCTCCATGGCGTTGTGGCCGCCCGAGGTGACGCCCGCGGTCGCCACCTTGATCTCGCCCGGCTTGGCCTTCATGGCGTCGAGCAGCTGGCCGATGGTCTGGTACGGCGTGGACGGGTTCACGCCCACGACGGGGATGTTGGCGACGCTCAGGAACAGGTGCCAGTCTTTCGCCGGCACGTCCAGCATGCCGAGCGATTGGTACACGCCCAGGTCCTGTGCGGCGCCCGCGGCCCAGGTGTAGCCGTCCTTGGGTGCCTCCCAGGCGTTCTTGGTGCCGATGGAGCCGGAGGCGCCCGGCTGGTTGACGATGATGATCTTCTGGCCCAGCACCTTCTCCAGCTCGGCCGCGGTCACGCGCGTCACCTGGTCGGTGGAGCCGCCGGCGGCCCACGGCACGATCAGGTTGATCGGCTTGGCCGGCTTCCATTGCTGGGCGGCGGCCGGCGCGGCGATGGCCAGCGCGAGGGTGGCAAGGAGGAAATGGCGCTTGTGCATGGTGGGTCTCCTGTTTAATTCTCTAAATGGTTAATTAAAGCCAACTGCCTGTCAACCGAGCCAGCGCGCACTATGCTCCTGCACGAAGGCGTCGTCGGTCAAATGGGGATAGTCCCTGCCCACGCGCGCCAGCTCCGCGGCCTGGCCTTCGCCCAGGCCTTCGGCCGGGTCCAGGCACCAGGTGCCCAGCAGCAGGCCCTGGCGGCGCAGCACCTCGTGGCAGCCGGCGATGCAGCCGTGGAAGTCGTGCGCCACGTCGAACAGCGCGGCGTTGCAGTCGGTGACTTGCGCGTCCAGGGCCAGCAGGTCCGGCGGCACCGGCCCGGCATCGACGGCGGCGTGGATGCGCTCGAGCAGTTGCACCGCCGCGCGCGTCCACACGCTCCAATGCCCAAGCAGCCCGCCCTTGATGCGTACGGTGACCGGCTCGCCGTCGCGCACCAGGGTAAAGGGCGCCATCAGGTCCCCCACGATGTGGTCGTCGTTGCCGGTGTACAGCGTGATGCGCTGCTCGGCGCCCGCCGCGACCACGCCGCGGATCACGTCGAGCGTGCGGTAGCGGTTGAAGGGCGCCATCTTGATCGCCACCACGTTGTCGATGGCGGCAAAGCGCTGCCAGAACGAAGCCGGCAGGTGGATGCCGCCCACGGCCGGTTGCAGGTAGAAGCCCACCAGCGGCATCACGTCGGCCACCGCGCGGCAGTGTGCAATCAACTCGTCCTCGCCGGCGCCTTTCATCGCAGCCAGGCTGAGCAGGACAGCGTGGTAGCCGAGGCCCTGCGCCAGCTTGGCTTCACTCACAGCCTGCTGCGTGCGCCCGGCCAGCCCGGCCACCATGAAGAGCGGGCGGCGCCCGCCCAGCGGCTCCCAGTCCCTCGCGACCTGCATCGCGAGTTCGAGCACCGGCTGGTACAGGCCGACGTCGCGGATGGCGAACTGCGTGGAATGGACGCCGACCGCCACGCCGCCCGAGCCCGCGTCGAGGTAGTAGCGGGTCAGCGCGCGCTGGCGGCGCTCATCGAGGCGCCGCCCGGCATCCAGTGCCAGCAGGTGGGCGGGTATCACGGCGCCGCGGCGCAGCACGGCCAGCGGTTCGGCGGGAAGGTCGGACCAGTGCATCAGTACTTCCCATCGCGCGCTTCGTAGTGCGTGGGCTTGCCCAGGCTCGCACCGCCGCGCTGCAGCCAGTCGGCGGTCCAGTCGACCATGCGTTCCAGCGTGACCTGGGGCTCACCGAACAGGCGGAAGGCCTCGCTGCAGTCGACCAGCCAGGCGCTGCTGTCTTCGCTGCCCGTCAGCACCGGCTCGATGCCGAGGCGTTGGCCGAAGGCCAGCGCGGCTTCGCGGATGCTCACGCGCGGGCCGCTGATGTTGAGCGGCGATGCCGGCGTCTCGCAATGGGCCAGCGCACGCAGCGACCAGTCGTTGGCCTCACCCTGCCAGATGACGTTGGCATGGCCCATGGCGAGATCGATGGGCTCGCGCTGCAGCACCTTGCGCGCCACGTCGTGCAACACGCCGTAGCGCATGTCGATCGCGTACGACAGCCGCAGCAGCCGGCCCGGCGTGCCGTACTGGTGCGAAAAGTGCTGGAACATGCGCTCGCGAGCGACGCACGAATTGGCGTATTCACCCGAGGGTGCGGTCGGCGGCAGGCTCTCCGGCGCACCCGGCCCCGCTGTGCTCACGAAGGGATACACGCAAGCCGTGGAGAACGAGACGATGCGCGAGCGCGCAAAACGCTCGGCTACCAGCGCCGGCACGTGGGCGTTCATGGCCCAGGTGAGCCATTCGCTGCCGGTGGAGCCGAACTTGCGGCCCGCCATGAAGACGATGTTGGGCGCGTCGGGCAGCCCGGCCAGCGCTTCGCGCGACAGCAGGTCGGCTTCGATGCACTCGATGCCCTGCCCCTGCAGCTTGTCGCTGAGGCCCGATTCGGAAAACCGCGCCACGCCGATCACCCGGCGCTCGGGCGATGCCCGCTTGGCCATGCGCGCCAGAGTAGGCCCCATCTTGCCGCCCACGCCCAGCACCATCAGGTCGCCGGGCACGCGCGCCAGGGCGGCTTCGAGCGCAGGCGAAGGCCGGCTCATGACCTCCTCGAGCTGCTGGACGTCGTCGAATCGGGCAGGCCACTGCATACCCGTCAACTGTTAACGATCCGGTGAATTAGGGCAAGCCGGGGGAATCCCTTGAGTGACTTCATCCCCGCGAAGGCGGGGATCCATAGCTTCCGGATGCCATGGATTGCCGCCTTCGCGGGAATGACGGGGCGTCAGAGGTACTCCAGCCCTGCCGTGACGAAGCCAGTCAGCCCGATGTTCGACGCGTTCTCGCCGGTCTCGGCCGCCAGCACGCCAAGCCCGGCCTGCGTGCCGTGGCCCGCCTGCAGCCAGCCCGTGTACAGCGCCAGTGCCGCTGCATCGGGCGCATGCCCGATCACGTTGGTGTACAGCAGCGTGACCACCTGAGCGTTCGTCGGCGACGCCCCGAGCACGAGGTCCAGCGCCAGGTCGGTGAGTGCCGCGTACGACATGCCGCCGTCGGCCAGGTCCAGTCCGATGCCGACCCATGCCTCCTGCTGCACGGCCGCAGGCCCGAACACCGCGCCCAGGATGCGCGCCACCATGCCGGCGTTGCCGTCGATGTCGAATGCCAGGTTGATGTTGGAGAACTGCAGGCGCTCGATGCCGTCGAGCGTGTCGGAGCCGTCCGCGCCGCCCTGGTGGTCGACGGTGATGGAGGCGCCCACCGTGAGCGCATAGGCCGAACGCACGCCGCTGAACACGGCGGTGTCGATGCCGGTGCCGCCGTCGATGATGTCGTTGCCGCCCTTGCCCTGCACCGTGTCGTTGCCGGCCAGCGCATTGATCGTCTCGGCCGACTCAGTGCCTTCGAGCGTGTCGGCGCCCGAGGTGCCGGTGATGACGCTGGACGCTGTCGTGAAGTTGAGCGCCGTCTGGCTGGTGATACCGGCGTAGTCGTTGCCCGCAGCGTCCTCGATGGCACCTGCAGGGATGTTGATGTAGTACGCGGTCGCGGGGTCGAGGCTGGCGCCGGGATTCAGCGTCACCGTGGTGCCGTCGAAGGTCACCTGGCTGGTGTCGGTGACCGAAATCGTCGCCACCGCCATGCCGTTGCCGCGGTAGATGATGATGTCGCCCGTGCCGGCCAGTACCACTTCGCTGAAGCTGAAGACGAAGTTGGTGTTGGTGGCGACGCTGGCGGACCCGTCGGCCGGCGTCACGTTGGCGAGCGTCGGCGCCGTGGTGTCCGACGGCAGCAACTGGTCGGCGCTGCGCGTGCCGTCGGTGAACTGGAAGCTCTCCACGCCCAGCACGGTGTCGGTGCCGGTGGAGGCCGACACCAGCGTCCACGCGCCGTTTTGCTGGTTGCGGGTGATCGTGTAGGTGGAATAGTCCGCGCCCAGCACCACCAGGTCGGTGCCGGCCTCGCCGTTCATGTAGTCGTTGCCCGCGCCTCCCGTGAGGGTGTCGTTGCCGGTGCCGCCCTGGATGTTGTCGTTGCCTGCGCCGCCGGTGAGCTGGTTGGCCGACGAGTTGCCGACGATCTCGTCGTTGCCGCCGCCGCCCACCGCGTTCTCGATGGTGGCGCTCATGGCGATGGCGATATTGTTCGTCATGCCGTTGCCCGACGAGAACTCGCCCGACAGCAGCGTGATCTGGCTGTTGTTCGTCCAGCCGCTCAGGTCCAGCGTGTCGGTGCCGCCCGAGTCGAAGATCGTGACGATCGGGTTCTCGTTGATGCTGAAGTCGAACACAGCGCTCACGAGCCCGGTGATGTTGCTGTTGAAGCCGTAGGTGGTGGCCCCTGTGCGCGTGGTGGTCGATGCGCCGTACATCGACTGGATCGTCATGATGTCGTGCAGCTGCGGCGTCTGTACCTCGTGCACGCCGTCGCCGTTGGTCCAGTCGGCGTCGGCCACTTCTTCGGAGCCCGACAGGCCCGGTCCGTAATACGACAGGATCGTGTAGACGGTGGAGTCCTGGTAGTAGAACGGCCCCCCCTGGCTGTAGTCGCCCGGGTGGTCCAGGCCCAGCGCGTGGCCCAGCTCGTGCACGTACGTCGAGAAGCCGTAACTGCCCACCGGCGCGGCCAGCAGGTTGTTGACGTCGTCGGGGTCGTTGTAGTCGCTGCTGAGCCAGAGCGACCCGGCATCGGGAAAGTAGGCGTGCGCGAACTCGATGGCCGTGTCGGTGAAGCCGATTTCGATGTCGGCGTCGAACGCGTCGTTCAGGCTCGCGACGTTGGTGATCTCGCTGAAGTTCGGCGCGATCAGGTCGTCCCAGAGCTGCAACGCGATGCGCAGCAGGTTCTGCATGGCGGCATCCAGCACCGGGCTGAAGCCGACCAGCTCGGACAGGTCCGGGTCGTTCGACTCGTCGAAAGCGAACATCGCGGCGGCTGAGGTCGGGAAGGCAAACGTGATCGTGTTGCCGCTCCATTCGTACTCGTCCGCCCCTTCGTTGTAGTCGAGCTGGTTGCGGATCTGCGAATCGCTCCAGGATTCCAATGGCATCGTTACATCCCCTGCGGCTGAACAGCTGAGTTTACGGTTGTGCCCCGAAGAACCCAACCCGGGAATCCAAGTATTCGCGCGGGGTGGCTAATATTCACGCCTTGTTACTGCCGCAGTTTCAACCACCGGGGCGAGCGGAACCGCACGATGCTCACGTACACCCAGACGTAGCTCACCACGAACAGCGCAGTGAAGGCCACCAGCACCGCGGTGTTGTGCCAGAACAGGACTGCCGGCACCACGGTCAGCAGCGTGAAGCCCCACAGGTACGGCGAAGTGCGGTTGTTGCGCATCAGCATGCGGCGCGCCTCGTCGTCGTGGAACACCTCGCGCACGATGCGCCGGTAGATCAGCTGGTGGAAGTGCAGCGCGTCGGCCACGCCGGGCGACTGGCCGCGCACCAGCTTGCGCCAGATGGAAAACAGCGTCTCCCACACCGGGTAGATCAGCAGCAGCACCGGGAACCACGGCGACACCTGCGGGTAGCGCATCACCAGCTGCACGGTGGCCACCGCGATGACCACGCCCCACAGGTAGGCGCCGCCGTCGCCCGCGAAGATCAGGCCGCGCGGGTAGTTCCACAGCAGGAAGCCCGCCGTGCCGCCGGCCAGCGCCAGCACCATGCCGGCGAGCTGCCGGTCGCCCACCTGCAGGGCGACATAGGCCACGGCGAACGAGCAGATCAGCGCCACCAGCCCGGCCAGCCCGTTGTAGCCGTCGATCAGGTTGAAGGCGTGCGGCAGCCCGCTGATGGCCACCACCGCCAGCGCCACACCCAGCCACGGCGTGGCGGCCCACCACGCGTCCAGCGGCGCCCAGCCCAGGCGCGGCACCCACAGGTCGAGCATGCCCACGGCCAGCACGGCGGCGCACACGGTCAGAAGCAGGCGGTAGCGGGCGGGCAGGCGCTGCGTCAGGTCCTCGGCGATGCCGCCCACCACCGGTATCGCCGTGGCGAGCCACAGCGATACTGCGGCCAGCAGGTCGATGCGGATCTGGTTGGGCAGGCGGAACCGGTCCGACAACACCATCCAGACCCAGCCGACGGTGCACGCCATCAGCATGGCGACGCCGCCCAGGCGCGGCACGTCGCCGGTGTGGAAGCGCTGCGGAACCTCGGTGCCGTAGCGGCCCGCGTGCTCGCGGGCATAGCGCACCAGCATGGCCGTGGCCACGAAAGCCGTGGCGCAGCAAAGGATCAGCAGGAACAGCATCGGCCGCTATTGTCGAGCTTTTGCCGGGCCGGCCAGGAAGCGCCATAACGGCGGCCTGAGCCACAGCCGCAACAGGCTGCGTACATGCCGGGCCATGCGCAGGCCTGGCTTGCGGCTGGCGCGTGCCGCGACGTGCCGCGCTTCGGTGTCGGCGCGCCGCAAGTGCAGGCCGGCCAGTTGCAGCCGCAGGCAGAAGTCGGTGTCTTCGCAATACATGAAGAAGCCTTCGTCCAGCCCGCCCAGTTGCCGCCACACGCCGGCCGGCACCAGCCAGAAGGCGCCGCTCACCCAGTCGGTGTGGCGCTGCGGCCGGCGCAGCAGGTGGCGGCGCAGCAGCGCCAGCGGCGTGACGGCCTCGCGCTCGTGGTCCTGCGGCGAGCCGTCGGGGTTGGCCAGGCGCGGGTAGGCACAACCCACGCCCGGGCTGCTGGCCGCTTCCACCAGGCGCTGCCAGATGGCGGGGTCTGTGAGTTCGATGTCGGGATTGAGCACGCAGAAGAATTCGCCTGCGGCACTTTCGAACGCGCGGTTGTGGTTGGCGGCGAACCCCGCGGGCTGCTCGTTGAAGATTTCGACCAGGCGGAAAGGCCACCCGCCGGCGGGCTCGGCCAGCGCCTGCGCGGGCAGGTTGTGCGTGACGATCACCTCACGCACGCGCGGGTCGCGCTGCTGCACCAGCTGCCCCAGGAGCCCCTGCACCATCTGGCGCTGCCCGTGGCTCACCACCGAGACGCTCACGAGGGGCGTTGGAGGGTGTGCACTTACAATGGGTTGGACCAAGTACAGCTCTGGATAAACGGACTTCCCATGATTCTAGTAACCGGGGGTTGCGGGTTCATCGGCTCGGCCTTCGTACTGCGTTGGCTCGCGCAGTCCCAGGAGCCGCTGCTGAACCTGGACCTGCTCACTTACGCGGGCCATCCGGGCAACCTGGCGGCGGTTCAGGGCGACGCGCGCTACCACTTCTGCCGCGGCGACATCGGCGACGCAGCGCTGGTGGCGAAGCTGCTGGCCGAACACAAGCCGCGCGCCATCGTCAACTTCGCGGCCGAAAGCCACGTGGACCGCTCCATCGCCGACCCGCTGGCCTTCGCGCGCACCAACGTCATGGGCACGCTGGGGCTGCTGCAGGAGGCGCTGGCCTACTGGCGCGCGCTCGATGCTGGGGCCGCCGCCGCGTTCCGCTTCGTGCACGTGTCCACCGACGAAGTGTTCGGCTCGCTGGCCCCCGATGCAGCGGCCTTCAGCGAGACGCACCCCTACCAGCCGAACAGCCCGTATTCGGCTTCCAAGGCGGCGTCGGACCACTTCGTGCGCGCGTGGCACCACACCTACGGCTTCCCCGCCCTCATCACCAATTGCTCCAACAACTACGGGCCGCGCCAGTTCCCCGAAAAGCTGATCCCGCTGATGGTCCACAACGCGCTGCGCGGCCTGCCGCTGCCGGTGTATGGCGACGGACAGCAGGTGCGTGACTGGCTGTTCGTGGACGACCATTGCTCGGCGCTCGAAGCCGTGCTCGAGCGCGGCCGCGTGGGCGAGACGTACAACATCGGCGGGCGTTCCGAACGCACCAACCTGCAGGTGGTGCACACGATCTGCTCGGTACTGGATGAACTGCGTCCACAGGCCCATGGCGCGCCGCATGCACAGTTGGTGAAGCACGTGACCGACCGGCCCGGCCACGACCGCCGCTACGCCATCGACGACCGCAAGATCGAAGCGGAATTGCACTGGCGCCCCGCGGTGGCTTTCGAGCAGGGCATCCGCGCCACCATCGAGTGGTACCTGGCCAACGCCGACTGGGTGGAGTCCGTCACCAGCGGCAGCTACCGGCAGTGGGTGGAGCGCCAGTACAAGGGATTGGCCAAAGCGGCATGAAGATCCTGTTGCTGGGCGCTTCGGGCCAGGTCGGCTGGCAGTTGCGGCGCAGCCTGTCGGTGCTGGGTGAAGTGGTGGCGCTCGAGCGCGAAGGCGGCGGCGACCTTGCGAAGCCCGACGAGCTGGCGGCGACCGTACGACGCGTGGCACCGCAGGCCATCGTCAACGCAGCGGCCTTCACCGCCGTCGACCGCGCCGAGCAGGAAACCGCTCTCGCCTTCGCCATCAACGCCACGGCCTGCGAGGTGCTGGCGCGCGAAGCGCAGGGCGCCGGCGCATGGCTGGTGCACTACTCCACCGACTACGTGTTCGACGGCACCGGCACGCGGCCCTGGCGCGAGGACGATGCGACTTCGCCCGTCAACGCCTACGGCCGCAGCAAGCTCGCCGGCGAGCAGGCCATCGCGGCCACTTGCACGCGACATCTGATCCTGCGCACCAGCTGGGTGTTCGACGCGTGGGGGCGCAACTTCCTGAAGACCATCCTGCGCGCGGCGGCGCAGCGCGAAACGCTGGACGTGGTGGACGACCAGTGGGGCGCCCCGACACGCGCAGCGCTGGTCGCCGACGTCACCGCGCACGTGCTGCGGCAGGCCGGCGCGCAGCATGCGGGGACCTACCACTTGGCAGCGGCCGGCGAAACCACGTGGCACGCCTACGCGTCGTTCGCGGTGGCACAGGCGGTCGCGGCGGGCGCGACGCTGAAGGCCTCCGGTGAGCGCATCCGCGCGGTGCCCACGTCGCAGTTCCCGCTGCCGGCGCGCCGCCCGGCCAATTCACGCCTGGATACCTCGAAGCTGCGCCGCACCTTCGGGCTGGCCCTGCCGCCGTGGCAGGATGGCGTGGCGGCCGTGGCCCGCGAACTCGCAACACCGACATGACGACCCCTTCCCAAGCCCGCCGGGGCATCATCCTCGCCGGCGGTGCCGGCACCCGCCTGCACCCGGCCACGCTGGCCATTTCCAAGCAGCTGCTGCCGGTGTACGACAAGCCGATGGTGTACCACCCGCTCACCACGCTGATGCTCGCCGGCATCCGCGACGTGCTCCTGATCAGCACGCCGCAGGACACGCCGCGCTTCGAGCAGCTGCTGGGCGACGGCGAGCGCTGGGGCATGCGCATCTCGTACGCACGGCAGCCCAGGCCGGAAGGGCTGGCGCAGGCCTTCATCATCGGCCGCGACTTCATAGCCGGACGGCCCAGCGCGCTGGTGCTGGGCGACAACATCTTCTACGGCCACGACCTGGTGGGCCTGCTGCAGCAGGCCGGCGCGCGCACGCAGGGCGCCACCGTGTTTGCTTACCACGTGAAGGACCCCGAGCGTTACGGCGTGGTCGACTTCGATTCGCAGGGCCGCGCACTGTCCATCGAGGAGAAACCGGCGCAGCCCAGGAGCCACTTCGCCGTCACCGGCCTGTACTTCTACGACGCGCAGGTGTGCGACATCGCCGCCGCCGTGCAGCCTTCGGCGCGCGGCGAGCTGGAGATCACCAGCGTGAACCAGCGCTACCTGCAGATGGGCCAGCTGAACGTGCAGACCATGGGCCGCGGCTACGCGTGGCTGGACACCGGCACGCACGACAGCCTGCTGGAAGCCTCGCAGTTCATCCACACGCTGGAGCAGCGGCAGGGGCTGAAGGTGGCTTGCCCGGAAGAAGTGGCGTGGCGCAACGGCTGGATCACGTCGCAACAGCTCGCCGCACTGGCCGAGCCGCTGGCCAAGAGCAGCTACGGCGCCTACCTGCTGGGCATCGCGCGCGGCGACGCCTAGGCTGGCCTAGCGGCACACGTACATCCGCACCTGCGGGTTGGACTCGATGTTCACTGCGAAGGCATCGATGCAGCCGGAGCGCGCGTCGATGCCGTAGATGACGGCGAAGCCCGGCGGGTTGCCGCCCCCGGGGATGGTCAACACCGTCTGCGGCGTGCCCAGCGTGCCCAGCAGCTCGCTCAGCGGGCGATTCTGCCAGCGGCTGTTCATCTCGCGGTCGCGTTGCATGCGCAGGGGGTCGTTGGCGGCGGCCATCGGGTGGTATTCACGCGGGATGCGGTGCGCGTTCTCGCAGCCGGCGGCAATGAAGGCGAGCAACAGCATCCCGGCGGGCCATTTCATGCAGGGATTGGAGCACCGGCCGGGCGGCCAAACACTTCCCAAACGCAAGAAAACGGCAATCTCCCATTCCGGAACGCGGGAGCCCGGCGGCCACCAAATCCAATGGTGGCGCGCACTTACGCCCCGGCACGGGCCTTGCATCGGGCACCCGCGGGATCAACCACTACTGGAGATACGTGAGATGACGATGATTGCGAAGGGCCTCGTGGCCCTCATGACCATGGGTGTGGCGGGCGTTGCGATGGCTGCCGACGGCAAGGCCGTGTACGAGAAGGCCTGCGTGGCCTGCCATGCAACCGGCGTGGCCAATGCGCCCAAGCTGGGCGACAAGGCCGCCTGGGCCCCGCGAATCGGGCAAGGCAAGGCGACCCTGGTTGCCACGGTGAAGACGGGCAAGGGCGCGATGCCGCCCAAGGCCGGCAATGCCGCCCTGACCGACGACGAGATCAGCGCTGCTGTCGACTTCCTGCTGGCAGCCGCGAAGTAGAGCTTTCCTCCGTTGTGCTGTTTGTTGCCCGCTTTCGAGCGGGCATTTTTTTGGGGGGGGAGTGCCTTCGGGAGGAGTCCTCAACGCAGAAGACGCAGAAAAAATACCAAAGACGCAGAAGGGGATCCAAAGACTTGGATTTACTTCTGCGTCTTTTGCATTTCTTCTGCGTCTTCTGCGTTCATTCTGGTTCAGGAAAGCTACAACCCTAGCGCTGTCCGACTCCTTCGACCGGATAAAAGGCCTTGTTGATATAGGCCACCAGCGCATCGATCTGCGCGGGCTCGAGCACCTCCTTCCAAGCGGGCATCGAAGTGTTGGGCAGGCCATTGCTGATCGACGCGACCAGGCGCTGCTTCGTCATGCCGCGCATTTCCTTCGGACTCGTCAGGTCGCGCGGGTGCGGCTCGAGGAAGCTGCCGATCCAGCCCTTGGACGTGCCGTCGGCGGCATGGCAGAAGGCGCAGTTCTTCTGGAACAGGCGTTCGCCCATTGATTCGAGCGGCGTCGGGCCGTGCAGCACCGGCGCCTTGTCGTGCACCAGGTAGCCGCTGGCGACCGATTCGCCCGCAGCCGGGCGGCGGATCGGCACCGAGCCGTCGGGCTCGGAAAAGGTGTGCGTGGCGGGCCGCGCCGGATGCGCACCCGAGGGCGCCGACCGCGGCACGTCCTGGTGGCAGCTCGTGCAGTACGCATCGCGCGGGTAGGTGACCGGGCGCGACTCCCACACCTGGCCCGGGTCGTTGACCTTGCCGTGGTCGTGGCAGGTGACGCACGCGCTCATGAAAAGGCGCTTGCCCTTCTGCTGCGACTCGCTCAGCAGCTCCCATGCCGTGTCCACGGCGATCTCGCCGCGCGCAAACGGGAAAGCGACGGCATTGCGCTCGTGGTTGGGCCAGCCGTTTTCCACCGTGTGGTAGCGCGTGTTCACGACCTTCTTCACCATGAACTCCTGGCGCACGAAGTCGGTCACGGCTGCGATCTCGCGGTCGTCGAGGATGCCGGCGAAGCCCTTCATCGCCGTGTCGCCCTTGCCGTGCTTCACCACGGCCAGCATCAGCGAACGCGGCAGCGCATCCACCGGCGTGTTGCTGAAGTCACGCGGCTTGGGCTCCAGGTAGGTGGTGGCCAGCGTCTTCGCATCGCCCGAATAGCCGTGGCAGAAATAGCAGCGGAAGTTGTACACCTTGCGCCCCAACTCCAGCACTTCGGCGCTGGGGGGCGGCGCAGGCAAATCAGCGGCGGCCACGGCCTTCGCGCGGCTCTCGCCGCAGCCGCCCAGCCCCAGTGCTGCCGCGGCCGCCAGCGCGGCCACGGCCAGCCACTCAAGGACGCTTCGCCACATCGGCAGCCCCGGGCTGGATGAACGAGCGGAACACGTACTCGGACACGTCGGCAATCTCCTGCGGCGTCATCACCTTGTCCCAGGCCGGCATCTCGGTGCCCCGGCGCCCGGCGGACACGCCCCCGAAGATGGCGGGCCGGTTGAACAGCGCGCGCGACTCCGCGCTGGTGAACACGCGCGGCTTCGGGTTGATGAAGTACGCGCGCGGGCCCTGGCCGTCGCCCTTGGTGCCGTGGCAGGTCGCGCAGTTGGCGTCGTAGAACTTGCGCCCGGCCGCGGCGTCGCCCTTCAGTCCTTGCGGCATCGCAAGCTTCATGTCGGCCTTCACCACGCTCGCCGCAGGCGCCGCCGCGGGTTGTGGGGCGGCCGGCTGCGAAGCCGCGGGCTGCGGCACGCCCCGCGCATGCGTGCCGGAGATGCCGGCATTGGCCTCGCCGGCGCGCATGATCGAGTCGCGGATGTAGTCCACCACGGCGGCCATGTCCTCGTGGCTCATCTTGCTGGCATAGCCCTGCATCGCGGTGCCGGGGCGGCCCGCGGCGACCGCCGCCAGCATGCGCTCGCGCGTGAGTTCCGCGCGCGCCTGCGGCGACGCGAAGTCGCGTGGTGCCGGCCGAAGGTTCTGGCTGGCCCACATCGAGCCGGCGCCGCGGTCGCCGTGGCACACCGAGCACACGCGCGCATACACCTGGCGGCCGCGGCTCGCGTCCTGCGTGCTCGCGCGCATGAACGTGTTGCGCACGTAGTCGACCACCGAGACGACCTGCGCCTCGGTGAGTTGCGTGCCCCAGCCGACCATCGCGGTGCCGGGCACGCCGCCTTTCACGGCCGCGATCATGCGGTCGCGCGTGAGCTCCTGCGTCGACTGCGGGGTGGTGAAGTCGCGCGGCGGCGGCTTCAGGCTGCCGCGCGCGCGGCTGTTGCCGTCGCCCGCGTCGCCGTGGCACACGGAACAGTAGTTGTGGTACAGCGCGGCGGGCGTCTGCTGCGCCATGGGGCCACGCTCGCCCGCGGCGAGGGCGGGGCCGGCCAGCAGGGCCAGGCCGATGGCTACGCAGGCGGCGAGCGGCAGGGAAAGCAAGGTACGGAAGCCTCTGGACATGGGAACTCCGGTGCGGGATTGCCCTGCCAGTGCAACTTCGATGCCATGCCCTGCCGGGGGGTGGCATGGCGCTTGCGTTTCAGCTCCATCGCGAGCCGGCGCCACCGGCCGCCCACCGGAGACAGGAGCCCCACATGCCCGGAAAATTCTCGAAAGCGCGATTCGCATGCGCAGCATTGGGAATCTGCGCCGCGCTCGGCCTTGCGGGCTGCGTCGCGACGGCCCCGCCCGCACCGGCGCAGAAGGCCGAGATCCCGACCTTCCCGCCGCCGCCCGAGCGCGCGCGCTTCGTTTGGGAACGCACCATCCACAGCAGCGCCGACGTGGTGGTGGACGACCGCAACGCGTCGCTGCGGCGCATGGTGACGGGTGAGGTGCGCACCGGCGAAGGCCTTGCCAAGCCCTACGGCGTGGCAGCGCGCGGCGGCCGCGTCTATGTAGGCGACACGGTGGCGCGCCACATCGTCGTGTATGACCTGAATGCCCGCACGCACTCGCGCATCGGGCAGGATGACCCGGGCGCGCTGCGCATGCCGTTCGGCATGGACATCGACGCGCAGGGCAACCTGTACGTGGTGGACGGCACCTTGAAGCGCGTGCACGTGTACGACGCGGCCGGCAAGTTCCTGCGCGCGCTGGGCCAGGACCTGAAGTGGAGCCGGCCTTCGGGCATCGGCGTCGACTCCGCGCGCAAGCGCGTCTACGTGGTGGACGCCGGGGGCGTGGGCAGCGACGACCACAAGATCCGCGCGCTCGACCTGGACAGCGGCAAGTTCCTGTTCGAATTCGGCAAGCGCGGCGAAGGCCCGGGCGAGCTGAACCTGCCGCGCGACCTGGTGGTGGGCACCGACGGCCTGCTCTACGTGGTGGACAGCGGCAACTTCCGCGTGCAGGTGTTCGAAGGCGACGGCCGCTTCGTCAAGACCTTCGGCGCCATCGGCCGGCAAAGCGGCCAGTTCTCGCGGCCCAAGGAGGTCGCGGCCGACCGCGAGGGCAACATCTACGTGGCCGACAGCGCGTTCGGCAACTTCCAGATCTTCAACCGCGAAGGCCAGCTGCTGCTGGACGTGGGCTCGCGCGCGCCGCAGGACGCACCGGCCAAGTTCATGCTGCCCGCGGGCATTGCGGTGGACAACGACGGCCGCGTGTACATGGTCGACCAGTTCTTCCGCAAGGTGGAAGTGTTCCGCCCTGCCGGCCTGCCGGCCACGCATGCATACGGCACCCCGCCCAGCGCGCCCGCGGCAACCGCCCAGCGGCCGGCCGCCAACGTGGCGCCGCGTTGATATGGCCTTGCCTGCTTCGGGAAATTCCCGGGCCCGGATTCCCGGAACCGGGAACCAAACCCCCGGAATGTTGATGCAGCTCAATCGAATCGGGCCCTTTGGCGCTGGCACACAAGATGCGTCGGGATGTACAGGTCGCGGGCGTCGCGCGGGACCACATTCAACTTTCTAGGAGCACGGATATGGGTTGGAGGCATTGGCCAGCAATGGCGGGAAAGAGGGGCCTGGCGACGCTGCTCGCCGGGATCATCGTGGCCGTGGCCGGTGTGGCAACCAGCCTGCCGGCATCGGCGCAGATCAAGAACACCAAGCACAACCTGGGCACCACGGCCGGCAGCACGGGTGTCAACCAGTTCAGCGGCACCGCTGAAATCTGCGTGTTCTGCCACACACCCCACGGCGCCGACACCAGCGCGGCCGTGCCCCTGTGGAACCGCACGCTTCCCTTGCCAGCGTCGTTCACCACCTATGACAGCCTCGGAACTTCCTCGCTGGACGGCAAGACCGCGCCGGTCGGCTCGGTCTCGATCGCCTGCCTGTCGTGCCACGACGGTGTGACCTCCATGAGCGCCGTGATCAACGCACCCGGATCAGGCACGGCGGGCGACGCCACCTGGGCGGCCGGCACCTGGAGCGGCGCCAACCAGACGGGCGGCAAGATCGGCGCGGGCCTGATCACCAACATCGGCGTCGACCTGCGTAACGACCACCCCATCGGCATCCAGTACGGCGGCGGCGGGCTGAAGGCCAGCACTCCGGCGGCCGCGACAACCGACACCGACTTCAAGACCGCTTCGAACGCCCTGATCGGCACCACCCGCGTCTGGTGGGTGGACACGGAAGCCGCGCCGAACGGCACGCGCCAGAAGACCGACATGATGCTGTACACGCGCGCCGCCGGCGTCGGTTCCGGCTACACCGGCCAGACCGAAGCCGAACCGTTCGTGGAATGCGCCAGCTGCCACGACCCGCACACGACCAACGGCACGTTCCTGCGGATCTCCAATGCCGGCAGCGCCGTCTGCCTGGCCTGCCACATCAAGTAAGCAGTGACCTCGAGCCGGCAGCCGCCGGCTCGTTCCCTTTCCCCGCAGTGCAGCCACGCCACGAGGTGACCATGGCCCGAGCCCTCTCGTTCCCCTTCCTCGCCCTTGCCATGGCTGCGTCGATGGCGCTGTGCGCGCCCGCGTATGCAGCGCCCTTCGCCCGCGTGGGCGATGTGGTTATCACGCAGGAAGAATTCGACAGCGCCTTCGCCCAGGCCGCGCGCGGCAAGTTCTACCACGGCAAGCCGCCCGAGAACGCGGTGGCGGCCCTGCAGCGCGAAGTGGCGCAGGGCATGGTCGACGAGGTGCTCGTGGCGCGCGAAGCCGAGCGCCGCGGCCTGAAGCCCGACGCCGCCGCCGTGCAGCAGACCATCGCCGGCTACGAGCAGCGCTACCGCGCCAGCGAGCAATGGAAGGCGAACCGGGAGAAGCTCCTGCCCGGCATCGTCGCCAAGCTCGAACGCGACAGCCTCACCGAGCAGCTGATGAAGCAGGCCAAGCAGGTGGCCGACCCGACGCCGGCCGAACTGCAGCAATACTACCTGTCGCAAAAGGACAAGTTCACCTCGCCCGAGCAGGTGCGCGTGCGCATGATCCTGCTGAAGGTCGACCCCTCTTCGCCGCAGGCCAAGTGGGACGCCACCCGCGACGAAGGCGCCGCCATCCACCGCAAGCTGAAGTCGGGCGCCGACTTCGCGCAGCTCGCCGAGCTGCATTCCAACGATGCCTCCGCCGCCCGTGGCGGCGACCTCGGCTACGTGCACCACGGCATGCTGCCCGACGCGGCGCAGCAAGCCGTCGACAAGCTCAAGGCCGGCGAGCTGAGCGAGCCGGTGTTCCTGCTCGAAGGCGTGGCCGTCTTCCGGCTGGAACACCGCCGCGAGCCGGTGTTGAACCCCCTGGACGCCGTGCGCGAACGCGCGCGCGGGCTGTACCTGCGCGACAAGGGCGAGCAGGCCTGGACCGCACTGCTCGAACAGTTGCGGCGCGCCACACCGGCCAGCATCGACGAGTCGCGCTTCCTGCCCCTTGCGACGGCCGCGAAGCCGGGCGACGGCCCGGCGCCGCGCTGACCGGGCGGGCGGGAGCATGGATGCCCTTGCGCAGTCGGCCCTGGCTCCCGTTGCTTGCATGCCTGGCCGCCGCCGGCGCCTGCGCGCAGGACGTCGATAACCCGCCAGCCGAAACGCCGGACACCACGGCCGCGGCCCCCCTGCAGGAGCCGAGCTCCTTCTTCCCGATTCCCGCCGGCCCCTGGCTGGGCCCCGTGCCGCTGGGCGGCACCCTCACCTACGACCTGCGCGCAAGCCGCGGCCGCGACGAGGGCGCGTCGCTGTCGCACCTGCTCACCGGCTCGCTGCACGGCCGCACCTACATCTTCGAGCCGTGGTTCGCCACGCTCGGCGGCATCCTGCGCCTGAGCACGGCCACCTCGCGCGCGGGCGCGATCGAGACCGGCCCGTTCGCGCCGCGCGAGGCGATGACCACGACCGAGCAATTCATCACCGGCAACGCACGTCTCGAAGTGTTCCCGCGCAGCCGCTTCCCCTTCGAGCTCCATGTCGAGCACAACGACAGCCGCGTCGGCACCGGCCTGCAGTCGACCGTGGACTTCCGCACGCTCAACATCGGCTTCTCGCAGCGCTACCGCCCCGTGGGCAACGGCTGGCGGCTGTACGGCGCCTACGATCACTACTCGCAGGTCGCCGGCGGCCAGTCGCAGTCGCAGGACGTGCTGACGGGCGAGTATGCGGCCCACTGGAAAGGCAACGACCTGTCGGTGGGCCTGTCGGCCAGCCAGGCCCGCCGCTCGGGGGGCGACAGCACGATGTTCCAGAGCCTGGTGACACGCCACAACTACACGCCGGCTCCCGCGCTCTCAGTCGACACCACGGTGAACCTCACCCACACCCAGGACCGGCTGGCCGGTGCGCCCAGCGACCTCGCGGTACTGCAATGGTCGTCGGTCGGCGTGTACCAGCCGGAGGGCGAGAAGTACTCGCTGACGGGCACGGCGCGCGCCATGATGCTGCGCGAGGACGTGACGGGCAACAGCCTGGAAAGCTTCGGCCTGACGCTGGGCGGCACGTACAACGTCTCGGGCAACGTGCGCCTGTCGGCCAGCGGGCATACGACGCTGACCCGCGGCGACGCGGGCACGGCGCAGAGCTTCAGCGGGGCGGGCGGGGCCAGCTGGCAGGGCGACAGCATCGAGTTCGCCGGCATCCGCTGGGACCCGTTCGCCAGCGCGACGCTGGGGGCATCGACCGCCAGCGGCAGCGGCGTCGAAGAGACCCAGACGCAGCTGCAGGCGCAGGCAGGCCACTCGCTCAGCAGGCCGATCCGGCTGTCCGACACCTCGGGACTGGTGCTGCAGATGTCGCAGACACTGTCGGCCACGCACATCCGCACGACCGCGCCGCCGGTGCCCGGCGCGCTGCCGCCGTCGCAGCGCGCCCTGTTGCACACCGCTTCGGCCACGTGGACGGCGAGCGCCGGCTCGGCCAGCGCCTATGCGCGCATCGCGCTCAGCGACTCGCGCGAACTCACGGGAAACCGCAGCCACGTGCAGCTTGCCAATTTCCAGCTTTCCGGAAGCTTCGAGTTCGACACCCGCAGCTCGGTCACGGGCGACCTGACGGTACAGCGCACCCTGCAGGTCACGGGTGCGTCGAGCCTGGGCCTCGCCGCACCCGGCGAACGCTCGGTTTCCGTGGGCGCCAGCGGCGAAATCACCTACCGGCACCAGCGCCTGTTCGGCGTGCCGCGGCTCGTCTTCACCTCGCGGCTGAAGCTGGCCCAGGATGTGCTGAGACAACCCGGAAGCTTCCTCACCGTTCCCGAACGTGAGACAGCACTGTGGGAAAACCAGCTCACGTGGGGCATGGGCCGGCTGGAGGCGCAGGTGCTGCTGCGCATATCGCAGGTCGAAGGCCGGCGGCGGGAAGCCCTGGTGCTGCGTGCGCAGCGCAGTTTCGGCGAGTGAGGGCAAACGGCGTGCGAGGACACGAGCAAGAAAGACCGAAGATGGACGACTACTCACCCCCTTCCCCCGGGCGCCTGCGCGCCCTCTTCCTGGCGCTGGCGGCCTGCATGGCGCTGTTGTCCGGCCTGCTGGGCACGGGCGACGCGCACGCCGAGTACGGCGACGTCGTCATCAACAACTATTCGGACGCCGCGGGCATGCGGCCCGTGGTGTTTCCGCACTGGTTCCACCGCATCCGCTACCGCTGCAAGGTATGCCACGCGGACCTGGGCTTCAAGTTCAAGGCCGGCGGCAACGAGATCAACATGGTGAAGGTGATCGACGGCCAGTTCTGCGGCGCCTGCCACAACGGCGAGGTCGCGTGGAGCGTCGAGAACTGCAACATGTGCCACTCGGGCAAGCAGGGCACGGCCACGCAGGTGCACGAGAGCACGGTGAACTCGCTGGTGCAGCCGAAGGGGAGCAAGCCATGAGCGCACGTCGACTCATCGCCGCACTGGCGGCCTGCCTCGCGTTCGAATCGGCACCCGCCCTCGCCGACGAAGGCGGCAAGCAGGTCTACGACAGCGCCTGTGCCGGCTGCCACGGCACCGGCGTGCTGGGCGCACCCAAGGTCGGCGACACCGCCGCCTGGAAGGCGCGCTCCGGCGGGGGCCTGCCCTCGCTGGTCGCCAGCGCCAAGGCCGGCAAGGGCGCGATGCCGCCGCGCGGCGGCAGTGCATCGCTCAGCGACGCGCAGCTGCTCAGCGCCGTGGCCTACATGATGTCGGCATCCGGCATGTCGGTGTCCGGTGTGGCCGCCGCGGTGCGGCCGCCACCGGCTGCGCCCGCGGTGCAGGCAGCCGCTGCGCAGGCACCCGCTGCGCCGGTGGTGGCCGCCGTGCCGGCATCGGTCAACTCCTTCAACCGGCTGCTGCGCCCCAGCCTGTTCAACCGGCCGCCCACGGAAGACCAGATCCACGACCCGGCCAACGACGGCACGCAGGCGCTGCAGCCACCGCTCACCGCTTTCGGCGACCTGCCCAAGAGCAACGCGGGCAACCGAGTCGACTGGGTCAAGTCGCTGAACCAGGGCAAGATCGTGCCGCGCGCCGACCGCACAGACCCCAAGGCCGCGCCGGCGGTGATGGACCTGAACATCGTGCGCGAAGTGAAGGGGTCGATGCCCGACGTGGTGTACCCGCACAAGCAGCACACCGAGTGGCTCGACTGCTCCAACTGCCACCCCGCCATCTTCAAGCCGCAGAAGGGCGCCAACCAGATCAGCATGGCCGGCATCCTGCTGGGCGAAGCCTGCGGCGTGTGCCACGGCAAGGTGGCGTTCCCGGTGTCCGAGTGCCGCCTGTGCCACTCGAAGGCCAAGGCGCCCACGGCGGCGGCGGCCACGAAGTGACCGCATGAAGGCCGCCGCACTGTCGCTGGCACTGGCCTGCACGGGCGCGCTCGCGCAGGCGCCGCAGGTGCAGCAGAAGATCGCGATGGTCGAGCGCATCCTCAACCAGTCGCCGCTGGCCGGCCGCGTGCTTGCGGGCCCCAGCGAGCCGGCGCGGCAGCACATCGCCAACGCGCGCGAGCTGCTGGGCCATGCGCGGCTGCTGGTGGCGGCGGGCCAGCACGAGCAGGCCGAGCCCGTGATCCACGGTTCGCTGTGGGAGATCGGCCGCGCCCGGCAACTGGTGCCCGACCCGGCGACCAGGGAAGCAAGCGAACGCGCGCGCGCCACGCAGCGCGAAGACCGCCTGATGCAGGAAGCCGCGCAGCGCCTTTCGGGCCAGACGCTGGTGTACGACCGGCGCTTCGCCAGCCCCCGCCAGGAGTTCGACTTCGAGCTGGAGCGCTACCGCAGCTTCGAGCGGCTGGTGCCGCTGGCGCTCGAGCGGTTGAAGCCCGGCGCAGAAGCCATGGCGCGTGTCGGCCGGTTCGTCGCCCAGGCGCGTGCGCTGCTCGAGCGCGGCGAGTCCGCGGCCGCCAGCGACGTCCCGGCGGCGATCCGCCACGTGACCGAGGGCACCGACGCGTTGCGCAGTGCCCTGCAGGCCGCGGGCCTTGCGGTGCCTGTCACGATGGGGAGTGAACGATGAGAAGGTATGGTTGTGCCCTGTTGGCCATCTGCTTTTGCGCCGCGACGGCCGCGGCGCAGACCCGGCTGCCCCCCGACCGCGAGCAACTGGAGCGCAAGCTCACGTCCACCGCCACGCTGATCGAGTCGTCGTCGGGCGCGAAGCAGGTCGAAGCCGCGGGCACGCCGGCCGCGGCCACGCAACGCACGCGGGCGCGCGAGCTGCACAAGCAGGCCGCCGAGGCCCTGCGTGCGGGCCAGCTCGAAGGCGCCGCGAAACTGCTGGACGAAGCCTCGCGCGCCATGTTCGAAGGCGTGCGCCTGGCCGCCGGCGAGCACCTCGAGCGCAAGCAGCGCACCGACTTCGAAGCCCGCCTGGAGTCGACGCGGGCCCTGCTGGATGCGCTGAAGCGCGTGGCGGCGGAAAAGAACACAACGGCGCGCGAGCCGCAGCAGCGCGTGGAAGCCCTGCTGGTGCAGGCCGCGGATGCCGCGCGGGCCGGCCGCATCGCCGAGGCGCGCCAGGTGGTCGACCAGGCCTACCAGGCCGTGCGCGGCGCCATCAGCGTGCTGCGCGACGGCGACACCGTGGTGCGCTCGCTCAACTTCGCCAGCAAGGCCGCCGAGTACGAATACGAGGTCGACCGCAACGAGACGCACCGCATGCTGGTGCAGGTGCTGCTGAAGGACAAGCGCGGCGCCGCGGCGACCAACGCCATGGTCGAACAGGCGCTGAACGCCGCCGCCGGCTTGCGCCAGCAGGCCGAGCAGGAAGCGGCGCGGCGCGACCACGAAGCGGCGGTGAAGACGCTCGAGCAGTCCACGCGCGAACTGGTACGCGCCATCCGCGCGGCCGGCGTCTACATACCGGGCTGAGCGAGCATGCGCCTGCTGGCCCTTGCGCTGCTGCTGGTTTCGGCGATCGCGTTCGCCGACGCGCCGCGCTGGCTCGCGCTGGCAGCCGACGGCCTGCACGACCCGGCGAGCCCCGCGATCGGCCTTTTGCAGGAGCCGCGCGAGGCGCTGGGCACGCTGCCCCCCGACACGGCCGGCAACCAGGTGAGCTGGGTCGAAGCACTGCAGCGCGGCCTGATCCAGCCGCGCTCCGCCATCCTGCCGGAGACCAAGGTCAACCTGCGCACGACCGACGTGCTGCTGAAGAACACGGGCGAGATGCCGATGGTGCGCTTCCCGCACCGCCAGCACACCGCCTGGCTGGACTGCACCAACTGCCACGACGAGCTGTTCCAGCAGAAGGCGGGCGCCACGCGCATCAACATGTTCCTGATCCTGCAGGGCGAGAAATGCGGCCTGTGCCATGGCGCCGTGGCTTTCCCGCTCACCGAATGCAAGCGCTGCCACAGCGTGGAGCGCGGCAGCCCCGAGCATCAGGCCTTCAACGGCACGCTGGTGCTCGAAAGGCCCGCCCGATGATGCGCCGCCTGCTCATCGCGCTGGCGCTGCTGGTGGCCGCACTGGCGCCGGCTGCGCATGCGGAGTACGGCGACGTGGTGCTCAACCGTTACGGCGGCAAATCGGACATGCGGCCCGTGGTGTTCCCGCACTGGTTCCACCGCATCCGCTTCCAGTGCAAGGTGTGCCATTCGGAACTCGGCTTCAAGATGCGCGCCGGGGCCAACGTCGTGCGCATGGACGACATCGTCAACGGCAAGTTCTGCGGCATGTGCCACAACGGCCGGGTGGCGTGGTCCACCGAGCGCTGCGACCTGTGCCACTCGGGCAAGCCGGGGCTGCCCAGCGCCATCCACGGTTCCAGCGAGACGAAGGGACCCGGCAAGTGGTGACGCGCCGCGCGATCCTCGCCTCGGGCCTGGCGCTCGGCGGCTGCGCCGTGGACACACCGGCCCCGAACGCGCCGAAAGGGGCGCCCTCGCTGCTGACGCCGTGGCTCAGCCTTACCGGGGGCTGGCGGCTCGACCCCCAGCGCCTGCCTTTCACCGGCTTGCCCGGCCCGCGCGTGCCGTTCGTGCAGCCGGTGGGCGTGGCCGCGCGCGGCGACATCGTCATGGTGGCCGATGCCGGCGCGCGCACCGTGTGGCGCATGGAGCGCAGCCGCGACGCAATGGCTCCCTTCGTGCCCTTCAGCGGCTCGGGCGTCGAGCAGGGCGCGTCGATGCAACTGGGCAGCGACTTGAGCCTGTGGCTCGCGCTGCCCGGCGAGCGCGCGGTGGCGCACTACGACGCGCGTGGCCGCGAACTGCGGCGCTGGCGCAGCGACATCGATGCGGCGCGGCCGGTGGCCATCGCCGTGCCGGAAGACCGCAGCGAACTGCTGGTGGCCGACTCGGCGAGCGCCCGCATCGCCGTGTTCGAGCCGCTCGGCGCCGTGACGCGCCTGCTGGATCGCGGCCGCGGCCGTGCGCTGCAGAGCGTGTCGGCCATGGCGCTGGGACCGCAGGGCCTGTACGTGCTGGACCGCATCGCGCAGCACGTCGTGGTGTTCGACCCCGCCGGCGATATCGTGGAAGCCATCGGCGCGCAGCAGCTGGTGCAGCCGCGCGCACTGGCCGTGGATCGCACCGGCCGGGTGTTCGTGAGCGACGACGCCGACCAGCGCATCAAGGTGTTCCGCGGCGACCGGCTGCTGGCGGCAGCAGGCGGTTTCGGCGGCGGGCCGGGACGGTTCGGGCGCATCGAGGGCCTGGCCGTGGACGGCAACCTGCTGTACGTGGCCGACAGCGCGCAGGCGCGCGTGCAGATCCTGCTGGTGGCACCTCCGTCGATGGAGGGCGCTGCCAAATGAAGGCGTTGGCGCCGCTGCTGCTGGTCCTGCTGCTCGCGGGCTGTGCGAGCGAGCCGCGCGTGATGCGGCTGGAGGCCGACGCGGCCGAGTCCGCCCGCCTGTTCCCGCCGCCGGAGACGCAGGAAGTGCCGCGCTACCGCTACCTCGGCCAGTTGCTCGGCGAAACCAATTTCAAGGCGGCCAACGGCAACCGCCCCACCGGGCGCCGGCTGCTGGAGATCATCGTCGGGCTCGACGAGGCCCACGAAAAACCCGTGGTGCTGCAGCGCCCGCAGGCCGGCACGGTGGACGCCACCGGCCGCGTGATCGTCACCGACGGCAGCCGCGCCGCCGTCTTCGTGTTCGACGAGGCCAACGGCCGCATGGACCTGTGGGAGCGCGCCAGCGCTGAGCATCGCTTCGAACTGCCGGTCGGCGTCGCCATGGGCCGCGGCGGCGAGGTGCTGGTGGCCGACGCCACGCTGGCCCGCGTGTTCCGGCTGGCGCCCGACGGCACGCCGCGCGGTGAGTTCGGCCGCGGGCTGCTGGTGCGCCCGACCGGCCTCGCGCGCGACGCGAAGACCGGGCGCGTGTTCGTCGCCGACACGCACGCGCACGACATCAAGGTGTTCGACGACGACGGCAAGCACCTGGCCACCTGGGGACGCCGCGGCAGCGAGCCGGGCGAACTGAACTTCCCGACGCACCTGGCGATGAGCAACGGCACGCTGCTGGTGTGCGACTCGCTCAATGCGCGCGTGCAGGGCTTCGACGCGCAGGGCCGCGCCACGCTGCAGCTCGGCGAGCGCGGCATGTACGTCGGCAACCTCGTGCGGCCCAAGGGCGTGGCCGCCGACGACGAAGGCAACGTGTACGTCATCGAGTCGATGTACGACATGCTGCTGGTGTTCGACCGCGAAGGCCGCTTCCTGCTGTCGCTGGGGGGCACCGGCGCCGAGGCCGGCCGCTTCTACCTGCCCGCCGGCGTCTGGACCGACACGCGAAACCGCGTGTTCGTGGCCGACATGTTCAATGGCCGCGTGGCGGTGTTCCAGTTCCTGGGGGGCGAATGAACGTGCGCCACCTCCTGGCCCTGCTGGCCTGCGCGCTCGCCCTGTCGGCCGGCGCGGTGAAGGTGCCCGACGTGCGCAACACCAAGCACAACCTGTCGGTCACCGGCCCCGGCACGGTGAAGGCGACCAGCGAGACGCAGGTGTGCGTGTTCTGCCACACGCCGCATGCGGCCGAGAACATCCCGAAGGCGCCCCTGTGGAACCGCAAGCTCTCCGGCGCTGCCTACACGACCTACACCTCCAGCTCCATCGAAGCCAGCGCCGCCGAACTCGCGGCCAGCCCCGGCGGCAGCTCGAAGCTGTGCCTGTCGTGCCACGACGGCACCATGGCGATCAGCAGCGTCAACGTGCTCAACGGCCAGCAGAACGTGACCATCGGCATGGCGGGCACGGCCGCCGGCGGCACCATGCCCGCGGGGTCGGGCGCGACCACCGGCTTCACGCGCAACCTCGGCGTGAACCTCACCAACGACCACCCGATCTCGTTCACCTACGACGCCGCGCTGGCGCTGGCCGACGGCGAGCTGCGCTCGCCCAATGGCACCGACGTGGGCACGCGGTCGGCGGGCGTCAAGCCGAGGCTTCCGCTGGAGTCGGGCCAGGTGCAATGCGCGAGCTGCCACGACCCGCACGTGCGCGAGACCGACGCGAGCAAGGGGCCGGCCAAGTTCCTGCGCGCCAACCGCTTCCAGGAAGTGGCGCCCACCGGCGGCGCCTTCAACGCGACCAACGACATCATCTGCATCGCCTGCCACGACAAGGCGGGCCAGACCTGGGCCCTGTCGGCGCACGCGAATCCTGCGGTCGCCACGCAGACCTTCACCAACGCCGCGGCGACGCAGCGCGAGTTCCCCACCGGCATGGCCGTGTGGAAGGCGGCCTGCCTGAGCTGCCACGACACGCACACCGTGCAGGGCGCGCGGCGGCTGCTGCGCGAGGGCACCGACAACACCTCCACGCCGAAGGCGGGCGGCAACTCCGCGATCGAGGAGACCTGCTACCAGTGCCACTCGACGGCCGCCGAAAGCATCCTCGCGAGCGTCGCCACGGTGCCCAACATCAAGGGCGACTTCGCCCTGGCGCGCCGCATGCCGATCCGCAGCACCGACCAGCAGGCCGGCAGCGAGGTGCACGACATCGGCACCGGCACCGGCGGCCAACGCGGCAAGGACTTCGTGGAAGACCCCGCGAAGCTGGGCAAGGGCGCAGGCAACACGGCCAACCGCCACGTCGAGTGCACCGACTGCCACAACCCGCACCGCGTCATCAAGAACCGCCTGTTCAATGCGAACCCCACGACGCCAGACGCCGGCGGCGCCCACAACCACGCAGCGGGCCACACCAACATCGCCTCCGGCGTGTTGAAAGGCACGACCGGCGTGCAGCCCACCGGCTGGGCCGGCAATGCCTTCACCAGCCTCGCCAGCGGCTACACACTCAAGCGCGGCGACGGCGGCTCGGGTGCGAGCACCGCCGTCGGCAGCGCCTGGGTGACCCGCGAATACCAGGTGTGCCTGAAGTGCCACTCGACCTACGCCTACGACACCCCGCCCCTGCTCGGCTCGAGCGGCGGCGGCACACCTTCGGGCACCAACCAGGTCACGCGCTACACCGACCAGGCGATGGAGTTCCAGGCGCCCGCCACGCACAAGGGCGAACCCGCGGCCGGCGTGGCCGACTCCGGCGCCTTCAAGGGCACGCCGCCCGGCCAGGCGTACACGGTCGACTACCAGGTTCGCAACCACCGCGCCTGGCACCCGGTGATGGACAACACGGGCCGAACGCTCGCATTGCGCGGCATCACCTCCACCACGCCCTGGGTCGCGCCATGGAGCCTCACGGCCGATGTCGGGGCGCAGACGATGTACTGCAGCGATTGCCACGGCAGCAGCACGGCGGCCGGGACGGTCGTGCCGACCGCCCCGAACCCCTGGGGGCCGCATGGCTCGACCAACAACTTCATCCTGAAGGGCACCTGGTCCAACAACAGCGGCACCCCGGATGCCTCGACCCTGCTGTGCCTGAAGTGCCATGTTTCGTCGGTCTATTCGTCCGCCGGCGACACCGGCCGGCGCACCGCCTTCTACAACTCCAGCCGCGGCAACCTGCACAACTACCACGCCGAAAAGATCTCCGGCGGCGTGCGTTGCACCTGGTGCCACATCGCCGTGCCGCACGGCTGGAAGAACCGCTCCTTCCTCGTCAACCTGAACGACGTGGGGCCCGAGGTGGGGTTGCCGGCCGGCACGCAGGTTCGCAACAACACCAGCGCGGCGTACAACAACGGGCCGTACTACCTGCGCGCCGTGCTGAAGATCCGGTCCTTCGCCACCCCGGGGAACTGGGGCGAAACCAACTGCGGCTCCGCCGGCAACCCGGGCAACGGGCAGAGCGGGCGCGACTGGATGCGCGACAGCAACGAGAACTGTGCGAATGCGCCGTAACGCCCTGGCCCTGCTGGCTGCGCCGCGCCTCACCGTCGCAGGCTTCGCGCTGCTTGCGGGGGCGGTTGGCCTGGCGCAATGGCGGCCCGACGCATCGCCCGTCCTGGTTGCCGCTCCGCTCGCGCTGCTGGCAGCCAACCTCGCCGCCGCGCTCTGTGTGTGCCCGAGGCTGCGCCGAGGCGGCCTGGGCGTCTTCCACTGCTGCCTGCTCGCCTGCCTGCTGCTGGTGGCGTGGGGTCGCCTCACGCATTTCGACGGCCGCCTGACGATCATCGGCGGGCAGGAGTTCGACCCCGATGCGGTCGAGACGGCGCAGCGCGGGCCGTGGCATGGGGAAGGGCTGCGCGCCCTGGCTTTCCTGCAGGGACCCTTCACCGTCAGCTATGCACCCGGCGTGCGCCGCGAGCACACGCGCAGCACGGTGGAACTGCCCGGCAGCGGCGAACGCACGGTCGGCGACGACACGCCGCTGGTGATCGGCGGCTACCGCTTCTACACCACGCACAACAAGGGCTTCGCGCCGGTGCTGACCTGGACGGCCAACGGTGCCTCGCCGCTCACGGGCGCCGTGATGCTGCCCTCGTACCCCGCCAACGACTGGCAGCAGGTGCACAAGTGGGCCCACTGGCAGTTCTCGCTGCGCCTGCCCCCGGTGGCCGAGGGCACCGCTTGGACACTGGCGCCGGAGACCACCCACGCCGTGCTGGTGGCCGAAGCGGCGGGCCAGCGCTTCGAGCTGCGCCCGGGCGACGTGGCGCGCACCAGCGCGGGCACGCTGCGTTACGAGTTCCTCTCGGGCTGGATGGGTTACCGCATCTTCTACGACCGCACCCTGCTGCCGCTGCTGGCCCTGTCGATCGCCGGCGTGCTGGGCATGGCCTGGCACCTGTGGGCACGCGGCTTGCGTTGGCTGCCGGTGAAAGAAGGAGTGGCCGCTTGAACTTTGCCGCATTGCACGCAGACCAGGTGTGGCTGGCCGCCGGGGCGCTGCTCGCCCTGGCCGCGCTGGCATTTGCCTGGCTCGGGCGGGGCGGGACCATAGCCACCGACCTGATGCTGGCCGCGCTGGCCGCCGGCATCGCGTTGCGCTGGGCGCGCATCGGGCATGGACCCTTTCTCAGCATGTACGAGGTGCTGGCCAGCGGCATGTTCACGCTCGGCATCGCCTGGCGGCTGGCCGGCTGGCGCGTGCCGCTGCTGAGAGACGGCGCGCCGCTGGTCATGTCGCTCATTGCCGTGATGGGTGCCTGGATGCTGGCCACCGACCCGGGCGACACGCACCTGCCCGCCACCTACGAAATGTCGGTGCTGTGGTTCCACGTGCTGCTGGGCAAGGTTTTCCTCGGCTGCGCGCTGGTCGCTACGGCGCTCGCTGGCGTGGTGTTGTCACGCTCGACTCCACCCGGCCACCGCAGGTTCAGCCGCATGCCGGGCGACGCCACGCTGGACGCCTACGCGTGGCGCTTCATGCTGGCCGCGCTGGTGTTCGAGAGTCTCATGCTGATAGCCGGCGCCGTCTGGGCGCAGGACGCGTGGGGCCGCTACTGGGCGTGGGACCCGCTGGAGACCTGGGCCTTCATCACCTGGGTGGCGCTGGCTGCGGCGGTGCACGCGCGCGTTGCGTGGCGCGTGACGCCGCGCACGGGGGCGCTGATGATCACCGGCGTGTTCGTGATCGCCTTCCTCACCTTCTTCGGCGTACCCTTCGTCACCATCGCGCCGCATAAAGGGGCGGTGTGAACGCGCTGCGCATCGCCGGCATCGCTGCTGCGCTGGCCGCCGTCTTGTTGCTGGCCGGGCCGGCGGCCGCACCGCCGCAGAGGCTGTCGCGCGCCGAGCACCAGCAGCAGATGAAGCAGGGCGAAGTGAAGCTGCGCTTCCACCAGGCCGTGGTGATGCTGCATGCGAAGGAGTACGACCATGCCGTCACCGCCCTGCACCGCGTGCTGGAACTCGCGCCCGCCATGCCCGAAGCGCACGTGAACATGGGCTATGCGCTGCTGGGGCTGAAGCAGGCCGATGCGGCACTGGCCTTCTTCCGCACCGCGATCGACCTGAAGCCGCAGCAGGCCAACGCCTACTACGGCCTGGCCATGGCGGCCGAACTGAAGCAGGACTACGAGACGGCGCTGGGCGGCATGCGCAGCTACTTGCACCTGTCGCGCAACGAGAGCGAGCCGCACCGCGCAAAGGCGCGGGCGGCGCTGTGGGAGTGGGAGCAGAAATTGGGAAGGCCGAGGGGCTGAGGTTCCCGTTTCCGGGAACAACTTCGGGGTGTGGCGCTGCATTCGCCTGCAGCGCAGCCAGCGCAGCCGGTGGCACGCCCCATGCTTTGGACCTCCCCCATGACGGGAAACAAGCAATGACCGGCGAAATCGGCCACTTCTGCCTGATCGTGGCGCTGATGCTGGCGCTCGTGCAGGCCATCCTGCCGCTGGCCGGCGCGGCGCGCGGCGTACCCGCCTGGATGGCGGCGGCCCAGCCGGCGGCGCAGGGGCAGTTCCTGTTCATCGCCATGGCGTTCGGCGCGCTCACGCTGGCATTCGTCAACAACGACTTCACGCTGCAGGTGGTGGCCAACCACTCCAACACGCAGCTGCCGCTGGAATACCGCATCGCCGCCGTCTGGGGCGGCCACGAAGGCTCGATGCTGCTGTGGGTGCTGATGCTGGCGGTGTGGAGCGTGGCGGTGTCGGTGTTCAGCCGGCGCCTGCCGGGCGTGTTCGTCGCGCGCGTGCTGGGCGTGATGGGGCTGCTGGCTTCGGGCTTCATCGGCTTCCTGCTGTTCACCTCCAACCCGTTCGCGCGCCTGCTGCCCGGCGCCGCCGAAGGCCGCGACCTCAACCCGCTGCTGCAGGACCCGGGCATGGTGTTCCACCCGCCGATGCTCTACATGGGCTACGTCGGCTTCTCGGTCGCCTTCGCGTTCGCCATCGCGGCGCTGCTGGGCGGCCGGCTCGACGCCACCTGGGCGCGCTGGTCGCGCCCGTGGACCACCGTCGCGTGGATGTTCCTCACCCTGGGCATCGCGCTGGGCAGCTACTGGGCCTACTACGAGCTGGGCTGGGGCGGCTGGTGGTTCTGGGACCCGGTGGAAAACGCGTCCTTCCTGCCGTGGCTGGCCGGCACGGCGCTGGTCCACTCGCTGGCCGTCACCGAAAAGCGCGGCGTGTTCCGCAGCTGGACGGTGATGCTCGCCATCCTCGCGTTCTCGTTCAGCCTGCTGGGCACCTTCCTCGTGCGCTCGGGCGTGCTGACTTCCGTGCACGCCTTCGCCACCGACCCCAAGCGCGGCGTCTACATCCTCGGCTTCCTGGTGGCGGTGGTGGGCGGCTCGCTCGCCCTCTTCGCCTGGCGCGCGCCCCGGGTCGGCCTGGGCAGCGGCTTTGCCGCCGCGTCGCGCGAGTCGATGCTGCTGGCCAACAACGTGCTGCTCGCGGTCGCCGCGGCCGCCGTGATGCTCGGCACCCTGTACCCGCTGCTGCTGGATGCGCTGTCGCTCGGCAAGCTGTCGGTCGGTCCGCCCTACTTCGAAGCCGTGTTCGTCCCGCTGATCGCACCGGCGATCTTCCTCATGGGCGCCGGCCCGCTCGCGCGCTGGCGCGACACGCCGCTGCCCGACCTGGCGCGCCGCCTGCGCTGGGCGCTGGGCGCCGCTGTCATAGGCGCCGTGGTGTCGCTGTCTGCCGGCAGTTCCCTGGCCAGCGCCTTCGGCGTGCTGCTGGCGGTGTGGGTGGCAGGCGCCACGCTCACGGCCGTGGCCGACCGCGTGCGCAACGCGCGCGGCCCGCTCGCCGCGCGCATCGCGCAGCTGCCGCGCACCATGCCGCGGTCTGAACTGGGCATGCTGCTGGCCCACCTGGGCATCGGCGTGTTCGTGTTCGGCGTCACCATGGTGAAGACCTGGGAGGTCGAGAAGGACGTGCGCATGCAGCCGGGCGACACCGCCACGCTGGGCGGCTACAGCTTCCGCCTGGACAGCCTGGGCGAGTACACCGGCCCCAACTACGTCGGCCTGCGCGCCACCTTCTACGTCACGCAGGACGGCGAGCCGCTGGGGGTGATGCATCCCGAAAAGCGCATGTACAACGCGCAGGGCATGCCGATGACCGAAGCCGCGATCGACGCCGGGTTCACGCGCGACCTGTACGTGTCTCTGGGCGAGGCGATCAGCGACCAGGCCTGGGCCGTGCGCGTGCAGGTCAAGCCCTTCATCAACTGGATCTGGGGCGGCGCGCTGCTGATGGCGCTGGGCGGCCTGCTGGCAGCCACCGACCGCCGCTACCGGCTCGCCAGGCAGGCGAAGCAGCGCGAGCCGGCGCGCGGCGCGTACCCGGCGGGGGGCCGCGCATGAGGATGGATGCCCGCTCCTGGCTGTCGACCACCGTCGCCTTCGTGCTGGTGATGCTGCTGGCCGCCGGCAGCTCGCCGGCTATCGCCGGCGACGCTGCGCCGCTGGCGCAGGACCCCGCGCTGGAAGAACGTGTCACGCGGCTGGGCAACGAGCTGCGCTGCCTGGTGTGCCAGAACCAGACCATCGCCGACTCGCATTCGGGCCTGGCCAACGACTTGAAGCAGCAGATCCGCGAACAGCTGCGCGCCGGCAAGACCGACGCTCAGGTGATGGCCTACATGGTCGAGCGCTACGGCGACTTCGTGCTGTACCGCCCGCCGATGAAGGGCACCACGGCGCTGCTGTGGTACGGCCCGTTCGTGCTGCTGGCCGCGGGCTTCGGCGTGGTCGTGCTGATCCTGCGCCGCCGCCGCCCGCGCGACGAAGGCGAGTCGCTGCCCTACACCGACGCCCAGCGTTCGCGCGCCGCCGAGCTGTTGGCGCAGGAGGAGACCCGCCCATGAGCCAACTGGCCTTCTGGAGCACCGTCGCCCTGCTGCTGGCGGGCGCACTGCTGTTCGTGCTGCCGCCGCTGCTGCGGCCCGGGGCCCGGCTGCAGACCGGCCCCTCGCCGCTGGTGGCCTACCGCGACGAACTCGCGCAGCTCGACGCCGAGCTGGCCCAGGGCACCCTGCTGCCGTCGCAGCATGCGCGCGCGCTGGAAGAACTGCATGGCCGCGTGGTGGAAGAAGTGGGCGACCCCACCGATCCCGCGCCGCTCACGTCCGATCGCCGCGCGCCGCTGGCATCGGTGCTCGTGGTGGCGCTGCTGCTGCCGGCCGGCGCGCTGGGCCTCTACGCCGCCATCGGCAAGCCCGCTGCGCTGGTGCCGGTCACGCAGTCCGCGCCATCGGCCGCCAATGCGCCGCACACGATGTCGCGCGAGCAGATGGAAGACATGGTGGAGCGGCTCGCCGAGAAACTGAAGGCGCAGCCCAACGATGCCGACGGCTGGCACATGCTTGCACGCTCCTACGTCGCGTTCGGCCGGCTGCCTGAGGCCGCGAAAGCGTATGACCGCGCCGCCCAGCTGTCGCCGCGCGACCCGCAAGTGCTGGCCGACTTCGCCGATGCGCTGGCCATGGTCAACGGCAAGAGCCTGGAGGGCCGGCCGAGCGAGCTGGTGGCGGCTGCGCTGCAGCTCGATGCGAAGCATCCCAAGGCCCTGTCGCTCGCCGGCACGGCCGCCTTCAACCGCGGCGACTTCGCCACCGCCATCGCCATGTGGCGCCGGCTGCAGGCCGTGCTGCCGCCCGGCTCGGACGCGGCGCGCTCGGTGGCCGGCAGCATCGCGCAGGCCGAAGCCGGTGCCCGGAACGCCGGCGACAAGCCCGCGCCTGCTGCGGCCACTGCCGCTGCCGGCCCCCCCGCATTCGTCGAAGGCCAGGTGCACATCGCCGATGCGCTGAAGGCGCAGGCGGCGGCGCCGGGCTCGACGCTGTTCGTCTTTGCCCGCGCCCTGCAGGGCCCGCGCATGCCGCTGGCGATCATTCGCGTGCCCGCCGAAGGCTTCCCGGCGAAGTTCCGGCTGGACGACACCATGGCCATGTCGCCGCAGTTCGCGCTGTCGAGCCAGCAGCAGGTGGTGCTGGGCGCGCGCCTCTCGCGCACCGGCAACGCAACCCCGCAGGCCGGCGACCTCATGGGAACGCTGGGTCCGGTGAAGCTGGGCGCGCAGGGACTCACCATCACCATCGACGAGGTGGTGAAGTGAGCCTGCGCCGCCGCGCATTCGTGGGGTCGAGCGCCGGTGCGCTGCTGGCCATGGCCGGTTGCAGCGAGCAGCGCGCGGCCGACACCCGGCCGCGCTGGCCCACGCTGAATGCGCGCGACCTGATCGGCCAGTCCATCACGCTCGCGGCCACCAGCGAGCAGCCGCGGATCATCAACTTCTGGGCGCTGTGGTGCCCGCCCTGCCGCTTCGAGCTGCCGAGCCTGGAGCGGCTGGCGCACCACCTGGCGCCGCGCGGCGTGCACGTGTCGACCGTCGCGCTGGCCGACGACGACTTCCCGGTGCGCGAATACCTGTTGCAGCACGCGAAGACGCTGCCCTCGGTGCTGATCGGGCCGCGCACGCCCGACGCGCAGCAGCTCGGGCTGAAGATGCTGCCGCAGACTTTCGTTGTTTCGCCCGGCGGCACGGTGCTGGCCGGCTGGGTGGGCGCGCGCGAATGGGACGCACCCGACGTGCGCCAGGACATCGTGCGCGTCCTGCAGGCCGGCTGAAGCGAAGCCATGAGGCAGCGCGGCCTTCCGTTGCGCGCCATGGGGCTGTTGGCGATCTGCGCCATCCTGGTCCTGATAGCCGCCCTGGTCGGCTCGGCGCTGGTGTTCCGTGCGCTGGTGCAGGACCACCTGTCGGCCATCGAGATCGCGCTGAGGCTCGGCCTGTACACCCACCCCGATGTCACGGCCCACCTGGGGCGGGCGCGCGAATACATGGACGGCGGCACGCTGCTGCTGATCTGGATGGGCTGGCTGGGCATCACGCTGGTCAGCACCGCCGGCCTGATGTTCTTCTGGCGGCTGGCCGCCGACATCGCGGCCGTGCGCGCCCGCGCACAGGCGATCGTGACCGGCGAGCGCGGCCGCGGCCAGCCGCTGGGCCGCCACGACGAACTGGGCGACCTGGGGCGCGCGGTGGACGACCTGGCCGAAGCGCTGGTGCGGCGCGAGCGCGCGCTGGAGATCGAGCGCCGCCACGTGATGCACCAGGAGAAGCTCGCCACCATCGGCTCGATGGCCGCGGGTGTGCTGCGCGAGATCGGCAACCCGGTGGCGGCGATCGACGGCTATGCCCGCGCGCTGGTCGATGCGCAGCGCGAAGGCCAGGTGTCGCAGCCCGGCGCCTGGTACGACCCCGCCGCCCTGCTGGCCGAGGCGCGCCGCCTGGTGGACATCACGCGTGAGATCGCGATGCTGGCCGCCGCCCCGGCCACGCAGCGCGAACTGGTGAGCCTGAACGACGTGGTGTCGCGCTCGACCGCGCTGCTGCGGTACGAGCCGCGGCTGGAAGGCGTGGCCGTGGTGCTGGCGCTCGATGCCCAGTTGCCCGCCATCAGCGGCATCGGCGACCGGCTGGTGCTGCTGGTGAGCAACCTGGTGGTGAATGCCGCCGATGCCACGGCCACGCGGCCTGCGCACACGGCACGCATCGAGATCGCCACGCGGCGCAGCGGCGGCGGGGTGGAGCTCTGCGTGGCCGACAACGGCTGCGGCATGGACGCCGCGGTGCGGCAACGCGCCTTCGAGCCCCTCTTCACGACCAAGCCCCCCGGCCACGGCACCGGCCTCGGACTGCCGCTGTGCCGCTCCATTGCCGAGGACCATGGCGGCCGCATCGCGCTCGACTCGCAGCCCGGCCACGGCACCCGGGTGACGGTCTGGCTGCCTCTGGCGGAGTGAGCACAGGGCGGCCTGAACAGCCTGGACACGGACAGCCGGAACGCAGAAGACGCAGAAACTACGCAGAAGACGCAAAAGAAAACCAAAGAAACTCTTGAATTTCTTCAGCGTCTTCTGCGCAACTTCTGCGTCTTCTGCGTTCCGGCTGTCCGAATGCCAGTGTTCCTGGCCCCAGTTCCCCCAAGCCTCTCCCGGTAAACTAGGGCGATGAGTTCCGCCCTGCAGGTCCTGATCGTCGACGACGAGCCCGCGATCCGTCAGATCCTCACTGCCAGCGTCGCGCGCGCCGGGCACTCCGTCGAGGTCGCGTCCAGCGGCCGCGAGGCGCTGATGCGGCTGGCCAAGGGCGACATCGAGGTGGCGCTGTGCGACATCAACATGCCCGACCTCACGGGCATCGAGGTGGTGAAGGAAGCGCGCACCGCCGGCATCGACACGACCTTCATCATGATGACGGCGTACTCGTCGGTGGACACGGCCATCGAGGCGATGAAGGCCGGGGCCATCGACTACATGATCAAGCCGCTGCGCCAGGCCGAGCTGGTGCAGCGGCTGGAGCAGATTGCGGTGGTGCGCGGGCTGCGCGGCGAGAACGAGGCGCTGCGCAAGCTGGTGGTCGGCAAGCGCGAGGACCACTGCCCGGCCGTCTCCCCGTCGATGAAGGCGCTGGACCGGCTGGCCGCCAAGGTGGCCCCCACCGACAGCACGGTGCTGCTCACGGGCGAAAGCGGCACCGGCAAGGGCGTGACGGCCCGCGCGATCCACCAGCTGAGCCAGCGGGCCAACAACGCCTTCATCCCCGTCAACTGCGGGGCCATCCCGGAAAACCTGCTGGAAAGCGAATTCTTCGGCCATACCAAGGGCGCGTTCACCGGCGCCGACCGGGCGCGCAAGGGCCTGTTCCTCGAAGCCGACAAGGGCACGATCTTCCTCGACGAGATCGGCGAGCTGCCGCTCGAGCTGCAGGTGAAGCTGCTGCACGTGCTGGAAGCGCGCGAGGTGCGTCCGCTGGGCAGCGAGCAGTCGCGCAAGGTCGACGTGCGCATCATCGCGGCGACCAACCGCGACCTGAAGGAGCAGGTGGCCGCGGGCCGGTTCCGCGAGGACCTGTACTTCCGCCTGTCAGGCTTCCACATCACCGTGCCGCCGCTGCGCGAGCGGCGCGAGGACATTCCCGCGCTGATCCGCTACCTGCTGGCGCGGGGCGCCGAGCGTTTCGGCGTGGGCGGCAAGCTCGCCATCGATCCCGAAGCCGAGGAGATCCTGGTCGCCCACGACTGGCCGGGCAATGTGCGCGAACTCGAGAACGTGCTGCAGCGCGCCACCATCCTCGCCGAAGGCGGCCGCATCACGGTGGGCGACCTGCCGCCCAACATCACGCCGGCAGTCCCGCTGGGCGCCACTGCCGGCGGCGCGCCCCGGCCGACGGCCGGCACGCTGCGCGAGCAGGTGCGCGACTTCGAGCACAGCCTGATCCTGCGCGCCATCGACGAATGCGCCGGCGACCGCCGCCAGGCGGCGCAAAAGCTGGGAATCGGGCTGTCGAGCCTTTACCGGAAGCTGGAAGAAAGCGAGCAGGCGAAGGAGCCGGGCGAAGGCTGAACCAGCCTGAAAGCGGACAGCGGCCCGGCCGGAGAGCGCTACCTCACCTGAGGCTGGCCTGGGATTTGCAGTGATGGGTGCATGAACACCCGCCTCTTCTCACTTGCCGCCCTCGCGCTCCTGCCGCTGGCCGTGTTGGCCGGGCCGGCGGAGGACCTGAAAAGCGCTGACGAATCGTTCAACCGGGGCGACCTGCCCACCGCAATGGCGCTGCTGCGCAAGGCGGCGGACGCCAATTACGGGCCGGCGCAAGCCCGGCTGGGCGACCTGCTGCTGGCGGCGGAATACGACGAGGAAGCCGTCGCGCTGTTCCGCAAGGCAGCCGCACAGGGCGACCCTGCGGGCGAAACCGGCCTGGGCCGGGTCTACGCCGATGCGCGCGGCGTGAAGCGCGACCCGGCCGCGGCGCTCGAGTGGTACCGCAAGGCCGAGAAGAAGAACCACCTGCCCGCACTGGACGCGCTGGCGCGCGCCTATCACGCGGGCGACCTCGGGCTGCCGAAGGACGCGCAGAAAGCCGCCGAGTACGCCGCGCGTGCCGGCACCGTGCTGACCCAGCCGCGCGCCCCCAGGACGGCGAAGAAGTGATCCCGATTCTGGCGCCGTTGGCACGCGCTTTCCCACGAACGGGAATCGTGCTCGCCCTCGCGCTCGCCGCGAGCGGCGCGCTGGGCGCCGACATCCAGCGCGGCGCCACGCTGTACGGCACGTACTGCAAGTCCTGCCACGGCGCCAACGGCCAGCCCGTGATGCCGCTGGCCCCCAACTTCCGCCGCATGGAAAGGCTGATGCAGCCCGACATGCAACTGATGGCCTCCATCCGGGCCGGCAAGGGCGCCATGCCCGCATTCTTCGGCGTGCTGCGCGAGCGGGAAATCCTCGACGTGATCGCCTACCTGAGGACCCTGAGCTGATGAAACGACAGTTCCTGCGTGCGGGCATCGCGCTCGCCCTGGGCGCGGCAGGCCTTGCGGCCTTTGCGCAGCCCGCCGCACCCGCGGCCAAACCGCCGCCTGCCGGCGCCTGGCGCGTGCTCGACTCGTTCCAGGTGGGCGAAGGCGTGTACGTGCGCGCGCTCACGGTGGAGAAGAAGAAGGACTCGATCTGGGTCGGCACCTCGTCGGGCGTGCACGAGGTCGACCTGAAGACGCTGAAGCCGCGCGCCACCTTCACGCGCAAGGACGGCCTGGCCAACGAATACGTGTTCTCGGTGGGCATCGACCACAACGACAACAAGTGGTTCGGCACCAACGCCGGCGGCGTGTCGCGCTTCAAGGACGGCCAGTGGAAGACCTTCTTCCCGATGCACGGCCTGGCCGACTACTGGGTGTACTGCTTCACCTCGCAGAAGGACGGCACGCTGTGGATCGGCACCTGGGCGGGCGTGAACAAGGTCGACGCGAAGACCGGCAAGTTCACCACCTACGTGCGCGAACTCGTCAATGAATGGGTGTACGGCCTGGGCGTGGACAAGCAGGACCGGGTGTGGTTCGGCACCGAAGGCGGCGTGTCGATGTTCGACGGCAAGACCTGGAAGAGCTGGACCCACAAGGACGGCATGGGCGCGCCCAACAAGTCCGGCCTGCAGTACAGCACCAACACCGGCCTGGGCACGCGCACGCGCCACGACCTGGTGGTCTCGGCCGAGGGCCGCGCCACCTACAACCCCAACTACGTGTTCTCGATCCACGTGGCGCCCGACGACGCGGTGTGGGCCGGCACCTGGGGTGGCGGCGCCGCGCGCTTCGACGGCAAGAAGTGGACGAACCTGAGCGAGGCCGACGGCCTGGCCGGCAACATCGTGTACTCGATCACGCAGCATCCCGACGGCGCCTTCTGGTTCGGCACCAACAAGGGCGTGTCGCGCTACGACGGCAGGAAATGGCAGAACTTCGGCAAGGCCCAGGGCCTGCTGGAAGACCACGTGTACGCGCTCGCCGTCACGCCGCAGGGCGAAGTGTGGGCGGGGACCAGGCGCGGCGTGGCCCGCATCGGCAAGTAAGGAGAAGACATCGTGCAAATCGGACACAAGACGCTCGCCGTCGGCGTGATCACACTGGCCGGCGCGATTGCCGGGGCGTATTCGCTGGGCAAGCGCGTCGACGCGGGGCAGGCTGCGGCCGCCCCGCATGGCGTGGCCGCCAAGCCCAGCATCGTCGCCACGGCCTCGGCCGCCACCGGCAACGTGCAGGCACCGGCCGGCCACCCGCCGGCGGCCGAAGGCGGCGCGCCGCCCACCGAGGGCAAGGTGCAGGTGGACCCGCAGGCGAAGTTCGTGCACTTCCGCGTGGGCAACCGCAACGTCAAGGACATCCTGGTCGAAGGCAGCGTCGCCTGGGTCGGCACTTCGGGCGGCGTGGTGCGCTACGACACGAAGACCGACGAGTACAAGCTGTACGACACGCGCGCGGGCCTGCTGTCCAACGGCGTGTTCCACCTGAGCCGCCTGGACGGGCGCCTCGCGGTCGGCACCTACGGCGGCGGGCTGTCGCTGCTGGACGAGAAAACCGGCAAGTGGGAAACCTTCAACATCCCCGACGGCCTGGGCGATGCCTTCGTCTACGACGTGCTGAAGTCGAAGTCGGGCGACGTCTGGATCGCGACCTGGTCGGGCGTCAACCGCATCAAGGGCGGCAACCTGCGCGACAAGTCCAAGTGGGAGCTGCACACGGTCGAAAGCACCAGGGGCGGCCTGCCCAACGACTGGGTGTACGGCCTGGCCGAAGGCAAGGACGGCATCGTCTGGCTGGCCACCGAAGGCGGCCTGGCGCGCTGGGAAGGCGGCAAGTGGGACAACTGGAACCATGCCAAGGGCCAGGGTGCGCCGTACGACCTGGTGAAGAAGGACATCGCCTTCAAGAACGACCCGGCCAAGGTGTCGAGCCACCACGCCAAGCAGAAGCAGGAAATGGGCTTGCAGGGCGTGGACAACGCGTACAACCCGAACTACATCGTGTCGATGGTCGCCGACAGCGACGGTACGGTCTGGGCCGGCACCTGGGGCGGCGGCCTGGCGCACTTCGACGGCCGCAAGTTCCGCAACTACACCGTGGCCGACGGCCTGCCGGGCAACCACGTCTTCATGCTGCACAAGTCGCCCAAGGGCGAGCTGTGGATCGGCACGAACAACGGGCTGGCGCGGCGCAACGGGGACAAGTTCGAAGTGCTCACCACCGCTGACGGCCTGTTCTCGAACACGGTGTTCTCGATGGAGACCGGCGGCGACGGGACGTTGTGGGTTGGGAGTTTCGGGGGTGTCGCGCGAATCAGCCGCAAACAGTAGTCTCCGGTTGGGTCTTGAACGCAGAAGACGCAGAAATCACGCAGAAGACGCAGAAGAAATTCAAAGATTTCCTGGATTTCTTTTGCGTCTTCTGCGCACTTCTGCGTCTTCTGCGTTCAAGACCCAACCGGAGAGCACCGCCTCACGACTCCGACCCCACCGCCTTGTTCAACGCCGGCCGGGTGCGGGTGAAGCGCAGTTCCAGTTCGTCGATCAGCGCCGGCATGGATTCGAGGTTGCCGGCCAGGGCCTGGTTCTCGATGCGCGCGCAGACCTCGGCCACGGCGCTGGCGCCCAGCGAAGCGCTGGTGCCGGCCAGCCGATGGGCGCGGCGGCCCAGCTCCGCGGCGTCGCCCTGCTGGTAGTGCAGCTTGATGGCGCTCAGCGAGCCGGGCGCCTCGTTCAGGTAGTCCGCCACCAGCCCGCGCAGCATCAGCGGCGGGCCCGGCTGGTCCAGTGACGCCAGCTCGCGCAGCACGTTCTCGTCGATCAGGGCGGCTTCCACCGCCTCGGGCGGGGCGGCCGGCCGCTCGCCCCAGCGCTCGATCAGCGCCTGCACGGCCGCCGGCAGGATGGGCTTGGCGATGTAGTCGTCCATGCCGGCCTCGATGCAGCGCTGCCGGTGCTGCGGCAGCGCATTGGCTGTCATGGCGATGATGCGCGGCCGGCGGTGCGCCGGCATCGTTTCGACGATGCGCCGCGTGGCCTCCAGCCCATCCATCACCGGCATCTGCAAGTCCATGAACACGATGTCGTAGTGGTGCGCGGCGATCATCTGCAGCGCCTCGGCGCCGTTGTTCGCGACGTCGCTCGAATAGCCGAACTTGCGCAGCATGCCCACGGCCAGCTTCTGGTTGATGGCGCTGTCTTCCACCACCAGCAGCTTCACCGGCACGCGGCTGGCCAGCGAATGGTCGATGCGCTGCGTGGCTACCGCGGGGGCGGCGCTGCGGCGGCCGTGGATCACCTCGTTGAGCACCGTGAACAGCTGCGAATGCTTGACCGGCTTGGCCAGCCGCGCCGCGAACAGCTCGGCCGCCGCGTGGTCGCCCGTGCGCGGGAACGACGACGACAGCAGCACCAGCGGCGGCGCGGCCTTGCCGCGCTGCAAGGCGATGGCACGCGCGAGCTGCATGCCGTCCATGCCCGGCATGTGCAGGTCGAGCACGGCCACGTCGAACGCCGCCTCCGCCTCGAGCATCGCCAGCGCATGCGTGCCGCGCGTGGCGCAAGACACCTCCATGCCCCAGCGGGTGCACTGCGTCTTCAGCATCTGCAGGTTGGTGGGGTTGTCGTCCACCACCAGCACGCGCCGGTGCGCCAGCTCCGGCGCGTGGCCGCTGCGATAGCGCGCCGTCGACACGTTCTGCGCCACGCCCACCGTCACCGTGAAAGAGAAGGTCGAGCCCTTGCCTTCCTCGCTGTCCACGCGGATGTCGCCGCCCATCAGCCGCACGAGACGCGCGCAGATCGCCAGGCCGAGCCCGGTGCCGCCGTAGCGGCGCGTGGTGGACGAGTCGGCCTGCGAGAACGCCTTGAACAGGTGCTCGCGCTGCGCTGGCGCGATGCCGATGCCGGTGTCGGTGACCGCAAAGCGCAGCTGCACGCCGTCGGCTTCGCGCTTGAGCACGCTCACGCCCATGCTCACCTCGCCACGGTCGGTGAACTTCACCGCGTTGGACAGCAGGTTCACCAGCACCTGGCGCAAGCGGGTGGAGTCGCCCACCAGCCAGTGCGGCACGTTGTCGCCCAGTTCGTACAGCAGGTCGATGCCCTTCTCGGCGGCGCGCGGCGCGAGCATGTCGAAGGCTTCCTCGATGCAGGCGCCCAGCTCGAAGGGCCGCCGCTCCAGCTCGAGCATGCCCGACTCCACTTTCGAGAAGTCGAGGATGTCGTTGATGGTGGCGAGCAGCGCGTCGCCGCTGGTGCGGATGGTCTCCACGTAGCTGCGCTGCTCGCCGTCGAGCTGGGTGTCTTCCAGCAGCGCCGTCATGCCGATCACCGCGTTCATCGGGGTGCGGATTTCGTGGCTCATGTTGGCGAGGAAGGCAGACTTGGCTTCGGCCGCCTCCAGCGCCTGCTGGCGCGCGGCCACCAGTTCGGAGGTGCGCTGCGTCACGCGCTCTTCGAGCAGCTCGCGCTCGCGCCGCAAGGCCTCTTCGGCCGCGACCCGCTCGGTGACGTCGCGCAGGATGCCGCTGAACAGGCGCTCGCCGCCGGCCTGGATCTCGCTGACGGCCAGGTCGAGCGGCATGCGCGTGCCGTCCTTGCGCAAGCCGGTGACCAGCCGGCCGATGCCGATGATGCGTGCCGGCCCGCCTCCGAGGTAGGCCTTGAGGTAGCTGTCGTGGCGCTCGTGGTCGGGCGACGGCATGAGCATGTTCACGTTGCGGCCGATCACCTCGGCTTCGGTGAAGCCGAACATGCGTTCGGCCGCCGGGTTGTAGCTGAGCACGTGGCCGCGCGAGTCGATGGTGATGATGCCGTCCAGCGCGTGGTCGACCACGGCCTTCATGCGCGCCTCGCTGTCGGCCTGCTCGGCCAGCGCCGAGCGCAGCGCGCCGGTGCGCTGCTCCACCAGCTGCATCGCGCGCTGGCGGTGGCCGGCCAGCAGCCACACCAGCCCCGCCATGAGCAGGCTGATCGCGAGGCCGCCGACGAGGATGACGCGCGACGGCCCGGGGCCGGCGACCTGGTGGAACGCCGGCAGCGCCGCGAAGTGCAGCCGCCAGCGGCGCTGGGCGAACTCGAAGTCCTGGTCGTGGGTGACCGACGGCTTCCAGCCGCGCGCCAGCTGGTCCTGCAGCTCGCGCGCCGAGAACACGGCGCGCCCGGCGTCGCGCACGGTCATGCCGATGATGCCGGAGTCGGGACCCAGCGCGGAACCCACCAGTTCGGCCGGGTCGAACGCCTCGACCACGAAGCCGGCCAGCGCCGCGCGGCGCTGCTCCGGCGTGCTGGCCTCGCGCCCGGGCTCATAGACCGGCAGCACGAGCGCCCACGGCCGCTCGCCCGCACCCTGCAGCGGACCCCCCATGGTCATGGCACCGGAAGCTACGGCACGCGCCATCGCCTCGCGCGCAACCGGGTCCTCCTGCAGCTCCGCCATGGCAGGCCGGTGGTCCACGGTGCCGTACGAGCGAACGAACGAAATCGGGAACCGGCCGTCGCGCTCGCGTGGCGCATAGGCGACCCAGAGGCGCCCGCGGCGCGGAACGCCGGTTTCCATGCGGTCGAAGAAGCTGCGCCATTGCGCCAGGCTCACGCCCTGCGTCACGCCGAACAGGCCCGCGGCCGACCGCAAGACATTCTCGTCGTCACCCAGCAGGCTCTGCAGGCCGTCGACGATGCGGCCGGTGCGGTATTCGAAGCGCTGTTGCGCGGATTCCTCCGCCGCCTGGCGGGCCTGCCGCCAGGCGAACATGGTCACCGTCAGGCTGACCACCAGCGCCAGCAGGGCCAGGCCGTGCGGGGCGAGCAGCCGCGCGTCGCGGGCAGCGCGGCGGGCCTGGCTGGGCGTGGTCGCGGCGGGGTCCGTGGGCAATTGCATCGGCATGAAGCGTAGCACCTGGGGGCTCGCGGATTTGACGGAAATCAACAAGTCCCCCACTGGGGCGGGGGGCGGCACGGCGATTGCACATCTAATCGCAGGCACATCCCCCTTTCCCGCGAAAAGGAAAAATGAAAGCAAGGCCATGGACATCACCCAGAAGCTGATCTCGTCGGTCATGAGCCGCACCATGTGCACCGTGGGTGTCGAACAGGGCGCCGCCGAGGCGCTGGCGCTGATGCAGGCCAAGTCCGTGAGTTCGGTGCTGGTCACCGACGACGGCCTGGTGCTGGGCATCATCACCGAACGCGACGTGGTGCGCGCGTGGCGCCGCCTGGGCACGCTCAGCGCGTTCAGCTGCGCCGACCTGATGCAGTCGCCGGTGGTGTCGGTGGGGCCGCAGACGCGCTGCCTGGACGCCTACCACCTGATGATGAGCCGCGGCATCCGCCACCTGGCCGTCACCGACCCCAACGGCCGGCCGCTGGGCATGGCGAGCGAAGGCGACGTGATGCGCAACTTCGGGCTCGAGTACTACATGAATTTCAAGGACGTGCAGAGCGTCATGAGTACCGACTTCCCCCGGCTTGCGCCAACCGCACCGCTTGCCGAGGCGCTGGGCCAGATGGCCGACCTGCGCCAGAGCTGCGTGGTGGTGGTCGACGCCGCGGGCAAGCCGACAGGCATGGTGACCGAGCGCGACGCGGTGCGGCTGTGCCGCTCGGACGTGAGCGCCGAGAAAGTCACCGTGGGTGAGGTGATGCACTTCCCCGTGATCACCGTGAAGCCGCGGCGCCGCCTGCACACCGCCGTGAAGGCGATGGAAGACAAGCGCATCCGCCGCCTGGTGGTGGTGGACGACAAGGGGGTGGCCGTCGGGCTGCTGACGCACCACGAGATCGCGCGCGGGTTGGAAGGCGACTATGCGCGCTACCTGCAGGAAATCGTGGAACTGCAGGCGCGCAGCATCGAAGCCAGCAAGGAAGCCATCGACGAGAAACTGCTGCTCGCGAATATCCTGCGTTCGGTGCGGGGCACCGCCGTGCTCGCGTCGGACCTCGATTACCGCATCTCCTACGCCACGCCGTCCGTGGCCGAAGTGCTGGGCCTCGACGTCCGGCAGGTCGGCGGCACGGACATCCGCGACACGCTGCGCGGCACCGGCTGGCAGGAAGTGACGGCCCAGCTCAGCCACGACGCCATTTCCGGCGGGCCGCGGCTCTACCGCGTCACCACGGACTACGGGCCGACCGAGTTCCAGGTGTCGGTCCTGCTGAACGCGCAGAACGACCCGCAGGGCTACCTGGTGATGGCTCAGCGCGGCTGACGGCGCGCCGGGGCGGCGCCTTGGCACAATCGGGCGATATGGAAGTCATCCCTACATCGTTGCCCGAAGTCCTCATCCTGCAGCCCAGGGTGTTCGGTGACGACCGCGGTTTCTTCATGGAAACCTTCAACCGGCGCGCCTTCGAGGCGGCAACCGGCGTGACGCACGAGTTCGTGCAGGACAACCATTCGCGCTCGGCACAGGCCGTGCTGCGCGGCCTGCACTACCAGCTGAAGCAGCCGCAAGGCAAGCTCGTGCGGGTGACGAGCGGGCGCGTGTTCGACGTGGCGGTTGACCTGAGGCGAGCGTCGCCGCGCTTCGGCCAGTGGGCTGCTGCCGAGCTGAGCGCCGAGAACCACCGCCAGATGTGGATACCGCCGGGCTTCGGCCACGGCTTCCTGGTGCTGTCGGGTTCGGCGGACTTCCTGTACAAGACCACCGACTACTACGCACCGGCCCATGAGCGCTCGCTGGCGTGGAACGACGAGCACGTCGGCATCGCGTGGCCTCTTGCTGAGCTTGGCATGGACCCCGTGCTGTCGGACAAGGACGCGAAGGCGCCGCGCTGGCCAAACGCGGAATTTTTCGACTGCTGACCCGAAAGGGTCGCTTCATTCTGTAAGAGCCGGCCTACACGGCGGAACTCAGGCGGGTGGCGGGTCCCTTACCCGCATGCTCTTTCAACGTGATCCCCTCGCCGACGGCACCTGGCAAGCCGCCAACCTCTCGCCCACGCCCGTTGTGGCCTATTCGTACACGGGCGACTACCGCATCGACTGCGTGATCGAAGGGTTGTCATACCGCTGGAACGCGGGCAGCTCGCTGGGCACCCCCGTCACGGTGACCTACAGCTTCATGAAGTCGGCGCCCTGGTACGGCGGCAACGAAGGCGCCGACAGCTACGGCTTCAGCCAGTTCACCACGGCGCAGAAGGAGGCGGTGCGCTCCATCCTGTCGAAGCTGCAGGCCGAGCTGAACATCAAGTTCGTCGAGGTGTCCGACAGCTATTCGAGCTATGGCGAAATGCGCTTCGGCAACAACGAGCAGCTCTACTCGGTGGGCTATGCGTGGGTGCCCAATGCGGGCGGCGACGTCGAAGGCGACGTGTGGATCGACTCGCTCACGCCGTCCAACATGAACCCCACCGTGGGCAGCTACGCGTACGCGACGCTGGTACACGAGATCGGCCACGCGCTGGGGCTCAAGCACCCCGGCAACTACAACGCCGGCACCATCGCGCAGGACGAGCCGGGCAACTACCTGGGCACGGCCGAGGACAACACCAATTACACCATCATGTCGTACTACGACGCCGCGGGCGGGCAGCCGCGCGACTGGTTCGCGATGTACGACCTGCTGGCGCTGAAGAAGCTCTACGGTGCCGACACCACCTACAACGCCGGCAACACCGTGCACGCCTTCACCAACGCGAGCGGCACCAAGCTGTCCATCATCGACGATGCAGCCGGCAGCGACACCATCGACCTGTCGGCAGTGACCGTGGGCGCCACGGTGGACATGCGCCCGGGCACCTTCAGCTCGGTCGGCAAGAACGGCCTGCAGGGCGCGGTGAACAACGTCTCGATCGACACGGCGACCACCATCGAGAACCTTATCGGCACGTCGGGCAACGACGTGGTGCTGGGCAACGAGGCCGCCAACCGCTTCACGCTGGGCCAGGGCAACAACACGGCCGACGGCAACGGCGGCATCGACACGGCCGTGTATGCCGGCACGCGCGCGAGCTACCAGGCCAGCGCCAGCGGCGAAACAGTCACCGTAAGCGGCACCGGCCTGCGCGACACGCTGGTGGACGTGGAGCGCGTGAAGTTCAGCAACATCGGCCTGGCCTTCGACCTGGGCGGCCACGCGGGCGAGACGGCCAAGGTGATAGGCGCCGTGCTGGGCGCCGACGACATCGCCAACGAGGGGCTGGCGGGTTCGGGCCTGTTCCTGCTGGATGGCGGCACCAGCTATGCCGGCCTGCTGGACTTCGCGCTCGACTACGTGCTGGGCACGACCGCGAGCAACCGCGAGGTGGTGGACCTGCTGTTCACCAACATCGCCGGCCGCGCGCCGACCACGTCCGAAGCGGGCTACTACACCGGCCTCATCACCAACGGCAGCTTCACGCAGGCCGGCCTGGCGATGATGGCGGCGGAGACGCCGGAGAATGCGTGGAACGTGGGGCTGGTGGGGTTGGCGGTGACGGGGCTGGAGTTCGCCTGATCGGGGAAGCTGGGGTTGCACCCCAGCCTACTGGACCCACGTAATCGGCCCGTCCCCTGTAGGCAGGGGTGAAACCCCAGCCCCTACCGCTTCAACCAGGCATCCACCTGGTCCACCGCCGCCTGGTCGGCCTCGCCCACCAGCGCCAGCAGCTTGATGCGCGACAGCACGTAAACGTAGCGCGCCTCGGCCAGGTCGCGCAGCGCCGACACGCGCTTTTCTTCCGCGTTCAGCACGTCGATGCGCGTGCGGGCGCCGCCCTGGAAAGATCGCTTGGCCGACTCGGTGGCCGTCTCGGCGGAGGCCACGGCCTGCTCCAGCGCGCGCACGCGCAGCACGCCTTCGGTCATGCCGCGGAACTCGCGCTCCACGCGCAGGCCCAGGTCGCGGCGCGTGGCTTCCAGCGCGCTCACCACGCGCTGCTGCTCGGCCTGCGCCTGGCGCACCTGCGAGCTCACCATGCCGCCCGAGAACAGCGGCACGGTGAGCTGCACGCCCACCTGCTTGTTCTCGTAGGTGGTGTTCACCGTGTTGACGTTGTCGCTCTCGTTGCGCGACCACTGCGCAATGGCGTCCAGCGTCGGCAGGTGGCCGGCCTTGGCCTTCTCCACTTCGTGCCGCGCGGCCTCGCGCTGCGCGTTCAGCGCGCGCAGCTCGGGGCTGGCGTTCTCGGCACGGGCGATCCAGGCCTGCAGGTCGTTGGGCACCGGCGGCACCAGCGGCAGCCGGGCGGCATCGACGGTGGCCAGGGTCGTGACCGGCTGGTTGACCAGCGCGCCCAGGTTGCGGCGCGTGAAGTCCACGTTCTGCCTGGCTTCGAGTTCCTGCGCCACGATCAGGTCGACGCGCGCCTGCGCCTCGTCGATGTCGGTGCGGGTGCCCGAGCCGGCGCGCAGCGCGCTCTGCGCGCCGGTGAGCTGCGTGGTGTAAGCGGTCTTCTGCACGCCCACCAGCCGCAGCTGGTCGTCGGCCAGCAGCGCCTGCAGGTACGCGGTGGTTACGCGCACCGACAGGTTCTGCACTTCCTTGTCGAGCTGGGCCTCGGCGTCGGCCACCTGCGCCTTGGCCTGCCGGTAGTCGGAGAACAGCGCCGGGCGGAACAGCGGCTGGCGCACGACCAGCGCGCGCGTGCTGCTCAGGTAGTCGCGCTCGGTGCGCTGGGGCGCGCCGGTGAAGATGTTGGGCGACACGCTTTCCAGGTCGTTGGTGTACTTGGTGGCGTTGGCCTGCACGTTGGGCAGCAGCTGCGCGCGCGCCTGCGGCACCCGCTCGCGCCGGGCGTCGGTGGCGGACCGCACTGCGGCCAGGTTGGCGTCGTTCTGCAGCGCCAGCCGGTAGGCGTCGCCCAGGCTCAGCGACTGCGCCAGGGCAGCCAGGGGCGCCAGCGCGAACAGGGTCAGCAGTTTCTTCATCGCCATTTATTCTTCCTTCATCGATGCCGCGATGCGCTTGGTCAGCGGGTGCAGCAGGTAAGACAGCAGGGACCGCTCGCCCGTCTTCAGCACCACTTCGACCGGCATGCCCGGCTGCAGCGTGCGCTTGCCCAGCTTCTTGTAGGCATCGGGCGTCAGCGCTATCCGCGCCAGATAGTACTGCGCGTTGGTCTGCGGCTCGACCAGCAGGTCGCCGGAAACCGAAACAACCTTGCCTTCGACCACCAGCTGTGGCGAATGCGCAAAAGCGTGGAACCGCACGTCCACCGGCAGCCCGGCGTTCACGCGGTCGATCAGGTGCGGCGGCACGCGCGCTTCCAGCAGCAGCGGCTCGTTCTCGGGCACGATGTCCATCAGCTTCTGGCCGGGCGCCACCACGCTGCCCACCGTCTGGATGGCCAGCGCCACCACCTGCCCGCCGGCCGGCGAGCGGATTTCCACGCGCTGCAGGTCGTTGCGCAGCGCGGTGAACTTGCCTTCTTCGGACTCGACCTCGCGCGTCACGTCGCCCAGCTGGCTTTCGACTTCCTTGCGGTACTCCTGGCGCCGCGAGATCGACTTCTGGCGCAGCTCCGCGATGGCGGCCGTCGCGCGCATCGTGTTGCCCTGCAGTTCGGCCAGCGACGAGTTCGATTCGGCCACCATGCGTTCCAGCTCCAGCTGGCGGTTGCGCGGCGCATAGCCGTCCTTCACCAGGTCGCGCGTGTTCTTCAGCTCCTCGTTCAGCAGGCTCATCTGGCTGCGGCGGCTTTCCAGCATGCTGCGGTACGACTGGATCATCGAGGTCTGGCCCTGGATGCTTTCCTGGATGCCCTGCAGGTCGGCCTCGAGCGCGGCACGGCGCGAGCGGAACAACTGCTCCTGCGTCACCACCTGGTTGCGGATCAGCGGGTCCTGCGCCGCGGCCTGCTCCAGGTCGGGGTGGAACTTGATGGCGGCGGCACCGGTCTGCTCGGCCAGCAGCCGGCCCTGCACCGCGCGGAAAGCCAGGTAGCGCTGGCGCGTGGCTTCGTACTGCGCGCGGGTGGTCGCTTCGTCCAGCTTCACCAGCAGCTGGCCTTCCTTCACCTTGTCGCCCTCCTTCACCAGCACTTCCTTGACGATGCCGCCGGTCAGGTGCTGCACCGGCTTGCGCTTGGTGTCGATGGCGACCTGGCCGACACTGGGCACGCCTTCGTCCAGCGGGGCAAAGGCGGCCCAGACGAGGAAGCCGCCCAGGCCGAGGAGCAGCGCCCACAGGCCGATGCGCACCGGCTTGCCGGTGTCGTTGGCGGCCGCGCGCGGCTCGGCGATTTCGCCGCCGGGCACTGCCACCACGTCCTGCACGTTCGTCTGCGTCTGCGGGACCTGGGTGAGTTTTTTCGTAAGGTCGAATTGGGCCATGTGTGGACTCGGGAGATTCGTTGGGATGGGGTTCAGGCGGGCAGCGGGCCCAGGGGCGCGGCAGCGGGCGGCGGGTCCTTGCGCTGCGGGCGCAGGGCGGGCAGCACGTCGGCCGGTGCGCCGTCGGCCACGATGCGCCCGTCCTTCAGCAGCAGCACGCGGTCGGCGATGGCCAGCGCGTGCGAGCGGTGCGTGGCCATGAACACAGTGGTGCCCTTGGCCTTCAGCTGCTGCATGGCGCGCACCAGCGCGGCTTCTCCCACGTCGTCGAGGTTGGCGTTGGGCTCGTCCAGCACCACCACCGGGGGCGTGCCGTACACCGCGCGGGCCAGCGCGATGCGCTGGCGCTGGCCGCCCGACAGCAGGCGGCCGGCCTCGCCGATGGGCGTGTCGTAGCCCTTCGGGAAGCGCAGGATCATGTCATGCAGGCCGGCCATCTGCGCGGCCTCGATCACCTTCTGCGAGTCGACCTGCGAGAAGCGCGCGATGTTCTCGGCGATGGTGCCTTCCAGCAGCTCGATGTCCTGCGGCAGGTAGCCCAGGTGCTGGCCCAGCTCGATGCGGTTCCAGCCGTTGATGGGCAGGTTGTCCAGCAGCACTTCGCCGTCGACGAAGGGCCAGATGCCCACCAGCACGCGCGCCAGCGTCGACTTGCCCGAGCCGGAAGGCCCGACGATGGCGACCACCTGGCCGGCCGGCACTTCGAACGAGATTTCCTTCAGGATGGGCTCGGCGCGGCCGGGCGCGGTGGCCACGACCTGCCGCAGCGCGAGTTCACCGTGCGGCGCCACACGCGTCAGGTTGGGGTCGCGCTCGGGGTAGTCCTGCAGCAGCTTTTCGAGCCGGCCGAAGGCCGCCTGCATGGTGACGAAGCCGCGCCAGACGCCCACCAGCTGGTCGATGGGCGCGAGCGCGCGCGACGACAGCAGGTTGGCCGCGATCATCGCGCCGGGCGTGATCTGCCCGTCGATCACCAGCAGCGCGCCCAGGCCCAGCGTCAGCGACTGCTGGCTGTAGCGCATGAACTTGCTGATGGCCTGCACGCGGTTGGCCACCGACTGCGAGCTCACGCTGCGCTCGATGTAGAGGTCCTGGCCGTGCCGCCAGCGGCGGCGCAGCCCGCCGAGCATGCCCATGGCCTCGATCACCTCGGCGTTGCGCAGCTTGTTCTGCAGGAACACCTGCACGTCCGACTGCGCCTGCTGCGCATGCTCGGCCTGCGCGCCGGTGCGGCGGTGGCCCCACCACACCATCGTGCCCTGCACGATGGCGAAGGCCAGCGTGAACCAGCCCAGCAGCGGGTGCAGCATGAAGATCACGGCCAGGTAGATCGGCGTCCACGGCGCATCGAGGAAGCCGAAGATGCCGGGGCCGGTGAGGAACTGGCGGATCTGCAGCAGGTCGCCGAAGGCGCGGGCCGGGCCCGAGCTGGACTGGCTCAGGTACGACTCGAAGCTGGCGTTGAACACGCGGGTGGACAGGTGCTGGTCGAAGCGCACGCCGGCGGCCACCAGCACGCGCGAGCGCATCCACTCGGACGTGGCCATCACGCCCAGCATGAACAGCGCGATCATGGACACGGCCAGCAGCGTCAGCTGGTTCTGGCTGACCATCACGCGGTCGTACACCTGCAGCATGTACAGGGTGGGCACCAGCATCATCAGGTTGGCGATGAAGCTGAACAGGACGACCAGCATCAGCTCGCGCCGGAACGCCCACAGGGCCTGCGTGAGTTCGCTGCGCTGGAAGAAGGCAGGGGATTGCATGGGGGGTCGGTTCCTTCAGTCTGCTAGCGGCTGGTGGCCAGGCGCGGCTGCCCGGGCTGCCCCGGGTTGGGTGGCGGCTGCCGGCCGGCGGCGGCCTGCTGCGCCTGCAGCGCGTTCTTGGTGAGCGCGGCCAGCACTTCCTCGCGCGGGCCGAAGGCCTGCACCTGCCCGTCGCGCAGCACCAGCATCTTGTCGGCCACCGGCAGGATGCTGGTGCGATGCGTCATCAGCACGAAGGTCGTGCCGCGCGCCTTCAGGTCGCGCACGGCCTGTGCCAGCGCGGCGTCGCCGGCGTCGTCCAGGCTGGAGTTGGGTTCGTCCAGCACCACGAAAGCCGGGTCGCCGTACAGCGCGCGGGCCAGGCCCACGCGCTGGCGCTGGCCGCCCGACAGCACGCCGCCGTCGGTGCCCACCGGCGTTTCGTAGCCCTGCGGCAGGCTCTCGATCAGTTCGTTCAGGCCCACGGCCTGCGCCGCGGCCTGCACCTTGTGCATCTCCACGTCGCCGAAGCGCGCGATGTTCTCGGCCAGCGTGCCGTCGAACAGCTCCACTTCCTGCGGCAGGTAGCCCACGTGCGGGCCCAGTTCGGCCTTGTCCCACGAGAACACGTCGGCGCCGTCCAGCCGCACCTTGCCGCTGGCCGCGGGCCACAGGCCCACCAGCAGGCGCGCCAGCGTGGTCTTGCCCGACGCCGACGGGCCGACCACGGCGAGCACCTCGCCGGGCTTGAGCGCAAAGGCCACGCCACGCAGGATGGGCGCCGGCACGCCGGGGGCGGCGGCCACCACGTTCTCGACCGCCAGCGCGCCCTTGGGCGGCGGCAGCGCCATGGCCTTCTGCTTGGCCGGGATGTTGGTGAGCAGCTCGTCGACGCGGTTCCACGCGTCGCGCACCGAAATCACGGTGCGCCACTGCGCGATCAGCGCGGACAGCGGCGCCAGCACGCGGCCGCCCAGGATGGACGCGACGATCATCATGCCGCCGCTGGTCTGCATGTGGTCCTGCAGCACCAGCCACGCGGCCAGCCCCAGCAGGCCCGAGCTGAGCGTGAGCTGCATGAACTTGGTGAGCGCCTGGAAGCCGCCCGCGCGGTGCGAAGCCAGCGCCTGCAGCTTCAGGAACTCCTGCTGCTTGGCCATCCAGCGCGCATGGATGTCCTTCTGCATGCCCATTGCCTCGACCACCTGCGCGTTGCGCAGCGTGCCGTCGGCATACAGCTGCGCAGCGTAGGCCGAGCGGTTGGCCTGCGTCAGCGGCGGGTGCGTGCTGCGCTCGTTCATCCAGCCGATGAAGACCTGGATGGCCGCGCCCACCAGCGCCACCGTGCCCAGCAGCGGGTGGATGGAGAACACCAGCACCAGGAAGATGAACGCCACCGGCGCTTCCATCACCGAGCTGACCGCCACCGAGCTGAAGAACTCGCGGATGGTGCGGAAGTCCGACATGGTCTGCCACGAGCCGCCCGGCAGGCGGCGCAGGTTGGCGAGGAACATCGCGTCGAAGATGCGGTCGCCCAGGCGCCGGTCCAGTTCCTGGCCGGCGGCCTGCATGATCTGGCCGCGCGCCCACTCCAGCGTTTCCATGACGGCGAACGCCCACAGCACGAGGATGGTCAGCATGACCAGCGTCATGTGGTTGCGGCTGTTCACCACGCGGTCGTAGACCTCCAGCATGTAGCCGCTGGGCGCCAGCACCAGGATGCCGGCGACCAGGCCGAACAGCGCCGCGCGCTTGAAGTAGGGCCTGAGCGCCTGGACGGCCTGGGTGAGTTCGGAGGGCGGTTTGTTGGGGGTTGTCATGCACCCTGCTCCAGTTGCACGTATTCGGGGATGGGGCGGCGCGTGCGCAACTTCACGCGCGGCGGCGGGGCTTCGGTCTCATCGCCTTCGGCAAAGCGGAAAGCCAGCTCGTACTGGCCGTCGGCGCGCCTCGACATGACCACTTCGGACAGCTTGCGCTCGTGGAAGCCGGCCTGCGACAGCGCGCCGGCGCTCACGCGAAAACGCATGCGGCCGTCCAGCGTGTACAGCGACAGCTGGTCGCCTCGCAGGCTCAGCGTGTGCCGGTCGAAGTACACCGGGCTGTTGTCCGAAAAGCGCAGCAAGGGCAGCGGCTGGCCCTGCAGCTTCTGCAGGTTGAAGGGGCTGGCGGCGTCCTGGAACACGGCGCGCGCGGTGCGCGACACCGAGTAGATGGCGTTGCAGATCATCTGCGAGCCGACCGCGGGGAACTGCTCGCGCAGGCTCTTGTAGGCCATGTGGTGCAGCGTCACGCGGTTCCAGATGCGCGACTCGCGCACGATCGGGGCCAGGGCGTTGCAGACTTCGGCAAAGGCCTTCTGCAATGCCTCCAGCCGCGCGGCCTGCTCGGGCGTGACCTGCAGCACGAGGCGCAAGGAGTTTTTCATATAGGAGCATTCTACACAAATCCTATATGAACTTTTCAGCCCGGGTTTCCGCCCCCTGGCTGCCGGCTGTAATGGTGCCGCGGATCGGGGTACTGGGCGTTGTTGGCCTCGCGCCGGGCCGCAGCCGCTTCGTCGTACAGGAAGGGCAGGAAGGCATAGCGCTTGCCTCGCGTGACCGGGCGGGCTTCGTGCAGCAGCATGCACGAGAAGACGCAGGCGCCGCCGGTGGGCGCGCGGTAGGTGAGCTGCCCGTACTCGGGAAAGCACAGGTCGCCGCCCTCGTAGTCCTCGGCATTGAGGTTCAGCGTCACCGCGAACTGGCGGTGGCCGCCGCCGTCGTTGTCGCGGTGCGGCCGGAAGTAGCCGCCCGGCTCAGCCTCGTAGCAGGCCACCAGGTAGCGCTCCATGCGCGTGGGCTCGAAGCGGAAGGCGCGCTCGATCTGCGGCTTCAGCCGCCGCGTGATGCGCAGCATGGCGCCCCTGCGCAGGCGCTCGTCCTCGATGGTGCAGTCGGAGCGCCGCTTCACGCCGTAGTCGATGACGCCGCGGAAGCCGTCGGGGTCCCTGCGCATGTAGCCAGAGTCTTCGCCGCCCCGGCTTTCGTAGTACGCGATGAGCTCGCGGCAGAACGCCGGCTCGAACACGCGCGGCACCACGATCACCGGCGCCTGCAGTTGCGCCGGGCCCGCCAGCGGCAGCGGCAGCGCGGCCACCGTGGCCGTGATGTGCGCCGCCACGTCGACGTTGGGCGTGCCCGCGAACCACCACTGCATCACGCGCAGCGTGGGGTCGAGCAGCACGGCCGAAGGCTGCACGTCGAGGTGCCCGCCTTCCAGCGGCGCCGCGATGCCGAACTGCCGGCTCACCGAAGCGTCGTAGTCGCACAGCACGCGCACGCCCGGCACGTGGTCCCGCACGCGTGCCTGCGCCACGTCCTCGGCATCGAGCGTCACCACGAACAGGCTGCAGCGCACGTCGTCGAACAGCGCGCGGTTGGCGAGCAGCTCCTGCAGCAGCGCGGCCGACGGCGCCAGGCGCAGGCTGGCCGCGAAGAACAGCAGCACGTGGCGGCCCGCCACGGTGTTGAAGTGGTAGTTGGGGTTGGCCAGCGAAGGCGTCACGAACCACGGCGCCGGCTCGCCCCAGGGCAAGGGTTTGAGCGGACGCCCCATGGCTACAGGGCCGGGTAGGCGTAGCCCGGGTCGGCCACGGCCATGAAATGCGGGTTGAGGATGGGCCGCTCGAGCCCGTAGCGCAGCGTCGCGCCCGACGGGTCGCGCACGGCGCCACCGGCGGCTTCCAGCACCGCTTGCGCCGCGGCGGTGTCCCACTGGCTGGTGGGGCCGTGGCGCGGATAGGCATCGGCTGCGCCTTCGGCCAGGCGGCAGAACTTGAGCGAGCTGCCAGCCGCCACGAATTCGTGCGGGCGTTGCAGCCGTTCCAGCCACTGCGCGAGCTCACCGGCTGCGTGCGAGCGGCTGCCCATCACGCGCACCGGCACGCCTTCGGCCAGGCGCGGCGCGTGCACCGAGCGTGGCTCGCCGCCATCGCCCACGGCCTTGAAGGCGCCGATGCCGCGCGCGCCGTAGAACAACTCGCCCAGCGCCGGCGCGAACACCACGCCGGCCACCGCCTCGCCCTGGTCGATGAGCGCGATGTTGACGGTGAACTCGTCGTTGCGCTTCAGGAACTCCTTGGTGCCGTCCAGCGGATCCACCAGGAAGAAAGTGGCGGCACCGCCCGGCGGCGGCGTGGTGGCCGACTCTTCCGACAGCAGGTACACGTGGGGAAACTCGCGCGTGAGCGACTCGCGGATCACCGCGTCGGCGCGCAGGTCTGCTTCGGTCAAGGGCGACTCGTCGTCCTTGCTCCAGTGCTGGATGTCGCGCGCGTACACGTCCATGATCTCGCTGCCCGCGGCGCGCGCGATGCCACAGAGCGTGGCGAGCTGTGCGGCGTCGAGTCGCATCGCCTTCAGGGGTACAGGGCCTTGCAGCGCGCCAGGTCGCCCGGCGTGGGCGACAGCGGCAGCTGCGACGGATGGACGGGCGCGCAGGAGGCCGCCAGCGTCATCACGTCACCGCAGCTCGCCGGGTGGGTGAGGCCGATGGCATGGCCGAACTCGTGCACCAGCACCTTCTTCAGCAGGCGCGGGAAGCGCTGGAACTCGGGCCGGTCGGGGCTGTACGCGACGTCGCGTTCCAGCAGCTTGCCGTTGGCCGAGCGGCCGCCGGCCAGGCCGCGCGTGCGCGGCGGCAGGTCCGTGCGCCAGCCGACCACGTTGGTGCGGTCGGCGCGCAACGGCCGGCGGTCGGTCTCGCCCATGTACTGCATGCGCACGCCGCACACCTCCCACTGGCGTGCGGCCTCCTGCACCCATTCGCGCGCTTCGCTTTCGCTGAGCCAGCGCGGATGGTTCTGCGGGTTGTAGTACCAGCGGTAGGTGCGGTCGGGCCAGGTGCCGGGCGAAGGGCGCTCGACGCCCGCGGGTTCGGGCAGGTCGGACGGCAGTGCCGTGGCCGGCAGCAGCCCCAGCAGCGCCAGCGCCAGCACCGCAGCCTTCACTGGTCGCCTTTGGCCTTGCGGACCACGCCCTTGGCGACGTCGCCCGCCTTCAGCCGCTCGACCGCGGCGCGCGGGTCCCACCCGGCGCGCTCGGCCTGCTGCTCCACCAGCCGCATGAAGTTGCCCACGCCCTCGCGCTGCAGCGTCAGCGTCACGTCCTGCTCCTCGCCTTCGGCGGCGAAGGCCACGCGCAGCCCGTTGTCGGGGAGTTTGCGGATGCGCACCGTGCGCACGTCGCGGGCGTCGGGCTGCGGCGGCAGGGGTTGCGGCTTCTTCGCGGGCGGCGGCGCCGCCGCCTTGTCGTCGGTGGGCACGATCTTCATGGCCACCAGTTCGTGCATCAGCCCGAGCCAGAGGCGGCGGGTGAGCCAGAACACGCGGCGCTCGCCTTCGCCGTATTGCAGGGCGAGCAGCATGCGGTCCTGCTTGGGGTCGTACCTGGCTTGCAGTCCCATGGTCAGGCCACGAAGTTCTGGTAGGCCAGCGCTGCCAGCGAATCGACACCGACCAGCCGCACCACCAGGTCGGCCTCGCCCGAGCCGTAGCTCACCGCGACCAGCACGGTGCCCGCGACCACCTCGGCAAAGTAGGTCACCGTGCTGTTGAGCGCGGTGTTGGCGTGCTGCAGGAAGGTGGCGTACGACGCCGCGCCCGTGCCTTCGACGTAGTTGTTGGCAGCGCCCGCGAGCAGGTTGAAGTCGAGCTTGTCGCCGGCGCCGTTGGCGCCGCCCACGAAGCCGATGATGTCGTCCAGCGTAGCCTCGGTCTTGCCGCTGTCGCCCAGGCTGAACCGCACGGTGTCGACGCCGCCCTGCGAGATGTCGAGGTCGTCGAGGCCGAGGCCGCCCACCAGTGTGTTGTTGCCGACGGTGCCGCGCACGATGTCGTCGCCGGCGCCCGCCGTGATGACGGCCGCGCCATGGTCCACCCACGAGAGGTCCAGCGTGACGTCGTTCTCGTAACCGCTGAAGTCGACGTTGCCGATGGTGACCTCGCCGCCTGCCTGGATCGCCAGGAACGACGTGTTGGGTTCGTCGGCCGTGCCGGTGGCGTTGTGCGCCGCGCCGTCCAGCACGAAGTCGCCCGCGCCCGAGACGATGATGTCGCCGATGACGACGTCGCCGTTGCCGCGGACGAACATCCAGGCTTCGTCGCCGGCTTCGGTGCCCTGGACCTCGAACGAAATGTCGCCGATGGTCAGCGTCTCGTCGTCGGCGCCGTCGTGCGTGATGTCGACTTCCAGCGAGCCGGCAATCGCAACCTCGTCCTCGTCCTCGGTCACGGTCTCCACACCGAGGTCCTGCACGACCAGCGTGACGTCGCCCACGGTCATGTCGCCCGCGCTGTCGGTGGCATCCACCACGACGCGCAGGGTGGCATCGGCGCCGTCTTCCACGTCGACCAGCAGGTTGCCGAAGTCGGCCGAGCCGACTGACTCGCCGCCGCCGAAGCGCAGCTCGGCGACCACCTCGGCAAACTGCGCGAGCTGCAGCGAGACGTTGCCCACGTCGACCAGGTCCAGCGTGCCGCTGGCCAGCATCGACAGCTCGCCGGTGGCGCTGGCACCCGCCTCGAGCGCCCAGCCTTCGAAGCTCAACTCGCCGACTGTGCTGCCGGCAAAGCGCTCGTTCACGTCGAATGCGGCGCCCTCGCCCGCCACGATGGTCACCAGGCCCAGCGACACGTTGCCCAGGCTGCCTTCCACCACGATCGACGGGTCGAAAGCGAAACTCGCGCCTTCGCCGATGGTCGCGGTGACGGCGCCGACCGTCACGTTGCCGGCACTGGCCAGGCCCGCAGCGGGCACGCCCATGCCGGCCAGGTCGGCACTGCCGCCGTCGGCCACCGTGGCAACGACGGTGCCGATGCTCACGTCGCCGATGCCCGACGCGTCGTGCATGCCGAACATGTCGACGTCGATGTCCACCGCCGCGTCCTCGCCGACGTCCAGGTCGAAGTTGCCGAAGGCGATGTTGCCCACGCTGCCGGTGCCGCTCCTCTTGTCCAGTTGCAGGTCGACGGTGACGCTGGAGTCGTTGCCCACCACCAGCGTGGCGCCGGCGAAGTCGACGTCGCCGATGTCGCCCGCGTTGCGCACGCGCAGCGCGGCAACCACGTCGGTGGAGCTTTCGCCCACCGTGATGGCCAGCAGGCCGACGTTGACCGGACCGATCGAATCGAAGGCTGCGTCGTAGCTCACTTCGACGTCGATCGCCGCATCGTCGCCGGCACCCAGCGTGATGTCACCGACCGTCATGGCGCCACCGGCGCCATCCGGCGCGTCGGCGCTCTTCACGATGCTGACCGTCAGGTTGGAACCGCCCGACGGGCTGGCATCGGTGGTGGCGCTGGCCGAGATGCCGATGTCGCCCACCACCAGGTCGCCGTCGACGAAGGATTCCGCGAAGGCCACCTGGGCCGACTGCTCGACGACGAGCGTGACGTTGGCGTTGTCGCCGAGCTCGCCGGTGAAACCGTTCACCGTCATGTCGCCGGCACTCGCCGCGGCGTCGGTGGCGCTGGTGGCCACCGACTGGCGGAACTCGACCACCACCACGGCGTCCTGGCTCGCGACCACGCTGGCGCCGGCTGCCGTGAAGGTGCCGGCGGTATCGCCGCCTTGTGCCTGCACGCTGGCATCGGCCACCAGTCCCTCGCCGCCCATCAGCACGAGCTGGCCCGCATTGATGGCGCCGCCCGCCACCAGCGTGGCCTGCGCCACCGCGGTGTCGCCCACATGCAGGTGAACGTTGCCGGTGGCCAGTGCACCGCCGGCAGTGAGGGACACGTCGGCTTGCGCGTCGTCGCCACCCAGCAGCTGGACCACGCCCGTGGTGACGTTGCCGCCGGTGCTCTCGACCTCCAGTGCCAGCGGCGAGTCGTCGCCGCCCGACACGGTGACGGCGCCCAGCACCACGTTGCCCGAGATGTCGCTGACGGTCGCCGTGACGGCGGCGCCGTGGCTGCCTTCCACGGTGACCGCACCAAGGGTCACAGCAGCGAAACCGTCGACGGTAAGCGTCGCGTCGTCGCCGCCCGCGCCGGCCTGCACGTGCACGGAATCCATCACCAAGGCACCGGCGCCCCCGGCGCCCGTGATGGTGGCCGATGCGGTGCCGCCGCCCGGCGCCACGGTGACTGCGCCGATATCGGCCGCACCGCCCAGGTTCTCCAGGCGCAGCGCAGCTTCCCCGCCGGCGGCCGCCGACAGCTGGATGTCACCGGCCACCAGGTCCCCTTCGACCGAACCGACTTCCAGCGTGACCAGGGCCGCGCCCAGGTCGTGCATGAACACGTTGCCGATGACGGCGTCGCCGCCGACGTCGTCGAAGGCCGCGCGCAGCTGCGTGCCCATGTCGACCGCCATGTCGATGTCGCCGACCGAAAGGTCGCCGGCCACGTCGGCCACGTCGATCTCCACCGTGGAGTCGGCGCCGGCTTCGACGTCGACGTCGCCGATGGCGAGGCCGCCGTCCTGCGGTGCCACCGACACGGCGAAGCGCACGGCGTCACCGCCCTGCGCGCTCACGTTGCCCAGCTCGCCGTCGATCGACAGCGCAGCCTCGGCGCCATCGCCCAGGTCCGCGACCACGTCGCCGTTGGCGCGCAGCACGAAGCTGGCCGCCCCGCCGTCGGTGGGCTGCACCAGCGTCAGCGATGCACCGTCTTCGTAGTCATACTCGACCTCGAAGGTGCCGGTGACGAACTCGATCGCAACGGCCGTGCCGGGCGCGAGGTTGTCGATGCCGATGACAGTACCGTCGACGCCTTCGTTCAGCTCGATGGAGCCGACACCCGTCCATTCGGACGCGTCGAACTCGACGCCACCCGCCACTTCGGCGTTGATGAACACGCTTTCGATGTTGGCCAGCTCGCCCACCGGCGCCTCGCCCGACTCCTTGATCGTGAGCTTCAGGTTGGTGTTGCCGTTGCCGTGCACGATGTCGTTGGCGCCGAAGGTGCCGCTGCCGGTGCCGCCGTCGTCGTTGCCGTCCAGCGTGCCGCTCACGTTGGTGGCCTGCGTGCCCGCCACGTTGATCACGTCGGTGCCCAGCGTCAATTCCGGGCCGGTGGCGAGCGCGTCGTCGAGCCAGTCGATGGCTGCGGCCACGCTCGCGGGGTCGGCGGTGACCATGGACACCACCTGCTGCAACGGGACTACGCCGGTCGCCGTGCCGCCGAGCACCAGCGAGTAATGCGCGGCGACGTCGGCCTTGTTCTCCATGATGGCCTTGGCGGCCTGGTACTGCGCCGGGAAGTTGGCCGGCAGGTTGTGCAGGTAGGTGTATGCAGCGAGCGCGATGGTGCCCTTGGGCGTGCCGGCCTGCACCTGGCCCTCGATGTAGGCGCGTGCGGCGGCGTCGTTCTCCAGGCCCAGCGGCGTGAGGAACGAGTCGGCGAACGAAGCGGCCGACTCAGTGGTCGGGTGCAGCGAGAGGTAAGCGCCGGTGCTGTCCAGCATGTCGGCCAGCGCGGCGAGCGAATGGCCGTTGCCCTCGTACGTTGCGTTGATGCCGGGCAGGTACACCGCACCCGGTGCCGCGTCGAACATCAGCACGACGAGTTCCAGGATGGCGGTCTGTTCGGTGGTTGTAATGGCCATGGTTTGAAGTCCCCCGTGTGGTTGGCAAACGACTTGAATGAAAAACCCCGGCAATGTGCCGGGGCGTGCTGCACTCCAGGTCCTCCGTCAGGCGACGAAATCCTGGAACTGCAGGCTCGTGGCATCGGCCACGCCCATGAGCAGGATGATAGCGTCCGCGCCGCCGCTGCCGAAGTCGACGGCCACGTAGGTATCCACCCCGTTGTCCTGCACGAAGTACCTGGCGGCGCTGCCCAGCGCCTCATCGGCGTTGGCGATGAACTCGGCCAGCGTGGTGAAGTTGTCTGCGCGCTCTACGTAGTTGCCCGCAGAGCCGGCCGCGAGGTCGAAGTCGAGCAGGTCGCCCGGTGCGAAACCGGTGACCGTGTCGAGCGTGCCTGTCGCCGTGCCGCTGTCGCCCGCACGCGTGACCACAGTGTCGATGCCGCCCTCCCCCAAATGGAGGATGTCCACGCCCGCGCCCGCAGTGAATGTATTGTTGCCGGCATTGCCCCAGATCTCGTCGTCGCCCGCGCCGCTGCTGATGGCCGATGCGCCGGTGGCGGTGAAGCGCAGGTCGATCAGGGCATGGTTCTGGTAGCCGCTGAAGTCGACGTTGCCGATGGAGACTTCGTCCTGGGGCTGGCCATCGACGATGAAGCCGCCCTCGCCGCTGACCGTGATGTCGCCGATGGCCATGGCCGCATGGATGCTGATGGCCACCGTGGCACCGCCGGCTACCGTGGCGGTGATGTCGCCACCGGCGCTGGCCTGGAAGGACGCGCCGGCCGAGCCTGCGACGTCGTTGCGCACCGAGGCGAACAGCCCGCTGTCGTACAGCACCGTGACGGAACCGACGGCGTCCTGCACGCTGATGGCGGTATCGGTCGCGAGGTCGTCGACGAACACCTCGAGCCCGTCCATGCCACCGGCCAGCGCCAGCGAGCCGACACCGGTCCAGCCGCCTGCGTTGAGTTTCAGCGGGCCCGCGGTGGACGCCACCAGCAAGACCTGTTCGATGCCGGCCAGCTGGGCAAAAGCGGTCTGGCCGGGCTCGACGACGGTGAGCTTGAGCGTGGTGGCGCCATTGCCGCTGACGCTGTCGCCCGCCGTCAGGGTGGAGGCTTCGGTGTTGCCGTCCGCGTCGCCGTCGATCAGGCCGGACACCGTGACCGGGCCGGTGCCCGGCACCGCAATGTCGTCCTGGGCGATGGTGAGCTGCGGGCCGCCGGCAATGGCGGCGTCTATGGCCGCCAGGGCGACCGCCACCGTGGTGCCGTCTTCGGTGACCCCGCGCAGCACCGCCTGCAAGGCTTCGACGCTCTCCGCGTCACCGCCCACCGTCACGGCGTAATAGGCCGAAACCTGCGCCTTGTGCTCCAGCGTGGCCTTGGCAGCCAGGTACTGCGGCGGTGCGTTGCCCGGCAGGCCGGCCAGCACGGCCCAGGTGGCGAAGACGATGTCGGGCTTGCTCGCGCCCGCGTTGAACTGCGCCACGACCCAGTCGCGCGCGAACGCGTCGTTCTCCAGGCCGATGGTGGCGAGGAACTCGGAGGCGAACTCGTCGGCCAGCTCGAAGTTCGGGTGCAGGCCGAGGAACGCGCTGGTGCCGGCCAGCAGCGTGGCCAGCTGGTGCAGGTCGTGGCCGGCCGCCTCGTACACGGCGACCACATTGGGCAGGTAACGCGCACCGGGGGTGGCGTCGAACATGAGGACGACGAGCTCGAGCAGGTCGGCTCGTTCCTGGGACGTGATGGCCAAAGCGGGTTCCTGGGGACTGCGAGAATGGAGTATAGGAACGGCCCGTGGGGGCTGCCGTGACTGGAATCACAAGCGATGACCCGACGGACCCGCGTAGTGGCCGAGGACAAGGCCAGCTTTCCCCCGGTGCGCAAGCTCGGGCTGGGCGGCGTGGGCTACCAGCTGGACCACCAGATCGGCGTGGGCGCCTTCAGCAAGGTTTACGGCGGGGTCGACATGTGGGGCAACCCGATCGCCATGAAACTGATGTCCCCGGACGCCAGCCGGTCACTCTGGGAGCGCGAGGGCAAGGCCCTGGTGCGGTTCCGGCACCCGTGCGTGCCCCACCTGTACGGCGCCCATGAGCACGAAGGGCGCCTGTACCTGGTACTGGAACGTTGCGGCATCGCGGTCAGCCGCATGCGGCCGAGTGCCCCGCTGCGCCCGCGCGCCTGCCTTGTGGTGGCCCGCTCGCTGCTGCAGGTACTGCACACCCTGCACGTCATGAAGCACTGGCACGGCGACGTCAGCGCCAACAATGTGCTGGTCCGCGACCCTTCGCCGCAGTCGCTGGGCATCGTGAAGCTCACGGACTTCGCGCTTTGCCAGCCGGTGGGCCAGCTGTCCGAAGGGCGGCACCTGGTGCCGCCGTGGCAGCCCCTGCCGGAACGCCTGGAGCCCGGCCGCCCCGGGAACCTGGGCCCGGCGACGGACGTGTACCTCGCGGCCATGGTGCTGCTGCAGGTACTGACCGGCGAGACGAAGCACTACACGTCCGAGGAGACAATGGCAGGAGCGCCGCGAGAGCGTGCGCTCGCCACGGGCACGAGGCTGGGCGAAGCAATTGCTGCCGGCTTGGCCCTGGACGCGGCGGCGCGGCCGTCGGCAGCTGCGTTGTGGTCGATGCTGGCCATGCTGGTGAATCCGAGGCTGCGAGAATTGCCCGCTGGAGCGGCACAGCCTGTGCGGGCCCCCTGACCCTGGAATCCCAAGCGATGACCCAACGAACCCGAATGATGGCCGAGGACAAGGCCAGCTTTCCCCCGGTGCGCAAGCTCAAGCTCGGCGGCGTGGGCTACCAGCTGGACCACCAGATCGGGGTGGGCGCCTTCAGCACCGTCTACGGCGGCACCGACATGTGGGGCAACCCGATAGCGATGAAGCTGATGGCGCCGGAAGTGAACCGCGCGCTATGGGAGCGCGAGGCCAAGGCGCTGGTGCGGTTCCGGCACCCCTGCGTGACCTACCTGTACGCCGCCTCCGAGCACGAGGGGCGGCTGTACCTGGCGCTGGAGCGCTGCGGCATCTCGCTTAGCCGGATAAGGCCGGGGGACGAAGTGCGGGCTTACGTCTGCCAAATTGTGGCGCGCGCGCTGTTGCAGGCCCTGCACGCCATCCACGTCCTGGACCACGTGCACGGCGACGTCTGCCCCAACAACGTGTTGATCCGCGACCCGTCGCCGCAGGCGCCCGGCTCGGTGAAGCTGGCCGACTTTGCCTTGTGCCAGCCCGTGAGCGCGCTCGGCGACGGCCGGCACATCGTGGCGCCCTGGCAGCCCCTGCCCGAACGGCTGGAGCCGCTGCAGTACGGCCAGCTGGGAACACCTTCGGACGTCTACCACGCGTCGATGGTGCTGCTGCAGGTGCTGACCGGCGAAAACCGGCACTACACGGCCGAAGAGACGATCGCCGGGGCGCCGCGCCAGCGCGCGCTGGCGCTGGGCACGCCGCTCGCCAACGCCGTGGCGGCCGGCCTGGCGCCAGAAGCGGCAAAGCGGCCGACAGCGGCCGCTTTGTGGTCCAGCCTGCCGAAGCCGGTCAGGCCGGGTTGACCGCCGGGGACTCGAGCTCGCGCTCGTATTCCTCGACGAGGTCGCCGATTTCCTCCAGCAGCGGGCCCAGGTACTTCTCGTACTTGCGCCAGCGGTTGGTGGACGTCGTGTAGATAGGCTTGCGCACCTGGGATGCGCTGGCCGTCTTGACGGGGCGGTCGACGTTGTAGAAGTTCAGGCAGTTGTCGTCCCAGGGCAGGCCCAGGTACGAGATGAGGTTCTTCGCCGAACCCTCCACGTCCGCCACGTTGTCCTCGTAGCGCGCCTCGTACATCACGCCGGGCAGCGACTCGCGCCAGTGCTTCATGAGGTTCCAGTAGCGCTTGTAGTAGCGGCCCAGCTCGCGCTGGTTGTACGTCCACTGGTGGCCTTCCGCAAAGTGGATGCGGTAGCACGACAGGCAGGTCTCCACCGGGTGGCGGCGGCTGTGGATGATCTTCGCGTTGGGCAGGATCAGGTGGATCAGGCCGACGAAGTTGAAGTTGCCCGGCATCTTGTCGACGATGCGCTTGTAGTCGCGCCCCGCCGGCGCCAGGCGGCGCAGCCGCTCGACGTAGGCCTTGCCCCGGTCTTCGTAGCCGGCGTTCTGGTCGTACGGGAAGGCCGCCTCCACGTCGCCCATGCGCAGGCGCGCCTGGCCGACCTGGATGTTCTCGAGCACCGAGGTCATGAGCTTCAGCTCGCCGGCACCGAAGATGTCGGGGTGGGCCGACAGGATCTGCTCCATCAGCGAAGTGCCGGAACGCGGCATGCCCAGGATGAAGGTGGGCGTCTCGTCCTCGAAGCCGCGCTGCGTGTTCTTGTCGAACAGGTCCTTGTTCAGCAGCTTCTGCAGCAGGCCGAACAGGCGCGCGTTGTTCTTCTCGTTGTAGTTCTCCAGCTTGCGCTTCTTGCTGCCGCCGATGGCGTAGTGCGCAAAGGAGGCGTCCAGCTCGCCCACGTCGTCGAAAGCCTTGCCCAGGGCAAAGTGCATCTGCACCTGGTCTTCGGGCGGCATGTCGCTCAGGTTGGCGGCGGCACGGTTGACGCGCTTGAACTGCTCGTCGCCGTAGGCGTACTTGTGGTCGACGCCGAAAGTGCGCAGGCCCGCCGGGAAGTCCCAGCGCTGCTCCAGCGCCTTGCCGATCAGCTGCTGCGACAGCTCGATGTTGCCGGCAACGCGCTCCACCAGGCCCAGCTCGTACAGGATCTTGCCGTTGTTGGGCAGCAGTTCCAGCGCCTTCTGCAGCGTGGGGCGGGCGATGGTGATTTCACCGGCGCGGTTGCAGGCCAAGCCATAGCCGAACAGGAACTCCACGCGCTTGGGGTACTTCTGGGTCCAGCCTTCCAGCTTTTCCTTCAGGTACTTGTCGCGCTTGGACTCCTTCATGAAGACCATCCAGCGGTCCAGCGAGTCGCCGTGCAGGTCCTCGCGGTCGATGTTCTTTTCCAGGATCTGCTGGGCCTGGCCCTTGGTGTCCTTGGGGTCGGCCGCCAGGATGATCTCGGCCAGCTCGTGGCGCGCAGCCATCGAGTTGGGGTCGGCCTTCAGCACGGCTTTCACGTGCTCTTCGGCCGCCTTGAAGTCCTTCTTGTGGCGCGCCAGCGTGGCGAGCCCCAGGCGGACTTCCTTTTCGCGGTTGGGCGCCTTCTCCTTCAGCGCCGTGAAAAGCTGTTCGGCCTTGTCGAACTTCTTCAGCCCCAGCAGCGACCGGGCGCTGCCCAGCGCCACGTCGGGCGGCATCTTCTCGTGCCGCTGGGCGATGCGCTGGTAGTGCACCAGCGCCTGGTTCCAGCTCTTGGCCTTTTCGAGCATCCGGGCCATCTCGAACTCGACCTTGTCGTTGTTCGGGTGCTTCTTGTTCGCGTCGCGCAGGATGGTCAGCGCGTCGGCCACGGTCTTGGTACGTTCCGCCTCCTTGGCTTCGAGGAGCGCGGTGTCGACGGTAGTGGACATAAACGGGTTCTCTTGGAAACGAAAAAGGCCCCGGCGGTCGCCGGGGCCCGTGGGAAGCATCTTACCGCTTAGGCGATGATGTTCGCGAAGGTGAGTTCGTCGTAGGCATTCGTACCCGTGATCTGCACGATCAGGTCGGCCTCGCCGGTGCCGTAGTTCACCGCGATGTACGTGTTGCCACCGAAGGTGTCGACGTAGTACTTCACCGTGCTGTTCAGCGCGTCGTTGGCGTCCTGGATGAAAGCAGCCATGTCAGCCGGCGACGAGTTGTCGTCCTTCACGAAGTTGCCAGCACTGCCGGCCACCAGGTTGAAGTCGAGCTTGTCGCCGTCGCCGTTGAAGGCGCCGCTGTCGTCCGCATTGAAGCCCGTGATGATGTCGACCGTGGCAGCGGTGGTACCGCTGTCACCGTCCTGGTACGACACGGTGTCCTTGCCGCCCTGGCTGATGTCGATATCGTCCTGGCCTTCGCTGCCGGTGATGATGTTGTTACCCGCGTTACCGTAGATGACGTCGTCGCCTTCGCCGCCGGTGATGTTGGCAGCGCCCGCATCGGTCCAGCTCAGGTTCAGCGTGATGTCGTTCTCGTAGCCCGAGAAGTCGATGTCGCCGATGGTGATGTCACCGCCCGAGACCACCGAGATGAAGGACGTGTTGTCCTCACCCGTGTGGGCATTGCCGTCCAGGATGAACAGGCCGGCGCCGCTCACCGTCACGTCGCCGATCGTCACGTCGCCGTCGCTTTCCAGGTACAGCCACACTTCGTCGTCGGCGTGCTCGCCCTCGACTGCGATCGTGACGTCGCCTACTTCCAGCGCGTTGTCGGCGGTGCTGCTGCTTTCGATCCACAGGGCCAGGCGGCCACCGACTTCGAACACCGGCGCTTCCGCCGTTTCGGCAGTCGTGAAGGTGACGCCGTCGTCGAGCGAGTTCAGTTCGATGTCGCCCACCACCATCGTGCCGATATCCTCACCTTCCGCGGTGATCGAGAACGAACCGACTGCGCCGTCGAGAGCCGACATGCTCACGTTGCCCACCGTCACGCCGTCGATGTCGACACCGGCGTAGAAGTACAGGCCGGCACTGGCCCAGGTCATGGTGGCGCTGTAGCCGAGTTCGACGTCGACGTTGCCGACCGCGACCGCGCCCAGGCTGCCGACCGTGGACGACACGCTGACGGTCAGGTCGACTTCAGCGCTGGTCTCGGCGACCACCGAGAGGTCGCCGATCGTCACGTCGCCGATGTCGTCGGAAGCGGTGACTTCCACCGAGTACTGCAGGTACGCGCCTTCACCCACCGTGGCGTCCAGGCCGCCCACCGAGACGTCACCGATGGTGCCCGTATAGGCCTGGATGGTCGGGCTGTAGGAGAACTCCGCACCCTCGCCAAGGCTGGCCGTGACCTTGCCCAGCGTCACGTTGCCGATGTCCTGCACGACGAACTCGTACATGTCGATGTCGGTGATCGCCACCGTGGAACCGTCACCGGCCACCACGTTCACCGTGCCGATCGTGAAGCTCTCCACGTCGTTGCCGTCGGTCGCGTAGTAATGGAACATGAAGTCGACGTCGGTGCTTTCCCCGACATTGATGTCCATGTTGCCCAGCGAGATGTTGCCGGTGCCACCCACGTTCGACAGGTACGCATCGATGTGGAAGTCGACGTCGCCATCGTCCCCGACATTGACCACGAAGCCTTCGAACATGACGTCGCCCACTTCGCCGTCCTCGGCGTTGTAGATGTACCCGTACACGTCGATCGACGCATCGTTGGCCGCGGTCACGGCGATGACGCCGACGTTGGTGTTGCCCATCGTGGCCCAGGAGCCATGGTGGTAGATGTCGAGATCGATGTCCGCCGAGTTGCCGGCGGCTGCCAGCGTGATGTCACCGATCGTCAGGTCACCGCCCGCGCCTGCGTCGTTGTACCAGACGCTGCGGGAAATCGAGACGTCGATGTTCGAGCCACCGGACAGGTCTTCGGTTTCCGTGGCGCTGACGGAGACGCTGATGTCGCCCACGACCATGTCGCCTTCGACGGTGTCGGTCTGCGAGGAGTAGCTGACGTACTGCAGGATGTCGATGTCGACGTTGGCGTTGTCGCCGGCGACCACGTCCACCCCGCCCACGGTCAGCGTGCCGATCGAGTTGGCGAAGTCGGCAGTGTAAGTGTCGATCGAATGGGTGATGCTGATCGAGATCGTCGCGTCCTGCGCAACGTCCACGCTCACCACGCCCACGGTCATGTCGCCCACCGTCGCGCCGCCGTCTTCGCCGGCGTCGGTAGCCGCCCACCAGGCGTCGAACTGCACATAGGCCGACTCGCCGCCGACGAAGCTGACGTCACCCACGGTGAAGTTGCCCATCGCCGCGCCCGAGTTCCAGGCGTAACCGGTGATCGACACCGACAGGTCGGCGAAGTCGCCGCCGGTCAGGCTGATGTCACCCACCGTGAGGTCGCCGGCGCCGGCGCCACCCCACTGGTTGATGCCAACCCAGGCGTAGGCGTTGGATTCCAGCGTGCCGCTCACGAAGCCGTTGCCGACTTCCAGGGTCACGTCGCCGACCGTCAGGTTGCCAGCCATGCCGGTGTTGGCATAGTTCTCGATGCTGAACGAGGCGCCCGCGGTGGCGTCGATGCTGCTCACGTTGCCGGCCATCAGGCTCACGTTGCCGACCGTCACGTCACCCATGGTGGCGTTGGTCAGCGTGGGGGTTTCTTCTTCGGTGGTGTACGCGACGCCATTGGCGTTCTGCCACACGTAGAAGAAGGCTTCGGCGTCGTCGCCGGCCACCACGGAAACATTGCCCACCGTGACGGCGCCGGCGTTCAGTTCCACGTCTTCGCCCGCTCCGTCCAGCCAGTTGTCGACCGACGCGTAGGCATTGCCCGCTTCAGCCGCAACGTCGATGTCGCCGATGGTGATTTCGGAGTCGGTGCCCACGCCTTCGACGTAGAAGTAGCCGCCGGCCCAGTTGGTCGCAGCCGCGCCGCCGTGCACCGTGACGTTGCCCAGGGTGGTGGAGTTGTGGTCAGAGATGGAGACCGAGGCGTCGCCACCGGCCATCAGCGACACGTCGCCGACGGTGAGGGTGCTGGCGTCGCCGGTGCCCCATGCGTAGAAGTAAGCGCTGCCGGAAACCCCGGCGCTCAGGGTGACGTCGCCCACCGTGGCGGCGCCGACTTCCCACAGGCTCAGCGACACATAGCCGCCGACCATGTCTTCGCCGTCTTCGCCGGCATCGCCGACGGACATCGAGACGTTGCCCAGGTTCAGTTCGCCCATGTCGTAGAAATAGGCGAAGGCCGAGCCGGCAATGCCGCCCGTGATGGTGACGTCACCGACATCGGCCGTGGACATGTCCGTCACGGTCAGGGTGGCGGTACCCCAGTCACCGAAGGTAATGTCGACGTCGCCGATCGATGCTGCCGTGAAGGTTTCGAAGTTCACGTAGGCATACGAGCTGTCGCCCATCATCACGCTGACGCCGTCGACCGAGACGCCGCCGTCGTAGGCGTTGTCGCCGGCATAGCCGTCGAACGTGATGGAGACCGAAGACGAGTCGCCCGCGACGGCGGTGATCATGCCGGCGGTGATCTGGCCCGACAGGTCTTCGCCCTCGATGCCGACCCACATGTCGATGGACGCGCTGTCGCCGGCGGTCATGTTGACGTTGCCGAGGGCGACGTTGAATTCCTCGCTGGAAGCGTCCGACGAGATGAACAGCTCGATGGTGGACGAATTGCCCGCCACAGCAGAGATGCCGCCGATATCGACGGTGCCGGTGTTGGAGTCGGTCACCGAGATGTCGATGAACGAGTTGTCGCCGGCCGTGACGTCGATGGCACCGACGGTCATGCCGCCCTTGTCGAGATCCCACGCGGAGAAGCTGAACGTGGAGCTGTCGCCGAGGGTGACGTCCAGGGTGCCGTTGATGATGGCCGCGTCATCCGAGAAGAACGCGCCGAAATACGACGTGTTGCCCATGGTGACCATCACATCGCCCAGCGACACGCCGTTGTTGTCGAAGATCGAGGCCGACACCATGTCGACGCCGGAGATCGTCACGTTGCCGTCGGCTTCGGCCTGCGCCAGGATGCCTTCGGTGCCTTCGTCGAGGTTGGCGATGCGGACGTACAGGTTGCCGTTGTCGGTGTCGATGCTGGCCGACATGGAGCCCGTCACGTTCATGACTTGCATGTCGATGCCGGCGTCCAGGTTGTTCAGGAACACGGCCAGGCCGTCGACGCCGTCGTTCAGCGACACGACACCGATGTTTTCCCACGCGGCGGCGTTGAAGGTGATGCCCGTGCCGTTGGTGGCGGCGTAGATGTTCACCGCCTCCATGTTCTGCACCTGGGCGAACTGGGCGTTGCCGCCTTCCACCACCGTCAGGTTCAGGTTGGTGTTGTTGTTGCCGATGATGGTGTCGCCGGCGGAGTAGGTGCTCTGGCCGTTGCCAAGGAAGTCGTCGGCGTCGCCGTCGACCACGCCGGTGATGTTGACCGGGTCATCGCCGAAGATGTGGATGTTGTCCTGGCCCACGGTCAGGATGGGGCCGGACGCCAGGTCGTCGTCGATCGCGTCGATCGCGGCGTCCACGCTGGCTTGCGTCTCGTCCACGTTGGCGATGATGGACTGCAGTTCGCCCAGGTCGAGCGAGCCGCCACCGGTGGTCACCGAGTAGTACAGCGACACTTCGGCCTTGTTGTGCATGATCTCGGCGGCCACCACGTACTGGGCTGCCGCACCGACGGGCAGGTTGTCCAGGTAGTTCCAGCCGGCCATCATGATCTGCGCCTTGGTCAGGCCAGCATTGAAGTTGGCGATGACCCACTGGCGCGCCTGCACGTCGCCTTCCAGGCCCACCGTGGACAGGAAGTCCGTGGCGAATTCGTCTGCGGTCTGGAAGTTGGGGTGCAGCGACTGGAACGCCGGCGTGCTGCCAAGCAGGTTCGCCAGCTGCGCCAGGTTATGACCAACCGCTTCGTACACGGCCACCACGTCGTCGAGGTAACCGCCAGGCGTGGCGTCGAACATCAGGACCAGCAGTTCCAGGATGTTGCCGCGTTCATTAGCAGTGATTGCCATTCAGGATCTCCGTTGTCGGATTGAAAATTGTTTGGATTGGGCACGGACTGAGCCCAATTCAGGCGAGAGTATAGACAAAGCCGTTTGGCCCCCGGTGTGATTCCAATCACAGCCGATTGGGGGTAGCCGGTGCGTTGTTTTCTTACATCGACTCCCAGCGTAGGCCGAGGTACAGGCCCAGTTGCCGGCTGGCGAATGCAGGCAGGTTGCTGCGCTGTATGCCACCCTCCATCTGGGTGATCAGGGATAACCCTTGGTTGATAGGCCATGCCGTCTCGAGCTGCAGGGTGTGGCGCAGGGTACGGCGGGCCTCGTTGCCAAGCAGCACGCTATAGGGCGCCGAGTCGGCCTGGCGCGTGCTGGACCAGCGCACCGTGTACTGGGCCTGCCGCCAGGGCAGCCGCCCTTCCCAGTGGCCGCGCAGCTCCTGGCGCCGGTAGACGCTGCCGGCCCGCTTCGCGTCGAAGGGCTGCTCTTCGCCCAGGCGGGCCTGCACGCTGAAGACCGAAGGCGCCCACGGTTCCTCGGCCGCCGGCCGGCATAGCACGCCGGCCGTGCCGCCCCGGTAGTAGCCGTCCAGGTTGCGGCTGGCCGGGTACAGCCGCCGCTCGAATTCGCCGCCGGCCGACGGACGGCAGGTGACGCCCAGGCCGCCCAGCGAAGCCGCCGTGCCTTCCCACTGGTACTGCAGGCTTGCGCGGGTGGCCCACAGCACCGTGGCGCCGCCGAATCGGAAGTAGCTGGCCCCGCCCCGTGCCACCCATTGCCGCGGCGCCAGCGGGGCCTGCAGCCAGTTGGCGGCAAAGTCGGTCTGCTGCCAGCCGGTGGCGTGGTCGCCGGTGTGGCGCGATCGCATGTCGGCCTGCAGCACCCACACCGACTGCCCGGCGGGCTTCAGCCCCTGCCACTGCGCGGCCGCCAGCAGCGCCGCACCCTTCTTCGGCTGCGACGACGGGTCGAGCGGCAGGGTCACGTCGCCCTGCGGCAGCGTGAGCGTGATCTCGGTCGCGCTGGGCGCGTTGTTCAGGTTGGTGTCGTACCCCGCCAGCGTGGCGAGCTGCCACGAGTGCTGCCATTGCCCCGCCGCGAGCGCGGGGCGGCGTGCGGCTGCCTGCAGGGCGGCGATCTCGCGGTCCAGCCGCAGGCTCATGCCGGCGGGCACTTCCGCGCGGTCGCGCAGGTCCTGCAGCAGGGCGATGGCGGAGGCGCGGTCGCCTTGCAGGGCGTGGGCCTGCGCCAGGTCCATCTGGGCGCCGAACAGGAGCGGGTTGGTCAGCAGCGCCCGCTCCAGCGGCTCCACCGCCTCGAGCGAACGGCCCAGCGACATGAGCACGGCGCCACGCCACGCGTGGAAGCCGGCATCGGCCAGGCAGCCGGGGTCGTTGGCCACGCGCTCGATCCGCTCGGAGAGCGCACGCAGTTCACCGTTGGCCGGTGGCAGGGGATATTGCGGCTGGAGGGCGCAGGCGTCCTGCTGTGCGGCCACGATGGATGGCGCGAACAGGACGGCAAGCGCTAGCAGGTGCGACGCGCTGGCCCGCCTCCGCGGGAACGACGCCAAGTTTGGAGATGTGACAGCCACGAGAACAGGTCCCGGGCGTTGCGGATTCAGACCGCGTTGGTGTTCTGCTGCCCGAGGTAACGCAGGGATTGCTGCTCGGCATCGCTGCCCGGCTGCAACAAGCTGCGGAGTGTAAATACTTTGGTGCCGTGCCGCAACCCGGCCAGAAGGAATTGTCCCAATGGTTTGAGTGCCAGCTCGCTCTGCTCGAAAGGAACGCCGACGCGCTGCGCCGTCTCGCTGCCGACCAGTACCGGGTACGCGAGGTCGGCCGTCATGCCCTGCAGCCTGAGCGCAATGGTGAGCGTCTGGCCCAGCACCGAATGCACGCGGCGCCCGACCGGCCCGTAGCTGCCCACCAGCGCCATGCCGCTTTCGACGCCCACGCCCAGCGCCAGCGGCTCCAGCCCATGCTTGGGGTCCAGGTTGGGCAGCTCTTCGCTGCACGTCAGCCAGATTTCGCGCGCGGCCGCGAGACCTTCGATGGGATGCTTGTCGCAGGGCCGCGAGCCGTTGAAGACGGCAATGAGCGTGTCGCCCACCATTTCTTCCACCGTGCCCCCGCGCGCCTCGACGATGGCGATGGCGCTGCTGAAGAACCGGTGCAGCACGCGTGCTGCGTCTTCGGGACTGCGCGCCTCGCAGAAGGCCGAGAAGTTGCGGATGTCGGCCACGACTACGGTCACGTCGCGCCGCTCGGCCTCGATCTCGCCGCTGGGCTCGGCCAGCGCGACGCGCTGGGCCACCGGCGCGGGCAGGTAACTCGAAAGGTTGCGGAACAGCAGGCCCTTTTCGGCCAGGCTGCGGCCATGTTCGGCCAGCCCCAGGCAAAGCCCGGCCAGTGCAATGGCCAGTGCGGCGTGCGCCCAGCCCAGCCACCAGCCGAGGCCCAGCAACGCAGCGCCGTGCACGGCGAAGGTGATGCCCGCCAGCGCCAACCCGGCCAGCGGCACCCACAACACACGGCGGCTGGCGCTGACCGGGCCGCTCCAGCTCAACGCCAGCAGCAGCGCGATAGCCAATGCCACCCATGCCACTTGCAGGCCGCCGGCGGCGCGCGGCGTGAAAGGCACCCGCTCGTCCAGCATGCCGGCCAGCAGTTGCGCATGCACTTCGACCCCGCTCACGGCACCGCCCAGTGCCGTGGGCACGGTGTCGCCCAGCCCGAAGGCGGAAGCGCCCACCAGCACCCAGGCACCGCGCAGCAGGTCAGGCTGCGCGAGGCGCCCTTCCATCACGTCGGATGCGGAGATGGACACCAGGGCGCTGCGCGCCTTGTGGTACGGCACCCGTGCATCGCCCGCCGCGTCGAGCGGCAGGCGCACCTGCGGCATCGCCGGCAGCGTGACGGTCCACGCGGGGTCGAACAGCCCCTTGCCGGGTTCGACGACCAGCGGCGTCGCGACCGTTGCAGGCTCGAGTGACAGCAAACCGGAAAGCGCCAGTGCCGGGTAGTTGCGGCCCTGGTAGCAGACGACGGCCGGCATGCGGCGCACCGCGCCGTCGGCGTCGAGGCGCGGCGTGACGTGGCCGGCACGGTCGGTCAGGCCCGCAGCGTTGGCCACGTAGCCCGTGGCGCGGGCGGCCATCGGCAGGCAGCCCGTGCCGGGCAAGGCGCCGGCCAGCTGGCCCGCGGCCTGCGAATACTCGCGGTGCAGCGCGAACACCTGGGCCAGCACCACCGGCGACTCGGGTTGCGACGCCTGCACGGCGGCGGCCAGCTTTTCACCCCCGGCGCGCTGGTCGGGGAAGACGATGTCGTACAGCTGCAGTGCCGCGCCCTGCTCGCGCAGCGCGTTGACCAGCCGGGCCTGCGTCTCGCGCGGCCACGGCCACGGGCCGATGCGCTGCACGCTGGCGTCGTCGATGTCGACCACCACCACGCGGCGTTCCGGCTGGGTGTCGGCGCCCAGGCGCCAGACGACGTCGGTGGCGCGCTCGTTGGCCTGGTGCAATGCACCGGGCACCAGCAGCGCCAGCACAGCCCACGCGGCCAATGCCACGACGAGGGCCAGCGCGCGCAGGCGCCACGGGCGGGCAAGCCAGGAGCCGCGCATCATGGCCGCGACCACAGGGTAAGGCCCGACAGCAGGCCGCCGTTGATGGACTTCTCGAAGAAGTAGCCCGCCGTCTTGCCGTCGACGGCCGCCGCGCCGGCAATCGCCAGCCCGGGCTGCGTGCGGTCCACGAAGATGCCGTCGCTGCGCACGAAGCCGCCGCCGTTGATGGTGACCTGCCCGGTCAGCGCATGCGCCACCTGCAGTTGCGTGGAGAAGTTGCTGCGCACGAAGTCGATGGACAGCACGCCGCCCTGCACCGTGGCCTGCGACTGCTGGCCATTCAGGTTGTACTGGGCGAACGCCTGGTCCAGCGAGAAGTTGTAGGCACCCAGGCCGCGGTCCAGCTCGGCCTGGTTGGCCGGCGCGCGGTACAGCGACCATTCGAGGTTGCCCACCGTGACCGCGCGGCCCTGCGAGGCGTCGGCGCGGTTGATGGACATGGTGTCGCCCGTCGAGGCGATGGCCGACCAGCGGCCCCACTGCAGCGCAGGCGGCGGCGGGGGCGGCGGCGGGGGGGGAGGCGGCGGCGGGGGCGGCGGCGGCGGCGTCGCACTGCCCGCGTCGATGGCGGCCTGCACGGCGTCCTGCACCAGCACGGCGCTGGCCAGTTCGGTCGGCGGCGAGGGAGCGAGTCCGGGGCCTGTGCCCGGCTGGGGCGCAGGCGCTGCCGACGCCACCGCAACGCCGCCGCCCGGGCCCGGCGCCGGGCCGGGGCCGTTGGGCTCGATGTGGGTGGCAAACGTGGTGGCCTGCAGCGGCCGCACTTCGGGCTGCTGCAGCGCCGGGCGGAACTCGACCAGCATGCGGCCCATGTCGGCCGACAGCAGCCGTGCCGTGGCCGAGGCACAGGGGCCGAGCGACTGGGCGTTGCAGCCTTCGCCCAGCGGCGCCATCACGATCGCGCCCTGGTTCACCGCGGCCGTGGTGTTGAATTCGCCCGAACGCACGACGAAGTCGGTGCCGCGCACGCCGATGGCGACCAGCGGCGTGTTCAGGCGGAAGCGGTCCTTGGCGCCTTCGGCGGCCGCGCCGGAAATCGCGCGGGCCACGCCGTATTCGAGCTTGAAGCGCACCAGCGACTTCGCCACCTGCTGCGGGTCGAACTGGTAGTCCTGCACCAGCAGGCGGCTGCCGGGGCGCACGCTGAGCATCGCGCCGTCGATGAACCGGATGTGCACGTGCCCGCCGTCCGCCGTGTCGAGCCGGTCGCCCGGCAGGATGCGGCTGCCGCGCGTGACCCGCTCGGCGACACCCTGCACCGAGGTGCGGGTGACGGGGCCTACGCTCATGGTGATCTCGCCCACCGGGCGGTCCTGCGGGCGGCTGGTGTCCGCCTGCGCCGCGGCCACGGCGAGCGCCGCGGCCAGCGGGACACTCAGCATGCGAAAGCGAAGGCGATTCATTTTCATGGGGCAACGGCAAGGGCCAGCCAAAGGCCGCCTCGGGGAATTTAACAGCAAGCCCAGCTTTGGGGTTGTGAGCGTGATCACATCGGCGCACGGGCGTCCCACCGCATATCATCAGGCGCTTTTCGCCCGCACGCTCCCCTTACATGCCGGTTCCCGCCCACCTCCTCGAGCAGCTGCCCTTGCTGGCCAGCCTGCCGCAGGTGACGCTGGCGCACCTGGCGCACCACACGTCGGCCAAGCTGTTCGCCAAGCGCGAAGTGGTGCTGCAAAAGGGCGCCGAGGGCATTGCCCTGTGCTTCCTGCTCGACGGGCGGCTGCAGGCAGTGGATTTCACCATGGACGGCCGCGAGGTCGGCCTGAACTTCGTGAACCCGGGCGACTATTTCGGCGACATCCCGGTCATCGACGGGCAGCCGCAGCCGGTGTTCGTGACGGCGGTGGCCCGCTCGCAGGTGCTGTTCGTGCCGCGCGACCTGGTGCGGCCCATCCTGTTCGCGAGTGCCCGGGTGGCCGAGTCGCTGACCACCAGCCTGGCGCTGCGCCTGCGCCAGACCAGCAGCCAGCGGCGCATCCTGGGCATGACCAACCCGGTGCAGCGCGTGTGCGCGCAGCTCGAGCTGCTGCTGGTGACCGCCCCCGACGGCCGCGTGTGGGTGCGCAATGCGCCGACCCACCAGGAACTGGCCATCATGGTCAACGCGAGCCGCGAAACCGTGACACGCGTGTTCCAGTTGTTGCAAAGCCGCGGGATCGTGGAGCGCAACGGCAACGACCTGCGGGTCGATAATGCAGGGTTTGTCCGCGACGTGGCTGCCGGCCGCGTCCAGCCCGATCGATAGGGACTGTTGAAAACTCGATCTGTACTGCATGACTCCCCTTCCCCTCGCCAGCGTCATCGTCCGCAGCATGGACCGGCCGACGCTGGACGTGGCGCTGGCTTCCATCGCCACCCAGAGCTGGCCGCACATCGAAGTGCTGGTCGTCGACGCGCGCGGCCGGCATCGCGAACTGCCCGCGGCTTGCGGCGCTTTTCCGCTGCGCATGGTGGGCACCGGAGCGCGCCTGGACCGCTCGGCCGCCGCCAACTTCGGCCTGCAACATGCGCAGGGCCCGTGGTGCCTGTTCCTCGACGACGACGACTGGATCGAGCCGACGCACATCGCTGCGCTGGCGCAGGCATTGCAGCGCGAGCCTGAGGCCGTGGCCGCCTACAGCGCAACCAGCTGCGTGCTGCCGCAGCCGCAGGGCGGCTTTACCGAGGTGATGCGCTACGACTTCCCGTTCGACGCCGGGCGCCTCTTGTGCGAGAACTACCTGCCGATCCATTCGGTGCTGTTCTCGCGTGAGGCGGCCCTGCGCACGCAGGGTTTCGACGCCGCGCTGCCGATTTTCGAGGACTGGGACTTCTGGCTGCAGCTCGCGCGCGAGGGCGCCTTCGTCCACGTCGACCAGGTCTCGGCGGTGTACCGCCTCGGCTCGGGCGACTCGGGCCTGTTCGGCAACACCACGCTGCAGGAAGAGATGGCTGCGCGCGTGCTGGCCAAGTGGCTGCCGCTGTGGCAACGCGACGAGGTGGGCGCGCTGTGGCGCACCGGGCGCAACGCCTTGCGCGCTTCGGCCGAGCGGGCTGCACAGGTGCGCCAGCGCGACGGCCTGATCGAGCGCCAGGCCACGCTGATCGCCGGCCAGGCCAACGAGCTGAAAGCCGCCAACGTCGAGATCAGGCGCGCGCACCGGGTCATCGACGAGAGCAGCAGGGCCCAGGCGCGCTTGCAGCAGGCGCTGCAGGCGGCCGTGGCCGAGCATGCGCGCGCCGTCGAACTGCTGCGCGCCGAGCAGTTCACCGTGCTCAGGCCCGTGCTGCGCAACGTGAAGAAGGCGCTGAAGCCCGCCTTCGGCCGCCTGCCAGCCGGCATGCAGCGCGCAGTACACCGCATGCTGCGCCGCCCGGTGCAGGCGTTCGCCGCGGCGCAGGCCGCACCGCACGACCCGATCCCGGCTGCGCAGTGGCGCGAAGCCCTGGCCGGCGGCGACGCGGGCAAGCCCACCGTGCTGGTGTTCCCGGTGATCGACTGGCACTTCCGCGTGCAGCGTCCGCAGCACCTGGCGCGCGAGCTGGCGGCGCAAGGGCACCGCGTGCTGTACTTCAGCACCACGTTCGCGCCGGGCTCGGGCCCGGGCGACCTGCGCATCGTCGGCTCACCCGCGCCCAACGTGCACCTGCTGCAGCTGCCGCTGGACGGCGCACACCCCAACATCTACGAAGACGCACTCAGCCCGAGCCAGGCGCAGTCGCTGGCCGACTGCATCGTGTGGCTGCAGCGCGAAGCGGGACTGGGTGCGCTGGTGTCGCTGGTCAACCTGCCCTTCTGGCGGCCGGTGGCCGACGTGCTGCCCGCCAACCTGATGGTGTACGACTGCATGGACTACCACGCAGGCTTTTCCACCAACACCGGCGCCATGCTCGACGAAGAGCACGCGCTGCTGCGCGACTGCGACCTGCTCGTCACCAGTTCGCTGCGCCTGTCGCAGCTGATGCGCGAGAAGGCGCCGGGCAAGCCGCATGCGTTGGTGCGCAACGGCACGGAAGTGGCGCACTTCGCCACCGTGCCGCCGGCGCTGAAGGTCGAACGCGACGCGCGGCCGGTGGTGGGCTACTTCGGTGCCATCTCGGAATGGTTCGACATGAAGATGGTGGTGGCCGCGGCGAAGCAGCGGCCGGGCTGGCGCTTCATCCTGGTGGGCTCCACCTTCGGCTGCGACGTGGCCGAAGCTGGGAAGCTGCCCAACATCGAGTTCACCGGCGAAGTGCCCTACGCCGAGCTGCCGTCCTGGGTGCACGGCTTCGACGTGTGCGTGATCCCCTTCGTCCTGAACGAGCTGACCAGCTGCACCAACCCGGTGAAGGTGTACGAGTACCTGAGCGCGGGCAAGCCGGTGGTGGCCACGCGCATGCCCGAGCTGGAAGCCATTGCCGACCAGGTGCTGCTGGCCGACGACGCCGACGGCTTCGTGCGGCAGGTGGAGCGCGCGCTGCAGCACGGCCGCGACCCCGAGCAGGCGCAGGCTCGCCGCGACTGGGCCGCGCAGCACTCGTGGGCGTCGCGCGCGCAGCAGTTATCGGAGGCGCTGGACGCGCTGGTGCCCACGGTGAGCGTGGTCGTGCTCTGCTACAACAACCTGGCGCTCACGCAGGCCTGCCTGGCGTCGGTGGAGCAACACAGCCACTGGCCGCGGCTCGAACTGGTGGTGGTGGACAACGCGTCCACCGACGGCACGGCCGACTGGCTGCGCGAGTTCGCGGCCACGCGGGCGTGGGTGAAGCTGGTGCTGAACGACAAGAACCTGGGCTTCGCCGCGGGCAACAACTCGGGTCTCGCGGCCGCCACGGGCGATGTCCTCGTCATGCTGAACAACGACACGCAGGTGTCGCCCGGCTGGATCCACGGCCTGTGGCACCACCTGGTGCGCGACGAGACGCTGGGCATGGTGGGGCCGGTCACCAACAACATCGGCAACGAAGCGAAGGTCGAAGTGGGCTACAGCGACCCGGCCGGCATGCCGGCCTGGGCCGCGACGCGTGCCGTGCGTTTCTCGGGCAAGCAGACCAACTGCCGCGTGCTGGCCTTCTTCTGCGTGGCGCTGAGGCGCGAGGTGTACCAGAAGGTCGGCGGGCTGGACGAGGCGTTCGGCCTCGGCTTCTTCGAGGACGACGACTACTGCAACCGCGTGCGCGCGGCCGGCTGGCAGATGGCCATTGCGGACGACGTGTTCGTGCATCACCATCTGTCGGCCAGCTTCGACCAGCTGAAGGCGTCGAGCCGGCAGGCGCTGTTCGAGAAGAACCGCGCCATCTACGAAAGCAAGTGGGGCCCCTGGGTCCCGCACCAGTACCGCAAGCCCGAGCCGCACGAATGACGAAGCCACAGGAACAAGCGAAGATCGTCTGCGTGGTCGGCACCCGGCCCGAGGCGGTGAAGATGGCGCCGGTGATCCTGGCGTTGCAGCGCGAGCCGTGGGCGCAGGTGCGCGTGCTCGCGACGGGCCAGCACCGGCAGATGCTCGACCAGGTGCTGCAGGCCTTCGGCATCACGGCCGACATCGACCTGGACATGATGCAGCCCAACCAGGACCTGACCAGCCTGACCGCGCGCATGCTCACCGCGATGGATCGCGTGCTGAAGGTCGAGCAGCCGTCGGCGGTGCTGGCGCAGGGCGACACCACCACCGTGATGGTGGCGGCGCTGGCGAGCTTCTACCTGCACATCCCCTTCGGGCACGTCGAGGCGGGCTTGCGCACCGGCGACCTGCGGCGGCCCTTCCCCGAGGAGATGAACCGCGTGATGGCGGGCCGGCTCGCGCAATGGCACTTCGCGCCGACCGAAAGCGCGCGGCAGAACCTGGCGCGCGAAGGCATCACGGACGAGGTGTACGTGACCGGCAACACGGTGATCGACGCGCTGCAGCAGGTGGCGGCGCACACGCCGGCGAGCGAAGCGCACGAAGGCAGGCGCCTGGTCCTGGTGACCATGCACCGGCGCGAAAGCTTCGGCGGCCCGCTGGAAGAAGCGTGCAACGCGATCCGCACGCTGGTCGACGCCTATCCCGACGTCGAGGTGCTGTACCCGGTACACCGCAACCCCAACGTGCTGGGGCCGGTGGAGAAGCTGCTGGGCGGGCACCCGCGCATCCGCCTGGTCGAGCCGCTGGACTATGTGCCCTTCGTGGCGGCGATGAAGTCGGCCTACCTGGTGCTCACCGATTCGGGCGGCGTGCAGGAGGAAGCCCCCGCGCTCGCCAAGCCGGTGCTGGTGATGCGCGAGGAAACCGAGCGGCCCGAAGCGGTGGCGGCGGGCGTGGTGCAGCTGGTGGGCACCGATGCGCAGAAGATCGTCGGTGCGGCGCGGCGCTTGCTGGATGACCCTGCGGCTTATCGCGCAATGGCCAAAGGTGTTTCGCCGTATGGCGACGGCAAGGCGGCGGGACGGATCGTGGATGTGCTCAGGCGATATGCAGGTCACTGACAAGCCGTGCGCCTGGCCTACTTGTCCCCCGTCCCCTGGGCCAGCTTCCGCCAGCGCCCGCACGAATTCGTCGAGTGGTTCCACAAACGGCATGACGCGCGGGTGCTCTGGATCGAGCCCTACCCCGTGCGCCTGCCGCGCATCGACGACCTGCGCCGGCCGCGCGTGGCCACGCAGTGGCAAGTCCCCCCATGGCTCGAGGTGCTGGCGCCCCGCGGGCTCCCGCTGGAGCCGTTCAGCGCCGGCCGCGCCCTGAACCGCGCGCTGTGCTGGCCGCGCGTGCTGCAACGCGTACGGGCTTTCGACCCCACCTTGATTGCCATCGGCAAGCCGTCGGACCTGGCCCTGCACCTGCTGGAGCAGTTGCCGGCCCCCGACTCGCTGTACGACGCGATGGACGACTTCGCGGCGTTCCACACCGGCGCCGCGCGCACCACTGCGCTGCTGGTCGAAGGCGCGATCCTGCGGCGCGTGGGACGGCGCTGCACCTCGTCGACGCAGATCGCAGCGCGCCTCGCAGAAGCCGGCTTGTCGGTGAAGCTGGTGCCGAACGGCGTCGCGTCGGCCCGCCTGCCGCTGCCGGCCGAGCCGCAGCCGGACGGCCCTTTCGGCTACGTTGGCACCGTCGCCGCGTGGTTCGACTGGGAATGGGTGTTCGAGCTTGCGGCCGGCTGGCCCGCGCGTTCCATCGAGCTGCACGGCCCGCTGTTCAAGCCGCCGCCGCGCCCGCTGCCCGCCAACGTCACGCTCGGCCCCGCCCTGCCGCACGAGCAGGCGCTGGGACGCATGCGCAGCTTTGCCGCAGGGCTGGTGCCGTTCCTGCGCACCCCACTCACCGCGTCGGTCGACCCGGTGAAGTTCTACGAGTACCGCGCGCTCGGGCTGCCCGTCATCGCCTCGCCGTTCGGCGAAATGCTCACGCACGCGGGCGACGCGCGCGTGCTGCTCACCGAGCACCCGGGCGATTCGCGCGATGCCATCGAGCGCTTGCTGGCCGGGCGCGATACGGCAGAATCGCTGGCCGAGTTCCGCCGGCGCCACGACTGGTGCGCGCGGTTCGACGCGCTGGAAACCCCATGAACCCCTGGTTCGCCCGACTGCACCCCATGCTGCCGCTGGCGCATCGCTGGCTGCTGGCGCAGTTCATCCGCCGCGACATCCTGCAGCGCTACCAGGGTTCGGTGCTGGGCGTCGGCTGGAGCCTGCTGTACCCGCTGCTGATCCTGGGCGCCTACACCTTCGTGTTCCGCGGCGTGTTCAAGGCCCGCTGGCCGGGTGGCGCCGACAGCACGTCGGAGTTCGCGCTTCAGGTATTTGCAGGGCTGGTCATCTTCAACCTGTTCGGTGAGCTGCTGGGACGCGCGCCGTCGCTGGTGCTGGAGCAGCCCAACCTGGTCAAGCGCGTCGTGTTCCCGCTGGAAGTGCTGGCCTGGGTGGCGGTGGGCACGGCGATGTTCCATGCGCTGCTGGCGCTGGCGGTGCTGTCGGTCGCGCTTTGGTGGGCGACCGGCGCTTTACCGGTGACGGCGCTGCTGACGCCGCTGGTGCTGGCGGCGTGCGTGCCTGTGCTGCTGGGGCTGGCCTGGCTGCTGTCCGCGCTGGGCGTTTTCATCCGCGACATCGGCCATGCGATGGGCCCCGCGGTGAGCATGCTGCTGTTCCTGTCGCCGGTGCTCTACCCGGCCAGCGCGCTGCCCGGTGCGTTCGCGGACTTGCTGTGGCTGAACCCGCTGACCGTGCCCATCGAGAGCCTGCGCCGTCTGCTGTTGCAGGGGCAGGTGCCTGACTTGCGGGCGCTGGCCGTGTATGCGATGGCGGGGCTGCTGTTCTGCTGGTTCAGCTGGCGATTGTTCGAGCGGGTGAAGCCGGCGTTTGCGGACGAGGTTTGATGCACGGCGGGATGCGCGTGCATGCCGCCGCTCAACGCAAACACTTCTTCCGGTACACGCCATTCAACTCCGTCCCGCGCCCACCCATCGCCCAATGCACCGCCTCGGCCGCCACCAGCCGCCGCAGGGCCTGCAGGTCACCCGGGTCGTCCAGCACGAAGTTGTCGCAATAGGTCGCGTCCACCTTGCGCCACAGGAAAGCATTGCGCAAATCGACGTGCACCGGCACCAGGTAGGCCTGCAGCAGGTCCAGCAGTTCCTCGCTGCGGATGCCCTCGAAACAGCCGGTGGAGAAGTCGTGGTCGCTCAGCGCCGCATCGACCTGCCACGTGTTGGCGTTGCGCCTGAGGCGCTCGGGCAACTGGCGAAAGGCCGCATTGGCCGCATCCAGCGTCCCGGGCCATAGCCGGTTGCCGTTGCGGCCCACCTGCTCGCCCACGCTCCAGAACTCGCCGTCGGGCTTCAGCCGCGCATTGACCTCCGACAGCACCGCCTCGAGGTCCGCCACGTGGTGCAGCGCCGACACGCAGACGATGACGTCGTAGTCCTCGCCCGCCGGGAAGCCCGCGTTGACGTCGCCCACCATGCAGTGGATGCGGCGCCGCTCGCCGGTGGCGGACAGGCGCCCGGCGGCCCGGCGGATCAGGTCGGGGCTGGCATCCATCAGCGTCAGGTCGACTTCGCCGGGGCAGTGGGCCAGCATCATCTCTTCGATGCGCGCCGCGCCGGAGAGGATGGACAGGATGCGCAGCGGCCCGGCCTCGCTGCGCGCCTTGGCCCGCGCCAGGAAGTCCGGCGGCTCGGTGGGCAGCAGCGCGCCCAGCGCGCGGTTGGCGTAGTCGTAAGAGCGTTCGCCGGGCTCGGCCACCAGCGCGTCCAGTCGGAACATCGCTTCGCGCAACAGGTCCGCGGCACGGGCGGCCAGGTCGGTGCGCGAGGCGGGCGCTTGCGCGACTTCGCCATGGCCGCCCTCCGCTTCGATCCGGCGGCCATACATCGCATGCGTGTAGGCCGCGCCCGAGAAGTTCTGCACTTCGTTGGCCAGCCGCACGTCGTAGTCGGCCAAGGCATTCAGGCGCCCCGCGCGCTCGGCCGCGCAGATGCGCCAGCCGGTGATGGCCACGGTGCGGTCCGCCGTGTCGGCGCGGCGCACGCGAAAGCGCAGGGCCCGGCCGGCCAGTCCGGCGAGGCCTGCATGCAGGGATTGCTCGCGCAGCGACCCGCCAATCTCGACCACCGCCAGCACCACCCAACGGGCGGCCTCCGCCTGCTCTTCGTACTCGAGCAGGAGGCGCGCGCACGCCGCGCCGGCATCGGGCGTCATCGCGCTCAGTTGCACCATGTGTTCACGCTCCACGCGCACCACCGGGCTGGCGAGCGACTCGCCCGTGGCGAACGGCCGGCCGGCGCCTTGCGCGCTGCCCAGCGGCAACTGGTATTCGGCCACGACGTCCGGTGTCCCCATCACTTCCTCGCCACCGGGTGCACGCGGCCGGCGAACTCCAGCCCGAAGGGATCATCGCGCGCCTGTTGCGGGGTGGCCACCCGGAAAGCCTCGGCCACCTCCACCTGCTGCGGCAGCGTGTAGGTGCGGAACACGTTGAGCGCCTCGACCTGCCGGTCGTACTTCTGCATGGCCAGTTGCGACGCGAAGCAGGCCATCGCCTCCTGCTTGCGCTGCCACACCGCCGTGATGTCCACCAGCACGTTGGGCAGCAAGGGCGCGCCCACCTCGTACTGCACGAGCACGACGCCTTCTCCCAATTGCCCGGCGGCGTCGATCGCGGCCTGCGCGGCAGCGCGATGGTCGGGGTGCACCTCCCAAGGCGACGGCGCCAGCAGCACGTCGACCGCGAAGCGGCGCGCGTAGCCCGCAATGAATGCAGCCAGCTCTGCGCCGGCCTGCAGCCCGCGGTCGGCATAGGGCCCGAACTCGGGCGGCTGGCAACCGAGCACGGCGGCCGCGCGCCGCGCTTCCTCCTTGCGCGCCTCCACGATGCCCATGCCCGGCGGCGGCACACCGAACAGCCCGCCGTCGGTGAGCAGCAGTGCCTGCACGCGCGCGCCGGCCTTTGCATACAGCGCCGACGCGCCGCCGCAGCCGAACACCTCGTCGTCGGGGTGCGGCGCGACCACCAGCACGCTGGCGGCCGGTGCCGGCAGGGGCGAGGCCTGGTAGGGAATGGCGTGCGCTTCGCTCATGGCCTTCATTTCTACAGGAAGTCGCTGTCGCCGCCCATCAGCCACAACTTGTCCTGCCACGGGTAGGGTTGCGGCCAGCCCGGTTCGGGTGCGCGCAGGGGCACGACGATGCCGCTGGGCGCCACCGACGCGCCTTCGATGGCAAGGGCCGCTGTCAGTTGCGAACTGCAGATCGCCGTGACCGGCTTGCCGCCGTGATGCGCGGCATAGCGCCGCACCGCCGCCAAGGCCAAAGCAATGCCCGGCAGGCCGCCCACGTAGTCGAGCCATTCGACATGCCCGGCATGCTCGCGCAGCACGGCTGCCGCCAGCGGCCGGCCGCCCAGCCGCCTGCGCACCAGCAGCAGCTGGTAGCGCACGCCCGGGCGCTGCAGGAAACGCAGGCGCCAGCGCGCCGGGTCGCGCACCGGGATGTAGAGCGCAGGCCAGTCGCGCTGCATGTCGTCCCACAGTTTGCCGATGGATTCGACGGACGTCGCATCGAGCGGCTGCTCGCGCACGAGCCACGATGCGCGCGCCGCGGATGCGGGCTCCCAGCGCAGCGCATCCATGCGGCCGCCGGCGATATAGAGGCCCAGCTTCGCGGGCAGCCCGAAGGCGCGTTCGTTGGGAAAGCCGAAGCCGAACTCGAATGTGCGCCCGGGCCCGATGTGCCGTGAGAGAAACGCGTCGGACACGCTGAAGAACGCTCCCTTGCGCGTGAACATGCCGCGCTCGCCGGGGTGCACCATCACGTCGCCATTCTGCACGGCGTGGTGGACGCGTCCGGGCCCCTGCACCTCGCGCGGCATGCCGCCGTAGAACGCCACCGCCACGCCCTGCCGCCGCAGCAGCAGGCCGCGCATCGGCGCTTGCGCATACTTCCAGCGCCAGTGTTCGGCCGTCATCTCGTAGCCGAACACCTGGGCAAAGAGCTGCAGCACGTCGGCGTCGTCGGCTTCGTGCGCCTCGTGCAGCGTCCAGCGCTGCGACGGGGCCGTGAGTTCCGTCACCGGCCGGGGCCGCCGCGGCTGGTCCAGCGGTGCGGCAGCGTCACATAGCCGGGTTCGGGCAGCCGGTCGTCGACATACAGCGTGGCCACGGCCAGCGCGGTGTCGTAGATGTGGATGCCGGTCTCGTGGCCGAGGTAGGCGCCGACCGTGTAGTGCCCCTTGCGCAGCGCCAGCCGCGGGAACTCCACCGTCACGCTGCCGCTGCCGCGCGCGTCGCGCTGCACGTCGACGTCGGCGCGTGCCACGGCGCAGGTGAGCGCCATGCCGCCGGGCAGGTCGATGGTGACCCCCGCCAGCGGCGGCGGCAGCGACGGGTCGGAGTCGAATTCGATGTCGATGCGCAGCGTGGATTCACCCGGGCGGATGGTCAGGCGCTGGCCCAACTGGCCGTCGGCGCCCACGTGCACCTTGCGGATGCGCGCGTGGCCCGGCGTGGTGGTGAGCAGTTCCCGGGACTCCTCGGCCGCTGCCGGCTGCTGCACCTGGTCGGCCAGGTACAGGTCGTACTGGCGCATCACCACGTGCGGCTCACCGATGGCCTGCAGGCGCCCGCCATGCAGCCAGATCACGCGGTTGCAGAACGCCTCGACCTGGTACAGCACGTGCGAGCAGAACAGGATGGTGACGCCACGCTCTTTCATGGCCAGGATGCGGTCGAACGACTTGCGCGCGAATTCGCCGTCGCCCACCGACAGCGCCTCGTCGACCACCAGAACGTCGGGCTCGACGCTGGTGGCCAGCGAGAACGCGAGCCGCACGAACATGCCGCTGGAATAAGTCTTCACCGGCTGGTCGATGAAGTCGCCGATGCCGGAGAAGGCGATGATGGCCTCCATGCGCTCCTGCAGTTGTTCGCGCGTCAGGCCGAGCAAGGGGCCATTGAGCAGGACGTTGTCGCGGCCGGTGAAGTTGGGGTTGAAGCCCGCGCCCAGTTCCAGCAGCGCAGCGATGCGGCCGTGCACTTGCGCAGAGCCTTCGGTGGGCGCCAGCGTGCCGCACAGCAGTTGCAGCAGGGTCGACTTGCCCGCGCCGTTGCGGCCGATCACGCCCAGCGCCTCGCCGCGCTGGACCTCGAAGCTCACGTCGCGCAGCGCCCAGAACGGGTCGCCGGTGGGCGGGCGGCGCAGCAGGGCTTCTTTCAGGCGGTCGAGCGGGCTGGCATGCGTGCGGTAGGCCTTGCCGAGGCCCTGCACGCTGATGGCCAGGGGCTTTTCCTCCGCCAGTGCAGATGCAGTTCGTTCCAGCTCTCCTTCGATCATTGGCCGATTTTCTCAGCTTTGCCTCAGGCGGCGTGGATAGAATGCCCCGTGGACAAGTACCCCCCCCCCAGCCCCTGCCTGAGGTACTGCAGGACCTGCTGTGGTCTCGACCCAAACGGGAAGAGCTGCAGAAGCACGGTGTAAACGTCGTACCTTCCAATTTCTACGCGAATATCCCGTCGATCGAAGAAATCGAGCAGTCGTTCGAATACGGCACCGAAGCCCCTCCCTACCTGGACGAAAGCATTTTTCAGGGCGAGCACATGCAGTCGGTGCTGCGAAAGCTGGTGCCGCATGCACAGGACTTCGCGCCCGACACCGAGGGTGACGAGGCCACGTGCACCAACGGGTTCTTCTGGAAGAACAGCCAATTCTCCTACTCCGATGCGATGTCGTACTTCGCCTTCCTGCGGATGCTCAAGCCATCGCGCGTGGTTGAGATTGGCTCCGGGTTCTCCACGCTGGTCGCCACCGAGGCCCTGAAGCGCAACGGTCACGGCGAGGTCGTCTGCATCGAGCCGTATCCCCGGCCTTTCCTGCCCCAGCTCGAAGGAGTGACGCTCAGGCAGAACAAGGCACAGGACCTCACGGCGGAAGAGCTGGATGCCCTGCTGAACGACGGCGACGTTCTCTTCATCGACTCGACCCATACGGTGAAGGCAGGCAGCGATTGCCTGCACATTTACCTGCGCCTGCTGCCGAAGCTCACCAAACGCATCCACGTCCACATCCACGACATCTTCCTGCCGTGGGGCATGCCGAAGCATTGGCTGACGGACCTGCACATCTATTGGACCGAGCAGTACCTGGTGCTGGCCTGGCTGCAGGACAACCCCCGCACCCGGGTGCTGTTCGGCAGCGCTTACCACGAGCGCTTCAATCCGGCGCTGCTCGAATCGTTGATGCATGGTCGCTACCGAGCCGGCGGTTCCAGCCTGTGGCTGGCTTACGAGCCGAAGGCGTAAGTCGCTCGACCGTCGGCGGTGGAGGGCGGTGGAAACCGCTGGGGTCATTGGCCTATCGCTCGGGCCCCATTGACCCTCGCGGCGCGCCGGTCGAACGTCCAAAGCGGCAACTCGCCGGCCTGCGCCGCCAGGGCAACATGCAGGCAGTCGGCAAAGTCGGCGGAACCCTCCCGGTACAACTGCAAGGCGACTTCCAGCGCACGCTCGGACTCGAACGTCAATTCCGCAGCCGAGAACAGGCTGGCCAGCGTTTGCATCACCTCGTCCTTGGTGTACTCGAAGCTGGCGCGCAGCACCCACTCGAGCTCGAGGGTGACGGTCACGGGCACAAAGAGAGTCCGGCCGCCGCTGACGCATGCTCGAATCAGCCGCCTGGCCGCGGCGAGTTGCGCTGCGTCATCCTGGACGAGGTAGCGGACCAGGGCGTTGGTGTCGAGCGCGGGCATCAGCGCCAGGGATTCATCTTGTCGACGGCGACGCGCTTGCCTTTCGGGGGCTTCAGCATGCCCGCCATGTCGAAAATCGACTTGCTCTTGGCGCGGACGATGATGGTGCCGTCGGGCATCACGGACCAGACCAGGCGTGTGCCGGCCTCGGCGTGCACGAGCGCACGGATGTCCGCCGGCACGGTCGTCTGCCCCTTGGCGGTGATGGTGGATTCGGCCATGGTCCTTTCCTTACATTTCAGGATATTGTAATGCACAGCCAGGCGCCGGGTTCGCCGCGACCCACCCATGCCCGACGCTATGATCGAGTTGTGTCCCAAAATGACGGGGAAGCCATGCATCGCCACTCGCGCAAGATCCTGGGCTGGGCCATCACGCTCGCCGCTGCGAGCCTGCTCGCCGCCTGCGGCGGCGGCGGCAGCGGGGGCATCACGCCCGACGGGGGCACGCTGGCGCACCTGGCGGGCGTGTACTTCGGGCGCATCGAAGGACAGGCCAGCACCACCACCACGCCCAATGCCATCTTCATCGTCGACGCGTCGGGCCGCTACATCGGCTACAACGACGATTCCACGGTCATCGGCGGTCCCTCTGCCAGGTTCGAGGTGGTGTCCGGCAACGCCTTCACGAATGCGTCCACGTGGTCGTCGCAGGGCGTGATGTTCACCCGCGGCACGGGCTCGATCGCCGGCTCCAACACGCAGGTGCATGGCCAAGCCGACATCACGGGCACCTACGCCACCGGCACCAGCCTCACGGCAGCCATCCAGTCGACGCCGGTGCCACCGCTGGACGCCACGCTGTCATTGCTGTATCACGCGCAGGTCACGGATTCAGGCGCGTCGTTCTCGCGCATTGCGGGCCACTACAGCGGGCCCGGCGGCAAGGACTACGTGATCGACGGGCTGGGCCACATTGCGGGCAACCTCGCCTTCGGCTGCTCGATCTCGGGCTTCTTCGAAGTGGCGGATGCGTCGAAGAACATCTACCAGTTCCAGCTCACGCTGGCCGGCGGGCTGTGCGACGACATCGGCTTGCAGGCGGGAGGCTACAACGGGTTGGGCTGGCGGCAGGGCTCGCCATCCGCACCGGGGTTCGTGGGGCTGGGGCGCACGGCGGCTGGCACTGCGGCGTGGATCCGGTTCGCGCTGGAGTGAAGCCCGACCCGTTCAGGGAGGGCAGTGATCGCCGGGGCTGCTATCGCAGGCGCCGCTTGCGCAGGGCTTTCTCCAGCTTCGCCTCGGCCTCATCGAACTCGCGTTCGCGCTTGGGCGTATACAGCTCTACTGCCCAGGTACACGCGGGCCTAAGCAACAGCCCTTCCGGGGTTGTTTCGGCGATGAGCCGGTCCTCCGCCTTTAGGCCGAGCTGCCTGCGCAACTTGGCCGGCAGGGTGATCTCGCCTCGGCTGTTGATCATGACGGTGGCTTCCACGTGCTTACGATTGCAGAATGTCTGTATTCCTGCAAGTGAAGCATCTGGGGTTGCACCCCAGCCTACGTGGCCGGAATGAGTTGAATGGTGGGCAGCGACCCGTGCCAAATCAGAAGTGAATCCCCCGCATCATCTGCTGCATCGCAATCGCCTCCGGCGACAGCGTGGGCTTGGCTGACTTGTCGCCCTTGGCGGCCGACGAGTCGGGGAACATGCGGAAGCTCGTGTTCATGACGATCTGCGCGATGCGCGGCACCAGCGCGTGCAGCACCTGGCCGGTGATGCCCAGGCGCGTGGCGATGCGCACCGGCTTGGTGATGCAGGCGTCGGCGATCATGTCGGCCGCCTCCTCGGGCGAAAGCGTCGGCACGTTCTGGTAGATCTTGGTGGGCGCGATCATCGGGGTGCGCACCAGCGGCATGTTGATGGTGGTGAAGGTGATGCCCTGGTCCTGGAACTCGCTGGACGCGCAGCGCGTCCACGCGTCCAGCGCAGCCTTCGACGCCACGTAGGCCGAGAAGCGCGGCGCGTTGGTCAGCACGCCGATGGAGCTGATGTTGACGACGTGCCCCTTGCGCTTGGCCACCATGCCGGGCAGCAGGCCCATGGTCACGCGCAGGCAGCCGAAGTAGTTGAGCTGCATGGTGCGCTCGAAGTCGTGGAAGCGGTCGTAGCTGGCCTCGATCGCCCGGCGGATCGAACGGCCCGCGTTGTTGACCAGGAAGTCGACGCCGCCATGGTTGTCGATGAGCACCTTCACGAACCGGTCGGCATCGGCCATGTCGGCGATGTCGGCCGGGTAGGCGATGAACTCGTACCCCTTGGCCCTGGCTTCCTTGCACGCTTCGTCCAGCTTGTCCTGGTCGCGCCCGCAGATGATGGTGATGGCGCCGGCTTCGGCGAACTTGTGTGCCGCCGCCAGGCCGATGCCCGACGAGCCGCCGGTGACCAGCACCACCTTGCCGCGCACCGTGCCCTTCAGGGACCGGTCGATGTGCAGGTCGGGGTCGAGGTGGCGCTCCCAGTAGTCCCACAGGCGCCACGCGTAGTCCTTCAGGTTGGGCACCTCGATGCCCGAGCCCTTGAGCATCGCCTGTGCCTCGCGGCTGTCGAAGCGCGTCGGGTAGTTGACGAAGGCGAGGATGTCTTCCGGCAGCCCCAGGTCCTTCATCACCGCGTTGCGGATGCGCCGGATCGGTGCCACCGCCATCAGGCTCTTCTTCACGCCCTTGGGGATGAAACCCAGCAGCGCGGCGTTGATGAACAGGTTCATGCGCGGCGCATGGGCTGCGCGCGTGAAGATGTCCAGCACGTCGCCCACCCGGTAACCCACCGGGTCGACCAGGTGGTAGCACTTCTTCTCGATGCCGCCCTTGTGGCTGATGTAGTCGAGCGCGTCGACGATGTAGTCGACCGGCACGATGTTGACGCGCCCGCCCTCCAGGCCAACGCCCGGCATCCACGGCGGCAGGATCTGCCGCATGCGCTGGATGACCTTGAAGAAGTAGTAGGGCCCGTCGACCTTGTCCATCTCGCCGGTGCGGCTGTCGCCCACCACCATGGCGGGGCGGTACACCGTCCAGGCGCCCTTGAACTCCTTGCGCACGATCTTCTCGCTCTCGTGCTTGGTGGCGAAGTACGGGTGCTCGTAGTTCTCGGCCTCGTCGAACATGTCCTCGCGGAACACGCCTTCGTACAGGCCCGCCGCCGCGATGGACGACACGTGGTGGAAATGCTCGGTGTCGACCGCGCGGGCGAATTCGACCGTGTTGCGGGTGCCCTCGATGTTGACGGCGATCTGGCTTTCCTCGTCCGCCGACAGGTCGTACACCGCGGCCAGGTGGTAGAAGTGCTTGACCTGCCCCTTGAGCTTCCTGATGTCCTCGCTGGACACGCCCAGCTTCTTGGCCGTGAGGTCGCCGTACACCGGAATCGCCTTGTTCGCGGCAGCGCCCCAGTACTCGCGCAGCTCCGCCACCTTGCCTTCGCTCTCCTTGCGCAGCAGGAAGTGGACCACCGCCCCCTTGCGCTCGAGAAGTTTCCTGACCAGGCGCTTGCCGATGAAGCCGGTCGCGCCGGTGACGAAGTAGTGCATGGGGAGCCTCCAGTGTTGTTGGCGTTTGTCTGCGCCGATTCTTGCAAATGGGTAGGCGCGATGATTCAGCATTAACCCGCGCGGCCGTAGAGCGCAAGCCCGGGCCGATTAGGAGCATGCACCTAAACGACGCGCGTTTCACGTACTAGAGTGGTTGTGCGAAACCGAAAACAGGAGAACCGCATGGTCAAGAAGTTGCAGAAGTCCTCGTCCCCCGCGTCCGGCGCGAAGAAGGGCGGCCCCCAGCTCTCCGCCACCGTCAAGGACTCGGCCCAGCAGATCTGGCTGGCCGGCCTGGGCGCGTTTGCCAAGGCGCAGGAAGAAGGCGGCAAGGTGTTCGAAGCCCTCGTGAAGGAAGGCACGGCCATCCAGCGCAAGACGCAGGCCGCCGCCGAAGAGAAGATCTCCGAGGCCACCAACCGCATGGCCAGCATGGCCACCGACCTGTCGTCCAAGGCTTCCGGCCAGTGGGGCAAGCTCGAGGACATCTTCGAAGAACGCGTGTCGCGCGCTCTCAACAAGCTGGGCGTGCCGACGTCCAAGGACATCGACGTGCTGGTGGCGCGCATCGACGAACTCAATCGCAGCGTGCAGAAGCTCAACGCCAAGCAGGCCGCCGCCACCGGCAGCACCGTCGCGAAGCCGCCGCGCAAGCGCGTACCGGCCAAGAAACCGGCAGCCTGAGCGCCTTTGCACGGCTTCCTTGTTGCGTCGCAACAAGGAAGCCCCATCGTGCCACCTACACTGCCTGACCATGAGCAGGAGAAAGACCACGGCCCCCCGGATCGCGCTGGCGCTGGCCGGCGGGGGTCCCTTGGGGGCCATCTACGAGATCGGCGCGCTGTGCGCCCTGGAGGAAAGCCTCGAAGGCATCGACTTCCGGCAGCTGCACCACTACGTGGGCGTTTCGGCAGGCGCCTTCATCGCGGCCGCGCTGGCCAACGGCATGTCGCCGCGCGAGCTGTGCGCTGCCTTCATCGAAAGCGACAGCCGCACCGACGCCGAAATCTTCGACCCGGCATGGCTGATGGACCCGGCCTATGGCGAGTTCGCCCGGCGCGCCATCATGCTGCCGGGCTTGGTGCTGTCGGCGCTGTGGAGCGGCACCTTCGGCCGCAAGCCGCTCACCTATTCGGCTGAACGCCTGGGCTCCGGGCTGCCCACGGGCATCTTCTCCAACGAGCAGGTGCACCGCCGCCTGGCGCGCGTCTTCACGCGCAACGGCCGGACCAACGACTTCCGCGAGCTGAAGACGCGCCTGACGCTGGTGGCGACCAACCTCGACACCGGCGAGACGGCGCCGTTCGGCCGCCCGGGCTGGGACCACGTGCCCATCTCCCGCGCCGTGCAGGCCAGCTCCGCCCTGCCCGGCCTGTTCCCGCCGGTGGCCATCGACGACAGCTACTTCGTCGACGGCGCGCTGAAGAAGACAATGCATGCATCGGTGGCGCTGGACGACGGCGTCGACCTGATGCTGTGCGTCAACCCGCTGGTGCCGTTCAACGCGATCACCCCGCACGAGGGCGTGATGCAGCGGGGCCTGCCGCTGGAGCAGCGCCGCATCCCGCGCATCGTCGAAGGCGGGCTGCCCGCCGTGCTGTCGCAGACCTTCCGCACCATGATCCATTCGCGCATGGAACTGGGCATGAAGGGCTACGAGCGCGCCTATCCCGGCACCGACATCCTGCTCATCGAGCCCGACCAGCGCGACCCGCAGATCTACCTGGCCAACACCTTCAGCTACGGGCAGCGCCGCCAGTTCGCCGAGCACGCGTACCAGCAGACGCGACGCATGCTGCGCTCGGGCCGCACGACGTTGGCGGCGAAGCTCGCGCGCCACGGGGTTTCGCTGGACAACGAGGCACTGGACGACCCGAAACGCCACCTGGTAACCCCCGTGCCGGCGCGCACCCGCATCGGGCGCGCCGTCACCACCCTGCAGGAAGTGATGGAAGACCTGGGGCGCGCCATTGCGCCCGCGGCCGGCGGAGCCTGACGATGGCCAAGAAGGCCCCGCGCCGCACCGCCGAACGCATCCTCGAGGTGACGCTGGACCTGTTCAACCGGTTCGGCGAGCCCAACGTCTCCACCACGCTGATCTCGGCCGAGCTGAACATCAGCCCCGGCAACCTGTACTACCACTACCCGGCCAAGGACGAGCTGATCAACTCGCTGTTCGACCGCTACGAGCGCTCGCTCTCCGAACTGCTGAACGCCAGCGACGGGGTGCGCGACGTGGAGGACGCGTGGTTCTTCATGCACACGCTGTTCGAGCTGATCTGGCAATACCGCTTCCTGTACCGCGACCTGAACGACCTGCTGTCCAAGAACCGCCGGCTGGAGACGCACTTCCAGTGGGTGCTGAAGAACAAGACCCGCGCCATCCGGGCCATGTTGGACGGCATGAGCCGCGCCGGCGCCGTCAGCATCGACTCGCGCGAGGTCGAGGCCACGGCAACCAGCATGGTCGTGGTGCTGACATACTGGCTGAGTTACGAGTACGTGCGCGACCCGCGGCGGGCGCTGGAGCCGGAAAGCGCGCAACTCGCGCTGCTGCGCGGGGCGCACCATGTGCTGAATCTGCTGGTACCCTATCTGGAGCCGCAGCAGCGCATGCACCTGCTGAAACTGGTGGGCGCTTACAGCGAGAATGGCGGTGGATGAGAACGACACAGGAGACCCCTGAATGGCCAAGTGGACGGCCTTCCCCCACCTGGGGGATTACAGCTACGACGCGGCGAGCCTGAAGAAGAACTGGGCCCGGCTGCACGCTGGCGACGCCGAGCCGCTGCCGAAAGACGCTGCCGTGCTGGATGCGTGGGTGCTGTTCCACAACGGCGAGTTCCAGAAGGCTGCCGAGGCGGGGCTGAAGGCGGGCGGCGCCGGCATCACGGCCGCCAACAAGGCCACCTGCATCTACGCCAACTACCTCGAGAAGAAGGAAAAGGCCAAGCTCGACCTGTTCATGGAGGCGGCGCAGCGCGCCGAAGCGCAGGCGGCCGCCGAGCCCGGCAACCCCAACGCCTGGTACTGGCAGGCGTATGCGCTGGGCCGGTACTCGCAGGGCATCAGCGTGGCCAAGGCATTGGCGCAGGGGCTGGGCACTCGGGTGAAGGACGCGCTGGAGCACGTCATCGAACTGCAGCCGAAGCACGCCGACGCGCACGTCGCGCTGGCCGCCTTCCATGCCGAGGTGATCGACAAGGTCGGCTCGCTGATCGGCGGCATGACCTACGGCGCCAAGAAGGACACCGGCCTGAAGCTGTACAAGGATGCGCTGGACCTGAACCCCGGCGCGCCCATTGCGCTGATCGAATACGCCAACGGGCTGGTCATGCTGGAAGGCGACAAGCGCATGAAGGACGCCACCCGCCTATACGAGCAGGCGGCCAGCAGCAAGCCGATGGACGCGACGGAACGGCTGGACGTGGACCTCGCCAAGGCGGAACTGCTGGACTGACAGCCGCTAGGGCTGCGGGACTACAGCTGTGCTGGCGCGGCGCCCCTAGGCTGGGCGACCATGAACATTTTCGAAGCATTGCGCCTGAGCCATGACACGCAGCGTGCCCTGGCCGCCCGGATCAGCGACTCAAAACCCGGCAGCCCCGAGCGCGACGAGATCTATCGCGAACTGAAGCGCGAGCTGGCGGCGCATGCCGCCGCCGAGGAGCGCTGCTTCTACCTGCCGCTGATCGAGCACAACGCCAGCATGGGGCAGGCGCGGCACGGCATGGCCGAACACCACGAGATGGACGAAATGGTGAAGGCGCTCGACGAGCTGGGGGCGGGCGCCGGGGGTTGGGGCGCCAAGTTCGGCGAGCTGCGCCACAAGGTGGAGCACCACCTCGAAGACGAGGAGCACACCATCTTCCAGCTGGCGGGCAAGGTGCTCACCGAGCAGCAGAAGACGAAGCTCGCCAAGGACTACGAGGCGGAGTTCGCGACTTTCCGCTTCGACAAGGTGCCGGTCAGCTCCGCTGAGTCCGAATGAAAGCCAGCAGCACGTAGCCGTAGCTGCCGTCGGCGTACTTGCGGCGGTAGTCCTCGTTGGAGCGGTCCAGCCCGTCGAGCTGCTGCGCGCTTACGCCCAGCTGCGCCATGAGTTCGCCGCGCAGCAGCGCGGTCATGTGCAGGAGGTGGTCCACGGTCGGCGCCGCCATCTGCGACAGGTCGATGTGCCGCGACAGCGTGAAGCCGTTGGCCTGCGCGGCCTGCAACACGTCGGCCAGCAGGTTCAAACCCGTTGCCTGCGGCTTCAGCCGGACTTCATCGACGATCAGCACCATGGGCGCAGGTGCTCGCGAGAAGATGTCGTGCGGCGCGATGTACTGCGACGACTCCTGGAACAGCACCGCGTCCCACTGCCGGCCGCCAGCGTCGAACTCTTCCCAGCGCGACTGCACGATGCCCTCGCCGGTGCCGAAGTGTTCCTTCGCGTACGCGATCTGGTGCGCGTCGGGGTTCACGCCCGTGACCTCGTAGCCGCGCTGCTGCAGCTTTGCGAACGTGGCGCCGAGGCCCGTGCCGACTTCGAGGATGCGCGCTGGCGGCGGGAGCAGGTGGTCCAGTACCAGCTGGGTCGAATGCGCCTGCGCCTGCGCGATAGTCTCGCAGCCCGGTGCGAACAGCCCGTAATGCAGGTAGTCCGGCGTCGCGCCGCCGTGCGCGACGATGTGGGCGTAGACGTTGAGCGGGAAGGGAAAGTGGCGGTACGGCGCGGTCATCGGGCCGCTATTGTGCCTCTCCCCAGGGCAGCATCAGGGTGACGAGCGACAGCTTGGCGAACTCGGGCTCGAACTCGTCGATGATCTTCTGCGGGTCGGGGCACAAGGTGGTATCGGTGATCACGCCGAACTGCACGCCGCCGCCGTAGCTGAGGATGGACACCCCCAGCCCGATGTCGCCCGACTGCGGCACCCAGAACATGCTCTGTTCCAGCGTGGCGCCCAGGAACTTGAGCTTGTCGCGCGGCCCGGGCACGTTGGTCATGACCGCCGTGGTCTTGCGCCCGAACAGGTTCAGCATCACGTCCTGCGCGGGCTTGATCAGCAGGCCTGCCACGGCCAGCAGCCCGAAAGCCAGCAGCGGCTGCGTGCTGCCCTTCAGCGCATTCATGCGGCGGCGCACTTCGTACACGCGCTCGATCGGGTTGGCCATGCCGATCGGCAGCACCAGCGGCACCAGCCCGAAGCGGTTGCCCAGCTTGTAGGCCTGGTCCAGCGGCCGCAGGTTGACCGGGATCATCGCGCGGATCTCCTGGCCCGCCACCTCGTCGCCCAGGTTGCGCAGGTATTCGCCGATCGCGCCGGCCACGCAGGAGAGGAGCACGTCGTTCACCGAGCAGTTCAACGCCTTGCCCACCGCCTTCACTTCGTCCAGCGGCAGCGGTGCGCACCAGGCCACGCGCTTGCGCTGCCCGGGCTTGCCCTTCAGGCGCGTCTTCGAGTCGTCGGGCATCAGCGCCAGCGCCGCGGCGTCGCTCACCACCTGGTAGGCGAGGCGGGCCATGTCGATCGATCCCGACATGCCTTTCTGCGGGTCGCGCAACATGCCGAGCCCCTTGGCAGCGCCCTCGCCCGCGGCGTCGAGCATCCTCACCGTCACGTCGGTCAGCGGCTTGATCAGCGTGTCGGCGATCCAGTCTTCGGCGCCGGCGGGCGCGTTCTTCCGGCGCCGCTCGGGCGGCGGCAGGCCGCCGTCGACCAGCGACATCGTCACCGAGATCAGCGCGATGCCGTCGGCGATGCAGTGGTGGATGCGCACCATCAGGGCGCTGCCGCCGTCGTAGTCTTCGACCAGGTGGAACTGCCACAGGGGCCGCTTGCGGTCCAGCGGGATCATGGCCAACTCGCCCAGGCGCTTCTGCAGCGCGGCCTCGTGCTCGCCCTTGCCATGCCTGGGCAACTTCTCGCGCACCACGTGCTGGCGCACGTCGACCTTGTGCTCGACCCAGGTGGCACCCGCCGCGTCTTCCTGCACGCGCTGGCGGAAGCGGTGGTACTTGAGCAGGCGCTCCTCGACGCGGGCGCACAGGTCTTCGTAGCGGATGCCGGGCTTGAGCGTCCACACCCCGACGATCATCATCAGGTTGCTCGCGGAGTCCATGCGCAGCCATGCCGTATCGACCTTCGACATGCGCTCGCCGGCCAGGCCCAGCACACCGGTGGCGGCGCGCTGCGCCGTGCGGCCCACGCGGCCCGCGGCCTTGCGCGCTTGTTGCGTGGCCTGTGCGGCGACCTCCTGGGCGACGATGCGGGTGACCATGGGCTGGAGTCTCCTGGCGATTTTTATGCTGGCTGTTGGGAGGCGCCCCTATTCTGGCCGGGGCCGCGACTTTAAGATAGCGCGACGTTACCTGCCCGCAGGGACAAAAGGTAGATGCACAACTCAAGGAGATGACCCATGGCCGACCTGAAGCAGGCGTTCGAAACCGCCGTCGCCAATTCGAAGAACCTGTCCGAGCGCCCGGACAACGCCACGCTGCTGAAGATCTACGCGCTGTACAAGCAGGCCACGGCCGGTGACAACACCGACAAGAAGCCCGGCTTCGGCGACATGGTGGGCCGCGCCAAGTGGGACGCGTGGAACGGCATGAAGGGCACGTCGAGCGACGACGCGATGCAGCAGTACGTGGACCTGATCAACTCGCTCAGCTGACCCGCACAGTCTTCACTTCGCCTTCTTCGCGGCCGGTGCCTTCTTCGCAGGCGCTGTCTTTTCCTTTTCCTTCTTCTTCTCGCCGTGTTTCGCCACTGCGCTGTCCCAGGCCTTGTGCGGGTCCTTCTCGGCCAGCAGCTTGTCGAGGTTCTTCACGATCTCGGTCTCGATGCGCTCCTTGAACGCGCCGAGCAGGAAGCCCAGCCGGGCATCGAGCACGAAGTGGTCCTTGGTGACCTTCAGTTCGCCGTTCACCCCGGCGCGCGTGAAGCTCACGAGGTCGGAGGTCTTGCCCTCTTCGTAAGTGCACTCCATGTCGAGCTTCTCTTCCGCCGTCTCGGCCCAGCGGAAAGCGAGCTTGCGCGCCGCCGCGAGGCCGAGGCTGTGGACGCGTTCGATATGGATTTCAGGCACCTGGGGTCTCCTTGGTCTTGAGCTGCCGGCGGCGCTCGTCCTTCGGGAGCCTGGCGAGCTGGCTGGCCGCATCATAAAACCGCCGCCAGTCGCCGCCGTTGGCGCGGAACAAGGCCTCGAAGCCCGGCACCAGTTCGTCGTAGGCCGCCTGCGCGCCGAAGGCCGCGTTGTTGGCGCGTTCCACCCACAGGTCGTAGCCGCGCCAGCGCGCCGCATCGCCCGGCCAGGTGGCGCGCAGCCGCTGGTAGTCGTCGCGGAACGCCTGCATGGCCTGCTGCTTCAGCGCCGCACGCTCGGCCAGCGGCAACTCGGCCTGCTGGTACACGGACTTCAGGCGCTCGCGCGCCTTCTGCTGCAATGCGCGGAACTGGCGGCGGCGTGCGTCGAACTCGGCGTACTCCTGCCGCGCCTGCTCGGACGCGTGCGTCGCCAGCCAGCGCGCGCCACCCAGGCGCTCCACAGCCACCGCGAACGACTCGTTGAACATCGTGTCGTCCCGGGTGTACAGCACCTGGTGCGCCAGTTCGTGGAAGATCAGCCGCGCCAGCTCGCCCTCAGGGTAGTGGATGAAGGTGTTGAGCAGCGGGTCGCCGCCCGCCCAGTTGAGCCACCCGAGCGTCGAATAGGCCGGCACCGGGTACACGCTGGTCTCGTAGCCCTGCTGCGCCAGTTCAGCGGATTCGGCGCGCGCCTTGGCTTCGTCGAAGTGCCCGCGGTAGCCGACGCAGCCGGTCACCGGAAAGCACCACGACTTCAGTTCCAGCGAGTATTCGGGCGCCGCCACCACGTTCCAGATCACGGCGCTGCGTCCCAGGTCGGCATAGCGGTGGTAGCTGGCGTTGTCGGGCAGGTGCAGCTCGGTCACCGCGAAGGCGCGGATGCGCTGCGCGAGCGCCAGCTTGTCCTTGACCCGCTGCGGCGTGGACTCGTCGGCCAGCCAGTCCCTGACCGGCTTGGCGGCGCCCAGCACCTTCAGGTGGCCGCTGGCCGCGCTGGCGTAGTAGCCCAGGTTGGCGCAGCCACCCAGCGCGAACACCGCACCTGCCGCCATCACCGCCGCTGCTGCCAGTCCCACGCGCCAGGCCCTTCTCACACCGGCTGCACTTCGACGAGGCAGTCATAGAAGACCGGCCCCCGGCCCAGGTCGGTCAGCTTCTGGCTGGTGAGCTGGTTCACGTTGGTGCCGGCCAGCCCGAACTTGCGCCACCAAACGCCCAGGCCGTTGACCACGCCCGCGCGCGCACGATCCGAGACCTCGGCCTTCACCAGGTATTCGCCACGGTCGTTGAAGACGCGCACGACCGCGCCATTCGCGATGCCCCGCGCGGCGGCATCCTGGGGGTGGATTTCGAGCAGGGGCTCGCGCTCGGCCTCGCGCAGGCTGGGTACGTTGACGAAGCTGGAGTTGAGGAAGTTGCGGGCCGGCGGCGAGATCATCGCCAGCGGGTAATGCGCCGACGTGCCCGGCGCCTCGTAGTTGGGCAGGTAGTCGGGCAAGCCGTCGAGCCCCATGCGCGCGACGCGTTCGCTGAAGAACTCGCACTTGCCCGAGGGCGTGGGGAACCTGCCTTCGGCAAACGGCGCATCGGGAATCTCCAGGGTGGCGAAGCCCTTGGCCAGCAGCTCGCCGAAGTCGACCTGGTCGCCATACGCCGTGCGGCACAGGGCCAGGTCGTCGTCGGCGAAGCACGGGTCGGTGAATCCCATGCGCGACGCCAGCTCGCGGAACACCTGCGTGTTGGGCCGGGCCTGGCCGACCGGCTCGATGGCGGGGCGGTTCAGCAGAACGTCGGTATGGCCGTAGGACAGGTGCACGTCCCAGTGTTCAAGCTGCGTGGTGGCCGGCAGGATGTAGTCGGCGTAGTCGGCGGTGTCGGTGCGGAAGTGCTCCAGCACCACGGTGAACAGGTCCTCGCGCGCAAAGCCCGCCACCACCTTGCCCGACTCGGGCGCTACCGCCACCGGGTTGCTGTTGTAGACCACCAGCGCCTCGATGCGCGGGCCGAACGACGGCGACGTGGGCCTGAGCAGGTCGTCGCCTATGGTCACCATGTTGATGGTGCGCGGGGTGCGCCCGGCCAGCAGGTCGGGCCGCTGCAGGGCGGCCTTGTCCACCGGGAACATGCCCGAGCTGGACAGCAGCACGCCGCCCGCGCGATGCCGCCAGGCGCCGGTGAGCGCGGGCAGGCACGCCACCGCGCGCACGGCGTTGGCGCCGCCACGCACGCGCTGCATGCCGTAGTTCAGGCGGATGGCGGCCGGTTTCGTGGTGCCGTAATCGCGCGCCAGCGACCGCACCTGCTCCACCGGCACGCCGCAGGTTTCGGCCGCGCGCTCGGGCGTCCAGCGCAGCGCGCGCTCGCGCAGGCCTTCCCAGCCCAGCGTGTGCTGCGCGATGTAGTCGTGGTCCAGCCAGTCGTTGACGATGAGCTCGTGCATCACAGCGAGCGCCAGCGCCGCGTCGGTGCCGGGCAGCAGCTGGATGTGTTCATGGCATTTCTGGGCGGTGTCGGTTCGGCGCGGGTCTATGCACACCAGCTTCGCGCCGTTGCGCTTGGCCTCCTGGGCGATGCGCCAGAAGTGCAGGTTGCTGGTGATGGAGTTGCTGCCCCAGATGACGATCAGCCGCGATTGCGCGAAAAACTCCACCTTCATGCCGACCTTGCCGCCCAGCGTGTGGACCAGGGCTTCGGTGCCGGCCGACGAGCAGATGGTGCGATCGAGCAGCGACGCGCCGAGCTGGTGGAAGAAGCGCGCTGCAATGCTCTCGGCCTGCACCAGCCCCATGGTGCCCGCGTAGCTGTAGGGCACGATGGCCTGCGGTTCACGCGCGGCAATGGCGGCCAGGCGTGCCGCGATGTCGTCCAGCGCTTCGTCCCAGCCCACCGGGGCGAACTGCCCCGAGCCCTTGGGCCCGGTGCGCTTGAGCGGCTGCAGCACGCGGGAGGGGTCGTAGGTCCGCTCGGGATAGCGCGAAACCTTGGCACAAAGCACGCCGCCGGTCTGTGGATGGGCGGGATTGCCCTGCACCTTCACCGCGACACCGTCCTGTACCGTCGTCACCAGCGCACAGGTATCGGGGCAGTCGTGCGGGCACGCGCCCAGAACCTGACGGTTTCCTTGCGGGACGGTCCCGCTAGGGGAGATGCCGATGGTGGTACTCACGTGCTAACCCTATAGTTCACGCGCCGGGACGCAGATCCCGGCCTTGCGACCCTGAGGAGACGTCGAATGAAGTTCCCGAGTTCCGCTGCGCGCGGCATCATGGTAGCCGCCCTGGCGCTGGCGAGTGCCGCCCATGCCCAGGAGGGCGTGACGAAAAACGCCATCGTCATCGGGCAGTCCATCGCGCTCACGGGTGCCGCCGCCAAGCTGGCGGTACCGTTCCACCAGGGCGCCAAGCTGTACTTCGACAAGCTCAACGCAGCCGGCGGCATCGGCGGGCGCAAGATCGAGCTGGTCACCATCGACGACCAGGGCAATCCCAAGCTCACGGCCGACAACACGAAGAAGCTGGTCGACCAGGGGGTGCTGGCCCTGTTCGGCTACTACGGGTCGCCGCAGGTGACGGCCGCCTACCCGCTCATCAAGGACGGCGACACGCTGATGTTCGCGCCGATGGCCGCGGCCGACGAGTTCCGCGGCGCCATGTATCCCAACGTTTACACGATCCGGCCCGGCTATGCCGAAGAAGCGGCGGCGATCACCCGGCATGCCGAGACGCTGGGCGCACGCAAGCTCGGCATCCTGCACGGCAATGACAGCGAGTCACTGGCCGCACTCGATTCGGCGCAGCGCACCATGACCAGCTTCGGGGCCAACCTGCTGGTGAAGGCGCCGCTGGGCTCGGGCAGCGTCGGGGCCAGCGTCGACAAGGCGATGGCGAGCCGCCCCGAATCGATCCTGGTCATTTCCGACCCCGGCACGGCCGCCAACGCCGTGCGCGACCTGCGCGCCAAGGGCTTCCGCGGCCCGATCTACGGCTTTTCCAATACGGGTGAAAGCCTGCTGGCCGAAGAGCTGGGCCGCGACGGCGCGGGCGTGGTGGTGGTGCGCGTGGTGCCCAAGAGCGACGGCGCCAAGATCCCCGTGGTGCGCGACCTGCAGAACGAAGCGCTGGAGGCCAAGCTCGGCAAGCCCAACGTCTACATGCTCGAAGGCTACCTGGCCGCGCGCGTATTTGCCGAAGGCCTGCGCCGCATCGCCAAGGGCGACCCGACCCGCGCCAAGCTGCGCAAGGCGCTGGACAGCATGGACGACGTCAGCGTCGGCGGCTTCCGCGTGCATTTCGCCGAGGACCGGGTGGCGTCGAAGGTGGTGCAGCTTTCCCTGATCGATTCGCAAGGGAAAGTGCGCGAATAAGGCTTGGAAAGGAACGCAGAAGACGCAGAAGGAATTCCAAATTTTTTTTGGATTTCTTCTGCGTCTTCTGCGTAGTTTCTGCGTCTTCTGCGTTCCTTTCCCGTGTTGAAGTGCCCTGAGCGCTACGCTATCCGGCCACTTGCTGCGAGGCCGCGCATGAAGGCGGCGCAGCGCTCCAACTGCTGGAGCGTTACGAACTCGTCGGGCTGGTGCGCCTGCTCGATGCTGCCGGGGCCGCACACCACCGTCGGGATGCCGGCGTCCTTGAACAGCCCCGCCTCGGTGCCGAAAGCCACCAGCGTGGTCGAACGCTCGCCCGACAGGCGCAGCGCGAGGCGCGTGACGGCGTCGGAGGCTGAACCCAGGAACGACGGGATCTCGCAGATGGTCTCGAAGCGGAACCCGGCTTCCGGGGCCACCTGCTTCATCGCGGGCTCCAGCGAACGCGCATAGCCCACCACCTGCTCCTGCATCGCCAGCGCGTCGGCCGTGGGCAGGTTGCGGAACTCGTAGCGGAACTCCGCGTCGCGCGGCACCACGTTGTCGGCGATGCCGCCATGGAACTGGCCGACGCTGGCCGTGGAAAACGGCACGTCGAAACCCTCGTAGCGCGGCTCATTGCGCTCGAGGTCCTCGGCCATCCCGCGCACGCGGCCGACCACCTTGGCCGCCATCTCGATGGCATTGACCGAGCGCGGCGTGAGCGACGAGTGCGCCTCCTTGCCGCGCACGCAGCACTTGTAGCGGTACACGCCCTTGTGCGCGATGGCCGGCACCATGTTCGTTGGCTCGCCCACGATGCAGGCCAGCGGCGCAATGCCGGCGTCGCGCATGTCGGCGATGAGCTCGCGCACGCCGAAGCAGCCCACTTCTTCGTCGTAGCTGAAGGCGAAGTGGATGGCGAACGGCGCGTCGCTGGCGAGGAACTCCCCGGCATGCGCCACCGCCGTGGCGATGAAGCCCTTCATGTCGGCCGAGCCGCGGCTGTACAGGCGCCCGTCCTTCACCGTGCCCGACAGCGGGTCCACCGTCCAGTCCTGGCCATCCCAGGGCACGGTATCGGTGTGGCCGGACAGGATGACGCCGGCCGGTTTGCCCTCGCCCAGCGTGGCGAACAGGTTGGCCTTGGTGCGCCCGGCGTTGTAGGTGAGGCGGCTCGCCACACCGTGCTTCGCCAGTTCGTCGCCCACCAGGTGGATCAGCTCGAGGTTCGAGCAGTCGCTCACGGTCTTGATCGCCACCAGCGCGCGCGCCAGTTCCAGTTGCTTGTCCTGCATCGCGCCATTCTCGCGCGGATATCCCCTCATGCGCGCGCGGCGCTGCGTCGCTAGACTGGCAGGTTCCATCGGAGACACTGCAATATGAAGCTTTTGGACTCAATCGTCACGCAGGCCGCGTCCATCGCCGCGCTGCGCCGCGACATCCACGCCCACCCCGAACTGTGTTTCGAGGAAGTGCGCACCGCCGACCTGGTGGCGCGCCAGCTCACCGACTGGGGCATTCCCATCCACCGCGGCATGGGCAAGACCGGGGTGGTCGGCATCGTCAGGAACGGCAGCAGCGCGCGCGCCGTCGGCCTGCGCGCCGACATGGACGCACTGCCCATGCAGGAGTTCAACCAGTTCGCGCATGCCAGCAAGAACGCCGGCAAGATGCACGCGTGCGGCCACGACGGCCACACGGCGATGCTGCTGGCTGCGGCCCAGCATTTCGCGAAGAACCGCAACTTCGACGGCACCGTCTACCTCATCTTCCAGCCGGCCGAAGAAGGCGGCGGCGGTGCGCGCGAGATGATCAACGACGGCCTGTTCGAGAAGTTCCCGATGGAGGCGGTGTTCGGCATGCACAACTGGCCGGGCACCGACGTGGGCAAGTTCGCGGTGAGCGCGGGCCCTGTCATGGCATCGTCCAACGAATTCAAGATCACCATCCGCGGCAAGGGCAGCCACGCGGCGCTGCCGCACAACGGCATCGACCCGGTGCCGGTGGCGTGCGAGATGGTGCAGGCGTTCCAGACCATCATCAGCCGCAACAAGAAGCCGATCGACGCGGGCGTGGTGTCGGTGACCATGATCCATGCGGGCGAGGCGACCAACGTGGTGCCCGACTTCGCCGAGCTGCAGGGCACGGTGCGCACCTTCACGCTGGAGGTGCTGGACCTGATCGAGAAGCGCATGAAGCAGATCGCCGAGCACCTGTGCGCGGCGTACGACGCGACCTGCGAGTTCGAGTTCCACCGCAACTACCCGCCCACCATCAACAGCGAGGCCGAGTCCGAGTTCGCGCGCGGCGTGCTGGCCACGATCGTGGGCGAGGACAACGTGCTGCCGCAGGAGCCCACCATGGGCGCGGAGGACTTCGCGTACATGCTGCAGGCCAAGCCGGGCGCCTACTGCTTCATCGCCAACGGCGACGGTGCGCACCGCGAGATGGGCCATGGCGCGGGCCCCTGCATGCTGCACAACCCGAGCTACGACTTCAACGACGACCTGATCCCGCTGGGCGCGACCTACTGGGTGAAGCTGGCCGAAGCGTGGCTGGCGAAAGGGCGTGCATGACGGGGACGTTCGCGACGAGCTACGCGCAGGCGCGCCAGAAATTCCTGGCGGTCGCTCAGGCCGCCGGCCTCGAGGTCGAGTCGCTGCGCCACCCTGAAGCCGGGCGCGACGGCGAGGAACTCGCCATGGATGTAGCCTTCGACGGCCACCCCAACGCCGGCAGCCTGCTCGTGCTGTCCAGCGCGTGCCATGGGGTGGAAGGCTACTGCGGCAGCGGCGTGCAGGTGGCGGCGCTGGCCGACCGGGAATGGCGCGAGCACGCCGCGGCCAAGGGCGTGGCGGTGCTCTACATCCATGCGCTGAATCCCCATGGTTTCTCGCACACGCGCCGCACCACGCACGAGAACGTGGACCTGAACCGCAACTTCCAGGACTTCTCCAAGCCGCTGCCGGTGAACGAGGCCTATCGAGAGCTGCATGCGCTGATGCTGCCGCCCGAGTGGCCGCCTTCGCCGGCCGTCACGCAGGCCATCGGCGACTTCGTTGCGAAGCACGGCCTGCCCGCGCTGCAGGCCGCTATCACGCGCGGGCAGCACGAGTTCGCCGACGGGATGTTCTTCGGCGGGACCTCGCCCACCTGGAGCAACCGCACGCTGCGCGAAGTGCTTCGCACGCATGCGCGGCGCGCCGCGCGGCTCGGCTGGATCGACTTCCACACCGGCCTGGGGCCGAGCGGCGTGGGCGAGCGCATCTTCGCGGGCCGCGACGACCCGGCCGGCGTAGCCCGTGCGCGCGAGTGGTGGGGCCAGGTGACGTCGATCTATGACGGCTCGTCGAGCTCGGCCTTCCTGACCGGGCTGATGTGCAATGCGGCCTACGAGGAGTGCCCGCAGGCCGAGTACACCGGCATGGCGCTGGAGTACGGCACCCTGCCCGTCATGGAAACGCTGCAGGCCCTGCGCGCCGAGCATTGGCTGCACCTGCATCCCGAGGCACCGCCCGAACTGGCTGATGCCATCAAGAAGCAGATGCTCGCGGCTTTCTACACCGACACCGACGAGTGGCGCTCGGCGATCCTTCGGCAAGCGCGCGAGGCGATGTTCCAGGCGGTGGATGGGTTGGTCTCCGGTTGAGCCTTGAACGCAGAAGACGCAGAAATTGCGCAGAAGTCGCAAAAGAAATTCAACCCATCTGGGATTCCTTCTGCGTATTCTGCGAAGTTTCTGCGACTTCTGCGTTCAAAGCCACGCCATCAGGCACCCGCCAACCTACGCTGCTGGATCTCGAGCAGACCGTCAAAGATCAGGCTCTCGACCAGCTCGAAAGGCCGCACCATCGCGGGCATCATCTTCCAGCCGGCGCCGCCGGTCATGATGCGCTCGGGCTCGGCGCCGCAATGGCTGCGCAGGTGGTCGACCATGCGCTCGATGGCACCGGCGATGGCATAGGTGCCGCCGCTCGTGAGCGCATCGCTGGTGTTGGTGGGGAACTCGCGCACTTCGCCGGTGGGCACGTGCAGGCCGGCCGTGCCCGACTCGAGCGCGCGCAGCATGATGCCGTGGCCCGGCAGGATGAAGCCGCCCAGGAACTTGCCGTCCACATCGACCGCCTCGACCGTGACGGCCGTGCCGACCATCACCACCACCATGGGCTTCGCGGGTCCCCGCGCCAGCACGCGATGCCGCGCGCCGATCATGGCGACCCAGCGGTCCGCGCCCAGGCGAGTCGGGTGGTCGTAGCCGTTGGTGACGCCCGCCTCGGACGCGCTGGAGACGACCCAGTGCGCGGGAATGTCCCACAGCTCCTCCATCTGCTCCTCGACCCGCCGCTTCACCGCGTCGGCAGCGACCGCGCAGCCCAGCATGCGGGTGGGCGCGGCGAGGCCGGACCACGGGCCGTCGGCCAGGCGGTCGATGTTCTCCAGGAATTCGGCGCCCTGCGCCTGGACGGCCGAGCCCGGGCGGGGCGATTCGAACAGCGCCCACTTCAGGCGCGTGTTGCCTACGTCGACGCCCAAGAACGGCATGTCAGGTCGCCGACTGCACCTCGTTGCCGAGCGCCGCGAGCTCCTGGGCCAGCGCCTGCTCCTCGGTCTGCAGCTGCCCGCAGTCGGCCGTGATTTCCTGCAGCCGGCGCTGCAGGTCGCGATGCGCCTCGGTCGGCCCTTCGAGGCTGAGCGTCGTGGAGCCCGTGTCGCTGGCCGCGGTGGCGATCGGCGCCAGCCGGCTTTCCCAGGCCTTGACTTCCACCGACTGCAACTGCTGCAGCGACTGCAGCAGTGCCTGGCGGCGCGTGCCGACGGCCTGCGCGTGCTGGTGCGCGGCCTGTGCCACGGCCACCACGCCCCGCAGCTTCTTGAGTTGCCCGACCAGCGCTTCACAGTGCGCCGAGTCTTCGGCGATGCGTGCCTTGGCCGCGTCATCGCCCGGAGTCGCCTCGCGCTGCTTGATGTCGGCGCGCATGTCCTGCAGCCAGCGCGCGCCCTGCTCCTGCACCTTCTCGATGGCCTGCCACTCGACCTCGAACTCGACCAGCGTGCGCTCGGTGGCAGCCGACTGCGCCTGCTGCTGGCGCAGCAGCGACTGCGACTGCTCGCGCACGGTCTTGGCCACTTCGCGGATGCGGTCGAACTGGCTGGCGAACTCCACGCCGGCCGTGCGCTGCTTGCCGGTGGCGCGGGCGAGCCAGCCCTTGGACTCCAGCAGGCTGAAGTCCAGCTGCGGCAGCGCCCCGGCCAGCTGGCCGAGCGCCGACACGATGACGCTGTAGTCGCGCTGCGCGGCCTGCGCCTGCAATTCCTTCCTCAGCTCGCCCAGGCGCACGACGTGCGCCTGCCCCGCGTCAGGCGGCATCTGGTCGAGCGTCGCTGCAGGTTTCGTCGCACCGGCCGCCGCGCGCATCTGGGCGATCTTGGCGGGCGACAGGAAAGCTGCGGTCCGGTCCTGGTCGTCTGGCATACGCGGCAATATAAACCTTTTAGGCCTTTCACCTGCAAAACGCTTCGCGTTTTGCAGGTGTTCGAGCCAGGGTGCAATCAAATTGCGCCCAGCCAGCAGGCGCGTTGGATCGCGGCCATCTTGTTGTCGACTTTCAGCTTGGCCATGGCGTTGGCCAGGTGGTAGTTGACGGTGCGCTCGCTGCAGGTGAGGCGCCCTGCGCTTTCGCGGGCCGTCAGGCCCTGGAAGGCGAGCACCAGGCACTCGCGCTCGCGCGGGCTCAGGGTCGACCGCGCGACGGCGATCGAGCGCTTGACCAGCGGCCAGATGTTCAGCGCCGACCACACCAGCGAAGCCGCTTCGGCACGGTCGGTCAGCTCGCGCGGGCTGAACATGAAGCATTCGAAGGCGCGGCCCGCGGGCAGCGAGAACTCCACCCGCACCACCGTCTGGAAGCCGTGGGCCAGCCACAACATGCGCCAGCGGCTCGAGCTCAGGCGGTCGGACTTGGCGATGTACTGCCACGCCACCAGCGGTGCGTCGGAATCGCGCCACGGCGCGCCGAAGTCGCGGCTTTCCGCCAGCGCCTGCGCGGCATCGGCCACCACGGGGGGGTGCACCGCCACCACCTGGCGGTCTTCGTTGGTGCCGAACGGGTCGGGACCGAGCACGGCCACGGCCTCCACCGAGAACTCGCGCAGTGCCACGATCCAGTCGGAGAGAAGCCCGTCGAGGCTGACACTGTCAAAGTTAACAGGGACCCCCATGGGCTTGTCGTTCCTTGTCATGCGGGCCTGTGACAATATCATCATTGACGGACCCCCGACCGATGAATGAAGACATTGGCAGGCGCATCATTGCGCCGTCGCCGCGCGAGCTGTACGACGGCGCGGCTACGCGCTTGCGCGACTGGATCGCCGACGAGGTGCTGCGGCCGCTGGTCGAGCCGATCCTGCACCCTTCGCGCTGGCGCATCCGGGCGCTGGGCCTGTCCACGTCCGTGGGCCACCCGCTGTTCTACGTGATATGGGCCATCTGGCTGCCGCAGCCCTACGAGCCGCTGGACCTGCGCCTGCTCATGAGCGTGCTGGGCATCAGCCTGCTGGTGTTTCCGGGGCTCACCGCCACGCCGCCGAGCCGCCTGGCCGCGGCGATCTTCAGCCTGATCTTCTGGATCACGCTGCCGTGGTTCTTCGCGTGGATGTACTTCTGCAACCACGGCAACACGGTGTGGCTGGCAAGCCTGGGCGCGATGTTCCTCATCTACTACCACCTGACCGACTGGCGCATCGCCACCATCGGCAGCGCCTCGGGCATGCTGGTGGCGTGGATCATGTTCCGCGCGTTCGGCCCCGACCTGCCCGGGATGACGTGGGAGCAGGTCGCCACCAACTGCGTCGTGCTCGGCTTCTGCTGGTTCATGGGCTTCGTGCTGGGGCTGTCCTCGTCCAACCTGCGCCGCGAACAGCTCAACTACACGCTGGGCACCATGGGCATCATGGCCCATGAACTGCGCACGCCGCTCGCCACCATGCAGCTGATCGGCGAGGCGGTGCGCAACGAAGCGCCCTCGTGCCCGCAGGACCACGCCCAGAGGCTGGAGAACCTGGCCACCCGCATGGGCAACCTGGTGCGCAACATGAACCACCAGATCGACATGCAGATCGCCAACGCGCGCCTGATGCACGTGGCCGCGGGCGCCGAGGTCATCACGGCAGCGGCGCTGCTGCGCGATGCGATCGACAACTACCCGTTCCGCAGCAGCCGCGAACGCGATGCGGTGGTGCTGAAGGTGCACCAGGACTTCCGCTTCCGCGGCTCGCCGCAGCTGTTCGCGCAGGTGGTCGACAACCTGATCAAGAACGCGCTGCGTTCGCTGGCCGCTTCCACCACCGCCAGCCAGCCCGGCGACCTCGCCATCGAGTGCGGCATCCTGCGCAACCGCGGCCGCATCGTCTTCAGCGACAACGGCATCGGCATGGACACCGAGCTGCAGGCGCGCATCTTCCAGCCGTTCTTCTCCACCGACCGCGGCACCGGCCACGGCCTCGGCCTGGCCTTCTGCCAGCGCGTGATCCAGGGCGCGCACGGCTCGATCCGCGTCAAGTCGCAGCCGCTGAAGGGCGCCATCTTCACCGTCGAATTGCCGCTGGCGGACTGACCCCATGAGCCGGCACCGTCCCCCATGACCTTTCCCCTGTTCCACCGCCCCGGCACCATCGTCTTCCTCGACGACGACCCGGACTACCTCGAGATGCTGGCCCTGGTGCTGCCGCGGCACTGGCACGTGAAGCTGTTCCTCAGGCCGGCCGAGGCGATCCACTACCTGCAGCAGGAGCCGCCGTTCTGGGAGGCCGATGCGTGGAACCAGCAGCAGATCATCGAACACTGGCGCGCGGGCAAGCCGCTGCTGCCGCAGGTGCTGGGCTACTGGTCGAAGTACACCGAGCGTTATGCGCTCACCCGCGTGGTGGTGGTCGACTTCTCCATGCCCGGCATGGACGGCCTGGCGGTGCTGGCCGAGCTGGTCGAATGGCCCGGCTCGCGCGTGCTGCTGACCGGCCAGGCCGACGAACAGGTGGCGGTGCGCGCCTTCAACCGAGGGCTGATCGACCAGTTCATCCCGAAGCAGACGCCCGAGATCTCGCGCCGGCTGGTCGAGTCGGTGGAGCACCTGCTGGCCACGCCGCACGCGCGCCATGCGCAGACCTGGCGCGTAACGCTGAACCCCGGCCAGAACGCGCTGCTGCGCCAGCCGTCGGTGGCGCGCGACCTCGCGGCCTTCACCGGCAAGCGCTGGGTCGAGCACGTGGTGATCGGCGAGCCGTTCGGCGTGCTGGGCATGGACGCCGCAGGCGCCGTCAGCTGGCTGCAGCTCGAAACGGGCGACGGCCTGCGCGGGCTGGCCGAGGTGGCGGATGCCGAAGGCGTGCCGCCGGCCGCGCTGGCCGACATCGAGGCCGGGCGCGTGCTGGCCGACGTCGAACTGCGCCAGGCACTGGGTGCGAAGGGCTGCGACCTCGTGCCGGCGTTTCGCATCGGCGAGGAAGGCCAGTTGCTCGGGGCCGCCTTTGCCGTCGATGCCGAGCATGCGCCCGATCCCGCCAACAGCTACAGCCGCTGGCTGGCGCGCCAGGAAAAGCGCCGCGTGCAGGACTGAGGCGCTGCCATGGCCGTTCAGGCGCGCGCGCGTTGCCGGCGCGCGATGGGCCACTCCCACGGCTTCACCAGCGGCGCGACCTGGGCGGCCACGGCTTCCACGTGCGACAGCTCGGAGTCGGTCAGGGCGGCATTCAGCGTGAGGCGCACCATCGAGCGGTTGCGCGCCGTGGCGGGCGCGCAGAACACCGCGCCGAACAGCCCCCGCTGCTCGAGCTGGTCGCGCAGCGCCAGCGTGTCGACCTCGGGACCCGCTTCCAGCGAAATGATCTGCTCGCTGCCCTGGTGGATGGGGTAGCCCATGTCGCTGAGCGAGCCGCGCAGCCGCCGCGTGTGCGACATGAGCTGGGCTCGCGCGTCGTCGCTGCGCTGGATCACGCCCAGGGTGGCCTGCAGCCCGGCCACCTCGTGCGGCAGCAGGCACGAGCTGAAGATGCTGGGGTAACTGTGGCACATCAGGTACGGCCGCAGTTCGTCGGGCAGCGTGAAGTAGCCCGCACGGCCCGCGAAGGCCTTCGCCAGGCTGGCGGTGATGAAGTGCACGCGGTGGGTCAGGCCGAGTTCGGCGCACAGGCCGCGGCCCCCGGGGCCGTGCGTGCCGAGCGAGTGCGACTCGTCCACCAGGATCATGCAGCCGTGGCGCTCGGCCACTTCGACGATCTGCTCCAGCGGGCACAGCGCGCCGGTGGTGCTGTACACCGAGTCGACGATCACCAGGCCCGGGCCGTGCCGGCTGGCCATGCGGTCGAGGTGCTCGGGGTCGTTGTGGCGAAACGCATGGGCCGGCGCGCCTGCGGCACGCACGCCTTCCCACAGCGACATGTGCGCCAGGCTGTCCACGTACACGGGGGTCTCGGCATCGGCCACCACCTGGATCAGCCCGAGGTTGGCGGTGTAGCCCGACTGGCACAGCAGGCCGCCTTCCTTGCCGAGCCATTGCGCGAGCGACTTCTCGAAACGCGATGCAGGACTGCCGTCGAGCTGGAACACGCCGGACTGCACGACGAACTCCTGGTTGCGCACCAGCGCATCGAGCTGCGCCTGCACGATGTCGGTGTGGCCCGTTACCGAGAGGTAGTCGTTGCCGTCCAGGCGTACGGCGTCGGGGCCGGGTGCGCGGCCATGCGTGACGAAGGTGCGCTTCCAGTCGTCTTCCCAGCGCGACCTGAACTGGGTTTCGATGCGCTGGCGAAGGTGCGCAGACAGGCCGGGCTCGCGCACGGCGGGGGTGGGGGCTTGTTGGGCAACGACGGCTTCCATGGGGAACTCCTCTGAGGTTCCCCATTGAAGGCTTTGTGCCGCATTTGCGCGCGCCTCCCCCTGTCAAGTCTGACAGGGGGAAGCCGCGTATTAAGCCAATGAAGTAAGGGGCGTACGCCGGCTGCTTAAGCCTAAAGACCCAAGCAGGCCTTTTGCCCAGACGGAAGGTATTAAGTCAGGCGCCCGTGGCAGAGCTTGTACTTCTTGCCGCTGCCGCAGGGGCAGGGGTCGTTGCGCCCCACTCGCGGCATCGCGGCGGCAGCCGCCGCAGCCGTGGCGCCCAGCCGGGCTGCGGTGCTCTCGTCGACCTTGCTTTCCACCTCGCCAGTCTCGGTGGGCGCGGTGTACGTCACGTTGGAGATCGCCTCTGCGCGTTGCTCCATGTCTTCGGCCGCCTGCTCCAGCTGTTCGCCCGACTGCACCTTCACCGTCATGAGCACGCGCGTGACTTCGTTCTTCACCGCGTCGAGCATCTGGCCGAACAGCTCGAAGGCTTCGCGCTTGTATTCCTGCTTCGGCTGCTTCTGCGCGTAGCCGCGCAAGTGGATGCCCTGGCGCAGGTAGTCCAGCGCGGCGAGGTGCTCGCGCCAGTGCGAGTCGAGGGTCTGCAGCAGCACGATGCGCTCGAACTGCGTGAAGTTCTCCAGGCCGACCTGCTGCACCTTGTCGTTGAACGTTGCATGGGCGGCGGCGACGACCTTCTCGACGATGTCCTCGTCGCCGATGGCGGTGGACTCCTGCACGGTCTTCACGAGCGGCAGGTCGATGTCCCAGTCCTCGCGCAGCACCTTCTCCAGCCCGGCCAGGTCCCACTGCTCTTCCACCGATTCGACCGGCACGTACTGGCGCACGATGTCGGTGAAGCAGCCTTCGCGCAGCGCCGCGATCTGCGCCGACAGGTCGGCCGCGTCGAGGATGTCGTTGCGCTGCTGGTAGATCACCTTGCGCTGGTCGTTGGCGACGTCGTCGTACTCCAGCAACTGCTTGCGGATGTCGAAGTTGCGGCCTTCGACCTTGCGCTGCGCGCTCTCGATGCTGCGCGTGACGATGCCCGCCTCGATGGCCTCGCCGTCGGGCATCTTCAGGCGCTCCATGATCGACTTGACGCGCTCGCCCGCGAAGATGCGCATCAGCGGGTCGTCCAGCGACAGGTAGAAGCGCGACGACCCCGGGTCGCCCTGGCGGCCCGAGCGGCCGCGCAGCTGGTTGTCGATGCGCCTCGACTCGTGGCGCTCGGTGGCGATGATGCGCAGCCCGCCCTGCGAGACCACGAACTCGTGGTCCTTCGCCCAGTCGGCGCGCAGCTCGGCCACCTGCCGGCGCCTGGTGGCTTCGTCGAGCGACTCGTCGGACTCGACCGCCTCGACGATCTTCTCCACGTTGCCGCCCAGCACGATGTCGGTGCCGCGGCCGGCCATGTTGGTGGCGATCGTGACCATCTTCGAGTGGCCCGCCTGCGCCACGATCTCGGCTTCGCGCGCGTGCTGCTTGGCGTTGAGCACCTGGTGCGGCAGGCCCTCCTTCATGAGCAGCTGCGAGATGACCTCGGAGTTCTCGATGGAGGTGGTGCCCACCAGCACCGGCTGGCCGCGCTCGTAGCATTCGCGGATGTCCTGGATGGCAGCCTGGTACTTTTCGCGCGTGGTCTTGTACACGCGGTCGAGCTGGTCATCGCGGCTGCTCGGCCGGTTGGGCGGGATCACCACCGTCTCCAGCCCGTAGATCTCCTGGAACTCGTAGGCTTCGGTGTCGGCCGTGCCGGTCATGCCGGCCAGCTTGCCGTACAGGCGGAAGTAGTTCTGGAACGTGATCGATGCGAGCGTCTGGTTCTCGGGCTGGATCGCCACGCCTTCCTTCGCCTCCACCGCCTGGTGCAGGCCGTCGCTCCAGCGGCGCCCCGCCATCAAGCGGCCGGTGAACTCGTCGACGATGACGATCTCGCCGTCCTGCACCACGTAGTGCTGGTCGCGGTGGAACAGCTGGTTGGCGCGCAGCGCGGCCATCAGGTGGTGCATCAGCGAGATGTTCGCCGGGTCGTACAGCGACGCGCCCTCGGGGATGAGCCCCAGGTTGAACAGGATGCGCTCGGCGTTCTCGTGGCCCTGCTCGGTCAGGAACACCTGGTGCGCCTTCTCGTCCACCGTGAAGTCACCGGGCTTGATGACGCCCTCGCCCGTGCGCGGGTCGGCCTCGCCTTCCTGCTTGTTGAGCAGCGGCACCACCCGGTTCATCTTGACGTACAGCTCGGTGTGGTCTTCCGCCTGGCCGCTGATGATGAGCGGCGTGCGCGCCTCGTCGATCAGGATCGAGTCGACCTCGTCGACGATGGCGTAGTTCAGGCCGCGCTGCACGCGGTCGGCCGTCTCGTACACCATGTTGTCGCGCAGGTAGTCGAAGCCGAACTCGTTGTTGGTGCCGTAGGTGATGTCGCAGCGGTAGGCGGCCTGCTTGTCCTCGCGCGGCATCTGCGGCAGGTTCACGCCCACGGTCAGGCCGAGGAAGGTGTACAGCTTGCCCATCCACTGGGCGTCGCGGTTGGCCAGGTAGTCATTGACCGTGACGATGTGCACGCCCTTGCCGGCCAGCGTGTTCAGCACCACCGGCAGCGTCGCCGTCAGCGTCTTGCCTTCGCCGGTACGCATCTCGGCGATCTTGCCCTGGTGCAGCGCGATGCCGCCCATGATCTGCACGTCGAAGTGGCGCATCTTCATGACGCGCTTGGAGCCCTCCCGCACCACGGCGAACACTTCGGGCAGCAGGTCCTCCAGCGTTTCGCCCTTGGCGTGGCGGTCGCGGAAGTCCTGCATGCGCGCGCGCAGGTCGTCGTCCGACAGCTGCTCCAGCTGCGGCTCGAGCGCGTTGACCTGCTGCACCGTCCGGCGGTACTGCTTCAGCAGCCGGTCGTTGCGGGAGCCGAAGATCTTGGTGAGGATGTTGTTGGCCATGAACGCGGTTCTGCCCTGTGGGCCCCAAGGGGACCCGCAGGGCAGCGCAATCCTTTGTTGTGCAGGATGGAACTGGGGACGCGGCGGCGGCCTTGCAAGGCCCGCCCCGCGGCGAAGGCAGCGATTTTACCTGCGGCCGGCTGTGCGCATGGCCAACGCAGCGGGCGCCAGGTCGCGGCCGGCGGCCAGGAACTTGTTGGGGTCCTGCGGCACCCCCTGCACCAGCACCTCGAAGTGCAGGTGCGGGCCGGTCGAGCGGCCGGTGGAGCCGACGTCGCCGACGCGCTGGCCGCGCTTGACGATGTCGCCCTTCTTCACGTGCAGCCTGGCCGCATGGCCGTAGCGCGTGACGAGGTCGTTGCCGTGGTCGACCTCGAGCATGTTGCCGTAGGCGGGGTGCCACTCGGCCGCGACCACCACGCCGCCCGCGGCGGCCAGGATGGGCGTGCCCGGTTCGGCCTGGAAATCCAGCCCGGAATGCAGGGCCGAGCGGCCGGTGAACGGGTCGATGCGCCAGCCGAAGCTGGAGCCCAGGTGGCCGGCCTGCACCGGCTGCTGCGTGGGCACCATCGACTTGCGGATCTTCTGGTCGAACAGGCGCGACTCCATCACCGTGAGCAGGTCGGTGCGCTCGGCCGTGACCTGGTCGAGGTCGCGCAGCGTGGCCTGCAGTTCCTCCAGCGTGAGCGAGCGGCCTTCGATCAGCGCGCCGCCGCGGCCGGGCGTGGTCTTGAGCTCGGCGGCATTCACGCCGGCCAGGCCGGAGACACGCTCGCCCAGCGCTTCGAGCTGGACCATCTTGGCCTGCATCTCGCCGAGCTTGCGCGCCATGGCGTCGAGGTTCTCGCGCATGAAGCGGTCGCGCTGCTCGAACTCGTCCTTGACCACCAGCCTGAGCATGCTGCCCACCACCGGCCAGCCTTCGCGCGCGCCTTTCAGGAATACCCAGTGGTACAGGCCTGCGGCCATGAACATGAGCACCAGCGACAGCGCGAACAGCGCAACGAGCAGCTTGGTGCCGCTCAGGTGGACGGCACGGCTCTTGGCGAGCCACGCATCCGTGATAATGAAATGCACTGCTTGAATCCCCTCGTTCCCGACGTCTTTCGCCTTCTATGAACCGCCGCTACCACCCGGTGCCCCTGCACGAGGCGGCGCTGGACGCACCGTCCCTCGCGCGGCTCGCGCAGCTGGCGCGCGAATCGGGCGAACGGCTCAAGGCCGTGGAGCAGCTCATTCCCCTCGCGTTGCGGCCTGCCGTGCGGCCCGGCCCGATCGACGGGGCCAGCTGGTGCCTGCTGGTGGACAGCAACGCCGCGGCCGCCAAGCTCAGGCAGGTCCTGCCTGCCCTTCAACAGCAACTCAGCAACCGGGGATGGGAGGTTACCTCAATCCGCCTGAAGGTTGGAAGAGGCTGAAAGTATGCAAATTGACGATCATCAGCCCCAAGGCGGTGCATCCGACGAGTGGTGCCCGCAGGCGGCCGGCCGGGGGCTGGTGCCGGTTATCTGACTCGAACAGATGACCTACCGCTTACAAGGCGGTTGCTCTACCAACTGAGCTAAACCGGCACGGGAACGGCTGCGATTGTGCCGTTATTTGACGCGTTTCAGCGCCGGGCGCGGCCCGCTGGGCGGGCGCGGCGGCTCGCCGTCGGGCGGCGTGCCGGCCGCCTCGGGCGTGACCAGTTGCACCACCTTGCTGTCGGGCTCGGCCGCATGGCCGGCCGCCGGAACGCTGGACAGGGGCGACGGCGCGCTCTTGCCGGCGTCTTCGCCCGCGGTGCCCGACACCGGCACCGGGAAGGCCATGCCCTGGCCGTTCTCGCGCGCGTAGATCGCGATCACCCGGTTGACCGGCACCATGATCTCGCGCGCCGTGCCTGCAAAGCGCGCCTTGAACTCGATGAAGTCGTTGCCGAGCTTGAGCGAGCTGGTGGCGTCGAAGCTGATGTTCAGCACGATCTCGCCGTTCTTCACGTATTCGCGCGGCACCTGCACCGTGTCGTCGACCAGCACCGCGACGTACGGGGTGAAGCCGTTGTCGGTGCACCAGTCGTACAGGGCCCTGATCAGGTAGGGCCGGGTCGAGGTCGATTCCAGCGCGTTCATCACGGCCAAGCCTATTTGCGCATCACCTTTTCGGACGGCGTGAGCGCTTCGATGTAGGCCGGGCGCGAGAAGATGCGCTCGGCGTACTTCAACAGCGGCGCCGCGTTCTTGGACAGTTCGATGCCATAGTAGTCCAGCCGCCACAGCAGCGGCGCGATGGCCACGTCGAGCATCGAGAAATTCTCGCCCAGCATGTACTTGTTCTTCAGGAACACCGGGGCGAGCTGCGTGAGGCGGTCGCGGATGTGGTTGCGCGCCTTCTCCAGCACCTTCTCGTTGGACTTGGCCGCGCGCGACTCGAGCGTCGACACGTGCACGAACAGTTCCTTCTCGAAATTCAGCAGGAACAGCCGCACGCGCGCGCGGTCCACCGGGTCGCCCGGCATCAGCTGGGGGTGCGGGAAGCGTTCGTCGATGTACTCGTTGATGATGTTCGACTCGTACAGGATCAGGTCGCGCTCGACCAGGATGGGGACCTGGCCGTACGGGTTCATCACGTTGATGTCTTCCGGCTTGTTGTACAGGTCGACGTCGCGGATCTCGAAGTCCATGCCCTTTTCGAACAGGACGAAGCGGCAGCGGTGGGAAAACGGGCAGGTGGTCCCGGAGTAAAGCACCATCATGGTTGTGGGCTCCTTTAAGGCTTCAAAGCAAAAACACGGTCCGGCAGGTGCGAGGACCGTGTCGTCGGAGTAAGGGTCGGGTTGCGCTCTAGTGAATGTCTTTCCAGTAGGCCGCGTTCAGCCGCCAGGTGATGGCGGTGAAGACCACCAGGAAGATCATCACCCAGACGCCCACGCGCACACGGTCGTGCTGCGTCGGCTCGGCCATCCACGCCATGAAGCCGACGAGTTCGCCGACGGCCTGATCGTATTGTGCCGGGGTCATCGCGCCCGCGCTGACCTGCTTCCAGCCCTTGAACACCTTCACGTCCTGGCCGTGCGACTTTTCGGTGGCGAAGACCGGCTCGCGGTCGCCCTGCAGTTCCCACAGCGCGTGCGGCATGCCCACGTTGGGGAACACCAGGTTGTTCCAGCCGGTGGGCTTCTCGGCGTCGCGGTAGTAGGTGCGCAGGTAGGTGTAGAGGTAATCGGCGCCGGTGCCGCCAGAGCCGGCGCGCGAACGCGCCACCATGGTCAGGTCGGGCGGGTTGGCGCCGAACCAGTCCTTGGCCTGCTGCGGGTCGATGGCCGCCCTCATGGGCTCGCCGACCTTCGCGCTGGTGAACAGCAGGTTGTCCTTGATCTGCTGCTCGGTCAGGCCGATGTCCTGCAGGCGGTTGTACCGCTGGAACGCCGCCGAGTGGCAGTTGAGGCAGTAGTTGGCGAACAGCTTGGCGCCGCTTTGCAGCGCCGGCAGGTCGTTGGTGAGGCGCGGCGCCTTGTCCCAGGCGACGCCGCCGTCGCCGGACGCTTGCGCGCCGGTGGCCAGGCCCAGCGCCACCATCACGATCAGGATGAGTTTTTTCATTTGGGTGCTTGCTCCCGCCTTCAGTGCGCCGCGAACGTGATGCGCTCGGGCACCGGCTTGAACTCGCCCAGCCGGCTCCACCACGGCATGAGCAGGAAGAAGCCGAAGTAGTACAGCGTGCCGACCTGCGCCAGCATGGTCTTGCCCTCCGACGGCGGCTGGATGCCCAGGTAGCCGAGCACCAGGAAGTCGACGACGAACACCGCGTACACCCACTTGTGCCAGCCCGGGCGATAGCGGATCGACTTGGCCGGGCTGCGGTCGAGCCACGGCAGGAAGAACAGGATGACCGTGGACAGGCCCATCACCACCACGCCCCAGAACTTGGCGTCGAAGGCGAGCAGCGCCACCACGCCGACGGCGGCGAGCACCAGCACCACCGGCTTGGCGAGCGACGGCAGGTTGCCCTTGACCACCGCCGCGATGGCGCCGAGCGCGACGATGGCGCACAGCACGTACACCATGGTGTCGGTGGTGGCGCGCAGCATCGAGTAGTAGGGCGTGAAGTACCACACCGGCGCGATGTGCGGCGGCGTCTTCAGCGGGTCGGCCGGGATGAAGTTGTTGTATTCCTGGAAGTAGCCGCCGGCCTCGGGCGCGAAGAACACGATGGCCGTGAACACCAGCAGGAACACCATGGTGCCGAAGATGTCGTGCACCGTGTAGTACGGGTGGAACGGGATGCCGTCCACCGGGTGGCCGTGCGCGTCCTTCGGGCCGGCCTTGATCTCCACGCCGTCGGGGTTGTTGGAGCCCACGTCGTGCAGCGCCAGCAGGTGGGCCACCACCAGGCCGATCAGCACCAGCGGCACCGCGATCACGTGGAAGCTGAAGAAGCGGTTGAGCGTGGCGTCGCTCACCACGTAGTCGCCGCGGATCAGGAGCGCGAGGTCGGGGCCGATGAACGGGATGGCGGAGAACAGGTTCACGATCACCTGCGCGCCCCAGTAGGACATCTGGCCCCACGGCAGCAGGTAGCCGAAGAAGGCCTCGCCCATCAGCGCCAGGAAGATCGCGCAGCCGAATAGCCACACCAGCTCGCGCGGCTTGCGGTAGCTGCCGTAGATGAGGCCGCGGTACATGTGCAGGTACACCACGATGAAGAACGCCGAGGCGCCCGTGGCGTGCATGTTGCGGATCAGCCAGCCCCACGGCACGTCGCGCATGATGGTGAGTTCGACCGAGGCGAACGCCAGGTTGGCGTCGGGCTTGTAGTGCATCACCAGGAAGATGCCGGTGACGATCTGGATCACCAGCACCAGCAGCGCCAGCGAGCCGAAGAAGTACCAGAAGTTGAAGTTCTTCGGAGCGTAGTACTCCGACATGTGCTTCTTGTACTCGGAGAACGCGGTGGGAAAGCGGTTCTCGAACCAGTTGGTGGTCTTGGCGACCAGGCTGGCGTTCGGTGAGATTTCCTTGAATTCAGCCATTTGTTATTCCTGATCAGCCGAGGACAGGGCATTCATTTCATTCATGGACTGTCCCCGGTTAACCTTTCTTGTCTTCGCCAATCAGCAGGCGCGTGTCCGACAGGTACATGTGCGGCGGCACTTCGAGGTTGTCCGGCGCGGGCTTGTTCTTGAACACGCGGCCCGCGAAGTCGAAGGTCGAGCCGTGGCACGGGCACAGGAAGCCGCCCTGCCAGTCGTCGGGCAGCGAGGGCTGCGGGCCGGGCTGCATCTTGTCGCTGGGCGAGCAGCCCAGGTGCGAGCAGATGCCCACCGCCACGAACAGCTCGGGCTTGATCGAGCGGCCCTGGTTCTTCGCGTAATCGGGCGTTGGATAGGCGTTGCGGTCCGACTTGGGGTCGGCCACCTGGGGTTCGGTCTTCTGCAGCGACGCGATCTGCTCGGGCGTGCGCTTGAGGATCCAGACGGGCTTGCCGCGCCATTCGACCGTCATCTTCTCGCCGGGTCGCAGCGCCGAGATATCGACTTCCACCGGGGCCCCGGCGGCCTTGGCGCGCTCGGAGGGCTGGAAGCTGGCGACGAACGGGACGGCAGTGGCTGCGCCGCCCACGACGCCGGCGCAACCGGAAGCGATGAGCCAGGTGCGTTTGCTGGCGTCCACCGTAGTGTTGCTCATGGGATCCTCAGGTTTCTCTTGGGCTTTCAGGGTCAACCGGCGATTGTAGCGGAGCGCCTACAGCCGCTTCAACGCAGGCCGGGTGCCTGCATACTTGGCGGTCACCAACACATCGAGGAGCGGGACCGTGGGAATGCTTCAGGAATTCAGGCAGTTCGCCGTGAAGGGCAACGTGGTGGACCTGGCGGTGGGCGTCATCATCGGCGCCGCCTTCGGCAAGATCGTCGACTCGCTGGTGGGCGACATCGTGATGCCGCTCATCGGGCGCGTGGTGGGCAAGCTGGACTTCTCCAGCCTGTTCGTCGTGCTGGGCGAGGTGCCGGCGGGCACGGCGATGACGCTGGATGCCCTGAAGAAGGCCGGCGTGCCGGTGCTGGCGTGGGGCAACTTCCTCACCATCGCGATGAACTTCGTGATCCTGGCCTTCGTGATCTTCCTGATGGTCAAGCAGGTCAACCGCCTGCGGCGCGCCGAAGAGGCGGCGCCGCCCCCGGCCGAACCGCCGGCCGACCCGGAAGACGTGAAATTGCTGCGGGAGATCCGCGATGCGCTGACGGCTGGGGTTGCACCCCAGCCTACGAAGGCCGCCCCCCTGTAGGCTGGGGCGCAACCCCAGCCAGCTGCCTGGCCACACGCACCGCCTCGATGAAGCTGGCGGCATCGGCGCGGCCGGTGCCCGCGATGTCGAAGGCCGTGCCGTGGTCGGGACTGGTGCGCACCAGCGGCAGGCCCAGCGTCACGTTCACGCCCTTCTCCACGCCGAGGTACTTCACCGGGATCAGCCCCTGGTCGTGGTACATCGCGACGACCACGTCGAACTCGCCGCGGCGCGCGCGCATGAAGACGGTGTCGGGCGCAAAGGGCCCCTGGGCGTGGATGCCTTCGGCGCGCGCGGCTTCCATGGCGGGCACGATCGCTTCGCCCTCTTCCCGCCCGAACAGCCCGCCCTCGCCCGCGTGCGGGTTGAGCCCTGCCACCGCGATGCGCGGGGCGCGGCCGAGCAGCGCCGACAGCGAGCGGTGCGTGATGCGCAAGGTCTCGAGCACGTTGTCGCGCGTGACGGCATCGATCGCATCGCGCAGCGCCATGTGGATGCTGACCAGCACGGTGCGCAGTTCGTCGTTCGCCAGCATCATGCGCACCGGCAAGGCGTGGCCCACGTGCCTTGCAGCCTCGGCCTGCAGCAACTCGGTGTGGCCCGGGAAGGGCACGCCGGCGGCGGCCAGCGCCTCCTTGTGCAAAGGCGCAGTGACCAGCCCGGCGACTTCGCCGCGCAGCGCGGCGCGCGCCGCCCAGGTGACGCATGCGGCGGCGAGGCGTCCGCCTTCGGCGCTGGCGCGGCCGATCGCGGGCAAGGGCGCAGACGCCGTGACCTGCAGCACGGGAATGCACTGCGGCGGCACGCCGTGCGCCTCCCCCGCACTTTCGAGCAGGGCCACCGGCAGCGCCACGCCGCCGCCGGCCGCGAAAGCGGCGCCGCGGCGCATGCACTCGACGTCACCGGCGACGAAAGCCCCGCGCAACAGGTCCGGCGCCTCACGGAAAGCCTTGGCGATGATCTCGGGCCCGATGCCCGCAGGGTCGCCCGGCGTGAGGGCCAGCGGCAAAGCATTCATGGCGGGGATTGTCCTACGGCCGCGCGCATAATGGCGCCGCACGCTGGGGGAGGGCGATTCGGGGCGATGGGTGCGCTGGAACTCGTGACCTGGAGCATGGCACTGGGCGCCATCGCTGCCGCTGCACTGGCCCGCGCCATCGGCTTCGCCTGGCGGCCCAGCTTGGCCCAGTTGCGCGGCGTGCTGTACCACGTGTGGGTGCTGCTCATGGTGCTGGTCCTGAGCGGCGTGCTGCAGCAGACGCTGCGGCCCGAGCCCGCCTTCTTCCATGTGACGCAGGTCCTCGCCGGCCCCACCTGCGTGGCGCTATGCAACCTGTGGATCCAGCGCTGGCTGTCGGCGCACCAGCGCGACCGGGTGATGGCGGCCGCGCTGCGCCTGTCGGCCCTGGTGCTGCCGCTGGCGGGTTTCGCCATCCTGGCGCTGCCGGCGCCCCAGCAACTTCCCGCGGCGGCCGCGGTGGCGCTGCTGGGCTGCACGCTCACGCTCTGGATCACGGTGCGCGCGGCGCTGATGGGCGACCGGCTCGCGCCGGTCATGGCCGTCGGCTGCGCCTTCACCCTGCCGGCCATCGCGGGCCTGTATGCCACGGCGATGGACCTCGCGGACTTCGGTATCGCCTGGCAGGTGGCAGCGGCCCTTTGCACGGTGCTGAGCAACGGCCTGATCGGCTTCGTGCTGTGGCAGCGCGACCGCCACGAGTGGCAGGCGCACGAGCTCGACGGCCGCCTGTCCGAACTGGACCCGGTCACGCGCATCCCGGCCGGCAGCGAAGTGGTGCGCAAGCTGCTGGGCGCACAGCGCAGGCGACAGCGCACCCGGCGCGAGGGCGCGGTCATGGCCGTGATGGTGTTCGACGTCGACCGGCTGGCCGGGCAGGTCGGCGCCACCGGCGTGAACGAGATGTACATCGCCCTGGCCGGCCGCATCCAGCGGCAGGCGGGGGTCGTCAACACGGTGGGCCGCTACTGGGACCGCTGCTTCATCGTGCTGGTGGAGACGCTGCATTCGCCGTCGTGGCTGCGCACGCTGGGCCTGCGCCTGGCCACCAGCCTGAGGCGGCCGATCGAGGTGAAATGCATGGACGGCCAGCGCTCGGAGGTCCGCGTGGACGTCGGCGTCGGCATCGTGCACCTGAGCCCGAAGCAGGCCGAGGCCGAGGACATCCTGCATGAAGCGCAGCGCATGGCCGAGGCGGCGCGCCACATGCCGTCGCGCGCCGCCATCCTCGATGCCGCCACCGGCGAAGGCGTACCGGTGGAGGCCGCCAACCTGGGGCCGCGCAGGACCGCGCGCCAGCGCACCGTGACACCGGTCTAAACTCGCGCCATGCGACGCTTCTGGTTGGTCTTTTCGCAGGCGGTCACCGTCCTGCTGGCTGCTTACTTCGTGGTGGCAACGCTCAAGCCGGGCTGGCTCGGCAGCCGGGGCGCGGTAACGACCGCGTCCACCGGCGTCCCGCTGGTGGAGGCGCCTGCACCGGCGACTGTCGCGCCGCCGGCCGGCAGCCTGCGGCTGGCCGCGCAGAAGGCGGCGGCGGCCGTGGTGAGCATCAACACCACCAAGGCCGTTCAGCATCCCTACGCCAACGACCCGTGGTTCCGCTTCTTCTTCGGCGAGCAGGGCAGCGCGCCGCAGGCCGGCTTGGGCAGCGGCGTGATCATCAGCGCCGACGGCTACATCCTCACCAACAACCACGTGGTGGAGAACGCCGACGAGATCGAGGTGCAGCTCAACGACCAGCGCAAGACACGCGCCAAGGTGATCGGCACCGACCCCGAGTCGGACCTGGCGATCCTGCGCATCACGCTGGAGCGCCTGCCCGTCATCACGCTCGGCAACTCCGACGCGCTGCAGGTGGGCGACCAGGTGCTGGCCATCGGCAACCCGTTCGGCGTGGGCCAGACCGTGACCAGCGGCATCGTGAGCGCGTTGGGGCGCAACCAGCTGGGCATCAACACCTTCGAGAACTTCATCCAGACCGATGCGGCCATCAACCCCGGCAACTCGGGCGGCGCGCTGGTCGACGTGAACGGTCACCTGATGGGCATCAACACGGCGATCTATTCGCGCAGCGGCGGCAACGTCGGCCTGGGCTTCGCCATTCCCGTGTCGACCGCCAAGCAGGTGCTCGAAGGCATCGTGAAGGACGGCGTGGTCACGCGCGGCTGGATCGGCGTGGAGCCGGCGGAGCTGTCGCCGGAGCTGATGGAGACCTTCGGCGTGAAGGCGAAGCGCGGCGTGCTGATCACCGGCGTGCTGCAGAACGGCCCGGCCGCCCAGGCCGGCGTGCGCCCCGGCGACGTGATCGTGGAAGTGGCCGGCAAGCCGATCTCCACCGTCTCCGAATTGCTGACCAGCGTGGCCGGCCTGAAACCCGGCGAAGCGACGAAGTTCCGCGTGCAGCGCAAGGGCGATGGCGTCGACCTGAGTGTCACCCCAGGCAAGCGGCCGAAGCCGCGTCAATTGCAGCAGAGGTAGCTTTCTCCAGGATATTGAACGCAGAAGACGCAGAAGGAAAGCCAAAGACGCAGAACAGAAACTGAATTCTTCTGCGTTTTTGGTATCTCTTCTGCGTCCTCTGCGTTCTGGACGACGCCTATGGCCCTGCAGTTTCCGACGAATCCTCCGGCGCCTTCGTGTGCTTGATGAAGATCTGCGCGGCCCAGATGCCCAGTTCGTAGAGGATGCACATGGGGATGGCCAGCGCGAGCTGGGACACGACGTCCGGCGGCGTGATGATGGCCGCGATGATGAAAGCCAGCACGACGAAGTAGCCGCGGAATTCCTTGAGTTTTTCCACCGGCACCAGCCCCATGCGGGCCAGCACCACCACCACCACCGGCACCTCGAACGCCGCGCCGAACGCCAGGAACATGGTCAGCACGAAGCTCAGGTAGGCCTCGATGTCGGGCGCGGCGGTGATGCTCTTGGGCGCGAAGCTCTGGATGAAGGAGAACACCTGCCCGAACACGAAGAAGTAACAGAACGCCACGCCGATGAAGAACAGCACCGTGCTGGACACCACCAGCGGCAGCACCAGCTTCTTCTCGTGCGTGTACAGGCCCGGCGCCACGAACGCCCACACCTGCCACAGCACCACCGGCAGCGCCACCAGGAAGCCCGCCATCAGCAGGATCTTCAGCGGCACGATGAAGGGCGAGATGACCGAAGTGGCGATCAGCGTCGCGCCCTTGGGCAGGTGCGCGATCAGCGGGGCCGCCAGCAGGTCGTACAGCGCCGCGGGGCCGGGCCAGATGGCAAGCACGACGCACACGGCGCCCACGGCCAGCAACGCCTTGATGAGCCGGTCGCGCAGCTCGACGAGGTGGGCCACGAAGGGCTGCTCGGTGCCGGCGAGCTCGTCTTCCTTGTCGTTGGGAGTCACTTCAATTGAACTTGTGGGGCCGGTACTTCGCCACGCGGGCGGCGCCGGAGAGCGCGCGGGTGCGCACGCCGTTGCGCGCCTTGTACCACTGGGGCATGGCACCCTGCTTCACGCGCCACTTCTTGTTCGGGTGCTTGTACTCGGGGAACGCCGGGGGCGGCGGCTCGAGCGCGGCGGCCGTGGTTTCCTGCCATTGCTTCTCGAAGTCGCTGGCAGCGCCCTGCACCGACGACTCGACGTCGCGCGCGGCGGTCTCCACCGTTTCCTTCATCTTGCGCAGCTCGTCGAGCTCCATCGACCGGTTCACTTCGGCCTTGACGTCGGCCACGTAGCGCTGCGCCTTGCCCAGCAGCGTGCCCACCGTACGCGCCACGCGCGGCAGTTTCTCGGGCCCGATGACGATCAGGGCCACGGCGCCGATCAGCGCCATCTTGGACAGGCCAAGGTCGATCACGGGCGTTCAGTCACGTCGCTTTCAGGACTTGTTCTTCGCTTCGACGTCGATGGTGGTCTTGTCGGCAGCGCCGGGCGTGCTGGACGTGACCTGGCCAGACGGCGGGACCGCCGTGTCCGCAGCGGGCGACGAACCGTCCTTCATGCCGTCCTTGAAGCCCTTGACCGCGCCGCCGAGGTCGGAGCCCATGTTCTTGAGCTTCTTGGTGCCGAAGACCAGCACGACGATCAACAGGACGACCAGCCAGTGCCAGATGGAAAACGAACCCATGGTTCTTGCTCCTAAAGTGTGGGCGGTGGGCAGCGCAGCCGGCCCACCCTTGACGCCGATGGGTCGATTCTAGTCTTCAGCCTTTGAGCCAGGGCCGCGGCCCACCGATGACATGGATGTGCAAGTGGTGGACTTCCTGCCCGCCGTCGGCGCCGGTGTTGACGACGACCCGGAAGCCGCCTTCCGGGTAGGGACGCGCGCCCTCCTGCTGGGCCAGCTTGCCGGCCAGGGCCATCATGCGGCCGAGCACGGGCTCGTGCCGGGGCCCGACATGGGCCATGGAGGTGACGTGCTCCTTCGGGACCATGAGGAAGTGCACCGGCGCCCACGGGTGGATGTCGTGGAAAGCGAAGATGTCGTCGTCCTCGTAGACCTTCTTCGACGGGATTTCGCCCGCGGCGATCCGGCAGAAGACGCAGTTCGGGTCGCGCAGGCTCATGACGGCGCCGCCTCGTTGTCGTTGAAACGCAGCCAGCCACGGATGCAGCGGTAGATGTACCAGGCGCCGATCACCAGCCACGCGATCATGCCGGGCAGGAACAGCAGCAGGTACAGCGGCGATGTCACCACCAGCCACAGCAGCGTCCACCAGAAGGTGCGGATCATGAAATGGTGGTGGCCGAGGTACAGCGGCTCGCTCTCGTCGGCCTTCTTGATGTAGTTGACGATCAGCGCCACCACCGACAACGACCAGAAGGTGAACGGCGAGATCGTATGCATGCCGTACAGCACGTGCATGATGGTGCGGTCCTGCGGCGTCTTGCCGGCCACGAAGTCCGCATAGTTGGTTTCGCTCATGGGGCTCCTCCTTCGCGTTGTTGCGCCTTGCGCAAGGCCTTTTCCTCGATGCCGCTGGTGCCCTCGCGGCGCTCCAGTTCGGCGATGACGTCGGCCGGGCTCACGCCGTAGTACGCCAGCGCGACCATCGAATGGAACCACAGGTCGGCCACTTCGTCGACGAGCTTGCGCGCGTCGCCGTCCTTGGCCGCCATCACGACCTCGGTGGCTTCCTCGCCGATCTTCTTGAGGAAGGCGTCCGGGCCCTTGTGCAGCAGGCGCGCGACGTAGCTCTGCTCGGGGTCTGCACCCTTGCGGCTTTCGATCACGGCGTGCAGGCGGGCCAGGGAATCGTTGGACGTGGTCATGCGCGGTAAATGGTGTCGGGGTCCTTCAGCACCGGTTCCACCGCTTCCCAGCAGCCGTCGCGCAGGCGCTGGAAGAAGCAGCTGTGGCGGCCGGTGTGGCAGGCGATGGACGGATCATGCCCGAGCTGGGTGACCTTCAGCAGCAGCACGTCGTTGTCGCAGTCCATGCGGATCTCGTGCACCTGCTGCACGTGGCCGGACTCCTCGCCCTTGAACCACAGCCGGCCGCGCGAGCGGCTGAAGTACACCGCGCGGCCCGACTCCGCGGTCTTTTGCAGTGCGTCGCGGTTCATCCAGGCGAACATGAGGACGTCGCCGGTGGACGCTTCCTGCGCGATCACCGGCATGAGACCCTGCGGGTCCCACTTCACCTCATCGAGCCAATCCATGAATCCATTGTAGGCTGGGGTGCAACCCCAGCGCTCAGAGGCGTACGGGAATCCCGCGCTCGGCCATCCGCGCCTTGGCCTGGGCCACGGTGTACTCGCCGTAGTGGAAGATGCTGGCGGCCAGCACCGCATCGGCGCCGCCCAGCTGGATGCCGTCGGCGAGGTGGTCGAGGTTGCCCACGCCGCCCGAGGCGATCACGGGCACCGGCACGGCGTCGCTCACGGCACGCGTGAGCTCGAGGTCGAAGCCGGACCTGGTGCCGTCACGGTCCATCGAGGTCAGCAGGATCTCGCCCGCGCCGCGCCGCGCCATCTCGGTGGCCCACTGCACGGCGTCGAGCCCGGTGTTGCGGCGCCCGCCGTGGCTGTAGACGTCCCAGCCGCCGCCCTCGCGCCGCTTGGCGTCGATCGCCACCACGATGCACTGCGCGCCGTACCTGGCCGAGGCGGCATCGATCACGCCGGGGTTGGCGATGGCCGCGGAGTTGAAGCTGGTCTTGTCGGCCCCGGCGTTCAGCAGCCGCCGCACGTCTTCGACCGTGCGCACGCCGCCGCCGACGGTGAGCGGGATGAACACCTGCGACGCCACCGCCTCGATGATGTGCAGGATCAGGTCGCGGTCGTCGCTGGTGGCGGTGATGTCGAGGAAGGTAAGCTCGTCGGCGCCCTGCTCGTTGTAGCGCGCGGCAATCTCCACCGGGTCGCCCGCGTCGCGCAGCTCGACGAAGTTGACGCCCTTGACGACCCGTCCGCCGGTGACGTCGAGGCAGGGGATGATCCGTTTGGCGAGCATCAGCCGTTCAGTTGGTCGGCGAGTTCCTGGGCCTTGGCGAAGTCGAGGTCGCCCGAGTAGATGGCGCGCCCGCAGATCACGCCTTCCACGCCGTCGCTTTCCACGGCGCACAGCCGGCGGATGTCTTCCAGGTTCGACAGGCCGCCCGATGCGATGACCGGTATCGAGAGCGACTGGGCCAGCTTGACGGTGGCTTCGATGTTGACGCCGGTGAGCATGCCGTCGCGGCCGATGTCGGTATACACGATCGCGTCCACCCCCCAGTCCTCGAACTTGCGCGCGAGGTCCAGCACCTCGTGGCCGGTGAGCTTGCTCCAGCCGTCGGTGGCCACCTTGCCGTCCTTGGCGTCCAGCCCCACGATGACGTGGCCGCCGAAGGCGCTGCAGGCGTCCTTCAGGAAGCCGGGGTTCTTGACGGCGGCAGTGCCGATGATCACGTAGCGCAGGCCGGCGTCGATGTAGCGCTCGATGGTGTCGAGGTCGCGGATGCCGCCTCCCAGCTGCACCGGGATGTCGTCGCCCACCGCCTTCAGGATGGACCGGATGGCGGTGAAGTTCTGGGGCTTGCCGGCGAACGCGCCGTTCAGGTCCACCAGGTGCAGGCGGCGTGCCCCCTTGTCCAGCCAGGCGCGGGCCATGGCGGCCGGGTCTTCGCTGAACACGGTGGCCTGGGCCATGTCGCCCTGTTTCAGGCGGACGCAATGGCCGTCTTTCAGGTCAATCGCAGGAATCAAAAGCATGGGAGCGTCGGACGGCGCGGGTGCGCAAGGTCAGGGGTTCCAGTGCAGGAAGTTGCGGTAGAGGGCGAGTCCCTGGCCGGCGCTTTTCTCGGGGTGGAACTGGGTCGCAAAAATATTATCGCGGGCAATGGCTGCGGTAAAGCGTGCGCCGTAATCGGATTCCCCGACGCTGTGGCGCGCAGCCGACGGCCGGGCGTAGTAGCTGTGCACGAAGTAATAGTAGCTGCCGTCCGGGACACCCGCCCACAGGGAGTGCGGCTGCGACTGCCAGACCTGGTTCCAGCCCATCTGCGGCACCTTGTAGCGGCTGCCATCGGGCTGCAGGCGGCCTTGCAGCTCGAACTTCCGCACCTCGCCGTGGATCAGGCCCAGGCCCTCGGTGGGACCTTCGTTGCTGCGATCCAGCAGCATCTGCATGCCCACGCACACGCCGAACAGCGGCTTGGCGGCGGCGGCCTCCAGCACGCTTTCGAGCAGGCCCGATTCGCGCAGCTCGCGCATGCAGTCCGGCATGGCGCCCTGCCCCGGCAGCACCACGCGTTCGGCAGCGCGCACGTCTTCCGGTCGCGAGGTGACGACCGCGTCGAAGCCGCTGCCGGCGGCCACGTGCTGCACCGCCTGCGACACCGAGCGCAGGTTACCCATGCCGTAGTCGACGACCGCGACTGTCTTCAAAGCGTTCCCTTGGTGGACGGGATGGTGCCGGCGGCGCGCGGGTCGGGCTCCAGCGCAGCACGCAATGCGCGCGCGAAAGCCTTGAAGACGGTTTCGCACTGGTGGTGCGCGTTCTCGCCGCGCAGGTTGTCGATGTGCAGCGTGACGAAAGCGTGGTTGGCGAAGCCCTGGAAGAATTCGTGCGCGAGCTGCGTGTCGAAGGTGCCGATCATCCCGCTCTTGAAAGGCACGTTCATGACCAGGCCGGGGCGGCCCGAGAAGTCGATCACCACGCGCGTCAGCGCCTCGTCGAGCGGCACGTAGGCGTGGCCGTAGCGGCGGATGCCCTTCTTGTCCCCCACCGCCTGCGCCACCGCCTGGCCGATGGCGATGCCCACGTCCTCGACCGTGTGGTGGCCGTCGATGTGCAGGTCGCCCGTGGCTTCGACCGCGAGGTCGACGAGGCCGTGGCGCGCCACCTGGTCCAGCATGTGGTCGAAGAAACCGATGCCGGTGGCCAGCTGCGCGCTGCCGGTGCCGTCGAGGTTGACGCGGACGGTGATCTGCGTCTCGGTGGTGTTGCGCGTGATCTCCGCGGTGCGGGCTGTGGTGGTCATAGCGAGGCTTGCAGGGCGGCCAGCATGCGTTCGTTCTCTTCGGCGGTGCCGATGGTGAGGCGCAGGCAATCGGCCAGCAATGGGTGCATTCTAGAAACGTTCTTGACCAGCACGCCGCGTGCCCTCATGCCGTCGAACGCATGGGCGGCATCGGGCACGCGCACCAGGATCATGTTGGCGTCGCTGGGCCAGGCTTTCACGCTTGGCAACGCGGCCAGCGCGGCCTGTACCACCTGGCGCTGGTCGCGGATGGCCTGGGCCTGCCGCGCGAACTCGTCCTGGTGCGCCAGCGCGAACAGCGCCGCTTCGCAATTGAGCACGCTGATGTTGTAGGGCGGGCGCACCTTGTCGATCTCGGCGATCAGCGCCTGCGGGCCCATCATGTAGCCGATGCGCACGCCGGCCAGCCCGAACTTGCTCAGGGTGCGCATCAGCAGCACATGCTGGTGGCGCTCCACCCGGTCGATGTAGCTGCGGCTGGCGAACGGCTGGTAGGCCTCGTCGATCACCACCAGCCCGGGCGCGGCGCGCACGATCTTCTCGATCACGCCGTCGTCCCACAGGTTGGCCGTGGGGTTGTTGGGGTAGGCCAGGTAGATGATCGACGGCTGGTGGCGGTCGATCGCGGCCAGCATGGCGCGCTCGTCGAGCTCGAAGTCGGGCGTGAGGTCGACGCCGTTGAACCCCAGGCCCTGCAGTTGCGCGCTCATGCCGTACATGACGAAGCCGGGCACCGGCGCCAGGATGGAAGCGCCGGGGACGTCGCAGGCCATGGCCAGCAGCGAGATCAGCTCGTCCGAGCCGTTGCCCAGCATGATGTCGAAGCCCTCGGGCATTCCGGCATGGGCGGCCAAGGCCCGGCGCAGGTCGTTGGTGCGGTCGCCCGGGTAGCGGTTGAGAGCCACCTCGGCCAGCCGCTCGCCGAGCTGCCGGCGCAGTTCGGTCGGAAGGCGGTGCGGGTTCTCCATCGCGTCGAGCTTGATGAGGCCCGCGGAGTCCTGGATGGCGTAGGCGTGCATGGACTGCACGTCCTGGCGGATGCGCTTGGCGATGAGGTCACTTGCAGTCATTGCGGCCTGTCCAGGATCTCCGGACCATGGAGGAAGGGATTGACGACCTTGACCATCCCGTATCCTTGCCCGTCGGACAGGTCTTCGGTGAGGAGGATCGTGCAATCCTGGTGCTGGGCGGCTGCCACGATCAGGCTGTCCCAAAAATGGATCTGGTAGCGCGCCTCCACGGCCCAGGCCGTCTCCAGCACGGCGTGGTCGATGAGCAGGGGCATCCAGGCCTGAAAGCGGCGAATCTTGGCCCGGGCCTCACCTTGCGGGAGCGGCGGCGTTATCTTGCGGGTGGAGTTCACGTAGAACTCGTTGAGCGTCTGGGTGGAGAGCCTCCCGCACGACCGCTCCCAAAGCACATCCAGCCAGGCGAGCGAGCGCTCCTGCTTGGCCGGGTCCTGCCCGTCTTCGCTGTGGACGAGAACGTTCGAATCGACGAACACGAGGTCCATCAGTGCTTGCCGCCGCGTTCGTACAGTTCCTCGCGCTTCGGATAGGGCGAACCGTCGGAGCGCCAAGTGCGAGTGTCGGCTTTCCACTCGTGATAGGCCCGCATGTACGCGTCCTCGCGCCGCCGCATCTCACTGATGAAGGACCCAACCAGTTTCGAGACGCTTGTGTTGCGTCTGGCTGCCTCGACGCGAGCCCACTCAAGGGCCTCGTCGTCGACCGTGATGGTCACGTTTTTCATGCATCCATTTTACACGAAGTTCGTGTAACACGAACTTCGTGTCGAAGTTAGCGCTTCAGCCGCATCTCGGCCGCGCGTGCATGCGCCTGCAGGCCTTCGCCATAGGCCAGCTCCGCCGCTATCTCTCCCAGCTTGTGAGCGCCCGCTTCGCTGACTTCGATCAGGCTGCTGCGCTTCTGGAAGTCGTAGACGCCCAGCGGGCTTGAGAAGCGGGCGGTGGTGCTGGTCGGCAGCACGTGGTTGGGCCCCGCGCAGTAGTCGCCGAGCGACTCGCTGGTGAAGGCGCCCAGGAAGATCGCCCCGGCGTGGCGCAGCAACGGCTCCCAGCGGTGCGGGTCGCGGCTGGCTACTTCCAGGTGTTCCGGCGCGATGCGGTTGCTGATCTCGCAGGCCTCTTCCATGCTGCGCGTGTGGATCAGCGCGCCACGGCCCGACAGCGACTTGACGATGATCTCCGCGCGCGGCATTTCCGGCAGCAGCCGGTCGATCGCCGCCTGCACCTCGTCGATATACGCTGCGTCGGGCGACAGCAGGATGCCCTGGGCGAGCTCGTCGTGCTCGGCCTGCGAGAACAGGTCCATCGCCACCCAGTCGGCCGGCGTGCTGCCGTCGGCCAGCACCAGGATCTCGCTGGGCCCCGCGATCATGTCGATGCCCACGATGCCGAACACGCGGCGCTTGGCGCTGGCCACGTAGGCATTGCCGGGGCCGGTGACCTTGTCGACCCGCGGCACTGTGGCCGTTCCAAACGCCAGCGCGGCTATGGCCTGCGCACCGCCGATGCGGAAGACACGCGTCACGCCGGCCAGGTGGGCGGCCGCCAGCACCAGCGCGTTCTTCTCGCCGCGCGGGGTCGGCACGACCATGATGATTTCGGGCACACCCGCCACCTGCGCCGGAATGGCGTTCATCAGCACCGACGACGGGTAGGCCGCCTTGCCGCCGGGCACGTAGATGCCCACGCGGTCCACCGGCGTGACCTTCTGCCCGAGCAGCGTGCCGTCGGCATCGCGATATGACCAGCTCTCGCCCGAGGCCTTCTTCTGCGCCTCGTGGTAGCTGCGCACGCGCGCAGCCGCCTGCTCCAGCGCACTGCGTTGCCGCGCCGGCAGCGAGCGGAACGCCGCTTCGAGTTCGGCCGCGGGAAGCTGCAGCTCCTGCACCGACGCGGCACCGGTCGCGTCGAACCGGTTGGTGTATTCAAGCACCGCCGCGTCGCCCCGCCGTTGCACGTCGGCAAGGATGGTTGTGACGGCGTCTTCCACCCCCGCATCGGTCTCGGCCGACCACTGCAGGCGCATGCGCAACGCTTCGTCGAAGCCGGCGTCCGCCGTCGACAGGCGCAGGGGGCGGGCGAGCATCAGCGCTTCTCCACCGCGGCGGCGAACACGTCGATCAGGCGGCGGATCGGCTCCTGCTTGAGCTTCAGCGCCGCCTGGTTCACCACCAGCCGCGAGCTGATGTCCATGATGCGCTCGACCTCGACGAGCTTGTTCGCCAGCAGCGTGCCGCCGGTGGAAACCAGGTCGACGATGGCATCGGCCATGCCGGTCAGCGGCGCCAGTTCCATGCTGCCGTACAGCTTGATCAGGTCGACGTGCACGCCCTTGGCGGCGAAGAAGTCGCGCGAGATGTTGACGTACTTGGTGGCCACGCGCAGCCGCGCGCCTTGGCGCACCGCGCTGGCGTAGTCGAAGCCCACGCGCACCGCCACGCTGACGCGGCACTTGGCGATGCGCAGGTCCAGCGGCTGGTACAGGCCCCCGCCGCTGGCAGCGGCTGCCCATGTCGTGCCATGTTCCAGCAAGGTGTCCAGCCCGGTCACGCCGAGATCGGCACCGCCGTACTGCACGTAGGTCGGCACGTCGGAAGCGCGCACGATCACAACGCGCAGGTCCGGCTGGCTGGTGGGCAGGATCAGCTTGCGCGAGGTTTCCGGGTCTTCCAGCACCTCGATGCCGGCGGCCTTCAGCAGCGGCAGGGTTTCGTCGAAGATGCGCCCCTTCGACAGGGCCAGGGTGATCACTTGATTCGTTCGATGTCGGCGCCGATGGCGCGCAGTTTGTCTTCCATGCGCTCGTAGCCCCGGTCCAGGTGGTAGATGCGGTCCACCAGGGTTTCGCCTTCGGCCACGAGCCCCGCGATGACGAGGCTGGCCGAAGCGCGCAGGTCGGTCGCCATCACGGTGGCGCCCGACAGCCGCTCCACCCCTTCGGTGATCGCCAGCTTGCCGTCGACCTGGATTTTCGCACCGAGGCGCACCAGTTCGTTGACGTGCATGAAACGGTTCTCGAAGATCGTCTCGGTCACGCGCGCCGAGCCCTGCGCCACGGCGTTCAGCGCCATGAACTGCGCCTGCAGGTCGGTCGGGAAGCCCGGGTACTCGGTGGTGCGGAAGCTCTGGGCCTGCAGCCGCCCGTGCGAGCGGATGCGCAAGCCCTCCGGCACAGGCGTCACTTCGGCGCCGGCGGCGCGCAGTTTCTCGATCACCGCCTCCAGGTGGTCGCCGCGCGCCGCGCGCAGCAGCACGTCGCCGCCGGCGGCTGCCACCGCGCACAGGAAGGTGCCGGCCTCGATGCGGTCGGCCACCACGTGGTGCGTGCAGCCCTGCAGCCGCGACACGCCCTGGATGCGGATGCGCGAGGTGCCGTGGCCCTCGATCTTCGCGCCCATGCGAATCAGCATTTCGGCCAGGTCGGTGATCTCCGGTTCCTGTGCGGCGTTCTCCAGGATGGTCTCGCCCTCGGCGAGCGACGCGGCCATGAGGAAGTTCTCGGTGCCCGTCACCGTGATCATGTCGGTGGTGATGCTCGCCCCGTGCAGCCGCTCGCGGCCCTTGGGCAGCTTGGCGATCATGTAGCCGTGCTCCACGACGATGTGCGCGCCCATGGCCTGCAGGCCCTTGATGTGCTGGTCGACCGGCCGCGAGCCGATCGCGCAGCCGCCCGGCAGCGAAACGGTGGCTTCGCCGAAGCGCGCGAGCAGCGGGCCCAGCGCCAGCACCGAGGCGCGCATGGTCTTCACCATCTCGTACGGCGCCTCGGGAAAGCTGAGCTTGCTGGCGTCGATGCGCACGCCCTCGCCCACCGGTTCCGCCGTCACGCCCATGTTGCGGATGAGCTTGAGCATGGTGGCCACGTCCTGCAGGCGCGGCACGTTCTCCAGCGTCACCGGCTGGTCGGTCAGCAGGGCTGCGCACAGCTCCGGCAGCGCCGCGTTCTTGGCGCCTGAAATGCGCACTTCGCCGCGGAGCTCACGGCCCCCGCGAATCAGCAACTTGTCCATCGGGAAGCGACCTTCAGTTCGGGTTGGCGGCCCATTCGGCCGGCGTAAACGTCTTCATCGAGAGTGCATGCACTTCGTCGGTCTGCATTCTCGCACCCAGGGTGGCGTAAACGCGCTGGTGGCGCTGGATCGCACGCTTTCCTTCGAATTCGGCTGACACGATGACCGCCGCCCAATGGCGGCCGTCGCCGGTCACTTCGACGTGGTCGCACGGCAGGCCCGCGCGGATGATGGCTTCCAGCTCTTCGGCATCCATGGTCATCCCCTGATCTTGTACCCGATCTTCAGCAGGTGAACGGTGATCGCGCTCACCACTGCCATCGCGGCGCCGACGATGCCCAGGCTGAGCCAGGGCGACACGTCGCTCACGCCGAAGAAGCCGTAGCGGAAGCCGTCGATCATGTAGAAGAACGGGTTGAAGTGGCTCACCCGCTGCCAGAAGGGGGGCAGCGAGTGGATCGAATAGAACACGCCGGACAGGAAGGTCATCGGCATGATGATGAAGTTCTGGAACGCCGCCATCTGGTCGAACTTCTCGGCCCACAGCCCGGCGATCAGCCCCATGGCGCCGAGCATGCCCGCGCCCAGTACCGCGAACACCAGGATCCACAGCGGCGCCGCAAACGACAGGTCGGCGAACCAGGCCGTGACGATGAACACGCCGGCACCCACGCAGACGCCGCGCGCCAGCGAGGCGCCCACGTAGGCGATGAACCAGCTCCAGTGAGACAGCGGCGTGAGCAGCACGAACACGAGGTTGCCGGTGATCTTGCTCTGGATCAGCGACGACGAGCTGTTGGCAAAGGCGTTCTGCAGCACGCTCATCATCACCAGCCCCGGCACGAGGAACGAGGTGTAGTCGATGGTGCCGTACACCTTCACCTTGTCCTGCAGCACGTGGCCGAAGATCAGCAGGTACATGAGCGCGGTGAGGATGGGCGCGGCCACCGTCTGGAAGGCCACCTTCCAGAAGCGCAGCACCTCCTTGTAAAGCAACGTCTGCCAGCCCGTCATTCGGAGACCTCCGTGCTCCGCACTGCGGTATTCGCCTTGGGAGCGGCCCGGCGGCTCATGCCGCGGCCTCGCCGCGTTCGGCCATCACGTCGAGGAACACGTCCTCCAGGTCGGCCTTGCGGATTTCCACGTCCTCGACGCGCAGGCCGGCGCGCCGGATCACCGACAGGTACTGCTCGATCTCGTGCGCGTCGTGCGCCGGCAGCTGCACGATGCGGCCGGTGACACGCGCCTTGCGCTCGAACTCGCGCGGCAGCTCGCCGTCGAGCTTGAAACGCAGCACGTTGCTGGATGCGGCCTTCAGCAGTTCGCTGGTGCGCTCCAGCGCCACCACGCGCCCGTGCTTGAGCATGGCGATGCGGCTGCACAGGGCCTCGGCCTCTTCGAGGTAGTGCGTGGTGAGCAGCACCGTGTGGCCCTGGCGATTGAGCCTGGCGATGAACTGCCACAGCGTCTGGCGCAGCTCCACGTCGACACCGGCGGTGGGTTCGTCGAGCACGATCACCGGCGGGCGGTGCACCAGTGCCTGCGCCACCAGCACGCGGCGCTTCATGCCGCCGGACAGCTGGCGCATGTTGGCGCCCGCCTTGTCGGCCAGGCCCAGGTTCTCCAGCAGTTCGTCGATCCAGGCGCCGTTGTTGCGCACGCCGAAGTAGCCCGACTGGATGCGCAGCGCTTCGCGCACGGTGAAGAAAGGGTCGAACACCAGCTCCTGCGGCACCACGCCCAGCTTGCGGCGCGCCTGGGCGTAGTCGGCCTGCACGTCGTGCCCGAGCACGCTGACCTGCCCCGCAGAAGCCCGCACCAGCCCCGCGAGGATGCTGATCAGGGTGGTCTTGCCCGCGCCGTTCGGCCCGAGCAGGCCGAAGAACTCGCCTTGCTCGATGTCGAAGGAAACGCCGTCGAGCGCCTGGAAGGGCCCGCGCGCTGAAGGGTAAGTCTTGGAGACGGACTGGAAGGCGATCGCGGGCATGTGAACCCGCGATTTTACGGTGACGCCCTAAACCGCCCCGGGCAGCAGCTCGGAGACCCCATAGAGTGCCGCCAGCTCGCGCAGGCGCGCAGGCATGCGGCTCACGCGAAAGGCCTTGCCCAGCGCCAGCGCCTCGCGGCGGCAATCGAGCAGCACGGCCAGCGCCGACGAGTCGAACACACCCAGCGCCGCTGCGTCCGCCACGGCTTCGCTGCCCGGCTGCGAACGCAGCGCCTGCGCCAGCATGCGGCCGCAGGCGGGCGCCTCTTCGTGCGTGAGTTTCTCGGGCAGTACCAGCACTAGGACTTCTTCGCGTTGCTCTTGTTGCGCTCGGCCAGCAGCGCGATGAGGCCGTCGACGCCCCTGGCGTTGATCTGTTCGGCGAACTGCGAGCGGTAGGTTTCCACCAGCCACACACCCAGCACGTTCAGGTTGTAGATCTTCCAGCCCGTGCCCTGCCCCGGCGTCTTTTCGAGCCGGTAGTCCAGCTGGATCGGCTCGCCGCGGCCGCGGATTTCGGTGCGCACCACCACTTCGGCGTCGCCGGGGGAGGCGCGCAGCGGCTTGAGGCTCACGGTCTCGTCCTGGATCTGCTGGAAGGCGCCGGCGTACGTGCGCACCAGCAGCGTCTTGAACTCCTCCTGCAGCCGCTTCTGCTGCTCCGGCGAGGCCTGCCGCCAGGCGGGGCCCACCGCCGCGGCCGTCATGCGCTGGAAGTTCACGTTCGGCATGATCTTGTTGTCGACCAGCACCATGATCTTGCCGACGTCGCCGGCCTGGATCGCCTTGTCGGACTTGACGGCGTGGATCACTTCGTCCGACAGCCGCTTGATCATCACGTCGGGTGCCTCGTCGGCGGCCCAGGCGGGCCAGGCCATGGCAAGGGCGGCTGCGAAGGCGGCCGCGGTGCGGCCGAAGTAACGTCGGTTCATGGCTTTTCCTTTACGGGTTCGGCCGGCGCCGCCGCGGGCCCCGGGGTGTCATCGGGCTCCTTGCCCTGGTTGGCATCGGAGCCTTCGCGCTTGGTGCCTGAATCCACCTCGGCGCGGCGCTTCTGCAGGTGCGCGTCGCGCACGAAGCTGTACTTGTCGAGCGCGGCGTCCTCCAGCACCGCCGTCACGCGCAGCAGGTTGGCGCGCGTGTCGATGGCTTTCATCACGTCGAAGGTGTTGCGCCACCTCGGGTTCATGTACTGCACCCCGTCGAGGCGCCGGTCGACCCCCAGTGCCAGCGCATCGCGCAGCGTTGAGGGGCCCAGCAGGGGCAGCACCACGTACGGCCCGGCGGGCACGCCGTAGCGCCCCAGCGTCTGGCCGAAGTCTTCCTTGTGGCGCTCGATGTTCAGTTCGCTGGCCACGTCGATCAGCCCGCCCACGCCGAACAGCATGTTGACGTTGAACCGCATGAAGTTCTCGGCGGCGTTCTGGATCTTGAGTTGCGCCAGGCTGTTGGCCGCCGACCAGACGTCGCTCAGGTTCGAGAAGAAGTTCGACACGCCGGTGCGCACCAGCGGCGGGACTTTCTCGCGGTAAAACGTGGCCACCGGCTTCAGCAGCACCGCGTCGACGCCTTCGTTGAACTGCATCACGTGGCGGTTCATGGGCTCCCACGGGTCGCGCGGGTTCGGGTGCGGCATGCTCGCGCAGCCAGCCAGGGCCGCGAGCAGCGCGGCGAGGAACAGCAGTTTCAGCGGTCTCATTTCTTGGTTGCTGCGCCCGCGGGCGTTGCGCCATCCGCGGCCTTGTTGTAGAGGAACTGCCCGATCAGGTTCTCGAGCACGACGGCCGACTGCGTGGTGGTGATGGTATCGCCGGCGGCCAGGTTCTTGTCGTCGGCGCCGGCCTCGATGCCGATGTACTGCTCACCCAGCAGCCCGCTGGTCAGGATTTTCAGCGAACTGTCCTTCGGGAACTTGTATCGGTTCTCCAGACCGAGCGTGACGCGCGCCTGGAAGCCCTTGTCGTCGAAGGCGATCGACTCGACGCGCCCCACCACCACGCCCGAACTCTTGACCGCCGCGCGCGGCTTCAGGCCGCCGATGTTGTCGAACCTGGCGACCACGGCGTAGGTCGGCTGGAGGCTCCAGGCGAGCAGGTTGGCCGACTGGAGCGCGAGGAACAGCAGGGCTGCCGCACCGATGAGCACGAAGAGCCCTACCCAGACGTCGTTCTTGCTGCGTTCCATCTTTGTTTCGTTTCTTTCAGATACTGAACATCAGGGCCGTGAGCACGAAGTCCAGGCCCAGCACGGCCAGCGACGCCACCACCACGGTACGCGTTGTCGCGCGCGAGACCCCTTCGGGGGTGGGCTGCGACCCGTAACCCTGCAGCAGGGCAATGAAAGTGACCGCCACGCCGAACACAACGCTCTTGGCCACGCCGTTGCCGACGTCCTTCACCACGTCGACGCCGCCCTGCATCTGGCTCCAGAACGCCCCGGGATCCACGCCTATGAGCAGCACGCCCACCACATAGCCCCCGATGATGCCGACGGCGCTGAAGACGGCGGCGAGCAGGGGCATTGCGATCACGCCGCCCCAGAAGCGCGGCGCCAGGATGCGCTGGATCGGGTCGACGGCCATCATCTCCATGGCCGACAGTTGCTCGCCCGCCTTCATCAGGCCGATCTCCGCCGTGAGCGAGGTGCCGGCACGGCCGGCGAACAGCAGCGCCGTGACCACGGGTCCAAGCTCGCGCACCAGGCTGAGCGCCACCAGCAGCCCCAGCGCTTCCGAACTGCCATACCGCTGCAGCGTGTAGTAGCCCTGCAGGCCCAGCACGAAGCCGACGAACAGGCCCGACACGGTAATGATGGCGAGCGAGTAGTTGCCCAGGAAGTGCACCTGGTCGCGCACCAGGCCGAAACGGCGCATCGAGGGGCCGAACAGCGTGACCAGCCGCACGAAGAGCCGCGCCGCATGCCCGATGTCGGCCAGCTTGGCGCGGGTGGCGAGGCCGACGTGGGCAGGATTCCACCAGCTCATTCGGAATACCCCGTGCCGAAGTCCTCGGCCACCGTGGGGCCGGGATAGTGGAAGTGCACCGGCCCTTCGGGCTCGGCGTTCACGAACTGGTGCACCAGCGGGTCGGTCGACGCGCGTACCTCGTCGGGCGTGCCCTGCGCCGCCACCTTGCCGTTGGCCAGGATGATCACCTGGTCGGCAATGCGGAAGGTGTCCTCGAGGTCGTGCGACACCACGATGCTGGTGATGCCCAGCGTGTCGTTCAGGCGCCGGATCAACTGGGCCGCGGTGCCCAGCGAGATCGGGTCGAGGCCGGCGAACGGCTCGTCGTACATCACGAGTTCGGGGTCCAGCGAGATGGCGCGGGCCAGTGCCACGCGGCGCGCCATGCCCCCGGAGATTTCGCTGGGCATCAGGTTGCGTGCGCCGCGCAGCCCCACCGCATTGAGCTTCATCAGCACGATGTCGCGCACCAGGGCTGCCGGCAGCGCGGTGTGTTCGCGCAACGGGAAGGCCACGTTGTCGAACACGCTCAGGTCGGTGAAGAGGGCGCCGAACTGGAACAGCATGCCCATGCGCCGGCGTGCCCGGTACAGGGCTGCGGGGTCCATGCGGCCGATGTCGGCGCCGTCGAACAGCAGTTCGCCCCGGCCGGGCCGCACCTGCCCGCCGATCAGGCGCAGCACCGTGGTCTTGCCGCCGCCGGACGCGCCCATGAGAGCCGTCACCTTGCCGCGCGGCACGGTGAAGCTCACGTCATCGAGGATCAGGCGCGCGCCGTAACCGAAGCTCAGGTTGCGGCACTCGACCAGCGCGCCGGGGTCAGGGTCGGTCATCCGGGGGGTTTACGGGAAAACCCCGAATCATAAAGTAGGGTGGGCAGCTCCGCTGCCCACCGTCGTCAGCGAGGCAGGTCCGAGAACCCCATCAGGTACTCGTCCACCGCCCTCGCCGCCTGCCGGCCTTCGCGGATCGCCCACACCACCAGCGACTGGCCGCGGCGCATGTCGCCGGCGGCGAACACCTTGTCGACGCTGGTGGCATAGCCGCCCGTGAAGTCCACCGTGGCCTTGGCGTTGCCGCGGGCGTCCTTCTCGACGGCGAAGCCGTCGAGGATGGACTGCACCGGGCTCACGAAGCCCATGGCCAGCAGCACCAGGTCGGCCTCCAGCACCTGCTCGGAGCCGGGCACCTCGGCCATCTTGCCGTCCTTCCACTCGACGCGCACGGTCTTCAGGCCTGTGACCTTGCCCTTTTCGCCGATGAATTCCTTGGTGGCGATGGCGAACTCGCGCTCGCAGCCCTCCTCGTGCGACGACGAGGTGCGCAGCTTGTACGGCCAGTACGGCCAGGTCAGCTCCTTGTTCTCGTGCTCGGGCGGCATGGGCAGCAGTTCGAACTGGGTGACGCTCTTGGCGCCGTGCCGGTTGCTGGTGCCCACGCAGTCGGAGCCGGTGTCGCCGCCGCCGATCACGATCACGTGCTTGCCGTCGGCCCGGATCTGGCCCTTGACCTTGTCGCCCGCGTTCAGCCGGTTCTGCTGCGGCAGGAACTCCATCGCAAAGTGCACGCCGTCGAGCTCGCGCCCGGGCACCGGCAGGTCGCGCGACTGCTCGGCGCCGCCCGCCAGCACGATGGCGTCGAACTCCTTCTTCAGCTCCTCGGGCATCACCGTTTCCTTGGCCAGGTTGGTGACCTTGGAGCCTTCGGGCAGCTTGCCCACCATCACGCCCGCCTTGAACACCACGCCTTCGGCTTTCATCTGCTCGATGCGGCGGTCGATGTGCAGCTTCTCCATCTTGAAGTCGGGGATGCCGTAGCGCAGCAGCCCGCCGATGCGGTCGTTCTTCTCGAACACCGTCACGTCATGGCCGGCGCGCGCCAGCTGTTGCGCGGCGGCCAGCCCGGCGGGGCCGGAGCCGATGACTGCGACCTTCTTGCCGGTGCGGATGCGCGCGGCGCGCGGCGTCACCCAGCCGTGCTCCCAGGCGCGGTCGATGATCGCGTGCTCCAGCGACTTGATGCCCACCGGTTCGTCGTTGACGTTCAGCACGCAGGCGGCCTCGCAGGGTGCGGGGCAGATGCGGCCGGTGAACTCCGGGAAGTTGTTGGTGGAGTCCAGCACGGCCCAGGCGTTTTGCCAATCCTGGCGGTAAACCAGGTCGTTGAAGTCCGGGATGATGTTGTTGACCGGGCAGCCGCTGTTGCAGAACGGCGTGCCGCAGTCCATGCAGCGCGCGCCCTGCACCTTGGCCTGCTCGTCGGTCAGCCCGATGACGAATTCCTTGTAGTGCTTCACGCGCTCGGGGATGGGGCGGTAACCCTCCTCGATGCGCTCGAACTCCATGAAGCCAGTAACTTTGCCCATTTCCTCGTACCCCTGATCTTCAGTCCGCAGCCGCCACCGGGTGCTTCATCGCGACGTGGGCGTTGTTGCCCGTGCTCGCCAGCTCCACTTCGCGCTCGTACATCTCGGCGAGCGCGCGCTTGTATTCGTTCGGGAACACCTTCACGAACCTGGTTCGCGCCACCGGCCAGGTGTCCAGCAGTTCGCGGGCGCGGCGGCTGCCGGTCCAGCGGTTGTGGTCTTCCAGGAGCTTGCGCAGCAGCGCCTCGTCGGTCTGGTCGCGGTGCAGCTTGGTCTTGCCGACGCCGGTGGCCTGCTCCTGCTGCGTGCCCACGCGCTCCAGCGACACCATGGCGGTGTTGCAGCGGCTCGCGAACTGGCCGTCTTCGTCGTACACGTAGGCGATGCCGCCCGACATGCCGGCTGCGAAGTTGCGGCCGGTCCTGCCCAGCACCACCACCGTGCCACCGGTCATGTATTCGCAGCCGTGGTCGCCCGTGCCTTCGACGACGGCCGTCGCGCCCGACAGGCGCACGGCGAAGCGTTCGCCGGCCACGCCGCTGAAGAACGCCTCGCCGGTCGTTGCACCGTAGAGCGCGGTATTGCCGATGATGATGTTGTCGGTGGCCAAGCCGCGGAAGTCGATGGACGGGCGCACGACGATGCGGCCGCCCGACAGGCCCTTGCCGGTGTAGTCGTTGGCGTCCCCGATCAGGTACAGCGTGACGCCGCGCGTGAGGAACGCGCCGAACGACTGGCCGCCCGTGCCCTCCATCTGGATGAACACGGTGTGGTCGGGCAGCCCCTCGGGGTGCACCTTGGTGATGGCGCCGGACAGCATGGCACCGACCGAGCGGTTCACGTTGCGCGCCACCTCGATGAACTGCACCTTCTCGCCCCTCTCGATGGCGGGGCGCGACTTCTCGATCAGGATGCGGTCGAGGCTCTTCTCGAGCTTGTGGTCCTGCTCCTCGCAGTGGAAGCGCGGCACGTCGGCCGGCACGCGCGGCTGCGCGAACAGGCGGGCGAAGTCCAGCCCGCGGGCCTTCCAGTGCGACAGGCCCTTCTTCATGTCCAGGAGGTCGGCGCGGCCCACCAGCTCGTCGAACCTGCGCAGGCCCAGCTGCGCCATGATCTGGCGCACTTCCTCGGCCACGAAGAAGAAGTAGTTGACGACGTGCTCGGGCTTGCCGGCGAACTTGGCGCGCAGCAGCGGGTCTTGCGTGGCCACGCCCACCGGGCAGGTGTTCAGGTGGCACTTGCGCATCATGATGCAGCCTTCGACCACCAGCGGCGCGGTGGCGAAACCGAACTCGTCGGCGCCGAGCAGGGCGCCGATCACCACGTCGCGGCCGGTCTTCATCTGGCCGTCGGCCTGCACGCGGATGCGGCCGCGCAGGCGGTTGAGCACCAGCGTCTGCTGCGTTTCGGCCAGGCCGATTTCCCACGGGCTGCCCGCGTGCTTGATGGACGACCACGGCGAGGCGCCGGTGCCGCCGTCGTGCCCGGCGATCACCACGTGGTCGGCCTTGCACTTGGCCACGCCCGCGGCGATGGTGCCCACGCCGACCTCGGACACCAGCTTGACGCTGATGGACGAGTGCGGCGCCACGTTCTTCAGGTCATGGATCAGCTGCGCCAGGTCCTCGATCGAGTAGATGTCGTGGTGCGGCGGCGGGGAGATCAGGCCGACGCCGGGCACCGAGTGGCGCAGCTTGCCGATGTACTTGGACACCTTGCCGCCGGGCAACTGCCCGCCTTCGCCGGGCTTGGCGCCCTGTGCCATCTTGATCTGCAGCTGGTCGGACGAGGCGAGGTACTCGGCCGTCACGCCGAAGCGGCCCGACGCGACCTGCTTGATCTTCGAGCGCAGCGAGTCGCCCGCCTGCAGCGGGATGTCGACTTCGACCACGTCGCGGCCGATGATGTCGGCCATGGTCTGGCCCTGCTGGATCGGGATGCCCTTCAGCTCCTGGCGGTAGCGCGCCGGGTCTTCGCCGCCTTCGCCGGTGTTGCTCTTGCCGCCGATGCGGTTCATGGCGATGGCGAGCGTGGCGTGCGCCTCGGTCGAGATCGAGCCGAGCGACATGGCGCCGGTGGCGAAACGCTTGACGATTTCCTTTGCCGGTTCGACTTCGTCCAGCGGGATCGCCTTGGCGGGGTCGAACTTGAACTCGAAGAGGCCGCGCAGCGTCATGTGGCGCCGGCTCTGGTCGTTGATGAGCTGCGCGTATTCCTTGTAGGTGCCGAAGTTGTTGGCGCGCGCGGCGTGCTGCAGCTTGGCGATGGCGTCGGGCGACCACATGTGCTCTTCGCCGCGCGCGCGCCAGGCGTATTCGCCGCCGGCGTCCAGCATGTTGGCGAGTACCGGGTCGTCGCCGAACGCTGCCTTGTGCATGCGGATGGCTTCCTGCGCGATCTCGAAGACGCCGATGCCTTCGACCCGGCTCGCGGTGCCGGTGAAGTACTTGTCGATCGTGTCGCTGTTCAGGCCGATGGCTTCGAACAGTTGCGCGCCGCAGTACGACATGTAGGTGGACACGCCCATCTTGGACATGATCTTGGCCAGGCCCTTGCCGATCGCCTTGACGTAGTTGTAGACGGCCTTGTCGGGGTTCAGGTCGCCCGGCAGGTCCTTGTGGATGGAGACCAGCGTCTCCATCGCGAGGTAGGGGTGGATCGCCTCGGCGCCGTAGCCCGCGAGCACGCCGAAGTGATGCACTTCGCGCGCCGAACCCGTCTCCACCACCAGGCCGGCGGTGGTGCGCAAGCCTTCGCGGATCAGGTGCTGGTGGATCGACGACAGCGCCAGCAGCGCGGGGATGGCGAGCTGGCCCGGCCCGACGGCGCGGTCGCTGATGACCAGGATGTTCTTGCCGCTGTGCAGCGCGTCCACGGCTTCCGCGTTCAGCGACGCCAGCTTGGCTTCGACGCCTTCGTGGCCCCACGCCAGCGGGTAGGTGATGTCCAGCGTGTAGCTGCGGAACTTGCCGTGCGTGTGCTTCTCGATCTCGCGCAGTTTCTGCATGTCGGCGAAGTCGAGGATGGGCTGGCTCACTTCGAGCCGCATCGGCGGGTTGACCTGGTTGATGTCCAGCAGGTTCGGCTTGGGGCCGATGAAGGACACCAGCGACATCACGATCGCCTCGCGGATCGGGTCGATCGGCGGGTTGGTCACCTGCGCGAACAGCTGCTTGAAGTAGTTGTAGAGCGGCTTGTTCTTGTCGGACAGCACGGCCAGCGGGCTGTCGTTGCCCATGGAGCCCACGCCCTCCTCGCCCGCCTGCGCCATCGGCGACATCAGGAACTTGATGTCTTCCTGCGTGTAGCCGAAGGCCTGCTGGCGGTCCAGCAGGTCGACGTCGCTCGCCGGTGCGGTGCCCGAGGTGTCGGTCAGGTCGTCGAGCTTGATACGCAGGTTCTCGATCCACTGCTTGTAGGGTTTGGCATTGGCGAGCGAGGCTTTCAGCTCCTCGTCGTCGATCATGCGGCCCTGCTCCAGGTCGATCAGGAACATCTTGCCGGGCTGCAGGCGCCACTTGCGCACGATCTTGTTCTCGGGCACCGGCAGCACGCCGGACTCGGACGCCATGATCACCAGGTCGTCGTCGGTCACGCAGTAGCGCGAAGGCCGCAGGCCGTTGCGGTCGAGCGTGGCGCCGATCTGGCGGCCATCGGTGAACACGATGGAGGCCGGGCCGTCCCACGGCTCGAGCATCGATGCGTGGTATTCGTAGAAGGCCCGGCGGCGCTCGTCCATCAGCGTGTGCTGCTCCCACGGCTCGGGGATCATCATCATCACCGCGTGGGCCAGCGAGTAGCCGCCCATGGTGAGCAATTCCAGGCAGTTGTCGAAGGTGGCGGTGTCGGACTGGTCGGCGAAGCTGATGGGGTACAGCTTCTTCAGGTCGTTCTGCAGCACGGGCGACGACATCACGCCTTCGCGCGCCTTCATCCAGTTGTAGTTGCCCTTGACCGTGTTGATCTCGCCGTTGTGAGCGACGTAGCGGTACGGGTGGGCCAGCGGCCATTCGGGGAAGGTGTTGGTCGAAAAGCGCTGGTGCACCAGGCCCAGCGCCGAAACGCAGCGCGCATCCTGCAGGTCGCGGAAGTACACGCCCACCTGGTCGGCCAGCAGGAGGCCCTTGTAGATGACGGTGCGGCTGGAGAAGCTGGGGACGTAGTATTCCTTGGAGTGCTTCAGCTTCAGCTTCTGGATCGACGCGCTGGCGGTCTTGCGGATCACGTACAGCTTGCGCTCCAGCGCGTCCTGCACGATCACGTCGGTGCCGCGGCCCACGAACACCTGGCGGATGATGGGCTCCTTGGCGCGCACCGCGGGCGACATCGGCATGTCGTGGTCGACCGGCACGTCGCGCCAGCCCAGCAGCACCTGGCCTTCGGCCTTGACCGCGCGCTCGAGTTCCTGCTCGCAGGCGAGGCGCGAGGCGTGCTCCTTGGGCAGGAAGATCATCCCCACGCCGTACTCGCCGGGCGGGGGCAGTTCGATCCCCTGCTTGCGCATCTCTTCCCGGTACAGCTTGTCGGGCATCTGGATCAGGATGCCCGCGCCGTCGCCCATCAGCTTGTCGGCGCCCACGGCGCCCCGGTGGTCCAGGTTCTCCAGGATTTTCAGCGCCTGCTGGACGATGCCGTGGCTCTTTTCGCCCTTGATGTGCGCCACGAAGCCGACGCCGCAGGCGTCATGCTCGTTGCCGGCCGAGTAAAGGCCCTGTTGTTGCAAGTGTTGGATTTCGGCGGCCGACGTCATGGCGCACTCCTGCTGGTAGCTCGGGAAAACCCGAGATTACTGCACCGCAGCACCCCTCGCAACAAAAACAATAGGGGTCAGATTCGAATTAATTTTGCCTTCAGCGGGTCCGTTGAATAAATGGGGACAGATTAGCTTACCCGCTTGAACGGCCGCCCTGCCTGCCCTTTGGTCACCCGGCGTTCTGTGCGCCGCTGCAGGTCGGCGACGTAATCGGGCTCGCCCAGCGCCCAACCCTGGATCGTTGCATTGGTGAGTGCTCGCTGCTGCTCCTGGCTAATTCCGTTGCGGATCAAGTCAAGATAGGCGGCGTCGCGCGCAAATGGCGTGTTGCCCAGCTCCCAATAGATCGGATGCGGCGTCACGAGCCGGTCGGCGCGCCGCCCGATGTAATGGGCGTGGCTGGACCAGGGATAGTCCGCCGGATCGGCGACCATACCCGCCCGTACCGGGTTGAGGTCGATATAGGCCATGCAGGCCAACAGGTAACGCTCGGCCTGCACCAGCGTCGACTTGTAGCGCCCTTCCCACAAGGTCCCCGACCGCCCATGCCGGTCGTTGAAATACCGCACGTAGCTGCGGCCGATCGACTGCATCATCAGCGGCACGCCCTCGTCGGTGGACGGCGTCACCAGCAGGTGGAAGTGGTTGCTCATCAGCACGTACGAGTGCACCGCGACGGCGTGCTTCTTCGACTGCTCTTCGAGCAATCCGAGGAGCACTTCGTAGTCGCGCTTGTCGGCGAACACCGGCTGCTTGTTGTTGCCGCGCTGGATGATGTGGTGCGGGTAGCCGGGAACGGTCAGGCGTGGCAGGCGGGCCATCGGGTCCGATTAATTGGAATCTGACCCCGATTATTGCAGTCCGGGGAAGCGCGAAGGCTCCAGCTCGGCAAGGCCGAATTCGGCCAGCAGGGCCCGCAAGCGCTCGGCGGCGGAGCGTTTGCGCTGACCGGTGCGGCGGGCGACGATCAGCTCGTTCTTCAGCGAATGCTCCCAGCCCACCAGCTCGGTCACCGTCACCTGGTAACCCATCGCCTCCAGGTACAGGCAACGCAGCACGTTGGTCAGCTGGCTGCCGACCTCGCGCGTGTGGATCGGGTGGCGCCACAACTCCGCCAGCGGGGTGCGCGCCAGCGCCAGCGCCTTGCCCATCCGCAGGCAGGCCGCCACCTCGGCCTGGCAACAGGGCACCAGCACCATGAACTTCGCCTGCTTGCGCAGCCCGAAGGCGATCGCGTCGTCGGTCGCGGTGTCGCAGGCGTGCAGCGCCGTGACGATGTCGATCTTCTCCGGCAGCACGCCCGCGTCCGTTGCCTCGGCCGCGCTCAGGTGCAGGAAGGTCATGCGCTCGAAGCCGAGCCGCGCCGCCAGTTCACGCGACTTCTCCACCAGCTCGCCGCGCGTCTCGATCCCGTAGATATGCCCGCCCGCGCGCTCCTTGAAGAACAGGTCGTACAGGATGAATCCCAGGTACGACTTGCCCGCGCCATGGTCGGCCAGCGTAGGCGCATCGCCCGCTTCCAGCAGCAGCTTCTCGATGAACTGGTACAGGTGCTGCACCTGCTTCAGCTTGCGCCGCGAATCCTGGTTCATGCGGCCGTCGCGCGTCAGGATGTGCAGCTCCTTCAGCAGCTCGACCGACTGCCCGGGCCTGATGTCGGGGTCGGCGCCCTTCATCGCGACGGCCCCACGCCCAGCGACGCCCAGCCCTGCGGCCCCAGCTCGCGCAGCTTCGCCATGTTCGCCTCGTAGATGTCCGCCGCATCCGGAAAGGCAGCCACTGCGCGCTCGATGCTGGCCTCGCGCAACAGGTGCAGCACGGGGTATGGCGACCGGTTGGTGCAGTTGGTCACGTCGTCCTCGGCTGCGTCGGCAAACACGAAGCGCGGGTGGAAACTCGCGAGCTGGATGACGCCTTCGAGCCCGCGTTTGCGCAGCAGGCGCTCGCCCTGCGCCACGACGTCGTTGAACGACAGGAAGTCGGCCAGCGCATCGGGCACCACCAGCAGCGTGGTGTCGTGCAGCGCGGGGTCGCTCTGCGCGATCAGCGCCACTTCGGCCCCAAGGTCGCGCAGCACGCCGGCCGCATCGTCCGCTTCGCTCACCACATAGCGCACCTGCTGCTTCACGTGAACGGCCTTCGCAAACGGGCAGAGGTTCAGGCCGATCACGGCGCGCTCCAGCCACCGGCGCACGTCGCCGGCAACCTGCTGCTGCTCGGGGGACATCGGCGCTACGCGAACCGGCTGGGCTGCGACACGATGCGCTTGGCGAGCTCGTCCAGGGTTTCCTGGTTGATGCGCGCCGCGGGCCACGTGGTCTTGACCAGCTCGAACCCCGCCGTGTTGACCAGCCGGAAGGCAATCTCGGCCTTCTCGTGATCGGCCGTCGCCGTCACGCTGCCGCGCGTCTGCGTCGTGTACTCGAACACATAGGCCTGCAGCTTGTTGGTCTCGGGGTGCCGGATGTCCTTGCGTTCGTGCTGCACCACGCCCAGCGCGATGCGGTCGACCACGCGCTGCAGGTCGGGCGGGAAGTTCACCGTCACGACACCGCCCACCGGCTTGCCCACCGCCGGCAGCACCTGCCAGCCGAGCGCCACGAAGTCCAGCACTTCCTTGTCGCGGAACATCTTGCGGCGCGCGTCGGCCCGAAAGTCCGACAGCTGCATCTGCGGCCACGGCGTCTTGCCATCCAGCGAAAACGCGGGCGCCGCCGGCTTGATCACGTTGAGCTGCCGCGCCAGGTCCTGCAGGTAGTCGAACACCAGGCGCATCGCCTTCTGGGTGGCGGCGGTGTTCTCCTCGATGCTGGCAGTGTCCTGCGAGCGCTGCGTCTGCAGGCTGTTGGCCTGGGATTTCAGCTGGTTGAGGAAACTCATGGTGCGGCCTGCGGGGTCTGTTGATTTGGATTCTACGGTCCCTCGCCGCGCGAAGCCACATGCAGTCCCAGCTTCGCTGCCAGCAGCATGCCGGCCGCCGCGCACGCACAGGTGGCGACCCAGGTCCAGCCCCAGTTGCCCGCGAGCCCGGCCACCCAGCCGACCACGGGCGGCCCGGCGAACTGGCCGAAGGCCGACCACTGCTGCATCCAGCCCACCGTGCTGGCCACCGCGCGTTCCGACGGCGCCACGCGCACCGCCAGTGAAAACAGCGTGCCCGGCACCACGCCGCCGACGGTCGAAAAGAGCAGCACACCGAAGTAGCGCACGCCCGCACCCAACGATGCAGGCAATGCGTCCCACCACGACGCAAAGGCGAACACCGTGCCCAGCGCCATCGCGGCATAGCCGGCATACAGCAGGCGGTGTGCCGCCACGCCCCAGTGGAGCAGGCGGCCTGAAGCGATGTTGCCGACCATGTTGACGCCGGCCGCCAGCGCCGTGGCAACGGCCATCCATGCGGCCGGCACGCCGGCCTGCGCATAGATCGTGGGCAGGAAGCCGATCACCGCCAGCCATTGCGCCGAGTACACGGCGAACGCCGTGGCGACCAGCCAGGGGCCGGGCGCCGCGAGCGTCATGCCGATGCGATTGCCCGTGTCGCCAATGGCGGCGGGCGTATGCGCGTCGCAGGACGCCGGCAGGATGGCCCACAAGACCAGCGCCATCACCGCCGAAAGCAGCGAAAGTCCCCACCACCACACCGGCCAGCCGGCGGCGGCAATGACCCCGGGACCGACCAGCAAGGCCAGCGCCGTACCCACCGGCATGAAGGTGCCCCACCATCCCAGCATGCGCGTCATTCGCTCGGGCTCCACCAGCCGCCGGATCAGCGCCGGGGCTGGCAGGACTGCGAGCAGGAAACCCAGCCCTTCGCACGCGCGCAGGACCAGCAAGGCAGGCACGTTGGTGGCCCAGCCGCCGAGTGCGCTCGCCACCGACAGGATGGCCAGTCCCGCGACCATCGTGCGCCGCAGGCCCAGTGAGTCGGCCGCAGCCCCCGCGGCCAGCCCCAGCAGCATGCCCGCGAACTGCACCAGCGACAGCAGGAAGCCGGCTTCGACCAGGCCGATACCCAGCGATTCACGCAGCACCGGCAAGGCGGGCGGCAGCTTGCCGACGTGCAGGGCGGCGCTTACGCCTGCCAGCACCACCAGCCAAGCGGGGTCGGGGCGCTTCATCGGGCCAGCAGCTTGCGCCCCGTTAGCCTCTCATGCTCGCGCAGCGCGAAGCGGTCGGTCATGCCGGCGATGTAGTCGGACACGGCGCGCGCCGGGTCGGCGCGCGTGGCGAAGGCGGATGGCATCTCAGCGGGCCGGCTCTCGTAGGCTTCGAACAGTTCGCGCACCGCCTGCCGTGCCTGGTTCGTGGTTTCCTGCACCTGCGGGTGGCGGTACAGGTTCTGCAGCAGGAAGGCCTTCAGTTCGGCCGAGCGCTTCGCCATGCCCTCGCTGAAGCACACCAGCGGCGGCGCGCGGCGCGCGTCGTCGGCACTGGCAGGCGCGGCCGCATCGATCGCGGCGCGCGTCGCGTCGATCACGTCGTACACCTGCGCGCTCAGCATGCGGCGGATCGCCTCGTACAGCAGCCGGCGCCCCTGCAACTGCGGATGCTCGTGCAGCGTCGTCGCGCAGGATTCGTCGAACAGCGCGACCTGCCGCACCTGCTGCAGCGTGATCAGTCCCGAGCGCACGCCGTCGTCGATGTCGTGCGCGTTGTAGGCGATCTCGTCGGCCAGGTTCGCCAGCTGCGCCTCCAGGGCGGGCTGCGTGCCGTCGAGGAAGCGCGCGCCCACGCCACCCGGCTCGGCCTGCTCCAGCGCCTGCGCATGGCGGCGCGAGCAGTGCTTGAGGATGCCTTCGCGCGTTTCGAAGGTGAGGTTCAGCCCGTCGAAAAGCGGGTAGCGTTCCTCCAGCCGGTCGACCACGCGCAGGCTCTGGAAGTTGTGCTCGAAGCCGCCGTGCGCCGCCATGCATTCGTTCAGCGCGTCCTGTCCCGCATGTCCGAAGGGCGTGTGCCCGAGGTCGTGCGCCAGCGCGATCGCTTCCACCAGGTCCTCGTCGAGCCCGAGCGGCCGCGCGATCGAGCGTGCCAGCTGCGCGACTTCGAGCGAATGCGTCAACCGCGTGCGGAACAGGTCGCCCTCGTGGTTCAGGAACACCTGCGTCTTGTAGACCAGCCGGCGGAACGCCGTGGAGTGCACGATGCGGTCGCGGTCGCGCTGGAATTCACTGCGCGTGGGTGCCGGCTCTTCCGGGTAACGCCGCCCCCGCGAATGCGCCGGGTCGCAGGCGTAGCGCGCCATGCCGTTCAGCCGCAGCAGGCCGCCAGCACGTCGCGCACCATGGCGTCGGGTGCGGGCCGCATCGACGCCTGCCCCGGCGGGCCGACGACCACGAAGCGGATCTCGCCGCCTTCGGCTTTCTTGTCCACGCGCATCAAGTCCAGGTAGCGGTCGGCGCCCAAGGCCGGGCCGCGCGTGGGCAGGCCGGCCTTGGCGACCAAGGCGGTGAGCCGCTCGACGAACGCCGCATCCACCAGCCCGAGCCGCTTCGACAGCTCGGCACCCATCACCATGCCGCAGCCCACCGCTTCGCCGTGCAGCCACTCGCCGTAGCCCAGCCCGGACTCGATGGCGTGGCCGAAGGTGTGGCCGAAGTTGAGGATGGCGCGCAAGCCCGCCTCGCGCTCGTCCTGCCCCACGACTTCGGCCTTGATCTCGCAGCTGCGGCGCACGGCGTGTGCCAGCGCCTGCGGATCGCGCGCGACCAGCGCAGCGAGGTTCGCCTCGATCCATTCGAGGAACGCCATGTCGGCGATGGGGCCGTACTTGATGACTTCGGCCAGGCCCGCCGCGAACTCGCGCAGCGGCAGTGTCGCCAGCGTGGCCAGGTCGCACACCACGCGCAGCGGCTGGTAGAACGCGCCTATCATGTTCTTGCCCAGCGGGTGGTTGATGGCGGTCTTGCCGCCCACCGAGGAGTCCACCTGCGCCAGCAGCGTCGTGGGCACCTGCACGAAGGGCACGCCGCGCATGTAGCAGGCCGCCGCAAAACCGGTCATGTCGCCCACCACGCCGCCGCCCAGCGCATACAGCACCGTCTTGCGGTCGCAGGCGTTGGCCAGCAACGCGTCGAAGATGCGATTGAGGGTGGGCCAGTCCTTGTGCGCCTCGCCGTCGGGCAGCGCCACCGTGTGCACGGCCTTGTGGTGCGCAGCGATCGCGCGGACCAGTTGCGCGCCGTAAAGCGGCTCTACGGTCTCGTTGGTGACCACGAGGGCCGCGGCGGACTGGGGCAGGCCAGCCCACGCTGACTCATCGGCCAGCAGGCCGGTGCCGATCAGGATCTCGTAGCTGCGCTCGCCGAGCGCGATGGGCACGCGTTGCATGCCCCGAGTTTAGCGGCGGGCCGTGACCAGCCCCGCCAGCTCCAGCTGCATCATCACCATGTTCACGAGCGTGGGCACCGAAGGCCGCCCGGTCTCGATGATGAAATGCGCCGTTTCGCGGTACAGCGGGTCGCGTTCGGCGTGCAGCTGGCGCAGGCGCGCATGCGGGTCGTCCACCTGCAGCAGCGGCCGCGTGGTGTCGTGCCGCAGGCGGCGGTACAGCTCGTCGGGCGAGGAGCGCAGGTAGACCACTTGCCCCGCCTCGTGCAGGCGCTTGCGGTTCGCTTCCCGCAGCACGGCGCCACCGCCGGTGGAAACCACGGCAGGGCCGTGCGCCGTCAGTTCATGCAGCACCGACTCTTCGATGTCGCGGAAGGCGGATTCGCCCTCACGCTCGAAGTACTCGCGCACCGAGCAGCCCAGGCGCTGCTCGATCACGTGGTCGGAATCGTGGAAAGGGTAGCCGAGGCGGCGGGCCAGTTGCCGCCCGACAGTGGACTTGCCGCTGCCGGGCAGGCCGACCAGGACCAGGATCACATCGGTCAGGTCGCCTGGCGGCAGGACCCCACGCCATAAGGCGGCGTCAGGAAGGAGCCGTTGTCGACGTCGCCTTCCAGCACGTCGGTAACGAACAGGCGTTCCGCCATGCCCTGCGAGCCCTGCACGTTGGCCGTGACACGCACCTTGTACGCCAGCCAGGTGCCGAAGCGCTGCGAGTATTCGACCTTGATCACCAGCACGCCGTTGGCGTCGGTGGTGGTCACCGCCGGGTTCTCGTAGCTGATCAGCAGGTCGGACTTGCGCGGCTCCAGCGTCGGCTGGTTGTTGCTGTCGGTACTGCCGTTCTTGTTCTCGCCGGGGTCGACGTTGCCGTTGCGGTTGATGTCCTCGTTGGGGCACCACACGCGCTGGGCCAGCGTGGCGGGCAGCGTGGTGTCGCTCGGGTAGGCCGTGGTCAGGCCGGTGGGGACCACCGTCAGCGCGTTCACCGGGCTGCCGAACGGGTCGAGGTACGGGTAGCTCGACTGGCCCTTGCCATAGTGCGTGAGGTCCACCGAGATGTCGACCGGCGCATTGGCCACCGCACGGCCGGCCGAGTCGGCCACGGTCACCGAGAACAGCTTGATGTAGGTGAGCGCCTGGGTGCCCGGCAGCAGCAGGTTGTTGTCGCCGATGGACAGCGCCAGCGCCTGGCCGGCCACGGTCAGGGTGGCCGTCACGGACAGCGGGCAGTCCGTGGAGGAGGTGAAGTCGGTGGCTTTGTAGCACGCCTTCACCGTCACGCCGTTGGTCGGGCTGGAGTTCTGGCCTGCGATGTACTCCGCAGTGACCGTGCCGCCGGCGTCGGTGAACAGCGTGTTGGTACCGCTGGAGATCGACGCGCCCACTGCGGGCAGGCCCAACGTGGCGTCGACGAAGCGCACGCGGACGTTCTGCACCGGGTTGTTGCTCGAATCCAGGAACAGGAAGCGCAGCGTCGACTTGTTGGCGGTGCTGCCGGCTGCGTTGACCGCCAGCACGTTCGGCGAAGCGGACAGCGAGGGCACCGACCCGGCCGGGATGATCGCCGTCGGAATGGTGCTGGAGAATACCTGCAGCTGGTAATCGGCCGACGTGACGCCGTTGGCCGTAGCATTGACCGTGTAGAAGCCCGAGATCACCGGCGCCGTGAACGAGGCGGTCACCTGGCCCGACAGGCTGGTGGTGCGCGTGATGGTGTTCAGCCCGCTGATGGTGCCGCCGAAAGTCACGGGCACGTTCGGGATGGGGTTGCTCGACGAATCGGTGACTGTGGCCGACAGCACCACCTGCTGGCCCGGCGACGGCGCATTGGGCGTCGCCTGCAGCGTGATCTTGGTGCCGGTGACGGCGACGGCGGCGGTCTTGGTCTTGCCGCTCACGTTCACGGTCAGGGTGATGATGCGGTCGCGCTTGTCCGCGCCCGTGCCCACCGTACCCTCGTAGGTGCCGGTTCCATCGGTGGTCGTTCCGCCCGGCGTGAAGATGGCGCCCTGGTCGACCGACACCGTCACCGGCGCGTTGGGCACCACGTTGTTGCTCGCATCCACGGCGATAACGGTCAGCGTGGCCGTGTCGGTCCCGCTGTTGTTCATCGTGTTCTTGCTCATGAACAGCGCGAAGTCGGCGACCACAGGCGCGTTCGGGTTGGGGTTGCTAGGGCTCGCGCCGGGACTGCCTCCCCCGCCGCCGCAAGCCACCAGGGCGGCCGCGGCCAGCGCGCCGGCCCACAATTTCAGAAAGCGAATCATCGGATAAACCCCTCGTTCAATCGTCTAACGTTCCAAATCCATTCAACGTGCGGCGCTGCGGTCGGAAATCATCTTGGGGGTGATGAAGACCAGCATTTCCTGCTTGTTGGCGGTGCGCTGGCGGTTCTTGAAGAGGTTGCCCGCGAAGGGCAGGTCGCCCAGGAACGGCACGCGCGCCTCGTTCTCCGTCTCCACCAGCTCGAAGATGCCGCCGATCACCACCGTACCGCCGTTTTCCACCAGCACCTGGGTCTTCACCTTCTTCGTGTTGATGGCAATGCCGGCCGCCGTGGTTTCGCCGCGGCTGTCCTTGTTGATGTCCAGGTCAAGGATGATATTGCCCTCGGGCGTGATCTGAGGCGTCACCTCGAGTTTGAGTGTCGCCCTGCGGAAAACTACCGCAGTTGCGCCGCTGGCCGTGGCTTGCTGGTACGGGAATTCCGTGCCCTGCTCGATCAGCGCCTTGGTCTGGTCGGCGGTGACGACGCGCGGGCTCGATACCAGCTTGCCCTTGCCGTCGGCCTCCAGCGCCGACAGCTCCAGGTTGAGGAAGCGGTTGGCAGCGGCGCTGAACAGCGAAATGGCGAAGCTCGATGGCGTGAAGCCGCCCTGGCCCACCGCCGGCAGGTTGACGAAAGTGGTCGACACGGTGTCCAGCGCCGTGGACACGGTCTCACCCGTCGTCGCCGAGACCGCGTTGTAGGTGCCGCCGAAAGCGACGCGGTTGGAGCCCGACAGCGCATAGCCGGGGTCGCCGCCGCGGATGCCGCGCAGGTCGCTGCCGCCCAGGCGTACGCCCAGCGACTTGCCGAACGAGTCCGAAGCTTCCACGATGCGCGCCTCGATCAGCACCTGGCGTACCGCGATGTCGAGCTTGCCAATGAGCGACTGCACCTGTTCCAGCCGCGACGCCACGTCGGTCACGAACAGCTGGTTGGTGCGGGCCTCGGCGATCACGCTGCCGCGCACGCTCAGGATGCGCGCGGCGCCCTGGCCGGCCGTGAGCTGCGCCGCGATGTCGGCGGCCTTGGTGTAGTTGAGCTGGAACGACTGCGTGCGCAGCGGCTCCAGGTTCTGGATGGCGGCGCGCGCTTCCAGCTCCAGCTTTTCCTTCGCCGCGATTTCGTCCTTGGGCGCGATCCACAGCACGTTGCCGGACTTGCGCATGCCCAGGCCCTTGGCCTCCAGGATGATGTCCAGAGCCTGGTCCCACGGCACGTCCTTCAGGCGCAGCGTCACCGAGCCCGACACCGAGTCGGAGGTCACCACGTTGAAGTTGGTGAAGTCGGCGATCACCTGCAGCAGCGAGCGCACTTCGATGTTCTGGAAGTTCAGCGACAGCTTCTCGCCCGAGTAGCCCGGCCCGGTGGTCAGCTTGCCCGGGTCGACCTTCTGCTGGCGCACTTCGACCACGAACTGGTTGTCGCTCTGGTAGGCGCTGTGCTCCCAGGCGCCGCGCGGCTCGATCATCACGCGCACGCGGTCACCCGACTGGAAGGTGGTGACGGTCTGCACCGGCGTGCCGAAGTCCGACACGTCCATGCGGCGGCGCATGCCTTCGGGCAGCGTCGAGCGCAGGAATTCGACTACCAGCCCCTGGCCCTGCTGGCGGATGTCCACGCCCACCTGGTTGCTGGGCAGCTCCACGATGACCCGGCCCGAGCCGTCGGGCCCGCGGCGGAAGTCGAGGTCGCGCAGCGGCTGCGCGTCGCGCGTGCGCGCTTCGGCAAACGTCGCGGCGCCGCCGCCCGGGGCCGGCGCGGCCACCGTGATCGGGTCCAGCGAGACCAGCAGCGACTTGCCCTGGATCTGTGCCTTGTAGCCCGTGGCCGCCTTCAGGTTGAACACGAGGCGCGTGCGGTCACCCGCCTGCACGACGTTGACCGAGCGCAGGTTGCCCAGGTTGATTTCCACGGCGTTGCGGCCCAGAGCGTTGGTGGCACCGGGCACGTCGAGCGCGATGCGCGCGGGCGCCTGGATCGCGAAGCCGCTGGGCACCGCGGCCAGGGGCTGGCTGAAGTCGATGCGGACCACCTCCGTTCCGCCCTGGATCGAGCCCGTGATGGATTCCACCGCGGGTTGCGCGCGCGCCACCGACGACCAGCCGGCAGCGAGGACCGCTACTGCGAGCACCAGGAACCGTTGCCATGTCGCGTTGTATTTCTTCATCTCGCCTTCTCCTGCAGGTTCAGTGTCGCGGTGCGCTCCACCCATTCCCCGGATGCGTCCTGCACGAGTTCGCGCAGGACCACTTCACTTTCGCCCACTTTCGTGATGCGGCCGTAGTTCTGTCCCAGGTAGTTGCCGGGCCGCACCTGGTACAGGAGGTTGTCCACCTTCACCAGCGCCACCGGCTGCCCCTGCTTCACGAGGCTGCCCACCATCGACATCGTGTCGAGGGGGTAGGCCTCGAGCGGCTCCTTGCGGCGGTTGAGTTCAGGTGCGATCAGCGCGGCGCTGGTGGTGCTCTGCGCCGACTCGCGCTTGAGCGCCTGCGCCAGCTTCTGGTTGGAGAACGGGTCGGTCGCCGTCTCCTGCCCATAAGGCTGCGGCGCGAATTTCTTGGGCTCGGGGATCGGGGTGATCTGCGGCTTGGTCTGCTGCCGCTGCTCCGTCATCCACGCCTGCAGCTCCTCGTGCTGCGAGCTGTCGCAGCCGGCCGCCCCCAGCGCCGCTGCCGCCATCAGGGTCCACAGCCTCACGTTCATTTCTTCGCTCCCGAGGCCGTGGCCTTGGCCTGTGCCGACACCTCGTCCTTGTCGAGGTAGCGGAAGGTCTTGGCCGTGGCTTCCAGCGACAGCATGCTGGGGTCGGCACCCTTGGTCGGCGTGATGGCCAGGTTGTTCAGCGTGACGATGCGCGACAGGTGCGCGATGTCGGAAGCGAACGAGCCGATGTCGTGGTAGCGGCCGGTCACCTTCACGGCGATGGGCAACTCGGCGTAGTACTCGCGCACGCTCACCTGGCCCGGCTTGAACAGCTCGAAGTGCAGGCTGCGGCCCAGGCCGGCCTGGTTGATGTCGGACAGCAGCGCGTCCATCTCGGCCTTGCTGGGCAGCTGCTTTTCGAGCTGCGTCACGTAGGTCTGCACCTGCTCGCGCTGCTTCTTCAGCGCGTCGAGGTTGACCGCCTGCGCCAGCTTCTTCTTGTAGTCCTCGCGCAGCGCGGTTTCCTTCTTGACCTCGGCTTCGAGCTGGTCGGCCGAGCCGGAGAGCCAGACGAACCAGAGCACCGCGACGATGGCCACCATCAGGCCCAGGCACACCGCGGCGCGCGGGATGAAGGGCCACGACGACGGGTCGTTCGGGTTGAGGCCGCGAAACTGCGACTGGATCTTCTGGCTGATTGCCGCGAAGTCCATTTTGGGGAGCGACTTGGAGGCCATGGTCAATCCGTTGTGGGCGCTGTTGTTCGGCCAGCCATCAGGGCTTCTTGGGCGCGCTGGAAGGCGGGGTCGCAGCGGGCGCGGCCGACACCTTGACAGCCGACGCCGGCGACTGGGCACCGGATGCCCCGCTGGCGCCCGCCTTCGCGGCCTCGCTCGCGCGCAGCAGCTTGACCTTGACGGTGAAGTTCGACACGCGGCGCACGTCCTTGCCCGTCAGGTTGACGGTGCCTGCGGTGATCTCGACGAGTTCGGGGCGCGCCAGCCAGGGGCTGTTGTTGCCCAGGTTGCGCAGCAGCTCGGACACGCGCTCGTTCGACTGCGCGACGCCGTTGACCGTGATCACCTGGTTGTCCTGCTTGACCAGGCTGATGTACACGCCGTCGGGCAGCTGCTTGACCAGTTCGTTGAGCAGGTGCACCGGCATGTTGCGGTCGGCCTGCAGGTCTTCCACGGCCTGCTGGCGGGCACGCAGCGCGGCGATTTCCGCCTGCAGGTTGGCGATGTCCTTGATCTGCCGCTCGAGCGACTGGATCTCCTGCGCCAGCACCTGGTTGCGGTTCTGCTGGCCCGAGATCTGGGCCGCATACCACAGGAAGATGGCGCCCGCGATCACGCCGCCGGCCAGGGCGGAGGCACCCAGCGCGGCGTAGAACGCCTCCTGCCGGCGCTTGCGAGCAGCTTCCCGGTGAGGCAGCAGGTTGATCAGGATCACTGCATGAACCTCCGCATGGCAAGCCCGCAGGAGGTGAGGTACGACGGGGCTTCCCGGCGCACCTTCTTCTCGCGGACGTTCTGGCCGATGTGCATGCCCTGGAAGGGGTCGGCCAGGCTGCAGGTGAACGAGGTCTGGGCCGTCACCGCTTCGGTCAGCCCCGGCAGCGCCGCAGAGCCGCCGGCCAGCATGATGTAGTCGACGCGGTTGTGCGGGGTGCTGGTGAAGAAGAACTGCAGCGCACGCGCGATTTCCTGCGCCATGCTGTCGACGAAGGGCTTGAGCACGCCGCTTTCGTAGTCTTCGGGCAGCTCGCCGTTGCGCTTCTTGGCCTCGGCCTCTTCCTGCGAGAAGCCGTACTGCCGCACGATCAGCTGGGTGAGCTGGGCGCCGCCGAAAGCCTGGTCGCGGTCGTAGAGCACCTCGTCGTTGCGCAGCACCTGCATGCTGGTGGTGGTGGCGCCCACCTCGAACAGGGCGACCATGAGGTCCAGGCCCTGGTTGGGCAGCGCCTGGATGAGGCGGCCGGCCGCCAGCCGCGAGGCATAGGACTCGACGTCGACGATCACGGGCTTCAGGCCCGCGGCTTCGGCCAGGCCCTGGCGGTCCTGCACCTTTTCCTTGCGCGAGGCGGCGATCAGCACTTCGACGTCGCCGGCGGACGAAGGGCTGGGCCCGATGACGCAGAAGTCCAGGCTCACCTCGTCCAGCGAGAACGGGATGTACTGGTTGGCTTCGGTTTCGACTTGAACTTCCAGCTCCTGCTCAGTCATACCCCCAGGCAGGATGATTTTCTTGGTGATGACAGCTGATGCAGGCAGGGCCATGGCCACGTTGCGGGTGCGGCTGCCGCATTTCTTGACCACGCGGCGCATGGCCTCGGCCACTTCGTCGAACTTCTCGACGGTGCCGTCGGTGATCCAGCCCCTTTCGAGAGGCTCGATGGCACAGCGCTCGAGCACGAAGTTGCCATCCTTGTCCCGGCCCAGCTCGACGAGCTTCACGCTGGACGAGCTGATGTCCAGGCCGAGCAGCGGCGCCGGTTGGCGGCTGAACATTGAACCCACAGCTATCAAACCCGTCTCCTGACGCCCCCGGCGGGAACGTAACAAAACTTAAGATTCCACTTCAATGCTAGCAGTAACGTCCTTGTCCCACAAAGGATTTTTCCGTTTGCCCAGCCTTGCGGCGTTGCCAAAAACCGACGGCACCGCGGGTCTTGTCACTGCCAGTGAGTCCCTACCCCGCTTTCTATAATGGCCGCGTCCGGGGTGCCCATGGAGATTTATGTCCTCTGAACCTTCTTCCGACAGCCCCGGCAACGCCACAGGGGTAACCCGACCTGCGTGGGTGGGGGTGCTGCTGCGCCTGGGGCTGTGGGCGGGCGGCATCCTGCTGGCCGGGATGGCCGGTGTCGTCACCATCGCGGGCGTGGCGCTGGCCGTCGCGTACCCCAACCTGCCCGACATCTCGGACCTGTCGGACTACCGGCCGAAGCTGCCGTTGCGCGTGTATTCGGCCGAAGGCGTGCTGATCGGCGAGTTCGGTGAGGAACGCCGCCAGCTCACCCCCATCGACCAGATCCCCAAGGTGATGAAGGATGCGGTGCTGGCCATCGAGGATTCGCGCTTCTACTCGCACGGCGGGGTGGACTACCGCGGCCTGATGCGCGCGGCCCTGGCCAACCTGGGCAAGGTCAAGAGCCAGGGCGCGTCCACCATCACCATGCAGGTGGCACGCAACGTCTACCTCTCGTCCGAGAAGACGTTCACGCGCAAGCTGTACGAAATCCTGCTGACTTTCAAGCTGGAACACCTGCTCACCAAGGACCAGATCCTCGAGATCTACATGAACCAGATCTTCCTGGGCAACCGGGCGTACGGCTTCGCGGCCGCGTCCGAGGCGTACTTCGCCAAGCCCATGAAGGACCTGACGATCGCCGAGGCCGCCATGCTGGCCGGGCTGCCGCAGGCGCCGTCGGCCAACAACCCGATCAGCAACCCCAAGCGGGCGCGCGCGCGGCAGCAGCACATCATCGACCGCATGGAGGAAAACGGCTTCATCACGGCCGCCGAGGCTGCGGCCGCCAAGAAGCAGGAGCTGAAGGTGCGCAGCGGCCTGCCGTCGCTGAGCGTGCATGCCGAGTTCATCGCGGAGACCGTGCGCCAGCTGGTGTTCCAGCAGTACGGCGACGAAACCTATACGCGCGGCCTGAACGTGCACACCACGGTCAATGCCGTCCAGCAGGAAGCCGCGTACAAGGCGCTGCGCCAGGGCATCATGGCCTACGAAAAGCGCCAGATCTACCGCGGCCCCGAGGAGTTCGTCGACCTGCCGGACGACGCTGCCAAGCTCGACGACGCCGTCGACGACGCGCTGTCGGACCACCCCGACAACGGCGACGTGATCGCCGCCGTGGTGCTGGAAGCCGGGCCGAAGAAGATCGTGGCCGTGCGCGCCAACGGCGACAAGGTCGAGATCACGGGCGACGGCCTCAAGCCGGCCCAGTCCGGCCTGTCGGAAAAGGCGCCGCCCAAGATCAAGATCCGGCGCGGCGCCGTGATCCGCGCGATGAAGTCGGCCAAGGACGCCTGGGAGATCACCCAGCTGCCCGAAGTCGAAGGCGCGTTCCTCGCGCTCGATCCGCGCAGTGGCGCGGTGCACGCCATGGTGGGCGGCTTCGACTTCAACAAGAACAAGTTCAACCATGCCACGCAGGCGTGGCGCCAGCCGGGCTCGGGCTTCAAGCCCTTCATCTACTCGGCGGCGCTGGAGAAGGGCTTCACGCCCACCACCGTCATCAACGACGGCCCACTGTTCTTCGACGCCGGCGTCACCGGCGGGCAGCCGTGGGAGCCGAAGAACTACGACGGCAAGTTCGAAGGGCCGATGCAGCTGCACACCGCGCTCGCCAAGTCGAAGAACATGGTGTCGATCCGCGTGCTGCAGGCGGTGGGCACGCACAACGCGCAGGAATGGATCGGCCGCTTCGGCTTCGACACCGAGAAGCACCTGCCCTACCTGACGATGGCGCTGGGCGCCGGCTCGGTCACGCCCATGCAGATGGCGCTGGGCTACTCGGTGTTCGCCAACGGCGGCTACCGCGTCAACCCGTGGCTCATCACGAAGATCTCCGACCAGAAGGGCAAGGTGCTGGTCGAAAGCCAGCCCCCGCTGCCCAACGAGGCGGTGCGCGCCATCGACGCGCGCAACGCGTTCATCATGAGCCGGCTCTTGCAGGAGATCACGCGCTCCGGCACGGCGGCGCGCGCGCAGGCCACCCTGAAGCGCACCGACCTGTATGGCAAGACCGGCACCACCAACGACTCCATCGACACCTGGTTCGCCGGCTACCACCCGACGCTGGTGGCCGTGGTGTGGATGGGGTTCGACCAGCCCAAGTCGCTGGGCGACCGCGAAACCGGCGGGGGCCTGAGCCTGCCCGTGTGGATCAACTTCATGGAAACCGCGCTGAAGGGCGTGCCCGTCATGGAGCCGACCCCGCCCGAAGGCGTGGTCAACGTGGGCGGCGAGTGGTACTACGAAGAATATGCGCGGGGTTCCGGCGTGGGCAGCGTGGGGCTGGACCAGTCGCCGGCGCCCAGCGAGCCCGGCAACATCCCCGTGCCGGCCACGGTCCCGCGGCCGCAGGCGGGCAGCCTGGGCAGCGAGCAGGCAAACCCGATCAACCTGGACGGCCAGCCGCCGCCGCGGCAGCCGGGCGAGGAAAAGCGCAGCATCCTGGACCTCTTTAGAAATTGAGGTGAAAACGCGGCCTGAAGGCCGCGTCCTTGCAGGCTGGGGTGGAACCCCAGCTCTTTCTTCTCACTCGAAATCCAGCCCCCTCCCCGCCTGCTCGCTCGCATACTTCGTCAAGTTCGCAAAGAACTCACCGTTGCCCTTGGTGTCCATCCAGCGCTGGCCGTCGAACTTGTAGTGGAAGCCGCCCGCGCGCGCGGCCATCCAGATTTCGTGCAGGGGCTTTTGCGTGTTGACGATGATCTGGGTGCCGTTGCGGAAGGTCAGCGTCACCATGCCGCCGACGCGCTGGGCGTCGATGTCGGCGTCCGTTTCCTCGTCGATCCGGTCGCAGCACGACTCGATGCGCGCGAGCAGCGCTTCGGCGTGGTCCATGTACTCGAGGTCGGTCATTACAATTTCAGGGATGTCGATGCGATTCATTCTAGTCAGCACCGTCGCCGCGTGCCTGGCCGCCTGCGGCCAGAAAGGCGCGCTTTACATGCCCACCGGCGAAGCCGCCGCGGGCCGCGCGACGCTGACCGAGACCATCGGGCCGGCCACGGTCCAGGCCGCTCCCTCGCCCGCGCAGCCGGCGTCCGCCCCCCCTACCGGCACGGCGTCGCCCGTGCGCCAGCCATGAATCCCCACCTGCTGCCGGGGCAGCCGCACTTCCACTACCAGGGCAGCGAACTCCACGTCGAGCAGGTGCCGCTGGCCGCGCTGGCGCGCCGGTACGGCACGCCGCTCTTCGTGTATTCCAGGGCGTCGATGCTGTCGGCGCTGGCCGCCTACCAGCGCGGCTTTGCCGGGCGCAAGGCGCGCATCTGCTACGCCATGAAGGCCAACTCGTCGCTGGGCATCCTGCAGGTGTTCGCACGCGCGGGCTGCGGCTTCGACATCGTCTCGGGCGGCGAACTCGAGCGCGTGCTGGCCGCCGGCGGCAAGCCCGGCGACATCATCTTCTCGGGCGTGGGCAAGACGCGCGCCGAGATGCGCCGCGCTTTGGAAGTGGGCATCGGCTGCTTCAACGTGGAAAGCGAAGCCGAGCTCGAGGTGCTGAGCGAGGTCGCCCGCTCCGTCGGCCAGACTGCCGCGGTGAGTATCCGCGTCAACCCCGACGTCGACCCGAAGACCCACCCGTACATATCCACCGGCCTGAAGGGCAACAAGTTCGGCGTGGCGCACGACCGCGTGCTGCATGCCTACCAGCGCGCTGCCGAGCTGCCGGGCCTGCGCGTGGCGGGCATCGACTGCCACATCGGCTCGCAGATCACCGACAGCTCACCCTACATGGACGCGATGGACCGCGTGCTGGACCTGGTGGAAAGCATCGAGCGCGCCGGTGTGCGGCTGCACCACATCGACTTCGGCGGCGGGCTGGGCATCGCCTATCACAAGGAACAGCCGCCCGAGGCCGACGCGCTTTGGCTGCAGTTGCTGGGGCGCGTGGACGAGCGCGGCTTCGGCGACCGTGAGCTGATGATCGAGCCCGGGCGCTCGCTGGTGGGCAACGCGGGTGTCTGCCTGACAGAGGTGCTGTACCTGAAGCCCGGCGACCAGAAGAACTTCTGCGTGGTCGATGCCGCCATGAACGACCTGCCCCGGCCTGCGATGTACCAGGCCTACCACGCGATCATCCCCGTGCAGCAGGCGGCGCGCGAAGCGCACACCTACGACGTGGTGGGACCCGTGTGCGAAAGCGGCGACTGGATCGCGCGCGACCGGCCGCTCGCGGCGCAGCCGGGTGAGTTCCTCGCGGTCCTGTCCGCCGGTGCGTATTGCATGTCGATGGCCAGCAACTACAACACGCGCGGCCGCGCAGCCGAAGTGCTGGTGGATGGGACCGAGGCCCACCTCATCCGCGAGCGCGAGTCGCCGGCGGACGTGATGCGGATGGAGCACCTCTGGCCGTAGTCGCAGCAGGCTGGGGTGAAACCCCAGCTCGGCGCGCGGCCCGCCAACCCAAGAGCACGACCACGATCACCGCATAGACCGCCACCTCGGCAAAGTCCTGCTTGCCCGAACGCATCCAGAAGAAATGCAGGATGCCCAGCACGGCAATCACGTACACCAGCTTGTGCAGCGCCTGCCAGCGCCTTGCGCCCAGCCACTTCACCGCCCGGTTGAAAGATGTCAAGGCCAGCGGCGTGAGCAGCACGAACGCGGTGAATCCCACGAGGATGAACGGCCGCTTCGCGATGTCCCTGGCGATCTCGGGCAGGTCGAAGCCCTGGTCGAACCACGAGTAGCTGAGGAAGTGCAGCACCACGTAGAAGTACGTGAACAGGCCCAGCATGCGGCGAAATCGCGCCAGCGCCGGCTGCCCGGCGAGCACCCGCAGCGGCGTGACGGCCAGCGTCAGGCACAGGAAGCGCAGCGTCCAGTCGCCGGTGGCGCGCACCAGGTACTCCTGCGGGTTGGCGCCCAGGTTGTCGGTGGCCGCGCCGTAGAACAGCCAGGCGAACGGCAACAGCGACGCGACGAACAACACCGGCTTGGCGGCGGGGTGCAGGAACGCGTTGGTGCGAGCCATGATCCAGTGTAGTCGGCAGCCACGGCAGCGTCTTACACTGGACAGGGGAGCGAACCGACAGGTCGTCGTGAGGTGTGCCCCTCAATAGAACTTCTTCAAGTCCATTCCGGCGTACATCTGCCCCACCTGCGCCTCATACCCGTTGAACATCAGCGTCTTGCGCTTCTTGGCGAACAGCCCATCCTCGCCGATGCGCCGCTCGGTGGCCTGGCTCCAGCGCGGGTGGTCCACGTTCGGGTTGACGTTGGAATAGAAGCCGTACTCGCCCGGCGCGGACTTGTTCCACGCGGTTTTCGGCTCGCGCTCGACGAAGCGGATCTTGACGATGCTCTTGCCGCTCTTGAAGCCGTACTTCCACGGCACCACGATGCGCACCGGCGCGCCGTTCTGGTTGGGCAGCACCTCGCCGTACATGCCGAACGTGAGCAACGTCAGCGGGTGCATGGCCTCGTCCATGCGCAGGCCTTCGACGTACGGGTAGTCGAGGATGCGCGTGTTCAGGTAGCCCATCTGCTTGGGGTCGGCCAGCGTCAGGAACTCGACGTACTTCGCGTTGCCCAGCGGCTCGACGCGCTGCGCCAGGGTGGCAAACGAGTAGCCGACCCACGGGATCACCATCGACCAGCCTTCGACGCAGCGCAGGCGGTAGATGCGCTCTTCCAGCCCGGCCAGCTTGTGCAGGTCTTCCAGCGCGTACTTGCCCGGCTTCTTCACCAGCCCTTCGACCTCCACCGTCCACGGCGTCGGCTTGAGCGTGTGGGCGTTGCGCACCGGGTCCGACTTGTCGGTGCCGAACTCGTAATAGTTGTTGTAGCTACTGGCGTCCAGGTAGGGCGTGAGCTTCTCCACCGTGGTGGCGCCCGCCACGTTGGACTTGATGGTGTTCAGCGGCGCCAGCTTGCCCGGCCGCTGCACCTGCGCGAAGGCTTCCCGCTGCGCCCAGGCCGCCAGCGTGGCGCCGCCCGCGCCTGCGGCCAGCGCCTTCAGGAAGCCTCGGCGGCCCGCATACGCGGCAGCCGGCGCGATCTCGCTGGGGATCGGGTGGTCGAAACCCTGGCGGTCGGTCTTGATCAGCATGGACGCACTCCTTGTACAGCGGTCAGTCGGCCGGCGGCCGGCAGTCCTTACAGTTCCCCGTAGCTGTGCAGTCCCGACAGGAACATGTTCACGCCGAGGAAAGCAAAAGTGGTGACGGCCAGCCCGACCAGCGCCCACCAGGCCGACACGGTGCCGCGCAGGCCCTTCATCAGCCGCATGTGCAGCCATGCCGCGTAGTTGAGCCAGACGATCAGCGCCCAGGTCTCCTTGGGGTCCCAGCTCCAGTAGCCGCCCCAGGCCTCGGCCGCCCACAGCGCGCCCAGCACGGTGGCAATGGTGAAGAAGGCGAAGCCGACCGCGATGGACTTGTACATCACGTCGTCCAGGATCTCCAGCGGCGGCAGGCGCTCGGCGATGCGGCGGCGGCCCCACAGGATGCCCGCGACGATCAGCGCGGAGATGCCGAAATACACCACCCAGTAGCTGCCGCTGCCGTCGACCGACTTGCGGAACACCACCGGCTCGAAGCACAGCACCACGCCCAGCAGCCACAGCGGCGCCAGCTTGTACCAGCGCGTCTCGCCCGCCTGCTGCTTGATCAGGTAGGCGAAGGCCACCATGGCCGACAGCGCGAAGGTGCCGTAGCCGACGAAGTTGGCGGGCACGTGCAGCTTCATCCACCAGCTTTGCAGCGCGGGCACCAGCGGCTGGATCTCGTGCGCCTCGCGCACCACCGTGTACCAGAGCAGGAAGCCGACCGCCGCGCTCACCACCAGCATGACGAAGGCGCCGAGCGCGCGCGTGGCGTACTGGTCCTCGAAGTACAGGTAGAACGCGGTGGTGAGCCAGCAGAACAGCACGAACACTTCGTAGAGGTTGCTCACCGGGATGTGCCCGACATCGGTGCCGATCAGGTAGCTTTCGTACCAGCGCACCAGCGTGCCGATGAGCGCCATGCCCACGGCCACCCAGGCCAGCCGCGAACCGATCGATTCCATCGTCGCGGCCTGGCCGCCGCCGAGCATGCCGAACCAGTAGAACGCCGTGCTCATGAAGAACAGCATGCTCATCCACAGGATGGCCGACTGGCTCGACAGGAAGTACTTGAGCCAGAACACGCTCTCGGCCCGCGCCAGCGTGCCCTGGTAGGCCCACACGGCCAGCAGCGCGAACACGGCCACCACCGCCATGAGGTTGCGCGCCGGCCGCCAGAACCAGGCGATCCAGATCGCGGCCGGCACCGCGCCGACCAGGATGCCTTTTTCGTAGACGTCCATGTACTGGCCGTACTGCATGAAGGCAAAGGCGCCGCCCGCCATCACCGCGATGGCGAACAGCCAGTCGAGCCAGTTGCGCCGCTGCCCGACGGTGACCTGCAGCGTGTAGGTGGTTGTCGTGGTGGTCGTGGTATTCATGGGCTCACCCCCAGCAGGGCCTGCTTCAGTTGTGCGAACTCGCGGTCGTTGTCCATCACCTGGCGGTTCGACGACATCGCGAGCGTCGCCTCGGTCGCCTCGCCCGTGCGGGCCAGCCACACCCAGGCGCGCCGTTCGCGAACATACAGCATCGCGAAAACCCCCAGTATCAGCAAGGCGCAACCCAGGTACACGATGTAGTGGCCGGGCGAGCGCGTCACCTGGAACACGCTGGCCTGCACCTGCTTGAAGTCCTTCAGCTGGAAGGCCAGGTCCGCCGGGTAGGCGTGCACGTCGGACAGCGCCAGCACGGCCTGCGTCATGAAGCGCTGTGCCTGCTCGTTGAACACCATGGGTTTCAGGCCGTCGCGCTCGCGCGCCAGCTGCGCCAGCTCGAACAGGGCGCCGTTCAGGATGCGCACCAGCACCTCGCCCGCCCGCGCGCGTTCGGCCTCGGGCACGTTGGCCTCGAGAAAGTCCGAAATTGCCTGCAGCCCGCCGTTGGCACGGCCCGCGCCGGTGGGCGATGCGCCCGCGAAGATCGCCAGCGCACGGCCGGTCGACGCCGCCAGCTGCCTGGCCAGCTCGGGCTTGGCCGGGTCGGTCGCCTTGACGGCGTAGCTCTGGACGGCCTGCTCGCGCAGCGCCGCATCGGCCAGTGCCGCGCGCAGCCGCAGGAAGCCCTCGAGCGTGCCGTTCTCGTCGGCCGGCACGCGCAGGTAGCGGAACGAGTCGGCCGGCGTCTCGCGCATGCCGAGCAGGAACACCGGCACGCCTTCGCCCAGCTCGATCGGCAGCATGTAGTTGTGGAATTCGCGCGCCTGGCCCGCCGCGTCGCGCAACTTGTAGGTGATGCTGGGGCCGACGTTGCGCAGTTCCTTCTTCGACTGGGTCTTGTTGGCGGCACCCAGGCGCGCCTCCAGCCCGCCGCGCAGGTCCATGCGCGCCGTGTCGGCCGCCCCGGCGCCGGCGCCCAGGTCCTCCACGTTCATCACGCGCAGGCCGGTGTATTCCAGCGTCATCTTGTCGGCGCCGCCGCCTTGCCCGCGCGTCAGGGGGGAGGTGCCGCCGATGGTGCCTTCGATTTCGAAGCGCTTGCCCCGGCCGTCCATCGGCAGCGCCGCCAGCTTCACCGCGGAGCCGCCGTCGTCGAAGCTGGACTGGTAGATCTCGATGCCCTTGTAGCTGGCAGGCCGGTTCACTTCCACGCGCGCGGGCACCTGCTTGCCCGTTTCGCGGTCGTGGATGACGATCTCGCTGGCGAACAGCTTGGGCATGCCGGTGGAGTAATGCTCGACCGTGAACTTCTTCAGCTCCACCGAAAACGGCAGCTCCTGCAGCAGGATGCCGTTGGACTGGGTCAGGACCGCGGTGGACGACTGCGTGCCTTCGGCCACCAGCAGGTTGCCGCGGAACGTGGGGTTGTTGCTGGCCAGGCGGTGCTGCTGCGGCACGTCGGCGATCATGCCGCCGCCGGTGAAGGGCGTCTTGTTGCCCAGCCACATCTGCGCGCGCACGATCAGGTCGCCGTCCAGCAACCCGCCCAGGCACACCAGCACGATGGCGCTGTGCGCGGCGAGGTAGCCCAGCTTGTTGGCCGCGCCGGTGCGTGCCGCCACCATCCAGCCGGTGTCGCCGCGCTGCTGCAGCTTGACCTTCCAGCCGCCCGAAGCCAGCGAATGGCCGATGCGCTGCGCGGCCCCTTCCGGCGTCTCACCAGCCAGTTGCGCCTGCGCCCGGTGGTGGAAGGCGCGCAGGCTCTGCTCGCGGATGTCTTCCTTCAGCGAGCGCAGGTCGGCCAGGATCTTGGGCGTGTTGCGCGCGATGCACAGCGACGTGCTGACCACCAGGAAAGCCAGGATCAGCAGGAACCACGGTGCGGAATACACCGCGTTGAGCCGCGCCGTGAGGAACACGTCGGACCAGAATGGCCCGAACTGGTTGACGTAGTTGCTCGCCGGCTCGTGCTGCTTGATCACCGTGCCGATGACCGAGGCGATGCAGATCACCGTGAGCAGCGCGATGGCGAAGCGCATCGACGACACCAGCTCCAGCAGCGCGCGGGAGGGGGTGGTCTTCGGTTCGGTCATGGGGCTCCTGGAAGGAAGAAGGGCGGGGCCCCTTTCCGGAAGCCCCGCCCTTGCCAGAGTCTGCCGCAGGCGTTTGGTTCAGCGCAAACCGGCGATGTAGTCGGCCACGGCCTTGATTTCGCGGTCGTTCATCTTGGCGGCGATCTGCGTCATCTGCAGGCTGTTCTTGCGGGCGCCGTCGCGGAAGGCCTTGAGCTGCGCGTCGGTGTAGTCGGCGTGCTGGCCGCCCAGCCGCGGGAACTGCGCCGGGATGCCGGCGCCGTTGGGGCTGTGGCAGCCGGCGCAGGCCGCCACCTGGCGGTCCATGATGCCGCCGCGGTAGATGCGCTCGCCCAGCGCGACCAGTTCCTTGTCCTTGGCGAAGCCCGGCTTGTTCTTCTTCGCGCCCAGGAAGGCGGCGATGTTCTTCATGTCCGCTTCGGTCAGCTGCGCCGCAAAGCCCTGCATGATCGGGCTGGCCCGCTTGCCCGCCTTGAATTCCTGCAGCTGCTTGACGATGTATTCGGGGTGCTGCTGCGCCAGCTTGGGATTGGCGGGGGTGCCCGAGTTGCCGTCGGCGGCATGGCAGGCGGCGCACACGGCGGCGTACTTGGCCTCGCCGGCGGCGGCGTCCACCTTGGCGGCCGTAACCGGCGCGCTGGCGGCGGGCTGCTGGGCCGCGGCAGGGAACGCGAAGGCCGCAGCGGCGGCCAGCAGCAGGGAGGCTATCGACTTCATGGTCGGGGACTTCATGGTCCGGGGTTGGTTTCTTTGGCGCAAAACCCCGGGATTCTACAATGAGCCCATGACCCCCACCCCCGGCGCCCAGGCGCTCGCCTGGCTGCACACGGCCCGCTTCCTCACCACCGCCCCCCGACTCGAACACCTGCCGGACCACGACCTGCCCGAGATCGCCTTCGTCGGCCGGTCCAACGCCGGCAAGTCCACCGCCATCAACACGCTCACCCAGCAAAAGCGGCTGGCCTATGCGTCCAAGACACCCGGCCGCACCCAGGCCATCAACCTGTTTTCCCTGGGCAAGCAGGGGGTGACCGACGCCGTGCTGGCGGACCTGCCCGGCTACGGCTACGCCGCCGTACCGCGGCAGGACAAGATCCGCTGGCAGCAGGTGATGGCCAACTACCTGGTTACGCGCGCCAACCTGCGCGGCGTGGTGATGCTGTGCGACCCGCGGCACGGGCTGACCGAGCTGGACGACATCCTCCTGGAGGTGATCCGACCGCGCGTCGAAGCCGGCCTGCACTTCCTGGTGCTGCTCACCAAGGCCGACAAGCTCAATCGCTCCGAGGCCAACAAGGCGCTGTCGATTGCCAAATTGCAGACCGCAGGCGGAGAAGTGCGGCTGTTTTCCGCCCTGAAGAAGCAGGGCGTGGAAGAGACGGCCCTGCTGCTCTGGCAGTGGACGCACGCGGCCGGGCCCGCCCCATGATCGAAACCTGGCAGCAGCCCCTGCCGCACGGCATCACACTGTCGTGCCGCGCCGCCGGCGAGCGCGGCCGCCCGGCACTGCTCTTCCTGCATGGCTTTCCCGAGGCTGCCTTCATCTGGGACGAAGTGCTGGCCCACTTTGCGGCGCGCGGCTATCGCTGCGTGGCACCCAACCTGCGCGGCTTCGAGCATTCGAGCCAGCCGGTGGAAGTCAGCGCCTACCGCGCCAAGCACCTGGTGCAGGACATCGCCGCCTTGATTGCCATCGAAGGCGCGCCGCTCGACATGCTGGTGGCGCACGACTGGGGTGGCGCGGTGGCCTGGAACCTGGCCAACCAGATGCCGCAGCTGGCGAAGAAGCTGGCCATCGTGAATTCGCCGCACCCGGGGACTTTCCTGCGCGAGCTGAAATCGAACCCGCGGCAGCAGGCGGCCAGCGCCTACATGAACTTCCTGATCCGGCCGGACGCCGAGGCGTTGCTGCGCGCAGACGGCTACCGGCGCTTGTTCCAGTTCTTCGGCGGCGCGGCATGGCTGACCGAAGAGGTGAAGCAACGCTATCGCGAGGTGTGGGACGCCAGCCTCACCGGCGGCTGCAACTACTACCGCGCCTCGCCGCTGCGCCCGCCGCGTCCCGACGACCCGGGTGCTGCCGCCATCGAGCTGCCGCATGCGATGCTGGCGGTGGACCTGCCGACGCTGGTGTTGTGGGCGATGGAGGATGCCGCGCTGCCGCGGGAATTGATCGACGGGCTCGATGCGTACATCCCCGACCTCACGCTGGAGAAAGTGCCGGGCGCGACGCACTGGATCATCCATGAGCGGCCCGCTTTCGTGATCGAGCGGCTCGAGGCCTTCCTCAATACACCGGCCGCTCGCCCTCCGGCCGCGTCTTGAACCGCTTGTGCACCCAGTAGTACTGCTCGGGCATGCCGTCGATATACCCCTGCAGCCGTTCGTTCATCAGCGCCGTGTCGGCGGCCATGTCGCGGCTCGGGAAACCGGCCCAGGCAGGCATCACCTGCACGTCGTAGCCTTGCGGCGTGAGCCGCGTCACCACCGGCACCACCTTGGCCTTGCCCAGGCGCGCAAAGCGCGACAACGACGGCACGGTGGCCGCCTGCATGCCGTAGAACGGCACGAAGATCGACTCCTCCGGCCCGAAGTTCATGTCGGGCAGCAAGTACATGACTTCGCCGCGCCTCAGCGCCCCGGCCAGCGCATGCACGCCCTCGGCCCGCCCGAAGGGCCGCGCCTCGCCGAAGCGGTGGCGGCCCTGCAGCATCCACGCATCCAGGATGCGGTTGGCCTGCTGCGTGTAGATGCCGACGAACTTGCGCGGCACCTGCTGCGTCAGCGCCGTCCAGCCGGCGTCCATGCCGACGAAGTGCGGCGCGAAGATCAGCGTGGGGCTTTCGCCCTCGAGCTCCGAGGTGGCGCCGGTCAGGTTGAGCCGCCGGCGCGTGAGCCCGGGCTCGCCATGCCACAGCCAGCTGCGGTCCAGCCAAGCCTGGGCGAACAGGATGAACACGCGCTGCGCCAGGGCTTCGCGCTGGCGTGCATCGAGCTGCGGGAAGCACACCTCGAGGTTGCGCCGCACGATGCGCCGGCGCGGGACCACCAGCACATACAGCACCCAGCCCAGCGCCCATCCCATGGCACGTACCACGCCCAGCGGCAGGCGGGCCAGCAGCCGCATGAACAGGATGCCCAGGCGCGAAATCATGGGGCCAGCTCCTGCCGCGGCGTCTTGTAGCGCGCATAGCCCCACAGGTACTGCTGCGGGCATTCGCGCACCAGCCGCTCCATCTGGCCATTGACCTGGGCCGCCGCTGCGGACATGTCGGCCGGCAGTTCACCCTGCCATGGCCGCACGCGCACCTGGTAGCCACGACCGAAGGGCAGCCGCTCGCCCCAGATCAGCAGTACGGCGCAGCCGGTCTGCTGGACCAGCCGTGCCGGCAAGGTCATCGTGTAGGCGTCCCGCCCGAAGAACGGCGCCCACACGCCCAGCCCCTGCGGCGGCACCTGGTCCGGCAGCAGGCCGATGACGCCGCCGCCCTTCAACACGCGCAGCATCTGCCGCACGCCGGCCAGTGTGGCCGGGGCCGTCGACAGGTTGGGCCGGGTGCGGGCGGTGTCCACCAGGCCGCGCAGCCAGGCCTTGCGCGCGGGGCGGTAAAGCACCGTGACCGGGCCGAAGCGCTGGGCGTAGGCCTGCGCGGTGATCTCGAAGCAGCCCAGGTGCGGCGTGAGGAAAATGAGCCCGCGCTGTCGGTCCAGCGCTTCGCGCACCAGTTGCTCGTTCTCCCAGGCGGCGGCCACCGGTGCGCCGAACCACAGGCGCGGCGCCTCGCCCGCCATCTTGCCGGCTTCGCCGATGGCGCCCCGCACTTCGGCAAAGCCATAGCCCGCCTGCGCCGCGTTGCCCAGGAAGCGCCGCCTGTAGGTCGGCGACAACAGGAATGCCAGCCAGCCCATGGCTGCGCCCAGTGCGTGCAGCACCGGCAACGGCAGCCTGGACAGCAGGCGAAAGAGGGTTTTCACGCTCGGTTAAAATAGGCGGGTCGCCGAGTTATGAACTACTTGCAGGGCGACCCAGTAAATCCTGCTAAAGCGTTCGCCCCAAGCTCCGGCGGCAGGCAACGCGCCTTCAGTGCAACCCGCGGAGTTTATTCAAATGGCGAACGAGTTCCTCTTCACGTCCGAATCCGTCTCGGAGGGCCACCCCGACAAGGTGGCCGACCAGATCTCCGACGCGATCCTCGATGCGATCTTCACGCAGGACCCGCGCGCGCGCGTGGCGGCCGAGACGCTGACCAACACCGGCCTGGTGGTGCTGGCCGGCGAGATCACCACCAAGCCGGGCGTGCACGTCGACTACATCCAGGTCGCGCGCGACACCATCAAGCGCATCGGCTACGACAACACCGAGTTCGGCATCGACTACAAGGGCTGCGCGGTGATGGTCTGCTACGACAAGCAGTCCAGCGACATCGCCCAGGGCGTCGACCACGCGAGCGACGACTACCTGAACACCGGCGCCGGCGACCAGGGCCTGATGTTCGGCTATGCCTGCGACGAGACGCCCGAGCTGATGCCCGCGCCGATCTACTACGCGCACCGGCTGGTGGAGCGGCAGGCGCAGAAGCGCAAGGACGGCAGCCTCCCCTTCCTGCGCCCCGACGCCAAGAGCCAGATCACGATGCGCTACGTCGACGGCAAGCCGCACAGCATCGACACCGTGGTGCTGTCGTCGCAGCACAGCCCCGAGATGAGCGACGGCAAGCACATGCTGCCCGCCTTCAACGAAGCGATCATCGAAGAGATCATCAAGCCGGTGCTGCCCAGCCAGTGGCTGAAGGACACGCGCTACCTGATTAACCCGACCGGCCGCTTCGTCATCGGCGGCCCGCAGGGCGACTGCGGCCTCACGGGCCGCAAGATCATCGTCGACACCTACGGCGGCGCCTGCCCGCACGGCGGCGGCGCTTTCTCGGGCAAGGACCCGTCGAAGGTGGACCGCTCGGCGGCCTACGCCGCGCGCTACGTCGCCAAGAACATCGTGGCCGCCGGCCTGGCGCGCCAGTGCCAGATCCAGGTGGCGTACGCCATCGGCGTGGCCAAGCCGATGAACGTGACGGTGTACACCGAAGGCACGGGCGTGATCCCCGACGACCAGATCGCCTCGCTGGTGCACGACCACTTCGACCTGCGTCCCAAGGGCATCATCCAGATGCTGGACCTGCTGCGGCCGATCTACGAGAAGACCGCCGCCTACGGCCACTTCGGCCGCGACGAGCCCGAGTTCACTTGGGAGCGCACTGACAAGGCCCAGGCGCTGCGGGCTGCTGCGGGGCTCAAGTAGGCGCAATGCCGACGCCGGTGGCGCGGCGTTGCGCCGCCGGCCGCTGATTGCCGGCCCGTGCATGACGTCCCATACGCGCGTGCGTCACGCACGCGCTGCGGGCGCTCAGCGGCGGCCAACGGCCGTCCGCTTGGAGCGCCCGCAGAGGCGGTGGCGCGCCGCAGGCGTCGCCCACGCCGGCTTCACTGGATGGCCACCGACTGCTGCCGCTCGTACTCGCGGCGCTTCATCGTCACGTAGGTCGTGCGATCCATCTCGTGCAGCTGCCGCGGGTACTTCTCCGTCGCATTGAACCACTGCTGGATGCGCCGGTCCACCTGCAGGTGCTTCGCCGAGTCCAGCGAGTCCAGGTAGGCGTCGATCGCCAGGTAATAGCGCATCACGTTGCGCTCGATCGCGCCGCGCACGCCGCCGATGAACTTCGGCTGGCCGCCGTCTTCCTTGCCGACCACCGTGAATCCCACCTTGTCCGAGCCCGACGTCGCCAGGTAGGCCTGCATCGCGAAGCGGCCGGCGGTGCCCACGCCGTATGAATAGCTCAGGTGCATGAAGCTGCGGTGCGCATCGAGCGGGATCGCGGCGACCGTGATGCGGTAGTCGCGGGTACCCAACGGACCCTCGCGGGCCATGAGCCGGCTCTCGAAGTAGTCGCTGCCCGCCGCCACGTTGCGGTACTCGAAGTCGAGCCGGTAGGCGTTCTCCACCGGCTGGTCGTACTTGCGACCGATGCGCACCGCCAGCCGCCCCGCCTCGTCACCGTCGACCGCGCGGCAGTACTTGGTGTTGAACGGCAGGATCATGATGTCGCACCACTGCGCGGCTTCGCGCATGCCCTGCACCACGCGCGCATGCGGGTGCTCGAGCACCGCGTAGACGTCGCCGCGCAGCTGGCGCTCGCCCTCGGCGGAGTCGATGTGGATGGCGCGCTGGTACGGGTTGCTGGCCAACTCGCTGCGCAGGCTTTCGTACTTGGCGCGCAGGCCGGCAGCGTCGGCAAAGGCGGGCAGGGTGGCCAGCCCGACCAGGCAGGCTGCAGCAGCCCTCAGCATCGCTTGGATCGTGGGGGTCATGCGTGGTGGCGTGTAGGGTTGGAGTCGGTTGCGGGTGCGCCCATCGTCTCGACGTCGGCTTCCTGCTCTTCGCGGAACTCGCGCACGTCGAGCTGCACCCCGCCCATGAACAGGGAGTGCGGCGACACCTCGTAGACGAAGCGGCCGTGGCCGCCCAGGTCGAGCCGCAGCTTCAGCACGGGGTGCGTCACCTGTTCCCAGGCGCGTATGAGGCGCGAGCGCACCAGGTTGTCGGGGCACTGCACGGATTTCAGCTTGTGCGGGTTGCGCGCGAGGAACATGGCGCTCACGTACCACGTGGAGCTCTTGTTGCGTGCCCGCAGGTTGGCTTCGAGGTCGATGTCGAGCGTCAGCACGGGGCCTTCGATCGCGAGCGATATGTTGCGGCCGATGACGCCGCCACCCGGCTCGCCGTACTTGTAGACGAGGTGCAGGTGGGAGGGCGTCTTGCGCAAGGAGTACTTCATGGCTGGGGTGCCGGTGTTCGGGCAAGGTTGCATGAGCCGGGCCACCACGGCTGTAGGACTGCGCATCCAAGCGGTGTGCGCCGCCGCGTTGCGAGGCATGTCCTACAGGCACTGCCCCGATCGGCTTGCCGCCTGGCGCGGCGTGGGCCGCCACCATTGCAGGACCGGGGCAGTTTCCCGAAAGAAGGAGTTTTTCGATGTCTGCAGAAGAACGCGACGAACGTCATGACCTCAACCGCGACCCCATCACCGATGAGCCCGGCTCGCACCCCGTGGGTACCGGACTCGGGGCGGCCGGTGGCGCCGCAGCCGGCGCCAGTGTCGGCGCGATGGCCGGGCCGGTGGGCATGGTGCTGGGAGGCGCCGTGGGCGCAGTGGCCGGCGGTTTCGCGGGCAAGGCTGCGGCCGAGCGCGTGAACCCGACCGCCGAGGAAACCCACTGGCGCGAGCGCTACACTGGCGAGCCGTACTACCGCACCGGCAACACGTTCGACGATTACGGGCCGGCCTACCGGCTGGGCGTGACCGGCGGCACTGACTACGAAGAGAGCGACTGGTCGTCGATCGAACCGCGGCTGGCTGCCGAATGGCAGTCGAAGCGCGAGTCCTCGCGGCTCACATGGGAGGACGCACGCCCGGCAAGCCGTGCCGCGTGGGACCGGGTGCAGTCGCAATTGCGCGAGTCGGGTGCCGGCGCCACCGGCGCCGCTGCCATGGTCGGCAAGGCCCAGTCCGCCGGTGACAACAGCGGCGACACGGCCGACGTGGTCGACGTGCTGAAGGACCTGGTGGAGTGCAGCCGCGACGGCGAGTACGGATTCCGCGAATGCGCCGAGCAGGCCAGGGCCGCGGACCTGAAGTCGGTGTTCCTGAAGCACGCGGACGAGTGCCGCGCCGCAGCGCAGGAGCTCGATGACCTGGTGCGGCAGTGCGGCGGCACGCCCGAGCAGGGCGGCAGCACCATGGGGGCGATGCACCGCGGCTGGGTCGCCGTGAAATCCATGCTCGGCACCTACGACGACAAGGCGGTGCTGAACGAGGCTGAGCGCGGCGAAGACAACGCCAAGGCGCGCTTCCGCAAGGCGCTGGACAAGCCGCTGCCCCCGCACATCCGGCAGGTGGTGCAGCGCATGAACGAAGGCGTCATCCGCAACCACGACGAGATCAGGACGCTGCGCGACAGCTGCTGACGCCGCGATGGGAAAGGACGCACTTCGGCTGTACCGCGGCAAGCGCAACTTCGACGCCACCCCCGAACCCGCGGAGGGTGGCGTCGCGAACGAAGGGCTGCGCAGCTTCGTCGTCCAGAAGCACTGGGCGAGGCGGCTGCACTACGACTTCCGCCTGGAGCTCGGTGGCACCATGAAGAGCTGGGCCGTCCCCAAGGGCCCCAGCTTCGACCCGGCCGACAAGCGCATGGCCGCCCCGACCGAAGACCACCCGATCTCGTACAACCGATTCGAAGGCACCATTCCCGCCGGCAACTACGGCGCGGGCAAGGTGATCATCTGGGACAAGGGCACCTGGCACCCGGTCGGCGACCCCGAGCAGGGCTATCGCGAAGGCAAGCTCAAGTTCGAGCTGCGGGGCCACAAGCTGCGCGGCCACTGGACGCTGGTGCAGATGAAGGGCCGCGGCGGCGCCTGGCTGCTGATCAAGGAGCGCGACGAGTACGCGCGGCCGGCCGCAGAATTCAGCGTGGTCGATGAAATGCCCGACAGCGTGAGTAGGGTGGGCAGCTCTGCTGCCCACCATGCCGGCCCGCCCGCCGGCGCCACCCCGGCCGCGCTGCCCAAGTCGCTGCAGCCGCAGCTGGCCACTTTGGTGGCCGCACCGCCGCAAGACGCTGCGGCCTGGCTGTACGAGGTCAAGTTCGACGGCTACCGCATGGCCACGCGTACCGAGCGCGGCCAGGTGCGGCTGGTCACGCGCAACGGCAACGACTGGACGCACAAGCTGCCGCACCTGGCCGCCGCGCTGCAGGAGATGGAGCTGCCCGATGGCTGGTACGACGGCGAGATCGTCATGCCGGGCGAGAAGTCGGCTACCGACTTCCAGGCGCTGCAGGGCGCCTTCGACTCGGCGCGCACCAGGGACATCGTTTACTACCTGTTCGACCTGCCCTACTGCGCCGGCAACGACCTGCGGCAGGTGCGCGTGGAAGAGCGCCGCGCCGTGCTGAAGCGCATCGTCGAGCGGCAGCCGCACGCCAACGTGCGCTTCAGCGAGGAGTTCGACGCGCCGCCGGCGCAGGTGCTCGCATCGGCTTGCAAGCTCGGGCTGGAAGGCGTGATCGGCAAGCGCCGCGGTTCGCCGTACGTCACGCGGCGCTCGGCGGACTGGATCAAGCTCAAGTGCCAGCTCAGGCAGGAGTTCGTGGTCGGCGGCTACACCGACCCCAAGGGCTCGCGCACGGGCGTGGGCTCGCTGCTGCTGGGCGTGCACGAAGGCGGCAAGCTGCGCTACGCCGGCAACGTGGGCACGGGATTCAGCGAGAAGACGCTGCGCGACCTGCACAAGCGGCTGCTGGCGCTGCAGGCCGCGCGCAGCCCATTCACCGCCGGCACCGCCATCCCGCGGCAGGCCAACTGGGTCAAGCCCGAGCTGGTGTGCGAAGTTTCCTTCGGCGAGTGGACGCGCGACGGGCGCATCCGGCATTCGGTCTTCCACGGCCTGCGCGGCGACAAGCCGGCTTCCAGGGTGACGGTGGAACAGGCGATGGAACCGCCGTCGTTGCCGCCGAAGCTGCGCATCAGCAACCCCGACCGCGTGATCGACCCCGAGTCGGGGCTGACCAAGATCGCGCTCGTGCGCTACTACTCGCTCGTCGCGCCGTTGATGATGCCGCACCTGAAAGGCCGCCCCATCGCGATGGTGCGCGCGCCCGACGGCATCGGCGGGCAGCTGTTCTTCCAGAAGCACCTGGAGCGCTACCGGATGCCGGGCGTGGCGGCGCTGGACCCGTCGGTCTTTCCCGGCCACGAACCGATGCTGGAGATTGCCAGGCCCGAAGGCCTGCTGTGGGCCGCGCAGATGAACATGGTCGAAGTGCACACGTGGAACGGCGTGAAGACCGCCATCGACAAGCCCGATCGCATGACTTTCGACATCGACCCCGGCGAAGGCGTCGCATGGCAGCAGGTGCAGGAGGCCGCGGAACTGGTGCACACGCTGCTGGGCGAACTGGGGCTGCCGGCCTTCCTGAAGACCAGCGGCGGCAAGGGCCTGCACGTGGTGGTGCCGCTGAAGAAGCACTTCGGCTGGGACACAGTGAAGGACTTCTCCCAAGCCGTCGTGCTGCACCTGGCGCACACGCTGCCGGACCGTTTCGTGGCCAGGAGCGGCCCGAAGAACCGCGTGGGCCGCATCTTCATCGACTACCTGCGCAACGGTTTCGGCGCGACCACCGCCTGCGCCTGGTCGGCGCGCGCGCGGCCGGGGCTGGGCATCTCGGTGCCGGTGGGATGGGACGAACTGCCATGGCTGAAGAGTGGCGCGCACTGGACCGTGGCGACGGTGCACACGCGGCTGGACCGCGGCAACGAGCCGTGGGCGGACTACGCGAAGAGCGCGGCGCCGCTGGCGGCCGCGATGAAGAAGCTGGGCTTCAAGCCCAGGGGAACATGAGGCTCAGGCGGTGGCCATCGCGATGCAGTTCCACGCCCTCGGCCGCCGCCAGCGCCTCGACGTCGGCCCATTCGAGGCCGCGGTAATCGCGCTCGCTGGCGAACCCCGCGTCGCCGCTGCCCGGCTTGAGGGTGAGGTCGATGCGGATGCCGCGCGACTGCGTCTCGGCAGTAAGCACCAGTTCAGCCGGCGGCTCCTGGTGGTCCGTGCAATGGATGAGCGCCGCCGTCAGCAGGTTGCGTAGCGCCGCGCGCCGCACGGTGCCCGCCGGCGAGCCGATTTCGTTGCGCAGCGGAAAGCCGCGAAAGCTGAAGCTGGTGGCGAGCAGGCTGGCACATTCGCGCACGCCGTCGGCCACGGCCACCGTGGTGCCTTCTTCCGGCGCGAGCCAGCTCACCACGTCCAGGCACGAATTGAGCGCGGCGCGGGCGAACCCGTTGATCTTGTGCGCGCTCTCATGCACGCTGGCCAGGTCCGGCTGGGGCGCCTTGAGCCGCCGGTCCATCACCTCGTAGATCATGCCGATGGGCTGCAGGTTGACCACCAGGTGGTGCCGCATCGACGGGGCCAGGCGGCGCAGCAGGGCATAGCGAGCAGCTTCGGCAGCCGTCTGCGTGTTGGGCGCGAGCGATTCCTCGCGCTCAGCGGTATCCAGCATCATGCAGGGCAGCGTAGAACGCAGGCCGGGCAGTGTCAACGCCAATCCCCGCCGCCAACAAACTGTTACCCCCTGGGCGATACTTTCGACCTGATGACCATTGCCGCCCACTCGCAGATCGCCGCTTACTACCAGTTCCGCCCGCCCTACGCGCCGCGGTTCTTCCGGGATGCGGCGGCCAAGCTGGGGGCTACGCCCGACAGCGTGCTGCTGGACCTGTGCTGCGGGCGGGGCGAGCTCGCTGCCGGCTTTGCGGCGTCGTGCAAGGCGGTGTTCGCCGTGGACGGCTCGGCCGAGATGCTCGAACACCGCATCGCCAAGCCGAACGTGACCTTCCTCCAGCACGACGTCAATGCGGAAGATCTGGCACTGCCGCAAGCCGCCGACCACTTCGTGATCGGGTCGGCGATCCACTGGATCGAGCCCGCCAGCCTGGCCGGGCACATCGAACGCCAACTCAAGCCGGGCGGCAAGGTGCTGGTGACGCACACCCTCCTGAATCTGGAAGGCCGGCCCTATGCTGCCGCGCTGGCGCGCTTGAACGGCCGCTTCGGCAGCAAGGGCCAGGGACGCAGCTTCGAGGAACTTCGGGGCGCGGCCCGGCTGCGAGCGTGCGGCTTTGAAAGTTGCGACGGCGTGCGCGTGGTGCGCACGGCGCAGTTCGACACGGACTACCTGTTCCGCAGCCAGATGTCCTATCTGTACAGCGACTTCTACGAGCAGGTGATGGCCGATGTGCAGGCGTACCGCGACCAGCTGGCCGAAGCCGTCTCGCCCTTCCTGGACGCCGAGGGCAAGCTGTCGGCGCAGCTGGTGAACTGGGGCGTGATATACAGCGCCTTCCGGTAGGGTGGGCAGCTCTGCTGCCCACCATCACGATGCGTGCAGCACCCACTCCGCGCACGCTTGCACGTCCTGCTGGCCGAACATGCGCAAGCTCGGATACCACAGGCTGTGCTGCTCGCCCGCATGCCAGTACCAGATCCGGCCCTTGCCGGCAGGCACCAGCACGGCTGCCCTCTTGCCGATAGCGCCAGCGAGGTGCGCGGTCACGTTGCTCGTGGTGACGACGATGTCGCACGCGTCGATCAATGCCAGCAAGCCCTCGATGTCGTCGAAAGGGTCGAGGCCCGGAACCTGGTGGATGTCGATACCCAGGCGGTCCCGCACCGCCTCGATCTCGTCATGCACCGGCCCGTACTGCAGGTTCACGAAGCGCAAGCCGGGCGTCTTGAGCAAGGGTTCCAGCTGCAGCAAGGCCAGGCTCTTGTCCGCGCCCAGCGACGCGTTGGTGCTGCGCCAGGCTATGCCGCAGAGGCGCCCGCTTCGAAGCACAGGGTCGGCGGCAAGCTGTTGTTGCCTGCGCGCGGGGTCGGCGTACAGGAAGGCCTTGCGGCTCGCGCGGATGGCCGCTTCGTCGAGCCCGAGCAGGTAGCCCAAATCGCCGATGGGAGCCTGGGCGTCGAATGCCGTGTCGACGCCGCGCTGCGCCAGCCCGACGCGGTCGACCAGCTCGATGTGCGGGAACGAGCGGCGCAGGGCGGGATGCAGCCGCCGGTCAGCCGACAGCGTGAGCGCCACATCGTCCTTGGGCACGAGGGGCAGCAGCCCGGCAAAGAGCACTTCGTCGCCCAGCCCCTGCTCGGCCCACAGCAGGATGCGTCCGCGCCACTCGCCGGGCCTGCACGAGGGCAGGCTCGTCCCCAGGCCCTGGCCGATGAACTTGCTGGAGTCCCAGCGACAAAGGCCGTCGGCAAAGCCTTCCGCAAACCTGCGCAGGTGCAGGTGGAGCAGCCCGCGATTCAGGCGCGCATCGGCATGGCCGGGATCGCATGCAAGCGCCTGCCCGAAACTCGCCAGTGCTTCATCGAACTGCCCGGCCTGCTGCTGCGCGACGCCGCGATTGCAGCACGCATCCGCGTAGCCCGGCCGGACACGGACGGCCTGCGAGTAACTGGCTATGGCCTCGCCGTACTGCTGCAGCGCGCCCAGGACGAGCCCGCGGTTGTTCCAGGCCTCGGCATGGCCGGGCCTGAGCCGGATCGCCTTGCCATAGCTTTCCAGCGCGTCGTCGAACCGATGGAGCTGGCGTTGCACGTTCGCGCGCCCGAACCAGGCATCGGCATGGTCCGGGCGGACCCTGGCCGCGTCGGCATAACCAGCCAGGGCTTCGTCCCAGCGCCCCAGTGCCTGCCATGTGTTCGCGCGGTTGCAGTGCGCCTCGGCGAAGCCGGGCCGGATGCGGATCGCTTCGGCATAACTCGCCAGCGCGTCGTCGAGCCGGCCGCAGGCCTGTTGGGCGACGCCCAGGTTGTTCCAGGCCTCGGCCGAATCGGCCTGCAGCCTCACGACTTGCGCAAAGCTGCTGGCGGCGTCGGCAAACCGGCCCTGCTCGTGCAGCGCCATCCCCAGGTTGCGGTGCGCCTGGGTGTAGTCCGGATCGAGCCGGAGGGCTTGCGCGAAGCTGGCCAGGGCTTCGTCGACCCGCTCCAGCTGCTTGAGCGTGTTGCCGCGATTGTTGAAGAGGGCAGCTTCGGACTGGCTCACCGCCAGCGCCCTGTCGAAACCGGCCAGGGCTTCCTGGTGCCGGCCTGCCTGCGCCTGCAGCACCGCCATCAGGTGCAAGGCATCGAAGTTGCGCGGATCGGCGGCGAGGACCTGTTCGTAGCACTGCGCGGCATCCTGCAGGCGGCCCTGCTGGTGCAGGGCCAGCCCTTTCGCGATCAGGCCGGCAAGGTCAGGGGCGCTCACTCAACAACGGTAACCGACTTCGCAAGCTCCCGTGCCCATCCGCCACAGGCGTCCACGCTCGCCTGCCAGTCATGCCGGCCGCCCTGGCGGAACAGGCGCAAGGCGGGATACCAGAAGCTGTCACCCTCGCCGTCGTGCCAGTACCAGAGGCGCGCCTTTCCTCCGTGGGGGACCAGCACGGCAGAACGCTTGCCGATCGACCCGGCCAGGTGCGCCGTCACATTGCTGGAAGTCACGACGAAGCTGCACGCATCGATGAGCGCCAGCAGGCCTTCGATGTCGTTGAAGAGGTCCAGGCCCTGGACACGATCGATCGTGACGCCGAGTTCCTGCTGCACCGCCTCGATCTCGGCATCGACGGCGCCGTACTGGAGATTGACGAACCGGACGCCGGGCATCCGCAGCAGCGGCGCGAACTGCCGCAACTGGAGGCTCTTGGCTTCGCCGAACAGCTTGTTGGCGCTGCGCCAGGCAATGCCGCACACCGCACCCATTGCCAGCGCTGGATTCTCGTCAAGCAGTTGTGCCCTGCGCACCGGGTCAGCCTGCAGGTACGCCCTGCGGCTAGCCCGGATGGCCGGCTCGTCGAGTTCCAGCAGCAAGCCGAGGTCGCCGATCGGCGCCTGCGCATCGAAGCCCGTTTCGACCGGCAGCTGCGCCAGTTGGTGCCGGTCGAGCAGCCGCATGCCCGGGAAGGATCGAGCCAGGACCGGGTGCAGCCGCCGGTCGGCCGATAGCGTGAAGTCTGCATCGTGCGCCAAGGCCTGCGGCAGCAGCCCCGCGTAGAAGACCTCGTCGCCCAGGCCCTGTTCGGCCCACAGCAGCACCTTGCCGTGCAGGGCTCCAGGCACGCAAGGCGCGATGCTGGTCTTCAAACGCCGGCTGTTGAAGCTTCTGGCATCCCATCGGGCCCGGCAGTCGGCCAAGCCTTCCTGGAACCGGAACAGCTGCAATCGCAGCAGCCCGCGGTTGTAGCCGGCCTCCGCATGGCCGGGGTTGATTCGCAGCGCCTCCGTGAAGCTGGCCTCGGCCTCGTCGAATCGGCCAAGCTCCTGCAGCGCGACGCCCCGGTTGTTGTGGGCTTCGCCGAAGCCAGGCTGGATGCGCAGGGCTTGCCCATAGCTTTCCAGGGCTTCATCGAATCGCTGGAGGTCGCGCAGGGTATTCCCCCGGTTGAAGTGGGCCCCCGCATAGTCGGGCCGCACCCGCAGCGATTCCGCGAAACTGGCCATGGCCTCGTCGAAGCGCCCCAGTTCCCTCAGCGCGCTGCCGCGGTTGTTGAGCGCCTCGGCATAGTCCGGCTGGATCCTGAGCGCCTCCGAATAGCTTGCCACGGCGGCTTCGAACTGCCCCAGCTTGTTGAGCGTGTTGCCGCGGTTGTTGAACACGGACGCATTGGTGCGGTCGATCAGGACGGCGCGGTCGAACAGCTCCAGGGCCTCCTGCAAGCGGCCCGACTGGGCAGCGAGCGAGGCCAGCAACTGCAACGCGTCGAAGTGCCGCGGGTCGACGCCGAGTATCTGCTCGTAGCACTGCCGGGCCTCCTGCAAGCGGCCACCCTGGTGCAGGGCGAGTCCCTTCCGGAGCATGCCGGCGAGGTCTGCCGCCTTCTTGCCCACAGCGCGCGGGCGCATGGGACGGCTCACTCCACCGTCACCGACTTCGCCAGGTTGCGCGGCTTGTCCACGTCGGTGCCGCGCGCGCAGGCCGTGTGGTACGCCAGCAGCTGCAGCGGCACCACGTGCAGCAGCGGGCTGAGCGGCCCGTAGTGCTCGGGCATGCGGATCACGTGGATGCCTTCGCTGGACTCGATGTGCGAGTCGGCGTCGGCCAGCACGTACAGCACGCCGCCGCGCGCGCGCACCTCCTGCATGTTGCTCTTGAGCTTTTCCAGCAGCGCGTCGTTGGGCGCCACCGTCACCACCGGCATCTCGCCGGTCACCAGCGCCAGCGGCCCGTGCTTCAGCTCGCCCGCGGGGTAGGCCTCGGCGTGGATGTAGCTGATCTCCTTGAGCTTGAGCGCACCTTCCAGCGCGATCGGGTAGTGCAGCCCGCGGCCCAGGAACAGGGCGTTCTCCTTGCCCGCGAAGTCCTCGGCCCAGCTGATGACCTGCGGCTCCAGTGCCAGCACCGCGGCGAGCGCCATGGGCAGGTGGCGCATCGCCTTCAGGTGCTGCGCCTCCTCCTCGTCGCTCAATCGGCCCTTGGCCTGCGCCAGCGCCAGTGTCAGCAGGAACAGGCCGGCGAGCTGCGTCGTGAAGGCCTTGGTCGAAGCGACGCCGATCTCCACACCCGCACGCGTGAGGTAGGCGAAACGGCACTCGCGCACCATCGCCGAAGTCGCCACGTTGCACACCGTCAGCGTGTGCGCCATGCCCAGCGACTTGGCGTGGCGCAACGCGGCCAGCGTGTCGGCGGTTTCGCCCGACTGGCTGATGGTGACCACCAGCGTCTTCGGGTGGGGCACGCTGTCGCGGTAGCGGTACTCGCTGGCGATCTCCACCTGCGTGGGGATCTGCGCGATGCCTTCCAGCCAGTACTTGGCGGTGCAGCCGCTGTAGTAGCTGGTGCCGCAGGCCAGCACCAGCACCTGCTCGACTTCCTGGAAAACACGGAACGCACCGTCGCCGAACAGCTCGGGCATGATGCCCTGCACGCCCTGGAGCGTGTCGCCGATAGCGCGCGGCTGCTCGAAGATTTCCTTTTGCATGTAGTGGCGGTACGGCCCCAGTTCGGCCGCGCCGCTGTGCACCTGCACCGTCTTCACTTCGCGCTGCACCGGCTTGTGCTGCCGGTCGACGATCCAGAACTTGCCCAGCTGCAGGTCGGCCACGTCGCCTTCCTCCAGGTAGGCGATGCGGTCGGTAACGCCGGCCAGCGCCATGGCGTCGCTCGCCAGGAAATGCTCGCCGTCGCGACCCACGCCCAGCACCAGCGGCGAGCCGGCGCGCGCGCCCACCACGCGGTGCGGCTCGTCCTTGCAGAACACGGCGATCGCATAGGCGCCCTGCAGCTGGCCGACCGCCGACTTCACCGCCTCGAACAGGTCGCCGTCATACAGGCTGTCGACCAGATGGCAGATGACCTCGGTGTCGGTCTGGCTGGCAAAGGCATAGCCCTTCGCCTTCAGCCCGGCGCGCAGTTCCTCGTAGTTCTCGATGATCCCGTTGTGCACCAGGGCGACGCGCCCCGGTCCCTGCGCGGCGTTGGCGCCGGGCCCGTGGCTGAAGTGCGGGTGCGCGTTGTGCACGGCCGGCGCACCGTGCGTGGCCCAGCGCGTGTGGGCGATGCCGGTGGTGCCGTGGATCTTCTCTTCGTTGACCTGCGCCATGAGTTCGGCGACGCGTGCGGTGCTGCGCGCCCGCTTCAGGCCGCCGTCATAGACCGCCACGCCGCAAGAGTCGTAGCCGCGGTACTCCAGGCGCTGCAGGCCCTGCACGAGGATGGGAACGATGTCGCGCGTGGAAACTGCGCCGACGATGCCGCACATGGTGACTCCTGTTGCTGTGTGGCAGCACTGTAGAAGGTCCGGCTTGCAATCGGCCTGCGATATTTGACCGAAATCGGAAGACTCTTTCATCCTGTCGACATGAAGGAATATAATTTCAAACTGTGGACTTGGATGAAACAGACCTGCGTCTGCTGGACCTGCTGCAGTCGGACGCCTCGCTGACCAACGAGGCCATCGCCCGCCGCATCCACATCTCGCCGCCCACCTGCCTGCGCCGCATCCGGCGCCTGCGCGAGGCCGGGCTGATCGAGCGGCAGGTGGCGATCCTCAGCACCGACCGGCTCGCACCCGTGATCGGCCACGGCCTGCAGGCGATCGTGGAGGTCTCGCTGGACCGGCAAGGCAGCGAGGAGCAGCAGGCTTTCGAACAGCGCGTCATCGCCGACCCTTCGGTGCAGCAGTGCTACCGGGTCTCGCCCGGCCCGGACTTCGTGCTGGTGGTCCACGTGACCGACATGCCGGCCTACCTGGCCCTTGCGCAACGCCTGCTCACTGCCGACGCCAATGTGCGCAACGTGAAGGCCTACTTCAGCGTGCACCGCGCCAAGTTCGACCCACGCATCCCGCTGCCGGCGAGGCCCTGAGCCCGCGCTTGCCAACCGGCTGGCACGATGGAACCATGGCGAGATGCGCACCAGGGGTGAATTGCTGCAGGCCGGGGCCGCCCTGTCCGTGGAACCTGACGTCGAGTCGTTCTGCTACAGCAGGCTGGTGGAAAGCGGCAGGGAAGACAAGCTCACCGTGCGGCGGGGCCGTGGCATCGTGCTGCACAACGGCTCCAGGTTCCTCGAGTGCTACAGCCACGCGATCTACGACCTGGCCGACGGCGGCCACAGCATCCGCACCGGCGAGAAGGTCCACGTCTCGGTCAACCCGCAGCAGCTCGGCGAGGCGTGGGACACGATGCTGCCCATCCTGCTGCGCAACCCGGAAGTTTTCGGCGGCTTCAAGGTCGTCAAGTTCGACAAGGCCCTGGCCGAAATCGCGCGCTGCGAACGCACGCTGAAGGACCCCGGCCTGGGCGAACGGATTCGCAAGGAGCTGGTCGACCGCATGGAGCGCGCCCGGCGCGTGACCGACGGCACGCAGTTCACGCTGTATGTCTACGGCCGGCCCGACGGGCGCGAGGTTTCGCCCACGCGCTGCCGGGAAGTCATCGACGAGATCACGAAGGCTCTGCGCGGCAAGGGCATCGCGCCCGTGGCTCACCCGGCGTCGGACCACGCCGTCAACGAGTACTGCAGCTTCCGGCTGGACAAGAAACTGGTCGACGGCGAACTGCACGACCTGGACCCAAAGGACCCGGACTACGCCAAGTACTACGACAGGATGCCGGAGAACCGGGTTTACAAGGCGCTGGTGAAGTAGCTCACTTCGGCGGCTTCTTCGGCCGCTCCCAGTTGGCGATGCTCACCTGCCGGCCGCGCGCCACCGACAGCGCGCCGGCCGCCGTGTCCTTGGTGATCACGCTGCCCGCGCCGACGGTGCCGCCCGCGCCGATGCGCACCGGCGCCACCAGCACGCAGTTGCTGCCCACGTGCACGTCGGCTTCGATCACCGTGCGGTGCTTGTTGGCGCCGTCGTAGTTGGCCGTGATGCTGCCCGCGCCGTAGTTGACCCGGGCGCCCACGTCGGTGTCGCCCAGGTAGGCGAGGTGGTTGGCCTTGGCGCCGTCGGCCAGCGTGGCGTTCTTGATCTCCACGAAGTTGCCCACGTGCACCTGCGCGCCCAGCCGCGCGCCCGGGCGCAAGCGCGCGAACGGGCCGACCAATGCGCCCTCGCCCACGCTAACGCGGGCCTGCTCGCCGTCGATGTGCGTGAACGGGTGGATCACCGCGCCGGCCGCGATGTGCGCGTTGGCGATGACGCAGTTGGCGCCGATGCTCACGCCGTCGCCCAGCGTCACGTCGCCCTCGAACACGCAGTTGACGTCGACCTGCACGTCCTGCCCGCACTGCAGCGTACCGCGCAGGTCGAAGCGCGCCGGGTCGGCAAAGCGCACGCCCTGCTCCATCAGGGCCTGGGCCTGGCGCAGCTGCCAGGTGCGCTCCAGCTCGGCGAGCTGCCGCGGGCTGTTCACGCCGTCGGCCTCCACGCGGTCGGCCACCTTCGTCGCCACCACTTCCACGCCGTCCTGCACCGCCAGTTTCACCAGGTCGGTCAGGTAGTACTCCTGCTGCGCGTTGTCGTTGCCGATGCGCGGCAGCCAGGCCTTCAGCCGCGCCGTGGGCACCGCCATGAAGCCGGTGTAGACCTCGCGGACGGTGCGCTGCGCTTCGCTCGCATCCTTGTGCTCCACGATCGAGCGCACCGCGCCGCCCTCGCGCACGATGCGCCCGTACCCCGTGGGGTCGGGCAGGTCGACGCTGAGCAGCGCCAGCCGGTCGCCGCCACAGGCATCGACCAGCGAGCGCAGCGTGCGGCCCTGCACCAGCGGCACGTCGCCGTTCAGCACCAGCGTGATGCCGTCGTCGCCCAGGTGCGGCACGGCCTGCATGACGGCATGGCCCGTGCCCAGCTGCGGCTGCTGCCGCGCGAAGGCGGGCACCGGCACGCCCGAACGCTGCGCCCAGGCCGCCACCGAATCTTCGACCTGCTGGGCTTCGTGCCCGGTGATCACCACCACGCGGCGCGCCTGCAGCTCGCCCAGGCTGCCCAGCACGTGCGCCACCAGCGGCCGCCCGGCCAGCCGGTGCAGCACCTTGGGCACGCGGCTCTTCATCCGGGTGCCCAGGCCTGCGGCCATCACCACTACGTCGACTGCTGCCATTGGCATATCCTCTGCGGCATGAAGGCCGCTTTCCGCAGGATTATCGGCGCGCTGCTGCTCGGTGCCGTGCTGGCCGGCTGCAGCGCGGTCAAGCTCGGCTACAACACGCTGGACGACATCGCCTACTGGTGGCTGGACGGCTATGCCGACTTCAGCGAAGCGCAGGCCATGGGGATGCGCGAAGACATCGACCGGCTGCACGCCTGGCACCGCGCGCGCGAGCTGCCGCGCATCGCCGAGCTGCTGGGACGGCTGGAGCAGATGGCCAGCGGCCCGGTCACGGCGGCCCAGGCCTGCGCCTTGGTGCCCGAAGCCATCGCGCGCATCTATGCCACGTGGGAACAGGCCGAACCCGCGGCCGAGAAGCTGCTGGCGCAGATGACGCCGCAGCAGCGAGCGCACATCGAACGCAAGTTTGCCGACAACAACCGCAAGTTCCGCAAGGACTGGGCCGACCTGGGCGCCGCCGAGATGCGGGAGAAGCGCTTCAAGCTGTTCGAAGACCGGCTGGAGATGGTGTACGGCAATCTCGATGCGCCGCAGCGTGCGGCGCTGCGCGCGGGCATCGACCGGTCGGTGTACGACCCGCAACGCCACCTGGCCGAGCGCGTGCGCCGCCAGCAGGACCTGCTGCAGGTGCTGGGCCGCTACAGCGGCGGGCAAGCCCCTGCCACCGAGGTGCGGGCCGCGCTACGCGGATACATAGCCCGGGTGGTCCAGTCGCCCGACCCGGTTTACCGCGCCTACCAGCAGGCGGTACAGGAGGAAGGCTGCCAGATGGCGGCGGCCGTGCACGAAAGCACGACGCCCGCGCAACGCCAGCAGGCGGTCAAGCGGCTGCGCGGTTACCAGAAGGACCTGCGCGAGCTCGCCGCCGCTTCTTCGCCCTGAGGAAGCTCAGCGCTCGCCCTTCGAGTGCGACTTGCCTTCGCGCTCGGCTTCTTCCATGTCGCGCTCTTCTTCGGCCGACCGCGGCCGTGCCGCTTCGCCGTCGGCCTGCACGTCGGCGTCCTTCAGGTAGTCCTTGATGTCCTTCTGGTAGTTGCGCGTGGCCGAGTAGCTGCCTTCGCCCTCGACCTGCGCGCCCGGCTTGGACTGGAAATCGGCCGACCCCTGCTGCTGCTGCTGCGGGTCGCTGGCGTGGTGCTGGGGCTGTTGCTGCAGCGTGCGCGGTGCGGGCTTGTCCTGCTGGGCCATCTGTGCGTCTCCTGGGTGTTGGATCCCAAGCTTAGGGAGCGCCGCACAGCTCAGGTGTCGTCCGGCATGTCCCACCCGCGTAGGCGGCTTCCTACGACTGCAGCGACGCCCACATCTCCTGGTCGCGCTCGGCCGTCCAGACGCGCGGGTTCTTGATGCCGCGCGCTTCGTCGTAGGCCCGGCTCACGTCAAACGGCAGGCAATGTTCGTAGATGAACACGTGGCCGAACACCGGGTCCATCGCCTTGCGCGTGTGTTCCATCGCGGCCTTCAGGTCCATGCCCGCGGCGGCCGCCTCCTTGGCGCAACGGTAGAGCGTCTCGACCCAGCGCTGGGTGTAGTCGAGCGCGGCATTCACCTGCGAGTTGCCCTTCATCGCCTCGCCGCGGCCGGGCACCAGCGCCTCGGCCTGCAAGGCGCGCAGTGACTGCAGCGTGGCCGGCCACTCCTCGAGCTGCGCGTCGCCGGTGTAGACGCCCGCGTTGTACTCGACCAGGTCGCCGGAGAAGAGCGTCTTCTCTTCCTCCACCCACGCGATGGTGTCGCCGCGCGTGTGGCCCGGCCCGGGCGACCAGACCTGCACGCGCACGCCGCCCAGGTCGACCGTGAGCTTGCCGTCCACCACCAGCGTCGGCCAGGTCAGGCCGGGGATCGATTCGGCATTGCGGAACAGGCGCGGAAAGCGCTCCATCTCCGAGCGCATGTCTTCCTTGCCGCGCTCCACGATCAGCTCGAAGGTGCCCTGGCTCGCGATGATTTCGCTGGCGCCCTCGGCCGCGTAGGCGCTGGCGCCCAGCACGCGCACGGCGTGGTAGTGCGTGAGCAGCACGTACTTGATCGGCTTGTCGCTGACGGCCCGGATGCGCGCGATGAGGTCGCGCGCCATCGCGGGCGTCGCCGTGGCGTCGCTCACCATGATGAAGCGTTCGCCGATGATCACCCCGGAATTCGGGTCGCCCTCGGCGGTGTAGGCCCAGCAATGCGCGGAAAGCTGCTGGAAGGTGATCTGCTTGTCGGCCATGTCGGCCTGGCTGGCGAATGCTTTGGACATGCCCGCAATTCTCTACGAAGTGCGCAGCCATTGCGCCGCCTGCGCCGCGATGTCGTCCAGCTCGGCCGTGGCGTCCACCACCAGCACGCCGGGCTCGCCCGAAGGGTCCTCCAGCGCCTGGAACTGGCTGGCCACCAGGCTGGGCGGGTAGAAGTGGTCGGTGCGGCCTGCCACGCGCTGCATGGCCTGTTGCACGGTCAGTGCCAGGTGGACGAAGCGCAATCCGGGCGCGCCACCGCGCAAGGTGTCGCGATAGGCCCGCTTCAGGGCCGAGCAGGTGAGCACGGCGCCTGCCGGATGGCGGGCCAGCTGCGCCGCCAGCTCGCGCAGCCAGCCGGCGCGGTCGGTGTCCTCCAGCGGCAGGCCCTGCTTCATCTTGGCGATGTTGCCGCTCGGGTGAAAGTCATCGCCCTCGATCAGCGGCAGTGCCAGCGAGTCGGCCAGCCGCAAGCCGACCGCCGACTTGCCGCAGCCCGCCACGCCCATCACGACCACGTGCACAGGGGTCACGAGCCGAAGCCCCTTTCCAGCACCGCGATCACTTCTTCGGCGAACTGCGCGTAGCTGAGCGGGCCGCCGGGCCGCAACCAGGTGAAGGTCCAGTTGATCATGCCGAACAGCGTCATGGTCAGCGCCGTCTGGTTCTGCGCCGTCACGCGCTGCGGGTAGGCGCGCCGCAGGAAGCGTGTGACGGCGGACACCACGTCGCGCTGGCGGTCCAGGATCATTTCGCGCTGCGTGTCGCTGAGGAACTTGGTGTCGTGCAACAGCGCCACGTGGCGCGTGGCGGAGTGCTCGTATTCCTCGAGGAAGCTGCGCACCAGTTCGTGCAGCGCGGAGCGCTCGTCCAGGTTGCGCCGCTGCGCCGTGGCCTCCACCTGCCCGATGATCGCCAGCAGCCGCTGGGTATAGCGGTCCAGCAAGTCGAACAGGATCGCTTCCTTGCTCTCGTAGTAGTGGTAGAGGCGCGCCTTCGAGGTGCCGCCGGCCGCGGCGATGTCGTTCATGCTCGCGGCCGGGTAGCTGCGCTCGGCGAAGCACTGGGCGGCGATGTCGAGGATCTCGTCGCGCCTCAGTTCATGTTGTGACGACTTGGGCCGGGCCATTCACCCCGATTATGTGGGTGTGCCCGTAGGGTGGGCAGCTCCGCTGCCCACCGCATGCGTGGTCACGCCGCGTGCGGGCACTCCGGCTGCGCCTTCGGCGCCGCGTAGTCACGCAGCACGCGCGCCAGGCCCACCACGAGCCGCGCGATGGCGATGCCGCCGATCGCCAGCGCCAGGCGCAGATCCGCCATCGGCTGCAGCACCGGCGCCAGGCTCAACCTGCGCACGCGCGCCGGCTCCGGCGCCGGGTCCCAGCTGAAATACGCCGGGCAATGGCGGTCCCACGCCTGGATCACGAGCCGCTGCCCCGCCCGCACGAACAGCCGGTCGCCCACGCCTATCACGTGGTCGCCCAGGTCGTTCAGCGCGCCGTGGTGCGGCCCGTCATAGGTCGCCCAGACGCAGCCGTGCGCGACCTTCATCGTCCCCGGCTCCACCGGCTGCAGCGTGATCGCACGGCCGGGCGCCAGCTTCCAGGTGCCCGGAAGGGTGGGGGACGATTGATGCATCAGCGGGTGGGTGTGGGGTGCCATGACAGTTTCTCCAGTTTGGGCGTTGCGGCAGTGAATAATCGTTCACGACGGGTTGCCGGTCCAATGAAATCGCCGTAAGCTATTGATTCCGGAATAGCATCAATCCGGGTCGGCCTCCTGTCACGGATTGACATTCCCATGCAGCACTCTCAGACCCATTTGCGCACTCGCCCCATCAGCGCAGGCCACCTGCGGGCCTTCGAGGCCGTGGCCCGCCACCTGAACTTCCGGGCCGCCGCCGAAGAAATGGCGCTCACCCAGTCCGCGGTGAGCCGGCAGATCCAGTCGCTGGAAGAAGAAGTCGGGGTCAGCCTGTTCCTGCGCCACACGCGGGCGGTCGAACTCACCAGCGCCGGCTCGCAGTTGCTGATGGCGGTGTCGCAGTCGCTGCCGCGCATCGACGGCGCGGTGCGGCAGATCCGCCAGAGTGCGGGGCGGCAGGCGGTGTCGCTCACCACCTTTGCCTCTTTCGCGTCGATGTGGCTGATCCCGCGGCTGGAACAGTTCCAGCGCGAGAACCCCGACATCGATATCCGCATCGACGCCTCGGACAACACGCTGGACCTGGAAATCGCCGACGTCGACCTGGCGTTGCGCTACGGACCCATGCAGTCGATGCCGCCGCATGCGGTGCGCATGTTCGGCGAGCAGCTCACGCCGGTGGTCAGCCCATGGCTGCTGAAAGGCGGCCAGCAGCTGAAGTCACCGGCGGACATCGCGCACTTTGCGCTGATCGAGGCGGGCGACGCGCATGCCACGCACCTGGAATGGCTGTCGTGGCGCCGCTGGTTCGACGAGCATGGCTTGAACAAGCTGCAGCCGAAGCGCTGGCTGTACTTCAACTACGCCTACCAGATGGTGCAGGCCGCGCTCACCGGCCAGGGCATCGTGCTGGCGCGGCTGCCGCTGGTGGCGGAGGCGCTGGCCAATGGCGACCTGGTGGAACCCTTGCCCAGGCTGCGCATGGATTCGCCGATGGCCTACTGGCTGATCGTGGGGCCGCGCAGCGGCTCGCGGCCGGAGATCAAGTCGTTCTGCGAATGGCTGATGGCGCAGAGCAAGGCGACGCGGCAGACGATCGGCGAGGTGCCGGACCCGGACACGATCGATCAGTTGGATTGAGAGAGCCGGGTGGCGTGGCACAGCGGATCGCAGGGTGCGGTGTCCGCTTGCGGAATAACACCGGTTGAGCGGGCGCCTGCGGCAAGATTCGTTTGCCGCACAACGACTTGCGCAGCCCGGTCCCCGAGCAGGCCAAGTGATATCCCGCAGTGTTCGGCCGCACTGCCTTGCCGGCTTCACAGAATTGACGTCCTCACTTCCGCCGGCTTGTACTGCGGGATAACATCAGCATTGCTGGAGAAGCGGGAGGCGAATCTCGGGAATCAATGACTTGGCGATGGGAGCCGGGAGAGTCGGGCAGCTGGCACCACGCAGTGTTACGCCGCGCGTGGGTTGCGGATTACGCACAAGTCAGACGGCTCACTTTGGCCGAAGCATCCGTCACGAGGGGGACGACCATGAACCGTATCAGACAAGCAGTGATGATTCTGGGTTTCGCGCTGCTGCCTGCCATCGTGGTCGCACAGGGCCCATTCTTCGACTCGAACGGAGTGCGAATTCGATACTCCGATCAAGGAAGTGGCGACCCGATCGTTCTCATACACGGTGGCGGCGGCAGCCTCGAGGTTTGGCTTGATTCCGGGGTTCTGCCGAATCTGGTGCGGGATCATCGTGTCATCGCCCTTGACGTCCGCGGCCATGGCAAGAGCGACAGGCCGCACGAGGCGAAGGCGTATGGCCGCGAGATGGGACTGGACGTGGTCCGCCTGATGGATCATCTGGGCATTCACCGGGCACACATTGTCGGTTATTCGTTGGGGGCGTTTATCACCGCCCAGTTGCTCACATCGCATCCGGAGCGTTTCATCACGGCTACCCTTGGAGGGGCGACTGGTCCATTTCAGTGGACCCAAGAAGATGACGCGCGGGGGGAGATAGAAGCGTCTGAGATGGAACGCGAGTGCATAAGTCGCTCGCAGATATTCCGTCTTACGCCCGCCAATCAGCCGAAGCCGTCGGAAGAGGACATTCAGAAACGCTCTGCTGCATGCATGGCTGATCCTGCTCGAGATCGGTTCGCACAAGCCGCACTCTCGCGCTCTCGCAAGGACTTCATGATCACTCCATCGCAGGTGACGTCGGTAAAGGTACCGACGCTCGGTGTCGTGGGAAGTCTCGATGGTTATGTGGCGAATTTTCAGGAACTCAAGGCGCTGCTCCCAGCGTTGAGGCTTGTCGTCATTGACGGCGCCACGCATGGCGGCGAACGCGCAGCCCATTTTCGGCCAGAGTTTGTTGCCGCCGTGCGCCAGTTCATCTCGTCGCATCCGCACCAAATCTCGCGCTGAGCCGCCGTCGTAAGGACGCTCTCACCCATGAGGCGCGTCGGCCATGGCGCCCGCGACGGTCACGACCGCGCCCGCTCCGCCGCCTGCAGCGCCTGCCCCTCCTGCTCGCTCAAGCGCCGGATCACCTCCACCTTCGTGAACAACTGGTCGACCACGTACAACCGGCCGCTGTTGTCCACCGCAACACCCGCAATCACGCCGTAGCGGCCCGGCAGGTCGCGCCGGCTGCCGCGGCCGATGACCAGCAGCAGCTCACCGTTCTCATTGAAGACCTGCACGTTGCCGAAGGCACCGTCGGTCACGTACAGGCGGCCTTCGTCATCGCAGGCCAGCCCGCGCGGCCGCGCGAACTGCCCCAGGCCCGCGCCGGCCCGGCCCATGCTGCGCAGGTAGCGTCCCTCGGCATCGAAGGTCTGCACTCGGAAGTTGCCGGCATCCAGCACGTGCAGCTTGCCGTCGGGGCCGACCACCGCCTGCACCGGCACGTTGAATTCGCCCTCGCCCCGCCCGCGCCGGCCCATCTCGGCCAGCATCTTGCCGTCGGCCCCATAGACGACGACCCGGTGGCGGTCGCTGTCGTTGTCGGCGCGGTCGATCACGTAGATGCGGCTGCCGTCGGCATTGACGGCGACACCCGTCGGCCGGTGCAGTTCGGCTGCGCTGCCGATCGTCAGCTGGTGCAGGCCCAGGCTGTCGTACACGAACACCTTGCGCAGCGTCGCGTCGGCCACGTAGACGCGGCCGCGGCGGTCGAGCGCGATGGCAGTCGGCTTGGCCAACGTAGCCGGGGCGCGCAGCCCGAACTGGAACACGCGGCGGCGCGGCGCATCGAAAACCACGATGCTGCGCCGTACCGAGTCCGCGACGAACACGCGCCCGTCGCGCGCGGCAACGCTGGACGGCTTTTCCAGCACGTTCGAGTCGGGCGGCCGGGTGCCCGACACCAAGTGCCGCAAGCCCGATGTCCCGTCCATCACCTGCACGTCGGCCAACGAGCGCAGCGACGCTTCATAGGCGAACCGCGGCAGCTCCGGCGGCATCGGCCAGAGCCGGTCGCCTGGCTCTTCCTTCGCGACCTTGGGCGGGGTGGCCGCGCACGAGGCCAGCAGCACGGACGCGCCGGCGCCCAGCAGCAGCCCGCGGCGGCTGGGCGTGCCCACCGCCGGGCCTACTTGGTGTGGCAGGTCAGGCATAGGGCGCTGGCGCTGTTACCCATGCGCAGGAAGGTGGGGTTGAAGGCGCTGCCGGCGCCGCCCGACGGCACGCCGTGCGGATCGTGGCAGGACGCGCATTCGACCATGAAGCCGTCGCCGCTGTCGTACAGGCGCACTTCCCGCGCGTCGGGCCGCAGGTCGTTGTCGGTGTCGAACCACTTCATGCCCGGGCGCGCCGCGTTGGTCGGCTTGAAGTCCAGCCCCGAGTCGGCCGCCGGATACTTCACGCCCACCGGATGGTCGTTGCGCAGGTCGGTGCCGACCACGAAGATCGAAAAGTCCGTCGCGCCGGCTCCCACGAACCCGGCGCCGGACGAATGGCAGGCCAGGCAGCCCTGGTTGGCAACCGGGCTCATGCCGATGTGGACGGAGGCGTCGGGCCCGCGCGTGTTGGTCCAGGCATTCAGGAACGAGTTGCTCTGCGCACCCGACTGCGCCCCGCTGTACCCGCCCGAGCCCGGCATGTTGATGATGGAGTCGACGGCCACCTGGCCGTCATGGCACGACAGGCAGGCCAGCGAGTTGGGGCCGGGCTGCGACACGGGCTGCGTCCATGAAGACGTGCCCAGCTGGGCATACGTCGTGTACGTCGTAGCCTTCATCGTGCGGTTCCACAGCGGCAATGCCACATTGGCATTCGCGCCGTGGGGCGCGTGACAGTACACGCAGACTTCCGCGTAGTCGTTGCGATAGGGGTCCATGATGGCCCCCGAAGGGCCGCCGCTCGCCTGCCGCTGCGTCATGTTGTGGCGCGTGTTCGCCACGCTGCGCTGGTTGCCGAACTTGGTGGGCAGATCCGCATCCGCCCACGCTGCCGTGCCAAGGACCACCAGCAGGCACGCGACGAACCACCCGGGCAGCCGGGTGTCCTTCACTCTCATGTCGTCCCCTCCGGACTTCCTCTTTTTCGTGAGGGAGGGTAACCCGGTGCGCGTGCCGGGCAGCCCGGCCGACTTTGCGGTGGGTCAAGGATCGTGCTGTACTGCTTGCGCTGGCCAGCGAGGACGCCCGCGCAAAGTCTAGCGACGGACCGACAGCACCTGCAGCAGCTCGTCATTGAAACGCCGCGGCTCCTCGTACTGCACCCAGTGACCTGCATCGGGGATCAGCGTGACTCCGTCGCAAAGTGGACGGTCACTGAACATCGCAAGCACCTGCGGCCACCAGGCGCGATAGAGCGCGTCCTCCGCGCCGTAGACCACGGCAAACCGGCACTTCAGCCGCGCCATGGCATCGGCGAAGGCACTGGTCGTGACCAGCCGCCGCCGCGGCAGGCGGTCACGCGGCAGGTTCAGCGCCTGGATCCTGACGGCCACCGGGTCGATCGACGCCGGCCGATGGAGCATGAGGGCGCCCAGGTTGTACCGGTGGGCATCGTCGCGTTCCTCCTGCGTCGGCAGGTGGGCCCAGTGCCGCATCTGCACTCCCTTTCCGCTGGGCAGCGGAAGCACGGGCGCACCAACCAGTACGAGCCGGGACACGAGTTGCGGATATTGCGCCGCGAGCAACACGGCAACGAGGCTGCCGAACGAGAACGCGACAATTTCCAAGGGCCCCTCTCCCAGCAACTCGCGCATGCTTTGGGCCAGGGGCTCGAACAAGTCGTCGGCATCCTTTGCGCCCTGCGGCAGGGCCGAATCGCCAAAGCCGGGCAGGTCAGGCACGCAGGCCATGCGGCCACTGGCCGCGATGGCGGGAATGTTTCGCAGCCAGTGCATCCAGCTGCCGCTGCCGCCGTGCAGCATGATGAGCGGCGCGCCGGCCCCCCAAGTCCGCCACACAATGTGGCCGTCCCCGCATGGCGTCTTGCGCACGTTGGCGCTCTCGAGAATGTCCTGCGCTTCCCGGGGCAATTCCGGTGCATCCATTCCCTGATTATCCAGAGCAGCGCATCGATGGATGAAAATCCGCACATGGACCTGCCTTCCGGCACCCAAACCCTCACCCGCAGCATCAAGGTAATGCGCGTCGTGGCCACACGGGGCGAGATCGGCTGGCGCCTGTCCGACCTGGCAGCTGCCTGCGACCTGGACAAGGGCACCGTGCATCGCATTCTCGCGGGCCTCGTGAAGGAGCGGCTGGTCCAGCAGCGTCCCGGCGACCGCCGCTACCTGCCTGGGCCCCTGCTCTTCGAGTTGAGCCTGTCGCTGCCCGGCCACCATGAGTTCCAGGCCGCGGCCGCGGAGCACCTCGGCAGCTGGACAAGGCGTGTCAACGGAACCGCGCTGCTGCTGCTGCGCAGTGGTTTCGAATACGTCTGCAGCGTCAGCGCAGGCACGGACCGCATCCCCGGGCTGATGGTCGACCAGGGAACGCGGCGGCCACTCTTCACGTCCGTCGGCGGGGTCGCCATCATGCAGACCCTGCCCGCAGCGGAAGCTGAGGAAGTCCTGCAGAACAACACGAGCCAGGAAGTGGCGAAGCGGGGCGACGGGCGCCTGGCGGCCCTGCGCAAGATGCGCGAACGCTCGGCGCGCCATGGGTTCGGCGTGAATCTCGGTGACGTCGTCCCGGGTGTGCATGCGCTCGCAGTGCCATTGCACGCCCCGGACCACCGTGCGTTCGCCGCACTCTGCCTGATCGGCACGGCCGAGAGTCTCCCTGAAGCACGGCTCGAGGAAGTGCGCACGGAAATCGAACGCATGGCCCTGTTGCTGGAGACAGAAGCGGCGCAGACGCTGTTTCGCGTGCAAGCGGCGAACCCGTAAAGTTCAATATGTGAAACTTCCCCCTCGCCAGGCCTTTGCCTGGCGACCCTGCGCGACTACCGTGGCGGCAAGCCCAAAGGCAAGCCATCATGAACATCCAGAACGCGCTGAATCTCGACGACATCCGTGAACTCGCTCGTCGCAAGCTGCCGCGCATCGCATTCGACTTCATCGACGGCGGTGTCGACGACGAGCATTGCCTGCGCCGCAATCGCGAAGCCTTCCAGCAGCACCGGCTCGTTCCCCGTTACCTGGTGGACGTGTCGAAACGCGACCAGTCGACAGTGTTGCTCGGGCAGCGCTATGCCAGCCCGTTCGGCATCTCGCCCACCGGACTGGCAGGCCTGTTCCGTCCCGACGCGGACCGCATGCTCGCGGCCAGCGCCGCCAAGGCGAACATTCCCTTCCTGCTCTCCAGCGCAAGCAACGGGCAGCTCGAGGATGTCGTGAAGGTCGCGCCGGACCACGTGTGGTTCCAGATGTACTGCACGAGCGACGAAGCCATCAACGCCGACCTGGTCCGGCGCGCGCGCGAGGCGGGCGTGCGCGTACTGGTCGTGTCGGTCGACGTTCCCGTCAATTCGAATCGCGAGCGCAACCGGCGCAACGGCTTCTCCCGGCCCTTCCGCATGACGCCGGGCGTAGTGCTGGAAGCATTGGCCCACCCCGCGTGGGTGCTGCGTTACCTGCGCACCGGCGGCATCCCCATGATGCGCAACTGGCAGCCCTATGCGCCGCCGGGTGCGAGTGCCAGCGAGGTGGCGGACATGTACGGCACGCTCACGCCCGCGCCGATGGTGCAGTGGCAACACCTGCAGCGCATCCGCGAGGCCTGGGCCGGGCCGATGGTGGTGAAGGGCCTGATGCATCCCGACGATGCGCGGCAGGCGGCACGCATGGGAGTCGACGCGCTCGTGATCTCGAATCACGGCGGACGGCAGCTCGACGTGGCGCCGTCGCCGCTCGAAGTGCTTCCCGCGATTCGCGCCGCAGTCGGCGACGACATGGAACTCATCCTGGACAGCGGCGTGCGGCGCGGCTCCGACGTCGTCATCGCGCGCTGCCTGGGCGCGAAGTTCTCGATCTTCGGCCGCCCCACGCTGTTCGGTGCCGCGGCCGCCGGCGAAGCGGGAATCGACCGCGTCATCCGGATCGTCCGCAACGAAATCGACATGGTGCTCGCGCAGCTCGGCTGCCCCGCTTTTGAAGAGCTTCACGCCGGCTACCTCTGGCCAGCGCACGCGCAATTCAGCCCGCTGAACAATCGCGCCTCCGGAGCCAGAGAAGGTTCAACATGTGAAACATCCGCGCCTTTCGCCATACCCTCGGCGCCGGTCGAACGCTAACGTTCGGATCAGACCAAACACCAGGAGACAAGCTGTGAAATCGACCTTCCGACGCGCCCTGCTGGGCCTTGCCGCAGCCGCCCCGCTGCTGCTGGCAAACGGCATCGCCCAGGCGCAAGCCCACGCCGACTACCCGAATCGCCCGGTGAAGATCATCGTGGCCTACCCCGCCGGGCAGAGCACCGACATTGCCACCCGCTACTTCGCCAACAAGCTGTCGCAGGCCATGGGCCAGAGCTTCGTGGTCGAGAACCGCCCCGGCGCCTCCGGCAACATCGGCACCGCGATCGCCGCAAAGACCGCGCCGGACGGGTACACGCTGCTCATGGGCGCCTCGGGCACCCACGCGATGAACCCGGCGCTGTTCGAGAACCCGGGCTTCGACGCGGAGAAGGACTTCGACGCGATCACGCTGACCGCGCTGATTCCGTTCGCGATCTCGGTGGGACCCACCAGCACCATGAACTCGCTGGCCGACCTGGTCGCACTGGCCAGGAAGCAGCCCGGCAAAGTGGACGCGGCGATTCCCAGCGTCACCGGGCAGCTGGTCTTCGAGATGCTGAAGCAGCGCGACGTGCCGCTGTTCCCGGTGAAGTACAAGGGCTCGGCCGACTCCATGACGGCCGTGCTCGGCGGGCATGTGCAGGTGCTGATCGACACCGTCGCCGCCACCCGCACGCAGCTCGGCAGGATCAAACCGCTGGCGGTGACGACCGCGGCGCCGATGGCCTCCATGCCCGGCGTGAAGACCGCGAGCGAGCAGGGCCTTGCCAACTTCAACATCGCCGCGTGGAACGCCCTGATGGCGCCCAAGGGCATCCCGGTGGAGATCCGCACCAGGCTCGCCGCCGAGATGCGCAAGATCCTGGACCTGCCCGAGACGCAAAAGGCGCTGGAGGACCTCGGCTTCGCGCGCGCCCCCGTTTACACGCAGGCGCAGCTCGATGCCTGGCTGCGCGAAGAGCGCCGCAGCTACGCGCACACGATCAAGACCGCCCAGATGAAGCCCGAGTGAGACCGACATGACCCTGATCAAGACCACCCCGCTGCACAGCGACTTCGCTGTCCAGGTCCACACCCAGGTCATGGACATCGTGGACAACCCCGATTCCATCGAGGAACTCAAGGGGATCTGGCAGAAGTCGCCCGTGATGATCTTCCGCCGCCAGTCGCTGGACGAATCCGAGCTGGTTCGTTTCACCGAGCGTTTCGGCAAGTGCGAGTCGACCGGCCGCAAGGACATCCAGTCGCCGTACCACGAAGAGATCATCTACTTCAGCACGCTCAAGTACGCCAACGGCAACTTCGTCGGCGGCTTCGCCGGCGGCGACGACGTGGACTGGCACACCGACCAGACCTACCAGGTGCGGCCGGCCACCGGCGCGATCCTGTTCGGCACCGAAGTGCCGCGCGATGGCGGCGACATCTACTGGGCCAACCAGTACGCCGCCTACGACCGCCTGCCCAGGGACATCCAGCAGCTGATCGAAGGCAAGCTGGGCGTCTATCGCTACGCCAAGCGCTATGCGCTGCTCAACGCGCTGGAGCTGAAGGACAAGGAGAAGGCCAACGCCATGCTGAGCCTGCCTGACGCGAAACACAAGCTCGTGCTGACGCACCCGCGCACCGGCCGCAAGGCGCTGTACGCCGACCCGACGACGCTGGTCGCCATCGAAGGCCTGTCGGACGAAGAAGCCGCGAAGGTCATGCCGATCCTGTTCGAAGCGGGCGGCAACGAAGCACACGTGTATCGCCACAAGGTGCGCAACGGCGACCTGCTGATGTGGGACAACGGCTGCACGATGCACAAGCGCGACGAGATGCGGCTGGACCAGCCGCGCCTGATGAAGCGCACCACCTTCCGCCTGTCCGCCAGCGACTACGCCGTCCCGCAGGCATGAAGGCTGGCGGCGTTGCGGTGGCCGGCAACGCCATGATCGTGCCCGTCTACGAAGCACTCGCCCAGGACATCAAGGCCATGGGCGTCGAAGCGGTGTTCGGCCTCATGAGCGACGACACCGCGCTCTTCGTGGCCATGCTCGACTCCGTGGGCGTGCGCTTCCATGGTGCCCGGCACGAGAACACCGCCATCGGCATGGCGGAGGGCTACGCGGCTTCCAGCGGCAAGCTCGGCATTGCCGTGATCGGCCGCGGACCGGCCACCGCCAACGGCATGCACGGCGCGACCTATGCGCAACGCACCGGTTCACGCGTGCTCATCATCGTGGGCGAGGTCTCGCTTGCCCCCGTGGAAAACGGCTATGGGCCGGACACCAAGACTTTCAGCGGGCTGGCCGCGCTGCAGGCGGCAGGCTACCGGCCCTTCGTGCCTGCCAGCGGGCAGGCCGCCCGCCAGACGATGGCGCAGGCAGTCGCCGCCACCCGCCATGGGGCGCAGGTCCTGATGCTGCCTGCCAATGTGCAGTCGGAGCAGGTCGACACCGCGCTCACCGCGCCCGTGATGCCGCCCGAAACGCCGCGCACGGCAGGCGTGCCGCGCAGCGCCGCGATCGCGGCAGCGGCAGGCGTGCTGGCGCGATGCCGGCGACCGCTCATCCTCGCGGGGTACGGCGCGCACAAGTCCGGCGCTCGCGACGCGCTCGTCGCGCTCGCGCATCACCTTGGCGCAGGCCTGGCCACCACGCTCAAGGCCAAGGACATGTTCCGCGGCCACCCGATGGACTGCGGCATCGTCGGCTCCTTCTCGCACGCGGGCGGGCGCCGGCTGATCGAGCAGGCAGACTGCATTCTCGTCTTCGGCGCGGGGCTCAACCAGCGCACCTCGGCAATGGGCACGTCGCTGCCGAAGGACGCCACGGTGATCCAGGTGGACCTGACGCGGACCCACGTCGGCCGCTGGCTCCATGCCGACGTCGGCGTGATCGGCGACGCCACGCTTGTCGCCGAAGCGCTGCTGCGGGCCGTGCCCGCGCGTGCCGAAGCGGACAAGGAGTTCCATGCACCGGCCGTTCGCGATTGGCTGGAGAAATTCGAACTCTCCAGCGACTTCAAGCCCATGCATACGGCCCGCACCGTTGACGCGCGCGCGGCGGCGCTGGCGCTCGATGCCATGCTGCCGCAGGACCGCAACGTGGTGTATGACGCGGGCAATTTCCTGCAGGTCGTTCCGTATGTGTCGGTGCCGGAGCCGTCGCGTATCAAGCAGGCGAGCGACTTCGCTTCCATCGGCATGGGTTTTGGCGTAGCCATGGGCTATGCGCGCAGCGCACCCGGGCGCACCACGGTGTTCTTCGTGGGCGATGGCGGCTTCCTGATGACGATGGGTGAGCTGGAGACGGTAGTGCGGGAGAATATCCCGCTCGTCATCGTCGTGATGAACGACTGCGCCTACGGCGCTGAACTGCACTACCTGAAGATTCGCGGCATGCCGGTGGCCATGTCGGCCTTCCCGGACGTGGATTTCGCCCCCGTGGCCGCCGCTTTCGGTTTCGAGACCGCGACCGTGCGCACCATGGACGAGCTGCGCGCGCTGGCGCCGATGCTGGCCAGGCCTGACGGCCCGGTGCTCATCGACTGCAAGATCAACGGCGCCATCGCCGCACCTTTCCTGTTCGAAGGCAAGGCTTAAGCCAACACAACCACAGGCACAACCATGAAATTCATCGGTGCGATCCTCTCGCTGGCGCTGGCCGCGTTCAGCGCGGGACCGGCTTTCTCGCAGGCCTATCCCAACAAGGCCGTCAAGGTGATAGTTCCGTATGGCGCGGGACAGGGCACCGACGTGGCGATGCGCGTCGTCACGGAGCAATTGGCCAGGGAGCTCAGCCAGACTGTCATCATCGACAACAAGCCCGGCGCCGCCGGCAACCTGGGCGTGCTGGCCGCCCTGCAGGCGCCAGCCGATGGCTACACCATCCTGCTGGGCACCAATGCGACGCACGCTGCCAACAAGTTCCTCTACCCGAACCTGGCGTTCGATCCCGAAACCGATTTCCTGCCCATCGCCCTCACCGGCATGTTGCCCCTGGTGGTGTGCGTGGCCGCCGATTCGCCGTACAACGACCTGCAGCAACTGCTGGCCGCTGCGCGCGCCAAGCCGGACTCGATCAACGTCGGCCTGCCGCACACCTCGGCGCGCGTCGTGTTCGAGCTGCTCAAGCAGGAAGCGAAGGCCCCCCTGTTCGGCCTGGCCTACAAGGGCCTGCCGCTGGCCGATCTCGTGAGCGGGCGGATCCAGGTGACGATCGACACCGTAGCCGCCACTCGCGCCCACATCACGGCTGGCAAGCTGAAGGCGCTGGCCGTCACGTCGGCCACGCCCTCCCCTCTGCTGCCCGGCGTGAAATCCGTGGCACAACAGGGTGTGCCCGGGTTCGACATCATGCCGTGGAGCGCGCTGTACGCGCCGAAGGGCACGCCGCCCGAGATCGTGGCCGTGCTGGCGCGCGCTACGCAGAAAGTCATGGCGCTGCCCGAAACGCGCAATCGCATGATGCAGCTGGGCCTGGACCCGCGCACGATGGGCCCCGACGAGCTGCGCGAGTTCATGAAGTTGGAGAAGGCCAAGTGGGGCCAGGTGATCCGCTCGGCGCAGATCACCGCGGATTGACGGGGCGCGAGACGATGACCTCGACCGTGCGCGACGCGGTCTCGCCCGAAGAGTGGCGAACGCGCGTCGAGCTCGCCGCCTGCTACCGCCTCATGCCGATGTTCGGCATGAGCGACCTGATCTACAACCACATCACCGCGCGCGTGCCCGGCACCGCCGACCGCATCCTGATCAATCCGTACGGTTACATGTACGAGGAGATCACGGCGTCGAGCCTGGTGACGATCGACTTCGCCGGCAACATCGTCTACAACCCGCACGACGACCACGGTATCAACGCGGCGGGCTTCGTGATCCACAGCGCGGTGCACATGGCGCGACATGATGTGGGCTGCGCGATGCACACGCACTCGCGTGCGGGCATGGCGGTCGCCGCGCTGAAGTGCGGGTTGCTGCCGCTGACGCAGACCGCGATGCGCTTCGCCGACATCGCGTATCACGACTATGAAGGCCCCGCCATCGACACCGGAGAGCGCGAACGCCTGGTGCGCGACCTCGGCGGTGCAAGCGCGATGGTCCTGCGCAACCATGGCCTGCTGGCCGTCGGCGCGGACGTGCCGCAATGCTTCAACACCATGTACTGGCTGGAGATGGCGTGCCGTGCCCAGGTGGATGCGATGGCGTGCAATTCGGAACTGCTGATTCCTCAGGAGGATGTGGTCGACAAGACGTGCCACTTGTACAAGCCGCATGTGAGAAGGCCGCATGGGCTGCTGGAGTGGCCCGCGATGCTGCGCATGCTGGATCGCCGGGATCCGTCGTACAAGGTCTAGGTCTTTGACCACTGCCGCGCGATGAAGCTGCAAGTGGCCAGCAACAGCTGCGCATGCTCCATCACGTTGTTCTCCATCCGGTGCTGAGGGCCTGCAATCGCGACGGCCAGCGTTTCGGAGTTCACGCACAGGAAGGCCGACACGGCCCAGACATCCGCTACGTTCTCGCCGCGCGTCAGGAAGTAGCCGCGGCGCCGGCTCTCCAGGATGTCGGTGACCAGTGCTTCCTCGTCTGTCAGCGTCGTGCCCGTCACGGCCGCGAGCGGGCGGCCCGCGATCAGCGCACGCAGCTCCGCCTCTTTCAGGCTGCCGATCAGGGCCTTGCCGATCGCGCTGGAATGCAGCGGCTTGAACTCGCCGGGCTTCGCCGAATAGCGGATCGAGTTCGGGCTCTCGACCACCTGCAGGTAGATGACCGCATCGCCCTGCCGCTTGCCCAGGATCACCGTCTCGCGCGACGCATCGCGCAGCCGCTCCAGCATCGGCATCATGCGTTCGATGAATGGGTCCTTCTCGAGGATCGCCCGCGCCAGGTCGAAAAAGCGCCGCGTCGGATAGAGCGCGCGCGGCCGCGCCAGCGAATACAGGTACCCGCGTGCAATCAGGGTGCCCACGATCGCGTGGCAACTGCTCTTGGGGATGCCGGTCAGCTCCGCCAGGTCGGTCAGCGACAGCGGTTTCTGTGCCTTGTCAAAGGCTTCGAAGATGTCGAGCACGCGCTCGACGGCAGTGACGGCGACGTTGCTCATCGGCGGCGAAAGTTCAGCCTGTCGAACAAAACTCTTCCATGTCTCGTGTTGTCGAGCGTCGAGGCGAGTGTTGTTCGAGATACCGAACAACGATTCTTTTCAACGAACTTCTTTGAATCTAGCATGCACACCATGCAATCAACAACAACAGAAAGCGCCGCCGTGAACGTCAGCGTTCGCGAACCGCAACCCGGTGCCATCTGGGTCACCGTGGACCGGGCGCAGAAGCACAACGCCCTCGCCCGTCCCGTTCTCGCCGAACTCGCCGCCGCGGTCCGTGCCGCGGGGGCCCGCGAAGACGTGCGATACGTCGTGCTCACCGGCGCCGGCGACAGGTACTTCGCCGCAGGCGGAGACCTGCGAGACCTCGCGGACGTCCGCGACGAAGCCGCCGTGCTGGCCATGATGGAAGAAGCGGGCTCCGCGCTCGATGCGATCCGCCAGTGCCCCGTGCCGGTCATTGCGTTCCTGAACGGCGACGCGATCGGCGGAGGCGCCGAGCTGGCCCTCTCCTGCGACATGCGGCTGCAGGCATCGCACGCGCGCATCGGCTTCATCCAGGCCAAGCTCGCCATCACGTCGGCCTGGGGCGGCGGCCCCGACCTGTTCCAGCTGATCGGCCCCGCGCACGCGATGCGCATGATGAGCCGCTGCGAACTGGTGGGTGCCCAGCAGGCTGTCCTGTGGGGCCTGGCCGACGCCGTGATCTCCGACGGCCCGCAAGGCGCGGACTTCGCCGCCTTCACCAAGCCGCTGAATGCATGCGCACCCCAGGTGCTGCGCGGCATCAAGGCACAAGCCATCGCCGCGCGCCAGGGCCTCGGCTGGAAGGCACACCGCGCGGTCGAACAGAAACACCTGGTCCAGACCTGGTTGCACGACGACCACTGGGCCGCCTCCGAGAAGCTTTTGAGCAAAGGTTCGTGATGAACACGCGAGATCCCCTTCCCAAGGCCGTGATGCGTGAGCCCGAGATGGGCTCGGTCAGCCGCAGCGGCATCCCGGTTCCCGCCAGTGTCGACGCCGGCGCGGTGCACGCCGACCGCATCGGCAAGCCCGGCGAATACCCGTTCACGCGCGGCATCTTCCCGGATGGCTTCCAGGGCCGCCTGTGGACGATCCGCCAGTACTCGGGCTTCGGCACCGCCGAGGAATCCAACGAGCGCTACAAGTTCCTGCTGGACCAGGGCCAGACCGGCCTGTCGGTGGCGCTGGACCTGCCCACGCAGTGCGGCTTCGATCCGACGCATGCGATGGCCAGGCCGGAGATCGGCAAGGTCGGCGTGTCCCTGTCGAACCTGAGCGAGGCCGAAATCCTGTTCAAGGACCTGGACCTCGCGAAGATCTCCACGTCGTTCACCATCAACGGCACCGCCGCGATCATCTACGCGATGTACCTCGCGGTAGCGGACAAGCAGGGGGTGGCACGCAGCAAGCTGACCGGCACCATCCAGAACGACATCCTGAAGGAATACGTCGCGCGCGGCACCTGGATCTTCCCGGTGCGGCCCTCGATGCGCCTGATCGCAGATTCGATCCTCTACTCCAACGAGGTCACGCCCCGCTTCAACCCGATCAGCATCGCCGGCGCGCACGTGCGCGACGCGGGCGCGACGGCGGCCGAGGAAATGGCGTACACGCTCGCCAACGGCCTGGCGTACGTCGACGAGCTGCAGCGCCGCGGCGGCGACGTCGAGAAGTTCGCCAAGCGCCTGTCGTTCTTCTTCTACGTGCACATGGACTTCTTCGACGAGATCGCGAAGTTCCGTGCCGGCCGCCGCCTCTGGGCGCGCCTCATGAAGGAACGCTATGGCGTGAAGGACCCGAAAGCGCAGCACTTCCGCTTCGGCGTGGTGTGCGGCGGCTCTTCGCTGGTCGCGCCCCAGCCCTACAACAACGCCGTGCGCGTGGCGGTGGAGACGATGGCGGCGGTGTTCGGCGGCGCGCAGTCCATCTTCACCTGCGCGTTCGACGAAGCCTTCCAGATCCCGACCGAGTTCTCCGCGGAACTGGCCGTTCGCACCCAGCAGATGATCGCTTTCGAGAGCGGCATCGGCCGCACGGTCGACCCGCTGGGCGGCAGCTACTTCCTGGAGCAGCACACCGACCGCATGGAAGAGATGATCACCAAGATCATGGGCGAGATCGACGCGTACGGCGGCGTCGTGCCCGCCATCGAGGACGGCTGGATGCAAATGCGCCTGGCCGAACGCGGCCTCGAGCGCAAGCTCGACACCGACTCCGGCAAGAACGTGATCGTCGGCCAGAACCACTTCCGCAAGGACGGCGAGCAGGCCGGCGTGGGCGAAGTCTTCAAGCTCGACCCCACCGTTGCGCAGCGCGCGCTCGAGAAGTTCCAGCGCGTGCTGGACACGCGCAACCAGTCGCAGGTGGACGCCACGCTGGCGAAGCTGTCCGCGGCGGCTGCCAATGACAGCGAGAACGTCATGCCCTGGCTGGTCGACTGCTGCCACGCGTATGCGACCGTCGGCGAGATGGTCGCGTGCCTGAAGAAGGAATGGGGCGAATTCAAGGAGCCGGTGAATCTATGAACGAAGTCAAGGAAGCACGGCTGCTGGCCGGCAAACGGATCCTGGTGGGCAAGCCGGGCCTTGACGGCCACGACATCGGCGCCAAGATCGTCGCCCTGACGCTGCGCGACGCGGGCGCCGAGGTGATCTACACCGGGCTGCGCCGCAGCCCCGGGCAGATCGCGCAGGTGGCCGTGGACGAAGGCGTGGATGCGGTGGGCCTGTCCATCCTGTCCGGCAGCCACAAGGAACTGGTGGCGGACGTGATGGCCGAACTGCGCGCGCTGAAGGCCGGCGACGTGAAGGTGTTCGTCGGCGGCACGATTCCGGGTGACGACCATGCGTCGCTCAAGGAACTGGGCGTGGCTGCCGTGTTCACGGCCGACATGCCCCTCGACGCGGTGGTGGCGGAACTCGCCGCGCAACTCTCATGAGCGGCCCACTCACCGGCATCCGTGTCATCGAGGTCGGCCACATGCTGGCCGGGCCGTACTGCGGCCTGCTGCTGGCGGACATGGGCGCCGAGGTCATCAAGATCGAGCCGCCGGAAGGCGACATCGGCCGCAGGGTCAGCCCGCATTTCATCGGGCCGCACAACGCGTATTTCGCCAGCCTGAACCGCAACAAGAAGAGCATCGTGCTCGACCTCGCGAGCGCCGAAGGCCGCGCCGAGCTGGAGGCTGTCGCCGCCACTTCGCACGCGCTCATCACCAACCTGCGTCCATCCGCGATCAAGAAGCTTGGACTGACCTACGCGAGCCTGAAGCACTGCAACAACAAGCTGGTCTGCGTGGCGCTGACCGGCTACGGGCTGGACGGGCCCTACTCCGAGAGCCCGGCCTACGACTACGTGATTCAGGCGCTGACAGGCGTGATGTCGCTCACCGGCGACCCCTCGGCCCCCCCGACCAAGACCGGGTACTCCGCCGTCGACAACTCCGCCGGCATCATGGCCGCGATGGGCTTGCTCGCCAAGGTCGTCGAAGGCCGCGGCGGCCAGGTCGACGTGGCGATGTACGACGTGATGCTGTCGCAGCTGAACTACCTGGCCGGGGCATCGCTCAACGCGGGGGAAGTGATGGAACGCCTCGCGAACTCCTCGCATCCCTACATGGTGCCGGCGCAGATTTTCCCCACCGCGCAGGGGTGGCTTACCCTGTTCATCACGCACGACAAGTTCTGGCAGAAGTTCTGCGCGGAGATCGGCCGGCCCGAATGGGCGGCCGACCCGGTGTTCGCCACCATGGCGAGCCGGCGCGACAACCGCGTGCAAGTGCTCGCCGCCATCGGCGACGTGCTCAGGCAGGCGAGTGCCGCCGAATGGGTAGGCCGGCTCGCTCCGCTCGGTGTGGTCGTGGCCGAAGTCGGCACGATGGCGCAGGCGCTGGACAGCGGCCAGGCCCGCGCGCGCGACATGATCGTGCCGCTGGGCGACGGCACGCAGCAGCTGCGCGCCGTCGGCAGCCCGCTCAAGTTCGACGGCTTCACGCCGGCCTACGGCATGCCGCCGCTGCTCGACGAGCACCACCAAGAGGTGCTCGGCAAGGCGACCGCGTGACGAAACCGCCGCTGGACCGCCACGCGCTCGGCAGGCGCCTGTCGAAACTGGCAAACTCGAGCGCGTCGGACCTGCTGCACCTGCAGCAGCCGGGCGATTTCGCCAAGCGTGCACGGCGCATCGGCCTCACGGGCGCGCCGGGCGCGGGCAAGAGTACGCTGGCCGGCCACCTTGCAGCGCATCGCGGCCGCGACCGGCGCCTCGGCGTGCTGGCGATCGACCCCAGCAGCCCCAAGACCGGCGGGGCCATCCTCGGCGACCGCATCCGCATGGACGAACTCGCGGGCAATTCCGAGCTGTACATCCGCTCCATCGGCTCGCGCACCGCGCATGACGGCCTGTCGGACAACCTGCCCGAGATGCTGGACCTGATGGACGAGTTCGGCTTCGACGAAGTGCTGCTGGAAACCGTGGGCGTTGGCCAGGCGGAATACGCCGCGCGCGCCCAGGTCGACACGCTGGTGCTTGTGCTGCTGCCCGAAAGCGGGGATATCGTGCAGGCGATGAAGGCCGGCATCATGGAAATGGCGGACATCTTCGTCGTGAACAAGGCCGACCTTGCGGGCGCGCAGAAGATGGCGACCAACATCAAGCGCATCAGCGCGCTGTCGCGCCATCCGGAAGGCGAGTGGCGCCCACCCGTGCTGCTGGTGTCTTCGTCGCAACCCGACACGATCGCGGCCCTCTCTGCCGGCATCGACCGGCACCAGGCGTGGCTGGCCGAGTCGCGCAAGCGTGAAGCGCTGCTGCTCGCACGCGCGCGCTATCGCCTGCGCCGCCTGATTGAACGGCGCGCCGCCGACGCAGTTGCGGCGCTCGACGCACAAGCACTCGAAGCACCCCTCGAGCAACAGTTGGACCAGGCGCTGCGGGCCATCCGCCGGCCTGGATGAGTTTGAGACCCATGGAGACAATGATGTTCAAGAAGATCCGCACCTTCACCGCGCTGGTAGCACTGGCAGCAGTTGCCGCCGTGGCGCACGCACAGGACTTTCCCAACCGCCCCGTGAAGATCCTCGTGCCGCAAACACCGGGCGGCGCTTCCGACGCGCTCGCGCGCATCATGGCGCAGAAGCTGGGCGAAAAGTGGGGCCAGCCCGTGGTGGTGGAGAACCGCGCTGGCGCCGGCGGCAACGTCGGCATGGAAGTGGTCGCCACATCGGCGGCGGACGGCTACACGCTGCTCATGAGCTATGTCGGCACGCACGCCATCAACGGCGCGCTGTACAAGAAGCTGCCGTTCGATCCGGAGAAGGACTTCGCGCCGGTCGCCACTCTGGCCACTTTGCCTTTCGTCGTGGTGACGAAAGCGGACTCGCCGATCAGGACCATCCCGGATCTCGTCGCCGCGGCGAAGAAGGGCCAGCTCACCTACGGCTCGGCCGGCAACGGCTCGGTCAACCACCTGCTTGGCGAGATGTTCAACAGCGCCGCCGGCGTGAAGCTGGTCCACGTGCCTTATCGCGGTGCCGCCCCCGCCATGCAGGACCTGATGGGAGGCCAGATCCAGCTGGTGTTCACCAGCCTGCCGTCGGTTTCCGGGGCCATCAAGCAGAACACGCTGCATCCGATCGCGGTTACCAGCGCCAAGCGCGCCGCGTCCTTCAGCACGATCCCGACCATTGCCGAGAGCGGCTTCAAGGACTTCGACGTGAACCCGTGGTTCGGCCTGTTCGCACCGGCCAAGGTGCCGCCGCAGGTCGTGCGCAAGATCAATGCCGACGTGAACGAGATCCTGAAGTCGAAGGATGTCATCGACAAGTTCTCGGCGCAGGGCGCGGAGCCCTACCTCACGGACCCGCAGCAGTTCGCCAATGTGCTGAGGGCCGACATCGTCAAATGGGGCCAGGTCGTGAGAGCATCCGGCGCGAGCGTCGACTGAAGGGACCCAATGAGCGCTTCCAAGGTTTATCTCAAGGTCAACCGGGTCGCTGCCGGCATCGTCGCGCAGGCCGCCGAAGTGACCGTCGCCGACATCCATGAGTCCATGGGCACGCAGGGCCGCGCCGCGCTGATGTCGGCACGCATGCGGCCGCTGAAGGACGGGCAGAAGATCGCGGGGCCGGCCGTCACCGCGTTCTGCTGGCCGGGCGACAACCTCATGATGCACCGGGCGCTGTATCTTGCGAAGCCCGGCGACGTGCTAGTGGTCGTCTGCCAGGCCGAGCTGTCGGGCGCGCAGTGGGGCGACCTCGCAACCCGCTACGCGCTGAAGAAGGGCCTGGCTGGTGTCATCGTGCAAGGCTGCGCTCGCGACGTCGACCAGGTGCGCGCGCTCGGAATGCCGGTCTGGTCCACCCACATCTCGCCCATCCACCCCGACAAGTCGGGCCATGGCTTCGTCAACGCGCCGGTGGTGTGCGAGGGCGTGAACGTACGGCCCGGCGACCTGGTGGTCGCCGACGGTGACGGCGTGATCTGCGTGCCGCGCGACGATGCGGCGCGTGTGATCGCGGCGGCGCAGGCGAAGATGCGCAAGGAAGACGAAGCCGCCGAGAAAGTGCGCGGCGGGGCGGCCGTATGGGACCTGAGCGGAGCGGCCGCCATCTATGCGGGGATGGCCATCGAAGAGGTCGACGCCGCGTACGATGACTAGGGCCTGTTAACGCTATTTTCGGCGATGCGCACGCGCCCAAAATCACGCGAATCTAGGCGGGCGACGACGCCAAGGCTGGCCGCCTTGGCTAGGAGCTCAACGACGAGTCGCGTGATTTTGGGCTCGTGCCCGCGCGCGGGTTGCGGCCAAAAAGGCCATGCGCGTTGTTACGGGTCCTTGACGCAGGTGACTGCGCCTGCGGACCCGCGCCTAGCGCATGGCCTTTTTGGCGAGCAACGCATCGTCGAAAATAGCGTTAACAGGCCCT
>JACRAY010000004.1 GCA_016213325.1 Burkholderiales bacterium | reverse complement strand
GAAGGATGGAAAAATGCGGATCGATAAGTCGACCTCTCAGAATTGCTCAGGATCGATTATCTTGAGCCCGCTAATGGGTAGAAGACCCTTGGAATTGACCAATTCCGCGGCGATAGCCTTCTGCCGCCCAGACTCCTAGGGGCGGATCAGCAGGACCGCCGCCTGGGCGACGATGCCCTCCTGGCGGCCCTCGAAACCGAGCCGTTCGTGGGTCTTGCCCTTGACGTTGACGCTGCCGGGCGCAATGCCGAGGTCGTCGGCGATATTGACGGCCATCGCCCCGACATAGGGCGCGATCCGCGGCACCTGGGCCACTACGGTGGCGTCGACGTTGCCGACGCGCCAGCCGGCGGCACGCACGGCGGCCATGGCCTCGCGCAGCAGCATGCGGCTGTCGGCGCCGCGCCAGCGCTCATCGTCGTCCGGGAACATGCGGCCGATATCGCCCAGGGCGGCGGCGCCGAGGATCGCATCGGTGATTGCATGCAGCAGCGCATCGGCGTCGGAATGGCCGAGCAGGCCCGCAGTGTGCGGAATCTCGACGCCGCCGAGGACCAGTTTGCGCCCGGGCACCAGCGCATGAACGTCGTAACCCTGGCCGATACGGAAGTTCATGAGCGCGTCCTGTTGTCGATGATCCACTCGGCCATTTTCAGGTCGAGCGGGTAGGTGACCTTGAGGTTGGTGGCGTCGGCCGCCACCAGCTTTGGCTTGAGGCCGAGCGCCTCGATGGCCCCCGCCTCGTCGGTGACGGAAGGCGCATGCGCCAGGGCCTTGCTCAACAGGCCGTGGCGGAACATCTGCGGCGTCTGCGCCTGCCAGAGGCTCTCCCGCGAGACGGTGGCGGCGATGCGGCCGTAGGCCTCGCGCTTGACGGTATCGGCGACGGGCACGCCGAGTATGCCGCCGACCATGTCGTGCCCCACCGAGCGGATCAGCGTTTCGACGTGATCGACGGTGAGGCAGGCGCGCGCCGCGTCATGCACCAGCACCCAGTCGTCCTCGGCGGCGATATTGCCCATGGCGCGCAAGCCGTTGGCCACGCTCTCCGCCCGCGTCGCACCGCCGCAGTGCAGGACGCGCAGCTTCCCGACCAGGTCGGCGAATCCGTCTTCGGGCCAGTACTCGTCGTCGGGCGCCAGCACCACGAAGACGCGATCGATCTGCGGCACCGCGCAGAGCGTCGTCAGCGCATGGCGGATCAGCGGCTGGCCGCAGAGCGGCAGGTACTGCTTGGGCAGCGTGGTGCCCATCCGCGAACCCCCGCCGGCAGCAGGAACGAGTGCGAAGTACAAGGTGGAAGCCATGGCGGGACATTCTATACAATCGGGTCATGAATCCCTTCGAGCCCGCGTCGCTCGCCCATATCGAGGCTTTTGCCGTCAGCCTGGCGCTCGGCCTGCTGATTGGACTGGAGCGGGAGCGCAAGCCCGAGCCGAAGGCCGGCCTGCGTACCTTCGCGCTGGTCTCGATGTTCGGCTGCCTGATGGCGCTGATCGCCGACCGGACCGGCAGCGGCTGGATCGTCGCCGTCGGCCTGCTCGCCGTCGCCGCCATGATGATTGCCGCCGTGACCATCGATCCGCCCGACGACGGCGACCCGCCCACCACGTCGATCATCGCGCTGATGATCACCTACGGCCTGGGCGCGGCGATCTGGTTCGGCCACGGCGCGCTGGCCGTGATGGCGGCCATCGCCACCACCGCCCTGCTCTACTTCAAGGCGCAACTTCACGGCATCACCCGCGCGCTGACGCACAAGGACCTGATTTCCATCCTGCAGTTTGCGGCGCTCTCCTTCGTGATCCTGCCCATCCTGCCCGACGTCGACTACGGCCCGTTCGACACCATGAACCCGCACCAGATCTGGTGGATGGTGGTGCTGATCTCGGGCGTTTCGCTGGCCGGCTACGCCGCGCTGCGCATCGCCGGCAGCCAGCATGGCGCCCCGCTGATCGGGCTGTTCGGCGGCATGGTGTCGTCGACCGCGACCACCATGGTGTTCGCGCGCCATACGCGCGCCGACGCCGAACTTGCGCGTACCGCGACGGTCGTCATCCTGCTCGCCAACCTGATGGTGATGCTGCGGCTGCTGCTGGTCTCCGGCGTCGTGGCGCCCAAGCTGCTCTGGTCGCTGGCGATCGTCTTCGGTCCGGGCATCGCCCTGGGGCTGGCCGTGGCGGCATTCGCGTGGCGCGGCCACGCCGGCGGCCCGCCGCTGCCCATGCCGGAAGTGAGCAACCCGACCGAACTGAAAACGGCGCTCACCTTCGGCGCCCTCTACGCCCTGGTGCTGGTCCTGTCCGCCTGGCTGCAGGACATCGCCGGCAGCGGCGGCCTCTACGCCGTCGCGCTCGCTTCCGGCCTGACCGACGTCGATGCGATCACGCTGTCCAGCCTGCGCCTGCACAACCAGGAGCGCCTGGCCGAGGTCGAGGCCGTAATGTCCATTGCGCTGGCAACGTTATCCAACCTGGCCTTCAAGTCCGGGCTGGTCATCAGCATCGGCGGTGCACCGCTGGCCAGGCGCACCCTGCCCGGGCTTGCTGCCATCGCGATCGGCATCGGCGCCGGCGTGGTCGCTTTTCTGGCTTGAATCTGCGCCTTCCCTGCCCCATAAAGCAATAGGGAGGTGCACATGTATGCACAGCCGATCAACCCGTCCGGCCGCAGTGGCGGGCACCTTCTATCCCGGTGACGCCAAGACCCTCCAGAGGGGGATTGCGGCCATGCTGGCGCAGCCCGGGCGTGCCGCGGCCAGCCCCAAGGCGCTGATCGTCCCGCACGCCGGCTACGTCTATTCCGGGCCGATCGCCGCCAGCGCCTATGCGGCACTCGAAAAGTCAGCCGCGGTGATACGCCGCGTGGTGCTGTTCGGCCCGGCGCACCGGGTGTGGGTGGCCGGACTCGCCGCCAGTTCCGCCGCCGGGTTCGCCACGCCGCTGGGCACGGTACCTGTCGACCAGGCCGCAATCGCCGCCGTGATGCATCTGCATCAGGTCGAAATCAACGATGCGGCGCATGCTCAGGAACATTCGCTCGAAGTCCAACTACCCTTCCTGCAGGCCGTGCTCAACGATTTCTCGGTCGTTCCCTTCGTCGTCGGCGGCGCCTCGCCCACCGAGGTCGCCGAGGTCATGGATATCCTGTGGGGCGGCCCGGAAACCTTGATCGTCGTCAGCTCAGACCTCTCCCACTACCTGCCCTACGCCGAAGCGCGCCGCATCGACCGCGCCACCGCCGACAGCATCCTGGAGGTTCGCGCCATCAGCCGCCACGAGCAGGCCTGCGGGGCGACGCCGATCAACGGTCTCCTCGAGGTAGCCCGCCGCCGGGGCCTGCTCCCCGATCTGCTCGACCTGCGCAATTCCGGCGACACCGCAGGCGACCGCGACCGGGTCGTGGGCTACAGCGCCTTCGCCTTCAGGGAGCCCGGCAATGCCTGACGACCTGGGGTCGGCGTTGCTGATTCTGGCGCGCAACGCGATCGCCGCCGAGCTTGGCGCCCCGACCCGGCCGGAACCGGCGCACCCGGCCCTGGAAGAGCGGGGCGCGACGTTCGTCACGCTGACGCAGGAAGGACACTTGCGCGGCTGCATCGGTTCGCTCGAACCCAACCGGCCGCTGGGCGTCGATGTGCGTTCCAATGCCCGTGCCGCCGCGTTCGGCGACCCGCGCTTCTCACCCTTGCGGCCTTCCGAACTGCAGCGTACGCGCATTGAAGTATCGCTGCTCTCGCCCGCCATGCCCATCTACTTCCGCGACGAGCCGGATGCGGTTGCCCAGTTGCGGCCTGGCGTCGATGGCGTCATCCTGGAATGGGACGGCAAGCGCGGCACCTTCCTGCCGCAGGTTTGGGAAAACCTCCATGAACCTCAGTTGTTCCTCAACCTTCTAAAGCAGAAAGCCGGCCTGCCGGCGGACTTTTGGGATTCAGACGTTAGACTCGACCGTTACGAGGTGCAGAAATGGAAGGAACCGCCGAAAATCTGAGTGGCACCCCCGCGCGCTGGTGGCATGCGTTGCCCGACGGCCGCATCCAGTGCGAGCTGTGTCCGCGCGACTGCAAGTTGCATGACGGCCAGCGCGCGGCCTGCTTCGTGCGCGCCAACCAGGGCGGCAAGATGATCCTGACCACCTACGGCCGCAGCAGCGGCTTCTGCATCGACCCGATCGAAAAGAAGCCGCTCAACCATTTCTACCCGGGCTCCTCGGTGCTCTCGTTCGGCACCGCCGGCTGCAACCTGGCCTGCAAGTTCTGCCAGAACTGGGACATCTCCAAGTCGCGCGAGATGGACACGCTGATGGACGACGCCATGCCCGACGCCATCGCCCGCGCGGCGCAGCAGCACCACTCGCACAGCGTCGCCTTCACCTACAACGACCCGGTGATCTTCGCCGAGTACGCGATGGACACCGCCGATGCCTGCCACGCGCTGGGCATCAAGACCGTCGCCGTCACCGCCGGCTACATGCACCTGCCCGCTGCGAAGGAGTTCTACGCCAAGATGGACGCCGCCAATGTCGACCTCAAGGCCTTCACCGACGACTTCTACTTCAAGCTGTGCGTCGGCCACCTGCAGCCCGTGCTCGACATCCTGTCCTACATCCATCACGAAACGAACTGCTGGCTCGAGATCACCACGCTGCTGATTCCCGGCCGGAACGACTCCGAACAGGAACTGAAGGAATTGTCAGCCTGGTGCGCCAGGGAACTCGGCCCGGAGGTCCCGCTGCACTTCTCGGCCTTCCATCCCGACTACCGGATGACCGACATCCCGGCGACGCCGCCGGACACCTTGCGGCGCGCGCGGCAGATCGCGATGGATGCCGGCTTGCGCTACGTCTACACGGGCAACATCCACAACCGCGGCGGCGATACCACCTGGTGCCCCGGCTGCGGCAAGGCGGTCATCGAACGCGATTGGTACGAAATCCTGAACTACCAGCTCGACGACAGCGGCCACTGCAAGCATTGCCAGACCGCCATCGCCGGCCGCTTCGCCAAGTTCGAGCGAGCCTTCGGCGCCCGGCGCATCCCCGTACGCCTGCACGCCGCCTGATCTACAGCGAGACGCGCGTCCCCAGTTCGACCACCTGGTTGGGCGGCAGGCGGAAGAAGTCGGTCGCGGTGCGCGCGTTGCGATACAGGGTGGCGAAAAGCGCTTCCCGCCAGTACGGCATCTCGCCGCCACGGTCGGGCACCACGGTTTCGCGGCCCAGGAAATAGGAAGTGGCCATGGGCTCGAACTCGAACCCTTGGCCGGCGCAGGCCGCCAGCGCCGCGGGCACATCCGGCTGTTCCATGAAGCCGTAGCCGATGACGATGCGATAGAAGCGGCCGCTGAGGCGCTCGACGCTGATGCGCTGTTCTTCATCCACGCGCGGCACGGCCGGCGCGGTCACGGTGGCGATCACCATGCGTTCGTGCAGCACCTTGTTGTGCTTGAGATTGTGCAGCAGGGCGTGCGGCACATGCTCCGCATAGGGCGTCATGAAGACCGCCGTGCCGGGTACGGTAACGATATCGGGCGATTCGACGGCCGGCACGAAGTCCTTGAGCAACAAGGCCTGGGTGTCGAGTCGCTTGTGCACCAGTTCGCGCCCCGCTTTCCAGGTCGTCAGCAGCAGGAACACGAAACCGCCGAATACCAGCGGGAACCAGCCGCCGTCGACGATCTTGGTCGCGTTGGCGCCGAGGAAGACCAGATCCAGCGCCAGCAGCGCGCCGAACACCAGCGACGCCCGCCAGCGCGACCAGCCCCACTGGTGGCGCGCCACCAGATAGGCGAAGAAGTCGGTGATGATCATGGTGCCGGTCACCGCGATGCCATAGGCCGCGGCCAGATTGGTCGACGACTTGAACATCAGCACCAGCGCCACCACGCCGGCCAGCATCAGCCAGTTCACGCCGGGCATGTAGATCTGGCCCATCTGGCTGTGGGAGGTATGCAGGAGGTCCATGCGCGGCGCGTAGCCGAGCTGGATGGTCTGGTGCGTGATCGAGTACACGCCGGAAATCACGGCCTGCGAGGCGATCACCGTCGCCGCCGTCGCCAAGCCGACCAGCGGCAGCAGGAACCAGTCCGGCGCCATCAGGTAGAAGGGATTCCTGATGGCCTCCGGATCGGCGAGCAGCAGCGCGCCCTGGCCGAAATAGTTGATCAGCAATGCCGGCAGCACCAACCCGAACCAGGCAAGCCGCACTGGCCGGCGGCCGAAGTGGCCCATGTCGGCATACAGCGCCTCGGCCCCGGTGACCACCAGGAACACGCTGCCCATGGCCAGAAACCCAAGCAGCGGATCGGCAGCCAGAAAGGCCAGCGCATGAACCGGCCAGAGCGCCGCCAGCACCGCCGGGTTTTCGATGATCTTGGCGACGCCGAGTACCGCCAGCGCGACGAACCAGATGCAGGTGATCGGCCCGAAGCTGACACCGACCTTGGCCGTGCCATGGCGCTGGATCCAGAACAGGCCCGCCAGGATACCGATTGTCACCGGCACGATATAGGGCGCGAAGATCGGCGTCGCCACCTCGAGGCCTTCGACCGCGGACAACACCGAGATGGCGGGCGTGATCAGGCCGTCACCATAGAACAGCGCGGCACCGAACAGGCCGAGCACCACGGCGGTGCGGCGCGTGCCAGGCGACAGCCTGTCGTCCGACAGGACCCGCGCCATCAGCGCCATGATGCCGCCCTCGCCGCGGTTGTCGGCGCGCAGGATCAGCGCCACGTACTTGAACGAGACGACCACGATCAGCGACCAGAACACCAGCGACAGGATGCCGAGCACGTTGTCGGGCGTGATCGGCACGGGATGGTGGGCATTGCCGAATACTTCCTTGATGGCGTAGAGCGGGCTGGTGCCGATGTCGCCATAGACCACGCCGAGCGCGGCGAGGGCCAGGACGGCGGTCTTGTCTTGCTTCGGTTCGTGGCTCATGGTGGTGTCGCCTGGATGTTGGCCGCCATCCTAGTCGCCCCGCCGTAAAAAATGGGTAAAAAACTCGGCCATCACGGCGACGGGTATTATTCCAGTCATGGCAATGCGCATGCGTCATACCGAAGTGGGCCTGCCGGCCGACGGCCGCTGGCTGGACGGCATCCTCGCCCATCATCCGCACGTGCCGGGGCTGATCGTCCAGCTCGAACGCGGCGGCGGCGCCCTGAAGACCTCGCGCGGCGCCTTCGTTGTCGACGCCCTGAAGAATGCCGGTTTCGCCACCTTGCACGTCGGCCTGCTCAGCCACGACGAGGAGCGCAAGGCGCCCGAGGTCTGGCACCAGGTGGCAACGCTGACCACGCGGATCGCTGCGGTACTGGAATGGATCGACCACCAACCGGCGCTCAAGGACCTGCCGCTGGGCATCTCGGCACGCGACGCGGCCACCGCCGCCATGATCCGCGTCGCCGCGAAGGATGGCGCGCAAGCCAAGGCGCTGGCCAGCCGTGGCGGCCGGCCCGACCTGGCGGGACTGGAGCCCCTGGCGGCGCTGGCCACACCGCTGCTGCTGGTGACCGGCGAACTCGACGATGTCGGCCCGATACCCAATCAGCAGGCATACGACCACCTCAAGTGCGAGCGGGAAATTGCCGTCATCAGGGGTGCCTCGCACGCTTTCGAGGAGTTGGGCACCCTCGAGGAGGCCAGCCGGCGCATCGTCGCCTGGTTCCAGCGCTGGCTACCAGACTAAAGTAATATTGCCGCACTAAAATCAGAGGAGACAGCACGATGGGACTGATGGACTGGTTCAGGCAACTGGCCGGCGACGCGCCCGACCATGATGCGCAGGCTCCCGCAGAGGATCGCGGCGTCGAGGTCGCCGGCCTCAACTTCAAGTCGGCGGTCGACGCGCACATGCGATGGAAGAGCCGTCTCGAAACCTACATCAACGGCACCAGCACCGAAGTGCTCGTCGTGGACACCGTCTGTCGCGACGACCAGTGCCCGCTGGGCAAGTGGATCTACACGCGCGGCGTCAATGACTTCGGCTATTCCGAAACCTTCTTCGACATGAAGGCACACCACGCGCACTTCCACCGCTGTGCCGGCGACGTGCTGCGCACAGCCCAGGCCGGCGAAAAGGACAAGGCGCTGCAACTGCTGCACCAGGGCGACTACGTGCGCGCCTCGGAACGGGTCAAGACCTTGCTCGCCAAGCTGTTCGTACTGGTCGCCGACGGCAAGACCGCCATCGACGCCCATATGAAATGGAAGGAGCGTCTGCACGACCACGTCGCCGGCCGCAGCAGCGAACCGCTTGACGAGCAATCGGTAAGCCGCGACGATCTCTGCGCGCTGGGCCAGTGGATCGCGGGCGAAGGCGCCAAGGCCTTCGGCGGCACGGCCGCCTTCGACCACCTGTGCAGGGTCCATGGCAACTTCCACGCCGCCGCCGGGCGCGTCATCGCCCTGAATGCCGCCGGCGACCAGGCCGAGGCCCTGCACATGCTGGAAGAGGGCGAGTATGCGCAGGCTTCCGACAGCGTCACGGTGGCACTGGTCGACCTCTTCGCCAGGCGCGGCTGAGCCAGGCGGCAAGCGGCAACGCAGCGGGTGCCGCGGGGCGACGCGGCTATAATGAGTAGCTCGCAGTTCCCCGCGTCCCTGCCTGCTTCGTGCCTGCCTCACCTGCCCCGCTGCTGCCGCTTCCCGCCGCCCTGCCCAAGGCCGGCACCCGCCTCGACCTGCCCGCGCTGGCCGGTTCCGCCGACGCACTCGCCGTCGCGCAGCTCGCCCAACCCGGTCGCCTCCTGCTGGTGGTCGCCGCCAGCCCGCTCGACGCCCAGCGCCTCGCCGAGGAAGTCGCCTGGTTCGCGCCGAACCTGCGCGTGCACCTGCTGCCCGACTGGGAAACGCTGCCCTATGACAGCTTCTCGCCGCACCATGACCTGATCTCGGAACGCCTGGCGACGCTATACGCCGTCACGCGCGGCGAGTGCGAGGTGCTGATCGCTGCCGCCGCCACCGCGCTGGCGCGCATGGCGCCGCCCAGCCATCTGGTCGGCCATACCTTCTTCCTCAACAAGGGCGACAGGCTCGACATCGACAAGCTGCGCAACCAGCTCACCCTGGCCGGCTACCAGCACGTCACGCAGGTGGTCGCCGCCGGCGAATACAGCGTGCGCGGCGGCCTGATCGACCTGTTCCCGATGGGCACGGCCCTGCCCTACCGGATCGAGCTGTTCGACGACGAGGTCGAAACCCTGCGCACCTTCGACGTCGACTCGCAGCGCACGCTCTACCCGGTGCCCGAGATCCGGCTGCTGCCGGCGCGCGAATTCCCGCTCGGCGAGCCCGGCCGCAACAAGTTCCGCGCCCGCTTCCGCGAGACCTTCGAGGGCGACGCTTCCCGCATCGCTCTTTACAAGGACGTCTCCAGCGGCATCCTGCCGGCCGGCATCGAGTACTACCTGCCGCTGTTCTTCGACGAGACCGCGACGCTGTTCGACTACCTGCCGAACAACGCGCTGCTGCTGACCCACCATGACGTGCCGACGGCCATCGCCGAATTCTGGCGCGATCTTTCGGGCCGCTACGACATGCTCAAGGGCGACAGATCGCGGCCGGTGATGCCGCCGCCCGAGTTGTTCCTCACCGACGAGCAGTTCTTCGTCGCGGCGAAGGCATATCCGATCTACAGAATGCTCACCGCAAAGGACGCAAAGAGCGCAAAGGAAGATCGTGAAAGAAACTTTGCGTCCTTTGCGTCCTTTGCGGTGGAATTGCCTTTGCTCGCCGTCGACCGCAAAGCCGACGATCCGCTCGTCGCCTTCAAGTCCTTCCTCGCCGGCTTCCCCGGCCGCGTGCTGCTGGTCGCCGAGTCCGCGGGGCGGCGTGCCACCATGGCTGACTTTCTGCGCGAGCATGGCCAGGACGCCGAAGCGTGCGAAGATTTCGCCGCCTTCGTCGCCGGATCGGAGAAACTGGCGCTCGGCGTCGCACCGCTGTCGGGGGGCTTCCTGCTGGCCGCCGCGCAGCTCGCCGTCATCACCGAGAACGAGCTGTTCGCCGCCACCGCGCGGCCGCGCGGCAAGCGCGACATCGCCCGGCGCAGCAACCTCGAAGGCTGGCTGCGCGACCTCTCCGAGTTGCGCATCGGCGACCCGGTGGTGCACGAATCGCACGGCATCGGCCGCTATCGCGGTCTCGTGCACATGGATTACGGTGACGGGGACAATGAGTTCCTGCACCTCGAATACGCCGAAGGCGCAGCGCTCTACGTGCCCGTCGCACAACTGCACGTCATCTCGCGCTACAGCGGCGCCGACCCGGAGGCCGTCGAGCTGCATCGCCTGGGCTCGGGCCAATGGGAGAAGGCGAAGAGGAAGGCCGCCGAGCAGGTGCGCGACACCGCCGCGGAACTGCTGCATCTCTACGCCCAGCGCGCCGCCCGCGAAGGCCATCGCTTCGACTTCAGGCAGCACGACCTGGAAGCCTTCGCCGACGGTTTCGGCTTCGAGGAAACACCCGACCAGCAGGCCGCCATCAACGCGGTGATCGAGGACATGAAATCCGGCAAGCCGATGGACCGGCTGGTGTGCGGCGATGTCGGCTTCGGCAAGACCGAGGTCGCTCTGCGCGCCGCCTTCATCGCCGTTGCCGACGGCAAGCAGGTCGCCGTGCTCTGCCCGACCACCCTGCTCGCCGAGCAGCACTACCAGAACTTCGCCGACCGCTTCGCCGAATGGCCGGTGAAAGTGGCGGAACTGTCGCGCTTCCGCAGCGCCAAGGAACAGACCGAGGCGATCGCCGGCCTCGCCGCCGGCAGGATCGATATCCTGATCGGCACCCACCGGCTGTTGCAGAAGGACGTGGAATTCTCGCGCCTCGGCCTGGTCATCGTCGACGAGGAACACCGCTTCGGCGTGCGCCAGAAGGAAGCGCTCAAGTCGCTGCGCGCCGAGGTCGATGTGCTGACGCTGACCGCGACGCCGATCCCGCGCACCCTCGGCCTATCGCTGGAGGGCCTGCGCGACTTCTCGGTGATCGCCACCGCGCCGCAGAAGCGCCTGGCCATCAAGACCTTCGTCCATCGCTGGTCGAACGGCCTGATCCTCGAAGCCTGCCTGCGCGAATTCAAGCGCGGCGGCCAGGTGTACTTCCTGCACAACGAGGTCGAGACCATCGAGAACATGCGCGACCGGCTGGCCAAGCTCTTGCCCGAAGCGCGCATCGTCGTCGGCCACGGCCAGTTGCCAGAGCGCGAGCTGGAGCGCGTCATGCGCGAATTCACGCAGCAGAAGCACAATCTCCTGCTCTGCTCGACCATCATCGAGACCGGCATCGACAATCCGCACGCCAACACCATCGTCATCAACCGCGCCGACAAGTTCGGCGTCGCGCAGTTGCACCAGTTGCGCGGCCGGGTCGGCCGTTCGCACCACCAGGCCTACGCCTACCTGCTCACCCACGAGGAAGCCAAGCCGACCGCCCAGGCGCAGCGCCGCCTTGACGCCATCCAGGCCATGGAGGAACTCGGCTCGGGCTTCTTCCTCGCCATGCACGACCTCGAGATCCGTGGCGCCGGCGAAGTGCTGGGCGAGAACCAGAGCGGCGAAATCCTCGAAATCGGCTTCGCCATGTACACCAACATGCTCAATGCGGCGGTGAAGGCGCTCAAGGACGGCAAAGCCGTGCCCAACCTCACTGCGCCGCTCGCGGTGACCTCCGAGATCAACCTGCGCGTGCCCGCCCTGCTGCCCGACGACTACTGCCCCGACGTGCACGAGCGGCTGACGCTCTACAAGCGCCTGGCCAACTGCGACACCGAAGACGACCTGCGCACCATGCAGGAGGAGTTGATCGACCGCTTCGGCGAACTGCCGAGTCAAGCGCAAGCCCTCGTCGAAACCCACCGCCTGCGCATCGCCGGCAAGGCCGTCGGCATCGCCAAGCTCGACGCCGGCCCGTCAGCCATCCAGCTTCAGTTGATTCCCAACCCGCCCGTCGACCCCGCCGACATCATCCTGCTCATCCAGTCCGACCGCGCCTACAAACTCGCCGGCCCCGACAAGCTGGTCTGGAACAAACCCACCGCCAACCTCAAGGACCGGGTTACGGCGGTGAAAGACCTGTTCAGGAAGCTGAAGCCGAAGGGCTGAGGGCTGGGGTGGCGTACCGCCACGGCTGACTTTTCAGCTAGGATTGCAAACCTCAATCGTTCGCTTGCGGGAGTTGTCCGTGCTACGCCAATCACTCATTGCCATCGCTCTTTTGGTCTGTCTCGATGCCCGGGCCGCCCCTCAATCCCTTGACGAAATCATGAAGGGATTTGGCACCTGCGAGTTTGGTGACTTCTACTACGACATGACGGAAAGGACTCCTCATCATCCCTATCTGGCCCGTTTGGCAGCCCCACCAAAGGACGCTAAAGGTGATCTCTATACCTTCAGAATCGCCGACCGGCTCTGGGGAATGCCAGTAGTCGAAATACGTGTCCCCGGCACTTGGGGCTACCACTCCGTAACCTTCGATGTGCCGCTGGCGGAGGCGAGAAGAATCATCCGCGGGAAATTCGGTTCTGAGTTTCGTCGCTCGAAACGGTCTATGGAAGGCGAGAAACCAGCATTGGAAGCTCTACCATCGAACCCCAAGCAATCGGTGTTCTACTGCAACGAGCTCGAAGGCGGGCTCTAGGCGACTGGCCCGATCGGTTAAGTGGGTCAGGCTTGGATTGCCGAAACGCCGACAGCATACCCGTAGCACAGTTGATTGCCCGCTTCCTAGCATGGTGATCGATAGCCGCTTGGCCGAAGGCTGCCGTCAGTTGGCGTACCGCCACGGCTGACTTTTTCAGAGGTCGTTCGGCTTCCTCCTTGTGCCGTTTGCGACAAGCCGATTCCTCGGTGCGGCCGGTGCGTCCGCGAGCCGTTGCCCGATCACGCTTGGCCCGGCACTTGCTGCATGTTCGCATTCAACTTTGTTGGGGCCGAGACCGATGACGACAGAACGCGATCCGATGGCGGCGGTGGCAGAGGCGAGCACCTTGTGGGGCGAGCCTGAACGGGCGGAGGGGCTGCTGGTGCAGGCGATGGCGGATGCGCCGGATTCGCTGGAGGTGCTGGTGGCGCTTTATCGCTTCTACTTCTACCGCAACGAGCTGGACAAGGCCGTCGCGCTGGCGGAGCGCTGCATCGCGCATGGAGCGCGGGAGATCGGCATCGACCCGGACTGGCGCAGGGAAGTGGCCGGCGAGGTCGACTTCGGCGACTTCTCGTTGCCCCGGCATCGTTTCTACCTGTTCTCGCTCAACGCCTACGGCTATCTGCTGGCGCGACTGGGCCGCAAAGAGGAGGCGGAACAGGCGCTTTCAGCCGTGATGCGCCTGGACCCGAACGACCGGATCGGCAGCGGCCAATTGCTTGGGATGGTGCGCGCGGGACCGGCGGACGACTGAACCCCTACGCGCGAATCCAGCGTGGCTCGCGGCATTTCGGCAACCTGAAACCGAAGGGCTAGGGCCGGTCTACGTTTCGTCAGTCGAAGAAGCAGCGGTTGCGTGCACAGTGTTCCGCACTATTCCAGAAGACGGAATTCCATATCAGGGGATTGATGTCGCGGTCGCGGTTATAGAAAAGTGCCCGCCCGTCCGACAGTTTCCAGCCCATCAGTCGCACGCCGGAATGGGGCAGCAGTTGCGCCGCGTATGGCTCGCCATATTTCGCGACGATATCGTCCAGCGCGTCGCCATGTGCCCACCAGGGCACGTTGAAAGCGGCGGCATTCAGATGTCCGTGCGCGAAGAAGAAGGATATGAACATGGTCGGAACGCCGTTGTTGGATACCACATCCAGCGCACAGGCACGATCGCCCAAGCCATGGCTGCCATCGGTATAACAACGGACGTTCAAGTTTGGAAAGCGTTCCTTCAGCGTACGCTCGGTCCAATCGCCAGACAACTCTTCGTAGCCCAACGCAATCGCCGGACGATCCTCGGATAGGTAGCGCCGGTACTCCTCGGCTTCCCCGTCGTGCGCACGGACGAACCAGACCACTACGATGGCGGCCGCCACTACGAGCAGGATTCGGAATGCGCTGATTCCCTTCGCTTCGGACTTCGTGCCAGATGGAAGCTTCACTTCGATAACCCCGGAAAAGATGATTTCGCGTTCCTGGTAGCCGAACCGGCCGGCAGCACTATGACATAATCCAACTGCATTTCCATAACTAGCGAGTGGTTTTCCCGGAATGAACACTATCCAGCCCCTGATCGAGAACGTCGAGAAAGTCATCATCGGCAAGCGGCCGGTCATAGAACTGGCGGCGATCGCCTTGCTGTGCCGCGGCCATGTGCTGCTGGAGGACGTGCCGGGCACCGGCAAGACCATGTTGGCGCGGGCGTTGGCGCGCTCGGTGGCGGCGGACATGAAACGGCTGCAATGCACGCCCGACCTGCTGCCTTCCGATATCACCGGCGTACCCATCTACAACCAGAAGACGACCGACTTCGAGTTCCGCCCCGGCCCGGTGTTCACCAACCTGCTGCTGGCCGACGAAATCAACCGCGCCACGCCGCGCGCGCAGTCGGCGCTGCTGGAATGCATGGAGGAATTCCACGTCAGCGTCGACGGCGTAACACATTCGCTGCCGGCGTTGTTCATGGTTCTGGCGACGCAAAATCCGATCGATATGGCCGGCACCCACCCGCTGCCGGAAGCGCAGCTCGACCGCTTCTTTGTGCGCCTTTCGGTCGGCTATCCCACCCCGGAAGAGGAAGTGCTCATCCTGGCGGCCCAGAACCAGCGCCATCCGATCGAAATGCTCGAGCCGGTCATGAGTGAGGTGGATATCCTCGCCGCGCGCGAAGCCGTAAAGGGCATGCACATGAGCCTCGATGTCGCGGACTACATCGCTCACATCACCGCGGCGACGCGCCAACACCCGGAACTGCGGCTAGGCGCCAGCCCGCGCGGAACGCTGGCGCTGGCGCGCGGGGCTCAGGGCCTCGCCTACCTGCGCGGCCGGCCGTTCGTTACACCCGACCTGGTCAAGACCATGGCCGGGCCGGTGCTCGAACACCGCCTGATCGTGAAGCCGCAAGCGGCCGCCGTCGGCCGCAACGCGCACGACATCCTCGCCGAAATCATCGACAAGGTCGCCCCTCCGGTCTGAGCGCAATGCCGATGGAACGCCTGCGCGACTGGGTACGCGCCCATCACAACCTGCTGGTCCTGCTCGGCCTGACCCTGGTCATCTACGCGGCCGCGCTCAACCGCGTCCAGGCGCTGCCCTGGGGCATCGCGGCGCTCCTGACGGCGACGCTGATCACCGGCCTGCTCTGGCCCCACTGGCTGGTACGGCGCCTGTCCGTGGTGCGCAAGGGGCCGGACCGCGCCGAAGAAGGCGAAACCATCGTCTTTCAGGTCGAGGTCGCGAACCGCGGCTGGCTGCCGCGCTTCATGGTCGAACTGGTCGACCGTCTGCCTTTCGTCGGCGCAGCACTTGGCGAAGTCGGCCGGGGCGACAAGGTGCTGGGCGTCATCTCCTACGTACCGGGCTCCGCCCGGCGGCGCTTCGACATGCCGCTGCTGTGCGAGAAGCGGGGCTTCTACGAACTCGGCCCCGTCGGCCTGGCGTCGAGCTTTCCGCTCGGCCTCGTCGAGGCAAAGCTGCGCCGCAACGACGGCGTGCAGACGCTGACCATCTATCCCGACGTGTTCAACATCGTCAGCCTGCCGCTGCGCGGCGCGCCGAGCCAGATCCACCGCGGCGGCTACCTGCTGCCGGAAGGTTCCGGTGCCGCCGAGTTTTCCGGCCTGCGCGAATACCGGCGCGGCGACAACCCGCGCCACATCCACTGGCCCACCACCGCGCGCACCAACGAGTTGATGGTCAAGGAATTCGAGCCGCTTGCCTCGGCCTGCCTGCACATTGCACTCGACCTCGATGCCGCCGCCAACCTCGGCGCCGGCCGCCATGCCACCCTCGAATACGCACTGCGCATCGCCGGCTCGATCGCGCGCTATGCCACCTCGACCGGCCTGCGCGTGCGCGTGAGCGGCGAACGCAGGTTTCCCGTGCATATTCCATCCTGTACCGGCGAATTGCAGTACCGGGCCATCCTGGATGAACTTGCGGTGGTCGACGCCGACGGCGCGCTGCCCTATTCCTACCTGCTCAGCCGGCTGGCAAGCCAGGTCCAGGCCGGTGAAACCGTGGTGGTGTTCTTGTCCGGACCGAGCGAGCGCGATGAGCAACTGATGCAAGCGCTCTCCCTGTTGCGCGCAAGGCGTGCCCATCTCTACGCCGTGCTGTTCGAGCGCGATACCTTCTTGCCGGGAAAAGTCAGCCATGGCGGCACGCCGGATACGGCCGCATTGCACGGCGGATTGCTGGACCTCGGCGCGCACTGTGTACCGGTGCGCATGGGTGACGACCTGGTCAGGCTGTTCAACCCATGAGTCCGCCGCTCACCTATGGCCCCGCCTACCTCGGACTGTACGCCGCCTTGGTGCTCGGCATCGTCTGCAACGCGTTCCTCGACATCCGCTACGGCAGCTTCGGATTCGAAACGCTGTTCTGGGCCGCCGTATTCGCCTACACCTTGCGTGTCGGCTGGAAACAGCAGGGCCACGCGGATGAGTTCGGCCGGTCGCGGCAGAAGATCGTCGTAATCGTCGGCGGCGCCCTTTCGGTGCTTGTCTTCCTGCCGGTATGGGGGCTGCCGCGCGGCGGACTCTTTATCCTCGCCGCGCTGCAGGCGGCCATGAACTGCGTCACCACCACGCGGCGGAACCTGCGCTTTGGCCTGCTCGTTTCGCTGATCATGGTCATGTTCGCGGCCACGCATGCACGTGCCGACTGGACCATGCTCTTCTATCTGCTGCCTTACATCGCCACCGTCGTGTTCACGCTGGTGTCCGAGCAGATCAGCCGCCGAGCACAGGACATACGGCGCGACGGGCTGGGCCTGGCCAGCGCCGGCGGCCAGGGCGCCGCCATCGCCGCCGCCACGGGGGTCATCCTCGTTCTCGGCGGATTGCTGTACGCCGCGACACCCCAGATATCGATCACCCATCTGTACTGGCAGCATGGCCCGCCCGGACTCACGGGGCTGCGTCCCGGCGGCGGCGAAGGCGGCGCCGGCAGCGCGGCCTTGCCTGGCAGCGGCAGCGGGGAAGCCAGCGGCGGCGCAGGCGTGCCCGCGTTCAGCGGCTTGCCGAGCATCGCCCAGATGCGCGAGGCAGCCCGGCGCCCCGGCATGCCAGGCTGGCAGTCGTCCACGATCACGGCCCTCGCCGATGTCTGCGAAGGGACTGCGGAAGCGCTGCAGCCGATCAAGCTGGGCCTGGACGAGCTCATCGAGAACATCAAGCAATGGCTGAAAGAGCACCTGGCGGAACTGCTGACTACGCTCTGGTCGTTGATCGTCCTTGCACTGCTGATCGCAGCCTGGCTGCTCGTGCGCGAATTGCGCGCAATGCTCTGGCTGCGCGCGCACTTCGACTATCTTAACCTGGGCCTCCTGAGCCGGCACGCGCCGGGCAGCCGCGGCGTGCGGCAATACTATGGAGCCATGGAACGCCTCTTCAACCTCCACGACCTCGAACGGCCGTCATCCGCCAACACACGCGAATACCTGAGGATGGTCGGGCGGCGCTTCGATCACCTGCGCCGCGAAGCCACCGAGGCTACCCTGATCTTCGAACGCGCACGCTACGGCGAGGTCGAACCCCAGCTTGCCGAACTTGCGCGCATGCGTGACCTGTACCGCCGCATGTTCCGGCAGGTCGGCCAACTCACTGCTGCAAGCTGAAACCGAAGGGCTAGGGCTTCGGCTTGGTGCGGCGCGCCGCCACGCCTGACTCTTCCGCTTGGGGCTGGCCAGCGGCGCCACTTGCGGGCCTGGCGGAGTTGGCGGCGCGGGCGGTCATGCCGACCCGGTGAGCGATCTCGGCTTCGGTGATTGCGGTTGGCACGCGCCGTGCGCCGGCGTGTCCGCGCTTTTGCTGCCACTGTTCACGATTCATGAGCTCTCCTCCTCCGCCGATGCCCCCGACTCCCCCGAGTCGGTCGCTGATCGCGAAAACTTGACGCGACAAACGAATTTGCGCGCGCCAGGTTACCGGAATACTACAGCGTCATGAAGAATTACGCCAATCGTTCTCAGTCCGTCTTGTAGCCGATCCGGAAGCCGCCCCAGTGGCGACCCTTGACGTAGATCGGCGCCGAGATGTCGTGCATGATTTCGCCGGTATCGCGCCGGTAGGTCTGCAGCAGGAACGGCACCTCGTGGCTGCCGCAGCGCTTGCCGACCGGATCGCTGAATATCCGCTTGGTCCGGTTGCCGACGAAGTCCCTGGCCTTGTCGCCGGTGAGCGGCTGGCTGAAGCGGCGATTGTGCGTCGGCACATAGCCGCCGGTGTCGCAGGCGATGGCATAGGTTACTTCGGGATGGCGATCGAGGATCGGCTCCTGGACGCCGGGCAGGATGCGGTCGGCGGCCTCGTCGTAGCGGGTCCGGTACTTCTCGGGGGTGGTGTTCGGGATCGGCTGGTAGTTCCGGTCGAACAGGTCATCGAGCGAGAATTCCTTGCGTTCGACGCATGATTCGAGCGCCTTGGCCGCTGCCTGCGCCGCCTCGCGCACGATCGCGGTCAGTTTGCGATGCGTCTCGCCCGCCTGCTGCCCGCTGTCACCCAGCTTGAACACCTTGCCGATGTCTTCGAGGTTGGTCGCCAGGTAGTCGAGCTGGGTCACTTCGTCGAGGGTATGCCGGGCGCTGCTGCTGTTACTGTCGGCCAGGCCGATGATGTTGGTCACGTGCTCGGCAATGTCCTGCGCCTGGCGCTGCTGCTCCGTCATCGCCCCAGCGATGAAACCGACCTTCGCCAGGGTTTCCTGGGCGCCGTTGTAGATGGCCTGCAAGGCATCGGCGGCCTGGCGAGCCAGTTCCGCCCCGTGACGCGCCTGGGTTTCGCCCGCGACGATGGCCTTGATGGCACTGGACGTCTCGGCCTGGATTGCCGAAATGACCTGGCTGATCTCGTTGGTCGCCGTGGTCGTCCGGTCGGCCAGCTTCCGAACCTCGTCGGCGACGACCGCGAAGCCTCGTCCCTGCTCGCCGGCGCGCGCCGCCTCGATGGCGGCATTGAGCGCCAGCAGGTTGGTCTGGTCGGCGATCTCGTGGATGACGCGAACGATGCCGGCAATTTCGTTGGACCGCTCACCGAGCGCCGATACGACCTTGGCCGACTGCTCGACGGAGGCGGCGATACGCAGGATTTCGTTCGACGCCTCGCCGACGATGCTCACCCCCCGGGCCGAGTGTTCCTTGGCGGCCTCGGCGATTTCGGCGGCCTCCTGGGCGCGCTGCGCCACGTCGCTGACCCCGGCGGCCATGGTCGCCACGGAATTCGCCGCCGCTTCGGCAGCCTCGTTCTGCTGCAGGGAGCCCTGGTCGGTGGCCTTGGCATCGACGATCAGCCGGTCGGCCATGTGCGCAACCTGCTCCGACGTGAAGAGAATTCGCGAGACGATGCTGCGGAAACTGGTGATGAGATCGTTGTAGGCCTTTGCCGCCGGCCCGACGATACCGTCCCCGGACGCCACGACGCTGCGGGCCAGGTCGCCGTCGACGCGCGTCGCGGCCATGGCTGCCTCCAATTCGCGCATCGGCTGCGTCAGACGGCGCGCAATGACCAGGGGCGGCATCACCGCAACCAGCAGCCCGACCAGCACGTAGAACGACACGACGCCCGCACCGATCTCGCCGCCGGCCATGCTGACCCCGCCAATCCCCGCCCCGGCCAGCACCAGTCCGGCCGCAATATGAACCAATGTCACGCCGTAGCCACTACCCTTTGCCTCCATACGCCCCCCTGGATATATGTCTTATTACCGAGGAGTGTAACGCTAGCCCAGCGCCTTGCGCATCCCCTCGGCGAGGATGGCGGGGTCTTCCGCGCCGACGATGACCTGCCGGCCACCGATGATGAAGGTGGGCACCATGTTGATGCCCACCTTCGTCACTTCGGCAGCGTCCTTCAGCACTTCCGCCGCCAGTTCGGCCGACGCCAGGAAGTCGGCGACGGTCGCGGTGTCGTAGCCGCATTCGCCGGCGATGCGGACCAGGGTCTCGGCGTCGCCCAAGTGTTCGCCACGCTGGAAGTTGCCTGCGAAGAGCCGTTCGATCAACGGCCGGGCGTCGCCGCGCGCCTGCGCCCAGGCCGAGAGCCGGTGCGCCTTGAGCGTATTGGCGCGGAAGGGAATCCTCTCGAAGGCGTACTCGATGCCGTAGGGCCGGCCGGCGGCGCGCACCCGCTCGAAGATCGCCTCGACATTCGCCCGGCCGCCGAACTTGCGTTCGAGGAAGGGCAGGTAGGGTTCGCCCTCGGGCGGCGTGTCCGGGTTCAGGAAGAAGGGCCGCCACCTCGGCTGGTACTGGAAGTCGGGGTACTGCGCGCGGACCAAGGCCACGGCCGCCTTGAGGCGGGCGATGCCGATGAAGCACCAGGGGCAGACGAAGTCGGAAGCGATGGCGATGTTCAGCATCGCGCCAGTATGGCCTCAAGCGAACCGGTTTTCCAGCACCCCGATCCCATCGATGGATATGGCGACAGTATCGCCGTCCTGCATCTCGCCCGCGCCGACGGAAGTGCCGCAGGCGATGATGTCGCCCGGCTCCAGCGTCATGTCCTGCGACAGGCGACTGACGATCTCGTCGGGCGGGAAGAACATGTCGGCGACCGGATAGTTCTGCCGCTCGACGCCGGCGACGACGCTGCGCACGCGCAATTGCATCGGGTCGAGGCCGGTGACCACGCAGGGGCCGAACACGCCGAAGGTATCGAAGCTCTTGGCGCGCGTCCATTGCGGGAAAGACGGATCGGCGCGCAGGATGTCGCGCGCCGTGACGTCATTCACGCAGGTGTAGCCGAAGATCACGCCCGGCACGTCGGCCACGCCGACATTGGCGCAGCGCTTGCCGATGACGATGCCCAGTTCGCCCTCGAACACGACCCGGCCGGCGTAGCCCGCCGGCCGCCGGACCGGCTCGCCCTGGGCGGTGAAGCAGGTGCCGGCCTTGAGGAAGTAGAGCGGATGGGCGGGCTGCTGCAGGTTTTCGACCCGGGCGCGCTCGTGGAAGTTGTTCCAGAGGCCGATCATCTTGCCCGGCCGCGTCGGCGTCAGCAGGCGCACCGCCGCCAAGGCGTAGCGCCTCCCGGTCTCGCGGCTGGCACCGAACATGTCGCCTTCGCACTCGGCGATGGTGTCGCCCGTCAGGGTGCCGAAGCGCTCGGCGCCATCGGCTTGGAATCGCAGCCAGCAGGTCATGGACTTCTCCTCACTTGAACAGCAGGATGCCTCCGCTCAGCAGCAGCAGGACGCTGATGCCGCGCCGGAAGGTCTTTTGGCTGATGTCGGCATGCAGGTGCCGCCCGACGAAGATGCCGAGCGCCATCATCGGCGCCAGCCAGAGCAGGATGCCGAAGAAGCGCTCGTTCAGGAAACCGGCCAGCGCGTAGCTGACGATGCGGTTGGCGCCGTCGAGCAGGAAGATGGTGGAAAAGGTGGCGCGGAAGGCCACCTTGTCGAGTTGCCGGCCGTGGAGATAGGCGACGTAGAAGGGGCCGCCGGTGCCGAACAGGGTGCCGACCAGGCCGCCGAATCCGCCGGCCGGCAGCGCCCAGAGCGCGGAGACGCGCTGGCCGTTGCCATCGGAACGCAACTGGTAGATGCCGACGCCGATCAGGAAGAGGGCCAGGGTCTTCACCAGCCACTCGGCATCGACGAGGCGGAAGAGCCAGAAG
>JACRAY010000035.1 GCA_016213325.1 Burkholderiales bacterium | reverse complement strand
GGGGCGCGGCCTGGAAGGCATCGCACTGGAGGTGCAAGCGCCCAGCGACAGCGCGGTGAACCTGGGCACGCTGGAAGGCGGCGCGGTGGGCATCTTCGCCGGGCAACTCAAGCACAGCGGGCTGATCAACGCGCAGGCGGCCACGCTGGAAGGCGGCAAGGTCGTGCTGAAGGCGCAGGACACGGCCGAAGTTTCCGGGCAGGTCACGGCCAGCCGGGGTGACAGCGGCGGGCAGGTGCACATCACGGCTGACCAGGTGCGGCTGAAGAGCGGTGCGGTCATAGACGCCAGCGGCCCGGCCGGCGGCGGCGAGGTGCTGGTGGGCGGCGGCTGGCAGGGCCTGGACGCGCGCGTTTCCAACGCCAGCCTCACGGTGGTGGATGACGGCGTGACCATCAAGGCCGATGCCACGGCTAACGGCGACGGTGGCACGGTGGTGGTCTTTGCGGACGACACGACGCGCTATCACGGCCACATTTCCGCCCGCGGCGGCGCGTCCGGCGGCGACGGCGGCAACGTCGAGGTGTCGGGCAAGCGCTACCTGGAATTCGATGGCACGGCTGACCGGCGCGCACCGGCGGGCAACGCCGGCCTGCTGCTGCTGGACCCGGCCAACATCGAAATCACGAACCTCGTCGACAGCAACTTCGACACGATACCTAGCGGCAACGACACGTCGTATGAAGCGAACGGCAATTCGGCGACCATCACGGCGAACACGCTGAGCGCCGCGCTCGCGGGTGGCAACGTCATCGTGCGCACCGATAGCTACGGCGGCACCGACGAGGCCGGGACCATCACGGTGAACGCACCCGTGAACTGGTCGAACACCACGCTCGGCCTGCACTCGGACGCCGGCATCACCGTGAACGCCGCCCTGACCGGGACCGACGGCGGGCTGTTCCTGTTCGCCAATACCGGCGACATCACCCAGGGGACGGGCGGCGCCATCTCGGTCGACAAGCTGATCGCCCAGGCCAATGCCGGCAGCGTCATCCTGACCGCCGCCGGCAACCAGGTCAACAAGATTGCCGGCCATGCCTGGGGCGGCGGCAGCAAGTTCTCGTTCACCAATACGCAGGCGCTGGCCGTGGACACGCTGACCCTGGCGCACCCCGGCGGCACGGCAAGTTCATCCGGCGTCGGCAGCGACGGCACGGTCTCGCTCGCCACGACCGGCGGCAACCTCACCGTGGCTGACGGCGCCCAGGTCTACGGCACCGCCGTCACCCTGATCGCCTCTGGCAGCGGTGCCAGCGTCGACATCGGGGAAAAGGTCTCCGCCTCGGCCGGCGCCCTCACGATCAAGGGCAAGGCCGGCATCTCGGTGTCCGACTTCGTGCTGCTGGAAGGCGACGGCGTGACGATGGTGGCCGACGGCGGCGACATCGCGCTCGGCACCTCGACCTTCGTGCAGGGCACCAACAGCCAGCCGGTCAGCATCACCGCTTCCACCGGCAGCATCAGCGGCAGCGCCACCATCGACTCCTACGGCGGCGGCACCGTCACGCTGAAGGCGCTGGGCGACATCAGCGCGGCCCGCATCGACGTCGGCGCCTCGTCCGGCACGGCCGGCGGCTCGGTGATGGTGCAAGCGGGAGGCGACATCACTGTGACGGGCGATGTGTTGGCCGTCGGCGCAGACGAAACGACCTCGACTTCGGCCACCGGCGGTGGACTGGTCTCCATCACCAGCACCGGCGGCAACATCAGCCTGTATTCCGTGCTGGCCGACGGGAAGGCCGGTACCGACTCGGCGGCCAAGGGTGGTGAAGTGCTGCTTACGGCGCTCAGCACCACGAGCGGCAAGGGCAAGGTTTCGGTTACCAGCACGCTCAACGCCGGCAGCGGCACCGGCACGTCGGCGGCTGCCGACGGTGGGCGCATCGTGGTGCGCGCGCAAGGTGACGTGGACCTCTACGGGCTGTGGGCGCAGGGCGGCGAAATCCTCAACGGAGGCTCGGGCGACGCCGGTGACGGCGGCTCGGTCTCGGTGCATTCGGTGGGCGGCAGCATCACCGTGGGCTTCGGCGGCGTCAACGCGTGGGGTGGCAATGCCTACGGCAGCGTGGGCGCCGGCGGCGCCGGTGGCGTGGTTTCGATGCATGCCGGTGGCGGCGACCTGAAGGTCGATACCGTCGATGCCTGGGGCGGCAACTCCAATGCCGGGGCCGGCGGCAAGGGCGGCACCATCACGCTGGGCGGCGGCGGCAACCTGGTGCTGGACGACGTGGATGCGTGGGGCGGCAACGGCGGGACCACCGGTGGGGCCGGTGGGGTCGTGTCCATCTCCTCCAGCGGCGGGCACATCGACCTCTTCGGCATCAGCGTCTGGGGCGGCAACGGCGGCACCTCGGGCGGCGCCAGCGGCACGGTGGACATGAGCACCACTGCCAGCGGCAAGAGCATTTCGTTCGGCGGCGGTTACATCGACGCGTGGGGCGGAAACGGCGACGACAGTGACGGCGGCCAGGGCGGCACTGTCCGCGTGAACGCGGCCGGCCATTTCGACATCTACTCACTCAGCGCGTACGGTGGCCAGGGCGGAAGCTCCGGCAACGGCGGCAACGGCGGCAACGTGTCGATCACCTCTACCGGAGGCAACATCACGGTCGGCTGGTACGTCGACGCCAGCGGCAGTTTCGATGCCGGCAACACGGGCGGCGCGGGCGGCAACATCGTCCTGCAGGCTCCCGGCACGGCCGGAGGCGCCGGCGCCATCACGGTGGGCGACCTGTACGTGTATGGCGGCGACGGCTCCGGTGGGCCCGGTGGCGGCGGCGGCCTGATCCGGGTGGTGGCCGACAAGTCGATCAGCGCGGAATACCTGGGCGCCGGTGCCGGCTATGCCGAGAGCCTGGCCCCCGGTGGCGCCGGCGGCACCGTCTCTCTGGCCTCCAGCAACGGCAGCATCTCTTTCGCCGGCGGCGACGCTTACGGCGGCGGCGGCAGTTCCGGTGGCATCGGCGGCAAGCTTTTCGTCAGTGCCCCGAATGCGGCCGTGTCGAACTCCGGCGGCTTCTATGCAGGCGGCGGCTCGGCTGTGGCCGGCAATGGCTCGGGCGGCAAGGGCGGCTCCATCGTCATCTCTGCCGGCGGCAATATCACCACCGGTGGCCTGATCGAGGTGCCGGGCGGCGAAGGCGGCACCATCGGCGGTGCCGGTGGCAAGGTGTCCATCCACTCGACCGGCGGCAGCCTGTCGCTGGTTTCGATCGACGCCAACGGCGGCGCCGGTGACGAGATGGGTGGCATCGGCGGCAGCATCCGCCTGTCGACGGCTACTCCGGCCGGCGCCGGCAGCATCACCATTGCGGGTGGCTACACGGTCTTCGCACACGGCGGGGCCGGCGGTACCGATGCGGGTGGCGACGGCGGCACGATCGTGTTCGACGCAACCGGCAATGTGAGCTTCGACTACGTCAGGGCCATGGGTGGCGGAGGCTTCAGCACGGGCCTGGGCGGCACCGGCGGGTCGATCACCGTGTCTTCCACCGGGGGCAACCTGGCCCTGTACGAAGTTGACGCCAGCGGCGGCGACACCAACGAATCGGGCGGCAACGGCGGCTCGGTGTCGCTGGTGGCCTCAGCCACCGGGACCGACGTGGGCAAAGTCACCGCCACTTACCTGTATGCCGCGGGCGGCATCGGCGGCAACGGATCCGGCGGCGACGGCGGCACCATCACCGTGGCTGCGCACAAGGGCATCGACATCACGCATACCGACGTGCAGGGCGGCTATACCAGCAGCGCCGGGGGCGGCACCGGCGGCACCGTGTCGCTGGCCTCGACCTCCGGCAGCATCGCCCTCGGCTCGGGCTTTGCGACGGGCGGCTGGGGCGTGAGCGGCGGCGACGGCGGCTTGTTCCGCATTTCGGCGAATGGCAGTGGCGCCACGGTCGCTATCGGCTATTACCTCGATGCGTCCGGCGCCACCGCCCTCGAGCCCACCGGCAGCGGCGGGCATGGCGGCTCCGTCGTCATTTCGGCCGGCGGCAACATCACCGGCAACCTGTCGACCTACCTGCATGCAGAAGGCGGCAACAACGGCAACCTGCTGGACGGTACCGGCGGTGCCGGCGGCCTCATCGACCTGGCATCCACGAACGGCACCGTCTCGGGCTTCTACGACCTGCGCGCCTGGGGTGGCCAGGGCAACGCCACGGGTGGCATGGGCGGAGCCATCCGCGTGCAAGCGGCCTCCGACGTCACGCTGACGTACGCGTCGGCTTATGGTGGCGCGTCGGACGCTGCAGGTGGCGACGGGGGAACGGTGTCCATCGTGTCCACCGGCGGTAACCTGTTCCTGTACCAGGTGGACACCAGCGGTGGTGGCGGCAACGGGTCCGGCGGCAACGCGGGCGTGGCGCTGCTGCAGGCGACGGCAGCGCTCGCCGGCGCGGGTGCCATCGACACCACGTACCTCTATGCGGCGGGCGGCGGAGGCAGCGGCGGCAAGGGCGGCAACGGCAACACGATCACGGTCGAGGCCGACAAGAACATCCTGGTCAGCCATGTCGACGTGAAGGGTGGCGGCAGCAGCGATGCGGCCGGCGGCATGGGCGGCACGGTCTCGCTGGTTTCGGCGAACGGCAGCATCTCGGTCGCTTCGGGGTATGCGTACGGCGGCACCGGCACACCCGCCGGTGCGGGCGGTGTGTTCCGCATCGAGGCCGATGGCGACGTCGCGCTGGGCAGCCTCAACGCGCGCGGCGGCAGCGGCACCGGCGACGGCAGCGGCGGCAAGGGCGGCTCCATCATCGTCTCGGCCGGCGGCAGCATCACGGGCACCGGCGGCAACTATCTGCATGCCGACGGCGGCGGCAATGGCGGTAGCACCGAGGCAGCCGGCGGCGCCGGCGGCCAGATCGCGCTCACGGCAGCGGCCGGCGCCATTTCCGGTATCTACGAGTACTCCGCGTACGGCGGCGCGGGTGGCAGCATGGGCGGTGCCGGTGGCAGCATCGTGCTCGACGCGGCCGGCAATGTCTCGCTCTCGTACGCATCGGCCTACGGCGGCGGTGCGGGCGCGGGTACCGGCGGCGGCGGCGGCACCATCACCATCACGTCGTCCGGCGGCAACCTCGACCTCTATCAGGTCGACACCAGCGGCGGTACGGCCGGCGGGACCGGGGGCAACGCGGGCGTCATGCGGCTCGAGGCCACGGGCGCCGGCGCGAGCGCCGGTGTGGTCGATATCGAAAACCTCTACGTCAGGGGCGGCGGCGGCGGAACCGGTTCCGGCGGATCGGGCAACCTGGTGACGGTCGTGGCCAACAAGGGCCTGGATGTCGCTTATGCCGAAGTATCCGGGGGCAACACCAGCGACGGCACTGGCGGAGCGGCGGGCAACGTGTCGCTGGCCTCGGTGGCGGGCAGCATCACGCTCGGCACCGGCAATGCGACAGGCGGCTACGGCGCGAGCGGCGGCCAGGGCGGCGTGTTCCGCATGAACGCGGACGCCGCCGGCCAGGCGATCACCGTCGGCAGCGGCATGGACGTGCGCGGCGGCTCCGGCTACGGCGACAACGGTACGGGCGGCGGCGGCGGCTCGATCGTCGCTTCGGCCGGGGGCGACATCAAGGGCACCGGTTCCGACTACCTCTATGCGATGGGCGGCGGGAACGTGAGCACCGGCGGCTCCGGCGGCGACGGTGGCCGCATCGAGCTGAACGCCGGTGGCGGCATCCTGCAGTTCTACGACTTCCAGGCGCAAGGCGGCGACGGCAGCATCGCGGGCGGAACGGGTGGCTCCGTGGTGTTCGAGGCCGCGGGCAACCTGGCCCTGTCCTATGTGACCGCCCATGGCGGTGGGGCCTCGGCCGGCGCGGCCGGCAAGGGCGGCAATATCTCGCTGGCCTCCACGGGCGGGTACGTCAGCGTGTACCAGCTCTCGGCCTATGGCGGTATCGGCAGCCTGGGCGGCCAAGGCGGCTCGGTGCTGATGGACGGCGCCGACTTCGTCGAGTTCTACGCCATCTTTGCGTCCGGCGGCTCGGGCAGCGTGGCAGGTACTTCCGGCGGCAAGGGCGGCACGGTCACGGCCAAGGCCGGTGGCAACGTCATCAAGAGCGGCTACGGCGGCTACATCTATGCCAACGGCGGCGGTGCCGGCTATGACGGCGACTCGGTTTCCGGCGCCGGCGGCATGGGCGGGACGGTGTCGCTGGTGTCCACCGGCGGCCAGGTCAGCATCGATGCCGTCGAAGCCTTCGGCGGCGACGGCAATCCCGGAGGCAAGGGTGGCACGGTCTTCATTTCCGCCCTGGACAACACCAACGGATCGGTCGCCTTCACGTCGATCGACGTCGACGGCGGCATGGGTGTCGTCAGCCTCGCGCCGGGCGGCAACGGCGGCCAGGTCACCATCCTGGCCAAGGGCGACATCCTGGCTGGCTCCGGCGGCGGCGGGTTCGTGGCTACCTACGGGACCGGCGTCCACGCGTCCGGCGGTGACTCGAGGAACGCCCTGGCAGGTACCGGCGGCACGGTGTCGCTCACCACATCGGGCGGCAGCATCGGCGTCACCGTCAACGCGCTCGGCGGGGCAGGCCTGTACGACGACGCTACGGGCGGCGAAGGTGGCGACATCATCGTGCGCCAGGACAGTGGCAGCATCGACGTGACCAGCTACACGTTGAACGCCAGTGGCGGCAACGCGAGTTACTACAGCAGCATCGGGGCCGGCGGCGCCGGCGGCTCGGTCACGGTCACCGCCCCATCGGGCAGCGTGACGGTCGGGCGGGTACTCGCTATCGGTGGCTTCGGCCAGACCGGTGGCGACGGCGGCTCCATCGTGCTCACATCGAACACCACCAGCGGCACTGCCACGTTCCAGGAGCTCAACGTTACGGGCGGCTACGGCTATTCCGGCAGCGGTGGCGATGGCGGCTGGGGCGGCACCGTCACCGTGACGGCCGGAGCGGGCATTTCAGGGGTTTCCGCGTCCGATGGCTTCGGCGACATCTATGCGATGGGCGGCGACACCTATCGCGGCGCGGGGGGTACCGGCGGAACCGTTTCGCTCACGTCGAACGGTGGCACCATCGACCTGGCCGGCGGCATCTACGCGAACGGCGGCTATGCCGACTATGACGGGTCGGGCGGGCAGGGCGGGCGTATCGTCATCCGCAACAACGCTGGCGATGTTTCAGTCGGCTGGGCGCTCGACGTCGCCGGCGGCGAGGTGTACAGCGCGAGCCTTGCGGCTGCAGGTGGCAAGGGCGGCTCGGTCTCGGTGCTGGCGACCGGCGGCGGCATCACGCTGGGCGATGTCTATGCCTATGGCGGTGCCGGCGTGCCCGGCGGCGACGGCGGCACGGTGCTGCTGCAAGCCACGCATCTCAGCCAAGGCTCGATCAACTTCGACATGATCGACGCGCGAGGCGGCTACGGCAGCGGCGTCCTCACCGCCGGCGGTGGCAAGGGCGGCGAGGTGATGGTGTTCGCCGGCACCGACGTCACGCAGGTGCAGAGCACACTGCAAAGCGGCTGGGGCGGCATTACCGTGGAAGGCGGCACCGGTTACAGCGCAGGCGCAGGCGGGGGCGGGATGGCCACCGTCATCAGCATCGGCGGTGCGATCACCCTGCCCGACGGCATAACGGCGGCGGGCGGCTACGGCAGCTACGAAGGCGGCATTGGCGGCGACGGCGGCTCGATCTTCGTCAAGCGCATCAGCGGCGGCAACCTCGACCTCACCACGGCCTACCTCGACGCGTCGGGCGGCGACTCCGGCAGTAGCGCAACCGGCGCCGGCGGCAAGGGCGGCACCATCACGGTCCGTGCCGATGCCGGCAACGTGCTCGCCGATACGCTGGTGGCCTACGGCGGCACGGGCGTGCCCGGCGGCAAGGGCGGCACGGTGTCGATCACCGCGGGCAGCGGCATGGTCAGCTTCAACGAGATCGACGTGGGCGGCGGTTACGGCAGCCTCGGCACGGTGGCGGCGGGCGGTGACGGCGGCTCGGTGGTCATCAGTGCGGGCGGCGATGTCACGCAGGCGGCTACCCCGGTTGCGAACATCGGCGGCCTGTGGGCCAGCGGCGGCGCCGGCACCAGCGCGGCAGCCGGCACCGGCGGCAGCGTGTCCATCACGACAGCCACCGGCAACGTCAGCATCGAAGACGGCATCCACGCCGAAGGCGGCAGCGGCTCCGATGCGGGCGCCAGCGGCGGCGACGGCGGCAACATCGTCATCAGCAAGACCGGCGCGGGCAACCTGTCGCTGGCCACGACTTATCTCGACGCAGCGGGCGGCTCCTCGTCGTCGGTGGACGGCACTTACGGCGCGGGCGGCAAGGGCGGCTCGGTCACCGTGACCGTCGCCAACGGCGACCTCGCGGCCGACATCGTGCACGTGCACGGCGGTAGCGGCGCGCCGGGCGGGACCGGCGGCACGGTGTCCTTGTCGTCGCCCAATGGGGCGGTGACTTTCGGCAACGTCGACGTCTCCGGTGGTGTCGTGCCGTTCGACGTCGTGGGTGCGGCAGCGGGCGGTTCCGGCGGCATCGCCGTGATCGTGGCCGGCACCGACATCACGCAGGCCACCAGCTCCATCGCACACGGCTTCGGCGGCATCGCGGCCTACGGCACCGACGGCATCAGCGCGCCGGCAGGCTCGGGCGGCACGGTGTCGCTCGCGGTCGGCACGGGCAACATCAGCATTCCCGACGGCATCTATGCCTTCGGCTCGGCCGGCTATGGCGACGGCGCCAGCGGCGGCAATGGCGGCCACATCGTCATCACCAAGGACACCGGCTCGCTCGACCTGTCGAGCACGACGATGAGCGTCGACGGCGGCTGGGCCTTCGACTGGACCACCGCACCGGCGGCCGGCGGCAAGGGCGGCGGCATCTCCATCACCGCGCTGTCGGGTTCGCTCACCGTTGGTGAGCTGTTCGCTTACGGTGGCGACGGTGCGTCCGGCGGGGCTGGCGGCGACGTGAAGCTGCAGGCCAACGACACGCTGAATGGCGCCGTCTCGTTCACCTACATCGGTGTGGGCGGCGGCTGGGGCTCGCTCGGCGTCGGCGGCGCCGGCGGCACGGCGACGTTGTCCGCCGGCACCAGCATCGACGTCACTGGCGCCGTGGGCGTATCGATCGAAACCGGGCCCATGCTGGCCATCTGGGCCGGCGGTGGCGACGGCACCTCGGTCGGCGGCCAGGGCGGCAGCGTGTCGCTGACCGTCGGCAGCGGCAGCATCGGCTTCGGCGGCGCGGCCATCGGGGCCGACGGCGGCTGGGGCATGGGCAGCGGCGGCGGCGCCGGCGGCATGGGCGGCACCGTCGCCATCAAGAAGACCGGCGGCAACCTGGTAGTGGCCGACGCGACGCTCAGCGCGGCGGGCGGCGCCGGTGCCGATGGCGGTGCCGGTGGCACCGGTGGCGATGGCGGCACGGTCAGCATCGCTTCGAGCAGCGGCACCGTCACCTTCTCCGGCGCCAGCCAGGTCTGGGTGCACGGCGGCCTGGGCGGCCAGTCGGGCGACCTGGGCTCGTTCGGCCCCAACGGCGGTGCCGGCACGCTGGCAGTGACGGGCACCAGCGTGAGCGTGCCTTCGCTCGCTTCGCTCACGTTCACGGGCAGCTGGACGAACACGGGCCCGCTCGCGGTCGGTGGCACCATCGACGGCGGCGGCTACCTGGCCAATGCCGGTACGCTCACGCTCGACAACGGCGCCGATGTGTCGCCGGGTGCGGGCCTCGACAACCTGGCGGCCGGCACCATCACGCTGGCATCGGGTTTCGCCACTTCGAACCTGCTGGCGAACGCCGGCTTCGTGTCGATCGACGGCTCGCTCACCGCGCCGCACTTCGCCTCCAACAGCGGCACGCTGCACCTGATGGGCGGCCTGCTGGTGGGCGGCTGCGATTGCGCACCGCCGGATGTCACCAACACCGGCACCATCAGCGGCAACGGCTCGCTGTCGCTGAGCGGCGGGCAGCTGTACAACGCGGGCCGCATCGCCCCCGGCGCCTCGCTGGGCGCGATCGGCGGCTTCACCATCGACGGCAACCTGTTGAACGGGCCGGGCTCGGTGCTGGCGATCGACGTCGCATCGGCCAGCTCGTACGACACCATCAGCGTCAGCGGGACGGCCGCCTTCACCAGCGTGACGCCGGCTGCGGAAGTCACCACGCTCGACCCGCCGGCCATCGAACTGACGTGGGTCGGAACCTCGGGCGAAGTGTCTACCGGGTCCGTGCTGAACGTGCTGTCGGCAGCGACGCTGGACCTGTCGACGGTGCCCACGGTCAATGCCGACTTCTCGGTGGGCGCATCGGGCGGCAACATGGAGTTGGTGGCGAACTCGCCGTACCCGTCGCCGGAGCCGACGCCCACGCCCACGCCCACGCCCACGCCTACACCGACACCGACGCCTACACCTACACCTACACCTACACCTACACCTACACCTACACCTACACCCACGCCGGAACCCACTCCGACGCCGACACCTACTCCGACACCTACTCCGACACCGGAACCGACGCCCACACCGACGCCGACGCCGACGCCGACTCCGACACCGACACCCACGCCGGAACCCACGCCGACGCCGACACCTACTCCGACACCGGAGCCGACGCCCACACCGACGCCGAGTCCTACGCCGACGCCCACACCGACTCCGTCGCCTACGCCGTCGCCAACGCCGACTCCATCACCGACGCCGTCGCCAACGCCGACTCCGTCACCGACTCCGTCACCGACGCCGACGCCATCGCCGACCCCCACCCCGTCGCCGTCGCCAACGCCGGTACCCGGCACCCTGTCCGACCGCGTGCAGGAAATCCTGCCCGACGCACCGACGGGCCTGATCGCCGCGATGCTGTCCGAGCAGGAGAACTACCTGACCACCTTCACCAAGCTGCTGGTCGAAGAAGAAGAAGAGCAGGCCAAGGAGAAGTCGAAGCCGTCGCTGTCGGACGAGACGACCTGCAAGCCCTGACGCCGGTACCTCAACCCAGGCGCAGGGCGAGCACGCCGGCGACGATCACCGCCGTGCCGATGGCACGGCGGGTGGTAAAGGTTTCCTTCAGCAGCCAGCTGCCGAGCAGGGCCGCGAACAGCACCGAGGTCTCGCGCAGCGCGGCCACCAGCGCCACCGGTGCGCGCGTCATCGCCCACAACGCAATCCCGTACGAACCCAGCGAAGCAGCCGCACCGATCACGGCCATCGGCGCGCGCGCGCGCGCATACGGCCACGCCACGGCATACCCGCGGCGCCACAGCACCAGCAGTCCGAACGGCCAGCCGTCGAACACGAACAGGGTCACGACGTATTGCCAGGCATTGCCGCCGTGCGCGACCGCGGTGCGCGCGCCCAGCGCGTCGATCACGGTGTAGAGCGCAATCACCACCGCATTGGCCAGCGCGAAGCCCACTGCCTTGGGCCGCTCGAGCGCATGGCGCGACAGCCCCAGCACCAGCACGCCGGCGCACACTCCCATCACTCCGACCCACGCCATGGGCGACAGCGTCTCGCCGACGGTCATGGATGCCGACAGTGCCACCAGCATCGGCCCGACCCCCCGCATCAGCGGGTAGGTCAGGCTCAGGTCGCCGTGGCGATAGGCACCGACCAATGCGATGTAGTACGCGATATGGATCACGCACGAGGCCGCGATGTAGGGCCATGACTGCACCGGCGGCAGCCCGACCAGCAGCCACAGCGGAAGCGCCACGAACGAACCGATGATGTGGATCACCGCGGTGTCCAGCGCCTTGTCCGAGCTGGACTTCACCATCGCGTTCCAGCTCGCATGCAACAGCGCGCCGAACAGCACGGCGGCAAAGACGCCCCAGGTGAGCGTCATGCGACGGGCAGCAGGCAGCGCTGCGCGCGCGTGAGGTAGTGCGCCAGCGGTGGCGTGGCCAGCCCTGCGGTTTTGGCCAGGTCGTCCCACACGCGCAGCCGCACCGCGTCCTGGGCGCCCGGCTGGCGGATGAAAGCTTCGGCCTGTGCCGCGTCGAACGCGCCGCCCTGCAGCTTGAGCGAGCGCTTCGAGTCGTCCGACAGCGCCTCGAGGTAGCCGGGCCGCGTCGCGCACAAGTAGCGCTTGGCGTCCACGTGGCGCTGGATCGCATCGAGCACCGGCGGCGCGAACGTGCCGCGCAGGAATGGCAGCGCGCGGAACTGGTGCAGGTCGTCGATGCCCTGCAGCGTGGGCGTGTCGCCCAGGTCGTGCAGCAGGTGGCCCAGGTCATGCAGCAGCGCTGCGGTGACCAGCTCGTCGCCGGCGCCTTCGCCTTCGGCCAGCTGCGCGCACTGCAAGGCATGCTCGAGCTGCGTGACCGGCTCGCCGCTGTACTGTTCGCCGCCCTTGGCAACGAACAGCGCTTCGATGTCGGCAAGCGTCAGGGCCACGGCAGCGAGTAGGTCTTGAGGTTGGTGAAGCTCTTGATCGCTTCCTGCACGCCTTCCTTGTAGCCGAGGCCCGAGTCCTTGATGCCGCCGAAGGGCGTGAGCTCCAGCCGGTAGCCCGGCACTTCGCGCACGTTGACGGTGCCCACGTCGAGCTCGTTCACGAAACGCGTGATCCAGTCCAGCCGGTTGGTGCACACCGCGCTGGACAAGCCGTAGGCCGTGCCGTTGGCGATGCGGATCGCGTCGTCGATGTCGCGAAAGCGGATGATGGGCGAGACCGGGCCGAAGGTTTCATGCCGCACCACCGTCATGCCGGGATCGACGTCGGCCAGCACCGTGGGCGAGTACAGCGCACCGCGCCGCTGGTTGCCCACAAGCAGCTTCGCGCCCTGCGCCACCGCCTCGTCCACGCGGGCTTCGAACAGCTTCGCCGCTGCTTCGTCGATGACCGTTCCCATGTCCATCGCCGCGTCCATGGGGTCGCCATGCTTCCATGCGCGCGTCTTCTCGACCACCAGCTCGGTGAAGCGCGCCGCCACCGGCTCGTGCACCAGCATGCGCTTGACGGCGGTGCAGCGCTGCCCCGAATTCTTGTACGAGCCCTGCACCGCGAGCGTCGAAGCCTCGTCGAGGTCGGCATCTTCCATCACGACCAGCGGGTCGTTGCCGCCGAGCTCCAGCACCATGCGGCGGTAGCCGGCCTTCGCGGCGATGGCCTTGCCGATGGCGACGCCGCCGGTGAAGGTGACGAGGTCGACGCGCGGGTTCGTCACCAGTTCGTCGGCGATCTCGCGCGGATCGCCGGTGACCACGCTCAGCATCTGCGGCGGCAGGCCCGCTTCATACAGCAGGTCGGCGAACAGGATGGCCGAGAAGGGCACTTTCTCCGACGGCTTCAGGACCATCCGATTGTTGGTGGCGATGGCCGGCACGACCTTGTGCGCCACCTGGTTCATCGGGTGGTTGAACGGTGTGATCGCGCTGATCACGCCCAGCAGCGGCGAGCGCTGGGTGTAGACGCGCCGCTTGCGGCCGTGCGGCGTGATGTCGCAACTGAATACCTGGCCGTCGTCGCGCAACACTTCGGTCGCCCCGAACAGCAGCACGTCGGCGACGCGCCCGGTTTCATAGGTCGAGTCCTTCAGGCACAGGCCCGCCTCCGCAGTGATCAGCCGCGCGATGTCCGCGCTGCGCTCGCGCACCAGCGCGGCCGCTTTCTGCAGGATGGCGGCGCGCTCGGCGCGCGTCAGGTGGGGCCGGAACGCGTGGGCCGACTCGAAGGCTTCTCGCAGCACTGCAAGCGAAGCCTTGGGCACGGTGCCGATGCACTCGCCGGTGTACGGGTTGGCCACTTCGAACGTGCGGTCACCGCGCACCTTGCGGCCGGCCAGCCGCATGCTGTCGAGCGCGTGGTCGCGGATGAATTCCGCGATGCGGTCACTGGGCATGGTTCAGCGCGAGGTCGAACGCGTCGAAGTTGCGCCAGCGCCGCGTCGTGTCCAGCCCTTTCAGCGGCCGGTTCACGACCAGCGGCACGCGCTGCTCGCTGGTGCCCCCATGCGAGCGCAGCGGCGCGTCCAGCCCCGACAGGTCGTGCCGGTCGGCCGAGGTGCCGATGACGGTGGAGCGTTCCGACACGCAGACGATGTCGCCGATGCGGTCGGCCGGCAGCTCGAAGTGCTGCGCCGCCGCCTTGCGCGTGAGCACCAGTTCCATGCCGCGCAACTCCTGCAGCTGCGCCACGAACGGTGCCGCCGGCATGCCCGCCGGCAGGTAGACGGTGGCGAACGAGCCGAGCGCGCCGTGGTGCACCACGTAAGGGTCGGTGATGGGCAGGATCACGCGGGCCTTGCCCGGGCCGAGCTCACGGTCGAACCAGGACTGCAGGTAGATGACATCGGGCGTGCCGTCGAGCCCGGTCTTGGCGTTCATGCCGTGGTCCGCGGTGAGCGCGATCACCCAGCCGAGGTCGTCGAGCTGGCCCAGGTAACGGTCCATCATCGCGCAGAACGCATTGGCGGCGGCAGTGCCCGGCGCGTGCTTGTGCTGCACGTAGTCGGTGGTCGACAGGTACATCACGTCGGGTCGCGCGCGGCGCGCCAGCGCCACGCCGGCGGCAAAGACGAATTCGGACAGCTCCGCGCTGTACACATCGGGCAGCTTCATGCCCACCAGCTTCATCACATCGGTGATACCGTGTTCTTCCGCCGTCACCTGGTCGGCCCTCTCCGACGAGAAGCAGATGCCCTGCATGCCGTGGCCCAGCAGCCGGCGCAGCTTGTCCTTGGCGGTGACCACCGCCACCTTGCGCCCGGCTTCGGCCAGCGCGGCCAGGATCGATGGCGCGCGCAGCCACTTGGGGTCGTTCATCATGACCTCGGAATTGGTCTCCGGGTCATACAGGTAATTGCCGCAGATGCCGTGCACCGAGGGCGGTACGCCGGTCACGATCGACAGGTTATTGGGGTTGGTGAAGCTGGGCACCACGCAGTTCGCCACCAGCCCGGTGCCGCTTGCCAGCGCATGCGCCAGCCACGGCATGTGGCCGTGGTAGACGGCCTGCGCCAGGTAGTCGGGTTCGCAGCCGTCGACACAAACCACGACGGTGGGTTCGGCCGGTGCGCGGTAGGTGCGTTCGTTGACGGTGAGCATGGGTCGGGGTTCAGGCGTTGGCGGGGCTGCGCGCCCGGGACTGACGGCGCAGGTCGTTGGCCAGCGTGCGCTGCTTGCTGTCCATCACGTGCTGGAACATGGCGCGCCCGGCGGCGTCGGGGTCGCCGGCGGCGATCGCCTTCACGATCTGCCGGTGCTCGCTGGCCGAGATCGGCAGCAGCCAGCCGTCGGCCAGGTTCAGCCGCCGGAACAGCGACAGTTCCTTGATCAGCTTGCGGTAGATGGAGGTGAGCTTGCGGTTGCCCGCCATCTCCACCAGACGGTCGTGGAATTGCAGGTTGAGCAGGTGGTAGTGGCGGGCGTCTTCGGCCTTCACCGCCTTCTCCATCGCATCGACCATGCCGCGCACCTCCTTGAGTTGTGCGGGCGTGATGTTCGCCGCCAGCTGGCGGCCCACCAGTTCGTCCATCGCAGCGCGCAGGTCGAAGATTTCCACCGCTTCGTCCATCGGGATGTCACGCACGAACACGCCGCGGTTCTTCTCGGTGCGCACCAGCCCCGCTTCTTCGAGCATGCGGAAGGCTTCGCGTACCGGCCCGCGCGATACGCCCAGCCGGCCGGCCAGCATCGCCTCGGTGAGCTTGGTGCCCGGCGCGTACTCGCCTTCCAGGATGGCGCGCTCCACTTCCTGCTGCACCACGCTGGCGAGCGAGCTGGTCTGCAGCAGCGCGATAGTGGGGTGCAGGACGGCCGTCACGCACCGGATGAAAGCACTGAAAGAATGGATTGTCAACAATCTGCAAAAAACAATTGACAAGCTCGACGGGTGCCCGTTCAATGATTGCCGAGCACGCTTCCCCCCGCGCCAGCCAACAAGCCAAGGAGCCATCCATGCCTGTGTCCCGCTTCGCCGCATCTCTCGCCGCCTGTGCGCTGCTCGCCTTTGCAGGCACCGCAGCCGCGCAGAAAACCCAGCTGCTGGTCTACACCGCCCTGGAGACCGACCAGCTGAAGGCCTACCAGGAAGCCTTCAACCGAGTCGAGCCCAACATCGAGATCAAGTGGGTGCGCGACTCCACCGGCGTCATCACCGCCAAGCTGCTGGCCGAAAAGTCCAACCCGCAGGCCGACGCGGTGATGGGCGTGGCCGCGTCCAGCCTCGCGCTGCTGGACCAGAACGGCATGCTGGAGCCGTATGCGCCGCTGAATCTCGACGCGATCATGAGCCAGTACCGTGACAAGCGGAAGGTGCCTGCCTGGTGGGGCATGGACGTTTTCGGCGCGGTGGTGTGCTTCAACACCGTGGAAGCGCAAAAGCGCAACATCCCGAAGCCCGAGACGTGGAAGGACCTGCTGAAGCCCGTGTACAAGGGGCAGGTGGTCATGCCCAACCCGGCATCGTCGGGCACCGGCTACTTCGACGTGGTGGCCTGGCTGCAGTTGTGGGGCGACGACGCCGGCAAGGGCGGCGGCTGGAAGTACATGGACGGGCTGCACGAGAACATCGCGCAGTACACGCATTCGGGCTCCAAGCCGTGCAACATGGCGGCCGCGGGCGAATACGTGGTGGGCATCTCCTTCGAGTACCGCGGCTACACCAACAAGATGAAGGGCGCGCCCATCGACCTGGTGTTCCCCAAGGAAGGCCTGGGCTGGGACCTCGAGGCGTTCGCCATCCACAAGGGCACCAAGAAGCTGGACGCGGCCAAGAAGCTGGCCGACTGGGCGTCGAGCAAGGACGCGATGATCCTGTACGGCAAGAACTTCGCGCTGACCGCGCAGCCCGGTGTGGCGCCCAAGCTCACGCACATCCCGCCCGACTACGAAGCGCGCCTGATCAAGATGGATTTCAACTTCGCAGCCAGCGGGCGTGAGCGCATCCTGGCCGAATGGAACAAGCGCTACAACGCCAAGTCGGAAAAGCGCTGACGCGCTGAACCGAGGCTTGGCATGAGCGAAGACGCGCCGTTCCTGCAGCTGCGCGGCATCCGCAAGGCGTTCGGCGCGTTCACGGCGCTGGCGGGCATCGACCTCACGATCCGCCGCGGCGAGTTCGTCTGCTTTCTCGGGCCTTCGGGCTGTGGCAAGACCACGCTGCTGCGCATCATCGCCGGGCTCGAGGTGCAGACCTCGGGCGAGGTGTGGCAAGGCGGGCGCGACATCTCCCGCCTGCCGCCGGCGCAGCGCGACTACGGCATCGTGTTCCAGAGCTACGCGCTGTTTCCCAACCTGTCGGTGGCCGACAACGTCGGCTACGGGCTGGTCAACCGCAAGGTGCCGCGCTCGCAGGTGGCGCGGCGTGTCGCTGAACTGCTGAAGCTGGTCGGTTTGCCCGGCACCGAGGGCAAGTACCCGTCGCAGCTGTCGGGCGGGCAGCAGCAGCGCATCGCGCTGGCGCGCGCGCTGGCCACCTCGCCCGGCCTGCTGCTGCTGGACGAGCCGCTGTCGGCGCTGGACGCGCTGGAGCGCGTGCGGCTGCGCGGCGAAATCCGCGCGCTGCAGCAGCAGGTGGGCGTGACCACCATCATGGTGACGCACGACCAGGAAGAAGCGCTGGCGGTGGCCGACCGCATCGTCGTGATGAACGAGGGCCACATCGAACAGGTGGGCACGCCGCTCGACGTGTACCGCGAGCCGGCCTCGCCCTTCGTGGCCGACTTCGTGGGCAAGGTCAACGTGCTGCCGGCGCGCGTGGCCGCGGGCGAGTTGCGCTTCGGCGACCTGCGCATCCCCTACCCCGGCGCCGACCGCGAGGCGCGCGTGTACCTGCGGCCTGAAGACGTGCTGGCCCGGCCCATCGCGCCCAGGGACGCGCATGTGTTCGACGCGTGCATCGAGAAGATCGACTTCCTCGGTTCGTATTGCCACGTGCACGTGGGCTCGCCGGCCCTGCAGCCGCACAAGCTCACGGTGTACCTCTCGCTCAATTTCCTGTCGGAGCAGTCGCTCGAGGTCGGCTCGCCGCTGAAGCTCAAGCTGCTGCCCGAGCGAATCCGGGTGTTCTGACATGGCTGCCGTCCTCCCCGTGCCCGACACGGCGCCGGTGAGGCAGGCGTCGCACTGGACCGACCGCGTGGCGCACGGCGGGTTGCTGGTGGTGGCGGCCTTGCTGGTGGCTTTCCTGGCGCTGCCGCTGGGCGCGATCCTGGTGCAGTCGGTCGAAGGCACCGCCGGCGAGTTCGTGGCGCTGGACAACTTCATTGCGTACGCGCAGACGCCCGCATTGCTGCAAAGCCTGTGGAACAGCGTGTGGGTGTCGGCGCTGGTGACCGCCATCGCGGTGCCGCTGGCTTTCGGCTTCGCCTACGCGCTGGCGCGCTCGTGCATGCCGCTCAAGAAACTGTTCCGCGGTATCACGCTGATCCCGCTGCTGGCGCCTTCGCTGCTGGCCGCCATCTCGCTCATCTACTGGTTCGGCAACCAGGGCGTGCTGAAGGGCTGGATGCACGCGGTCGGCATCCCGCAGGTCTATGGCGCTCCCGGCATCGTGGTCGCCGAATGCTTTGCCGTGTTCCCGCACGCATTGATGATCCTGGTGACCGCCCTGTCGCTGGCCGACGCGCGGCTGTACGAAGCGGCCGACGCGATGGGCACGAGCACCGTGCGCAAGTTCTTCACCATCACGCTGCCCGGCGCCAAGTACGGCCTGATCTCGGCGGCGCTGGTGGTGTTCACGCTGGTCATCACCGACTTCGGCATCCCCAAGGTCATAGGCGGCAGCTTCAACGTGCTGGCCACCGACGTGTTCAAGCTCGTCATCGGCCAGCAGGACTTCGCCAAGGGCGCCGTGGTGGCGCTGCTGCTGCTGGCACCGGCCGTGCTGACCTTCGGCGTCGACCACTACGTGAGCCGGCGACAGACGGCGATGCTCACCGCGCGCGCCGTGCCCTACCGGCCCCGGCCCTCGCGCGGCTTCGACGCGGCGATGACGGCCTACTGCAGCGTGATCGCGCTGCTGGTGCTGGCGATGCTGGGCATGGCGGTGTTCGCATCGTTCGCCACCTTCTGGCCGTACGACCTGAAGCCGAGCCTGAAGCACTACACGATGGGGCTGGTAGACGCCGAAGTCAGCATCGCCTTCGTCAACAGCCTGAAGATGGCGGCGGGCACGGCGCTGTTCGGCAGCGTGCTGGTGTTCTGCGGCGCCTACCTGGTGGAAAAGACCAAGGGCATGGAGTCGCTGCACGGCGTGGTGAAGCTGCTGGCGATGCTGCCCATGGCGGTGCCGGGGCTGGTGCTGGGGCTGGGCTACATCTTCTTCTTCAATGCGCCCGACAACCCGCTGAACGCGCTGTACCACACGCTGGCGCTGCTGACGCTTTGCACCATCGTCCACTTCTACACCACCGGCCACCTGACCGCGGTGACGGCGCTGAAGTCGCTGGACGGCGAGTTCGAGGCGGTGAGCGCGTCGCTCAAGGTGCCGTTCTGGCGCACGTTCTGGCGCGTCACGGTGCCGATCTGCTCGCCCGCGCTGGTGGATATCGCGCGCTACTTCTTCGTCAACGCCATGACCACCATCTCGGCCGTGGTGTTCCTGTATTCGCCCGAGACCAAGGTCGCGTCCATCGCGATCCTGAACCTCGACGAGGCGGGCGAACTGGGCGCGGCGGCGGCCATGGCCGTGCTCATCGCCGTCGCATCGGCCACCGCCACCCTGCTGTTCATGATGGCGGCATGGTGGATCGACCGGCGCACACAAGCGTGGCGAACTTTGTCAAGATAGGGACCCCGTCATGGACCGCGACCGCATCCTCCTTACACCCGGCCCGCTCACCACCACCTTGCGCACCAAGCTCGCGATGCTGCGCGACTGGGGCTCGTGGGACGCCGACTTCAACGCGGTGACCGCGCGCCTGCGGCGCAGCCTGCTGGCGGTGGTGCACGGTGAAGACACGCACGCGGTGGTGCCGCTGCAGGGCAGCGGCACGTTCAGCGTCGAAGCTGCGGTGGCTACCGTGGTGCCGCGCGACGGCCACGTGCTGGTGCTCGACAACGGCGCGTACTGCAAGCGCGCCGCGAAGCTCACGCAGATGATGGGGCGCCGCTGCACCGTGCTGCCGTTCGACGAGGCAGCGCCGGTGTCGCCCGCGGCGCTCGACGACAAGCTGGCCACCGACGGCAGTATCACCCACGTGGTGCTCATCCATTGCGAGACGGGCGCGGGCGTGCTGAACCCGCTGCAGGCCGTGGCGCAGGTGTGCGAGAAGCGCGGCAAGGGTCTCATCGTCGACGCCATGAGCTCGTTCGGCGCGCTGCCCATCGACGCGCGCGCGGTGCGCTTCGACGCGCTGGTGGCGGCCAGCGGCAAGTGCCTGGAAGGCGTGCCGGGCATGGGCTTCGTGTTCCTGCGCAAGGCCATCCTCGACGGCTGCGCAGGCCAGAGCCAGTCGCTGGCGATGGACCTGCACGACCAGTATGTGTACATGGAGAAGACCGGCCAGTGGCGCTTCACCCCGCCCACGCACGTGGTGGTGGCGCTGGCCGAAGCGGTGGTGCAGTTCGAGGAAGAAGGCGGCCAGCCGGCGCGGCTTGCGCGCTACACGCGCAACTACCAGACTCTGGTGGACGGCATGGCGCGCCTGGGCTTCATTCCTTTCCTGGACCCGTCCGTGCAAGCCCCGATCATCGTGACCTTCCATGCGCCGGGCGATCCGCGTTACGAGTTCAAGGCCTTCTATGCGGCCGCCCGCCAGCACGGCTTCATTCTGTATCCCGGCAAGCTGACCGAGATCGACACCTTCCGTGTCGGCTGCATCGGCGCTATCGGGCCGGGCGAGATCGAGCAGGCGGTGCATGCGGTCGAGCTGGCTCTGCAGGATCTGGGTATCGCATCAGGCGAGCCGGCAATCTAGTGGCCATGATCAGAACGCAGAAGACGCAGAAGTTGCGCAGAAGTCGCAGAAGGAAACTTCAAATGAATTCTTCTGCGACTTCTGCGTAGTTTCTGCGTTCAAGACCATCGAGGAGCACCAACCCTGTGGCGAAAGTGAAAACCCATCCCGCCCTCATCGCACTCCGCAAGGAGAAGGCGGCCAAGGTCAAGGTCGCCGTCAGCGACATCGACGGCATCCTGCGCGGCAAGTACCTGCACATCGACAAGTTCGAAGGCGCGGCCGTTGGCGGCTTCGGCTTCTGCGACGTGGTGTTCGGCTGGGACAGCTCGGACAACTGCTACGACAACACGCAGGTCACCGGCTGGCAGCACGGCTTTCCGGACGCGCTGGCGCGCGTTGACCTGGGCACGGCCCGGCACGTGCCGTGGGACAACAACGTGCCCTTCTTCCTCGGTGAATTCGTCAACGCCGACGGCTCGCCCTACCCGGTGTGCCCGCGCCAGACCTTGAAGCGTGTGCTGGCGCGAGCCGAGAAACTCGGCTTCGACGTGATGACCGGCTTCGAGTTCGAGTGGTTCAACTTCCGCGAAACCCCGCAGAGCTGGGCCGCCAAGAAGGGCGTCGGCCCGGAAACCATCACCCCGGGCATGTTCGGCTACTCGCTGCTGCGCATGGCCGACAACCGCGAGTTCTTCAACGCGCTGATGGACGATATGCTGGCCTTTGGCGTTCCGATCGAAGGGTTGCACACAGAGACCGGGCCGGGCGTCTACGAAGTCGCCATCCAGTTCGGCAACGCGCTGGAGCAGGCCGACCGCGCCATCCTGTTCAAGACCGGCGCGCGCGAGATCGGCAAGCGCTACGGCATCATGCCCAGCTTCATGGCCAAGTGGAGCCAGTCCTACCCGGGCTGTAGCGGCCACATCCACCAGAGCCTCTCGGACGGCAAGTCCAACCTGTTCTACGACGCCAAGTCACCGCGGAAGATGAGCAAGCTGTTCGAAAGCTATCTGGCGGGGCAAGTGGCCTGCATGATGGAATTCGCGCCGATGATCTGGCCCACCATCAACAGCTACAAGCGGCTGGTCGACGGCTTCTGGGCGCCCGTCAAGCCGACCTGGGGCATGGACAACCGCACGGCGTCGTTCCGCGTGATCGCGGGCTCGCCGAAGGCCACGCGGCTGGAGACGCGCTGCCCCGGCGCCGACGTCAACCCCTACCTTGCGATGGCGGCCGTGGTGGCCGCCGGCCTGTACGGCGTGGAGAAGGGCCTGAAGCTCACCGCACCGCCAATCACCGGCACCAACCAGGGCGCCGAGAACATCCCGCGCGCGCCGCGCACGCTGATCGAGACCACGCGCATCTTCCGCGACTCGAAAATCGCGCGTGACTGGCTGGGCGACACCTTCGTCGAACACTTCGCGGCCACCCGTGAGTGGGAGTGGCGCCAGTGGCAGGACGCCGTGACCGATTGGGAAATGAAGCGCTACTTCGAGATCATCTAGGCATGAAGCAGCTGCTGGTGCTTGCATTGGCCTTCGCCGCCGGCGGGGCGTGCGCGCAGCTGGGCGACGTCGAGCAGCGCATCGCCGCGGCCGTCAGGCAACGCGGCCCGCAGGCGCTGGAACTGCTGGAGCAGTCGGTGCGCATCAACAGCGGCACGCTCAACATCGAAGGTGTGCGCGAAGTCGGCAAGGTGTTCCGCGCCGAGCTCGATGCACTCGGCTTCCAGACCCGCTGGGTCGACCTGCCGCCGGAGATGAAGCGTGCCGGCCACCTGGTCGGCTCGCGCGACGGCCGCGGCAAGCGCCTGCTGTTGCTGGGCCACCTGGACACCGTGTTCGAAAAGGACAGCAGCGTGGCGCTGTGGGAGCGGCGCGGCGAGCGCGTGCGCGGCCAGGGCGTGAACGACATGAAAGGCGGCAACGTCGTCATCATCGAGGCACTTCGGGCCCTGCAAAGTGCCGGCGTGCTCCAAGGAACGAACCTCGCCGTCATGCTGACCGGCGACGAGGAGCGCGCCGGCACGCCGCAGGCGGTGTCGCGCGCCGCGATGGTGGAGCTGGCGAAGCGCAGCGACTACGCGCTGTCGTTCGAAGGGACTTACGTGCTGGCGGGCGGTGGCGCCACGGCCAGCATTTCGCGGCGTTCGGCGGGCGGCTGGGCGCTGACAGTGAAGGGCAGGCCCGGCCATGCGGCGGGCGTGTTCTCGGCCACCAGCGGCTTCGGCGCGGTGTATGAAGCTGCACGCGTCCTCAATGCATTCCGCGAACAGCTCATCGAGCCCAACGTCTCGTTCAACCCGGGCGTGATCCTGGGCGGCACCAACGTCGAGTACTCGGACGAGACGGCGAGCGGCACCGCTTTCGGCAAGACGAACGTGATCTCGCGCGACGTGGTGGTGCGCGGCGACCTGCGCTTCCTGTCCCCCGAGCAGGGCGAGCGCGTGCGCCACAAGATGCGCGAGATCGTCGCGGCGAGCCTGCCGGGCACCAGCGCCACGATCACTTTCAGCGAGGCCTACCCGCCGATGCCTCCGACCGAAGCCGGGGCCAAGCTGCTGGAGGTGTTCTCGAAGGCGAGCCAGGACGCGGGGCTGGGCCCGATCGTCGCGCTGGCCCCCGGCATGCGCGGCGCGGGCGACATCCAGTTCGCGGCACCCCACACGGTGGGCATGGACGGGCTGGGCGTCACCGGCCGCGGCGCGCACACCGACGACGAAGACCTCGAGATCGCCTCGATGGAACGTGCCGCAATCCGTGCGGCGATCCTGATCTACCGATTGACACGCACCCCACCATGACGCTCAGCAGCTTCTCCTTTCCCACAGCCATCGTGTTCGGCGCCGGCGCGCGCCGCGAAGTCGCCGCGCACCTGAAATCGCTCGGCCTGAAGCGCCCGCTGCTGGTTACCGACCGGGCGGTGGCGGCCCTGCCAGTGCTGGCCGAATTTCGCAACCACCTTGCAGGGCTCGATGTGTCGGTGTACGCCGGTGTGTTCGGCAACCCGACGGCCAGCCAGGTGATGGATGGTGCCGCGGCCTTCAAGGCGCACGGCGCAGACTGCGTGATCGGTTTCGGCGGTGGCGCCGCGCTCGACGTCGGGAAAGTGGTGGGCGTGGTGGCCACGCATCCCGGCCACATCATCGAATACGCCTGGGACCATCCGCAGGTGCGACCCATCAGCGGCGAGCTGCCGTACTTCGTGGCGCTGCCCACGACGTCAGGCACCGGCTCCGAAGTGGGCCGCTCGTCGGTGGTGAGCGAGGATGACACGCACCTGAAGCGCGTGGTGTTCAGCCCGAAGATCCTGGCCAGGAAGGTGTTTGCCGACCCCGAGCTGACGCTGCGGTTGCCGGCTGCCGTGACCGCCGCAACCGGCATGGATGCGCTCACGCACAACATCGAAAGCTACCTGTCGCCCGCCTGGCACCCGCTGTGCGACGGCATCGCGCTGGAAGGAACGCGCATCGCGGCCCGCTCGCTGGAGCGCGCCGTGCACGAGCCGCTCGACCTCGCGGCGCGCAGCGACATGATGATGGCCTCGATGATGGGCGCCATCGCCTTCCAGAAAGACCTGGGCGCCGTGCACTCGTGTGCGCACGCGCTGGGCGCGGTGTGCGACCTGCACCACGGGCTGGCCAATGCGCTGATGATCGACACCGTGCTGGCGTGGAACCGCGAGGCGGTGCCGGAGAAGTTCGACGAGCTGGCGCATGTGTGCCGCGTCGATGGCGGTGGCGCGGCTTTCGTCGATTGGCTGCGCGGCCTGAAGCAGCGCATCGGCGTCACGGGCACGTTGTCCTCACATGGCGTGAAGGCCGAGCACACGCCGCGGCTGGTGGAAATTGCCGTGGCCGACATGTGCCACCAGACCAACCCGCGGCCGTGCACGGCAGCGGACTTCGAGCGGCTGTTCGCGGAGGCGATGTGACGGTCCCTGTGCGCCTCAAGATCGGCATCAGCGCCTGCCTGTTCCATCCCGACCCCACGCGCCGGGCTGCGCCCACCAAGACCTTGCAGTGGATCGAGCAGTCCACCGCGCATTGGCTGATGTCCGAAGGTGCCCTTCCGGTGATGGTGCCGTCCCCTTTCGGGGACACGGCGCGCGGGGAAATCACGGTGGACGATTACGCCGAGTGGCTCGATGGCCTGGTGCTGCATGGCGGCGCCGATCTCTCGCCCGTGAGTTACGGCGAGCAGCCGATCAAGCCCGAGTGGAGCGGCGACGCGGTGCGCGACGAATACGAGATGGCGCTGGTGCGAGCCTTCAGCGCGGCGGGCAAGCCGGTGTTCGGCATCTGCCGCGGGCTGCAGCTGATCAACGTGGCGCACGGCGGCACGCTGTACCAGGACATCGCGACGCAGAAGCCCGAGGCGCTGGTGCACCGCGACGCGGGCCGCTACGACATGAACTTCCATGAAGTCGACATCGTGCCCGGCACGCGGCTGGCCGCGCTGGTGCCGCCCGAGCGCCACAAGATCAACAGCATCCACCACCAGGGCATCAAGGACCTGGCGCCCGGTTTCATCGTGGAAGCCGTGTCGCCCGACGACGGCGTGATCGAGGCGATCCGCCACGAAGGCGAAGCGTGGATCGCGGCCGTGCAGTGGCACCCCGAACTTCACTTTCCCGATCTCGGCGTAGTCGACGACACGCCGCTTCTGCGCGACTTCCTTGCCGCCGCCCGCGCGGCCCGAAACCCCACATGAATGAGCTGAAAGTCCACAACCCCGCCACCGGCGAACTCATTGCCACCCTGCCGGCCGATGATGCGACATCGGTGGCTGCCAAGGCGGGCGGCGCACGCGTGGCGCAGGCTGCGTGGGCCGCGCAGCCGCTGGCACAGCGCAAGGCCTGCATCGAGCGCTTTCGCGCGGGCGTGGTGCGCGACCTCGAGTCACTGGCCATGGTGATGACGCGCGAGACCGGCAAGCCGATCCGCCTGTCGCGCAACGAACTCAACGGCCTGTTGCCGCGCGTCGACTTCTTCCTGCAGGAAGTGGCATCCGCCATCGCGGCCGAGACGGTCTACGACGAAGGCGGCATGCGCGAGCAGATCGAGCACGCTCCGTTGGGCGTGGTGGCCAACATCTCGGCCTGGAACTACCCGTGGTTCGTCGGCTGCAACGTGATCCTGCCGGCGCTGCTGGCTGGCAATGCAGTGCTGTACAAGCCGTCCGAGTATGCGGCCATGACGGGGCTGGAGATCACGCGCCTCTTGCACGAAGCGGGCGTGCCGCGCGAGGTGATGGTGTGCCTGGTCGGGGCCGGTGAGGTTGGGACAGCGCTGCTGCAGCAGCCGGTGGACGGCGTGTTCTTCACCGGCTCGGTGGCCACCGGCAAGCGCATCGCCGAGGCGGTCGGGCACCGCTTCATCAAGCTGCAGCTCGAACTGGGCGGCAAGGACCCGACCTACGTGTGCGACGACGCCGACCCCGCGACGGCGGCCGAGTCGCTGGCCGACGGCGCCATGTACAACACCGGCCAGAGCTGCTGCTCGGTCGAGCGCATCTACGTGCACGAGAAGGTCCACGACGCCTTCGTCCAGGCGTTCGTCAAGACGGTCAAGGGCTACCGCATGGGCGACCCGATGGGCGAAGACACCTACCTGGGGGCAATCACGCGCGCGCCGCAGCTGCAGGTGCTGGCGGCGCAGGTGGCGGACGCGAAGGCTCGCGGCGCGAAGCTGCACACCGGCGGCAACATCGCGCCTGCACCCGGGCAATGGTTCGAGGCGACGGTGCTGACGAACGTCGATCACACGATGGAGCTGATGCGCGAGGAGAGCTTCGGCCCGGTCATCGGCATCCAGAAGGTGGGTGGCGACGACGAGGCGGTGCGCCTGATGAACGACACGCGCTATGGCCTGACGGCCGGCGTGTACACGCGCGACGAGTCGCGGGCGCGTTCCATCCTGTTGCAGGTGAACGCAGGCAGTGTGTACTGGAACTGCTGCGACCGCGTGAGCCCGCGGCTGCCGTGGAGCGGTGTCGGCGACAGCGGCGTGGGCCTGACCTTGTCACGCTACGGCATCCAGGCTTTCACCCGGCCCAAGGCCTGGCACCTGCGCAGCGCGTGAGCTCACCTTCGTGCAGGGGTCGTCATGGGGCCGCTCCGGAGGTGGCGCGCTGGACCTGCGGCAGGTAATCCATCAGGGCGCCCACGTCTGTGATGGCCCCGCTCAACGACGGTCGGTACAGCCATACACGTCCCGCCTTCACGCCGACGTAGCTCCCGCTCGCGGGATAGTGGCGGTAGCGATAGCCGTCGTACATGGAGGACGAGGCAGGGCCGCTCAACAGCTGCGGAAACTGCTGCTCGCCCCAGTCGAGCAGCCGGTCGATGAACCACGTTTCGGTGGCACTGCCCGGCGCAATCAGCGCCGTGCCCGGGATCTCGGGCTTGGCGCCCACCTTGGCGTAGCCGATCTGGTCCACCGCGAAGATGACCGGGTCCACGATCTCCGCGGTGATGTTGTCGGTCACTTCCGTGCCTTGGCCTTCCGGCGTGCCGTTGGTCTGGACGAACACCATCAGGGGCGCTCCGTTCGGCGCGCGCGGGGTCGAGCGGAACCCATTGCGGGAGCCGATCGCCGCGCCGGTATGCGCCACGACATAGTCCGAGGGCGTGTAGGCGTTCCAGGACTGCACGCCGAGCCCCCAGTAGCGTGTGCCGTCGGCGAGCGCCTGTTCGGTGAACATCGCGGTGCGCGTTGCGGGTTGCAGCAGCGCAGGCGCGCGGGCGCCCGTGAGGCGCTGGATGAAGCGTGCCAGCGTCAGTGGCGAGGCCACGAGTCCGCCGGAGCCGCCATAGCCGATCAGGGTGTAGCCGCCGTCGGGGCGCGGCACGAGCGCCGGCGCGGGTGGCGGGTAGACGCCGGGAACCGGCGGCCACTGCGGCGCGCCGGCATAGTCGTAGTAGACCGGTTCGGCAGGTGTGAGCGCGCTGGGCAGGACTTGCCCGAAGCGGAATACGCCGGTGGACAGGCTATCGGCGCCCATGGCCGCGCTCGCCTGCTGTTCCAGCGGCCGCCCGTCCACCAGTTCGGCAATCAGGTGCAGCCAGGCGAAACCGGTGTTGTTGTAGGCGAAGCGCGCCCCCGGTTGGAAGTCCAGCTGCATGCGGACCAGGTGGTAGCGCAGCATGTCGCGGGCGGCGCTGATCACGGTGGCGCCCTGCCAGTACCATCCTCCGACGGGGTCCTGCGACACCGAGCGATCCAGCCCCCACGTGTGGGTGAGCAGCTGGCGCACCGTGACTTGTTGCAGCCGCGCGTCGGCTGGCGACGTTCCGATGAAGGCGGCAATGTAGTTCCACGCCGGCGCGTCAAGCTGAACCTGGCCGGATTCCACCAGGCGCATGATCATCGCCGCAGTCACGGGCTTCGAGACGCTACCGAGGCGGTACTCCAGCCACGGAGAGGTCGGGATCTGCCGCGCGACGTCGGCCCAGCCGTAGCCCTGGGCGTAGACGATGCGCTCGCCGTACGCGATCACCAGCGTCGCGCCGGGCATCTTGCGGGCGGCCAGGTAGCCCTGCATCAGATGATCAACGCCGGCAAAATCGGCATCGACCGGGCCGGTTTGCGGGGCCGCGGCAAACGCAGCGCAGCAACACGCGGCCAGCAGGGCCGCCAGGCGGGCAGAGAGGGAAAGAGACTGCACACTGCGCTCCGGTCCCGGCCTCCTTGGACCGGCGACGGCGCAGAATATACCGCAGCGTTCAGTCGATCAGCTTGTTCTTCAGCGCGTAGTAGGTCAGGTCACTGTTAGACGACAGGTTCATCTTCTCCATCAGCCGCGTGCGATACGTGCTCACGGTCTTCACGGACAGCGACAGGTCCTTGGCGATGTCGCCGGCCGACTCGCCCTTGGCGAGCTTGAGGAACACCTGGAACTCGCGCTCCGACAGCTGCTCGTGCGGCGCTCCCGCTTCCGGGCGGTTCAGCTGCCGTGCCAGCAGCTCGGCGACCGCGGGTGAAATGTAGCGGCGGCCCAGCGCCACGGTGCGGATCGCGTTGACGATCTCCATCGGCTCGCAGCCCTTGTTGAGGTAGCCGCTCGCGCCCTGGCGGATCAGGTTCACCGCATATTGCTCTTCGGGATAGCCCGACAGCACCAGGATGCCGACGTCCGGTGCCTTGGCCCGGATCATCGCCAGTGCGTCGATGCCGCTTTGCCCCGGCATGGACAGGTCCATCAGCAGCACGTCCATGTCAGTCGTGCGCACAAGGTCGATGGCTTCGCGGCCGGTGGAGGCTTCGCCGATCACCCGCAGGTCGACCTGTTCGTTGAAGAATTGCCGCAGTCCCGAGCGGACGATGGCGTGGTCGTCGACGATGCCGACCTTGATGATGGAATCGTTCATGTGCTTGCGCTCTTCATCCTTGTTGGGTGCCAGTGATTATTCAGCCGCGGCGGCCCGAATGGATGACCTTGCTTCTAAGCCGGGGCCGCGTTGTCGTGTCGTCCTGTTCTTACAAGCGCGCAGGACAACTTCCCGCAAGGCGTGCACGGACTGGCCCTGCCGGTGATGCGATCGCTCCAACCTGGAAGGCGCGCTGCGACCTCGCCCTGCGCTACGGGAAATCCTCCATGAGGGGCTGGCATACCCTTTGCATCTCAACTTGCATACAAGTTTGGATGCTCAAAGATGGTGCAAGCCCGCCCGACCCCAGTTGCCGCCGCCGGCGCGCCCGCGCGCGCCGAGGCCGCCTGGATCACGCGGCTTGCGCAACCGCTTCGCACCAGTGAAGCCGGGGCGCTTGCCGGCCTGTCGTTCGCCGCCAAGGACAACATCGACGTCGCCGGGGTCCCGACCACGGCGGGCTGCCCTGCGTTTGCCTACCAGCCCACGGCGCACGCCAGCGTGGTGCGGCGCCTGCTCGATGCTGGTGCAGCGCTGGCGGGCAAGACCAACCTGGACCAGTTCGCCTGCGGCCTGAACGGCACGCGCTCGCCATTTGGTGCCGTGCCCAACGCGTTCGACCCCGCCTATGTGTCGGGCGGCTCGAGCTCCGGGTCGGCCTATGTGGTCGCCGCCGGCGAGGTCGACTTCGCGCTGGGCACCGACACCGCGGGCTCCGGGCGCGTGCCTGCGGGGCTGAACAACATCGTCGGCTTCAAGCCGTCGAAAGGACTGGTCAGCACGCGTGGTGTCGTCCCGGCGGCGCAAAGCGTCGACTGCGTGTCGATCTTCGCTCGCAGCGTGGGTGTCGCCGTACAGGTGCTGGAACAGGCGCTCGGCTACGACGCGGACGATCCCTATTCGCGCCGCACCCCGTTGTGTGACCAGCCGTTTCCTTCGGCCTTTCGCTTCGGCGTGCCGGATGCGCTGACGTTCGATGGCGACGCGCAGGCGCAGGCCGCGTTTGAAACCGCCGTCGCGCGCCTGCGCCAGCTGGGCGGCCAGCCGGTCACCATCGGCTATGCGCCGCTCGCTGAAGCCGCTGCGATGCTGTACGACAGCGCGCTGGTGGCCGAACGCTATGCCGCGGTGCGCAGCTTCTTCGACGCGCACGAAGCCGACGTGGTGGAGCCGGTGCGCAGCATCATCGCCGCGGGTCGGGCCTACAGCGCAGCCGACTGGTGCGAGGCGCAGGTGAAGCTGCGCACGCTGGCCCAGCGCGCAGCCGCCATGTGGGATGGCATCGACGTGCTGGTGGTGCCGACTGCGCCCACGCACTACACGATCCGGCAGATGCTGGCCGACCCGGTGGCGCTCAACCGCAACCTCGGTGCGTACACCAACTTCGTCAACTTGCTGGACCACGCCGCGTTGTCGGTGCCGGCCGGAATGCGCCCCGACGGCCTGCCCTTCGGCATCACGCTGATAGCGCCCTGCGGCAGCGACTGGCAGCTGGCCGACCTGGGGCAGCGCTTCCACCACGCCACCGGCTTGCCGCAGGGCGCCACCGGCAAGCCCTTGCCCCCGATGCAGGCCATCGGCGGCCTCGGCGGCCAGCGCGTTCAGCTCGCCGTGGTCGGGGCCCATCTCTCGGGCATGCCGCTCAATGGCCAGCTCACCGAAAGGCAGGCGCGGCTGGTGGGCACGGCCCATACGGCGCCGGATTACCGCTTCTTCGCGCTGCCCGGAACGGTGCCGCGCAAGCCCGGGCTGCTGCGCACCGCGTCAGGCACCGGCGGCCGCGTTGCGCTCGAAGTGTGGGACATGCCGGTGGAGCACTACGGCTCGTTCGTCGCGCTCGTTCCTGCGCCGCTTTCGATCGGCACGCTGAAGCTCGACGACGGGCGCAGCGTGCAGGGCTTCCTGTGCGAGGCCGAAGCCACCACCGGCGCTGAAGACATCACCTCGTTCGGCGGCTGGCGCGCCTACATGGCGTCGCTTTCGGCCGCCCCTTTCACCGCCTGAACACCAGGAGCCTCCATGAAGAAACAACCCTTTTCCACCCGGCGCCGCTCGCTGCTGAAAGCGGCCTCGCTGACACCGGTCGCGGCCTCCGCGCTCGCCACCGGCGAAGCGCTGGCGCAGGACCGCAAGGACACGCTGATCATGGCCAACGAGTTCGGGCCCAACATGCTCGACATCCACGGCCTGGGCGCCAACCGCCCGAGCTACGGCGTGGCGTGGAACTGCTACGACCGGCTCATGACCTATGCCCGCAAGAAGCTGCCCGACGGCTCGATGATGTACGACTACGCGAAGCTCGAGCCCGAACTGGCCGAGCGCTGGAAGATGGACGCCGACGGCATGGGCGTCACCTTCTACCTGCGCAAGGACGCGAAGTTCCATGACGGCACGCCGGTGACAGCCACCGACGTGAAGTGGAGCTTCGACCGCGCGCTCGGCATGGGCGGTTTCCCCACGTTCCAGATGAAGGCGGGCTCGCTGGAAGACCCGGCGCAGTTCAAGGTGGTGGACAAGCACACCTTCCACGTCAAGTTCGTGCGCAAGGACAAGCTGTCCATGCCCGACATGGCCGTGCCGGTCGCCTCCATCTACAACTCGACGCTCGCGAAGAAGAACGCGACCGAGAAGGACCCGTGGGCCGCCGAGTGGCTGAAGGTCAACGAGGCCGGCGGCGGCGCCTACAAGGTGGCGAGCTGGAAGCCCGGGCAGGAACTGGTGCTGGAACGCTTCGACGACTGGAAGAGCGGGCCGCTGCCCAAGGTCAAGCGCATCATCCAGCGCGACGTGCCTTCGGCGGGCAACCGCCGCGCGCTGCTGCAGCGCGGCGACATCGACATGACGTACTCGCTGCCGCCCAAGGACTTCTCCGACTTCGCGGGCGACAAGGGCAAGGTCAAGGTCACCAGCCTGCCGGTGGAGAACGCGGTGTTCTACCTGGGCATGAACACCACCAAGCCACCTTTCAACAACGTGAAGGTGCGCCAGGCGGTGGCCTACGCGCTGCCTTACGACAAGATCTTCGACTCGGCCTTCTACGGCCGCGGCATCAAGCTGAGTGGCGCGGCCGGCAACGACCCGAAGGCGCCCGCCTGGCCGCAGCCGCACGGCTACAAGACCGACATGGCCAAGGCCAAGCAGTTGATGCAGGAGTCGGGTGTGGGCCCGTTCGAAACCACGCTGTCGTACGACCTCGGCTCCGCAACGGTCGGCGAACCCTCCGCCATCCTGATCCAGGAAGCGCTGGCGCAACTGGGCATCAAGCTCACGCTGAACAAGGTGCCCGGCGCCAACTGGCGCGCCGCGCTGCTGAAGAAGGACATGCCGATGATCATCAACCGCTTCGGCGGCTGGCTGAACTACCCCGAGTACTTCTTCTTCTGGTGCTACCACGGGCAGAACGCGGTGTTCAACACCATGGGCTACCAGAACCCGGTGCTGGACAAGATGATCACCAACGCGCGCTTCGCCGAAAGCAAGCCGCTGTACGACGGCATGGTCAAGGACATGATCAGGCTGGCGCACGAAGAGGTGCCGCGCATCCCGCTGGTGCAGCCGATCATGGACGTGGCGATGCAGCCGGGCATCACCGGCTACACCTACTGGTTTCACCTGGAGCCGGACTACCGGCAACTGGTCAAGGGCGCCAACCCCGCCTGAACGCCATGCCGTTGCTGGTCCTCAAACGCCTCGCGGGCGCGCTGCCGAACATCTTCGGCATCGTGCTCATCACCTTCCTGCTCACGCGCGCCCTGCCGGGAGACCCGGCGGCGTTCTTCGCGGGGCCCGCCGGTACGCAGGAAGCGGTGGAGCAGGTGCGCGAGAAGCTGGGGCTGAACCGCACGCTGCCCGAGCAGTTCTGGCTGTACCTGAAGCAGCTGGCCCGCGGCGACCTGGGCCAGGCGCTGTCCACCGGGCAGCCGGTGCGCGAGGAACTCATCGCGCGGTTGCCCGCCTCGCTGGAACTGGTGCTGGCTTCGCTGCTGTTCGCCGTGGCGGTCGCCATCCCGCTGGGCATAGCGGCGGCGCGCCACCCCACCTCGTGGATCGACCATGCGTGCCGGCTGGTCACCACCGCGGGCGTTTCGCTGCCCACCTTCTTCACCGGCCTGCTGCTGGCGTACGTCTTCTACTTCCTGCTCGGGTGGGCGCCATCGCCCATCGGCCGGCTCGACCCCTACCTTACCGCGCCGGCCACGGTTACCGGCTTCTACACCATCGACAGCCTGCTTGCGGGCGACGGCAGGCTGTTCGTCGCCAGCGCGAAGCAGATGTTGCTGCCGGTACTGACGCTCGGCATCTTCGTGCTGGCGCCCATCGCGCGCATGACGCGCGCATCGATGATTGCCGTGCTGTCGGCCGACTTCATCCGCACGGCGCGCGCCTCCGGGCTGTCGACCACCACGGTGCTGGTGCGCTACGCGCTGCGCAATGCGCTGCTGCCGGTGGTGACAACGATGGGTATGGTGTTCTCCTTCCTGCTCGGCATGAGCGTGATCGTGGAAAAGGTGTTCGCCTGGCCCGGCGCGGGCTCGTTCGCGCTGGAAGCGCTGGTAGCGAGCGACTACGCGCCGGTGCAGGGCTTCGTGCTGGCGATGGCGATGCTGTACACGCTGCTGAACCTGGTGATCGACCTGCTCTATGTGGTGATCGACCCGCGGGTGAGGGTTTCCTCGTGAAGCCGGAGACCGCAACGGCCGGGTGGGTGCCGCCGGTGGCGGCCGCTAAGGCGCCGCCGAAAAGGAGTTCCTTCTGGACCCATGCGCGCTACGTCCTCTCCGACAACCCCTTCACCCTGGTCGCCGCCATCCTGTTCGCGCTCTTCGTGCTGCTCGCGATCGTCGGCCCCTGGATCGTGCCCCACGACCCGCTGAAGACCAACGCCGGCCCGACTCTCAACGCGCCCTCGTGGAACCACTGGTTCGGCACCGACGCGCTCGGCCGCGACATCCTGTCGCGCGTGGTCGTCGCCACCCGCATCGACTTCATCATCGCGCTGTCCGCCGTGGGCGCGTCGTTCGTGGTGGGCGGCCTGCTGGGTGCCTGCGCCGGCTACTTCGGCGGCTGGCTGGAACGCATCATCATGCGCGGCTGCGACATGGTGATGAGCTTCCCGCTGTTCGTACTGGCCATGGGCATCGTCGCCGCCATGGGCAACTCGGTGGCCAACATCATCCTGGCCACGGCGGTCGTGAACCTGCCGTTCTACATCCGCGTAGCCCGCACCGAGGTGAACGTGCGGCGCGACGCCGGCTTCGTCGAAGCCGCACGGCTGGCCGGCAACGGCGACGCGCGCATCCTGCTCGTGCACCTGGTGCCCAATGCGTTGCCGCCGATGATGGTGCAGGTCTCGCTCAACATGGGCTGGGCCATCCTGAACGCCGCCGGCCTGTCCTTCATCGGGCTCGGCGTGGCGCCGCCCGCGGCCGAGTGGGGAATCATGGTCGCCGAAGGCGCGGGCTACATCATCTCCGGCGAGTGGTGGGTGGCGCTGTTCCCGGGCACCGTGCTCATGCTGGCCGTCTTCACCTTCAACCTGCTGGGCGATGGGCTGCGCGACCTGATCGACCCGAGGAAACGCACATGACGGCGGCCCTGCTCGACGTGAAGCACCTGTCGCTGCAGTTCCGCACGCGTGACGGGGTCGTGCGGGCGCTGGAGGATGTGTCGCTGGCGCTTGGCAAAGGCGAGACCGTGGGGCTGGTCGGCGAATCCGGTTCCGGCAAGAGCGTGCTGTCGTACGCCATCCTCGGCTTGTCGGATGCGGCGGCGCGTATCACGCAGGGGACCGCGCACTTCGACGGCATGGACCTGCTGGTGGCGACCGAGGGCGACCTGCAGGAGATTCGCGGGCGCGAAGTCTCCATGATCTTCCAGAACCCGAAGGTCGCGCTCAACCCGATCCGCAAGGTCGGGCACCAGCTCGAGGACGTGCTCTTACGGCACACGACGACGCTGCGTGCCGACGTCCGCGAGCGCGCCATCGCCTGCCTGGCAGAAATGAAGATCCCAGACCCGGCGCGCCGCTACCACGCGTATCCCTTCGAACTATCGGGCGGGCTGTGCCAGCGCGTGATGATCGCACTGGCCCTGGCCTGCGGGCCCAAGCTGCTGATTGCCGACGAGCCGACCACGGGACTGGATGTGACCACGCAGGCAGCGATCATGGCGCTCATCCGCGAGAAGGCGCGCGCCGGCGGCATGGCCACGCTGCTCATCACGCACGACCTCGGGCTGGCCCGCGAGCAGTGCGACCGCATCGTGGTGATGCATGCCGGGCACATGGTGGAGTCGGCCCCGACCGAAGCGCTGTTCACCGAGCCACGCCATCCGTACACGCGCCTGTTGATCGGCGCCACGCCGGTGGGCCGCGCGTCGCTGCAGGAGCTGACGGCTATCGGCGGGAGCCTGCCCGACCTGCGGCGGCCGGACCTGCCAAGCTGCCGGTTTGCCGATCGCTGCGGGCAACGCGCGGCCGCCTGCAGCCAGGCATTGCCGACGAAGGTGGACGGACCCCACGTAGTGAGGTGCCACCAGTGACGGCCGCCCTGCTCGAAGTGATGGACCTGGCCAAGCGCTTCCAGGTGAAGACGCCGGGCGGCAAGGGCATGCTGCATGCGGTCGACGGCGTGAGCTTCCGCATCGAGGCGGGCGAAACCGTGGGGCTGGTCGGCGAGTCCGGCTGCGGCAAGTCCACGCTGGTGCGGCTGCTCACACGCACGCTGCCGGTGAGCGACGGCCAGGTGCGCTTCCTCGGCGCCGACCTTGCACTGGTCGCGCCCGACCTGATGCCCGACCACAAGTCGCGGCGCGACGTGCAGATGGTGTTCCAGGACGCGCACGACAGCCTGAACCCGCGCTACACCGCCTTCGACACCATCGCCGAGCCGGTGCGCCTGCTGGCCGGCGTGAAGGATGCGGACGAAGTGCGCCGGCAGGTCGAAGAGATCGCGCGGCTCACCGGCTTGCCGCAGGAGTTGCTGCCGCGCTTTCCGCACCAGCTCTCCGGTGGCCAGAAGGCACGCGTCGGCATCGCGCGCGCAGCGGTGCTGCGGCCGCGCCTGCTGGTGCTGGACGAGCCGACGGCGGCGCTCGACGTGTCGGTGCAGGTCGTCATCCTGCAATTGCTGGCCACGCTGCAGCGCGAGCTGGGCATGAGCTTCCTGTTCGTGTCGCACGACCTCAACGTGGTGCGCCTGCTGTGCGACCGCGTACTCGTGATGTACCTCGGGCGCATCGTCGAAAGCGGGCCGGCCGCCGAAGTGTTCGCCAAGCCGCGACATCCGTACACGCGGGCGCTGGCGGCGTCGGTGCCCGGCTCGGGCCACGACGCCCTGCAGCACCTGCTGCCCGGCGAGCCGCAAAGCCCGATCCAGATGCACGGCGCCGAGCCGGTGGCGCGCTGCAGCTTCATGGGGCGCTGCCCGCACGGCACGCCCGAATGCGAGACGCGGGTGCCGCCGTTGCGTGCCATCGGCGCCGACCACCACGTGGCCTGCCACCACATCGACCACCTGCCCGGGTTCTAGCCATGGAAGAAGCCGAAGTCCTCCAGTACGTGAAATCCGCTGCGCAGGCCGTGGGCTTGCCGCTGGACGAAGCCCGTGCAGCGGCCGTTGCGCAGCACTTCGCCCGCACGTTCGGCATCGCGAAGCTGCTGGAGCAGGCGCCGCTGGCGCCGGAGCACGAACTGGCCGAGATCTACCAGAGCGCGCCCTTCCCCGCGGAGGACCCCTCATGAAGTCCGCCCGCGAAGCCTGCGAGGCAGCCATCGCGCGCATCGAAGCGACCGAGGCGCAAGTCAATGCATTCACTGAGCGCACTGTCAGCCGCGCACGGGCCGAGGCCGACGCGGTCGATGCCAGGCGCGCGCGCGGCGAAACCCTGCCGCCGCTGGCGGGTGTGCCGTTTGCGGTGAAGAACCTGTTCGACGTGGAGGGCGTGACGACGCTCGCCGGCTCGAAGATCAATCGTGGGATGCCCGTCGCCACGGCCGACGCCGTGCTGGTGCAGCGCCTGAAGGCAGCAGGTGCCGTGTTGCTGGGCACGCTCAACATGGACGAGTACGCCTACGGCTTCACCACCGAGAACACGCACTACGGTCCCACGCGCAACCCGCACGACCTCTCCCGCATGTCGGGCGGATCGTCGGGAGGCTCCGGCGCCGCTGTCGCGGCACGCCAAGTGCCGCTGGCGCTGGGCTCCGACACCAACGGCTCGATCCGCGTGCCGGCATCGCTCTGCGGTGTGTGGGGCTTGAAGCCCACCTTCGGGCGCCTGTCGCGCCGCGGCACCTATCCTTTCGTGCACAGCCTCGACCACCTCGGCCCGCTGGCCGACAGCGTGGAGACGCTCGCGCTCGCCTATGACGCGATGCAGGGCCCCGACCCGCACGACCCGGGCTGCCATGCGCCGCGCGTGCAGCCTGTTTTGCCGCGCCTCGGCGCGGGCATCTCCGGCCTGCGCATCGGCGTGCTGGGCGGCTACTTCCACACCAACGCCACCGCGCCCGCCCAGGCGGCGGCCCACGCTGTCGCCCAGGCACTGGGCGCAAGTGACGAAGTGGACTGGCCGCAGGCCGGGCTCGGCCGCGCCGCGGCTTTCATCATTACCGCCAGCGAAGGCGGCAGCCTGCACCTGGAGGACCTGCGTACGCGAGCGCAGGACTTCGAGCCGCTGTCGGTCGATCGCTTCATCTCGGGTGCATTGCAGCCCGCGCACTGGTACCTGCGCGCGCAGCGTTTCCGTCGCGTGTATCGCGATGCAGTCAACGAGCTGTTCCGGCATTGGGACCTGCTCATTGCACCGGCGACGCCGGTGGCTGCCCCGCCCATCGGCACCGACTGGCTCGACATCAACGGCGTGAAGCAGCCCAGCCGCCCGGCGATGGGCCTGCTCACGCAACCGGTGTCGTTCGCCGGCTGCCCGGTGGCAGTGGCGCCTATGTGGCCGGACGGCACGGGCGGGCTGCCGATCGGCGTGCAGCTGATCGCTGCACCCTGGCGCGAAGACATCTGCCTGCGTGCGGCGCAGGCGTTGCAGGACGCCGGTGTCGCGCACTGCAAGGAGCCTGCGCTATGACAGAGATCAACCGGCCCGAGGTGCTGGCCGAAGTGGAGGCCGTGTTCGAGCGCTACGAGCAGGCGCTCGTCGGCAACGACGTCGCGGTACTCGACGAGCTGTTCTGGAACAGCCCGCACACGCTGCGCTACGGCGTCGGCGAAAACCTGTACGGCTTCGACGAGATCGCGGCGTTCCGCGCCGCGCGGCCTGCACAGGGGCTCGCGCGCGAGATCCTGCGCAAGGTGATCACCACCTACGGGCGCGACTTCGCCACCGCCAACATCGAATTCCGCCGCGCGGGCGGCACCAAGACCGGACGCCAGAGCCAGGCCTGGCTGCGCACGCCCGAGGGCTGGCGCGTGGTGGCCGCGCACGTGTCCCTGCTTGCATGACGAACCCCTTTCACCAACCCGCTCTGAGGAGAGAGAAATGAGCCAGCCGTTCAACCGCCGCGAGACCCTGAAGACGCTAGCCGCCCTCGGGGCTGCGGGCACCGCACCCTTTGCCTTCGCGCAGGCCAAGCCCATCACCGTGGGCGTCATCTACGTCGGCCCGCGCGACGACTACGGCTACAACCAGGCCCAGGCCGAAGCAGCCGCCGCGCTGAAGAAGATGGCGGGCGTGAAGGTGGTCGAGGAAGAGAACGTGCCCGAGACCGCGGCCGTGCAGAAGACCATGCAGGGCATGATCGCGCAGGACGGCGCGGCGCTGCTGTTCCCCACCTCGTTCGGCTACTTCGACCCGCACATGCTGGCGCTCGCCGGCAAGAACCCCAACGTGCGCTTCGCGCATTGCGGCGGCATGTGGACCGACGGCAAGCACCCGAAGAACGCGGCCAGCTACTTCGGCTACATCGACGAGTGCCAGTACCTCAACGGCGTGGTGGCCGGGCACATGAGCAAGAGCGGCAAGCTCGGCTTCATCGCCGCCAAGCCGATCCCGCAGGTGCTGCGCAACATCAACGCCTTCACCATGGGCGCGCGCTCGGCCAAGCCGGGCATCACCACGCAGGTGATCTTCACCGGTGACTGGTCGATGCCCGTCAAGGAAGCCGAGGCCACCAACAGCCTGGCAGACCAAGGTGTGGACGTGTTCACGATGCACGTCGACGGTCCCAAGGTGGTGGTGGAGACCGCGGCCAAGCGGGGCAAGATGGTGTGCGGCTACCACGCGAGCCAAGCCAAGCTGGCGCCGCAGGCCTACCTGACTGGCGCCGAGTGGAACTGGCTGACGGCCTACACCACCTTCATCGAGGCGGCGCGCAGCGGCAAGCCGCATCCCAACTTCGTGCGCGGCGGCCTGAAGGAAGGCTTCGTCAAGATGTCGGCTTACGGACCGGCGGTGTCCGACGCGGCGAAGAAGCAGGCCGATGCGATCAAGGCGGAAATGGTCGCTGGCAAGTTCGACATCTTCAAGGGCGCGCTGAAGGACAACAAGGGCAACGTGGTGATCGCGGCCGGCAAGACGCTGAAGCAGACTGACCTGGAGCTGGAGAAGATGAACTACCTGGTCGAAGGGGTGATCGGCAGCGCCTGAAGTCCGGGGCATGCGCAGTTTCTTCCTATCGATTGCCGCGCTCGCCGCCGCGCTGCTGCTGTTCGGCGTGTTCGTGGCCTTCGCCGGCGCGAGCCCGGTCGATGCCTGGGCCATCCTGTTCAAGGGGGCCTTCGGCGACTGGTTCTCGTGGCAGAACACGCTGCAGCGCGCCGCGCCGCTGATGCTCACGGCGCTGTGCCTTGTGCTTCCCGCACGCGCGGGGCTGGTAGTAATCGGGGGTGAAGGCGCCGTGGTGCTGGGGGGGCTGGCCGCTGCGGCGCTGGCGCACGGTGTGCCCTTCCTCGGTGGCATGGCGGGCAGCGTGCTGGTCTGCCTTGCCGGCGCCGTCATCGGCGCCGGCTGGATCGCACTGGCCGGCTGGCTGCGCCAGTGGCGCGGCGTCAACGAGACCATCAGCAGCCTTTTGCTGGCCTACGTGGCCATCGGCCTGTTCAAGCACATCGTCGAAGGGCCGCTGCGCGACCCGTCCAGCCTGAACAAGCCGTCCACGCACGCCATCGCCGACAGCCTGCGTATCGGTGGCATCGCGGGTTCCGACGTGCACTGGGGGCTGGTGATGGGCGTGCTGGCCTGCATCGCGGCCGCCGTGTGGCTGCGCTGGACGCCTTCGGGCTTTTCGGTGCGCGTGGTGGGCGGCAACCTGCGCGCGGCACAACTCGTCGGGCTGCCCGCATCGCGCCTCGTCCTGCTGGCGTGCGCGCTCGGCGGCGCGTGCGCGGGGCTCGCCGGTGCCGTGGAGGTCGCGGCCGTGCACACGAGCGCGAATGCCTCGCTCATCGCGGGCTACGGCTACGCCGGCATCCTGGTCGCCTTCATGGCGCGGCACCAGCCGCTCGCGATCATCCCGGTGGCCATCCTGTTCGGCGGCTTCGGTGCCGCCGGCAGCCTGCTGCAACGCCGGCTGGGCCTGCCCGACGCTTCGGTGCTGGTGCTGCAGGGCATCGCCTTCGTGCTGATCCTCGCGAGCGAGTCGCTGCGCGACGTCGACTGGCGCCGCGTGTGGCAGAAAGTCATCGGCATCACGCCGCCAGCGCCCGTGTTGGCCGGAGCTGCCGCATGACCAGCGACCAGGTCATCGCCCTCGTCTTCGGCATCCTCGGCGGTGCGCTGCGCGTGGGCGCACCCTTCCTCTTCGTGAGCCTCGGCGAATGCATCACAGAAAAGGCCGGCCGCATCAACCTGGGGCTCGAGGGCGTGCTGGTGCTGTCGGCCATGGCGGCCTTCGGCGGCGCCTGGTTCAGCGGTTCGGCGTGGATCGGTGTGCTTGTCGGGATGCTGGCCGGTGCGGCGCTCGCCACGCTGCACGGCCTGCTGTGCTCGCTGCCGCGCGTCAACGACATCGCCACCGGCATCGCGCTGATGATGCTGGGCACCGGGCTCGCCTTCTACCTCGGCAAGCCGCTGATCCAGCCGCAGGCGCCGCAGCTGCCCCCGATCGAGCTCGGGGCCTTTGCCAGCTCGCCCGTGATCAAGGCAGCGCTGCAAGTGAACCCGCTGGTGCCCGTCGGCTTGCTGCTGGCCGGCGCGCTGTGGTGGGCCTTCGCCCACACGCGCGCGGGCCTGCTGGTGCGCATGGCGGGCGACTCCGCGAACGCCACGCGCGCGCTCGGCTACTCGGTGGGCGGCCTGCGCGTTGCCGCCACCGCCGCCGGCGGCATGGTGGCCGGACTCGGTGGCGCCTGCCTCACGCTGTTCTACCCGGGCAGCTGGAACGAAGGCATTTCCAGCGGCCAGGGCCTGATCGCCGTGGCGCTGGTGATCTTCGCGCGCTGGAGCCCTCTGCGCTGCGTGGGCGCGGCGCTGCTGTTCGGCGGCGCCGGGGCCATCGGGCCTGCGCTGCAGTCGATCGGCGTGGGCTGGGGCTACCACCTGTTCAACATCGTGCCCTACGCGCTGACGCTGGTGATCCTGGTCCTGAGCTGCAAGCCGGGCCAGCTCGCCGCGGGCAGCCCGGGCGAACTCTCCGCGAGGTGACATGGAACGATTCGTCGAAGCCAACCCGTATCCCTGGCCGTACAACGGCGATTTCAGGCCGGCCAACACCGCGCTCATCGTGATCGACATGCAGACCGACTTCTGCGGCCATGGCGGCTACGTCGACAAGATGGGCTACGACATCTCGCTCACGCGCGCGCCCATAGAGCCGCTGAAAAGACTGATGGCCGCGATGCGCAAGCACGGCTACGCGGTGATGCACACGCGCGAAGGCCACCGCCCCGACCTGTCGGACCTGCCGGCCAACAAGCGCTGGCGCTCGCGGCAGATCGGCGCCGGCATCGGCGACGACGGGCCTTGCGGCCGCATCCTGGTGCGCGGTGAACCGGGCTGGGAGATCATTCCCGAACTCGCGCCGCTGCCGGGCGAGGTCATCATCGACAAGCCGGGCAAGGGCTCGTTCTGCGCCACCGACCTCGAGCTGGTCTTGCGCACGCGCGGCATCGCCAACCTGATCCTCACCGGCATCACCACCGACGTGTGCGTGCACACGACGATGCGCGAGGCCAACGACCGCGGCTTCGAATGCCTGCTGCTCGCGGACTGCACGGCGGCCACCGACCGCGGCAACCACGAGGCGGCGCTGAAGATGGTCACCATGCAGCACGGGGTGTTCGGCGCGCATGCCACCTCGGCAGCCGTGCTGGACGCGCTGTGATGATCCCGATTGTCATCCCGGGCTTGACGAAGCCTGCCCCGGACCTGATCCGGGGGGATCCATGGTGGCGCGTCGACGCCTTGGAATGGATTGCGGGTCGAGCCCGCAATGACAAACCATGAAGGCCATGGCGCTCGAGACCTACGAGCTCACCAAGCGCTTCGGCGCTTTCACGGCGCTCGACCGCGTGACGCTGAAAGTGGCACCGGGCACGGTGCATGCGCTGCTGGGCGAGAACGGCGCGGGCAAGAGCACGCTTGTGAAGTGCATCGCGGGCTTCCATACGGCCGAGGAAGGCAGCATCCTCACCGACGGCCGCGAGCATGAGATTCCCACGCCGGTGCTCGCGCGGTCCCTGGGCATCGGCATGGTGTACCAGCACTTCACGCTGGCGCCGGGCATGTCGGTGGCCGAGAACCTGTTGCTGGCCGGCGGCCGCACGACAGCGGTGATCGATTGGAAGGCCAAGCGCGCGGAGCTGTGCGCCTTTCTTTCCACCACCCCGTTCCGGCTCGACCTCGACGCGCGGCCGGCCGAACTGGCGGCCGGGGAGAAGCAGAAGCTCGAACTGCTGAAGCAGCTGTACCTGAAGCCGCGCCTGCTGATCCTGGACGAGCCGACCTCGGTGCTCACGCCGCAGGAGGCCGACGAAGTGCTGGGCCACGTGCGGGAGTTCGCGCGCGCCGGCTTGTGCACCGTGCTGCTCATCACGCACAAATTCCGCGAGGTGATGGCCTACGCCGACGCGGTGACGGTGCTGCGCCGCGGGCGCGCCGTGCTGCACGCGTCCGTCGCCTCTACCGACCCGCAGCGGCTGGCACAGGCGATGGTGGGCGACGCGGGCGAGCGGGCGGTGGCCGAGGAAACCGGTGCCCCGCATGCGGCCAGCGCCATGGCAGCGGATTCGGCCACCGTGCTCGAAGTGGCCGGCCTGCGCGTCATGGGCGACCGCGGCACGCTGGCGGTCGATGCGGCTGCCCTCACCGTGCGCGCCGGCGAGATCCTCGGCATCGCGGGTGTCTCGGGCAACGGCCAGCGTGAGATGGTGGAGGCGCTGGTCGGCCAGCGCGAACGCACGGCCGGCACCGTGCGCGTGATGGGCGAGCCGTATTCGGCGCGGCGCGAGGAGAACCACCGCCTGAAGGTGCGCAGCCTGCCCGAAGAGCCGCTGCGAAGTGCCTGCGTGGCCGACCTGAGCGTGGCCGAGAACATGGCGCTGCGCGACTTCGACCGCGCACCGCTGGCGCGAGGCGGGCTGCTACGCTTCGACGCCTGGCGCGCACGCGCGCGTGAGTGGATCGCCGCGTACGGCGTCAAGACGCGCAGCGAGGACGCGCCGATCCGCAGCCTGTCGGGCGGCAACGTGCAGCGTGCCGTGCTGGCGCGCGAGCTGGCCGGCGACATCAACGTGCTGGTCGCCGCCAACCCGGTGTTCGGCCTGGACTTTGCGGCCGTCGAGGAAATCCACGCGCGCATCCGCGCCGTGCGCGAGCGCGGCGGCGGCGTGCTGCTGGTGAGCGAAGACCTCGACGAACTGCTGGCACTGGCCGACCGCATCGTCGTGATGAGCGAAGGCCGCATCGTGCACGAAGTGGCGGCGGCACAGGCCGACCGGCAGCTGATCGGCAGTTACATGGGCGGCGCGCATGCGGCCGCGGAGCAAGGCGCATGATCACGGTGGCCGCACAACCTTTCGGCTTTGCCTTCGAGCCCGCGCGCACGGCGCTGGTCATCATCGACATGCAGCGCGACTTCGTCGAGCCCGGCGGATTCGGCGAGAGCCTGGGCAACGACGTGAGCCGGCTCACGGCCATCGTGCCGGCCTGCCGACGCGTGCTGGACGCCTGGCGCGAAGCGGGCGGCATGGTGGTGCACACGCGCGAAGCGCATCGCGGAGACCTTGCGGATTGCCCGCCCGCCAAGCGCAACCGCGGCGCGCCGCGCCTGCGCATCGGCGACGTGGGGCCGATGGGGCGCATCCTGGTGGCCGGCGAGCCCGGCAACCAGATCGTTGCGGAGCTCGCGCCGCAGCCGGGCGAGTGGGAGATCGATAAGCCGGGCAAGGGCGCGTTCTACGCCACCTTCCTGCACGACAAGCTGCAGCGCGCCGGCGTCACGCACCTGGTCTTCATGGGCGTGACCACCGAGGTCTGCGTGCAGACCAGCATGCGCGAAGCGAACGACCGCGGCTACGAATGCCTGCTGCTGGAGGATTGCACGGAAAGTTACTTCCCGGCGTTCAAGACGGCGGCTATCGAGATGATGCGAGCCCAGGGCGCCATCGTCGGCTGGACCGCGACCAGCGGCGAGCTGCTGGCTGCGATGCAGGACTGCTAGAGTGGACGCCGTGCGCACACCCAACCGTCCCCGCCGCGTGGCCCATGTGCACCGCTCGCGCGCCGACGAGGTCTACGAGCAGCTCAAGCGCGACGTGGCCGAGTTCAACCTGGTGCCGGGCGACCGCTTCACCGAGAACGAGATCGGCGAGCGCCTCGGCGTGTCGCGCACGCCGGTGCGCCAGGCGCTGTTCCGGCTGCAGCAGGAAGGCTACGTCGAAGTGCTGTTTCGCAGCGGCTGGCGCGTGCTGCCGTTCGACTTCGACCAGTTCGAGCAGCTGTACGACCTGCGCATGGTGCTGGAGACGACGGCGGCGCACCGGCTGTGCACCGACGGCCAGCGCGTCGACCGTGAACTGCTGGACCAGCTGGTCGCCATCTGGCTGGTGCCGGTGGCCGAACGCAGCAGCGACACGGTGCAGGTGGCGCAGTGGGACGAGGAATTCCATTGCGCATTGGTGTCCGCAGCGGGCAATGCCGAAATGGCCCGCGTGCACCGCGACGTCACCGACCGCATCCGCATCATCCGGCGGCTGGACTTCACCAAGCAGGCGCGCATCGACACGACCTACGAGGAGCACGCCAAGATCCTGCGCGCGATCCAGCGCAAGCGCGGCGACCAGGCCGCGATGCTGCTGCGCGCGCATATCGAGACCAGCCAGGCCGAGGTGCGCAAGATCACGCTGCACCAGGTGCACCTGGCGCGGACCGCTGCCCTGGGGAAGTGAACGCAACCAGCGGCCCGTTGACTCATTAATCCTTAATGCCTATATTCCTCCGCCAGGGAGGAAAGGTGCATGAGGACACCTGCGCACTGCATCGCTGGGGCCTTTGTCTGGGCCTTGCTGGTTGCCACGTCACTGGCACAAGCCCAGCCCGCGACGACCGTCGCTACCACCACGTACGCCTACGACGAGGCGGGCAACAAGACCGCCCAGGTCGACGCCTTGGGCAGGAAGACCGGCTGGGCCTTCGACGCGAAGAGCCGTGTCACCGCGCGTACCCTGCCTGACGGCAGCAAGGAGAGCTTCAGCTACGACCTGGCAGACAACCTGCTGTCGCACACCACGTTCGCCGGCGAGGCCTTCAGCTTCCAGTACGACGTGATGAATCGCCGCAGCGGCCAGGTCATCCCGGCCGGCCGCGGCAGCAACGCCGGCATCGCTGGTGGCAGCGTGACCTACGGCTACACGCCGGTGGACATGTTGCAGTCGCGCCAGGAGCACGGGCCCACCACGCTCGACGGGCTGCAGACCTTCCGCTACGACGCGTCCGACCGGCTGCTCGAAGCCAGCAACCCGATCGGGCGCATCAGCTACGCGCCGGATGCGGTGGGCAACGTGCTCGAGCGCAGCGTGGCCGGTGCCGGCACGGTCCGCTATGAGTACGACGACGCGGGCCGCCTGGCCAAGGTGTTCATGCCCGGCGGCAAGCAGGCGCGCTATGTGCATGACGGCGCGGGCCGTCTAGCGGTCGTCGAGCGGGACTTGGACCCCTTCAATGGCCAGCCGCAGTTCCTGCGGACATCCATCAACCACGACGCGGCCGGCCGAATCGTGATGGTTGCCCATGTGCGTCACTTCGGGCAGGCCGTCACCTTCGTCGCTGGGCAGCGCATCACCCGCGGCCCCGGGGGCGTCATCGCCAGGATCGTGACGGACCGCGGAGACGGCTCCGTGGGTACTGCAGGGCAGATGACGGCGCGCATCGACGTGGTCCAGGACTTCGAGTACGACGGCCTGGCCCGGCTGGCGCGCGAGGTGAGGGACCACGCGGGCGGCAAGACCGACACCCGGTATGCGTACGACCTGGTCGGCAACCGCACCCAGATGAAGGTGACCACGGCGAGCGGCACCGAGATCACGAGCTACACCTACGACGCTGCCGACCGGCTCACGCGCGAGACGCTGAGCCTGGCCGCAGGCGGCACGCGGACCATCGACTACACCTACGACGGCAACGGCAACCTTTCGAGCAAAGCGGAGCCTGGGCGGCTCACGCTGTACCGGTTCGATCCGCGCAACCGGTTGATCGACATCCGCGTCGGGGCCGACCTGATGCGGGCGCAGGCTGCCACGCCGCTGGCGCGCTATGCCTATGACGACGATGGCAACCGGGTCCGGAAGGCGGGTGCCGATGCAAGGACCTACCTGGTCGACACCAACGACGAGCTACCGCAGGTCCTGCGCGAAACGGGCGGCACCGAGGCGATCGACTACGTGCGCGGCATCGGCTTGGTCCGGCAGGTGCGGACGACGGTCGCAAGTGTCGAGGAGATCTACCCGTTGTACGGGCACCTGGGCAGCAGCCTCGGGGCCGTGGATGCCGCCGGAGACGTCGTCGAGCAAGTCGATGCAGATGCATTCGGGAATCTGGACCAGGCCACGGGGCTGAAGCAGGGCCACTTGTATGCGGGGGAATACTGGGATCAGGACGCGCAGCTGCTGTATCTGAGGGCCCGGTGGTATGACCCGAGGATCGGGAGGTTCATCTCGGCGGATCCGCTTGAGGGCAGGCAATCGGATCCGAGGAGCTTGAACAGATATGCCTATGCGCTCGGCGATCCAGTGCATGGGACGGATCCCACCGGGGAACTCACTCTCGGAGAGGTTGGAGGTGTCGCGCAGGATATCACTGCTGGATTTGCTACCCGCGCACAGGTGGCGTTCGGAGTGGGCAAACAGGCAGGAGGAACGGCCATCCGGACGCTCGGTCGCGTAGTCGAGCGCCGCGTGCAGGAGATGATCCGTCAATGCTTCAAAGGCGATCTCAAGAAGGGCGTCTCAGCCAAGAACAAGAAGATCGACTTCTTACTGGAACTGAAGGATCGCAACCTCCTGCTGGAGGTCAAGTATCAAGTACCGAAGATTGGTTCGGAAGCGTTCCAGCGACTGATTGACCAGATCAAGTCTGGCAAGGAGGTCTACGGTAGCATTACAGTGTTCTTTGGCAAGAGCCCTGTCACGGCCGCCCAGCAAAAGCGAATCCTCGATGCCCTAGGTCCGGATGCAAGCGGTGTGCGCCTGATCGGTGGGTTCGGCGAGCTGGCGACGTTCTTGGCCGAGGCCTATATGGACATGTGTCACTAAGGGCATGACATGAAGGCCACGCGATTAGAGTTGATTCATTGGATTGAGCTGCTTCGCCTGCTAGTCGAATACATGAGTCGGCAGCACGCCCCGGAGCCGTTGATCAGGTACTTGTCGGACCGCTTCATTGGGCGCGCATCCAACGACTGGAAGCCGCATGACGACGGTTGGCTGGATACCGCATTCGATCAATGGGATAGGAATGCCAGCCTCTACGAGGAGTCGATAGCAAAGGATGCCCAGGGGGCGATCGCAGCTCAAGTTGCATTGACAACGGAACTCCTACAGATTGAACATTCCGATCCAGCTTCTGGCATCAATCGGGTGATGGACTCCTTCTTGACTCAGTTCGAACAGTATGGGCCATGGGGAAGAACATGTGCAAAGCGGGATGCCTGGGGGATGGTCACGCATGCGGCCGTCTGCCTCCTGAATCGCCTGCTGGCCAAGCGAAGGGACTTCGCGGTGCAGGACTTGAGAGAACTTATCCTGACCGTAGCGAAGATGGCCAGATTTCACACGTCGAATCGCCTCCTAGCTGAGCAATTTCCATTCACGGCCGCTCTCCAGCAGTTGAAAAGGCAGCGCACAGAAGTGCTCACTCAGTTGCGGGCGGACCTGGAAATGCTCCGAACAGCAGTGACTGAGCTGCCTTTCGACAGTGCGGATCTAAGGCGCCAGCGGGCCAGTCAGAAAAAGTTGATCGAAGACATCCTTCAAATTGCCGCGACGCAGTAGTGATCATGCCCTGCTCGCGCGCTGCCGGCTTGTTACCGTCAATCCGGGAGATCTGCATACTGCGGCACAAGAAACTGACAAAGTTTGATGGATCAAGAAGTGAGTGCGATCGGGATGCCTTGCAACTTGCGGAAAGCAGGCTCCTCGAGAGGTTCACTCGGCAAGAACTGCCCTCAAAGTTTCCTCGTCAGCATCGCTACTTCACGAAGCTGCGCGAATTGTTGGCGAGTTCCAAGTAGGGTCACGCAGGAAAGCAGGTTGGGTTGAATACTCACTCGATCCCTTCAATCGCGCCGCGTATCATGCCAGCGGCAGCGATCACCACGCTCGCCACCCAGGTCCACAAGCACCACGGCATCAGGAACATGTAGGCCGACCCGTCGAGCCAGGCCATGGCGCCGAAGGTGGCCAGCCCGAAAGGCAGCACGTGGAACAGGCCGGCCAGCAGTGACTGCCAGGCGTTCGTGCGCGATTCGCCGAGGTTGATCACGGCCGGCACCAACCCGCCGTACAGCAAGCCGGCGCCGACGCCGATCGGCGCCCAGAGGCCGGTCGCGGCGGACGGGCTCGTGCCGGATACGAGCGATGCCGTGAGCAGCAGGATGCCGCAGCCCAGGATCAGGCTCGAGGTGCGGAGTTCGTTGACCGGGAAGTCGGTTCTCCTTCGCGCTCAGGACTTCGGCGGGCCTGCATCGGTGAGCGCAGGGCCATGGATCATGCGGGACACGCGTGCGCGCGCGGCAGCCGTCTCGCAGGCGCTGCACGGGCGTGAGGTCGAGTAGAGGATGGCGCCGCCCAGGTCGCTGCGGCCCAGCCGCTTCTGAGCATCTTGGATGGCTTCGCGCTCGGCATGCGCCGTGAAGTCGCCGTTCTTCACGACGCGGCTCGGGCCTTCGCCGACGATCTTGCCGTCCAGCACCAGCACGGCGCCGTACGGCTGGTCGCCCCATGACAGCGCGAGCTTGCGTTGTGCCTCGGCCGATTCGTAGAACGCGCGGTCGGCGGGCTGCGCGGATGCAGCCCACGGCGCGCACGCCAGAGCGGCGAGCACGGCGCGCCGGCGCGGCCGCATCACTTGCGCCCGTAGCGGGCGGTGAAAGAGGCTTTCGCCAGCGTATTCGCGTTGATCATGAAGCCGGCCAGCGCGGCGGTGGCGCCGGCGGGCAGGTCCAGCCTCTCGGTGCCCAGCGCATGCAGCGTGAAGATGTAGCGGTGCGGCGGGTCGCCCGGCGGCGGGGCCATGCCGCCCCACGCGTTCTCGCCGTAGTCGTTGCGGACCTGCTGGGCGCCTACGGGCAGGTTGGCGCCGCTGGCGTTGCCCGCGTCCGCCTTCAGCTCGGTGGTACCCGCGGGCACGTTCACCAGCACCCAGTGCCACCAGCCCGAGCCGGTCGGCGCGTCGGGGTCGTAGCAGGTGAGGGCGTAGCTCTTCGTGCCTGCCGGCCCCCCGCTCCAGCGCAGCACGGGCGAGCGGTTCTCGCCGTTGCAGCCGAAGCCGTTGTATTCGAAGCGCTTGTCGATCATCGAGTCCGGCGCGATGTCCGGACTCTCGAGGGTGAATGCCATGCGGTTCTCCTTCTTCGGAACCGCGATCATGCTACGAAGGCTTGCGGGCTTGCAACTGAGCGGGGTCGTAGAAGAACTGCTCCTGCGCAATGCGCTGGCCTTCCCAGCGCTGGTATGCCAGTTCCTCGATGCGGCGCTTGGTGCCGTCGTGGGCGGTGAACTCGAAGATCCAGCGGATCACCACATGGTCGCCGTGCGCGAACACGGGCCGCACGCATTCCGAGGTGACCGACGCGGCCAGGGCGAGGGCCTTGCGCTCATGCGCCACCAGCGTGTCGCGGCCCACCCGCGGCGGCGCGAAGTTCTCCTGCATCGAGGCGTGTTCGGTGTAGAACTCCTCGATCGCCTCCACGTGCGCGTTCGATTCGACGCGCGCGATGAAGCGCTCCAGCGTGTCGGCCGACGGCACGGCTACTCCTCCTTGGTGAGATGGTCACCGACCACCTTGGCCAGCTCGAACATGGTCACCGACGGCTTGCCGAACACCTTGCGCAGCTTGGCGTCGCCCTGGATGGTGCGCTTGTCCTTCGGGTCTTGCAGGCCGTGCTCCTTGATGTAGTCCCACAGCTTCTTGATGACCTGCGTGCGCGCGATCGGCTCGGCGCCGACGATGGCTGCAAGCTCGGGGCTGGGCTTCAGGCCCGCACCGGTCTTGCGGTTAGTCGTCTTCCTGGCCGCTACCTTTTTGGCTGGTGCCGCCTTCTTGGCAGCCGGAGCCTTCTTCGCTGCAGCGTACTTGGCCGCCGGCTCCTTCGCCGTCTTTGCCGCCGCCGCCTTGCGCGGCGGGAACTTCGAAGTGCGCGGCTCGAACTCGAAGTTCACCTTGCCCGCCTCCGCGTCCCACGCCAGGAACGCCTTGAAGGGCCGCCTCGTGCGCATCGACACGAACTTGTCCAGCAAGTCGGTCTTGCCGGTGGCCAGCAGCTTCTGCATCTGCGCGCGCTCCACCGGCTGCTGCAGGATGATCTTGCCGCTCTTGAAGTCGCAGGTGGGCGTGGGTTGCTGCGCGGTCGGCACCGCCTTCTCGCAGGTGTAGTTGCTGCCGAACTCGAACACGCGGCCGCCGCACTTGGGGCACTTGCCCAGCGGTTCCTGCCCCGCAAAGTCGACGATCTCGCCGGTCTCGGCCGGGTCGCGCGTGTCGCCGAAGTCGAATTCGAGCTTCCAGTTCTTCTCTTCCTCGTCGAACTTCAGCGCGAGTTCCGCGGCAAACGGCCACCCGGCCTTGGAGCGGAAGCCCTGCAGCGGCCCGATGCGCTTGGCGCGCAGGAACTGCTCGACCTCATGCAGTTCGAAAGCTCGGCCCGCCGGGATCTTGGTGAACGAGAAGCCGCAGGGCTCCTGGCCCTTCCTGCCGATGCAGTTGTAGCGCCGGTAGCTTTCCTGCACCACGCCGCCGCAGTTGGGGCAGGGCGTGGCCAGCGTCGCGTAGTCGCCCGGCACGGTGTCGCGGTCGTACTCCTTGGCCTTGCGCACGATGCGCTCGGTCATCCCGGCAATCTCGCGCATGAACTCCTCGCGCGACAGCTTGCCGTGCTCCATCTGCGCCAGCTTGTACTCCCAGGCGCCGGTGAGCTCGGGCTTGGACAGTTCTTCCACGCCCAGGCCGCGCAGCAGCGTCATGAGCTGGAACGCCTTGGCCGTGGGCAGCATCTCGCGGCCCTCGCGCAGCATGTACTTCTCGTTGATCAGGCCTTCGATGATGGCCGCGCGCGTGGCGGGCGTGCCCAGCCCTTTCTCGTGCATGGCCTCGCGCAGTTCGTCGTCCTCGATGAACTTGCCCGCGCCTTCCATCGCACCCAGCAGCGTCGCTTCGCTGTAACGCGCGGGCGGCCGCGTCTTCAGGCCCTTCACCTCCACCGACTCGGTGCGCACCATCTCGCCCGGCTTCACCGGCACCAGCGGCTGGCCCTTGTCGCCTTCCTTCGCGTCGGTCACTTCGTCGGCGGCTTCCTTGCCGTAGATCGCGAGCCAGCCCGGCTTGACCAGCACCTTGCCTTGCGTGCGGAAGTGGTGGCCCACCACCAGGCTGGTGCGCGTCGTGACCTGGTACTCGGCGCTTGGGAAGAAGATCGCCAGGAAGCGGCGCACCACCAGGTCGTAGATCTTCTGCTCGGCTTCCGACAGGCCGTGCGGCGCCTCGAGCGTGGGGATGATGGCAAAGTGGTCGCTGACCTTGGTATCGTCGAACACACGCGGGGTCATGCGCACGTAGTCGCCTTCGACCGCTTCTTTCGCAAACGGCGCCAGGTGCTTCATGCCGCTCTTCGCCAGCATGCCCATGGTGTCCTTCACCACCTTCACGTAGTCCTTGGGCAGGTGGCGCGAGTCGGTCCGCGGGTAGGTCAATGCCTTGTGCCGCTCGTACAGGCTCTGCGCGATCGACAGCGTGGTCTTGGCCGAATAGCCGAAGCGGCCGTTGGCCTCGCGCTGCAGGGTCGTCAGGTCGAACAGCATCGGCGAGGCCTGCGTCGTCCTGGTCGCCTCCTCGGTCACCGTGGCGGACTTGCCGCGCACCGCATCGGCGATGGCCTGCGCTTCCTTCTGCGTCCAGAGGCGGTCGGCGCGCTGTTCCGCGTCGTCCTCATCCTTCTTCCACTTGGGGTCGAACCACTTGCCGTTGTATTCGCCCGCCTCGCACAGGAAGGTGCCGTGCACCTCCCAGTAGTCGCGGCTCACGAACCTGCGGATCTGCTCCTCGCGCTCCACCACGATGGCGAGCGTCGGCGTCTGCACGCGGCCCACGGTGGTGAGGAAGAAGCCGCCGTCGCGCGAATTGAACGCGGTCATCGCTCGCGTGCCGTTGATGCCCACCAGCCAGTCGGCCTCGGAGCGCGAGCGCGCGGCGCTGGCCAGCCCCTGCATCTGCTTGTCGCTGCGCAACGCGGCGAAGCCGTCGCGGATGGCCTGCGGCGTCATAGACTGCAGCCAAAGCCGCCGCACCGGCTTGCCGAGGCCTGACTTGGCCCCCCCCGCGTACTGCTCGATCAGGCGGAAGATGAGTTCCCCTTCGCGCCCCGCGTCGCAGGCGTTCACCAGCTCGGTCACGTCCTTGCGCCTGGCGAGCTTCACCACCGCGTTCAGGCGCGACTTGGTCTTTTCCACCGGCTTCAGGTCGAAGTACGGCGGTATCACGGGAAGATGGGCAAAGCTCCACTTGCCGCGCTTCACGTCGAACTCCTCGGGCGCGTGGATCTCCACCAGGTGGCCCACCGCGCTGGTCACCACGTACTTGTCGTTCTCGAAATGCTCGTCGTGCTTGTCGAATTTGCCGGCCACGGGCGTGAGCGCCCGCACGATGTCCTGGGCCACCGAAGGCTTCTCCGCAATCACCAGTGTCTTCGCCATCTACAATCTCGCCTTTCTCGCGCGCGTACGCGCACACGCGCGCGTGCGTACGAGTCCAAGTTAACAAATTTTTCCGACCGATGGCCGACAACCCTCCACAGCCCGCCAGTTCCCGAAGAATCCAGGTCCGCAAGTCGGGCGTCCACGGCAAGGGCGTCTTCGCCCTGAAACCCATTGCCGAGGGGGAAACCATCATCGAATACGTGGGTGAAATCATCACCTGGAAGCAGGCTCAGAAGCGCCACCCCTGGAACCCGAAGGACCCCAACCACACGTTTTACTTCCACGTGGACGACAAGCGGGTCATCGACGCGGCCGTGGGCGGCAACGCGGCGCGCTGGATCAACCACTCGTGCGACCCGAACTGCGAGGCCGACGAGCAGGACGGCCGGGTGTTCATCAAGGCGCTGCGCAACATCGAGCCCGGCGAGGAGCTCAGCTATGACTACGGCCTGATCATCGACGAGCCGTACACCAGGAAGCTCAAGGCCGAGTACCCCTGCTGGTGTGGCAGCCGCGCCTGCCGCGGCACGCTGCTGGCGCCCAAGCGCCGCCGCTGACATGGAAACCCTGGCGCTCGACGGCGTGGCGGTGGAGCGCGTGGACGAGATCGACTCCACCAGCAGCGAGCTGATGCGCCGTGCGCGCGCCGGCCGCACCGACGCCGTGCTGCTGGTGGCCCGGAGGCAGACCGCCGGGCGCGGCCGGCTCGGCCGCAGCTGGGCCAGTGCGCCGGGCGCCTCGCTCACCTTCTCGCTCGGGCTGGCGCTGGCCCCGTCCGACTGGTCGGGCCTGTCGCTGGCGGTTGGCGTGAGCCTGGCGGAATGCCTGCACCCGCGCATCCAGCTGAAGTGGCCCAACGACCTGTGGTTCGAAGGGCGCAAGCTGGGCGGCATCCTCATCGAGACCGCCACTTCCTCGGACGCGCCGGCCTCGGCGCTGCGCTATGCGGTAGTGGGCGTGGGGCTCAACATCCTGCCCACCGATGCCCAGGGCCTGTCGGTTCCGCCGGCCTGCCTGGCCGAGCTGGTGCCGGGCATCGACGCCGAAACCGCGCTGCAGGAGGTGGCGGGGCCGCTGGTGGCCACCGTGCACGCCTTCGAGAGCTTCGGCTTCACCCCGTTCCAGGCGCGTTTCATGGCGCGCGACGCGTTGCGCGACCGCACCGTGCAGCTGTCGGGCGGCGCGCGCGGCACCGCCCACGGCGTGACCGAGCGCGGTTCCCTGCTCGTGCATACTGAAGCGGGGATGCAGGCCGTCACCAGCGCCGAAGTCAGCGTGCGGCCCGCCTGACCATGCTGCGCCTCGTTGCCCTCGCCTTGCTGCTCGCCAATGCGGCCTACTTTGCGTGGTCGCAGGGCCTGCTGCTGCCTTGGGGCTACGGCCCGGCGCAGCAGAGCGAGCCGCAGCGCATCACCCAGCAGGTCCGCCCCGAGGCGGTGCGGGTGCTGCGCGCCGACGATGCGCGCCGGGTGGAGGCAGCCGCTGCCTCGGCCTCGCGTGCGCCCGAGTGCCTGCAGGTGACGCTGGACGAGGCGCAGCTGGCCGCCGCCCGCAGCTGGCTGGAGGCCAACTGGCCCATCGGCGGCTGGTCGTTCGAGCTGGCGAGCGAACCCGCCCGCTGGATCGTCTACATGGGCAAGTACGCCAACGTCGAAATGGTCAACCGCAAGAAGGGCGAGCTGCGCCAGCTGGGCATCAGCTTCGAGCCGCTGTCCAACGCCTCGCTGGAACCCGGCCTGTCGCTGGGCGGCCACGCCACCGAAGCCAGCGCCACCCGGCAGCTCGACTCGCTCGCCGAACGCGGCGTGCGCACCGCGCGGGTGGTGCAGGAGCGCGCCGAGGTGAAGGGCCAGAAGCTGGTCCTGGCGGCCGTCGACGATGCGCTCCGGCCGCGGCTGGACGACTTCAAGCCGGTGCTGGCGGGCAAGACCTTCAAGACCTGCCGCTAGGCAGCGGCTGCGCCCTGCCCGGCGGTGGCGGCTTCTTCCTGCGCCTCGGGCAGCACGAAACGCACCACCACGCGCGTGCCGGGCGGGCCATGGCCGGGCCGCGCGTCCTCGATGGCCACCTCGGCATGGTGCTGGCGCGCGATCTCCAGCACGATGGGCAGGCCCAGCCCCGAGCCGTCGACGTTGGTGCCGAGCGCGCGGTAGAAGGGCTGGAACACCAGTTCGCGCTCGGCTTCCGGGATGCCGGGTCCCGAATCCTCCACCTGCAGCATGAGCACGCGGCCGAAGGGGTCGGCCAGCACGCGCGCCGTGATCACGCCGGGCTGCTCGCGGCTCGACGGCGTGTAGTTGATCGCGTTGTCCACCAGGTTGCGGATCAGCTCTTTCAGCAGCGTGGGGTTGCCCTCCAGCGTGACGCCCGGCGAGCCGGGCTCAGGGCCGTCGTAGCCGAGGTCGATGGAGCGGTCCATGGCGCGCGGCAGCGCCTCCTGCATGGCCTCGGCCGTCAGCCGCGCCAGGTCGCAGGGCTGGCGCACGAACGTCTTGCCGCTGGCTTCGGCGCGGGCCAGCGCCAGCAGCTGGTTCACGGTGTGCGTGGCGCGCATGCTGGAGCGGCCGATCTGCTTGAGCGACAGTTTCAGCTCCTCGGCGTTGAACTGCTCGCGCTGCGCCAGGTCGGCCTGCATGCGCAGCCCGGCCAGCGGCGTCTTCAGCTGGTGGGCCGCGTCGGCCAGGAAGCGCTTCTGCGTCGAGATCGAATCCTTCAGGCGGGTCAGCAGGTCGTTCACCGACGACACCAGCGGCGCCACTTCGAGCGGCACCACGCGGTCGTCCAGCGGGCTCAGGTCGTCGGGCTTGCGCGCGCGGATGCGCTCTTCCAGCTCCGACAGCGGCTTGATGCCGCGCACCAGAGCCATCCACACCAGCAGCACCGCCAGCGGCAGCATCACCAGCTGCGGCAGCATGACGCCCTTGATGATCTCGGTGGCGAGCACCGAACGCTTTTCGCGCGTTTCGGCCACCTGGATCAGCGCGGGCGGCCGACCCGGCAGGTCGAGCCGCACCCAGATGTAGGCCACGCGCAGGTCGAGCCCGCGCATCTCGTCGTCGCGCAGCCGCACCTCGCCGGGCTGCGGCACCTCGTCTTCGGGCGGGTGCGGGAAGTCGCGTTCGCCACCGAGCAGGTCGCCCTGCGGCCCCAGCACCTGGTAGTAGACGAGGTCGGAGTCGTCGGCGCGCAGGATCTCGCGCGCCGGCGCCGGCAGGTTGAACACGGCCCGGTTGTCGCCCACCGACACCAGCTGCGCAAGCGCCTGCACGTTGTATTCGAGCGCGCGGTCGAACGGCTTGGCCGCGATGCTCTGCGCCACCAGCCAGGTCAGCGCCAGGCTGATCGGCCACAGCAGCAAGAGCGGCGTGAGCATCCAGTCGAGGATCTCGCCGAAGAGAGATCGTTGCTCACGCTGGAAGATCTTCATCTCAGCCCGGAATCTTCTCCAGGCAGTAGCCGAGCCCTCGGACCGTCGCGATGCGGATCGGCCCCTTCTCGATCTTCTTGCGCAGGCGGTGGATGTACACCTCGATCGCGTTGTTGCTCACTTCCTCGCCCCACTCGCACAGGCGCTCGACCAGCTGGTCCTTGCTGACCAGGCGCCCCGAGCGCTGCAGCAGCACTTCGAGCAGGCCCAGCTCGCGCGCCGACAGTTCGACCATCTTGCCGTCGATGGTGGCCACGCGGCCGGCCTGGTCGTAGACGAGGGGCCCGTGCTTGATGATGCTGCTGGTGCCGCCCATGCCGCGGCGCGTCAGCGCCCGCACGCGCGCTTCCAGCTCGGACAGCGCGAAGGGCTTGGCCATGTAGTCGTCGGCGCCGAGGTCGAGGCCCTTCACGCGCTCGTCCACCGCGTCGGCCGCGGTGAGGATCAGCACGGGGATCGACGAGCCGCGCCCGCGCAGTTTGCGCAGCACCTCGAGCCCGTGCATCTTGGGCAGGCCCAGGTCCAGGATCAGCATGTCGAACTCGTTGTTCGTCATGAGCGCGGCGTCCGCCTCGGTGCCGCTCGCCACGTGGTCCACGGCGGCACCGGCCGCGCGCAGGCTGCGCAGCAGGCCATCGGCCAGTACCTGGTCGTCTTCGGCTATGAGGATCCGCATGCTTCTAGTCTCCTGTGGGCCGGAATTCTAGGTTTCCCAACTACCCCCAGCATAAGCCTCGAGGCCGAGCGCGACTACTGTTGCGACGTCGGCGCCGACTTCGGCGCGGAATTCGGCCTCGGCCTGGGCCACCGCATCGCGGAAGGCCTGCAGCCACGCCAGCCCCGCGGGCGTGAACTTGACCAGGCGCGCGCGGGCATCGCGCGGGTCGGTTTCGCGCGTGACGAGGCCCCAGGCCTCGCACTGGTCCACCAGGTCGCCCATGGCCTGCTTGGTCATGCCGGCGCTTTGCGCCAGGTCGGTCAGGCGCGAGCCGGGCAGCGCCAGGTGCCGCGTCACGTGGATGTGGGCCGCGCTCACCTGGGCGCGGGCGGCCAGGTTGGACAGCGCGAGCGGCACGTCGATGGCGTGCGCCATCAGGTGCAGCACGCGCTCGTCGAAGCGGCGCAGGGCGTTTCCGAGCAGGCGGCCCAGGTGCGTGCTGCGCCAGCTGTCGTCGGCAGGGGACATGCAGCAATCGTAAGGCAAACTGACCAAAAAACCTGTTTACTTCGCGCAAGCTCGCTCGTTACAGTACTGGCCATGCATCCAGCCTGTGTGCCCAACCAGCTGGAATGCAATCGCTAACCCATTGACCTACAAGGAGAAAATCGAAATGGACGCTCAGGTGAAGGGAACCAAGATCAGCCCGCCCGACAACGAGAAGGCCAAGGCGCTGCAGGCCGCGCTGGCGCAGATCGAAAAGCAGTTCGGCAAGGGCACGATCATGCGGCTGGGCGAAGGCGAGAAGATCGAGGACATCGAGGTGGTGTCCACCGGCTCGCTGGGCCTGGACATAGCGCTGGGCGTCGGCGGCCTGCCGCGCGGCCGCGTGATCGAGATCTACGGGCCCGAGTCGTCCGGCAAGACCACGCTGACGCTGCAGGTCATCGCCGAGATGCAGCGGCTGGCCGGCCAGTGCGCCTTTGTCGACGCCGAACATGCGCTCGACATCCAGTACGCGCAGAAGCTCGGCGTGAAAGTCTCCGACCTGCTGATCTCGCAACCCGACACCGGCGAGCAGGCGCTCGAGATCGTCGACTCGCTGGTGCGCTCGGGCGCGGTCGACCTGATCGTCATCGACTCGGTGGCGGCGCTGGTGCCCAAGGCCGAAATCGAAGGCGAGATGGGCGACTCGCTGCCCGGCCTGCAGGCGCGCCTGATGTCGCAGGCGCTGCGCAAGCTGACCGCCACCATCAAGAAGACCAACTGCATGGTCATCTTCATCAACCAGATCCGCATGAAGATCGGCGTGATGTTCGGCAGCCCCGAGACCACCACCGGCGGCAACGCGCTGAAGTTCTACGCTTCGGTGCGGCTCGACATCCGCCGCACCGGCACCATCAAGAAGGGTGAAGAGGCGATCGGCAACGAAACCAAGGTGAAGGTGGTCAAGAACAAGGTGGCGCCGCCGTTCAAGCATGCCGAATTCGACATCCTGTTCGGCGAGGGCATCAGCCGCGAGGGCGAGATCATCGACCTGGGCGTGCAGCACCAGGTGCTGGAGAAGTCCGGCGCGTGGTACGCCTACAACGGCGAGAAGATCGGCCAGGGCCGCGACAACGCGCGCGAGTTCCTGCGCGAGAACCGCGCGCTGGCGCACGAGATCGAGAACAAGGTGCGCGCCAGCCTCGACATCGCGCTGCTGCCCGACGTCCCGGAAGAAGGCGCCGCGTAAGGCGCGCCCATGGCTTTCGGCCAGCCCTCGCTCACGGGCCGCGCCCTGCAGTTGCTGTCGCGGCGCGAACATTCGCGCGCCGAACTCGAACGCAAGCTGGCCGCGCACGAGAAGGAGCCCGGCCAGCTGCAGCGCACGCTGGACAACCTGCAGGCGCGCGGCCTGATCGACGAGCAGCGCGTGGCCGACTCGATCGTGCACCGCAAGGCGCCGAAGTTCGGCGCGGGCCGCGTGAAGCAGGAACTGGTGGCCAAGGGCGTGCCGCCCGAGCAGGTGGCGCAGGCCGTGGCCGCATTGCGCACCACCGAGCTCGAGCGCGCCTGCGAAGTCTGGCGCCGCAAGTTCGGCGAGCCGCCGGCCGACGCGGCGGCCCGCGCCAGGCAGGCGCGGTTCCTGGCGGCGCGGGGGTTCTCCGGCGACGTGATTGCGCGGGTGCTGCGGCTCGAGCTGGACTGACCCGTCGTCCCCGCGGCGGTCGAGGCCTTCCCAGCCCGCCTACAGGCCCAGCATCAGCCTCAGGTTCTGCACCGCGGCGCCGCTGGCGCCCTTGCCCAGGTTGTCCAGCCGCGCGATGAGCACGGCATGGTGGTAGTCCATGTTGGCATACACGCGCAGTTCCATCCGGTTGGTGTCGTTCAGCGCCAGCGCGTCGAGCTTGCCGTCCTCGGTGGACTTTTCCACCGTCACCCACTCGCTGCCGCGGTAGTGCGCAGCCAGCGCCTCGTGCAGGTCTGCCGGCTTGGGGTTGCCGGGCAGCGTGTCGAGGTGCAGCGGCAGCTGCACGATCATCCCCTGGCGGAAATTACCCACCGAAGGCACGAACACGGGCCGCCGCGTGAGGCCGGTGTACTTCATGATCTCGGGCAGGTGCTTGTGCTTCAGCCCCAGCGCGTAGACCTCGTAGGCCGGCGCGGTGCCTGACTCGTACGCTTCGATCATGCTGCGCCCGCCGCCCGAATAGCCGCTGATGGACGGCAGGCAGACCGGGTAGTCAGGCGGCAGCAGGCCGGCGTCGACCAGCGGCCGCACCAGCGCGATGGCGCCGGTGGCGTAGCAGCCCGGGTTGCTCACGCGGCCGGCCCGGCGGATCGCCTCGGCCTGGGCCGGCTCGAGCTCGGGAAAGCCATAGACCCAGCCCGGCGCCGTGCGGTGGGCTGTGGACGCGTCGATGATGCGCGGCGCCTTGCCGCCGCCTTTGGCGATGTCTTCGACCATGGCCGCCGATTCGCGCGCGGCGTCGTCGTGCAGGCAGAAGATCACCAGGTCCACCGCCGCCATCAGCTCGCGCTTGGCCGCAGGGTCCTTGCGCCGCTCGGGCGCGATGCTTACCAGTTCGACGGCCGGCATCTTCGCCAGCCGCTCGCGGATTTGCAGGCCGGTGGTGCCGGCCTCGCCATCGATGAAAACCTTGACCATGGTCATTCCTGTGCGGCCACTGCGGCGGGTACCGTCAGCCCGGTGTCGGTTGTGCGATGCACCATGATACAGTTGAAGGCTGCGCCGCGCAGGGCTGCCCTGCTGCCCGGGCGAGAAGCCGCCACCCCCTTCCCGTATCCCGTTCGCTAGAGAGACCCCATGAAGATTCACGAGTACCAAGGCAAGGAAATCTTGCGCAACTTCGGTGTGCCCGTGCCGCGCGGCATCCCTGCCTTCACGGTGCAGGAAGCCGTCGAGGCGGCGCAGAAGCTGGGCGGCCCGGTCTGGGTCGTCAAGGCCCAGATCCACGCGGGCGGCCGCGGCAAGGGCGGCGGCGTCAAGGTCGCCAAGAGCATCGAGCAGGTCAAGGAGCTGGCCGGCCAGATCCTGGGCATGCAGCTGAAGACCCACCAGACCGGCCCCGAAGGCCAGAAGGTGCGGCGCCTGTACATCGAGGACGGCGCCGACATCCAGAAGGAATACTACGTGTCGGTGGTCACCGACCGTGCCACGCAGAAGGTCGCGTTCATCGCGTCCAGCGAAGGCGGCATGGACATCGAGGAAGTGGCGCACGCCACGCCCGAGAAGATCCAGAAGGTGTTCGTCGACCCGCTCACCGGCTTCACCGACCAGCAGGCCAAGGCGCTCGCCGACGGCATCGGCATCCCGGCCGACTCCACCGCGCAGGCCGTCGACGTGCTCAAGAAGCTCTACAAGTGCTACATGGACACCGACGCGTCGCTGGTCGAGATCAACCCGCTCAACCGCGACGGCAAGGGCAACATCATCGCGCTCGACTCGAAGTTCAACTTCGACGCCAACGCCCTCTTCCGCCACCCCGAAATCGTCGCGCTGCGCGACCTGGACGAAGAGGACGCCGCCGAGATCGAGGCGAGCAAGTTCGACCTGGCCTACATCAGCCTGGACGGCAACATCGGCTGCCTGGTCAACGGCGCCGGCCTCGCCATGGCCACCATGGACACCATCAAGCTGTTCGGCGCCGAGCCGGCCAACTTCCTCGACGTGGGCGGCGGCGCCACCCCCGAGAAGGTGACCGAGGCCTTCAAGATCATGCTGAAGAACCCGAAGGTGAAGGCGATCCTCGTCAACATCTTCGGCGGCATCATGAAGTGCGACACCATCGCCACCGGCGTCATCACCGCCTGCAAGGCGGTCAACCTGCAGGTCCCGCTGGTGGTGCGCATGAAGGGCACCAACGAGGAGCTGGGCAAGAAGATGCTGGCCGAAAGCGGCCTGCCGATCATCAGCGCGGACACCATGGCGGAAGCTGCGCAAAAAGTCGTCGCCGCCCTGAAGCCCTGAGGAAAACGTACATGTCGATCTACATCAACAAGGACACCCGGGTCATCACCCAGGGCATCACGGGCAAGACCGGCCAGTTCCACACCGAGAAGTGCCAGGAATACGCGAACGGCAAGAACTGCTTCGTCGCGGGCGTCAACCCCAAGAAGGCGGGCGAGAAGATCTTCGACATCCCGATCTATGCGTCGGTGAAAGAGGCCAAGCAGCAGACCGGCGCCACGGTGTCGGTGATCTACGTGCCGCCGGCCGGCGCCGCCGAGGCGATCTGGGAAGCGGTCGAAGCCGACCTCGACCTCGCCATCTGCATCACCGAGGGCATCCCGGTGAAGGACATGCTGGTGGTGCGCAACCGGATGAAGGCCAAGGAAGCCGCGGGCGGCAAGAAGACGCTGCTGCTCGGGCCCAACTGCCCCGGCCTGATCACGCCCGAGGAGATCAAGATCGGCATCATGCCCGGCCACATCCACAGGAAGGGCCGCGTCGGCGTGGTGTCGCGCTCCGGCACGCTCACCTACGAAGCCGTGGCGCAGCTCACCGAGCTGGGCATCGGCCAGTCGTCCGCGGTGGGCATCGGCGGCGACCCGATCAACGGGCTGAAGCACATCGACGTGATGCAGGCGTTCAACGACGACCCCGACACCGACGCCGTCATCATGATCGGCGAGATCGGCGGCCCGGACGAAGCCGACGCCGCGCGCTGGTGCAAGGAGCACATGAAGAAGCCGATCGTGGGCTTCATCGCAGGCGTCACCGCCCCTCCCGGCAAGCGCATGGGCCATGCGGGCGCCCTCATCTCGGGCGGCGCCGACACCGCCGACGCGAAGCTCGCGATCATGGAAGAGTGCGGCTTCAGGGTGACGCGCAATCCGTCCGAGATGGGCCGCATCCTCAAGTCGCTGCTCTAAGCCGGGTTTTCCCCGGTCCGCCACGGCCCGCGATGCCCCGCATCCGGGCCGTGCGCGTTTGCAACAATTCGTGAGAATCTGCTCACGAAGTCCCTTGTAGGTTGTTGTCGCGTCTGATAACGTGCCCACAAGGAGTCCTGCGCCCCTGACTGTGGCGTCATGGGAGCGCGGCCTGTGGGGAAACACAGGCATCTGGGCAGGTCTGCACAAGGGGCGGGAAGTGAGCACATCGTCGTCGAGCAAGCGTGGCCAGTTCTGGCGCGCAGACTGGTTCGTAGCCGCCCTGGTCGTGCTGGCGGTGGTGATCCTGCACGTGGGTACCGACACCATCGCCACGATGGAGCGCCGCTTCTACGACTTCGCCAGCACCTCCAGCGGCCGCCAGCCGTCCGACCGCATCGCCGTCATCGCCATCGACGACCAGAGCATCGCCAACATCGGCCGCTGGCCCTGGCCGCGCGACGTGCATGCCGACCTGATCGACAAGCTGGCCGGCGCCAAGGCCAAGACCATCGTCCATACCGCGTTCTTCTTCGAGCCGCAGACCGACCGCGGCCTGCAGTACATCCGCAAGATCAAGGAGACGCTGGCTGCCGCGCCCTACCCCGAGGCGCTGGGCAACGTGATCACCGAAGCCGAGAAGGCGCTCGACACCGACGCCAAGCTGGCCGCCAGCATGGCGAAGGCAGGCAACGTGGTGGTGCCCTCGGTGTTCGTGCTCGGCGAGCCGCAGGGCCGCGTCGACAAGCCGCTGCCGCCCTACGCGGCCAAGAGCGCGGTGCGCGAGAACAGCGGCTTCTCGGTGCCCGCCATGAAGACGCAGCAGCCGATCGAGCTGATCGGCAAGGCCGCCGCCGGCATCGGCCACCTGAACCAGCTGAACGACGTCGACGGCTCGGTGCGCTACGAGGCGCTGCTGGTCAACTACGACGGCAACGGCGTGCCGTCGATGGCGCTGCTGGCCGCCATGCGCAGCCTGAACCTGACGCCCGCGGACATCAAGCTGAACGCCGGCGAGTCGGTGCAGATCGGCAAGCTGAAGGTGCGCACCGACGACGCGGCGCGCATGCTGCCGCAGTTCTACAAGGCGCGCGACGGCAAGGTGCCGTTCGCGGTGGATTCGTTCTACGACGTGCTGGCGGGCAAGATCCCCGCGACCAAGTACGCCGACAAGATCGTGCTGATCGGCGCCACCGCGCAGGGCGTGGGTTCGATCTTCCCGACGCCGGGCTATGCGGGCCTGTCGCCCGCGGAGATGATGGCCCACGTCACGTCCAACATCCTGGCCGAACACTTCATCGTGGAGCCGAGCTGGGGCGGCTGGCTCACGCTGCTGGTGTTCCTGGCCGTGGCGGGCTACCTCATCGCGGTGCTGCCGCGCCTGAGCGCGGGCCTGGCTGCGGGCGTCACCGCGGGCGCCTTCGTGGTGCTGATGGCCGCCGAGTACTTCCTGCTGTCGGGGGCATCGATCTGGTTCAAGTTCGTGTTCCCGGTGGCCCTGCTGGTCATCGGCCACCTGGCGCTCACCACCAAGCGCTTCCTCGTCACCGAGGCCGGCAAGGTGAAGTCCGACGAGGAGTCGGCCGAGACCAACCGCATGATGGGCCTGGCGCTGCAGGGGCAGGGCCAGCTCGACATGGCGTTCGACCGCTTCCGCCGCGTGCCGTTCAGCGACGCGCTGATGGACAACCTGAACAACCTGGCGCTCGACTTCGAGCGCAAGCGCCAGTTCAACAAGGCCGAGGCCGTGTACGAGCACATGGCCACCTACAACAAGAAGTACAAGGACCTCGAGGCCAAGCTCAATCGCGCCAAGAACCTGTCCAACACCGTCATGCTCGGTGGCGGCACCGCGCACCCGGGCGGCACCATGCTGCTCGATGGCGGCGGCGTCGAGAAGCCGATGCTGGGCCGCTACCAGGTCGAGAAGGAACTGGGCAAGGGCGCCATGGGCGTGGTGTACCTCGGCAAGGACCCCAAGATCGGCCGCGTGGTGGCCATCAAGACCATGGCCCTGTCGCAGGAGTTCGAGGGCGAGGAGCTGAACGACGCGCGCGAGCGCTTCTTCCGCGAGGCCGAGACGGCCGGCCGCCTGCAGCACCAGAACATCGTGACGATCTTCGACGCCGGCGAGGAACACGACCTGGCCTACATCGCCATGGAGTTCCTGAAGGGCAAGGACCTGGTCGACCACTGCAAGGAAGGCAACCTGCTGCCGGTGCCCAAGGTGCTGTCGATCATCGCGCGCGTGGCCGAGGCGCTCGCCTATGCGCACAAGCAGAACGTGGTGCACCGCGACATCAAGCCGGCCAACATCATGTACGAGGGCGAGACCGACGTCGTGAAGGTCACCGACTTCGGCATCGCGCGCATCACCGACTCGAGCAAGACCAAGACGGGGCTGGTGCTGGGCACGCCCAGCTTCATGTCGCCCGAGCAGATCGCCGGCAAGAAGGTCGACGGCCGCTCCGACCTGTACTCGCTGGGCGTGATGCTGTTCCAGATGCTCACCGGCGTGCTGCCGTTCCGCGGCGACTCGATGGCGGAGCTGATGTACAAGATCGCCAACGAGGAGGCGCCCGACATCCGCGTCATCCGGCGCGACCTGTCCGAGAAGCTGGCGCAGGTGGTGGCGCTGTCGCTCACCAAGAAGCCCGAGATGCGCTACCACGACGGCGATGCCTTTGCCGCAGACCTGCGCGCCGTGATGGCCGAGATGGCGGGCGGCACGGCCCCCGCCACCAGCGTGTCCAAGTCCAAGGGCGAGGCGGCGCTGGCCGCCGCCGCGGCCGCCGGCGGCGTCACCCACGAATCGGTGGACGTCGACCGCACTGTGGTCCTGCCCAAGTCCGGTCCCGACGCGGGCGCAGCTGCGGCGGGCGGCGAAACCACGGGCGGATTCGAGGCCACGGTGATCCAGGAGGTTCCTCGCAGCGCGCCGCCCGGCTATGATGCAGCCCAGCAAGGCGGCGCAGGGCCCGTCGACTTCGCCAAGACCGACGTGTTCATCAGGCCCCCGTTGCCGGATCAGGAACCCGGCAAGGATCCGCAGGCCTGAGCCCGACCTGTATGAACTACGAGTTTTGCATCCGCACCGACCCCGGCCTGGCGCGGGATAACAACGAGGACTCGGTCACGTTCGACGAGTCCGTGCGCCTCGGCATCCTGGCCGACGGCATGGGGGGCTACAACGCCGGCGAAATCGCCAGCGGCATGGCCACCACCTTCATCAAGTCCGAACTCGGGCGCTGGCTCGGCCAGGCCGGCCGCAACGCGAACCCGCGCGAAGTGCGCCGCGCCATGGAGATCTGCGTCGACAACGCGAACCGCTCGATCTTCAACGCCGCCAACTCCAACCCGCAGTATTCGGGCATGGGCACGACGCTGGTGCTGGGCTGCTTCCAGGACGGCAAGCTGATGCTCGGGCACATCGGCGACTCGCGCTGCTACCGCATGCGCGGAGCGGAACTGGTGCAGATCACCAAGGACCATTCGCTGCTGCAGGAGCAGATGGACGCCGGCCTCATCACGCCGGAGCAGGCCGCGACGTCGACCAACAAGAACCTGGTGACGCGCGCGCTCGGCGTCGAGGACGCCGTGCTGCTGGAAGTCAACGAGCACAAGGTCGAAGTCGGCGACCTGTACCTCATGTGCTCCGACGGGCTGTCGGACATGCTCGACGACGCGGGCATCGCCAAGATCCTCGCGGGCGAAGCCCCGCTGGAGCAGAAGGTGGCGCAACTGGTCGATGCGGCCAACGCCAATGGGGGCCGGGACAACATCTCGGTCCTGCTGGCACTGGCCAACAGCGGCTCCAAAAAAAGAGGCTTGATTTCCCGTTTATTGGGACAATGACTCGAGGCTAAAGGTTCTACTGGAATGAAAACGAGCAACAGGAGTCGACCATGCCGAAAATGATCGTTTCGATCGACGGTGTTGTCATCAAGGAAGTGCAGTTGACCAAGGACCGCACGTCGCTGGGACGCAGGCCGTACAACGACATCGTGATCGACAACCTGGCCGTCTCCGGCGAGCACGCCGTCCTGCAGATGAGCGGCACCGAGGTCTACCTCGAGGACCTGAACAGCACGAACGGCACGTACGTCAACGGCAAGGCGGTGAAGAAGCAGCTGTTGCAGAATAACGACACGATCGAGATCGGCAAGTACAAGATCAAGTTCGTCGGCGAAGCCACCGGCCCGACCTTCGAGCGCACCATGATCATGAAGGCGGGCGTCGTCCCGCCGCCGGTTGCCAAGCCCCCGGCCGCGGCCCCAGCCGCCGGCGGCGCACCGGCGGCTGCGCCGGCCGGCGCCGCCGCCAACGGCGACCTCGCCAACATCAACGCCAGCATCAAGGTGCTGTCCGGCGCCGCCGCCGGCCGCGAAGTGGCGCTGGTGAAGGTGGTCACCACCATCGGCAAGCCCGGCGTGGCCGTGGCCGCCATCACCAAGCGGCCGCACGGCTTCGTGGTCGCCCATGTCGAAGGGTCCAACAAGCCCACGCTCAACGGCGCAGCCATCGGCGCCGAGCCCGTCACCCTGAAAAACGGCGACCTGCTGGAACTGGCCGGCACGCAGATGCAGTTCGTGCAGGCGGCCTGAGGCCGCGCCGCATGGCACCGGTGGAGTCCTGACCGGCCATGAACCTGCTCGCCCGGCACGGGCCGCGCATTGCGGTCACGCTGATTCCCCTGGTGCTGGCGCTGCTGCACACGCTCGGCGTGCTGCCGGTCGGCGTGCTGCAGCGGCTGGACGACATCATCTACGACGCGCGCCTGCGCACCACCATGCCGCGCACGATGGACGAGCGCATCGTCATCGTGGACCTCGACGAGAAGAGCCTGGCCGAGATCGGCCACTGGCCCTGGAGCCGCAACCGAGTGGCCGACATGGTCAACGAGATGTTCGACCGGCAGAAGGCGGCGATCGTCGGCTTCGACATCGTCTTCCCGGAGCCGGACGAAAGCTCGGGCCTGAAGCGGCTGAACGAGCTGGCGGCCGGCGAGATGAAGGACACGCCGGGCTTTGCCGATCGCATCGCGAAGCTGCAGGCGTCGCTCGACTACGACGGGCTGCTCGCCAACGCGCTGAAGAACCGGCCGGTGGTGCTGGGCTTCTACTTCACGAGCGACCGCGACAAGCTCACCGTCGGCAAGTTGCCGTCCCCCGTCATGGGCAAGGAGGCGTTCCACGGCCGGGGCATCAAGTACTACGCCTGGAACGGCTACGGCGCCAACATCGAGCGGCTCGCCAACGCCGCGCCGGTGGGCGGCTACTTCAACCCCATCGTCGACAGCGATGGCGTGGTGCGCGCGGTGCCCCTCATCTCCGAGTACCAGGAGCAGTTCTACGAAACCCTGGCGCTCGCGATGTTCCGCACCATCGCAGGCCGCCCGCAGGTGGAGCCGGGCTTCGCGCAGGAGAGCTACCTGCCCAGGAACTACAAGGGACTGGACCACCTGCGCCTGCGCCAGGGCGAAAGGGCGGTGCGCATCCCGGTGGCCGAAGGCATCGTGGCGCTGGTGCCGTTCCGTGGGCCCGGCGGCGTCAAGGGCGGCTCGTACAAGTACGTCTCGGCGTCCGACCTGATCGCCAAGCGCCTGCCCGAGGCCAGCCTGAAGGACAAGCTGGTGATCGTCGGCACCACAGCGCCCGGCCTGCTGGACCAGCGGGTCACGCCGGTGGGCGAGTCGTACGCCGGGGTCGAGGTGCATGCCAACCTGCTGTCGGGCCTGATCGACGGCGCCATTCCGGTCAAGCCCGACTGGGCGCTGGGCTACGACCTGGTGATCCTGCTGCTGGCCGGTCTCACGCTGGCCTTCGCGCTGCCGCTGCTGACGGCCACCAGCGCCATCGTCCTGAGCCTGGTCACCATCGCAGCCGTCACGGCGCTCAACTTCTACTTCTTCGTCGGCGAAGGCTTCGTGCTGCCGCTGGGCGCGGCGCTGGTCATGTGCATCACCGCGTTCGCGCTCAACATGAGCTACGGCTACTTCGTCGAAAGCCGCAGCAAGCGCGCCATCGCCAACCTGTTCGGCACCTACGTGCCGCCGGAGCTGGTGGACGAGATGGTGAAGGACCCCGACAGCTACTCGATGCAAGCGGCCAGCAAGGAGCTGACGGTGCTGTTCTGCGACATGCGCGGCTTCACCAAGCTGTCGGAGAAGATGGAGCCCACGCAGCTGCAGGCGCTGCTGAACGTGGTGTTCAACCGCCTGTCCGCCATCATCCGGCGCAACCGCGGCACCATCGACAAGTACATGGGCGACTGCGTCATGGCGTTCTGGGGCGCCCCAGTGGACATCCCGAACCACGCGCACCAGTCGGTCAAGACCGCGCTGGAGATGGCGGCCGAAGTCCGCAAGATCAACGAGGAGCAGCGGGCTAAGGGTATTCCCGAGATCGGCATCGGCATCGGCCTGAACACCGGGACGATGTGCGTCGGCGACATGGGCTCCGAGGTGCGCCGCGCGTATACCGTGATCGGTGACGCCGTCAACCTCGGCTCGCGCCTGGAGGGGCTGTCCAAGGTGTACGGGGTGGACATCGTGGTGAGCGAGTCCACCCGCAAGCTCGCGCCCGATTTCGCCTGGCAGGAGCTGGACCGGGTGCGGGTCAAGGGCAAGGAGCAGGCGGTGGCCATCTACTGGCCGGTTGCCCCCGCCGACCGCGTGGACAAGGCGGTGGCCGACGAACTGAAGGCCTGGAACACCTTCCTGAAAGCCTACCGCGCCCAGGACTGGGACCAGTGCGACGTGCTGCTGCTGAACCTGCAGCGCGCGAATGCAAAAAAATACCTTTACGAGTTGTACGCTGAACGTGTAGCCTCAATGCGATTGCTTCCTTTCGATCCCTCCTGGGACGGGGCGACCAATTTCGAGACCAAGTAAGGAAACGCCGCAATGAAGGTCAGGGTGCTGGGGTGCTCCGGCGCGATCGCCAAGGAATGCCGCACCACGTCCTTCCTGCTCGACGGCGACATCCTTGTCGACGCCGGCACCGGCGTGGGCGACCTGACGCTGGACGAGATGAAGTGCGTCAAGCACGTGCTGCTGACGCATTCGCACCTGGACCACGTGGCGGCGCTGCCGCTCATGATCGACTCCATCGCCTCGTCGCTCACCGAGCCGGTCAAGATCCATGCCCTGCCGGGCACCATCACCGCGCTGAAGAACCACATCTTCAACAACGTGATCTGGCCCGACTTCAGCCGCATCCCGACGCCCGAGTCACCGTTCATCAGCTTCCACGAAATCCACGTCGGCCAGACCCTGTCGCTGAACGGCAAGTACATCGAGGTGCTGACCGCCGTGCACACCGTGCCGGCGTGCGGCTACGCGGTGACCGCCGGCAAGGGCTGCTGGATCTTCACCGGCGACACCGAGCGCAACCCGGCGTTCTGGCGCCGCATCAACCAGATGGAAGTGGCGGCGCTCGTCATAGAGACGGCTTTCTCCAACCGCGAGAAGGCCCTGGCCAAGCGCAGCCTGCACCTGAGCCCCAGCGCGCTCGCCGAGGAGCTCGACTGCATCGACAAAAGCAAGAAGTTCCCGATCTTCATCACCCACACCAAGCCGGCCGAGACCGAGCTGATCATGTCCGAGATCCAGAAGTTCGACCAGACTCAGCCCTTCGGTCCGAATGTCACGCATGACATCCGCTGGCTGCGTGCCGGACAGGAGTTCGAACTATGAACGCAGTCCTCAAGCCCACCGACCGGGACTCGCAGGCCTTCTTCGAGTCCCAGATGCTGCCGCCCGAAAAGCGGGGCGTCACTTTCGAAGCACTGTTCTACAAGCAGCTGCAGCAGGTCACCACCAAGATCCACGCCACCGAGAACATCGACCAGATCATGCTCGAGGCGAGCCAGGACATCTGCAAGCTGTTCAACGCCGACCGCCTGACGCTGTACGCGGTGAGCGAGGACAAGACGTCCATCGTGTCCAAGGTGAAGACCGGCCTGAATACCGCCAAGGACCTGAAGCTGCCGATCAGCGCGCAGTCCATCGCCGGCTACGTCGCGCATGCGCGGCAGATGGTCAACATCGCCGACGTGTACGACGACGAGGCCCTGAAGCGCATCGACCCGCGCCTGTCGTTCCTGAAGGAAGTCGACAAGCGCTCGGGCTACCGCACCAAGCAGATGCTGGTGATGCCCATCCTCGACGGCGACACCCTGCATGGCGTCATCCAGGTCATCAACAACAAGAGCGACAACCCGTTCGGCGACCTCGAGGTCGAGGGCGCGGCGCAACTGTGCCAGACGCTGGCGCACGCCATCCGCCAGCGCATGCAGAAGGCGGAGGACCAGAACCGCCGCAAGGCCACCAAGTACGACGGACTGCTGTCGGCCGGCGTGATGACGGCCGACGAGCTGGCCGAGGCCGTGCGCAAGGCGCGCGAAGAGGCGCAGCCGGTCGAGAATGTGCTGATGGCCGAGTACAAGATCCGGCCGGCCCAGATCGGGCCCTCGCTCGCCAAGTTCTTCGGCGTGCCCTACGAGCCGTTCAACCCGAACCGCATCAAGATCGAGGCGCTGCAGGGCAACCTGAAGAAGGAATTCATCAGCGAGCAGGGCTGGATCCCGCTGGAGGAGTCGCCCGAAGGCCTGATCATCATGTGCATGGACCCGGAGGCGGTGCGCGGGTCCAAGATCGTGCCGCAGGTGTTCCCGCGGATCAACAAGTTCGTCTACAAGGTCACCACGCAGACCGAGTTCGAAGAGACGATGGCGCAGCTGTATGGCGTGCCGGGCGAAGAGGGCGCCTCCATCGACGAGCTGCTGGCCGACCTGAACGCGCCGGTGGACGACGAGGGCAGCGACGAAGGCGGCGACGTCACTTCGGCGGCGGCCGACAACGAGCTCGTGAAGTTCGTCAACAAGGTGATCGTCGACGCCTACAACATGCGCGCGTCGGACATCCACATCGAGCCGATGCCCGGCAAGCTGAAGACCGGCATCCGGCTGCGCATCGACGGCTCGCTGCAGAACTTCATCGAGGTGCCGTCGCACTTCCGCCAGGCGCTCACCACGCGCCTGAAGATCATGTGCGACCTCGACATCTCCGAGAAGCGCAAGCCGCAGGACGGCAAGATCAAGTTCAAGAAGTGGGGCCCGCTCGACATCGAGCTGCGCGTGGCCACCATCCCCTCGGCCGGCGGCGTCGAGGACGTCGTGATGCGTATCCTGGCGGCAGGCGAGCCGATCCCCATGGAGAAGCTGGGCCTCACGCCGCACAACAAGGAAAACCTCGAGAAGACGGTGAGCAAGCCGTACGGCCTGTTCTACGTGTGCGGCCCCACGGGCTCGGGCAAGACGACCACGCTGCACTCGGTCCTGAAGTACCTGAACACTGCCGACACCAAGATCTGGACCGCCGAAGACCCGGTGGAAATCACGCAGAAGGGCCTGCGGCAGGTTCAGGTGAACAAGAAGGCGGGGATCGATTTCCCGCTGGTGATGCGGGCCTTCCTGCGCGCCGACCCGGACATCATCATGGTGGGCGAGTCGCGCGACAAGGAAACCGTGTCGATGGGCGTCGAAGCGTCGCTCACCGGCCACCTGGTGTTCTCCACGCTGCACACGAACTCGGCGCCCGAATCCATCATCCGCCTGCTGGACATGGGCATGGACCCGTTCAACTTCGCCGATGCGCTGCTGGGAATCCTGGCGCAGCGCCTGGCCAAGAAGCTGTGCGACTGCAAGGAGGGCTACTTCCCCGAGCAGGAAGAGATCAAGACCTTCATCGCGGAGTACGTGCTCGACCTGAAGGAGACCGCGGCCTGGAAGGCCGACTATGCCGGCGAAGCCAAGAAGCTGTACGAGAGCTGGGTCAAGCTCTATGGCGAAGACGGCCGGCTGAAGTTCTACCGGTCGGTCGGCTGCGACAAGTGCAACAAGACCGGCTACAAGGGCCGGATCGGCCTGCACGAACTGCTGGTGGCCACCGACCCCATCAAGAAGCTGATCCAGGAACACGCGCGGGTCGCCGAGCTGTTCGTCGAGGCCGTCGCCAGCGGCATGCGCACGCTGAAGATGGACGGCATGGAAAAAATCATGATGGGCCTGACCGACCTGAAGCAGGTGCGGTCCGTCTGCATCAAGTAGCTTGAGCCTTGCTAGGCAGCATCGTCCGTAGCGCCTTCGGGCGGTGGCGCGCCGTCGCCACCGTCGAACACGTGCGCGACCTCATCCAGAAGGGCGACCTGGCGCGCGCGAGCGAAGCCGCTGTCCGGCTGCACGCTCAGACGCCACGGCGCGACCTGGTGCAGCGCTGCCTGCAGGCCGAGATCGCTTTCCGCCAGGGCCGCGACGACGAGGCGCAGGCGGGCTTCAAGTGGGTGCTGGGCGAAGACCCGGGCTACGTCGAGGCGCACTACGGGCTGTCGCTGATGCTGTTCGAGCAGGGGCAGCCCGACGCGGCGCTGCGCCATGCGCAGTTCGCTGCCAACGCGCAGACGCAGGATCCGCGCTACTTCGCACAGCTCGGCCTGTGCCATGTGCAGCTCGGCAACTACCCCATAGCCGAAGGCATGCTGCGCGCCGCCCTGCGGGCGCTGCCCGACGACAAGACCTGCTGGAACAACCTCGGCATCGTGCATGCCGCCAAGGGCGACGGCCGCGCAGCGCTGGAAGCCTTCGAAAAGGCGCTGGCGATCGACCCGCACTTCGAGAATGCGCGGCGCAACCTCGAACTGCTGCAGCAGGAAAAGCTGCAGGTCCTGCCGCCGGCGGCGTGGACGCCCAAGCAGGCGCTGCCGCTGCCCAGCCTGGCCACCGACGGGGCGCCCTGGGGCGCGGCCTGGCGCGAGGCCGTGGCGCTGCACCAGGCCGGGCGGCACGACGAGGCGCTGCGGCGGGCCGAGGCGCTGGCCGGGCAATGGCCCGACGAGCCGGAACTCGCGGTGCAGCTCGGCAAGATGTATGCGGCGCAGGGCGACTCGCAGGGCGGTATCGAGACCATGCTGGCTTTCGTGCAGCGGCACCCGCAAGAGGCCCAGGTGCTGGTCGCGCTGGGCCAGGCGTACTCCACGGTGTCGCAGCACCGCATGGCCGAAATCTGCCTGCGGCGTGCCGTGGAGTCGGGCGACGACTCCGCCGAGACGCTGGCCTGCCTGGCCGAAGTGCTGCACATGCGCGAGCACTACGCCGAGGCCGCGGACATGACGGCCGAGGCCATGGCCAAGCTGGGCCGCCGCAGCGTCAACCTGATCGCGCAGTTGGCCGCAGCGCAGGTCATGGCCTGCCGCTACGAAGAAGCGCTGCAGACCTACGAGGAGCTGTTCGCGCTGCGCGGCAAGGAGAACAACCCGGCGCTCGGCGGCTACTCGCTGTGCATCACCTACCTGGGGCGCTACGAGGAAGCCGAGCGCATCCTCGACCACATGCTTGCGCACAACCCCAACGAGCCGAGCCTGCGCGTGCAGCGCTTCCAGATGCGGCTGCTGCACGAGAACTACGAGGGCGGCTGGGAGGACTACCTGTACCGGGGCCTGTCGTACAGCAAGTTCTTCCGCGTGCTGCCCTTCCCGCGCTGGCAGGGCGAGCCGCTGGAAGGCAAGCGCATCATCGTGCTGGCCGAACAGGGGCTGGGCGACCAGGTGATGTTCGCGTCGTGCCTGCCGGACCTGCTGGCGCTGGGCCCGTCGCAGGTCTATGTAGAGGCGATCCACCGCGTGGCGCCCACGCTGGCGCGTTCGTTCCCGTCCTGCGTCGTGATCCCGACCGACCAGAACCGGGAGCTCGACTGGGTGAAGGACGTCGGCGAGGCCGACTACTACGTGCCGCTCGGCGACCTGCCCGCACGTTTTCGCCGCTCGAAGGAGTCGTTCCCTGCCACGCCTTACCTGCTGCCCGACCCCGTACGGGTTGCGTACTGGCGCGAGCAGCTCCAAAAGGCGGGCCCCGGCCCCTACATCGGCGTGTCGTGGCGCGGCGGCACTGAACTCACGCGCAAGGTGCTGCGCAGCTTTTCGGCCACGATGCTCGCGCCGCTCGCCACCACGCACCAGGCCACGTGGATCAACCTGCAGTACGGCGAAGTGGCCGCCGACATCGAGGCGGCGGCGGCGGCGGGCATGACGATCCACCACTGGGGCGAAGCCATCGCGGACCTCGACGAGTTCGCCGCGCTGATCGGCGCGCTGGACGCGGTGCTGACCGTGTGCAACACCACCGTCCACTATGCGGGCGCGCTGGGCAAGAAGGTGTGGGTGCTCGCACCGCACATCCCCGAGTGGCGCTACGGGCTGCACTTCGAGCGCATGCCCTGGTATGCCGACGTGACGGTGATGCGCCAGCCCCAGCCGGGCGCCTGGGAGGAGCCCGTAGCGCGTGCCTCGTCGCTCCTCGGGACATTCCTGGCACACAAGTGACCTTGTTGTCACTTCCCGGGGCTGCAAAGGCGCGGCAACGGGCCCCAGGCGCTGGCACGCTTGTTGCGCCGCCTGTGGGCGGCACTCCGCCGCATTTGGAGATCCTGATAATGAGAGAAATTCAGAAGGGCTTTACCCTGATCGAACTGATGATCGTGGTCGCGATCATCGGCATCCTGGCGGCGGTCGCGCTGCCGGCCTATCAGGACTACACGGTGCGTGCGCGCGTGTCCGAACTGATGCTGGCGGCTTCCTCGGCCCGCACCGCGGTGACCGAGCAGTGCCAGCAGAACAACGGCTGCACGTCGATCGCATCCGTGACGATCAATTCGTCGCAGTACGTAGCCGACGGCACGGTCAGCGCCTCGGGCCTGATCGAAGTCAGCGCGAAGTCGGCGCTGGGCACGACGGCGTTCCGCATCTCGCTGGTGCCCTCGTGGACCGGCCAGACCGCGGTGTGGGTGTGCAACACCTCCATCGCCAAGTACGCCCCGGCCTCCTGCCGCGGCTGATCTGCTTCGCTGGGGTGCGCCCCGGGCTGCCACTTTTGGCCGCCCAGGGCAAGGCGCGTGACGGATGTCACGCGCTTTGCCGTGGCACAGCACTTGCTGCACAGATAGACGGCAATCCGCCGTTCCCCCAGGAGAAAGAAACATGAAGAGTCTGCAGAGGGGCTTCACCCTGATCGAACTGATGATCGTCGTGGCGATCATCGGCATCCTGGCGGCCGTCGCATTGCCCGCTTACCAGGATTACACGATCCGGGCCCGCGTGTCGGAACTGATGCTGGCTGCGTCGTCGGCCCGTACCGCGGTGACCGAGCAGTGCCAGCAGAACAACGGCTGCACGTCGATCGCGTCAGTCACCATCAACTCTTCGCAGTACGTTGCGGACGGTACGGTCGACGGCTCGGGCCTGATCGAAGTGAGCGCGAAGTCGGCGCTGGGCACGACGGCGTTCCGGATCTCGCTGGTGCCCTCGTGGACCGGCCAGACCGCCGTGTGGGTGTGCAACACCTCCATCGCCAAGTACGCGCCGGCCTCCTGCCGCGGTTAAGGCGGTTAGCGCGCGGCAGCGCGCGCGCCCGAAGGGCATCCCGCTTGGCGGGATGCCCTTTTTTGTTGCGATGTGACGGAATGTGTCCGCTGCAACTGCCAAATCTTGTCGCCCGTCGCCCGCGTCCTGTGAGGGATGTCACGGGTGGCGCCATGGCACGCTCATTGCTCACGGCGGGGTGCGGCAATCCGGCCGCACTGCAGGAGAGACAGAGATGAAGAAGCTGCAGAGGGGCTTTACCCTCATCGAACTGATGATCGTGGTTGCGATCATCGGCATCCTGGCGGCCGTAGCGCTGCCGGCCTACCAGGACTACACGATCCGTGCGCGTGTGTCGGAAATGATGCTGGCTGCGTCCTCGGCCCGTACCGCGGTGACCGAGCAGTGCCAGCAGAACAACGGCTGCACGTCGATCGCGTCCGTGACGATCAACTCGTCGCAGTACGTCGCCGACGGCACGGTCAGCGCCTCGGGCCTGATCGAAGTCAGCGCGAAGTCGGCGCTGGGCACGACGGCGTTCCGCATCTCGCTGGTGCCTTCGTGGACCGGCCAGACCGCGGTGTGGGTGTGCAACACCTCCATCGCCAAGTACGCCCCGGCTTCCTGCCGCGGCTGATTCGCCACTACACACCATTGGATCAAGGGGCTCCTCGGAGCCCCTTCCAAATGGGTGTCATACTGTCGCCACCATGGGCCTCTTCTCCGGTAAGACCGACATAGCAGGGTTCGCCAAGGATCTCGCCGGGCGCCTCGCCAAGCGCTATCCGCCGGAACTCGACAAGCAGCCCGGCAAGCGCCCGTCGGTGAACCGCCTGACGCGGATCATGGAAGATTCGTGCGCCTCGGCGATGGAGTTCCGTGACCAGCACAAGCTGGGATGGTTCGCCAAGGCGCGCCTGGGCAATGCGTTCCGCTGGGAACTCGACGAACTGGGCTACAGCGCCGAGTTCATCGAGTTCGCGACCGAAGCCGTGGTGGTGCACCTGGCCCGCAAGGCGCCGCCGCCGGTGGCCACCGACAAGCCGGAAGCCTGAGTCAGCGCGGCTCCTGCGGCAGCTCGCCGTGGAGATTCGCGAAGTGATCGCGCGCTGCGCGCGCCCTGTCCAGGAAGTAGTGTCGCGCCACCAGCGCGAGCAACGCGCCGAACTCCGTGCGCAGCCCCGGGTCCTTGATGAGAAGTGCCGCCTGTGCCGTGAAGTCGGCTGCATCGACGCACTCGAGCTCGATCCCGCGCGCCTTCAGCGCAGCCACCCCTTCGCCGATGCCGGGATGCACGCCCGCAGCGATGTCGCGCGCGATGGCCTCGCCGAAGAAGTTGATCCATGCATGCGACCCGGCCCAGCTCACCACCGGCTTGCCGAGGGCCATCGCCCGCGCGGCGACGGTTCCGGACAGGTGCGGCGTGTCGAGGAAGATGTCGCCGTGCAGCAGCAGGTCGTCGGGCTCCACCCAGCCTGCGAAGAACTGCCGGTGCGCCAGGCCGCGGGACTCGAACGCTTCCAGGATATCCGGCAGCGGCCGGCGCCCGGTCCAGACGAAGGCAGTACCCGGAAAGCGTTCCAGCAGCCCGCAGACCGCTTGCAGGTAGGCCGGGTCGCGGATCTTCTCCGCCCGGTTGACCGTGTACAGCACGGTGGCGCAGGAGCGCGCCAGGCGCACCGCTTCGGGCGGCCCCGAGGGGCTGGGCCGCAGCGGTGGCGGATCGTTCATGAGCGGCGCGGCCGACAGCCATTCGACGCCTTCCACCTTGCGGCGCTTGCGCAGGCCGGTGGTGAACGAATAGCGGTGCACGAGACCCGACACCGCGTGCAGCTCGAACTTCATGGACAGCCAGCCGAGCCGAGTTGGGCCGAAGCGCCCGACGGCGAAGCTCAGGCCGATCGGCACCGAAAGGAACACCAGGCGGTCGAAGCGGTTGCCGGCGAGCTCCGATGCGGCGACGTCGAACAACGCCGTGCCCGACCTGCCGAACGGCACTTCGCGCACGTAGACGCCGCGCTCGCGCAGCTGGCGCACCGTAGGGCACAGGCCCGCCGCGCTCGTCCAGCCGATGAGGCCGATGTCGGTCACGGCAGCGGGTTCCGCCTCGAGGTAGGCCATGACCAGGTCCGACAGGAGCTTGATGTGCGCGAGGTCGGCATCCATGTTGTGCAGGTAGAACAGGATGCGCCTGCAGCGGCCTTGGAGCGGCGGCACCGGCTGTGCACGCGCGCTGGCGGCGCCCATGCGTTGCAGCGGGCGATCCATCGCCTGCAGGCACGCGTTGTAGTGTGCGGCGTGCTCGTAGCACCGAATGAGGTTGAAGTACACCCACGACTCCGCATCGAGCGCGGCGTCGACTGCGCCGGACTGCTCGCACAGGCGCATCAGCGGGGCAGCGATCTCCTCGACGGTCTCGCGCGCCTCACGCTCGCCCAGCGGCGCCGGGCCGCGCTTGAGCGCGCTTACCGCCTGCTGCGGATCGCGCGCCCGGGTGAGGCGGCGCACTTCGTCGCGCCACGCCTTCAGGCGTTGGGCAGCCGGGTCGACGGCCGCGCTGCGCCGCAGGCCGAGTAAACGGGCCAGGATTCGCACGGTGGCCTAGTGCCTGAAGAACGAACGCACGCGGTCGATCACCCGGTCCTGCTCGGGCTCCAGCCCGAGCCAGAGCGGCAGCCGCAGCAGCCGGTCCGAAATATCGGCGGTCACCGGGCAATGCACGCCGGCGCGCGCGTACCGCTGCCCGAACGGCGAGGTGTCCAGCGGGACGTAGTGGAACACCGCCTGGATGCCATCCTGTTTGAGCCAGTCGATCAGGCGCGTGCGCGTGTCCAGGTCTTCCAGCAGCACGTAGTACATGTGCGCGTTGTGCTCGGTATCCGCGGGCAGCACCGGGCGCCGCAAGCGGCCGTCGCGCTCGAGCCCGGCCAGGGCCTCGTGGTAGCGGGCCCAGATGCGCAGCCGGCGCTGCGTGATCTGCCGCGCCTCGTCCAGCTGTGCCGAGAGGAAGGCGGCCGTCAGCTCGCCCGGCAGGAACGAAGAGCCCAGGTCGCACCACGTGTACTTGTCCACCTGCCCACGGAAGAACTGCGCCCGGTTGGTTCCCTTCTCGCGCACGATTTCGGCCCGCTCTGCGTCCGCCGGGTCGTTCACCAGCAGCGCGCCGCCTTCGCCGGCGATCACGTTCTTGGTCTCATGGAACGAGAGCGTGCCGAAGCGGCCGAAGGTGCCGCCCTGGCGGCCGTTGCGGGAGGCCAGCAGCGCCTGCGCCGCGTCCTCGATGACGGTGAGGCCGTGGCGAGCGGCGAGCGCCATGACCGGTTCCATGTCGCATACCACGCCCGCGTAATGCACCACGGCGATGGCGCGCGTGCGCCCGGTGATCAGCGGCTCGATGCGCCGCTCGTCGATGTTCAGCGTGTCGGGCCGCACGTCGGCGAACACCGGCACGCCGCCGCGCAGCACGAACGCATTGGCGGTGGACACGAAGGTGAACGACGGGATGATGACTTCGTCGCCCGGCTCGATGCCCGCCAGCAGCGCGCTCATCTCCAGCGCCGCCGTGCACGACTGCGTCAGCAGGGCCTTGCGCGTGCCGGTGATCTCCTCCAGCAGACCGTGGCAGCGCTGGGTGTACTGGCCGTCGCCCGCGAGCCGGCCGCGGAAGTGCGCGTCGGCGATGTTGTAAAGCTCGCGCCCGGTCATGTACGGGCGGTTGAACGGGATCGGCGTGTTCACTCGGTGAACCAAAGATGGAACGTATGCTGGGCGGATGCGGGCACGAACCCGGCTGCGCATAGCATCCGTTGCGCAGCGAGGTTCGTCAAGTGCGTCACGTAGGTGAGCTGCCGCGCGCCGTGCCGTGCCGCGTTGGCAGCGGCTTCGCGCAACAGCCGCGCCCCGATGCCCTGCCCGCGCGAGTGCGGCGCCACGCCGAACAATTCCACATCGGCGCTGCCTTCGGGCGACAGTGCCAGCGCCGCCATGCCCTGCAGCTCGCCATCCGCCTGCGCCAGCAGGAACGGTGCGGCGCCGGTGCACAGTCGCACCGCCCATGAGGGGTAGATCTCGTCGACCAGGGCCGGCGCCAGCCGCGGATCGTTGCGGTAGTGGTTGGCGTATCCGGCGAAGATCCCGCGCGCCAGTGCTTCGACTGCGGCGGCGTCGGCCCGGCTCGCGAGGCGCACGCCTTCACCCGCCGGCGCTGCCGCGCCGGCATCGCGGCGCCAGGTCGCCACGGTGTCCATCAGCCGGCCGCCCGCCGCTTCCACCGCGCCCGCAATCGAATGGCGATCCGCCGGGACACGCACGATCAGCATCGCCACGCGCTCGGCCGCGCAAGAGTCGAGCGCTGACGCCAGTTCGGGCAGGCTGCGGACGCTGGCCCGCGCGATCCGGGTGCCGAAGCGTTCGGTGTCGATGGCCGAAAGGATCGGGCCCACGGGCGCTACTGGCCGTGCCCGACGCGCTGGTCCACCCGCAGGAGTTCGGCGCGTTCCTCGCGCCATTCGTCGCCGAACTCGCAATCGCGGTATTCGTCGAAGTAGGGGCCGCCCAGTGTGTAGTGCACGTTGGAAGCCTGCGCATCCTCGTTGTAGTAGCCCACCAGGTGGTTCCAGCGGCGCGGCAGCTCGCCGATCAGCGCGTCGTCGTCCAGCCACTTGAACTGGTGCAGCTCCAGGCCGGTGGCGGTGTTCACGTACTCGGGCGTGAGCGCCTGGCAGCGGGCGTTGTTGAACAGCATCACGCTGGACCAGTTCTTCTTCTCGTAGGCCGTCTGCGTGGCGCCGAGGAACTTGATGGTCTCGCGCGGCTGGTGGTCGTGCTTCACGCACATCACGGCGTAGCGGTCGTCGCGCAGCTCGAACAGCTTCGCGATGTCGTCGCGCACCAGCATGTCGCAGTCCATGAACAGCGACCAGCCCTGGTAGCCGCTGAGGTACGGGGTGAGAAAGCGGCTGAAAGCGAAATCGGTGGACTGCAGCGGGTGCCTTTCGCGCCAGAAGACGCTGCGCAGGTTGGCAAGGTTCAGCGGCGTGAAGCTCACCGGCTGCGACGAGCGCGCCAGGATGCTGTGGGTGAGCACGTGCCATGCCGCGGTCTCGCGCTCGTCGAAACCGATGAAGATCCTGATCATGTGGGGCTCGCGGCCTGCGCGGGGGCAGGAAAGTCGGCAAACAGCTGGCGGAAGAAGCCGTCGCGCACCAGGGCCGTTATGACGGCGAGGTCCAGCACGGCACAGCTTGCGATGAAGAGTTCGGGCCAGCGGCGGAACACGCCGCTGGAAGCCAGCGCGAAGGCGGCCACCGCCAAGTGGGCGACGGCCACGGCGATGAGGATGGTGCGCCCGTGGTGCCACACGGCGCGCCAGAAAGCACTGGCGTCGGGCTTGCGCCTGCCGGCCGTGGCCAGCACCAGCATGACCGGCACCTCGATGGCCAGCATGAACCAGGCGAAGTCCTGCCCGAGCAGCCGGATGGTGTCGGGCGAGCGGCGTGCCGAGGCGAACACCACCACCACCACGATCCAGTAGCGGCACAGGAACACCATGGCCAGCCACAGGGCCGCGGGCACGGACAGGGCGCCGTGGCGATCCACGTGCAGCAGTCTTTCGTCGATGGTGGCCATGCGGGGCTGTGTGACAGTCTTGTCGGTCGTCGGGGTAGCGTCCGGTCCAAGCAATCATAATGCCCGCCTTGATGGCTGCTCCATCCTCCTTCACCCGGCGCGAACGGGCCGCCCAGGCGATCGCGCTGGCGTGCATGGTGCTGCCCTGGCTCAACCCGTTCGCGCCCGGCCCGTCGGCTTCGGCCGGTCCGCTGATGTTCGCGTGGCTGTGCGCCTCGGTGGCGCTCGGTTTCGCCGCATGGCGCCGTCCCGGCCATGTGGCCGGCGCGTGGCTGGCCGCAGCGCTGGTGAGTGCGGTGTTCGGCCTGGCCCAGTACTTCGGCGCCACCACCTGGCTGGGCGGGCTGGCCAACTACACCGAACCCGGCACGGCTTACGGCAACCTGCGCCAGCGCAACCAGTTCGCGACATTGTTGTCGGTCGGCACGCTGGCGGCCCTGTACCTGGCCGGCCGCGGGCTGAACGCCCGCTGGGCGGCTGCGGCCATTGCACTGCTCGCGGTGGCCAATGCCGCGTCCACCTCGCGCACGGGACTGCTGCAGCTGCTGCTGATCGCGCTGCTGGCCCTGGCCTGGGCCGGCAAGGACAGGCGCCCCGCGCGCCTGAGCGCCGCGGCGCTGGCTGCCTACGGCGCCGCCGCGCTGGCGCTGCCGCGCCTGTTCGAGTGGGTCACCGGCGACAGCGCGCCCGGCCTGCTCGATCGCGTAGCGGGCGCTGCCGGCTGCAGCAGCCGCATGGTGCTGTGGTCGAACGTGATGGACCTGGTGCGCGAGCGGCCGTGGGCCGGCTGGGGCGTCGGCGAGCTGGACTACGCGCACTTCGCCAACCTGTACTACGGCCCGCGCTTCTGCGACATCCTGGACAACGCGCACAACCTGCCGCTGCACATCGCGGTGGAGTTCGGCTTGCCGGTGGCACTGGTGCTGTTCGCCTTCATCGCGGCCTGGGTGCTGCGGTCACGGCCCTGGGCCGAGACGGCGGCCGAGCGCCAGCTGGCGTGGGGCGTGCTGGCCGTGATCGGCGCGCACAGCCTGGTCGAGTACCCGCTGTGGTACGGCCCGTTCCAGCTGGCCGCGCTGCTGTCGGTGCTGCTGCTGGCACGGCCGCGCGAGTTCGGGGAGCCGCTGCGGACGTTGGGCCGCGCGGCTGCCTTCGGGGTGGTTCCGCTGCTTCTGGCTTACGCGGCGTGGGACTACCACCGCATCAGCCAGCTCTACCTGCCGCCGGAGTCGCGCGCGCCGCAGTACCGCGTGAACACGATGGCGCAGGCCTCCAACAGCATCATCTTCGCGCGGCAGGTGCGCTTCGCCGAGCTCGGCATCACGCCGCTCACGCGCGCCAACGCGCGCGAGATCCATGCGCTGGCGCTCGACATGGTGCACTTCTCGCCCGAGCCCAAGGTGATCGAGGCAATCATCGACAGCGCGATGCTGCTGCGCGAGGAAGACACGGCGCTGTGGCACATGGCGCGCTACCGCGCCGCTTTCCCGCAGGAGTACGAGGCCTGGATGGGCCGCGGCTCACTGGGCCGTGAAACCGAGTAGCTCGCCCGGGAACAGCAGGGCGGTGGTGCTGCCGTCCGGCAGGCCGTAGCGCTGCAGCTGCTCGCGCGTGGGCGGGTAGGCCAGCAGCCAGTTAGCGAACCGCTCCATGTTGCGCAGCACCTTCAGGTTCTGCACGCCCTTCTCGATGCCCTCGAAGTCGTCCAGCACGATCACCGCCTGCGGCGCACACAGCTGCGGCAGCAGGGGCAGGTCGCCCGGCATCAGGCGGCCGTCCAGGTGGACCAGGTCGACGCGGCCGGCGTAGCCGTCTTCGGTCATCTCGGTGAACATCTGGGTCGAGCCGCAGCCGGTGTACTGCGTCACCGTGGTCTGCGTCAGCTGCGGCAAGTCGAAGCGGTTGGACATGTCGCAGGTGTGCAGTTCGCCGGGCTGGCCGGCCGCGTCCATGCCCATCGCCAGGGCGACCGCCGACTTGCCGATGAAGGTGCCGACCTCGGCGACGATGGCCGGCCGGGTGAAGTACGCCAGCGAAAACAGCGCCCACTGCGACGCGAGCGGTATGGAGCCGGTGTTGTACTGCGCCTTCGCGCGCAGTGCCTCCAGGCCGGTGAGCTTGCCGAAGATCTCGTCGCCGCGCCCGCGCAGCATCGACGCCGCGTTCTCGAACACGCGGTCCCACAAGGCCATGGAGAGGTGGCGATACGACAGGTGGAAGGGGTGCAGGGGCATCGGGTCTTTCTTCAGCTCGGGAGGTAGAGGGCCGCGTGCTGCATGCGCACTTCCTCGGGCACCTCGTCGTTGAAGGCCAGCAGCCACAGGTCGAAGTATTGCGGCCGCGCGCCGCCCACCTGCCAGTAGAAGCCGGCCTGCTCGAAGTGATGGCACAGGGACTGCCAGGTGAAGCCGCACTTGTGCGCCATGTACGACTTGCCCATGGCCAGCTTCTTCTCGTGGCCGTACAGGATGTCCAGCGCCGAGATCGGGCCGGCCGGCGCGGTGTACAGCGGCTCCAGCAGGCGGCCCTTGGCGACCTGGGCGCACACGCTCTGCAGGTCGGGGCAGGTGAGCACCACGAAGCCGCCGGGCTTGAGCACGCGGAAGAACTCGTCGAGCGCCTGCGGCACTTCGTGGTGGTAGATGTGCTCGAGGTTGTGCGACGAGTACAGCGCGTCCACGCTGCCGTCCGCCACGGCGGACATGTCGGTGATGGTCCCGATCAGGTCGGGCTTGACCGCCGGGTCGATGTCGAGCCGGATCTCGCGCCAGCCGTCGCCGCGGAAACCGGGCGTCAGGTGGTGGCGCGTCTCAGCGCCGCAGCCCACGTGCAGCAGCGTCTTCATCCCTCGCCGCGCACCCAGCTGCCCGACTTGCCGCCGTGCTTTTCCTGCAGCTGCACGTCGGTGATCACCATGCCGCGGTCGGCCGCCTTGCACATGTCGTAGATGGTCAGCAGGCCCACCTGCACCGCCGTCAGCGCCTCCATTTCCACGCCGGTGGGGCCGACCGTTTCGGCGGTGGCGCTGCAAGTGACGGCCGATGCGGCCGCATCGATGCCGAAGTCCACCGCCACGCGGGTCAGCGGGATCGGGTGGCACAGCGGCACCAGCTCGCTGGTGCGCTTGGCGCCCTGGATGGCGGCGATGCGCGCCACGCCCAGGACGTCGCCCTTCGCGGCGCTGCCGGAGGCGACCAGGGCAAGGGTGGCGGGCGCCATGAGGATGCGGCCGGTGGCGACGGCCACGCGGCGGGTCGCGGGCTTCGCGCCCACGTCCACCATGTGGGCCTGCCCATGCGCGTCGAAGTGTGTCAGCTCGCTCATTGGGTTGCGCTACGATGGTCCGGGAGGCTGGCGCCGGGACGGCGCTTCGGATAGGCTTGCCGCAGCGTTCGGGCATGATGCCACGGAAAATGATGAACCCACTAATCTCTGAAAGCTACCGGCGCGAGCAGGCGGCGCTGCATGCCACCGGCGCCTACGGGACGACGGCAGCGTACTTCGGCGGGGTGGTGTCGGCGCTGGCGAGCAAGCTCCAGGTGCAGTCGCTGCTCGACTACGGCTGCGGCAGCAAGCGCAGCCTGCTGACCACCGTGCAGCTGCCCGAGGGCTGCGTCTACGAAGGCTACGACCCGGCGGTGCCGGACTACTCGGCCGACCCCATTCCCGCCGAACTGGTGTGCTCGATCGACGTGCTGGAACACATCGAGCCCGAGCTGATCGACAACGTGCTTGGCCACCTGGCGAGCCTGTGCGATCCCTGGGGCTTCTTCTCGGTGCACTGCGCGCCGGCGGCCAAGGTCCTGTCCGACGGCCGCAACGCGCACCTGATCCAGCAGCCGCCGGAATGGTGGCTCGACAAGTTCCGCCCGTACTTCAAGCTGGTGGCGCGTGCCCCGGTGCCGCACGGCTTCTGCATCCTGGTGCGGTCGCGCCAGTCCGACGCCGAGGTCCCCGCGGGCATCGCCGACGCTTTCCAGCGGCTGCCGGCGCTTCCGCCGGCGGGCGCCCTGCCGCACGCAGGTGCGCTGCCGCACGTGAGCGAGCTGGCGCAGCCCGCCGCCGCGGCCGCCCCCGCCAACGGCGACGACGAAGGCCTGCCGATGACGCAGGTCGACTACCTGGGCGTGCAGCTGCGCTACGTCACGCCGAACCGCGCCACGCGCTGGCGGGTGGAAACGCTGCCGCAGAAGGAGCCCGACACGATCCGCTGGCTCGAAGCCATGCCGCGCGGCGCGGTGCTGCTGGACGTCGGAGCCAATGTCGGCATGTACACCGTGTTCGCGGCCAAGGTGCGCGATGCGAAGGTGTATGCGTTCGAGCCGGAGGCGCAGAACTTCGCGCTGCTCAATTCGAACATCGCGGCCAACGGCCTGTCGTCGCGCGTCATCGCGTACCCGGTCGCGCTGTCGGACCAGGGCAAGCTGGACCGGCTCTACCTGTCGGACCTGACGCCCGGCGGCTCCTGCCACTCCTTCGGCGCCGAAGTCGGCTTCGACCTGCAGCCGCGCCCCGCCGCTTTCGAGCAGGGCAGCATCAGCATGAGCATCGACCAGCTGGTCGAAAGCGGCGCGATGCCGGTGCCGCACTACGTCAAGATCGACGTCGACGGCTTCGAGCACAAGGTGCTGGCCGGCGCCGCGCGCACGCTGGCCGACCCGCGAGTGGCCAGCATCATCGTGGAGCTCAACACGCACCTGAAGGAGCACCAGGACGCGATCGCGGCGCTGCAGGCGCTGGGCTTCAGCTACGACCGCCAGCAGTCGGAGGGCGCGTTGCGCAAGGAAGGGCCGTTCCAGGGCGTCGGCGAGTTCATTTTCACGCGTGCGGCCGCCGCAGCGGTGAACTTCCAGCGCGCGCACCGCTTCACGCTGCCGCGCCAGGCGAAGGGGCGGCACGTGCTGGCGCACCTGCTGGACCGCGTGGCGCGCACGCCGGTGCAGCGCGACCCGTTCCCTTATCTCGTGGTGGACGATGTCTTCCCGCCGGATTACTACGCGGAAATGCTGGCTCACTTTCCTTCGCAGGAAAGCCTGCGCCCGCTGGGCAAGACCGGGCGCGTGGCGGCCGACGCCTACGAGGAAAGGCTGACGGTGCTGTTCACCGAAGAGGATTTCGCGCGCATGGCGCCCGTGCAGCAGGCGTTCTGGCGCGACTTCGCGGCGTGGATGTACACCGACCAGTTCGCGTCCGCCTTCGTCACCAAGTTCGCCGAGGCGCTTGAACCGCGCTTCGCGCGCATCCTCGCAGTCGACGAGTCGCTGCAGTTCAAGGGCGACGCGCTGCTGGTGAACGACCAGACCCGCTATGCGATCGGCCCGCACACCGACGCGCCGCACCGCCTGGTGAGCTTCCTGTTCTACATGCCGCGCGACGCTTCGATGCGCGATCTCGGCACGTCACTCTACCGGCACAAGGACCCCTCGTTCGTGTGCTGGGGCGGCCCCCACTACCCGTTCGACGACTTCACGCGCGTGACGACGGTGGAGTTCCTGCCGAACCGGCTGGTGTGCTTCCCCAAGACGGAGCGTTCCTTCCACGGCGTCGAGCGCATCGAGCGCGCGGGCGTCAACCGGCCCCTGCTCATCAACAACGTCCGGCTGCTGAACGACATCACGCACTGATGACCACCTGGAACTGGCGCGAGCGCGGGCGCGCCGCCACCATCCACTTCGGCCTGAGCATGGCGGTTGCCATCGCCGCCGCGCTGCTGGTGTTCCTGGGGTGGTATCCCTACCCATACCGCGAGATCTCGGGCGGGCGCGAGCTGTTCCTGATCCTCGTCACCGTGGACGTGGTGATCGGTCCGCTCATCACGCTGATGATCTTCGACCGGGCCAAGCCTTGGAAGGAGTTGCGGCGCGACCTGGCCGTCGTCGCCTTGCTGCAGGCGGCGGCGCTGGTGTACGGGCTGTACACGGTGTCGCTGGCGCGGCCGGTGCACCTGGTGTTCGAGATCGATCGGTTTCGCGTGGTATCGGCGGCGGAAGTGCCGGAAGACATGATGGACAAGGTGCCGCCCGGCATCGACACCCTGCCCCTGTTCGGCCCCACGCTGCTCGCCGTACGGCCCTTCAGGAACGAGAACGAACGCATCGAGGCCACCATGGTCGCGCTGCAGGGCATCAGCCTGTCGGCGCGCCCCGACCTGTGGCAATCCTTTCCCGAGGCGCTGCCGCGGGTGCTGGCCGCAGCGCGGCCGGTGGCCGACCTGAAAGGCCGGCACAAGTCGCACGCCGGGGAAATCGACGCCGTGCTCGCACAGGCGGGCCGGCGGGCGGACAATACGGCGTGGCTGCCGCTGGTGGGCCGCAAGTCCTTCTGGACCGCCTTCATCGATCCCGCCAACGGCCAGCCCGTCGCCTTCCTGCCGCTAGACCCGTACTGATGTCCCTGCCGCCCCTGAAGTACCTTGCCGTGGCATTGGCCTGCGTGCTCGCGCTCGCCCCGGCCCGCGCGCAGTTGCCGACGCTGGGCGACAGCAGCGAGATGAGCACCGTGGCCGAGCGCAAGCTCGGCGAGCGCATCGCCCGCGAGCTGTACCGCGACCCCGACTACATCGACGACCCGGTGCTGGTGGACTACGTGCAGTCGCTGTGGCAGCCGCTGCTGCAGGCGGCGCGCGCGCGCGGCGACCTCACCAGCGAGCTGGACGACCGCTTCGAATGGCAGGTGCTGCTGGGCAAGGACCGCACCATCAACGCCTTTGCGCTGCCGGGCGGCTGGTTCGGGCTGCACATGGGCCTGATCGCGGCCACCGCCACGCGCGACGAACTGGCTTCGGTGCTGGCCCACGAACTCAGCCACGTGACCCAGCGCCACATCTCGCGGCTGGTCACGCAGCAGAACAAGCAGGCGCCGCTGGTGATGGCGGGCATCCTGCTGGCCGCCATTGCCGCCGGCAAGAACCCCGACGCGGCCAACGCCGTGGTGGCCGGCACGCAGGCATTGGCCATCCAGAACCAGCTGAATTTCTCGCGCGACATGGAGCGCGAGGCCGACCGCGTGGGGCTGGGCGTGATGACGCAGGCCGGCTTCGAGCCGCAGGGTTTCGCGGCCATGTTCGAAAAGCTGCAACAGGCCTCGCGCCTGAACGATGCGGGCAACTACCCGTACCTGCGCACGCACCCCATGACCACCGAGCGCGTGGCCGAAATGCAGTCGCGCCAGCAGCTGGTGGCGCGCAGCACGACGCCGGCCGTGACCACGATGGACCACGCACTGGCGTCGGCGCGCGCGCGTGTCATCGCCAATGGCGGCATCGATTCGCTGCGCGGCTTTGCCGCCGAAGCCGAAGCCCAGGGCCTGGCGGCGCAGCCGGCCGTGCGGCAGGCGGGCGCGTACTATGCCGCCGCGTTCGCCACCATCAAGCAGCGCGAGACGGCGGCCGCCGCGCGCTGGCTGGCGCGCCTGAAGCCGCTGGCCGCAGCCGATGCGGCGTCGGCGCGGCTGGTGCGGCTGCTCGAAGCCGAGCTGGCGCTGGCGGCCGGCGACGCGGCACGCGCGCTCATGCTGGTCGATGCCTCTTCGACGTCGCGCCCCGAGCTGCTGCTGGCTGCGCAGGCCCAGCTGGAGGTGCGCCGCGCCGCGGACGCGGCCCAGCGCCTGCAGACCTGGGTGAGCACGCATCCGCGCGACGCTGCGGCGTGGCAGTTGCTGGCGCGCGCGTACACGGCGCAGGCGCAGCCGCTGCGTGCGATCCGTGCCGAGGCCGAAGCCCAGGTGGCGGTGCTCGACTACAAGGCGGCGATGGACCGGTTCAAGGCGGCGCAGGACCTCGCGCGGCGCGGCAGCGGCGCGGGCGACCACATCGAGGCTTCCATCATCGACACGCGCGCGCGGGCGGTCGACTCACTTCTTCGCGAACAGGCTCTCGAGCGCTGACTCGATCACGATGCCGAGCACCGAGTAGATCAGCGAGCCGATCAGCGCGGCGACGAAGTTGCGCACCACGAAGCCGTCGAGCACCGCGGAAGCAGCCCAGAACATCAGCGCGTTGATGACGAAGAGGAACAGGCCGAGCGTGATCACGGTGACGGGCAGAGTCAGCACCACCAGCACCGGCCGCACCACCGTGTTGAGCAGGCCGATCACGAAGGCGGCCAGCAGGGCGGCGCCGAAGCTGCGGACTTCGACGCCTTCGTAGATGTAGGCCACGAACAGCAGCGCCGAGGCGCTGAGCAGCCATTTGACGACGAGCTTGAGCATCGCCGGTGAGGATAACCTAGTCGGCCATGAAGGCGAAGGCCGCGCCCAGCCCCAGCAGCTTGCCGGGCACCTCCCAGCCGCCCGCTTGCGAGCCGCGGGGCCGGCGCAGGTCGACCACCCGGGCGCCGGTATGTACCGCCTGCAATTCGCGCGTGAGTTCGGGCAGCGGGGCCTTGGCCAGTACCAGCGTCACCTGGTGGCCGGCCAGCTGCAGCAGCGGGCCGACCTGCTCGAACAGGCGGTCGGCCCATTTGCCCCGCCAGTTCTCGCGGGCGCTGTGGCTCACCCACTTGCTGATGCGCCGCGTCATGCGCGGCGCGCAGGCGACCAGCACCCAGTGGGTCGGCGCGGCGGCATCGGGGGCCAGTTGCGTGCGCGCATAGTCGGCGTCGTCGAGGTAGACGATGACGGTGTCCATGCCGCTTCGCGCCGCGTGGCGGCCCTCAGGCCGCGCGCTCGCTGCCACCCGCCGAGCGCACGCGGCGCGCGGCGATGCGGCGGTTGGCGAGCCAGCCGGCCGCCAGCACGCCGGCGATGCACACCACGTACAGGGCCCAGCGCATCGCCACGTCGGACGATTCGGGACCACCCAAGTAGGGCTTGAGCAAGGGCTCGTCGCTGACCATCTTGGCCGCGGTGAAGGCCAGCACGGCGGCGCCGGCCTGGATGATGGCGGGGAAGCGCTCCACCAGCTTCAGCACCATGGTGCTGCCGAACACGACGATGGGCACGCTCACCAGCAGGCCGATGACCACCAGGTCGAACGAGCCGTGGGCCGCACCGGCCACGCCGAGCACGTTGTCGACGCCCATCAGCGCGTCGGCGATGACGATGGTCTTCATGGCCCCGAAGAAGGTCGTGACGACGGGGCCGTCGTGGCCTTCGCCTTCTTCCTCCACCAGCAGCTTGTAGGCGATCCACAGCAGGGCTACGCCGCCCACGCCCATCAGGCCGGGGATCTTGAGCAGCCAGACGACGCCCACCGTCATGATCGAGCGCACCACGATGGCGCCGACAGTGCCCCACAGGATGGCTTTCTTCTGCAGGTGGGGCGGGAGGTTGCGCGCGGCCAGTGCGATCACGATCGCGTTGTCGCCGGCCAGCACCAGGTCGATGAGGATGATGGCCAGCAAGGCCGAAAACCACGCGGGAGACAGGAATTCCATGAGAAAGGGCTCCGATTCAGTTCAATGGGGTAGGTCCGAATCGAAGGTCTGGCTCGGCAACTGGAATATTGCCGGGCAGGCCGGAAGCTTGCGCTTCGTATTGACGACCTGCCGCCTGTGCCGCTCGCGCGGCCTGGAGCTACTCCCCTTCGCAGGCAGGATTAGAGCACAGGCGGCGCGAACGCGAAGTAGTAGGAATGCGTATCATCGCCGCAGCTTTTCGGCAAAGTCATGGCCGGCATCCACATCACCGACATCGAAGCGGCCATTAACTTCTGGCGCGAGCGCCGGCCCTCGCCCGACGGGGTGACGCTGGCGCCTGAGCTGCGGGCGCTGGCCGAGGTGTACGCCCTGATGGTGTTCCACCACCAGGACGAAGCCGATGAGCGCGGCTTCCCGCCGGCCGCCTGGGCCGCATGGAAGAGCTGGTACGACACCCTGCCCGACACGCCCTGCATCGCCATCTGCTCCACCAGCCAGGGCGACGCGCAGTGCAAGGGCTGCGGGCGCAGTTTTGCCGAGGTGCAGCACTGGACCGGCATGACGCCGGGCGAAAAGCGGCAGGTCTGGCGGCGCATCACGATCGAAGGCGGGGCCTGGCGCTTCAACCGCTACGCCGAAAGGGCCTAGATTAGAAGAAAGTGGTGACGTGCACCGAGTCTGCGTCGCGGTGCACCTGCACCCGTTCGGAGCCGCGACGCGCCAGCGCGATCATCCGCGCGTTCTGCGGCAGGATCTCGGCCACGAAGCCGCGCACGCCGCGTTGCCGCGCATGCTGGGCCAGCCGCTCCTGCAGGCCCGAGCCCAGCCCCGAGCCCTGCCAGGCAGGGTCGATCAGGAAGGCGGTTTCCGCCAGGTTGGTCGGCGGGTTCACGAAGTAGCAGGCCTGCCCGACGATGGCTTCGTTCTCGCGCGGGCCGGTGACTGCCACGAAGCCGACCTCGTCCTCGTAGTCGTAGTTGCACAGCCGCTCCACCTCGTTCTGGGTGAGCGACTTCACGCGGCGGAAGAAGCGCGTGTAGATGTCGCCCGGCGGCAGCTTGAAGAAGAGCTGGCGGATGGCCGGCGCGTCCGATGCGCGCGCCGGGCGCAGCAGCACCGTGCGGCCGTCCTTCAGCGCCAGCCAGCGCTCTTCCTCCACGGGGTAGGAGCGCATGGTCTGCAGGGTCTGGTCGGCCGCCACGTAGCCCAGGCGCTTGGCCTCCTCGAGCAGCCAGGGCCGGTACCGGGGGTGGGCCAGTTCGATCAGCGCGAGCGCACGTTCGCGGATCGACTTGCCGAACAGGTACGCCGCCCCGTACTCGGTGATCACGTAGTGCACGTCGGTGCGCGGCACACCGGCAGCTTCGCCTTCGAGCAGCCGCGGACGGATGCGCGAAGTGCCGCCGTCGTCGGTGGTCGAAGCCAGGCAGATGATCGGCTTGCCGCCCGGCGAGCGCGAGGCGCCGCGCAGGAAGTCACCCTGCGCGCCCAGGCCGCTGTAGAACTCGCCGTCGAACTGGTCGTTGCACACCTGCCCGGCGAGGTCGACGGCGAACGCCTGCGTGACCGACACCATCTTGTGCTGCGATGCGATGGTGACCGGGTGGCACACGGTCTCGATCGGCTGGAACGAGAACAGCGGGTTGCGGTCGACGATGTCGTAGAGCCGCCGGGTGCCCAGCGCGAAGCTGGTCACGATCTTGCCGCGGTGCTGGCTCTTGGCGCGGCCGTTCAGGATGCCCTTCTCCAGCAGCGGGATGATCGCGTCGGTGACCACGTCGGAGTGGATGCCGAGGTCCTTGCGGTCCTGCAGGTGCGCCAGCGCCTCGTTCGGGATGCGCCCCAGGCCGATCTGCAGCGTGGAGCCGTCCTCGATGATGCTGGCAATGTAGCGCGCGATCTGCTGCACCACGTGCTCGCCGGCGGGCAGGTGCACGTACTCGGTGACCGGCACATCGACGCGCACCGCGTGGTGGATGCGGCTCAGGTGCACGGTGGATTCGCCCATGGTCCACGGCATCGCCGGATTGATCTCGGCGATCACCAGCCGCGCGTTTTCGATGGCCGCGGCCACCACGTCGACCGACACGCCGAGGCTCACGTAGCCGAACTCGTCCGGCATCGACACCTGGACCAGGGCGACGTCGACCGGGATGCGCCGGTTGGCGAACAGCTGGGGCACGCGCGAGATCGGCAGCGGCACGTATTCGGCCAGGCCCTGCCGCACGGCGGCGCGCACGTCGGAGCCGATGAAGAACGACCGGTGCCGGTAGCGCGTGGTGGCGCGGCCGGCCTCGTCGTGCGGAATGGCGCCGGTGGTGATGAAATGGACGAACTCGACGTCCGGGATCGGCATCGGCAGGGCCTCGATCGCCGCCACCAGGGTGCGTGGCGTGGCGCAGCCCGTGCCCACGAAGACGCGGTTGCCCGGGCGCACGAGCAGGGCCGCGTGTTGCGCGGTGATGAGCCTGGGCTCGAGGAGGTCGGTGCCGCTCGGTTTGTGCATGGCGGGGCGGGCCGGCTGGCCCTTGGGTGCACGATGGGACCGCGAGAATGCCCTGACGGCCGTTACGGGTATTGCGCAGGGTCAACGCCGCAAGGCCGCGCGATGCGGGGTTCTACCGAGCGGGCGGTGGCGCTGAGCTAAGCTGCGCCCATGCGAAAGCTCGTGCAGGCTCCCAACATCGCGATCGCTGCGCTCTGGGCCGACGTGCTGCGGCAGGGCGGCATCGAAGCCTCGGTGCAGCGCTACTTCCTGGGCGCCGCCGCCGGCGAGCTGCCGCCCGACCAGTGCCTGCCGGAAGTCTGGATCACGCACGACGAGCAGGAAGCTGCCGCACGCAGCCTGCTGGCCGAGCTGCAGCACATGCCGCAGCGCCAGTGGGTGTGCGACTGCGGCGAAAGGGTGGAAGGCGGCTTCGGCTCGTGCTGGCAGTGCGGGCGGATGATGCCGGCTTAGATCGATTCCGGCACCATCTCGATGGCGCCGCACGGGCACTCGGCGGCGCAGATGCCGCAGCCCTTGCAATAGTCGAGGTTGATGCTGTAGCGCGTCCCCGGCCCGAGCTTCACCACCGCGTTGTCGGGGCAGACGCCGTAGCAGTTGTCGCATTCGAAGCAGTTGCCGCACGACAGGCACCGGCGCGCCTCGAACAGGGCGTTCTCCTCGGTCAGCCCACCCTGCACCTCGTCGAAGCTGCTGGTGCGCCGCGCCACGTCGAGCTGCGGCCGCATCGTCTTGGGCGCGTCGCTGTAGTACCAGGGATTGAGCCGCTCGAAGCCGGCCGGCGCGTGCTTGGGCTCGGACGTCCCGGCGCGCCCGCGCAGCCACGCGTCGACGTGGCGCGCGGCCTTCTTGCCGTGGCCCACCGCCACCGTCACGTTGCGCTCCGCGGGGACCATGTCGCCACCGGCGAACACGCCGGGGTAGCCGGTCATCAGCGTCGACGGGTCGACCTGCACCACGCCGTCGCGCACCTGAAGCCCCGGCAGGCGGTCGAGGAAACCGAGGTCGACGTCCTGCCCCAGCGCCAGCACCAGCGAGTCGGCTTCCAGCGTCTCGTACTCGCCGGTGGGTACCGGGTAGCCCTTGTCGTCCAGTGCCATCTTCTCGATGGTGAGCGCGTCGCCGTCGGCCCGCTTGATGGTCGACAGCCACTTCACCAGCACGCCTTCCTGCAGCGCCTCTTCCACTTCGAAGTCGTGCGCCGGCATGCGCTCGCGCGTGCGGCGGTAGACGATCACGGCTTCGGTGGCGCCGAGCCGCTTGGCCGTGCGCGCCACGTCGATGGCGGTGTTGCCGCCGCCGTACACCACCACGCGCCGGCCCAGCATCGGCTTGTCTTCGCCTTCCATCGAGCGCAGCACCGCCACCGCGTCGAGGATGCGCGACGAGTCCTTGGCCGGGATGAAGGCCCGCTTGGCCACATGCGCGCCCACTGCGAGGAAGGCCGCCTCGTAGTGGCCTTCGCGCAGTTCGCGCTCGAGGTCGTTGACCTTGGTATCGAGCTTCAGCGTGACCCCCATGTCGACGATGCGCTGGACCTCGGCGTCGAGCACGTCGCGCGGCAGGCGGTACTGCGGGATGCCGAAGCGCATCATGCCGCCCGCGCGCGGCCCGGCGTCGACCACGGTGACGGCGTGGCCGCGGCTGCGCAGGTGGTAGGCGGCCGACAGGCCGGACGGGCCGGCCCCGACCACGAGCACGTGGCGGCCCGACTCGGCGGCCGGCGGCGCAAAGCGCCAGCCGCGCCGCAGGGCCTCGTCGCCCAGGAAACGCTCCACCGAGTTGATGCCGACGGCCGAGTCGAGCTTGCCGCGGTTGCACGCGCCCTCGCACGAGTGGTAGCACACGCGGCCCATCACGGCGGGGAAGGGGTTGTCGCGCACCAGGTGGCGCCACGCCTGTTCGTACTGGCCGCTTTCCGCGTGGAACAGCCAGCCCTGGATGTCCTCGCCGGCGGGGCACTGGGCATTGCACGGCGGCAGGCGGTCGACGTAGACCGGCCGCTCGGTGCGCCAGCTGCCGGTCTTGTTGGCGAGCGACGAGCCGGGGTCGAGCGTGATCGCGAACGGTTTACGCATGGTCATGCCGGCTGTCCCTCGTCCAGCAGGCCGAAGCGCCGGATGTTGCGGTCGGCATTGGCCTGGATGCGCGCCAGCATGTCCGTGTGCCCCTGCGGCCCGAACAGGTGCGCAAAGCGCTTCTGCGGCTGCAGGTAGGCCTCGACCGGCACGCGGTGGCGGATCTTGCTGACCGATGTCACCTCGCCGCGCTCGGCCTCGAACACCGGGAAGATGCCGGTCTCGCGCGCCAGCCGGGCCAGCCGGATCGTGTCGTGGCTGGCCGAGCCCCAGCCGAGCGGGCACGGCACCAGCACATGCAGGTAGCGCGCGCCGCGCAGGCTCATCGCCTTCACCACCTTGTCTTCCAGGTCGTGCAGGTCGGCCACGGTGGCGGTGGCCACGTAGGCAATCTCGTGCGCCATGGCGATCAGCGGCAGGTTCTTGCCCTGGCCGAACTCGGCGCCGGGCCGCTCGCCCACGGCCATGGTGGTGGCGGTGCGCGCGGCCGGCGGCGTGGCCGAGCTGCGCTGCACGCCGGTGTTCATGTAGGCCTCGTTGTCGTAGCAGATGTAGAGCACGTCGTCGTTGCGTTCGAACATGCCCGACAGGCACCCCAGCCCGATGTCGGTGGTGCCGCCGTCGCCGCCCTGCGCGATCACGCGGACGTCCGTGCGGCCCTTCACGCGCAGCGCCGCGGCGATGCCCGTGCCCACGGCCGCTGCATTGCCAAACAGCGAGTGGATCCAGGGCAGCTGCCACGAGGTCTCGGGATAGGGCGTGGAGAACACCTCGAGGCAGCCGGTCGCGTTGGCCGCGATCAGGTGGCCGCCGGTCGCGCGGATCGCGGCGTCCACGGCGTAGCGCGCGCCCAGTGCCTCGCCGCAGCCCTGGCAGGCGCGGTGGCCCGAATTGAGCGAGTTGTTGCGTTCGATGCCGGCCTGTACCGTGCGCTGCTCGGGCGCCAGCAGGCGGTTGCCGACGGTGAAGGTGCCGGTCTGGTAGAACTTGACGGGTTGGGTCATCGCTAGTGCACTTTCGACGCCACGGTGCCGATGTCGCGCAGCAGGTTCTCGGCGATCGGGCCGCTACGCCGCGTGGCGGCTTCGCGCTCGAGCTGGCGGTTGACGATGCGCCAGTCGAGGTCCAGGAAGGTGAGCGGCGCGAGGCGGTCGGCCACCGCTTGCAGCAGCATGCGCGCCAGCGACGCCTTGGTGATCGCGCGGCCGCCGAGCCCGGCGATCACGGTGTAGCCGTGCAGCTGCAGCCCCGACAGCGCCACGCGCACGTCGGTTGAAACGACGCCGCCCATCCCCACCGAGAAACTCTTCTCCAGCACCACTACGCGCTTGGCGCCCTGCAGCGCCGCGCGCACGGCAGCCAGCGGGAACGGCCGGAACGACTGGATGCCCAGCACGCCGATCTTCAGGCCCGTGGCGCGCAACTCGTCCACCGTGTCCTTGATCGTGCCGAGCACCGAGCCGAGCGCAACGACGATGGTCTCGGCGTCCTCGCAGCGATAGGCACGCACCAGCCCGCCCGAGTCGCGCCCGAAGCGCGCGGCGAACTCCTGGGCGATCTGCGGGATGAGGCCCAGCGCCATCGTCTGCTTGGCATGCGCGATGTAGCGCACTTCCATGAAGGCTTCGGGCCCCACCATGGCGCCGATGGACACCGGCTCGGCCGGGTCCAGCACCTGCCGCGGCTCGTAGGGCGGCAGGAAGGCGTCGACGTCGGCCTGCGAGGGCACGTCGACGCGCTCGTAGGCATGCGTCAGGATGAAGCCGTCCATGCACACCATGACCGGCATCGACAGCTCCTCGCCGAGCTTGAAGGCCTGGATGTGCAGGTCCATCGCTTCCTGGTTGGTCTCGGCGAACAGCTGCAGCCAGCCGCAGTCGCGCTGGCTCATCGAGTCGCTGTGGTCGTTCCAGATGTTGATGGGCGCGCCGATGGCGCGGTTGGCCACCGTCATCACGATCGGCAGGCCGAGGCCCGATGCGTTGTACACCGCCTCGGCCATGAACAGCAGGCCCTGGCTGGCGGTGGCGGTGTAACTGCGCGCGCCGGTGGCCGAAGCGCCGATGGCCACGCTCATCGCTGCGAACTCGCTTTCCACGTTGATGAACTCGCAGGGCGAGAGCGTGCCGTCCTTCACCAGCTCGCCGAGTCCCTCGACGATGTGCGTCTGCGGCGAGATCGGGTAGGCGCAGATCACTTCGGGGCGGCTCAGTGCCACACCCTGGGCTACCGCCTGCGAGCCTTCAATCTGCCGCAGCATCGACGCCCTCCCAGTGCTCGGCTTCGACATACCCGTAAGCTTCGGTGGCCGCCGCGATGTTGCCGGCTGCGACCTTGCCCTGGAACTTGTCTTCGATGGCGTGCAGCACCGCGTCGAGCGAGACCAGCCCCGCCAGCGCCGCAAAGCCGCCGAGCAGCGCGGCCCCGGGCAGCGGCCGCCCGAGGTGGCGCAGGGCGATCTCGGTCGCCGGCACGGTGGCGATCTGCACCGCAGGGAAGCGCGCACGCAGGTCGCCCATGCCCAGGCTCGCGGGGTCGCGGCGGCTGTTGATCAGCACGAAGCCTTCGGGGTGCAGGCCCTGGAACACGTCGACCTGGTGCAGCAGCGTCGGGTCCTGCACGATCACGACGTCGGGCGCCAGGACCGGCTCGCGCAGCCGGATCGGCCGGTCGTCGATGCGGCAGAACGCCACCACCGGCGCGCCCGTGCGCTCCGAGCCGAAACTGGGGAAGGCCTGCGCGTGGCGGCCCTGCTCGAAGGCGGCGACGGACAGCAACTCGGCGGCGGTGACGACGCCCTGGCCGCCACGGCCGTGAATGCGGATCTGCAGCATGGCCCGGTCCTCTCGTGATCAAACGGTGAGGACCATTCTTGGCAGGCGCGGCGCCGCGCCCGTTGATCTTCGTCAACCCGGCGGGGCTGGTGAAGTCATTTCCAGCGGACCGGGTGGACCGACACGTGGGTGCGCGCGTCGGCCAGCAGCAGCGAGCCCTCCTGCACGGTGGCCTGCAACTGCATGCTGCGCTCGGCCATGGTGGCGAGCGCCTGGGACTCCTCGGCGGGCATGCGCCACACCGAGAGGTTGGCGTAACGCGCTACCTTGTTCTGCAGGCCCTTCCACCAGACCTCGGCGGCGTGGTGGAACGCGTAGACGGCCACCTGGTCGGCCTGCCGGCACGCCCGGGCGATGGGCGTCTCGTCGGGCTGGCCGACTTCGATCCACAGGCGGGTGGCGCCGGTGAAGTCGCGCAGCACCACGTCGGGGTCGTCCGGCGTCGACAGGCCGCCGCCGAAAGTGAGCGTGGCGTCGCCGTTGCACAGGGTCTGCACCTCGTGCGCATTCAGCGCGAAAGCGGCCAGCCGCATCATCATGCGCTCGTCGTTCTCGCTCGGGTGCCGCGCGATGGTGAGCGCATGGTCCGCGTAGTAGCCGCGGTCGATGTCGGCGACCGAGAGGTTCGCCTTGAAGATGGTGGACTTGATGGCCATGAGCTGCTCGGGTTCTCAGGCGGCGCCGTCGGCCTGCACGTCCACTTCGTACAGGCGGCGCTGCGAGAACTCGTGGTGCGTCAGGTCGGCCCAGTCGTCGGCGAGCATGGTTGCCGCCGCAGGATGCTCGCGCCCGGCATCCACGCCGCGCAGGAATGCGGCGGCCTCGTCTTCACGGCCCAGCTCGCGGGCCAGTTGCAGCCCCGCCATGTGCAGCCGGGCGAGGAAGATCTCGGGGCGGTCCATGTCGAAGCCTTCGAAGGTGGCGATGGCGCGGCGCACCAGAGCCAGCGGGTCGCTGCCACGGTAGCTCGCGTCGAACTCTTCGATCAGCGCCGCCGTGAGCGGCTGGCGGGTGCGCACCAGCAGCGAGCTGGCCGCCGTTTCGAGCGGCTGAAGGACCTGCCGGTCCAGCATCACCTGCACCATGGCGACCAGCGTGGCCGACCAATGGTAGAAGTAGTCCTGCAGCACGACCAGCGCGCCTGGCTTGAGCGAAGGCCCGAACTCGCGCAGCACCTGCATGTACTCCTCGTACCACTTGGGCGCGTCGATGTGCATCGCGGCGATCGGACGGCCGTCGTGGCGCGCGTCGGCCAGCCGAGCGCGGCGGCGCTCCACCAGCCCGGGCGGCAGGCCGCGCAGGTAGTGGTCGAATACAGGCAGGAAGTCGATGCGGCCGTGCGCCGTCGCCAGCAGGTGGCCGACGCCCGCCTCGTTGGCCACGTACCGCACGGACCGGTGGAAGTTCGCGTGGGTCGAGCACGAGAAGAGGTCATACGTGACGAGCGCCGGGGCGCCGTGTGCAGCCGGGTCGATCCCCGCTTCGAGCAGGCCGGCCGCCAGCGCCATCGTGCTGCGGCCGAAGAAGGCCCCGAACTCGCACACCACCTCACCGGGCTGCAGGCCGGCGCTGAGCGCCACGTCGCGCAGCAGGTCCTGCTCGATGGGCTCGATCATGCCCGGGATGCACTTCGAATCGAACATGCGGCGGGCGTTCAGCAGCGCCGCGCGAGTTCGGCGGCCTTGCCGATGTACGAGGCCGGCGTCAGCGCCAGCAGGCGGTCCTTGTCGGCCTGCGGGATCTCCAGCGAGCGGATCAAGCCGTGCAGGTCTTCGGCACGTACCGCCTTGCCGCGCGTCACCTCCTTCAGCTTCTCGTAGGCGCCCTGCACGCCGTAGCGCCGCATCACGGTCTGGATCGGCTCGGCCAGCACTTCCCACGCGCCGTCCAGGTCCTCGCGCAGCGCCTCTTCGTTCAGCTCCAGCTTGGCGTGGCCGGTGGCCAGCGAGTGGTAGCCGAGCGCCGCATAGCCCAGCGCCACGCCCATGTTGCGCAGCACCGTGGAGTCGGTCAGGTCGCGCTGCCAGCGCGAGACCGGCAGCTTTTCGGACAGGTGGCGCAGCACCGCGTTGGCCAGCCCGAGGTTGCCTTCGGCGTTCTCGAAGTCGATCGGGTTGACCTTGTGCGGCATGGTCGACGAGCCGATTTCGCCGTCGCGCAGCCGCTGCTTGAAGTAGCCGAGGCTGATGTAGCCCCAGGCGTCGCGCGCCCAGTCCACCAGGATGGTGTTGGCACGCGCCACCGCGTCGAACAGCTCCGCCATGTAGTCGTGCGGCTCGATCTGGATGCTGTAGGGCTGGAAGGCGAGTTCCAGCCCCAGCGGCTCGGGCGACTCCACCACCTTGCGGCTGAAGGCCTCCCAGTCGAAGTCGGGCCAGGCCGACAGGTGCGCGTTGTAGTTGCCCACCGCGCCGTTCATCTTGGCCAGCAGCTTCACGGATGCGATGCGCTCGCGCGCCGCCTTCAGGCGCACCACCACGTTGGCAATCTCCTTGCCCACGGTGGTGGGGCTTGCGGTCTGCCCGTGCGTGCGGCTGAGCATCGGGACGGCGGCGTACGCATGCGCCATCTCACGCAGCTGTTCGATCACCTTGTCCAGGGCCGGCAGCAGCACCTGCGAGCGCGCCCCTTTCAGCTGCAGCGCATGGGCAGTGTTGTTGATGTCCTCGCTGGTGCAGGCGAAGTGCACGAACTCGCTGGCGGCCCGCAACTCGGGCCGGGCCTCGAACCGGGACTTGATCCAGTACTCCACCGCTTTCACATCGTGGTTGGTGGTCTTTTCGATTTCCTTGATGGCCAGCGCATCGTGCTCGCTGAAGTTCTTCACGAGCCCCAGCAAGTAAGTGCGCGCTCCCGGACTGAGCGGTTTGAATTCGGCGAAGCCGGCGTCGGACAGCGCGATGAACCAGCAGACTTCGACCTGCACGCGCTTGTGCATGTAGCCCTGCTCGCTCATCAGGGGCCTCAGGGGCGCGAGGCGGTTGGCATAGCGTCCGTCCAGCGGGGACAGCGCGGAGATGGGAGCAGGCGTCATGCCGAAATTGTAGGCTGCACCATCGTGGCACTCAGGGAGAACCCGCTGTCGCCTGAGCGCGACAGGGGGCGAATCGGCTTCCCCTAGAATGAACCGAACCCAAGAACACGAACGAAACCTGCCATGAAGTTGATCGGAGCCACCACCAGCCCGTACGTGCGCAAAGTGCGCGTCGTGATGGCCGAGAAGAAGCTGGACTACCAGTTCGTGCTGGAAGACGTCTGGTCTGCCGACACCACGATCATGCAGTCCAACCCGCTCGGCAAGGTGCCGTGCCTGGTGATGGAAGGCGGCGAAGCGCTGTTCGACTCGCGCGTCATCGTCGAGTACCTCGACACGCTGTCGCCGGTGGGCAAGCTGATCCCGGCGGTCGGCCGCGAGCGTGCCGAGGTGAAGACCTGGGAGGCGCTGGCCGACGGCGTACTGGACGCGCTGATCCTGGCGCGGATGGAAGCCAACTGGGGCGGCCGCACGAAGGCGCAGCGCTCGCCGGCCTGGATCGACCGGCAGATGGCCAAGACGCAAGCCAGCCTGAAGGCCATGAGCCAGGGCCTGGGCGACAAGCCGTTCTGCGCAGGCATCTACCTGAGCCTGGCCGACATAGCGGTGGGCTGCGCGCTGGGCTACCTGGACTTCCGCTTCGCCGACATCGACTGGCGCACGCCCTATCCGAACCTGGCGAAGCTGTACGAGAAGCTGGCGCAGCGCCCGAGCTTCGTGGATACCAAGCCCGCTTGAGGCCGGGCGGCTCAGCCGTTCACAAAAATTTACCTTGCCGCCGGCCCCGCAGGCGGAACCTGCACGAGCGTGGCCGAGTCCATCACGCAAGAAGGCAGGGACGGACTTACACCCCTTTGACGCTGCGAAGCCTCGGACCTCGAGTCCGGAGCAATCCTGGGGCGCCTCTTCTCCTCCTCCCTCCCTCCCTCCTTCGTTCCAGGGCGCTTCGCAGCCATTTTCTTCCCGGCACTACAGGCTCTCAGCGAGCCTGTAGCTGCTTTTCGACTTCGGCCACGAAGGCCTTGTCTTCAGGGGTGGTATTGCTGCCCCACTGGCCGACCACCTTGCCGTTGCGCGCGACCAGGTACTTGTAGAAGTTCCACTTCGGCGCGGTGCCGCTTTGCGCGGCGAGCTGCTTGAACAGCGGGTTGGCGTCGTCGCCGCGCACGCTGGAGGCACCGAACATCGGGAACTTCACGCCGAAGGTGTTTTCGCAGAAGTCGGCGATTTCCTTGTTGCTGGCCTTTTCCTGGCGGAAGTCGTTGGACGGGAAGCCCAGCACCACCAGGCCGCGTCCCTTGTAGCGCTCGTACAGCGCTTCCAGCCCCTTGTACTGCGGCGTGAAGCCGCAATAGCTGGCCGTATTGACCACCAGCACGACGCGCCCGGCGTACTGGCACAGGTTCTGCGGCGCCTCGTCCTGCAGCCGCGGGAAGGTGTGCTGCAGGGTGGCCGGGCAGGTGCCCGCGGCCTGGGCGGACGGGGCGACCAACAGGAACAACGCAGCGCTCAGCAGTCTCAACATCGCAATTTCTCCGGATGGGTACCCATTGTCCGAAGTATCTCCCTGATCCGTAAGGCCTTTTTCACACGGCGCGCTTAAAATCCGGGCAGCCGCGAAAGCCCCCCATGCTCTATCCCGAACTTTTCAAGCAGCTCGAATCCGTCCGCTGGGACATGGACAAGGACATCCCCTGGGACACGTTCGATGCCTCCCTGCTGTCCGACGAGCAGGCGCAGACCATCAAGATGAATGCCATCACCGAGTGGGCGGCGCTGCCGGCCACCGAGATGTTCCTGCGCGACAACCGCGACGACAGCGACTTCTCGGCCTTCATGTCCATCTGGTTCTTCGAGGAGCAGAAGCATTCGCTGGTGCTCATGGAATACCTGCGCCGCTTCCGGCCCGACCTGGTGCCGACCGAGCAGGAGCTGCACGAGATCCGCTTCGAGTTCGACCCCGCGCCCGCGCTCGAGACGCTGATGCTGCACTTCTGCGGCGAGATCCGCCTGAACCACTGGTACCGCCGGGCTTCGGAGTGGCACACCGAGCCGGTCATCAAGCACATCTACACCACGCTGTCGCAGGACGAGGCACGCCACGGCGGCGCCTACCTGCGCTACATGAGGCGCGCCATCACCAACTTCGGCGTGGAAGCCAAGGCCGCGTTCGCCAAGGTGGGCGTGCTGATGGCCAGCGCGCGGCGCACGGCGCAGGCGCTGCACCCGACCAACCTGCACGTCAACAAGGCGCTGTTCCCGCGCGACACCATCCAGTCGCGCCTGCCCAACCCCGAGTGGCTCGAGGAGTGGCTGGACAAGCAGATCAACTTCGACGCCGTGTGGGAAAGCAAGGTGGTCGAGCGCATCCTGCACAACATGAGCCTGCTGATGGACCGCAGCTTCAAGAGCGTGCAGGAGCTCAACCGCTTCCGCAAGGAACTGCAGGCCAGCCTGGGCCCGGCCGGCGGCGGGGCGGTACCTGACGCCGCGTGAGCGCCGCGCCCGCCTTTCTCGGGAAGATCGTCCCGCGCGAGGAAGTGGCCGCCCGCGTGGCGCAATTGCCGCGGCCGGTGGTGTTCACCAACGGCGTCTTCGACGTGCTGCACCGCGGCCATGTGAGCTACCTGGCCCAGGCGCGTGCGCTTGGCGCCAGCCTGGTGGTGGCCCTCAACACGGACGCGTCGGCCAGGCGCCTCGGCAAAGGGCCGGACCGGCCGCTCAACCGCGAGGCCGACCGCGCGGCGGTCATCGCGGCGCTCGAATCAGTGAGCCTGGTGACCTTCTTCGACGAAGACACGCCGGTGCGCCTGCTGGGCGAGCTGAAGCCGCAGGTGTACGTGAAGGGCGGCGACTACGACATGGCGCGGCTCGAGGAAACGCGCGTCGTGCAGGGCTGGGGCGGGCAATCGCTCGCCATTCCTTTTATCGACGGCTATTCCACCACGGCCCTCGTCAGCCGCATCCGTTCCTAGGCCAACACAACGTCGGTCACTGCCAACGCGGCTCCGGTGATCGTCGCCAGCAGGACCGGCGCGGCCGGGCCCGTGCCGTCCGCATCCCATAGCAACTGGGCTGTCGAGGTATCGAACAGGACCGTCGCGACCGCCGCCGTGGCTGCGGCGCCGGCGCCGCCCACGAAGTTCTGGCCGTCGACGAGTGCGTCCAACCCGAACGCCGATGCCTTCAGTGCCACCCGGTCGCCTGCAGCAAAGTCGGTCACCTGGTCGCCGCCTTCGGAGGAGCTGTTGAAGCGGAACACATCGTTGCCTGCGCCGCCGGTGAGCGTGTCGCGACCGAGCCGTCCCCACAGCACGTCGTCACCGTCACCGCCGTCGATTACGTTGCCGCCGCGATTGCCCGAAAGGGTGTCGTTGTGCGATGTGCCGGTGAGGTTCTCGATCGACACGTAGGTGTCGCCGCGCGCGCTGTTGGTGTTGTTCTGTGTCGCCTGGAAGTCGGCCACCACGCCCTGCGACATGCCGGCGTAGCTGGCCGTGTCGCTGCTGGCGCCGCCGTCCAGCAGGTCGCGTCCGTCCCCGCCGTACAGCGTGTCTTCGCGCGCGCCACCGTACAGGCTGTCCATGCCGTCGTCGCCGTACAGGGCGTCGCGTCCCAGCCCGCCGTCCAGCGTGTCGTTGCCGTCGCCGCCTCGAAGCGTGTCGTTGCCGCCGTCACCGAAGATGGTGTTGGCCAGTGTGTTGCCGGTCAGCTTGTCGTTGCCGGTGTCGCCGCTGGCGGAGGGCTGGTGCGTGGTGAAGACGAAGTTGTCGGCGCCAACCGTGCCGGTGTAGAACTTCTCCCACTGGATGTAGTAGGTCTCCTCGGTGATGCCCAGGCTGTACGGCGTGGAGACTTCCAGGAACTTGATGTCGATCGGCAGGCCTTCGATGCCCTCCTGCATCAGCGGGCCGAAGCCGACCGGGCCGAGCGAGATGCTCGTGATGTCGGCGAAGTCGATGCCGGCTTCCACGCTCGCTTCGAGCATCGTCACCACGTAGGAGGTGGTCAGGTGGATATAGTGCTCCAGCGTCAGCGTGCCCAGCAGCTCGTAGGTGGCGGTGACCTTGAACGTGCCCTCGCCTTCCGGCGTGGCGAACTCGAACTTGTCGCCGATCTGGCCGGTGACGGTCTCCGTGAAGCCGTCGATCTTGTAGGTGGGCCCGAACTTCGAGACCATCGTCACCGCGACGCCGGTGGCGTCGAACGTGAAGTCCTGCCGCAGCGAAGCGTTCTCGCTCAGCACTTCCGACAGCACGGTGTATTCGAGGTCGATGAAGAAGCCGAGGATGCTCTCGTCGATGGCGCCGCTGAACACTTCCGGCGGAATCCCGCACAGGGCCGCCGCCACGGCGACGAAATCGACCGAGACGATTGCGAACGGGTCGCTCACCTGGCTGGTCGAGACATTGGCGAGGCCGTCGCCCGGGTCGGCCAGCAAGGTGTCCGAGGACTGTGCGGTTCCTGTGGGCAGCGCGAACGTGAGCGAACCGTAGTCGCCGCTGAAGGTCTTCTCGCCGTCGCCGAAGTCCATGCTGACCAGCTCGACCCCAGCGCTGATGGTGGGCAGGTCGATGGTGAAGCCGGCCGAGGCGCTGGCTTCGAGCTCTTCGATGATCAGGTCGATGCCCGCGGCGGCCGACAGGTTGACGTCGACCGAGCCCTCGAAGTTCGCCGCCAGGTCGACATACAGGTGCGACTCCTCGAGGTGCAGGCCCGTGGTGCTGATGGCTGCTGCGGTGACGAGGTAGTTGCTGGTGTCGACCCAGGACTTCTGGTTGATGGTGTCGAGCTTCATCGACTTGGTGGCCATCGGGTCGAACTGGTAGGCGACCTCGATCTCGCCGGTGTTGAGTGCGATGTCGGCCAGCAGCCCGAAGCCGAATTCGTAGTTCAGGGTGACATCCAGGCCGAGCTCGGCATAGATGAGTTCGGCGTCGAAGCCGGCGCCCAGGTGGACGCTGCGGGAGCCGTCGAACGTCAGGTAGAGCTCGTCGAATACGGCCATGTATTCCGCCGGGATCCCGGGTCCCCACATCCCCGCCCCCATGCCGTAGGTCTTTGTTGCCATGACTCACTCCTTCGCGGGCATGGTAACAAGTTTCGTCATGCGGTAACAAGGTGTTAATTAGCTCATGTATAAAAAATGTCCAACGTCGGGAAGCGGTCCGTTGCCTCCACGCAATCCAGCAGGTAGACCGCGAAGCCGAGGTGCCCCGTCCACAGGGAATGCCACAAGCGGCCGTGCTGCTGCACTTCGCGCTCGTACTGGAAGATGCCGTGCATGGCGAAGGCGCGGGCCCGCTCCAGCCAGAGGGGGTTGCCGGTGCGCCGCCACAACTTGAGGAAGGCGTAGCCGTTGCCCGCGGTGCCGTGGCACAGCTGCGGCCCCTTGGCCAGAGGGCCGGCCTGCCAAGCCGCCTCGGCGCCGCCTGCCAGCAGGTCGTCGAGCGAGTCGTCGGGCCAGTCGCCCAGGCACACCACGAAGCCGGGCGAGCCATGGCAGAACTGCATGCGCCACGCATTGCCGCGGGGTTCACTCAGGCGGGCCCGCCAGTTGACCAGGCCGCCTGCATGTTCGGCATTGCGGCGCGTGGTGTTCGCGATGCAGGCCTGCCAGTCGGCCCAACGGCCGGGGGGCAGCAGGTCGCGCCCGGCTACGAGCGGGGCAGCGGTGCCGATGAAGCCGTGCACGGCGTCGAGGAAGTCGGACCGCTCGCCGTACATGTCCTGCGTCCAGTAGTGGCACTGGTGCTCGTCCGACCACGCCAGCTGGCCCCACAGGTGCGCGGCCGTCCGGCGGAACAGGTCGGCGAAACGCGCTTCGCCCGTGTGGCGGTGCATCAGCAGCGCGGCCAGCAGGGTGCCGGGCGCACCCCACATCAGCTCGCGGGTGGGATGGTCCATGTTGGCCTCGATGAGCCCGGCAATCCCGTCCTCGCAGCCGCCCGCCAGCAGGTGCTGCAGCATGAGGATCGAGGTGTCCCCCATCAGGTAGGAGCCGAAGGGCGGCGCGCCGCTCTCGCCGAAGTCGCCGCGGTTGGGCCGCAGCAGGGGCAGCACATGCGGCGCGTAGCCGTTGGCCAGCGTCACGGCACCGCGCGCGGCCAGGTAATGCAGAGCCCAGATCGTCCCGCAGGCGCCCGCATACAGCATGTAGTGCGGCCCCTGCTTGCCCGAGCTGCGCGGGTGCGCCGTCCACAGCCCGCCGCGTGCGAAGTCGTCCTCGGTGGTGCGCCCGATGCGCTCGATCGCCTCGCGCGCGCGCCCCTCGTTCCACGCCGTCGCCTGCAAGGGCTCGTGCCGGCCCGGCTGCCAGAGCGGCGTCATAGGGACTGGAGCGCTTGCGCCATGACGTCCAGGTCCACTTCCCACTGCAGGTGGTACAGCGGGCTCGCATCGGGCCGCGGGTCCACCACCTGCGCCGGCACCCATTGGTGCGGCAACCCGCAGGCATGCGCCAGCAGCAGGAAGAAGCCCGCGGGAAGGCTGGGCGTGAAGATTTCGATGATGCGCGTTCCGGCCGGCGCGAACAGCATGTTCGTGAGCGCGGCGCCGTGCACGGCGACGATCGCTTCGGCCGAAGCACACAGCTCGACCTGCTCGCGCAGCGTCATCGCCGACGGCAGGTGGCGCTCGAAGCCGTGCCGCTCCAGCTGCGCGATGAGTGCCTCCTCGTTGCGCAGCCGGCGGTTGGCCGCGTCCTGCCGCGACAGGTAGATGCGGCGGCCGTGTGCCGCGCCGGCCGCAGGCAGCGCTTCGCGCACCAGCTGCGCCACCAGTGGATGCGCCACCGTGTCGGCCAGCAGCATCGCTGGCACCATCGCCTCTTCCACCTGCAGCGCCTCGCCGGGCTGCAGGCGCTCCAGCAGTCCCAGGTCGATGCCCAGCCAGCGCAGCGACTCCTCGGCGAACGCGGGCAGGTCCTGGTTGACGAGGATCTTGCAGCCTTCCAGCAGCCCGTAGCGGCGCGCCATCAGGAGGCGCGGGAAGTGGCCGACCAGCCAGTGGTAGTAGTTGAGGTGGCTGCCCACCAGCACCGCGCTGTCGTCCAGCCGCCGCCTGGTGGCGGCGCGTGCAACCCAGCGCCCATCCTGCTGCACGATGTTGCGCGCCTTGCCGAGGAAGTGCGAAGGCGTGTACGTCATCTGCTGTAGCGTCGCAAGCCCATCCCGGCGCACCGGTATCAGGTCGTCGCCGAGGACGGTGAGGCCGAGGTGCACCGACAGCCCGGGCTGGATCACCAGCCGGCCGCCGTCCTTCACGCCGACCTGGAACGGCTTCTCGCGGCAAGGGATGCGCTCCTCAGCCGCCGCCTCGAAGGCGTCCAGGCTGGTGAGTCGCAGTTCGATCAGGTCGTTTGCGGCCGCCATCGGGCGAATTGTCGCCGCACGCGAGCAGCCTGCTGGCGGATCCAGTGCTCGAAGTCGTCCATGAACTCGAACACCGCCGGCACCACCAGCAGGCTCAGGATGGTGGACGTCACGAGGCCTCCGATCACCGCGATCGACATCGGCGAGCGGAAGCTCGGGTCGGCCGTGCCGAAGCCGATGGCAATGGGCAGCATGCCCGCGCCCATGGCGATGGTGGTCATGATGATGGGCCGCGCGCGCTTGTGGCACGCGTCCAGCAGCGCCTCGAAGCGGTTCATGCCGTGGTCGCGCCGCGCCACGATGGCGTACTCCACCAGCAGGATCGAGTTCTTGGTGGCCACGCCCATCAGCATGATGAGCCCGATGAGCGAGGGCATCGAAAAGCTCTTCTGCGCGATCAGCAGCCCGACGAACGCACCGCCCAGCGACAGCGGCAGCGCCGCGAGGATGGTCACCGGGTGCAGGAAGTCCTTGAACAGCAGCACCAGCACGATGTAGATGCACAGCACGCCGGTCAGCATGGCCAGCCCGAAGCTCGCGAACAGCTCGCCCATCACTTCCGCATCGCCCACCTCGCGGATCATCACGCCGGGCGGCAGGTTCTTCACCGCGGGCAGTTCCTGCACTGCGGCCGCCACGTCGCCCAGCGGCAGTCCCGACAGCTCGATCTCGAAGTTGATGTTGCGCGAGCGGTCGTAGCGGTCGATCACCGCGGGGCCGCCGGTGAGCTCCAGCGTGGCCACCTCGCCCAGCATCACCGGGCCGCGCGAGCCGGGCACGGCCAGGCGCTCCAGCACGCGCAGGTCCTTGCGCGCGTCCTCCCGCAGCTTGACCACGATGGGCACCTGCCGCTGCGACAGGTTCAGCTTGGGCAGCGCCACGTCGTAGTCGCCCGCCGTGGCGATGCGCAGCGTGTCGGCGATGGCCGAGCTGGTCACGCCGAGGTCGGCCGCCTTGGTGAAGTCGGGCCGCACCGCGATCTCTGGGCGGATCAGGCTGGCGGTCGACGCTACCTGCCCGATGCCGGGGATGGTGCGGATGTCCTTTTCGACCGCGTGCGCCGCCTGCTGCAGCGCCTGCGGGTCCTCACCGGCCAGCACCAGGATGTACTTCTCGCCCGAGCCGCCCAGGCCCACCTTGCTGCGCACGCCGGGGATCGGCTCGAGCGCGGTGCGGATGTGGCTTTCGATGCCCTGCTTGCGCGGCCGGTCGCCGCGGTCGGCCAGCAGGATGGTCAGCGTGGCCTTGCGCGCTTCGGCCGCGCCGGACGGTGCGAACGGGTCGGTGCCGGCGCTGCCCGCGCCGATGGTGGTGTACACGCTTTGCACGTGCCGGACCTTCATCACGGCCTGCCGCGCCTGCTCGGCAGCGGCCTTGGTCTGCTCCAGCGTCGAGCCCGGCGGCAGTTCCAGGTACACCTGCGTCTGCGAGTTGTCGTCCGGCGGGATGAAGCCGGTGGGCAGCAGCGGGATCAGCATGACCGAGCCGACGAAGAAGGCCGCCGCCAGCACGAAGGTGGCGAGGCGGTGCGTCATGCTCCAGTTGACGCACTTCAGGTAGATGCGCATCCACGCAGGGTCCTCGTGCTTCGTCACGATGGGCCTGAGCATGTAGGCCGCCATCATCGGTGTCAGGATGCGCGCGACCACCAGCGAGGCGAACACCGCGAGCGAAGCGGTCCAGCCGAACTGCTTGAAGAACTTGCCGGCCACGCCGCTCATGAAGGCGGTGGGCAGGAACACCGCGATCAGCGTGAAGGTGGTGGCGATCACCGCCAGCCCGATCTCGTCGGCCGCTTCCATCGCCGCCTGGTAGGGGCTCTTGCCCATGCGCAGGTGGCGCACGATGTTCTCGACTTCCACGATGGCGTCGTCCACCAGGATGCCGATCACCAGCGACAGCGCGAGCAGCGTCACCACGTTGATCGAGAAGCCCAGCAGGTACATGCCGATGAAAGCCGGGATTACCGACATCGGCAGCGCGACGGCGGAGACGAAAGTGGCGCGCACGTCGCGCAGGAACAGCCACACCACCAGCACCGCCAGCGCCGCGCCCTCGTACAGCAGGTGCAGCGAACCGGTGTACTCCTCCTCGACTGGGGTCACGAAGTCGAAGGCCTGGGTCAGCACGATGTCGGGGTGCGACAGCTTCAGTTCGGCCAGTGCCTTCTGCACGCCCTTGCCGACCTCCACTTCGCTCTCGCCGCGGCTGCGCGAGACTTCGAAGCCCACCACCGGCGCCCCGTTGAGCAGTGCCGCGGCGCGCGGCTCGGCCACCGTGTCGGTGACGGTGGCCACGTCCTTCAGCCGGATGCTGCGCCCGCTGGCCATGGGCACGTCGATCTCGCCGATCTCGCGCGCCGTCTTCACCGTGGCGAGCGTGCGCACCGGCTGCTCGCCGCCGCCGATGTCGGTGCGCCCGCCTGCGCTTTCGGTCTGCACCTGGCGCAGCTGGCGCGAGATGTCGGCGGCCGTGACGCCCAGCGCCTGCAGCTTGCCCGCATCGAGCGCCACCCGCACCTCGCGGTTCACGCCGCCCACCCGCGTGACGGCGCCCACGCCGCGCACCGTCAGCAGCTTGCGCGACACCTCGTTGTCGACGAACCACGAGAGCGCTTCGTCGTCCATGCGTTTCGACGCGATGGTGAAGGCCAGCATCGGCTGGCTGGCCAGGTCGAGCTTGCTCACGATGGGGTCGCGCAGGTCGGCCGGCAGGTCCGAGCGCACGCGCGACACGGCCGAGCGCACGTCGTCCACCGCTTCCTGCACCGGTTTTTCGAGCCGGAACTCCGCCGTGACCGTCACCACGCCGTCCTGCACTTTCGTGTAGATGTGCTTGAGCCCTTGCACGGTGGCCACCGAATTCTCGATCTTGCGCGCCACGTCGGTCTCGAGCTGCGTGGGCGCCGCACCCGGCAGCGAGGCGGTGACGCTGACGGTGGGCAGGTCGATGTCGGGGAAGTTCTGCACCTTCATCGCGTTGAACGAGATCACGCCGCCGAAGGTGAGCAGCACGAAGATCATCACCGCCGGGATGGGGTTGCGGATCGACCAGGACGAGACGTTCATCATGGCGCTACTTCTTCGGCGACGACGCGGCGCCGGCGCCGGCCACCGCGGTGTTGTCGGCCACGCGCACGAGGTCGCCGTCGTTCAGGAAGCCCGCGCCCGTCGCCACGATGCGCGCGTCGGCGCCCAGGCCCGACACGATCTCGAGGCGGTCGCCGGCGATGCGCCCGACCTGCACCTTCACCTGCGACACGCGGTTGTCCGGGTTCAGGCGGAACACGTAGCTGAAGCCGTCGCGCACCACCACCGAGGCCTGCGGCACCGTGAGGGCGGGCACCGCGCCCAGGTTGAACTCGCCGCGCGCGAACATGCCGGCGCGCGCGCTGCCGGCAGCCGGCCCGGGCAGCGGCTTCACGTCGACGTAGACCAGCGCCAGCCGGTTCTGCGGGTCGACCGTGGGACCGATGGTGCGCACGCGCCCTTCCAGGCGGGCGCCGCTGGCGGCGGTGATGATTGCCGTGGTGCCGGGCGTCAGGCGGCCTAGTTCGGTCGACGTGACTTCGGCGCGCCATTCCAGGCGGCCCTTGCGGATGATGCGAAACAGCTCGGCGCCGTTGCCCACCACCGCGCCCACGGTAGCCATGCGGGCCGAGATGATGCCGTCGTCGGGCGCCTCCACGGTGGTCTGGCCCAGCCGCACCTGCTGCGCCTGCGCCAATGCCTGCGCGGCCTGCACGCGCGCCTGCGCGGTCTTCTCGGCGGTCAGGTACTGGTTGATCTGCGACGCGCTCAGTGCGCCGGTGGCGCTGAGGCTGCGCGCGCGTTGTGCGTTGCCGGCCGCGTCGGCCGCCGCGGCCTCCGCCTCGGCGAGGCTCGCGCGCGCCTGCGCGACTTCGGCGCGCAAGGTCTCCGACGCGAAGGTGGCGAGTACCTGGCCCTTGCGCACGAAGTCACCGACGTTCACCCGCACTTCGGCCACGCGCAGGCCTGCCGTCTCGGTACCCACGCTGGCTTCCTGCCAGGCCGCGAGGTTGCCGTTGGCAGCCAGCACCTGCGGCAGCGAGGCCTGCAGGGGCTGCGTGGTGGTCACCGTCAGTGCCGGCTTGGCCGTGGCCTTGGGGTCCTGCGCGGCGGGCCTGTCGCCGCAAGCGGCCAGCAGCGCGAGCGCAACGGCGGCGAGCGCGCGGCGGTGGGTCCTTGCAATGGGCATCCTTCTTGTTCTCCTTCAGGGTCGCTTCCAGCCGCCGCCGACTGCGCGATACAGCGCGATCCAGGCGGCCACGCGCTCGCGCTGCAGGCCGACGAGCGCGGTCTCGGCGGCGAGCGTGACGCGCCGCTGGTCTTCCAGTTCGATCAGGCTTGCGAGGCCGCTGCGGTAGCGCGCCTCGGTCGCGGCGAACGATGCGCGATAACCTTCCACCGCCACGCGCGCGTCTTCGCTGCGCGCGCGGGCGCTTTCCAGCGTTACGAGCGCCTGCTCCACTTCGCCGACCGCCTGCCGCACGCGCGCCTGGTACAGCGCGACGGCTTCTTCGTAGCGGGCCAGAGCCGCATCGGCCTGCGCGGCGCGGCGCCCGCCGTCGAACACCGGCAACGTCAGCGCCAGCGGGCCGATGGACCAGCTCTCGGCGTCGACGGTGGCCCCACCGGTGCGCGCCTTGCCGATGGCGACCGAACCGGACAGCGTGAGCCGCGGCAGTTGCTCGGCGCGGGCGCTGCCCACGTCGGCGCTGGCCGCTGCCACTTCGCGCTCGGCCACGTACACATCAGGGCGCTGCAGCAGCTGGCGCGCCGGGATGGCGTCGAGCGCGACCAGCGCAAATCGTTCGGGCTCGACCCAGCGCGCGCCCAGCTTCTCACGCAACCGCGGCTCGGGCATGCCGGTGAGCGCCACCAGCGACTTGACTTCGATGTCGCACAGCGCCTTCTGCTGCGTCGCGCGCGCGGATGCCTCGGCTGCGCTGGCCCGGGCCCGCGCCGCGACGGCCGGCGCGGTGGAGCCGGCGTCGGCGCTCAGCTTCGTCAGGCGCGAAGTCTCGGCGCGAGACTTCGCGTCGTTGTTCGCAACCACCAGCAGCCGCTCGCAGGTGCGCAGGTTGACGTAGCTGTTGGCCGTCTCGGCGGCGATGGCCACGCGTGCCTCGTGCCAGCCGGCTTGCGCACCTTCGAAACGGTATTGCGCAGCGCGCCCGGCATTCCTGTTGCGGCCGAAGATGTCGACCTCCCACGCAGTCTGCGCGCCCACCTGCACCGTGGTCGCCACGGGCGCGGGCGGCTGGCGTGCGCGCGCGGCCGCGGCGTTGGCGTCCACCGTGGGCAGCAGCGCCGCACCGGCGGCCACGCGCGTGGCGCGGGCCTGCTCGATGCGGGAGGCGGCCGATGCAACGGTAGGGCTCACCGATTGCGCGGCTTCGATCAGCTCGATCAGCAGGGGGTCGTTGAACTGCTGCCACCAGAGCGCCAGATCGGCCAGCGTCCCGCCGTGCGGCAGTGGTGCATACCACTGCGGCGGCGCGGGCGCCTCCACCTGTTCGGGCGGCCGGTTCACGGCGCAGGCAACGAGGGTGAGCGCAGCGGCGGCAACCGCCAGCGTTCGCGGGCTAGTCATGGTCCTCCCGGATTGAGGCTACTTGGCGCAACCCGCAAGCCTACCACCGTGGCCAACACAGGACGCATGGAACGCAGAAGACGCAGAAGTGCGCAGAAGACGCAGAAGAATCCAAAAAGCCCATTTGGTTTCTCTTTTGCGTCTTCTGCGCAACTTCTGCGTCTTCTGCGTTCCTTCCTCAGCCAAACACCACGTGCCACAAGGTCGCAATCGCCTGCCGCTCGTCCCGGCACTCCTCCTGCGCCACGTGCGTCGGCTCTTCATTCAGGCGCGCCCGGTGCTGCACGCGGCGCAGCGACCGGTAGGCATCGGCGGCGGCCGTGCCGACGCCCTTGGGCAAAAGGCCCGCGGCTTCGGCGCGGCGCAGTAACGCAATGTTGCCCACGTTGGGAACCAGCTCGCGGTGCTGCGCCGAGCGCGACAGCACGAGGTACTGCACCGCGAACTCGGCATCGACCATGCCGCCCGGGCTGTGCTTCACGTCGAAGCGGCCGGCCTTCACCGGGTGCGCGGCGCTCACCTTCTCGCGCATGGCCTCGATCTCCAGCTTCAGCGCGTCCACGCTGCGCGGCGCGGTGATCACGGCTTCGCGCACCAGGTCGAAGCGCGGCCTGAGGCTGTCCATGCCCAGCACGAAGCGCGCCCGCGTCATCGCCTGGTGTTCCCAGGTCCACGCCGTGTTGCTGCCGCGCTGCTGCTGGTAGTTGGCATAGGCTTCGAAGGTCGTGATCAACAACCCCGAATTGCCGTTGGGCCTGAGCGCCGTGTCGATCTCGAACAGGTCGCCCTCGGCCGTCTTGGTCGCGAGCCAGTTGACCAGCTTGCGCACGAAGGCGGCATACGCTTCCGGTGCGCGCTCGTCGTCGTCTTCGTACACGAACACGATGTCCAGGTCGCTGCCGTAGCCCAGCTCCTTGCCGCCGAGCTTGCCGTAGCCGATGATGGCAAAGCAGGGCTCGTCGCGGTGCCGGTTCTTCAGCCGCTGCCAGCACCAGCGCGCGGTGACCTTCAGCACCGCATCGGCCAGCGCACTCAATTCGTCGGCCACCTGCTCCACGCTGAGCACGCCTTCGAGGTCGCGCGCCAGCGTGCGGAACATCTCGGCGTGGTGCGCGCGGCGCAGCAGGTTCAGCAGCGCCTCGTCGTCGTCCTCGCCGGTGATCTGCAGTGCGCGCCGCCGGTGCTCCAGCTCGCGTTCGAATTCCTCGGGCGCGAAACGCTCGGCCAGCAACTGGTCGCTGGCCAGCTCGTCGATCACGCCCGGGTGCTGCATCAGGTAGCGCGCCGGCCAGCGCGCCGCGCCCAGCAGGCGCAGCAGCCTCTCGTGCACGCCGGGGCGCTCGGCCAGCAGCGCCAGGTAGCTTTCGCGGCGCAACAGCGGCTCGATCCACTCGGCCATGCGCACGGCGGCCTCTTCGCTCACGCGGCCCTGCTCCACCCATTGCGCGGTGCGCGCCACCAGCCGCAACAGGCGCTGGCGCGCGTCGTCCTTCAGGGCCAGTACGCGCGGGTGCGAGCGCCAGTGCTCGACGCGGCTGCGCAATTGCGCGGGCAACTGCTCCACCAGCGTGTCCATATCCGGCGGCGGCGCGCGGCCGTTCTTCGGGCCGTTGCATCCCTTGCAATCGGCCTGGCCGCCCAGCAGGCGGTCGAATTCCTGGGCGACGAATTCACGATGCGCATCGAGCTCGTGCAGGAACGGGCAGCCTTCGGCGAACCCCATGGTGCGGGCGATCCAGCCGATGTCGCCTTCACCCGCACCGCCGCAGTCCATGGGCAGCACGTGCGTCTGCTGGTCGTCCAGGTACTGGATGCGGTGCTCCACGCGCCGCAGGAACTCGTAGGCGCGCGCCAGTCCCTGGGCCGTCGCCTCCTGCATCAGTCCCGCCGCGGCCAGGCGCTGCAGCGCCTGAAGCGTCGGGCGCGTGCGAAGTTCGGGGAACTGGCCGCCGCGCACCACCTGCAGCAGCTGCACGATGAACTCGATCTCGCGGATGCCGCCGCGTGACAATTTCACGTCGTTGGCGCGCTCCGGCCGGCCGGCCGCGCGGCGCGCCGCGTGTTCGCGGATCTGCCGGTGCAGCACGCGCAGCGCCTCGAACACGCCGTAGTCGAGGTAGCGGCGGAACACGAAAGGCAGCACGGCAGTGCGCAGGCCGTTCGCCGAACCCGACTCGATGCAGCTGCGCGGCGCCACCACGCGGCTCTTGAGCCACGCGAAGCGCTCCCACTCGCGGCCCTGCACCTGGAAGTACTCTTCCAGCGCTCCCAGCGACACGGCCGGCGGCCCCGAGTTGCCGTTGGGCCTGAGCGCCAGGTCGACGCGGAACACGAAGCCGTGCTCCGTGACGTCGCCCACCAGGCTGTAGATGGCCTTGACGGCCTGGAAGAAATACTCGTGGTTGGTGATGCGCCCGCGGCCATCGGCATTGCCTGCCGTCTCGCCTTCCTGGTCGTATACGTAGACCAGGTCGATGTCGCTCGACACGTTGAGTTCGCGCGCGCCCAGCTTGCCCATGCCCACCACCCACAGCTCGGCGCGCCGTCCTTCGGGCGTGAGCGGCGCGCCGTGGCGCGCATCGAGCGCGGCGCAGGCCTCGCCGCAGGCGACGTCCAGCGCCAGCTCCGCCAGTTCGGTCACGGCGGTGGTCACCAGCGGCAGCGGGCATTGCTGGTCGCAGTCGAGCGAGATGAGCCGCTCCATCACCAGCTGGCGCAGGATGCGCAGTGCCGTGCCCGCTTCGTGGCCCTGCGCGCGCAGCGCCTGGTAGGCCGCAATCATCGTCCGGGCTGCCGGCGTGCCCGGCGCCAGGGTCGCGAGTTCGGCCGCATAACGGCGCCTCAGGCGTTGCGCCAGCCGCGAATGCTGTGACAACAAGGTAACCAACGGCAAGGCGCCGTCGTCCGGTGCCGTTGCCTCGCCGTTGCCAGGCTGGGCCGGGGGTGCAGCCATCGAATCCGGTGCAGCCCCGGGGGTCATAATGCCTGCAGGTCCGAAGGTTTCATGAAAGAGATGCCGCCGCTGCCCTCACGGGCGCTGAAGCTTTATGCCGCCGCGGCGAAGGCCTCGTTGTGGCTTCTGCTGGCCGCCTGGCTCGTGCTGGCGGGGGCATGGGGCGCGCTGCATGGCTGGATTGTGCCGCGAATCGGCGAGCTGCGCCCCGAGGTGGAAATGGAAGCCGCACGCGCCCTGGGGGTGCCCGTGCGCATCGGCAGCATCACCGCGCGCACCGAGGGCCTGATCCCGTCCTTCGAGCTGCGCGACGTGGTGCTGCTGGACCCGCAGGGCCGCGAGGCGCTGCGCCTGCCGCGCGTGCTGGCCGCCCTGTCGCCGCGCTCGGTGTGGAACCTCGGCTTCGAGCAGCTCTATATCGACGCGCCCGAACTCGACATCCGCCGCGACCGCGGTGGCCGCATGTACGTGGCCGGCCTCGACTTCTCGCGCTCCGGCGACAACGAAGGCCAGGCCGCCGAGTGGTTCTTCCGCCAGGCCGAGTTCGTGATCCGTGGCGGCACGCTGCGCTGGACCGACGAGTTGCGCGGCGCCCCGCCGCTGGCGCTGTCGGACGTCGACTTCGTGGTGCGCAACAGGTCGCGCCGCCATTCGATGCGGCTGGACGCGACGCCGCCGGCCGAATGGGGCGACCGCTTCCGGCTGGCCGGCATGTTCCGCCAGCCCCTGCTGTCCGGGCGCGATGGCCGCTGGCAGGAATGGGTGGGCCAGCTGCATGCCGAGTTTTCGCGCGTCGACCTGTCGCAACTGCGCCGCCACGCCGACCTGGGCGTGCGCATCGGCCAGGGCGTGGGCGCCTTGCGTGCGTGGGCCGACATCGATCACGGCCAACTCGTGGGCGGCACGGCCGACGTCGTGCTGACCGGTGTCGAGGCGACCCTGGGGCCCAAGCTCGAGCCGCTGGCCCTGCAGTCGGTGTCGGGCCGGCTCGGCGGCAAACGGCTCGCCGGCGGCTTCGAATTCCAGACGCACGACCTGCAGTTCCAGACCGTCGAAGGCCAGCGCTGGCCGGGCGGCAACGTCTACGTGGCGTGGACCGCCGCGCAAGGGCAGGCGCCCTCGCAGGGTGAATTGCGCGCCGACCGCCTCGACCTGTCGGCGGTGTCGCAGGTGGCTTCGCGGCTGCCGCTGGGCACGGCCACGCACGCAGCGCTCACCGCTTACAGCCCGAAAGGGCTGGTCGAGACGCTGCAGGCGCGCTGGCAGGGGCCGCTGGACGCGCTGCAGAAGTACGAAGCCCGCGGCCGCGCGTCGGGCCTGGAGGTCGCGGCGCAGCAGGCTTCGCCGGGACTGCGCGGCGGTGAAGTGGAGTTCGACTTCACGCAGGCGGGTGGCCGCGCGAAGGTGCAGGTGCTGCAGGGTGCGCTGGACCTGCCGCGGGTGTTCGAAGAGCCGGTACTGCCGCTCGACACGCTGGCCGGCGAGTTGCAGTGGCAGCTCAACGGCGAGCAGGCCTCGGTGCAGCTGCGCGACCTCAAGTTCAGCAACGCCGACGCACAGGGCGAGGCCACCCTCTCGTGGCGCACCGGCGAAGGCGCGGCCCGCCTGCCGGGTGTGCTGGACCTGCAGGGCAGCCTGTCGCGCGCCGACGGCGCGCGCGTGTTCCGCTACCTGCCGCTCGCGGTGGGCCAGGAGGCGCGCCACTATGTGCGCGACTCGGTGCAGCAGGGCACGGCCACGGGGGCGAAGTTCCGCGTGCGCGGCGACCTGCGCCACTTCCCTTTTGCCGACCCGGCCAGCGGCGAGTTCCTGATCACGGCGAAGGTGCAGGACGTGTTGTATGCCTACGTGCCGCGCACCCTGCACACGGGCGCGGGGTCGTGGCCGGCGCTGGTGCAGCTGGCCGGCGAGCTGGTGTTCCAGGGCAACGGCATGGAGGTGCGCAACGCCAGCGGCCGCTTCGCCGGCGCGCCGGGCGTGCAGGTGAAGGTGCAGGCGAAGATTCCCGACTTCCGCAACACGGTGGTCGGCGTGCAGGGCCAGTTCCGCGGGCCGCTGGCCGAGTCGCTGGGCGTGGTCAACCAGTCGCCGCTGGCCGACATGAGCGCGCAGGCGCTGGCCAAGGCGCGCGGCACCGGCGCTGCCGACGTGAAGCTGCAGCTGTCCCTGCCGATCCAGCGCATGGAGCGCTCCACCGTGCTCGGCACGGTGACGCTGGCCAACAACGACCTGCAGGTCACGCCCGACAGCCCGCTGCTCACGCGCGCCCGCGGCTCGATCGTGTTCAACGAACGCGGCTTCCAGCTGGTGGGGGCACAGGCGCGCGCGCTGGGTGGCGACGTGCGCATCGAAGGCGGCACGCGTGCCGCCTTCCCGGCGGCGGCCGTGCCGGTCTCGGACGCGCCCATCGTGCTGCGAGCGCAGGGCACCGCCACGGCCGAAGGCCTGCGGCAGGCGACCGAGCTGGGATTCGTCTCACGGGTGGCGCGCGACATGACCGGCAGCACGCCTTACTCGATGGTGCTGGGCGTGCGCAGCGGCACGCCCGAACTGCTGGTCACCAGCAGCCTGCAGGGGCTGGCCGTGCAACTGCCTGCGCCGTTCGGCAAGGCGGCCGACACGCAGATGCCGCTGCGCTACGAGACTGCCCTGGTGCGCGAGTCCTTGCAGGCCGCGCCGGGCAGCACGCCGCGCGTGCACGACCGGCTGATGGTGGAGCTGGGGCGGGTGGCCTCGGTCAACTACCTGCGCGACCTGTCGGGGCCCGAAGCTCGCGTGCTGCGCGGCGCCATCTCGGTCGGCGTGGGCGAGCCCGCGGTGGTCCCCGAGCAGGGCGTGATGGCGAACATCCTGCTCGCGCAGGTCGACATCGATGCTTGGGAGCAATTGCTGGAAAGGCTGTCGGCGGGCGGCGGCGCTGTCGTGGTGGCCGGCCTGCGCAGTGGCGGTGCCGACTCGCCTGCCATGAGCTACCTGCCCACTCAGGCAGCCGTGCGGACCCGGCAGCTGCGCGTGGAGGGCCGCACCCTCAATGAAGTGGTGGTGGGGGGCTCGCGCGACGGCCTGACCTGGCGCGCCAACATCGACGCGCAGGAACTCAGCGGCTACATCGAATACCGCCAGCCTTCCGGCGCCGGTGCGGGCCGCGTGTATGCACGGCTGGCGCGGCTGGGCATCGCCGCGGCGGACGCGCGCGAAGTCGAGGCCCTGCTGGACCAGCAGCCGGCCAACATCCCGGCACTTGACATCGTGGTGGACGACTTCGAGCTGCGCGGCAAGAAGCTGGGCAAGCTGGAGATCGAGGCGGTGAACCGCGGTGCAGCCACGGTGGCGCGCGATGGCGGCATCCGCGAATGGCGGCTGACCCGCCTGGCGCTGAGCACGCCGGAGTCGATTTTCACGGCCAGCGGCAACTGGGCGGCGATCGGTGCGCAGGCAGCGGCGCCGGGCGGGCCGCGCCCGGCCGTGCCATCGCCGTCCGAGCGCCGCCGCACGGTGATGAATTTCAAGCTCGACATCGCGGACGCGGGCGGCACGCTGGCGCGCTTCGGCATGCGCGACGTGGTCCGGCGCGGCCGCGGCAAGATGGAAGGGCAGGTCGCGTGGCTCGGCTCGCCGCTGTCGCTGGACTACCCCACGCTGCAGGGCAGCTTCAATGTCAACGTCGAGTCGGGCCAGTTCCTGAAGGCCGACGCCGGCATCGCCAAGCTGCTTGGCGTGCTGAGCCTGCAGTCGCTGCCGCGGCGGCTGGCGCTGGACTTCCGCGATGTGTTCAGCGAGGGCTTCGCCTTCGACTTCCTGCGCGGCGACGTCACCATCCAGCAGGGCATAGCCTCCACCAATAACCTGCAGATGAAGGGCGTGACGGCGGCCGTGCTGATGGACGGCAAGGCCGACATCGCGCGCGAAACGCAGGACATCAGGGTGGTGGTGGTGCCGGAGATCAACGCAGGTACGGCGTCGCTGGTGGCCACCGTGATCAACCCCGCCATCGGGCTCGGCTCGTTCCTGGCGCAGATGTTCCTGCGCCAGCCGCTGATGCGCGCCGCCACGCAGGAATTCCACATCGACGGGACCTGGGCCGACCCGCGCGTCACGCGGGTGGCCCGCACCCCCACGGCAGGACCGGCCGCCGCTGCCGGTGAAGTGCGGCAGGAGGCACAGCGATGAAAGTGGCTGCCATCCAGATGGTGTCGGCGCCCTCCGTCCAGGCGAACCTGGACGCGGCCCATGCGCTCATGGCCGGTGCGGCGCGCGACGGCGCCGAGCTGGCGGTGCTGCCCGAGTACTTCTGCCTGATGGGCGAGCGCGACGGCGACAAGGTGGCCGCACGCGAGGCTTTCGGCGGCGGCCGCGTGCAGGACTTCCTGGCGGCCACCGCGCGCGAGCTGGGCCTGTGGGTCGTCGGCGGAACGCTGCCGCTGCAGGCGGGCGACGACCAGCACGTGCGCAACTCGAGCCTGGCCTTTACGCCGCAGGGCGAGTGCGTGGCGCGCTACGACAAGATCCACCTGTTCAGGTTCGACAACGGCCGCGAGCGTTACGACGAGGCGCGCGTCATCGAGGCGGGCGCTGCGCCGCGCGCGTTCGACCTCACCGCGCGCGACGGCACGCAGTGGCGCATCGGCATGTCGGTGTGCTACGACCTGCGCTTCCCCGAGCTGTACCGCCAGCTGCACGCCGACGTTCTGCTGATGCCCAGCGCCTTCACCTATGTGACGGGCGAGGCGCACTGGGAACTGCTGCTGCGCGCGCGCGCCGTGGAGAACCTCGCGTACGTGGTGGCGCCCGCGCAGGGCGGCACGCACCCGACCGGGCGGCGCACCTGGGGCCATTCGATGATCGTCGACCCCTGGGGCGTGGTGCTGGCGCAGCGGCCCGAAGAAGGCGGCGGCATCGTGACCGCCACGCTGGACCATGCGCGCATCGCGCAGGTGCGCGCGCAGTTGCCGGCGCTGGAACACCGCGTGCTGTGAGCGCCACCCTGCCGGCGCCCACCTTCGCGCTGCCGCGGCGCCGCTCGGTGGTGATGCGCTGGGCGCTGTGGATCCTGCTGGCCGTGCTGGTGGTGGCGCTGCTGGCCACGCTGGTCTGGCTGGCCGGCCGCTACGAGGCGAGCCAGGCGCAAAGCCAGGTGGAGCGCGACGCCGCCGATGCGCTGGGCGACCTGCGCTCGGGGCTCACGCGCAACGTGCAGACGCTGCAGGCGCTGCATTCGGGCTACACCACGCCCGGCGCCTGGTCCGAGGAAGCGCGCCGGCTGCTGCGCGACCATCGCGAATGGGTGCGGCTCGAGTGGCGTGACGCGGCGCTGGGCACCATTGCCGCCGTCGACACGCCGTACCGTTCGCCGGTGTTCGCCCGGCTGGGCCGCGCCAACTCGCAGGCCGACGTGCAGCAGGCCTGCCAGAACTCGCGGCGCACCAACGGGCCGTCGTACGCACGCAGCTACTTCGTGCCCCTGGTGGACGGGCTCGGGCTCGAAGTGATGGAGCTGTGCGTGGCGCACGTGACGGCCGGCCAGCTCACCGGCTATGTGGTGGCGACCTATGCGCTCAGCGAAATGCTGGTGGGCATGATCGGCCCGCAGCTCACGCGCAGCCAGGAGGTGTCCTTCACCGAGGCCGACGGCACGCGGCTGGCGATGCACGGTGCGGCGCGGCGCGGCTCGCGCGTGTTCATGGCGCAGCAGCTGATTGACCTGCCGGGCAACACCATGGTGCTGCGCATGGACAGCTGGCGCACGGCGCCCGACCTGTTCCCCAACTTCCTGACCGCGCTGGTCACGGGCATGTCGATCGCGCTGGTGTCGGTGCTGTGGCTGCTGGCGCACGACATGCGCCGGCGCCTGCGCGCCGAGCTGGACCTGGCCGAGGCGCTGGCCTTCCGCAAGGCGATGGAGGACTCGCTGGTCACCGGCCTGCGCGCGCGCGACCTGCAGGGCCGCACCACCTACGTGAACCCGGCGTTCTGCCAGATGGTCGGCTTCAACGCCGCCGAGCTGCTGGGCGAAGCGCATCCGCCGCCGTACTGGCCGCCGGAGTTCGCCGAGGAATACGGCAAGCGCCAGGCGATCCGGCTCGCCGGTAACGTGCCGCCGCGCGAAGGCTTCGAGTCGATGTTCATGCGCAAGGACGGCACGCGCTTTCCGGTGCTGATCATCGAGGCGCCGCTGATCAACGCGCAGGGCGTGCAGTCCGGCTGGATGAGCGCGGTGCTCGACATCAGCGAGCAGCGCCGCGTGGAGGAGCTGTCGCGCGCCAGCCAGGAAAGGCTGCAGGCCACGGCGCGCCTGGCCACCGTGGGCGAGATGGCGTCGCTGCTGAGCCATGAGCTGAACCAGCCGCTGGCCGCCATCTCCAGCTACGCCACCGGCTCCATCAACCTGCTGCAGGACGGCCCGCATGCGCTGGCCGACATCGAGCAGGCGATGAAGCGCATCTCCGAGCAGGCCGAACGCGCGGGCCGCGTGATCAAGAGCGTGCATGACTTCGTGCGCCGCCGCGACAAGGAGCGCGAGCTGGTGGCGCCGCAGGCGCTGGTCGAGGCGATCCTGCCGCTGGTGAACCTGCAGGCGCGCAAGCTCGGCGTGCGCGTGGACACCCGCACGCCGCCCGGCTTGCCCGAAGTGCTGTGCGACCGCACGATGGTGGAGCAGGTGCTGCTGAACCTGGCGCGCAATGCGATGCAGGCGATGGATGCGGCGCACGCCGAAGACCCGTGGCTGGTGCTCGAAGTGAAGCTGGCCGCGTCGGCGCAGCTGTCGCGCGAGGCCAAGGCGTGGGTCGAATTCGTGGTGGCCGACTGCGGCCCCGGCATCCCCGAGGAGGTGAAGCAGCAGCTCTTCACGCCTTTCTTCACCACCAAGGCCGAAGGCATGGGCCTGGGCCTGTCGCTGTGCCGCACGGTGGTGGAACAGCATGGGGGATTCCTCGGGTTCGAGCCCAATCACCCACAGGGTACGATTTTCCGGTTCACCCTGCCTTCGGGCCCAGCGCCCGCCCCGCCCTGATGCAACCTGCACCCAATGCCATCGTCTACATCGTCGACGACGACGCCAGCGTCCGCGATGCGCTGGCCTGGCTGCTCAGGTCGCGGCGCCTGCTGTCCGAATGCTTTGCCGGCGCGGCGGAGTTCGAGGCCATGCTGGAGCGCGGCTTCAGGGCGGGCCAGCCCTGCTGCCTGCTGCTCGACGTGCGCATGCCGGGCACGAGCGGGCTGGCCCTGTTCGACAAGCTGTCCGGGCGCGGCCTGGTGGACGCGATGCCGGTGATCTTCCTCACCGGGCATGCCGACGTGCCGACGGCGGTCGACATGGTCAAGCGCGGTGCCTTCGATTTCTGCGAGAAGCCGTTCTCCGACAACGCACTGGTGGACCGCGTCGAGCAGGCGCTGGCGCGCTCCGCGCAGGTGCTGGCGTCACGCGTCGAGCAGGACCGCGTGCAGGCCCGCCTGACCGATTTGACGGAGCGCGAGCGCGACGTGATGCAACTCGTGGCCCGGGGCCTGCCCAACAAGCTCATCGCCGACCAGTTGTCGATCAGCGTGCGCACGGTCGAAGTGCACCGGGCGCGCGTGTTCGACAAGATGGAAGTCAAGTCGGCGGTGGAACTGGCCAACCTGTTGCGGACCTTGTGATCGATCGGCGGTCTTCGACGTGCGACGGGCCCTGGGCGTAGGGTGGGGTCAAAGCGCAGCGCACCCCACCAGCGAAGTCAGGCTTCGTCGTCTTCCTTCGGCCGCTCCCCCTTCGGACGCCCCGAAAACATCGTCCACCACACGATGACGACCAGCACCAGCAGGGCGAGCAGGGCTTCGAGCAGAATCAGCAGCATGAATCGATGGGTGGCTATTGCGGCCATTGTAGGAACGCTGGCGGGCTGTGGCACACGCGTGCCGCTGCCGCCGGGCGAACCGTCGCGCCCCGTCGCCACGCTGCCGCCAGCCGACGAAGCACCGCTGCCACCCGCCATCCAGCAGGCGCGCAGCCGCTGGGTGCCGGTGCGCTGGAATGACCTGCCCGGCTTCGGCGACGACGCGCTGCACGAAGCCTGGAACGCGTGGCTGCGCAGTTGCGAGCGGCCGATGCCGGTCATCGGCGCGTTGTGCCCCGAGGTGCGGCGGCTGGCGATAGCGTCGGCCGACGAGCAGCGCGCGTGGATGCAGCAGCGGCTGCAGCCCTATCGCGTCGAGCCCCTGCGCATGGGCGAGGAGGGCCTGCTCACCGGCTACTACGAGCCCATGCTCGAGGGTTCGCGGCAACCCACGGCCGCCCAGCGCGTGCCGCTGTACCGGCCGCCGGCATCGCTGGCGACGCGCCGGCCCTGGTACACGCGGCAGGAGATCGACACGCTGCCGGAAGCCCGCAACGCGCTGCGCGGCCACGAGATCGCGTGGATTGCCGACCCGCTGGATGCGTTGTCGCTGCAGATCCAGGGTTCGGGGCGCATGAGCATCGCCGAGCCCGACGGCAGCCGCCGCTGGGTGCGCCTCGCCTTTGCCGGCAGCAACGAACAGCCCTATCGCAGCGTCGGCGGCTGGCTGTTGCAGCAGGGCGCGTTGCGCGACGCGTCGTGGCCCGGCATCAAGGCGTGGGCCGCACAGAATCCGCAGCGCCTGCAGGAGATGCTGTGGGCCAATCCGCGCTATGTCTTCTTCCGCGAGGAGCCGCTGCCCGACGCCGACACCGGCCCGCGCGGCGCGCAGGGCGTGCCGCTCACCCCGGGCCGCTCGATCGCGGTCGACAGGGACAGCATCCCCTACGGCACGCCGGTGTGGCTGGCGTCTACCGGCCCTTCTGTGCGTCTGCAGCGGCTGGTGCTCGCCCAGGACACGGGCAGTGCGATCACGGGTGCTGTGCGGGCCGACTACTTCGTGGGCTGGGGGCCGGAAGCGGGCGAAGTTGCCGGGCGGCTCAAGCAACCCCTGCAGTTGTGGGTGCTGTGGCCGCGTTGAAGACCCAAAAGATCAACTTGCGTTGATCATTTTTTCCCTGCCGGCTTCAAATGTTCCAGGGGCAATGAACTGCTAGCCTTCACCTCCCCCAGCGAAAAACTCGTGTGCAGCTCCTTCACGTTGGGCAGGTTCAGCAGCACCTTGCGGGCGAACTGCGAGAAGCTGTCGAGGTCGCGCGACACCACCTGCAGCTCGAAGGTACCGGTGCCGCTGATGTAGTGGCACGACACGATCTCGGGCACCTTGCGGATGGCTTCTTCCATCTCGCGCGTGCGCTCGGCGGCCACCCGCTCGGCATCGACGCGCACGAAGGCCAGCACGCCCAGCCCCACCTTGTGGCGGTCGATCTCCGCGCGGTAGCCCCTGATGTACCCCGCCTCCTCCAGCGCGCGCACGCGCCGCCAGCAGGGCGCGGCGGACAGCCCCACGCGCGACGCGAGTTCGGCATTGGTGAGCCGCGCCTCGGCCTGCAGCTCGGTAAGTATTTGGACGTCGTACTTGTCGAGTGTTTCCATAAAAGAGATGTTAGCGAAAGAATCATGCTGAAGTCGGCGTTTTTTGAGCAAAGAAAGCAAAGACTTATCGGCGGCCCAGCCCTACACTTTCCCGAAATCCTGGAGACTTCCCGCCCATGAACGCACCGCTGCCGGAACACATTCGCAAGGCGCTTGAAACCGTCACGCTCGACGACAAGTATTCGCTCGACGTGGGCCGCGCCTTCATGAGCGGCGTGCAGGCGCTGGTGAAGCTGCCCATGCTGCAGCGCCAGCGCGACGCGCTGGCGGGCAAGAACACCGCCGGCTTCATCAGCGGCTACCGCGGCTCGCCGCTGGGCAACTACGACCAGGCGCTGTGGAAGGCGAAGAATTTCCTGCAGGCGCAGAACATCGTGTTCCAGCCGGGCGTCAACGAGGAGCTGGCGGCCACCGCGCTGTGGGGCACGCAGCAGTTGGGCTTTGCGCCGCAGGGCTCCAACAAGTTCGACGGCGTGTTCGGCATCTGGTACGGCAAGGGCCCGGGCGTGGACCGCTGCTCCGACGTGTTCAAGCACGCCAACCTCGCCGGCACCACGCCGTGGGGCGGTGTGATCGCGATCGCCGGCGACGACCATGTCGCCAAGAGCTCCACCGCGGCCCACCAGAGCGACCACATCTTCAAGGCCTGCGGGCTGCCGCTGTTCTTCCCGTCCAACGTGCAGGAAATCCTCGACCTTGGCCTGCATGCCTTCGCCATGGGCCGCTACGCCGGCGTGTGGACCGGCATGAAGACGATCCAGGAGATCGTGGAGTCCAGCGCAACGGCCGAGATCGACCCGGCACGCGTGCAGATCCACATCCCCACCGACTTCGAGATGCCGGCCGGCGGCGTGCACATCCGCTGGCCCGACCACGCGCTGGAACAGGAGGCGCGCCTGTTCGACTACAAGTGGTACGCCGCACTTGCGTATGTGCGTGCCAACCGCCTCAACTACAACGTGGTGGAAGGCCCCAACGACCGCTTCGGCATCATCGCCAGCGGCAAGGCGTACAACGACACGCGCCAGGCGCTGGCCGACCTGGGGCTGGACGACGCGGCCTGCCGCCGGCTGGGCATCCGCCTGCACAAGGTCAACGTGGTGTGGCCGCTCGAAGCGCAGATCACGCGCGAGTTCGCCACCGGCCTGCGCGAGATCCTGGTGGTGGAAGAGAAGCGCCAGGTCATCGAGTACCAGCTGAAGGAAGAGTTGTACAACTGGCGCCCCGACGTGCGCCCGCACGTGCTGGGCAAGTTCGACGAGGTCGAAGGCGACTTCTCCGGCGGCGAGTGGTCGCTGGCCAACCCGACGTCGGCCTCGCTCCTGCGCGCCAACGCCGACCTGTCGCCGGCGATCATCGCGCGCGCCATCGCCAGGCGCCTGAAGAAGCTGGGCGTAGACAGCGACACCGCGGCGCGCATCGACTCGCAACTGGCGATCCTGCAGGCGAAGGAAAGCGCCATGCAGGCCGTGGAGGTCAAGGGCGACCGCCAGCCGTGGTTCTGCTCGGGCTGCCCGCACAACACCTCCACCGTGGTGCCGGAAGGCTCGCGTGCGATGGCCGGCATCGGCTGCCACTTCATGGCCACCTGGATGGACCGCTCGACCATCGGCTTCACGCAGATGGGCGGCGAAGGCGTGCCGTGGGTCGGCCAGCAGCCGTTCTCCAACGAGAAGCACGTGTTCGCCAACCTGGGCGACGGCACCTACTTCCACAGCGGCTCGCTGGCGATCCGGCAGTCGATCGCCGCGGGCGTGAACATCACCTACAAGATCCTCTACAACGACGCGGTCGCCATGACCGGCGGGCAGCAGGTGGGCGAGCGCCCCGAGGGCCACTCGGTGATCCAGATCTCGCACAGCATCGCCGCCGAAGGCGTGGTGAAGCAGGTGGTGGTGACCGACGAGCCCGGGAAGTACACCGTGGCCAAACTCCCGCCCGGCGTGGAAGTGAAGCACCGCGACGAGCTCGACCGCGTGCAGCGCGAGTTGCGCGAGATCCCGGGCTGCACGGCGATCATCTACGACCAGACCTGTGCCACCGAGAAGCGCCGCCGCCGCAAGCGCGGCACCATGGTCGACCCGGCCGTGCGCGTGATGATCAACGACCTCGTGTGCGAAGGCTGCGGCGACTGCGGCGTGCAGTCCAACTGCCTGTCGGTGGAGCCGCTGGAGACCGAGTTCGGCCGCAAGCGCACCATCAACCAGAGCACCTGCAACAAGGACACCAGCTGCCTGAAGGGCTTCTGCCCGAGCTTCGTGACGGTGGAAGGAGGAAAAATGAAGGTGAAAACACGGGCGCAAGCGCCCGTGTCCTTGGACACGCTGGACGAGTTGCCCGAGCCGAGGTTGCCCGTGATGGAAGGCGCCTACGGCATCGTGGTGGCCGGCGTCGGCGGCACCGGCGTCATCACCATCGGCCAGCTGCTGGGCATGGCCGCGCACATGGAAGGCAAGGGCATCGTCACGCAGGACGCGGCGGGCCTGGCGCAAAAGGGCGGCGCCACCTGGAGCCACGTGCTGCTGGCCAACACGCAGGACGAGATCCGCACCACGCGCGTGGGCATGGCCGGCGCCGACCTCGTGATCGGTTGCGACCCCATCGTTGCCGGTGGCAAGGAAACGGTGCTGCGCATGCGCGAAGGGCGCACCCGCGTCGCGCTCAACGGCCACGGCGCGCCCACGGCCGCGTTCGTCAAGAACAGCAACTGGACCAACCCCTCGGAAGGCTGTGCGGCCGAGATCGGCAAGGCGGTGGGCGCCCAGGCGCTGGCCAGCTTCAATGCCGAAGCCGCGTCGGCCAAGCTGCTGGGGGACAGCATCTACACCAACCCCATGATGCTTGGCTTCGCCTGGCAGAAGGGCTGGATCCCGCTGGAGCGCCAGTCGCTGCTGCGCGCCATCGAGCTCAACGGGGTGACGGTCGACAAGAACAAGGCCGCCTTCGAGTGGGGCCGCCGCGCTGCCGACGACTGGCCCTCGGTCGAAAAGCTGCTGGCGCCGGCGCAGGTGATCGAGCTGAAGAAGCGCGAGACGGTGGAAAGCCTGGTGGCCCGCCGCGTCGAGTTCCTCACCGATTACCAGGACGCCGCCTATGCCCAGTCCTACCGCGACTTCATCGAGAAGGTGCGCGCCGCCGAGGCGCCGCTCGGCAAGTCCTCGCTGTCCGAAGCGGTGGCCCGCTACCTGTTCAAGCTGATGGCGTACAAGGACGAGTATGAGGTGGCGCGCCTGCACACCGAGACGGGTTTCCGCGAGCGCATCGCCACCCAGTTCGAAGGCGACTACCGGGTGCACTACCACCTGGCGCCGCCGCTCACCTCGCAGCGCGACGACAAGGGGCGGCTCAAGAAGCGCAAGTTCGGCCCGTCGATGGTGCTGGCGTTCCGGGTGCTGGCGCGGCTGAAGGGCCTGCGCGGCACCGCGCTTGACATCTTCGGGCGCACCGAAGAGCGCCGTATTGAGCGCGCGCTGATCGGCGAGTACCGCCGAACCATCGAAACGGTGCTGGGCGGCCTGCACGCGGGCAACCACGTCCAGGCCGTGGAGCTGGCGCGCCTGCCCGAGCAGATCCGCGGCTTCGGCCACGTGAAGGAAGTCAGCCTGAAGGCTGTGCGGCCCCAGTGGGACCGGCTATTGCAGGCGTGGACGGCCGGGGCCGGCACCGGGCGCCGGGCAGCCTGACCGCCCGACGCATACAATCCCACGTTTGCCCCCGCTGTGGCACAGCGGGGCCGTGGCTGCGCGCCTGACAGCGCGCGAGCCAAGACCCCCTTTCCATGGAGCAACCGTGCTGATTCCTTCTGCTTTCGCCCAGGCCGCACCCGCCGCGGGCGGTGACATGACCTCGTCCTTCACCAGCCTGCTGCCGCTGGTGCTGATGTTCGTCGTGCTTTACTTCGTGATGATCCGGCCCCAGATGAAACGCCAGAAGGAGCACCGCGCCATGATCGAAGCGCTGGCCAAGGGCGACGAGGTGGCCACCGCCGGCGGTGTGCTCGGCAAGGTCACCAAGCTGGGCGACACCTACCTGGGCATCGAGATCGCCAGCGGCGTCGAAGTCCAGGTGCAGCGCAGCGCTGTCGTGCAAGTGCTTCCCAAGGGCACGATCAAGTAGCAAGGGCACCGTGAACCGTTATCCGTTGTGGAAGTACGCGATCATCCTGGTCGCGCTGCTCGTGGGGCTCATCTACGCCCTGCCCAATTTCTTCGGCGAAGACCCGGCCGTGCAGGTCTCGTCGGGCAAGTCAAGCGTGAAGCTCGACGCCGCCACGCAGGCGCGGGTCGAACAGGCCCTGAAGGCCGCGGGCATCCAGCCGCAGCTGATCGCGCGTGACGCCAACTCGATCAAGGTGCGCCTGGACAGCACCGAGACGCAGCTGAAGGCCAAGGACGCGCTGCAGAAGGCGCTGGTGCCCGACCCCACCGACCCGGGCTACGTGGTCGCGCTCAACCTGCTGTCCAGCTCACCGGGCTGGCTGTCGGCACTGCGCGCCCAGCCCATGTACCTGGGGCTGGACCTGCGCGGCGGCGTGCACTTCATGCTGCAGGTCGACATGCAGGCGGCGCTCACCAAGAAGGCCGAGTCGTTCGCAGGTGACCTGCGCACCACGCTGCGCGAGAAGACCATCCGCCACTCGGGCATCTCCCGCAGCAACCAGGCGGTGGAGGTGCGCTTCCGCGACGAAGCCACGCTGGCGCCGGCGCGCAACCTCATCAAGGACCAGTTCCCCGACCTGCAGGCGGTGGAGACCCCCGAAGGTTCCGAGACCAAGGTGACCCTGACCATCAAGCCCGAAGCGGCCCGCAAGGTGCAGGAGCAGGCGCTCAAGCAGAACATGGTGACCCTGCACAACCGGATCAACGAGCTCGGCGTGGCTGAGCCCGTGATCCAGCAGCAGGGCATAGACCGCATCGTGGTGCAGCTGCCCGGCGTGCAGGACACGGCCAAGGCCAAGGACATCCTGGGGCGCACCGCCACGCTCGAAGTGCGGCTGGTCGACGAGTCCACCGAGGGCCGCGCCGCCGAACTGGGCAGCGGCCCCGTGCCGTTCGGCTCCGAGCGCTACATGGACCGCGAGGGCCGCGGCGTCATCGTGAAGAAGCAGGTCATCCTGACCGGCGAAAACCTGACGGACGCGCAGGCCGGCTTCGACAGCCAGACGCAGGAGGCGGCCGTGCACCTGACGCTGGACGCCAAGGGCGCGCGCATCTTCCGCGACACCACGCGCGAGAACGTCAACAAGCGCATGGCCATCCTGCTGTTCGAAAAGGGCAAGGGCGAAGTCGTGACCGCGCCGGTGATCCGCAGCGAGATCGGCGGCGGCCGCGTGCAGATCTCGGGGCGCATGACCACGGTGGAGGCCAACGACGTCGCGCTGCTGCTGCGCGCCGGCTCGCTCGCCGCGCCGATGGAGATCATCGAGGAAATGACCATCGGCCCGTCGCTCGGCGCCGAGAACATCACCAAGGGCTTCCACAGCGTGGCCTGGGGCTTTGCCGCCATCGTCGCCTTCATGGCGGTCTATTACATGCTGTTCGGCCTGTTCTCCGGGCTGGCGCTGGCGGTCAACCTGCTGCTGCTGGTGGCGGTGCTGTCGATGCTGCAGGCCACGCTGACGCTGCCCGGCATGGCCGCCATGGCGCTGGCGCTGGGCATGGCCATCGACTCCAACGTGCTCATCAACGAACGGGTGCGCGAAGAACTGCGCAACGGCGCGTCGCCGCAGGCCGCCATCCACTCTGGTTACGACCGCGCCTGGGCCACCATCCTCGACTCCAACGTCACGACGCTGATTGCGGGCGTGGCGCTGCTGGCTTTCGGCTCGGGGCCGGTGCGCGGGTTTGCCGTGGTGCACTGCATCGGCATCCTGACGTCGATGTTCTCCGCCGTCTTCTTCTCGCGCGGGCTCGTCAACCTCTGGTACGGGCGGCAGAAGAAACTGAAATCGGTTTCCATCGGGACGGTCTGGCGGCCTGCCCCCGAAGCCGGTATAACCAAAGCCGAGTAAGGGGCGCCCAATGGAGTTTTTCAAGATCCGGCGCGACATTCCGTTCATGGAAAACGCGCTGGTTTTCAACATCGTCTCGCTGGTGACGTTCCTGGCGGCGGTGTTCTTCCTCGTCACGCGCGGGCTGCACCTGTCGGTGGAGTTCACCGGCGGCACGCTCATGGAAGTGAGCTACCAGCAGTCGGTGCAGGTCGAGAAGGTGCGCTCCACGGTGGCGTCGCTCGGCTTCACCGACGTGCAGGTGCAGAACTTCGGTACTGCACGCGACGTGATCATTCGCCTGCCCGCCCAGAAGGGCGTCAGTTCAGCGCAACAGAGCGACAAGGTGCTGGCGGCACTGAAGGCCACCGAGCCCGGCGTGATCATGAAGCGCACCGAGTTCGTCGGCCCCCAGGTTGGGGAGGAACTCGCCACCGACGGCCTGAAGGCGCTGGGCATGGTGGTGGTGGGCATCATGGTGTACCTCGCCATGCGCTTCGAATGGAAGTTCGCAGTGGCGGCCATCATCGCCAACCTGCACGACGTGGTGATCATCCTGGGCTTCTTCGCCTTCTTCCAGTGGGAGTTCTCGCTGGCCGTGCTGGCGGCCGTACTGGCCGTGCTGGGCTACTCGGTCAACGAGTCCGTGGTCATCTTCGACCGGATCCGCGAGAACTTCCGGCGCTACCGCAAGATGACCACCACCCAGATCATCGACAACGCGATCACTTCGACCATCAGCCGCACCATCATCACGCACGGCTCCACGCAGATGATGGTGCTCTCGATGCTGCTGTTCGGCGGCGCCACGCTGCACTACTTCGCGATGGCGCTCACCATCGGCATCCTGTTCGGGATCTATTCGTCGGTGTTCGTCGCCGCCGCCATCGCCATGTGGCTGGGCGTGAAGCGTGAAGACCTGGTCAAGGGCGGGTCCAAGCGGGACGGCGACCCCGCCGACCCGAACGCAGGTGCCGTCGTCTAGGGATTGTCGCAAGGAGAGCCCACCGCATGCCCGCGCCCATCACGCCCGCCGCCACGCCCCTGGCGCGCGTCGCGCGTGAGCGGTTCGTGGCGCATCTCGAGGAGATGCTGCCCGGCCTGTCGGACGCCATCCGCGCCCGGCTGATCGAGCTGACCGACGCCGCGACCAACATGCGCGAGATGCAGGACCGGCGCGACCAGATGCTGGACTTCGACCGCGCGCGCCACAAGTGGGTGCAGGGTGTCCACGAGGCCTGGCGCCGCGCGATGGTGCCGCCTACGGCCACGGCCCGCGTGCGCCTGGACATGATGAACCTGTCGCTGATCGGCGACGACGTGGTCGAGAACAAAATCCTGTCGTCGCGGCTGGCCATGGCCGTGCACGAGAAAGCGGTGTGGGACATCGGCGAGCTGAAGGTCCGCGTGCAGCACCTCGAAGGCGGTGACGGCGACTTCGGCAACGAGGACGTGTTCCGCCCCGAGGCGACGGCCCAGGTCATGGTCGAGCAGTGGACCGCGGCGGGCTTGAAGCGCGAAGCGTGGGGCGTCGTGAAGGACCTGATCCAGGACCAGGTAGTCAAGCGGATGGCCGAAGGCTACAAGCTGGCCAACCAGTTCCTGGTGGAGCAGGGCGTGCTGCCCGACATCGACCTGAGCGCACGCGTCAAGCGCCCGGCTTCCGGCGGCCGGCGGGCCGCCCCTGGTGCCCCGGCCGCGGGTGAAGCGCCCGGCGAAGGCACCATGCCCGGCGCCGACGGCGGCGCAACGGGCAGTGGCGGCGACGGCAGCTGGGGCGGCCATGGTGCAGGCGGCGGCGGTGCCCACACTGGCGGTGGCGCAGCGGGTGGCCACGCCGGTGGCCAAGGTGGCGGTGGCGCCCCCGGTGGCGGTGGCCACGCAGGCGGCGGCGGGGGCTACGCAGGCGGCGGCGGCGGTCACGCAGGCGGCGGCGCTGCTGGCGGCTACGCAGGTGGGCAGGCGGCCGGCTACGCAGGGGGCGCACCCGGCGGCCCGGGTGCCTATGCCAATGGCGCGCAGGGCGGGGGCAGTGCCGGCGGGCCGGCCACCGGCCGGGGCGGTGAAGAAACGGCAGCGATGACCTCCGGCACGCCCCTGGCGCGGGCGCGGGCCCGCGCGACCGGCGTGCTGGGCCAGTTGCGCCGGCTGCTGACCGACAAGGCCGGGGTCGACGTGCAGCGCAGCGCGATGGGGCCGTCGCCCGCCCTCACCGAGGCGATGTCGCAGCATGCGACCCACGTGCAGACCCATGTGCAGACCCAGGTGCACACGCGCTCGCACGGCGGCAGCAGCGAGATCGTGGTGTTCGACGACTCCGACGTCGAGCTGCTGGCGCAGGACTTGCGCAGCCGCACCGTCGAGCTCAAGCGCAAGGCGTCCACGCCGTCCGAAAAGGCGATCATCGAGATCGTCGCGCTGATGTTCCAGGCCATCCTGTCCGAGGAACGCATCCCGCCGGGCATCCGGGTGTGGTTTGCACGCCTGCAGATGCCGGTGCTGCGCGTGGCGATTGCCGAGCCCGAGTTCTTCGGCTCGCTCGAGCACCCGGCGCGCCAGCTGATCGACCGCATGGGCTCGTGCGTGCTCGGCTTCGACGCGGCCACCATCGGCGGCAGCGCGCTCGAGACCGAAATCAAGCGCGTGGTGCAGGTGATCGAGCAGTACCCTGAGACCGGGCGGCGCGTGTTCCAGCTGGTCTACGACGAATTCCAGAAGTTCCTGTCGAAGTTCCTCACCGAAAAGGGCCCGGCGCAGAAACTGGTGGGCGTGGCGCAGCAGGTGGAGCAGAAGGAAACGCTGGCGATCCAGTACACCATCGAGCTGCGCAAGATGCTCAAGGACATGCCGGTGCGCGAAGAGATCCGCGAGTTCCTGTTCAAGGTGTGGGCCGAGGTGCTGGCGGTGGCGGCCATCCGCCACGGCAAGCAGCACGAGGAAACCGTGGCCCTGCGCAAATGTGCCGGTGACCTGGTGTGGGCGGCCAGCGCCAAGCCCAACCGGCAGGAACGCAGCCGCGTCATCCAGGACCTGCCGCGCCTGCTGCAGAAGCTGCGCCAGGGCATGGGGCTGCTGGGGCTGCAGCAGGAAGTGCAGGAAGACCACATCAAGGTGATCGGCGACACACTGGCCGACGCCTTCATGTCGAAGACCGAGGCCATCCCGCACGCGCACATCGAGGAGATGACGAAGCGGCTGGCCAACCTGGAAGATTTCGTCTCCGACGAGCCCGGCGCGGACCTGCCGCTGGACAACGAGAGCATCGAGCTGATGCTGGGCATCGACGCGTCGATGATCGAGGTCATCGCCGACGGCGGCTCGACCCCCAATGCCGCCATGATGGCGTGGGCGCAGGAACTGCAGCTGGGCAACTGGTTCACGCTGGACCACAACGGCACGGCCACGCACGTGCAGTACAGCTGGCGCAGCGACCGCAAGCAGCTGCACCTTTTCGCGTCACGCGACGGCCGCAGCTACCTGATCCAGCTGCGCCGCCTGGCCTCTTACCTGCAGGCCGGCCTGCTGGTGCCGACCGAAGAAGAGGCGCTTACCGTTCGCGCCACTCGCGAAGCACTCGCGAAGCTGGATGCCAATCCGGAACGGCTCCTGCAGTAATTCAGGACAGCCGGACGCAAAGGACGCAAAGGGTCCGATTTCAGTGAGCGACGCGGTCCTGGGTATCGTCGCAAAGCTCGTCGAGGATCAGCGCATCGGGTTCGTGGCCGAAGCGCCAGTAGACCATCAGCACGATGATCTTCAGCTCGTCGAGGTCCATCGGGCTCTCGGTGACGGCCATCGCACGGTCGAGCACGATCTCGCGCATGGCGGCCGGCAGCACGCCGGAGCCTTCGAGGAAGGAAATGAAGCCCAGGCAGTCGGCACCCAGATGGTCCTGTTCCTTGGTGGAATAGACCCGCATGCTGTCGGCGGCCTGCAACGCCGGCTGCTCCTGCAGCTCTTCAGGCACCTCGGTGTTGGTCGCCGCGACGTTCAGCCCGTCGAGCCAGACCAGGGCATCGTGGATTTCCTGCGGCTCGAAGCCGTGCGCGCTGAGCTTGCGCTCCAACTGGGGCAGTTCGGGGATCGCGTCGCCGCGCCAGTAGTTTTCGTAAACGAACACCAGCACCTCAAACATGCCCCCAATATAGCCCGGAACGCGGCGCCCATCCAGCCTGTTCCAGTACTGTTGCGCCGTGGCCTCAGGCCGCGCCTACGCGCTGGAACAGGCCTCCCGGGAGCCGGGCTACCTCGCCCGCCAGCTCCAGCTCGAGCAGCTGCGCCTGCAGCAGCGCGGCGGGTATGCCGGTGCGGGCGATCAGGGCGTCCAGGCCGACCGGGTCGTAGCCCAGCGCGGTGAGCAGGCTCGTTTCCGGCGGCTGAGGGTCGTGCGCCCGCGCCGCCGCCGCAGGGGCGGCGAGCTTCAGGTCCTCCAGCACGTCCTGCGCCGTCTCCACCAGCTTGGCCCCCTGCCGGATCAACAGGTGGCAGCCGCGCGACTGCGGCGAATGGATCGAGCCGGGCACCGCAAATACGTCCTTGCCCTGCTCGGCGGCCAGCCGCGCAGTGATCAGCGAGCCGGACTGCACGGCGGCTTCGACCACCAGCGTGCCCAGCCCCAGCGCCGAAATCAGGCGGTTGCGCTTCGGGAAGTTGGCTTCGAGCGGCGGAGTGCCCAGCGGGTACTCGCTGATCACGAAGCCGCGCCCAGCGATGCGATGCGCCAGGTCGTGGTGCTGCTTCGGGTAGACGCGGTCGAGCCCGGTGCCGACCACGGCAATGGTTGCCAGCTGGCCGCTCGGCGCCCCCTCCAGCGCCCCTTCGTGTGCGGCGCCGTCCACGCCCAGCGCGAGGCCCGAGACCACGGTGAGACCGGCTTGCGCCAGCGCCCGGCCGAAGGCGCGCGCGTTGCTCTTGCCCTGCGGCGTGGGGTTGCGGCTGCCGACCACAGCCAACGCGGCGTGCGGAAAGCCGGCGGCCCGCGGCCCCATCGCATACAGCAGGAGCGGCGGGTCTTCGGTCTGCAGCAGGCTCGCCGGGTAGTCCGCATCGGCCAGCGTGACGATCCAGCGCTCGGCGCCGCCCGTGTCCGTCAGCCACTGCCAGGTGGCTTCGAGCTGCGCCTCGAAGTTCGGCAGTTGTCCTTCCAGCGCGCTGCACTGCGCCGGTGTGAGCAGTTGCTCCAGTGCCGCGCGCGGCTGCGCCAGCACTTGCTGCGGCAAGCCGAAGGCGGCCAGCAGCTTGCGCCCGGCCACGTTGCCGATCCGGTCAGTCAGGGCAAGCCGCAGCCAGGCGGCCAGTTCGTCGCGTTCCATCATGAAGATGGAACGTTAGTTTTCAGCGCGGGTTGACGACGCGGTCACCGGCCTTGACGATGTCGGTGATCTCGAGGATCAGCGCGTACGACAGCTTGTCGAAGGTGCGGAACACCATCAGCAGGCCGTTGCGCTCGTCTGGCAGCTTGAGCGACGAGCGCTCGCCCGCCTGCGAGCGGTCGTCCAAGCGCTTGCCGTCCTTCAGGATGGCCAGCACGTGGCCCGTTTCCAGCCCGTCGGCGCGGCCCCTGTTCAGGACCACCACCTGGTTCTGGCCGGCAAATGCCACGGCCTCGCCGTAGACCGACACGATGCTGCCTTCGACGGCCTGCGCCGGGGCGCGCGGCACGTAGCTGGTGAGCGTGCGTGGCGGCTCGGGGATCAGCCGGTCGCCGACGCGCATTTCTTCGCGGGCCGCGATGATGTCGATGGTGGCCGGCACCACCGCTTCTTCGGTGCCGCCGCTGGCGGTGCGCACCGCCTGCACCGACTCGCCGCGCACCAGCGTCGCCTTGCCGAGGTACTTGGCTTCATAGCCGAGGACCTGCCGGGTCACGGGGTCGCGCAGGGGCGTGGCGTTGCGGATCACGCGGAATTCGGACACCCGCCTCGGGTCGGGGTCCACCAGAGGCGTGCCGTTACGGCCGCGCGCATACGCGCGGTCGCCGCGGGTGATCAGCACGCGCGTGTCCTGCGTGGCCACCAGGCGCGGCGCGCGATCGAGTTCGCCCTCGCCCACGATCATGGGCTCGGCCAGGAAGGGCTCGATCAGGTGGGTCTGCAGGGTGGGGATGGACTGGTCGGCCATCGACTCGTAGCGCACGCGCGGCGTCACGCGCACGGTGTCCGTGGGCGCATCGCCCGGCACGCCGGCGGCCTGGCCGCCCGGCGCCTGGCCCACGCGCAGGCGGGCCCGGCCGTTCGCCTTCTCCAGGTACAGCTGCTGGCCGGGGTAGATGCGGTGCGGGTTCTGGATCTCCTGCATGTTCATGCCCCACAGCTCGGGCCAGCGCCAGGCGCTCTTGAGGAACATGCCGGAGATGGCCCACAGCGTGTCGCCCTTCTTCACCGTGTAGCTGTCGGGCGCGTTGGGGGACAGTTCGGACAGGGGAACCCCGGCCGAGGCGACTTGTTGGGCAGTGGCCCGCTGCTCGGGCGAGACGGTGAGGTTCTGTGCCAGGGCCGGCTGGCCCATCGCAAGGCCCACGGCCATCGCGCCCAACAATTGGGAGAAGGAAGCTGCTTTGCGGTGCGGCATCATCGTGGTTCCCTCAGGGGCCCGGACTTGACAAATCACTGGCGATTCTGCGCTCAAGCCCTTGATCGGGCAATGTTTATTGGTTTTTTGGCCTGCCGGGGGCGGCAAAAGTGGCGAAAATAGCGACACCGGCCCCCACTGCGTCACCATGGCACTTCTTGCGATCCTCTGCTACCCCGATCCCCGCCTGCATACGGTGGCCAAACCCGTCCAGGCGGTGGACGCACGCATCCGCAAACTGGTGGCGGACATGCTGGAAACCATGTACGACGCCAACGGCATCGGCCTGGCGGCCACCCAGGTGGACGTGCACGAACGCCTCATCGTGATCGATGTGTCCGAGGAGCGCAACCAGCCGATGGTGCTGGCCAACCCCGAAATCCTGTGGGCCAGCGACGACAAGCAGGTCAACGACGAAGGCTGCCTGTCGGTGCCCGGCATCTACGACGGCGTCGAGCGCTCCAGCCGCATCCGCGTGCGCGCGCTCGACGGCGAGGGCAACTCGCGCGAAATCGAGGCCGAGGGCTTGCTGGCGGTGTGCATCCAGCACGAGATGGACCACCTGGTGGGCAAGGTGTTCGTCGAGTACCTGTCGCCGCTCAAGCGCAACCGCATCAAGACCAAGATGCTCAAGGCGCGGCGCGACGGCGAGCGCGTCTGACCGGGGACTTCGCTTCATGCGCCGCCTGTCCCTGCTTGCCGCCACGCTGGCCCTGCTGGCGGGCTGCGTGAGCACCATGAATGCGTGGAACGCCGAGCCGGGCATGACGCGTGAACAGGTGGTCGCGCGCGCCGGCCCGCCGCTGCGCACCGTGCCGCTTGCGGGCGGCGGCCAGCGCATGCAGTACACCATGATGCCCATGGGACACTACGCTTTCATGGTGGACCTGGACGCGTCCGGCCGCGTGGTCCGTTCGCGCCAGGTGATGACGCCGCAGGAGTTCGAGCGCATCGAGCCGGGCAAGTGGACGCGCGCCGACGTCGAGCGCGAATTCGGGCCGCCGGCCGACATCGGCGGCGTGGCCAGCTTCCAGGGCAGCGTCATGACCTACCGCTGGATGGAAGCCAACAACAACCGCATGTTCTACTGGGTGTACGTCGACCCGCAGGGCGTGGTGCAGCGGGCGCACCCCGGCATGGAATTCATCAACGCGCCCAACGACCGCAACTGAAGCCAACAAGAACGACCGATGAGGGTGATCTTCGCGGGCACGCCCGACTTCGCGCGGGTAGCGCTCGAGCGGCTGCATGCCGCGCACTTCGACATCGCGCTGGTGCTCACGCAGCCTGACCGGCCGGCCGGCCGCGGCATGAAGCTGCAACCCTCACCGGTGAAGCTGTTCGCCCAGGCGCACGCCATCCCCGTGGCGCAGCCGCGCGGCCTGCGGCTGGGCGGCAAGTACGCCGCCGACGCAGCGGCTGCGCAGGCGGCCATCGCGGCAGCGCAGGCTGACGTGATGGTGGTGGCGGCCTACGGCCTCATCCTGCCCAAGTGGGTGCTGGACGCACCGCCCCTGGGCTGCCTGAACATCCACGCTTCGCTGTTGCCGCGCTGGCGCGGTGCCGCGCCGATCCACCGTGCCATCGAAGCCGGCGATGCCGAAAGCGGCGTCACCATCATGCAGATGGACGAAGGGCTGGACACCGGCGACATGCTGCTGTCGGAACGCGTGGCGATTGCGGCCGGCGAGACCACCGGCACGCTGCACGACAAGCTGGCCGCGCTCGGCGGGCGGCTCGCGGTCGAGGCGCTGGAGCTGGCCGCCTGCGGCGGCCTGGCGCCGGTGCGGCAGCCCGCCGAAGGCGTGACCTACGCCCACAAGGTCGACAAGGCGGAAGCACGCATCGACTGGTCGCAAGCCGCCGACGCGATCGAGCGGCGCATCCGCGCGTTCGACCCGTTTCCCGGTGCGACCACTTCCCTCGGCGGCGAAGTGCTGAAGCTGTGGCGCGCGCAGGCGGTGATGCGCGGCCGCGGCAGCGCCGCGCCCGGCACCATCGTGGCCGTCGACGGCAACGGCATCGGCGTGGCCTGCGGCGAAGGGCGGCTCGAAATCAGCGAGCTGCAGCGCGCGGGCGGCAAGCGACTGGGCCATGCCGACTTCCTGCGCGGTTTTCCGCTTGAGGCCGGCATGCGGTTCGAGGCAGCGGCCTGATGTTCTTCGAACGCCGCATCTACACCCACCCCGAATTCAGGCAAGGCATACGCGCCACCTCGCAGGTCGCACCCGGCACCGCGGCCTGGGGCCTGATGATGGGCGTGGCGATGGTGAAGTCGGGCATGAGCGCGCTGGAAGCCGTGCTCATGACGGTGCTGGTGTACGCAGGCAGCGCGCAACTGGCCGCCATCCCGCTGATCATCGCGGGCGCGCCGCTGTGGGTGATCCTGGCCACTGCGTTCTGCGTCAACCTGCGCTTCGTGGTGTTCAGCCTGCACCTGCGGCCGTTCCTGATGCACCTGCCGCGCTGGCGGCGGCTGGTCAACGGCTTCCTCACGGCCGACCTGACGTACGCGATCTTCACGCGCAGGTACAAGGAGGTGGCTGGGGACGAGGCCGGCCACCTCGCGCAGGAAGCCTACCTCGCGGGCAACTACTTCCTGACCTGGACCACGTGGGTCGGTGCCAGCCTGGCCGGCGTGTTCCTCGGCAACTGGATCCCCACCGAATGGGGCCTGGGCTTCGCTGGCCTGCTGTGCCTGCTGGGCATCCTGTGCTCGCTGGCCAGCACCCCGCTGCGCGTGCTGGCCGCAGCGGTGGCCGGGGCAGTGGCGATCGCGGCCTATGCGATGCCGCTCAAGCTGAACGTGGTAGTGGCGATCGGCGCCGCGGTGCTGCTGTGCTTCTGGCTGGAAGGCCGCCTGCCGAAGAAGGAGGCCGCGTGACCGACTGGTGGACGCTGGTGGTCATCCTGTGCCTGGCCGGGGTGACGATGGTCACGCGCTGCTTCTTCTTCATCCTGGACCGGCCATGGGCGCTGCCGCCGTGGGTGGAGCGTGCGTTGCACTACGCGCCGGTGGCCGCCCTGGCCGGCGTGATCCTGCCGGAGATCCTGACCACCAACGGCCGGCTCATCACCACGGCACTGGATGCCCGCGTGTTCGGCGCCGCCGCCGGTGTGGCCGTGTACTTCTGGCGGCGTAACGTACTCATGACGATGCTCGCCGGCATGCTGGTCTACCTGCCGCTGAGGCTGGGATTGGGCTGGTAGCTTCCTAGAATGGCGGGTTCCCCCAGAAAGAAACCCCCCATGAACGTCCTGAGATTTTCCGACCTGTGCGACCAGGGCAAGGCGCGCGGGCAACGCGTCTTCATCCGTGCCGACCTGAACGTGCCGCAGGACGACGACGGCCGCATCACCGAGGACACGCGCATCCGCGCCTCGGTCCCCTGCATCGCGATGGCGCTGGAAGCCGGTGCGGCCGTGATGGTGACTTCGCACCTCGGCCGCCCCACCGAGGGCGCCTTCAAGCCTGAAGACTCGCTGGCGCCCGTAGCCACCCGCCTGGCCGAGCTGCTGGGCCGCCCGGTGCCGCTCAAGCGCGATTGGGTGGACGGCGTCGACGTGCAGCCGGGCGAAGTGGTGCTGCTGGAGAACTGCCGCGTCAACAAGGGCGAGAAGAAGAACGACCCCGCGCTGGCGCAGAAGATGGCCGCGCTCACCGACATCTACGTCAACGACGCTTTCGGCACCGCGCATCGCGCCGAGGCCACCACCTACGGCATCGCGCAGTACGCCAAGGTCGCCTGTGCCGGCCCGCTGCTGGCCGCGGAGATCGACGCGATCACGAAGGCGCTGGCCCGGCCCAAGCGGCCGCTGGTGGCCATCGTGGCCGGCTCGAAGGTGTCGACCAAGCTCACCATCCTGCAGGCGCTGGCGAACAACGTCGACCAGCTGATCGTGGGCGGCGGCATCGCCAACACCTTCCTGCTGGCCGTGGGCCTGCCCATCGGCAAGTCGCTGGCCGAACCCGGCCTGGTGGGCGAAGCTGGGGCCGTGATCAAGGCCATGGCCGCGCGCGGCGCCGACGTGCCCATCCCGACCGACGTGGTGGTCGCGAAAACGTTCGCGGCGGATGCGCCCGCCACGGTCAAGCCGGCGAACGAGGTGGCGAGCGATGACCTGATCCTCGACATCGGCCCGCAAACCGCGGCCCGGCTGGCACAGCAGCTGAAGTCGGCCGGCACCATCGTGTGGAACGGGCCGGTGGGGGTGTTCGAGTTCGACGCGTTCTCCAGGGGCACCGAAACGATCGCGCGCGCCATCGCCGCGTCGGACGCCTTCAGCATCGCGGGCGGCGGCGACACGCTGGCCGCGATCGCCAAATACGGCATCGACAGCGACATCGGCTACATCTCGACCGGCGGGGGCGCCTTCCTCGAAGTGCTGGAAGGCAAGACGCTGCCGGCCTTCGAAATCCTGCAAAAGAGGGCCGGCGGGTGATTCGGAACCGCGCTGTAACCGGTTCCGTGTGAAAATCCGAAACTTAGTTACAAGAAGGACCCGCCCATGGCTCGTCGCGCCACCAAGATCGTCGCCACCCTCGGCCCCGCCTCCAGCGACCCGGACGTGCTCGAACGCATGCTGGCGGCGGGCGTCAACGTGGTGCGGCTGAACTTCAGCCACGGCACGGCGCAGGACCACATCGACCGCGCGACACTGGTGCGCGAGACGGCGCAACGCGCCGGCCGCGAGGTGGCCATCATGGCCGACCTGCAGGGCCCGAAGATCCGCGTGGGCAAGTTCGCCGAGGGCAAGGTCACGCTGGAGCCGGGCATGAAGTTCGTGCTGGACGCCTCGCGCACCGAGGCCGGCGACATCGAAGGCGTGGGCCTCGACTACAAGGAACTGCCACGAGACGTGAAGCCGGGCGACACGCTGCTGTTGAACGACGGCCTGATCGTGCTGACTGTGGACTCGGTCAAGGGCGACGAGGTGCGCACCAGCGTCAAGCTCGGTGGCGTGCTGTCCAACAACAAGGGCATCAACAAGATGGGTGGCGGCCTGACGGCTCCGGCGCTCACGGCCAAGGACATGGAGGACATCCGCACCGCGATGGCCTTCCAGGCCGACTACGTGGCGGTGAGCTTCCCGAAGACCGCCACCGACATGGAGATGGCGCGCCAGTTGTGCAACGTCGCAGGCGCCGAGTTCCGGCACAAGACGAACCTGATAGCCAAGATCGAGCGGGCCGAGGCCATCCCGAACCTCGAGGCGATTCTCAAGGCGAGCGACGGCATCATGGTCGCCAGGGGCGACCTGGCGGTGGAAGTCGGCAACGCGGCGGTACCGGCTTTGCAGAAGCGCATGATCCGCATGGCCCGACAGCACGACAAGGTCGTGATCACCGCCACCCAGATGATGGAGTCGATGATCACCAACCCGGTGCCCACCCGTGCCGAGGTGAGCGACGTGGCCAATGCCGTGCTCGACGGCACCGACGCCGTGATGCTGAGCGCCGAGACGGCCGCCGGCAAGTACCCGGTGGAAGTGGTGCAGGAGATGTCCAACATCTGCGCCGAGGCCGAGATGGCCGAGGAGGTGAAGCTCGACGCCGACTTCAGCGGCATGACTTTCTCGCGCATCGACCACTCGATCGCCATGGGCGCGCTGTTCACCGCCTACCACCTCGGCTGCAAGGCGATCGTGGCCTTGACGGATTCCGGCTCGACCCCGCTGTGGATGAGCCGGCACCGCATCCACGTGCCCATCTATGCGCTGACGCCGCGGCTGGCTACGCAGCGCAAGATGGCGCTGTACCGCAACGTGCGCCCGCTGCTCATGGACCAGAGCGCCGACCGCGACACGGCGCTGGCCGAGGCCGAGGCGCACCTGAAGCGGCGCGGCATCGTGTCGTCCGGCGATATCTACGCCATCACCTGCGGCGAACCGATGGGCGCGCCCGGCGGTACCAACATGCTCAAGATCTGCCGGGCGGCTTGACGGGTAAAATTCGGGGAGTTACCACGCGGTTACCAGCGGCCGCCCTTCCCCACCTCAAGCAGGAACTGCCATGCCCCTCGTCTCCATGCGCGAACTGCTGGACCATGCCGCCGAACACGGCTATGGCATCCCGGCATTCAACGTCAACAACCTCGAACAGGTCCAGGCCGTGATGGAAGCGGCGAAGGAGACCGGCGCGCCGGTCATCCTGCAGGCGAGCGCGGGTGCGCGCAAGTACGCCGGCGAGCCGTTCGTGAAGCACCTGATCCAGGCCGCGCTCGAAGCCTACCCGTCGATCCCGCTGGTGATGCACCAGGACCACGGCCAGTCGCCCGACGTGTGCAGGGGCGCCATCGACCTCGGCTTCACCTCGGTGATGATGGACGGCTCGCTCGAAGCGGACGGCAAGACGATCGCCAGCTACGACTACAACGTGGACGTCACGCGCAAGGTGGTCGACATGGCGCACCGGCTCGGCGTGACGGTGGAAGGCGAGCTGGGCTGCCTGGGCTCGCTGGAGACCATGCGCGGCGACAAGGAGGACGGCCACGGCACCGAAGCCACCATGACGCGCGAGCAGCTGCTGACCGACCCCGAGCAGGCGGCCGACTTCGTGAAGAAGACGCAACTCGACGCGCTGGCGATTGCCATCGGCACCTCGCACGGCGCCTACAAATTCTCGCGCAAGCCCACCGGCGACATCCTCGCCATCGGCCGCATCAGGGAAATCCACCGCCGCATCCCCAATACGCACCTGGTGATGCACGGTTCGTCGTCGGTGCCGCAGGACCTGCTGGCGCAGATCAACCAGTACGGCGGCAAGATGAAGGAAACCTACGGCGTGCCGGTCGAGGAGATCCAGGAAGCCATCAAGTACGGCGTGCGCAAGATCAACATCGACACCGACATCCGCCTGGCGATGACCGGCGCCGTGCGCAAGTTCCTGGCCGAGAACCCCGACAAGTTCGACATGCGCGAATGGATGAAGCCCGCGCGCGAGGCGGCCAAGCAGGTCTGCAAGCAGCGCTACATCCAGTTCGGCTGCGAAGGCCGGGCCGCGAGCATCCGCGGCGAGAACCTGCAGGTGGTCGCCTCGAAGTACGCGAAGGGCGAGCTGGCACAGGTCGTGAATTGAGCAACCCGGCCGTCCACACGTCCAACATCCAGTCGCTGCCCCTGCTGGCACGCGGCAAGGTGCGCGACAACTATGCGGTGGGCACCGACCGCATCCTCATGGTGGCGAGCGACCGCCTGTCGGCGTTCGACGTCATCATGGGCCAGCCGATTCCCGGCAAGGGCGAGATCCTGACGCAGATGGCGCTGTTCTGGTTCGCGCGGCTCGGCCACCTGTGCCCCCACCACCTGACGGGCGAGGCGCCCGAAAGCGTGGTGCAGCCGCACGAAGTGGCACAGGTGCGGGGCCGCTCCATGCTGGTCAAGCGCCTGAAGCCCGTGATGGTCGAGGCGGTGGTGCGTGGTTACCTCGCGGGCAGCGGCTGGAAGGACTACCAGGCGACGCAGGCGGTGTGCGGCGTGGCGCTGCCGCCGGGGCTGAAGAACGCGCAGAAGCTGCCCGAGCCGATCTTCACGCCGGCGGCCAAGGCGGCAGCCGGCATGCACGACGAAAACATCAGCTTCGACGAAGTGGTGGCGCAGGTGGGACGGCCGATTGCCGAACGCATCCGCGAGCTGAGCATCGCGATCTACAGCGAGGCGGCGGACTTCGCGCTCACCAAGGGCCTGATCATTGCCGACACCAAGTTCGAGTTCGGGCTGGATGAAAAGGGCGATGTGGTGCTGATGGACGAAGTGCTTACGCCGGATTCTTCGCGTTACTGGCCGGTGGAGGGCTACGAGGCCGCCTTCGCGGCCGGCGTCAATCCGCCCAGCTACGACAAGCAGTTCGTGCGCGATTGGCTGGAGTCGGTGCGCATCAACGGCAAGCCGTGGGACAAGACGCCGCCGGCGCCGCACATGCCGCAGGACGTGATCGAGAAGACGGCGGCGAAGTATCGCGAGGCGTTGCAGCGGTTGACGGCTTGAGCAAGCTGGGGCAACACCCCAGCACGCGCGCTCAGCTCAACACCACGCTCGACAACCGCCTGCGATAGGTCGCCACCGTCGGGTCTTCCGGCGGGATCTGCCCGTCCGCCACCTTCGCCTTCGGCGGCTCGATGACCTCGAGGATCGCGATGTAGGTCTTGCGCGCCAGCTCCTCGTTCCAGGCCTTGTCGCGCATCAGGATCTCCAGCAGTTCGTCCATCGCCGCGGTCCATTGCTGCCTGGCCACCAGCGCCTGGGCGCGCGCGAAGCGCGCCTCGAAGTCGCGCCGGTTGGCGGCGATGCGGCTGTCGAAGTCCGCCGGGGTGGTGCCCTCGGCCGCGTCCAGCGCTTCGATCCAGCGCTTCAGCGCGTCCAGCTTGCGCAGGCCTACCGCCTTGGCCGCCACCGGCTCGAAGGCGCGCTTGGCGTCGGCCGTGCGCCCCCCCAGCAGCAGCGCCTTCACGTACTCGAAGCGCGCGTCGTCGTTGGCCGGGTCGGTGGCCACCGCATGCTGCAGTTTTTCCAGCCGTGCCTGGGGGCTTTCCTCGGCCACCGGTTCTTCGCCGATGTCGGGCGGCTCGCCCTCGTCGGCGGCTGCGCCCGCGGTCACGTGCTTGTCGAGGAACTCGCGCACCTTGCCTTCGGGCAGCGCCCCCATGAAGCCGTCCACGGGCTGGCCGTTCACCAGCAGGACCACGGTGGGGATGCTGCGGATGCCGAACGCCCCGGCGAGCTGCTGCTCGTCGTCGGAGTTGATCTTCACCAGCTTGAAGCCACCGGCGTAGTCCGTTTCCAGCTTTTCCAGGATCGGTCCCAGGGCCTTGCAGGGGCCGCACCACGGCGCCCAGAAGTCCACCAGCACGGGCTGGGCCATCGAGGCGGCGATGACCTCTTGTTCGAAGTTTTCTATGGTGACGTCGATCATTCGGGGTGAAACCTTAAAATCCGGCCTTTACGGGAGCGCCATGAGCTCGATCCAGGTTGGTGTGGTGATGGGGTCCAGCAGCGACTGGGACACCTTGCAGCACGCAGTAGCGATTCTCCAGGAATTCGGCGTCGCCCATGAGGCGCGGGTTGTTTCGGCCCACCGGATGCCCGACGACATGTTCGCCTATGCCGAAAGCGCAGCCGGCCGCGGGCTGAAAGCCATCATTGCCGGCGCGGGCGGCGCCGCCCACCTGCCGGGCATGCTGGCGGCCAAGACGGCCGTGCCGGTGCTCGGCGTGCCGGTGCCCGGGCGCCACCTGCAGGGCGTCGATTCGCTGCACAGCATCGTGCAGATGCCCAAGGGCATCCCGGTCGCCACCTTTGCGATCGGCGCCGCCGGGGCCGCCAACGCCGCGCTGTTCGCCGTCGCCATGCTGGCCAATGAGGACTCTGCGCTGCGCCAGCAGCTCGAAGCCTACCGGGCCCGCCAGACCGAAACGGCGCGCGCCATGACGGTGCCCCCCGTCCCATGAAGGTGCTGCTTCCCGGCGCCACCCTGGGCGTGATGGGCGGCGGCCAGCTCGGCCGCATGTTCGTGCATGCCGCGCAGCAGCTCGGCTACTTCACCGCCGTGCTCGACCCCGACCCGGCCAGTCCGGCCGGGCTGGTGAGCCACCACCACGTGCATGCCGACTACCTCGACGAGCAGGGCCTCGCCCGGCTGGCCGACCTGGCGGCGGCCATCACCACCGAGTTCGAGAACGTGCCGGCCCGCGCGCTCGAGCAGCTGGCAGCGCATCGCTTCGTCGCGCCCGGCGCCGATGCCGTGGCCATCGCGCAGGACCGTGCGCGCGAGAAGGCGCACTTCGTGCGGTGCGGGGTCGCCGTGGCGCCGTACGCCGTGATCGAGACGCCGCAGCAGCTCGAAGCCGTGCCCGACGCCTTGCTGCCCGGCATCCTGAAGACCGCGCGCCTCGGCTACGACGGCAAGGGACAGGTGACGGTGGCGGACCGCGTGGCACTGGCGAAGGCATGGGAGCAGCTGAAGCGCGTGCCCTGCGTGCTCGAGAAGCGCCTCGCGCTGGACTTCGAATGCTCGGTGGTGGTGGCGCGCGGCCAGGACGGCCGGATGGCGAACCTGCCGGTGCAGCGCAACCTGCATCGCGGCGGCATCCTGGCGGTCACCGAGGTCTACGAAGGCAACATACCGGCCGCACAGGCTGCACAGGCGGTGCGGGCAACGCAAGCGATCGCCGAGGGCCTCGGCTACGTCGGCGTGCTGTGCGTGGAATTCTTCGGGCTGGCCGACGGTTCGCTGGTGGTCAACGAACTCGCGCCGCGCCCGCACAACAGCGGCCACTGGAGCCTGGACGGCAGCGACGTGTCGCAGTTCGAGCTGCAGGTGCGTACGCTGGCGGGGCTGCCGCTGGTCGCGCCGCGGCGCCACAGCCCGGCCGTCATGCTCAACCTGCTGGGCGACCTGTGGTGGCGCCAAGGCAGCGAGCAGCCGCCGCCCTGGGACCAGGTGCTGGCGCTGCCCGGCGCCCACCTGCACCTGTACGGCAAGCAGAGCGCGCGCCCCGGCCGCAAGATGGGCCACCTCACGCTGACCGCCGAGTCGGCGGCCGCCGCCCGTGCCACGGCGTTGCAGGCCGCGGCACTGCTCGGCATCGAAGCTTTCTGAAACGGGGCCGCGCGTGATCCTGGACGGCACCTCGCCGGCAGCGCTGCAAGAGGCGGCGCGCACGCTGGCCGCGGGCGAGCTGGTGGCCTTCCCTACCGAGACCGTCTATGGGCTGGCCGCCGACGCCGGCAACGACGCGGCCGTGGCGCGCATCTTCGCCGCCAAGGGCCGGCCGGCCGACCACCCGCTGATCGTGCACGTGGCCGACGAGTCGCAACTGGACCGGTTCGCGGGCGAAGTGCCGCCCATGGCGCACCGGCTGGTGCAGGCATTCTGGCCCGGGCCGCTCACGCTCATCCTGAAGCGCCGGGACGGCGCCGCCGCTGCTGCGGCCGGGGGCCATCCCACCGTGGGCCTGCGCTGCCCGGCCCACCCGGTGGCGCATGCACTGCTGGAAGCCTGTGCCTCGGCGCAGCCGCCCGTGCACGGGCTTGCCGCGCCCAGTGCCAATCGCTTCGGCCGTGTCAGCCCGACCACTGCGCAGCACGTGGCCTCGGAATTCGGTGACGCGCTGCCGGTGCTGGACGGTGGCGCCTGCCCGGTGGGCATCGAGTCGACCATCGTCGACCTGAGCCGCGGTGCGCCCGTGCTGCTGCGCCCGGGCATGCTCACCCGCGAGCAGCTCGAGGCTGTGTGCGGCGAACGGGTGCTGTCGCCCGAAGAAGTGGCGGGGCCCGCGACGCGCGCCTCCGGCACACTGGAATCGCACTACGCGCCGCAGGCCCGGGTGCGCCTCATGGATGCGCAGATGCTGCAGACCGCGCTGGACCTGCTGGGTGACGAGGCGCCGCGTATCGCAGTGTACGCGCGCGCGCCGTTGCGCCCGCGCTCGTCGCGCGTGCTGGTGCGCCGCATGCCCGGGTCGGCTGCCGACACGGCGCGCCAGCTGTTCGCGGTGCTGCGCGAGTTCGACGAGCAGGGCGTGCAGCTCATCTGGGTGGAAATGCCGCCCGACGCGCCGGACTGGGCGGGCGTGCGCGACCGGCTGAAGCGCGCCGCGGCCGGGTGACGCCCCTTTACCGGGCGGCAAAAGAGCCTCGCTACACTAGCCGATTCTTTCGGAGATCTTCCCTATGACGAGAACCTGGCTGCGCCGCCCCCTACTGTGGGCGGCGGCCGCAACGGCCCTGCTGCTCGCCGCCTGTGGCGGCGGCGAGATCGAATCGCAACTGGTCCCCGCGCGCATGGTCGTCTTCGGCGACGCCAGCAGCGACATCGGCCAGACCAGCACCACCGCTGCCGCGCGGGCCCGCTACACCATCAACGACGCGACCGCCAACATCTGGACCCTGCAGGTGGCGACGCACTACGGCCTGACGCTCACCACGGCGGCGGTGGGCGGCACCTCGTATGCCACCGGCAATGCACGCGTCGTGGCCGATCCCGATGCCGCAGGCAACACCGCCACGCCGACGGTCAAGGAGCAGATCGACACCTTCCTGGCCGGCGGCACTTTCGCGGCCGACGACCTGGTGGTCGTCGGCGCGGGCACGGGCGACCTGGTGGCCGAGCTGCAGGCGTACGTGACCGGTGCCCAGACCAGCGCACAGATGCTCACCAACGTGGCGCAGGCCGGGCGCGACCTGGGCGCGCAGGTGCGCCGGCTGGTGCAGGCCGGTGCGAAGCAGGTGGTGGTGATGGGGCCGTACAACCTGGGCCGTTCGCCCTGGGCGATAGCGACTTCGCAGACCTCGGCCATGGAACTGGCCGCGGGCCGTTTCAACGAGGAACTGCTGGTCTCCATCGTCGACCTGGGCGCCAACGTGCTGTACGTCGACCAGGCGCTGCTGCTCAACCTGATCACGGCCGTGCCTTCGGGCTACGGCTTCGCCAATGGCACCGTGGCAGCCTGCAACTCGGTGGACCCGGGCCCCGGCATCGGCACCGGCACCGGCCAGGTCAATTCGTCCCTGTGCACCTCTACCACGCTGGCAAGCGGTGCCACGACCACGAACCACGTGTTCGCCGACCGCGTGTACCTGGGGCCGGTAGCGCAGAGGCTGCTGGGCGACTGGGCTTTCGACAAGATCCACGCGAGGTGGTAGCGCGCTGCGCGCGGAGGTGAAAACAAGGGGCGCTTGAAGCGCCCCTTGTCCTTGGTGCGCCCGGCAGGGCGCACTCACTTGGAGGTGGAAGTCCTCTACGGGCCCGGCAAGGGGAACCGTTAGCTGAACGGCAAGGGTGTCGCGGGCGACTGCGAATCTGCAGGAAGCCGAAGGCAAAGCGCTGGCCTGACG
>JACRAY010000034.1 GCA_016213325.1 Burkholderiales bacterium | reverse complement strand
GGGGCGCGGCCTGGAAGGCATCGCACTGGAGGTGCAAGCGCCCAGCGACAGCGCGGTGAACCTGGGCACGCTGGAAGGCGGCGCGGTGGGCATCTTCGCCGGGCAACTCAAGCACAGCGGGCTGATCAACGCGCAGGCGGCTACCACCGAAGGCGGCAAGGTGGTGTTGAAGGCGATCGGGTCGGCCGACGTCGCTGGCGACGTGACGGCCCGGGCCGGCGCAACCGGCGGGCAAGTGCACATCACGGCGGACAACGTTGCGGTGCGCAGCGGGGCCACCATCGATGCGAGCGGCGCCGAAGGCGGCGGCGAGATCCTGGTGGGCGGCGGCTGGCAAGGCGGCGATGCGCGCGTGGCCAACGCCAAGGCAACGCTGGTCGAAGCCGGCAGCACGCTCACGGTCGATGCTGCGGGCCGCGGCGACGGCGGAACGCTGGTGGTGTGGTCCGACGGTGCGACACGCGTCCATGGTGCGCTGTCGGCGCGCGGCGGTGCCGCCGGCGGCGACGGCGGCAACATCGAGACGTCGGGACGCTTCCTCGACATGCAGGGCCAGGTGGACACGCGCGCGCCGATGGGCCGCACCGGCAACCTGCTGCTCGACCCCACCAACGTGTGGATCGCCGACGACCTGGCGGCCGCCAACAACGCCGGCATGCCGGGCAGCAGCACGACATCGGCCGGCCCCAACTTCCTGCCGAGCGGCGCCGTCAACGACAGCCTGGTCACGACCGGCGCGATCGAAGGCTACCTCGCCACCACCAACGTCACGGTCCGCACGCACAACTCCGCAGGTTCGGGCGCCGGCAACATCACGGTGGTCAGTCCCGTCGACTGGTCGGCCAACACCGAGCTGATGCTGTGGGCGCAGAACGACATCTCGGTCCACGCGGGGCTCAACGGCTCGGGCAGCGGCAGCACGGTGTTCCTGCTGTCCGACAACGGCGACATCGGCCAGTCGTCGGGCGGCGGCATCATGGCGAACCGCCTCATGGCGTACGCGCCCGCCGGCTCGGTCACGCTCACCAGCACCGCCAACCATGTGGCCCAGCTCGCGGGCTTCTCCGACGGCGCCTTCCGCTTCACCAACGCCACCTCGCTCGACGTGCAGGAGTTGCAGAGCGCGCTGAACTACCGCTTCAAGGGCGTGGTCACCGACAACGCGCCGATCGCGCTGCGCGTGACTTCGGGCGACCTGTCGATCAGCGAAACCAGCTTCGGCGTGGGCGGCGGCACGGCGAACGTGACGCTCACGGCCGACAGCGGGTCCATCGTCGAGAACGGTGTCGGCCGCATCTCGGCGGGCAGCCTCACGGCGGCCGCGGGCCACGCGATCTCGCTGGACGGCAACGACAACAACATCAGCAGCTTCAGCGGCTCGCAGACCGGCGAAGCGGGCTTCGTCTACGTGCGCACCAACCGCCTGTTCGGCACGACCCTGCGCAACATCAGCACCACGGCGGCCGATGCGCAGATCGAGATCGACGACATCGGTGGCGGGCTCACGGTGGGCGGCACGCTGACGGCGGGGCCCAGCGGCTGGATCACGCTGTCGTCGCAGCTCGGCGGCATCGCACAGGGCACGGGCGGCCTGTTGCGCTCGGACAAGATCGAGTTGCTGACGGCCACGGGCATGTCCATCGGCAGCGCCGCGGCACCGCTGGCCACGGCCAGCCTGGCGGGCAGCGGCACCACGGGCTTCACCATCGGCAGCTCCACCAGCACGGGCGCCGGCCCGGGCTTCGTGGGCATCAGCCACACCGGCAACGCCGACATCGAATCCGCGCAGCAATCGGGCCGCGTGGTGTTCGCTGCAACCGGCGACCTCAAGCTGTCCACCAGCCTCAACGGGGGCAGCGGCGGTGTCTCGTTGTCGTCGTCCACCGGCAGTGTGCTGCTGGGCGATGGCGCCGGCGTCTCGGGCAGCGGCCTGGCCAGCTTCACGTCGGCCGGCGGGGTGCATGTCGACTCAGGCACGTTCACGCTGGCCAGCAGCGTGGGCTCGGGCGAAGCGCTCATCGTCGACGGCGGCACGCTCAACGTACCGGGCACGATCTCGGTGCCCAACGTGTCGCTCGCCAGCGGCGGCAGCATAGCGGGCAGCGGCAACCTCACCATCACCACCTCGCTGGCTTTCAGCGGCGGCACCATGGGCGGCAGCGGCATCACGTCCATCGGCCCAGGCGCCGCGGCGGCGCTGTCGGGTACGCCGGCACTCGATCGCACGTTGGCCAACAGCGGGCACGTCACGCTGGCCGGCGGCACGCAACTGGCGGGCACCGGCAGCATTGCGAACGCCGGCCTGTTCAGCATGAACGCTCCCTCGCTGTCCGCGACGTTCAATGCGGGCTTCGCCAACCTGGCCGGCGGCACGCTGCACCTGCAGGGCGGGACGCTCCACATGGGCGCGGGCAAGTTCACGAGCAACCTGGGCACGCTGGCGCTGGCTGGCGGCACGCTGCTGGACAACGCGAACACGTCGCTTTCGAGCAGCGGCCTGATCGCGGGCGACGGCACCCTGGGGCTGGGCAGCGGCACGCTCACCAACACGGGCATCATCGCGCCCGGGCTGGCTTCGCCGGTCGGCACGCTCACGATCCAGGCGGCCACGATCCAGCTCGATGCGGGCACCGAACTGCTGCTGCACCTGACCGACGCTGCGAACTACGATGTCGTGCAGGCCACGGGCGACGTCAACTTTGCCGGTGGCGTGACGGCCACCGCCAGCCTGGGGCCGAACGTCGTGAACGGCGACACCTTCCACGTGATGCGCAGCAGTGGCGGCACGGTGGGCGGGACCTTGCCCAACGCACCGGGCGTGACGCCGTCGTTCATCACCAGCCCGGCGCCTGCGCTGCAGTTGGCGGCAGGGGATGCGCCGGCGCCTACGCCTTCGCCGACACCTGCCCCGACGCCGGCCCCGACGCCTGCGCCTACGCCGGCCCCGACGCCGGCTCCGACACCGGCCCCGACACCGGCTCCGACACCGGCCCCGACACCGGCCCCGACACCGGCTCCGACACCGGCTCCGACACCGGCTCCGACACCGGCTCCGACGCCAGCTCCGACGCCGGCTCCGACGCCGGCCCCGACACCAGCTCCAACGCCGGCGCCATCACCGGGAGGCGGCGACCGAGCGGAGCGCCTGCTCGAACTGCTGCACAACCCGGAGACACGCGACAGGGTCATCGCATTCCTGCGCGATCATGACAATTTCCTGAGCAAGTTCCTGTTGCTGCTCAAGGAGGAAGAGGACCGCCAACTCAAGTTCAGGGGAGGCGGCCTGGTGGACGACACCACCTGCAAACGCTAGAAGCGCGGCAAGTCCGGCCGCGGTACCTGTCCGCCGCGCACGATCACGCGGCCGTACTCCACGCAGCGGTTCAGCGTGGGAATCACCTTGCCGGGGTTCAGCAAGCCCTTGCCGTCGAACGCACGCTTCACGCCCAGCATCTGCTCGCGCTCTTCCACGCTGAACTGCACGCACATCGAATTGAGCTTCTCCACGCCCACGCCATGCTCGCCGGTGATGGTGCCGCCCATGGCCACGCTGGTTTCCAGGATGTCGGCGCCGAAGCGCTCGCAGCGGCGCAGCTGGTCGGCGTCGTTGGCGTCGAACAGGATCAGCGGGTGCAGGTTGCCGTCGCCCGCGTGGAACACGTTGGCGCAACGCAGGCCGTACTTGCGCTCCATCTCCTGGATCGCCAGCAGGATGTCGGCCAGGCGGCGCCGCGGGATCGTCGAATCCATGCACATGTAGTCGGGGCTGATGCGCCCCGACGCCGGAAAGGCGTTCTTGCGCCCGCTCCAGAAGCGCAGCCGCTCGGCTTCGTCGCGGCTCACCGCGATGGCGGTGGCGCCGGCCGAGCGCAGCACCTCGCTCATGCGGCCGATCTCTTCTTCCACCTCTTCGGGCGTGCCGTCGCTCTCGCACAGCAGGATGGCCTCGGCCTGCAGGTCGTAGCCCGCATGAACGAAGTCCTCCACCGCCGCCGTCATCGGCTTGTCCATCATCTCGAGGCCGGCGGGGATGATGCCGGCCGCGATCACCGCGGCCACCGCGTCGCCGGCTTTGCGGATGTCGTCGAAGCTCGCCATGATGCAGCGTGCCAGCAGCGGCTTGGGCACCAGCTTCACCGTCACTTCCATCACCACCGCCAGCATGCCTTCGCTGCCGACCACCGCCGCCAGCAGGTCGTAGCCCGGCGCATCCAGCGCCTCGCTGCCGAAGGTCACCGGCTCGCCTGCGGCGGTGAAGCCGCGCACGCGCAGCACGTTGTGCAGCGTCAGGCCGTACTTCAGGCAGTGCACGCCGCCCGAGTTCTCGGCCACGTTGCCCCCGATGGTGCAGGCGATCTGGCTCGAGGGGTCGGGCGCATAGTACAGGCCGTACGGGCCCGCCGCCTCGCTGATCGCGAGGTTGCGCACGCCGCATTGCACGACGGCCGTGCGGCTCACGGGGTCCAGCTTCAGGATGCGGTTGAACCGTGCGAGCGACAGCGTGATGCCCAGCCTGTGCGGCATGGCCCCGCCCGAAAGCCCGGTGCCCGCGCCGCGCGCCACCACCGGCACTTCCATCTCGTGGCAGATGCGCAGCACCGCCTGCACTTCCTGTTCGGTCTCGGGCAGTGCCACCGCCAGCGGCCTTTCGCGGTAGGCCGTGAGGCCGTCGCACTCGTACGGGGTGGTGTCTTCGGCCTGCCACAGCAGGGCCTGCGGCGGCAGCGCCGCCTCCAGCGCGCGCACCACGGCGGCCTGCCGCTCGGCACGGTAAAGCACGTCGGGATCGACGGAAGTGTTCATCCGGCGACTTTACGGCGTCCCCGGGCCGCCGGCCATGAAGAAATTTCCAGCCGCAGCTGAATTCGCCGCATGAGGTAGATCAAACGGGCCGGGCGGCAGCGCAGGCACGATGGGGTGCATGACCACCTGGCTTACCACCGCCACCGTCGCCTTCGTCCTGCTGCTGGCAGCGACCGGGCTGTTCTTCTTCGTCTTCACGCGGGGCGCGCTGCTGGTGCGCGAGTTCACGTCCGACCGGGGCAAGGCTTCGCATGTGTACCCGGTGTACTCCGACATGCGGCTGATCAAGCTGGTGGACTTCCAGCCCATGATCTCTGCCATCCTGCTGTTCCAGTACCACCGGCTGGTGTCCAAGATCGTCGCCGGGCTGCGCGCCAGCGACCTGCGCGGCAAGCAGGTGCTTGTCACGTCCTGCGCCTTCGGCAACGTGATCCCCCGCGTGGTGGAAGCGTCGCTCGCGGCCGGCGCCGAGCGGGTGGTCATCGCCGACCTGATCGAGAACGAACTGCTGCATGCGCGCAGCAAGCTGGCGGCCTACGAAGGCCGGGTGGACTACGTGCTGGACGACGCCACGTCCATGAAGCAGGCCGCGGGCGCTTTCGACGCCAACATCATCTTCTTCCTGCTGCACGAACTGCCGCACGAGCTGAAGGACCGCGCGCTCGGCGAAGCCGGCCGCCTGCTGGCGCCGGGCGGCACGCTGTACCTCGCCGAATTCCACAAGCCGCGCCCCTGGGTGCTGCAGGCGCTCAGCTGGACCTACTTCAAGGTATTCGAGCCGCTCGGCCTGGCCCTGTGGGACCGGCAAGAGCCGGTGGCCTGCCTGAACGGCATGGGCGGCTGGAAGGCGGAGTCCGAAACCTGCTTCTTCGGCAACTTCCAGGTCGTCACGGCCCGGAGGCACTAAGCCAGGCTTCGCTTCAGCCAATCGGCAAACGCGGCGCACTCCCAGCGGTCCATGGTGCCGGTGCGCCAGCACAGGTAATGCGCGTGCGGGCTCGGCACGTTGCGTGCCGACACGCGTTCCAGCAGGCCGTTGTCCAGCCAGGGCTTGCCGAGCTTCAGGCGCACCAGCGCCACGCCCAGGCCCTGCGCGGCCGCGTCGCACATCAGGCCGATGTCGTTGAACGACGAGCCGGCGGGCTCGGGCGCATCCACACCGTGGGCCAGGAACCAGGTGCGCCACGGCTCCAGCGGGCTCTTGATCAGCTTGGCCACGAGCAAGTCCTCCACCGTGTCGAACGGCCCGTTGGCGCGCAGGAAGTCCGGCGCGGCCATCGGCGTCACGTCGTCGGTCATCAGGCAGGTGTGCTCCACGTCGGCATAGCGGCCGGTGCCGAAGCGGATCATCAGGTCGGCGTCTTCCGCCACCACGTCCAGCAGCGGGATCGACACCTGCAGCGTGAGGTCGATCTCGGGGTACGCCTCGATGAAGGCGCGCAGCCGCGGCATGAGGATGGAACGCGAAAACGTGGGCGTCACCGCCACCCTCAGCTTGCGCTTGCCCTGCGCCGCATCGCGGCCCGGAAAGCGGCCCAGCACGGCGAGCCCTTCGCGCACGTGGGCCAGGTACTCGCTGCCCTCGGTGGTGAGCGAGAAGTCGGCGCGCCCGAACAGCTTGGTGCCCAGGATCTGCTCCAACTGGCGCACGCGGTGGCTCACGGCGCTGGGCGTCACGCACAGCTCCTCGGCCGCCTGCGTCACCGAGCGCAGGCGCGCCAGCGCCTCGAAGGTCAGGAGGCACTGGATCGGCGGGATGCGGGCGGCGGACATGCCTGCATTCTCTGGGCATACTGTCGCTTCGGGCAACCCAAGGAGGTTTCATGGGCACACGGGCAGGCGCCATAGGCCGGGCCGAGCAGTATTTCGACGGCGGTGGTTTCGTCGAGGACCTGCAGCGGCGCGTCGCCATTCCCACAGCCAGCCAGGAGCCGGATTCGATGCCGGCGCTGCAGGCCTACCTGCGCGACGAGATGGCGCCGTCGCTGGCGCGCCTGGGTTACGACTGTGCGGTGTACGACAACCCCAAGCCGGCCTTCGGGCCCTTCCTCATCGCGCGCCGCATCGAGGACCCGGCGCGTCCCACGGTGCTGACCTACGGCCACGGCGACGTGATCCGCGGGCAGGACGAGCAGTGGCGCGCCGGCCTGTCGCCGTGGAAGGTGGTGGCCGAAGGCGACCGGCTCTACGGACGCGGCACCGCGGACAACAAGGGCCAGCACACCATCAACATCGCGGCGCTGGCGTGCGTGCTGGAAGAGCGCGGCAGGCTGGGCTTCAACTCGGTGATCCTGCTGGAAACCGGCGAGGAGACGGGGTCGCCCGGCCTCGCGGAGTTCTGCCGTGCGCACAGCGCCGACCTGAAGGCCGACGTGCTGGTCGGCTCCGACGGCCCGCGGCTGGACCCGCGGCAGCCCACCATCTTCGGCGGCACGCGCGGCACCATCAACTTCAACCTGGTACTGAAGTACCGCGAGGGCGGCCACCATTCGGGCAACTGGGGCGGGCTGCTGGCCAACCCGGGCATCGTGATGGCCCATGCGCTGGCGTGCATCACCGACGCGCGCGGCCAGATCCAGGTGCCCGAATGGCGGCCCACGACGCTGACCGACGGCGTGCGCGCGGCGCTCGCCGATGCGCATATCGACGCGGGTGAGGGCGGGCCCTCGATCGACACCGAATGGGGCGAGGCATCGCTGACGCCGGCCGAGCGTGTGTTCGGCTGGAACAGCTTCGAGGTGCTGGCCTTCAAGACCGGCAACCCCGACCGGCCGGTGAACGCGATCCCGCCTTCGGCCGTCGCGTACTGCCAGCTGCGCTTCGTGGTGGGCACCGAGCCGGCCGACATCCTGCCGGCGCTGCGCCGCCACCTCGACCGCCACGGCTTCGCGCAGGTGCAGGTGGAGCCGGCGCGCGACGTGCTGATGCACGCGACGCGGCTCGACCCCGACGACCCGTGGGCCAAGTTCGCCACTGCGTCGATCGAGCAGACGATGGGGCGGCCGCCGGTGGTGTTGCCCAACCTGGGCGGGTCGCTACCCAACGAGGTGTTCACCGACCTCCTGGGCATGCCCACGGTGTGGGTGCCGCATTCGTATGCGGCGTGCTCGCAGCACGCGCCCAACGAGCACCTGCTGGCGCCTCTGGTGCGCGAGGGGCTGCGGATGATGGCGGGGCTGTTCTGGGACGTGGGGGACCGCTAGCGGAAGATCACCGTCTTGTGCCCATCGAGCAGCACCCGGTGCTCGCTGTGCCACTTGACGGCACGCGCCAGCACGATGCTCTCGGTGTCGCGCCCGACGGCAGTGAGGTCGTCCACCGTGTACGTGTGGTCCACCCGTTCCACGCCCTGTTCGATGATCGGCCCTTCGTCGAGCGCCGCGGTCACGTAGTGGGCGGTCGCGCCGATCAGCTTCACGCCGCGCTGGTGCGCCTGGAAGTAGGGCTTGGCGCCCTTGAAGCTGGGCAGGAAGCTGTGGTGGATGTTGATCGCGCGCCCTGCCAGGCGGTTGCACATCGCGTCCGACAGGATCTGCATGTAGCGCGCCAGCACCACCAGCTCGGCGCCCTCGCCCTCGATGATCTCCAGCTGCCGCGACTCGGCCTGCGCCTTGGTGGCGGCCGTCACCGGGATGTGGTGGAACGGGATGTTGTAGCTGGCCGCCAGCTGGTAGAACTCGCGGTGGTTCGAGATGATGGCGCGCACATCCAGGTGCAGCAGGCCGCTCTTCACGCGGAACAGCAGGTCGTTCAGGCAGTGGCCTTCCTTGCTCACCATGATCACCGCAGGCATGGGCCGCTCGGTGGAGTGCAGCTTCCAGTCCATGCCGAAGGGGTCGGCAAAGAACTTCAGCTGCGTGCGCAGGTCCTCTTCGGTGAGCTGGTCGCACGCGAAGCGCACGCGCATGAAGAACAGGCCCGTGTCGTGGTCGTTGTACTGCGCCGCCTCCTCGATGTTGCCGCCGCGCTCGTACAGGAAGCCCGACACGGCGTGCACGATGCCGGGCCGGTCGGGGCAGGTGAGGGTCAGGATATAACTCGAACGCATCCGCGCATTTTCGTGGATTTTCTTGAGGTGACCGAATGAAGCAGCCCTTTGCGGCGCGGCTCGTCGCCGAGGCAGCGGCGGAGATGGGCCTGCAGGTGGAACTCGAGCCCGAGTTCGGCTTCGTGGGCGCCATCGTCCTGCCCGATGGCCGCAGGCACCTGTTTCGCAATGGAAACCTCAACGTCAACCACGCCGGTTCGGTCGAAATTGCCAAGGACAAAGGCTACGCCGCGTACTTCCTGCGCCGCGCCGGGCTGCGCGTGCCGGTGGGCCTGACCTTCTTCTCGCCCGCGCGCAACGCCCGGCTGGCGCCGGAACGCCGGCGTGGCATTCCGGAGGCCCTTAGCTTTGCCGCCGAACAGGGCTGGCCGGTGTTCGTGAAGCCCAACAACCTGGAGCAGGGACGGCTGGTCTGCATGGCCGTCAACGAAGCGGAACTGGGCGAAGCGGCGCGCCGCGTGCTCGAGGAGGTGCCGGTAGCCCTTGTCGAAAAAGCCCAGCCGGGCCGCGACTACCGCGTCGTGCTGCTGGTGCAGGAGGTGATCTCCGCCTACGAGCGCATCGCCCTGGCGGTGGTGGGCGACGGCCGCAGCACGGTCGACGAGCTGCTGGTGCAGGCGCGCGACCTGCTGTCCGGGCAAGGACGGCCCAATGCCGAGATCGACTTGCTCGACTTCCGCATCGCCGTCAACCTGGCTCGCCTGGGCCTGGGCCGCTCGCACGTGCCGCTGTCGGGCCAGCGCATCCAGCTGCTGGACAACGCCAACCTGTCGACGGGCGGCACTTCGGTCGACGTGACCGGCGCGGTCCACCCGTCTTTCGAGGCGCTGGCGGTGCAGGCCTGCGCTGCCTTGGGGCTGGCGTTCGCGGGCGTCGACTTCATCTGCGCCGACATCGCAGCGCCGGCCAATACGCAGGACTGGGTCGTGCTGGAGGTGAACGGCTCGCCCGGCCTGGACAACTACGCCGCGATCGGGCCGCAGCAAGCGCAGCGGGTCCGCGACCTCTACTGCCGGATCGTGCGGCACCTTGCCGAGGGCCAGCCATGACCGACCTCAACCACGAACGCGAACTGCTCAAGATCATCCGCGGCCTGGCCCCGGCGTATGGGCTCACGGTCGAGGCCGATGCGACCGGTTGGGTGATCCGGCTGGCCGACGCCAGTGGCCGGCGCATGCTGGTGTTCGGCTATGACTTCGGCCTCAATCCGTCGTCGTCGGCCGAAGCGGCGCGCGACAAGGGTGCCTGCAGCGACCTGCTGCGCGAAGAAAGCGTGCCCGCGGTCGAGCACCACATCGTGTTCCGCCCGGACTGGGCGCGCTTTACCGGCCAGGCCAGTGCGTTCCAGTCGGCGCTGCAGCTGTTCGAGTCTTTCGGCCGCGACGTGGTGTGCAAGGACAACCACGGCACGGGCGGCGCGCTGGTGTTCCGCGCCCGCACGGTGAACCAGCTCGAGATGGCCCTGGCCAGCGTCTTCGCTGCGCACCACGCCTGCGCCATCAGCCCCTACCTTGCGATCGACGACGAAGTGCGCGTGGTGCTGGTCGATGGTGCGGCCACCGCGGTGTATGCCAAGCGCAGGCCGCATGTCACCGGTGACGGCACGCGCAGCGTCATGGCCCTGGTCGCCATGCAGCTGCCGCAGGCGGCCAACGCCCCGTGGCTGGCCGAGCAGTCGCCGCAGGAGCTGGCCAGCGTGCCGGCTGCAGGGGAAGAGCGCGTGGTGAACTGGCGGCACAACCTGGGCTAGGGCGCGGTGCCGCAGTTGCAGGTCGAGCCGCAACGCCGGCAACAGGCGATCGATCTTGCGGTGCGCGCGGTGGAAGCGCTGCAGCTGCGAGCCGCCAGTGTGGACGTGGTTTGGTCAGGCGGCGTGCCGCGGGTGCTGGAGGTCAACACCGGCATCATGGTGGAAAGCCTCGCCCGCTCCGGCCCCGAGGGCGCAGCGGCGGCGCAAGCCACTTATCGCGCCATTCTCGACGCCCGGTTCGGGTATCGCACTCCGTAGCAGAATCGGGGGGCAGACCAAGGAGACGTACATGGACAACCGAGAACTCCGGATGGACAACCACTGGTTGCCCTTCACCCCCAACCGTTCCTTCCGCAAGGACCCGCGCGTGCTGGTCGGCGCCGACGGCATGCACTTCACCACGCACGACGGGCGGCAGGTGATCGACGGCATCTCCAGCCTGTGGTGCGTGGGCGCGGGGCATAACCGCAAGCCCATCAACGAGGCAATCAAGAAGCAGCTGGACACGCTGGACTACGCCACCGCGTTCCAGTTCGGCAATGACCAGGCCTTCAAGGCGGCCGAGATGATCGCCGCCATGGCGCCGGGCGACCTGAACCGCGTGCTGTTCTGCAACTCCGGCTCGGAGGCGGCGGACACCGCGATCAAGGTCGCGCTGGCGTACCACCGGGCGCGCGGCGAGGGCCACCGCAACGTGTTCATCGGCCGCGAGCGCGGCTACCACGGCGTGGGCCTCGGCGGCATGAGCGTCGGCGGCATCCCGGCCAACCGCAAGGTGTACGGCGCGGCCATGATGCCGCGGGTGGACCACATGCGCTTCATCCACGACCCGGTGAACCAGGCGTACATCCACCACCAGGAGCCGGTGTGGCAGGAAGACATCCTGCTGGAACTCGAAAACCGCATCCTGCCGCTGCACGACCCGAGCAACGTGGCGGCCGTCATCGTCGAGCCGATCGCGGGCTCCGCCGGCTGGTACATCCCGCCCAAGGGCTACCTGAAGCGCCTGCGCGAGATCTGCGACAAGCACGGCATCCTGCTGGTGTTCGACGAGGTCATCACCGGCTTCGGCCGGCTGGGCACCAACTTCGCCGCCGACTTCTACGGCGTGGTGCCCGACATGCTGACCTTTGCCAAGTGCGTCACCAACGGCGTGATCCCGCTGGGCGGCGTGATCTGCCGCGACAAGCTGTACGACGCGATGATGAAGACCGATGCGCCCGAGCACGTCATCGAGTTCTTCCACGGCTACACCTATTCGGGCCACCCGGTGGCCTGCGCCGCGGCCATCGCGACCATCGACCTGTGCAACAAGGAAGGCCTGTACCCGCGCGCCGCCGAGATGGGCAAGGTGCTGGGTGACGCCTTCCACTCGACCTTCAAGGGCCTGCCCAACGTCATCGGCATTCGCAGCCTGGGGCTGGCCGCCGCGGTGGAACTGGCGCCCATTGCCGGCTCGCCCGGCAAGCGCGCCTACGACATCTTCGTCGACTGCTTCAAGAAGGGCTCGCTGGTGCGCCCGGCGGGCGACGTGCTGGTGATCGCGCCGCCCTACGTGGTGGAGAAGTCGCACATCGACCAGCTGGTGAACACGCTGGCCGATTCGGTCAAGGCGCACGCGTAGCCGGCCCCGCATGGGCGGGACGACGTCAACCGCCGATGTAGCTCATTTCCATCCGGCGCAGCACGTGCGTGCCGGTCGTGCGTGGCAAGGCCCCGCGCACTTCAGAATAGCGGTCTGCCCGGCCGCGCCATGCGCCGGCAATGGCACGTTGAAGCTGCTCGCCGCTCACCCCGTCGGGCCGGCGCAGCAGGCTGCGCAGGTCGTGTCCCTGCGAGGCAAAGAGGCACAGGTACAGCTTGCCTTCGGTGGTCAGGCGGGCGCGGTTGCAGTCGCCGCAGAAGGCCTGCGTGACGCTGCTGATGACGCCCACTTCACCCAGGGCCGGATCGTGCCGGCCGCCGGCGCCCACATAGCCCCAGCGCCGGGCGGTTTCACCTGCTGTGGCGGGCTGCAGCGGCACCAGTGGCAATTGCTCGCCGAGCCGGCGCACGACTTCGGCGCTGGGCAATACATCGTCCATGCGCCAGCCATTGGTGGCGCCCGCGTCCATGTATTCGATGAAGCGCAGGGTCATGCCGGTGCGCTGGAAGTGCCGGGCCATGGGCAGGATCTGGTGGTCGTTGGTGCCGCGCTTGACCACCATGTTGACCTTGATGCCGGGCAGGCCGGCGGATCGTGCCGCGTCCAGCCCGGCCAGCACGTCGGCCACCGGAAAGCCGACGTCGTTCATGCGGCGAAAGACGCCGTCGTCCAGCGCGTCCAGGCTCACCGTCACCCGTTTCAGGCCGGCGTCTTTCAATGCGCGTGCCTTGCGCGCCAGCAGCGAGCCGTTGGTGGTCAGCGTGAGGTCCAGCGGACGGCCGTCGGGCGTGCGCAGGGCGGCAAGCTGCCCCACCAGCTCCTCGATGTTCTTGCGCAGCAGCGGCTCGCCGCCCGTCAACCGGATCTTGCGTACGCCAAGCGCGACGAACTGGTGCGCGAGCCGCATGATTTCGTCGAACGACAGCAGCGATGCCTGCGGCAGGTAGCTGTAGTCCCTTCCGAACACCTGCTTGGGCATGCAGTAGGTGCAGCGGAAGTTGCACCGGTCGGTGACGCTGATGCGCAGGTCCTGCAACGGCCGGCGCAACCCGTCGTACAGCGGGCCGCCGGTGGCGGCGCAGGCCGTTGCGCCGGGCATGGCTCCCTGGGCTTCAGGAAGACGCATCGCTCGTCCCGGCGGCGGGCTCGACGCTGAGCACCTCGACGTCGAACGTGAGGTGCTTGCCGGCCAGCCGATGGTTGCCGTCCAGCATCGCGCCGCGGTCGGTCAGGGACAAGACCCTGAGCGCAAATTTGCCGCCACTGCCCCCTGGCGACAAGACCATCCCCGGCTGGATGTCCAGGTCCGCCGGCAGGTTCTCACGCACAGCCTCGAACACCAGTTCCTTCCGGTAAGGCCCGTAAGCCTCCTGCGGGGACAGCTCGATCCGCCCCTGGAAGCCAGGCTCCTTCGCCTGCAGTTTCTCTTCCAGGCCGGCGATCAGCTGGTGCCGGCCACAGACGAACACGAGCGGCCTGGCGCCCTCGTCGAGCACTTGTCCGGCTTCGTCCGTGACCCGGCACCGCAACGTCACGCGGCTCCCGTCGGCAATCCGGGTGTTCATCGAAGTACCGCCGCCATCTCGGTCTCCGCGGTCGTGCCTACCTGCGCCGGGGATCGGGAGGCGACTTGGCGCTCAGGCCCATCGCGGCGTTCCGGTCTGCCAGGGCAACGTGCAGGTGGCCCGTGCCCAGCCCCTTCCCGCGCAGCTTGCGCTCCATGTCGGCCATGTCCTCTGGGGAGATTTCCCGGCCAGCGTAGCGCAGGCGGGCCTTGTCCATCGCCACCTCGGAGCGCTTGCGTGGCTTGATCCAGTCCGCGTTGGCGGCTGCGTCGCGCGCCGTGGCGATAGCCAGGATGCGCGCCAGCGGACCATAGGGATTCGCCTGCAGTGCCAGCTTGTTGCCCGCCCTCTCGATGCCGGCCGCGAAGTACGGCAGCCAGCGGCTCACGAAGGCATGGAGAAAATGGCCGGCTGCCTTTTCGGATTCAAGGTCCGGGTGCTCGCCCTCCAGCGAATTCGCCGCGCGGCCGTAAAGGTATGACACGAACTCCAGTTGCACCGACAAGTGGTCGGGCAAGTCCTTGAAGTGGCCTGAACGCTCGACCCCGTAGTGGCGGTAGAAGAGCTCGATTTCGGAAACCGTCCCGCCCATGACCGCGCCATCCAGCGGGGCGCACACGTTCAGGGCCACTGCGCGCGGCGGCTGCAGGAACAGGCTGCTGTACCCGACGAGCAACTCCTCGTGGCTGGCGACCTTCGCCATGGCGCTGCGCAATGACGCCACCTCGCTTGTGAACCCGTAGCCCAGGGACCGATCCAGGTCGGCCAGGTCGTCGGCCAGGAAGTCGACCATGGCCCGGTAGTGTTCTTCGGCTAGCGGCGTGAGGAACGACCGGGCCAGCGTCAGGTAGAACTCGCTGCGCTCGTGCAGCAGCGAGGGGGGCAGAGGTTCGTTCATCCTGGCCATGGGGGAGTCCGGTCGCAGGCCTATTGCTCGGCCGGCGTGGCGGCCAGGTTGAAGGACTTTTCGCCGAACGCCCAACCCGCCAGCACGATGCCCAGGGCCAGCACGATGATCATCCACTCGGTCATCGACGGCGCGTACTCGATCAGGTCGGTGAGCACCCACGAGCCCTTGAAGAGCGGCACGACCTGCCCGCTGATGAGGAACTCGTAGCGGCCGATGAAGAAGGCCACGATGGCCATCAGCGCCGGCAGCATCGGGGAAGCGCCCTTCAGCAACATCGCGAAAGCGCCGGCCAGCAGGAGCATCTCGGCCCAGAACCAGCCCGAGCCCACGAGGTGGTCCCAGACCTGCATGCCGTCGGCGTTGGTCCACAGGCCGATGACGGTACGCGAGACGGCGGCCACCAGCACGAATCCGAGGGCGGCTGCAAACACCTTGGGCATGGCCCCCTGCATCAGGCTCCTGACCCTGGGCGGCATGTTTTCGGTGCTGCCGTAGTTCAGGTAGGTGATCAGCACGGCCACGGCGCCACCGGAGGCGGCGGCCGTCAGCAGGAAGTACAGCGGGACCATCGGGCCGTACCACATGGGCCGCATGGCCATGGCGCCGAACACGCCGCCCAGCGTAGCGTGTGCGATGACCACGGCAACGAACGAGGCGATGCCCAGGGCCCTGCTGGTGGTGCTGTCCCAGTCGCCCGCATTGACTTTGCGGAACTTCAGCAGCAGCAGCACGACGTACGCGGCGTAGAACAGGCCCATCCAGTTGAGCGGCGACTTGTACTGCATGGCCAGCGGCACTGCCCACAGCAGCCGGAACGGGTGCCCCAGCTCAAGGGCCAGGCAGGCGAAACCCGCAACCAGGGTCACGACCGCGACCCAGATGCAGCGCTTGGCGATCGGATAGAACTCCTTGAATCCGAACACCATCGCCAGTGATGCCACGAAGGTCAGGCCCGTGGAGACCAGCACGAAGAAGATGTAGCCGGCCACCGGCAATCCCCAGGTGATGCCCCGGCTGGTCGTGTTGAAAGACGCGTGCCCGCTGCTCACCAGGTTGGCGAGAGCCAGGCCCCCGCCGACCACCAGCGCTGCGAGGCCGGCCAGCATGACCGCGTTCACGGGCCCCTTGGCTTGTTGAGTGCTCATGGTGATTTCTCCTTAAGCTTTGTTGTTGTCGCCGGCACGGCCGCTCGGCACCGCCGCACCTGCGCCGCCCGAGAGGTAGTACACCTGCGGCTTGTTGCCGGTGTGGTCCATCAGCCGGACGCCGCGCTTGTCGGAGATCAGCCTGCTGACGTTGGAGTTCGGGTTGTCCAGGTCGCCGAAATAGCGCGCCGTCGGCGCACACGTGCGAACGCAGGCCGGCACGAACTCGCGGTTCGCCGCGTCGTCGTTGGACAGGTCGGGGATGCCTTTGGGCGCCTGGCTGACCTTGTGGTAGCAGAACGTGCATTTGGAGACGACGCCGTTCGGCTGGATGCCGATGCCCTTCGAGTTGTCCTGCTGCGGGCCCTTGTAAGGCGGGTTCCACGACAGGTCGCCCTCGCCCTTGAACACCGTCTTCAGGTCGGGCTCGATCAGCGGCTTTTCGTCCGTGTAGAAGCGCGCGCCGTACGGGCAGGCGATCATGCAGAACTTGCAGCCGATGCACTTGTCCCAGTCGATCAGCACCACGCCGTCTTCGGTCTTGTAGGTTGCCTTGGTCGGGCAGACCTCCAGGCAGGAAGCGTTCTCGCAGTGCATGCACGGGCGCGGGAACCACTTCAGCACCGGCGTCGGCTGCGTGCCTTCGGTGTAGTACAGGACATCCTGGTAGTTTTCGCCCGGCAGGCGGTTGTTCTCCATCTGGCACGCCGTACTGCAAGCCTGACACCCGGTGCACTTGTCCAGGTCGATCACCATGCCCCATTTAGCCATTTCATGTCTCCTTTGATGTGTCAGGCGCGTTCGACCGTGACTTTTCCGGTGTAGAAATTCTGCATGCCCGAGATGCGGTCCGATTGCTGGACCAGGAGCTCGTCGACATGGGAGCCGCGTCCGTTGGCCCATCGGCCACCGCCCCAGTGACCGTGCTCGAACGGCAGCACCACGGTGTCGGGTCGGGTCAGCTCGGTCACCCTCGCGATGGCGAAGATCTCACCCAGCGTCGACTTGATCCTGATGCGGTCGCCGTTCCTGAACCCCTTGGCCTTCGCCACGCTGGGATGGACCTCGGCCATCGCCTGCTGCTTGCCGCCGGCCGCCGGCTGGAACAGCGCAATCGCGTTGGGCGTGTTGGCCGAACGGCCCTCGGCGTGCATCGCGGTCTTGGGCGTCACGAAGTGCAGGTCGCCGCTGCCGGTGTACTTCGGCTCCTCGTAGTGCGGCATGTTGTACTTCTCCGGCGACCGGCCGGTGGCCTTGAGGATCCAGTCCTTCTTGTGCGCCATGTACGAGGAGACGAACTCGAACTTGCCCGAGTCCGTCTTCAACAGCTTGGCCTTGACCTCCTCGGGCTTCATCGGCTTGTTCCATCCCTTGCCGTCCCACTCGAAGAACTCGCCGCGCACCTGGCGCCAGTGGTAGGGCTTCTTGAACCAGACGCCCTTCTTGGCCCAGGAGTCGAAGTCGTTGACGCCGTTGTCACCCGGATTGGCAGCAAAGCCCTTGGCCATGTGCCGCACGATGTTCTCGGCGTCCACCAGCTTCTTGAAGTAGTCGCCGGTCGGCCCCTTGATGCGGCTGCCGATCTGGATCAGCACGTCGGCGAAGGTCCTGGTGTCGTAGACCGGCTTGACGGCCGGCACACGCAGCTGCGCCAGCGGCCAGCCCTGGAACGGATAGGTGGGCGCGTCCTGGAAGCGCTCCAGGTAGGTGTTGTCCGGCAGGATCAGGTCCGCCATCCTGGCGATCTCGCTCGGGAACGGCGAGGTGTCGATGACGAACATGCTCTTGACCGCCTCTTCCCACTCCTTGCCGCAGTTGGCGGTGGAAAACACGGGGTTGGTCATGTAGAACAGCGCCGTGTCCAGCTTGTAGCCTGCGGCGCCACTGAGGTGGTTCTTGCCCACCTCCTGGATCATGTTCTTGGCCATCAGGTAGCCGGACTCGTCGCCTTGCAGGTCGATGCGCTTGGCCTTCTTGTGCGGACCGTTCTTCGCATAGTCGTCCATGAAGTCCTTGGGGTCGGCCGGCGCCGGGCCATAGGCGGGGCCCATCTGGTAAGCCAGTCCGCCCTCGGCAAACAGCGAGCCCACCAGGGCGTTCAAGGAGTGGATCGCCATGCCGTTGAGGACACCGTTGCTGTGGGTGTGCGCGCCGCGCTCGAACAGCGCGATGGCGGGGCGGGTCGAGCCGAACTCGCGCGCAGCTGCCGTGATGGACTCGGCCGCGAGCGTGGTCACGCCTGCCGCCCATTGGGGCGTGCGGTCCTTGAGTTCGGTGTTCCACCACTGCACCAGGCCCTTGACCCACTTCTCGTTGAAGGACGACTCATCGACCTTTTCGCCGGCCTTGAAGCGGTTGACGCCGTCGGTGAAGTCGCCGACGAAGGACCTTTCCCACAGGCCCTCGGTCAGGATCACGTGCGCCACGGCCAGCGCCAGCGCGCCGTCGGTGCCGGGCTTGATCATCAGGGCCCGGTCGCTTGCGGCCAGCGTCTGGTTCATGTGCACGTCCACCGCGATCACGTGCGTCTTCGGGGTCTTGACGCCCCGCATGTAGCCCCACTGCTGCATGTTGTTGTTGTACGGGCGAAACGCCTCCAGGTAGTTCGCGCCGAACATGAACAGGCAGTTGGCCTTGGCATAGTCGTACGAGCTGTACGAGGCATTGCCGTCGGTGCACTGCTTGGCGAGCACGGAACCATCGGAGCAGATCGACGAGTGGCCGATCGGTGCGTTCGGCGAGCCATACAGCTGGCCGAACGGCACGATGTTCACTCCCACGTCCGAGGCACCCCAGCCCCGCCCGAAGAACAGGCCGAACCGGTGGGACTCTTGCTTGTCGCGCAGCGCGTTCAGGCGGTCCGCGACGGTCTTGTAGGCCTCTTCCCATGAGATGGGAACGAACTTCGGGTCCTGGTCGCGGCCCTTCGCCGGGTTGGTGCGCTTCATCGGGCCCTTGAAGCGATCCGCGTCGTACAGCATGTAGGTCCCCAGGTGTCCCTTGGGGCACAGCTTGCCGTTGGCGATGGGGTGGTCGTTGCTGCCGTAGATGGCGTGCACCTTGCCGTTCGTGGTGTAGACGTCGATGCCGCAACGCGCTGGGCATTGGGCGCAGATGCTCTTGGTGACGACCGTTTCGGACTTTGCCTGGGGCGTTGCAGCCGTGGCTTCCGACAACGTCGAGAACCCGGCCAGCTGGGCGCCACCCAGGGCGACTGCGCCCGTGGCCCCTGCGGCACTGGTGGCTTGCAGGAAGCCGCGGCGAGAGGGTTTCAGGATACTCATAGGGACGTCTCCACGTTGTCGTTGAACACGCTCCGGCACGGCGGAGCAAGAAAGTCGAAGAGACACTGCAATTGCCGCGCCAGCCCGCATCAGCGGCTTGCGCCGAACAGGCAACGGAACGCAGAGCCCGCGAGCTCCCGGCGTTTGCGGCACTGGGGACAGAGGGCTTCTCCCTCGGCCTGCGTGTAGCGCCGGCCGCAGTCGGCACAGCTCGTTTCACTGAAGGACGTCAGCCGGATGGGATGTTCCGGTAACGGCCGGCCCGCGCTGCCGTCACCGCCTGGTAACACCGTCATGGCGCCGGACGGGCAGGTGGAACTGCATTGCCGGCAGCCGATGCACAGCGCCGTGTCGAAGGCCAGTTCCGCCTGGTCGCCCTGCTCATGGACGGCCAGTGCGCCGGTGGGACAGACGCTTGCACAGAGCCGGTGATTGCAGCAGTCGCCCGATACTTCGACGCGGTGGAACAAGGCGCGCGGCATGGATGTGCCGGCTGAAGTGCTGATCCGGTCCATGGCGGCAAGCGCGCGGCTCCTTTCGCGCGACGGCACCGGCTCCCGCTCGAAACCCCGTCGTGTGCGCAGCTCACTCGGGGCCACCAGGGGCCTGACGCGGTCGACGGAGACCGCGGCGTTGGCGGCAAGGGCGCTGAAGAATCCGCGGCGGGCCAGTCTCGCTTCCGTAATTGGCGCCGGGATATCCCTTGGCATGAGGCGGGCCGGGAGCGGCTGGCTGCGAAGCTCAGGCATCGCCTGGCAGCCCGCCTGCGCGAGCAGCGACCGCGCCTCGCCCAGGCTGCCCTGGACGGGATGCGCCGATGAACCGCCGGCGCTGCAGCCTGCACACCACCCGCGGTCCACCAGTTCGAGCTGCCGGGTCCCGGCCATCGCCACCATCTGGAGGAGGCGGCCGGTGCTCAGGCCGCCCAGGCACGGCACGCGCACGGCGTCGTCCGGTGAATGATCGCGAGGTACCTTCCAGCAGTCCACAGCGAGCGGCTGCGACTTGCGCGGCGGGAAGTCCGGCGGCGCGAAACCCGGGTGCGAGAGAGCACCCATCGGGCATGCGGCGGCGCATCGGCCGCATCGAAGGCAGTTCCCGGCAAGTTCGATGGCGGCCTCGCCGACCCGGATCGCCTCGACCGGGCACGCGCTTTCGCAGGCTCGGCAGGTCGCATACCGGGGAGCGCGCAGGGCCAGGCAGGCGTCGTGGCGCAACGAGAGCGGATGGCCGTTGCACAAGGGCCGCTCTTCGGTGTCATCAGGTGCGTTCTTCACGCCGTGCTTGTCCTTCCGGTTCACGGGGCAGGCGCACGATCCATGCCAATGGGGGTTCTGCTGCCTGGCGCAGGCAGGCAGGGCAGGTGGGAGGCACGGCCGTTACTGGCCGGTAACGCCCGCGCGGGAACACGGTTACCACGCGGTGACTGCGGACAAACCTGAGTGATGGATGGCGATGGCACGCCCATAATGGCGCATCACCTATCGGCAGCCGTGCCCACCCGACTTGTATTGCGAAGGTCCCTTTTGGCCGCTGCATGTGCAGCATGCTGGATTGGTGGCCCGCGCGCGGCACACGCCGCATCGACGCTTCGTGTCGGCCTCACTCCCGTTTTCCTGGACAACCAGGTAGCGTTCCTGAACGCATGGCGCGGCTACCTGGAGTCGCAGCTGGGAAGATCGGTGCAGTTCGTCCAGCGTGGCAGCTACCGCGACGTGGTCGGCCTGCTGCAGCAGGGCCGGCTCGACTTTGCATGGCTGTGCGGCTACCCGTTCGTGCGCAACGAACGGCAACTGAGGCTGCTGGCGGTGCCGTTGTACCTTGGCGAGCCGCTGTATCGCTCCTACCTGATTGTCCCGGCCGTCGATCGCGCGACGGCCTCGCTGCTCGACCTGCGCGGCAAGGTGTTCGCCTTTTCCGATCCCGACTCGAATTCGGGTCACCTCTTTCCGCTGTACTCGCTGCTGAAGATGCGCGAGGCGCCGAACACCTTCTTTTCGCGCACCTTCTTCACCTGGGGTCATCGCAAGGTGGTCGATGCGGTGAGTGTCGGCCTGGCCCAGGGCGGTGCCGTGGACGGCTACGTCTGGGATACGCTCGCGCTGCTGCACCCGCACCTCACGGCGCGCACCCGCATCGTCGAGCGTTCGCCGCAGTTCGGTTTCCCGCCGTTCGTGGCACGCGCCTCCGTGCCGGGCGCCGACTTCAACGCCATGCAGGCAGTGCTGCTGGCGATGGCCGACGGGGACGCGGGCCGCGCTCTGCTGCGGCGGCTGAACCTCGACGGCTTCGCCGCCGGGCACCCCGGCTTGTTCGATGGCGTGCGCGCGATGTCGCGCCTGGTGGACGCGGCATGAAACGCCCGCGGGACATCAGCCTCGCCTACAAGACGCCGCTGCGCATCTGCGCGCTGGTGATCATCACGGCGGTGCTGGTCACGGCGTCGCTGGTCTTGCGGGAGCGCGACGAGTTGCGCAGCGACCTGATCGGGCATTCCGAAGGCGTGGCGCGGGTGCTGGCGAACACGCTGGTGGACCCGATGGTGCACGACGATGTGTGGCGGGTGTACGAGATCATCAATGCACCGTTCAGCGCGACGCCGGGCCAGGCGAGCACGCATTCGGCGGAGCTCGTCATGGTGCTCGACGCGCAGCACATGATCTACGTGTCCACGCGCCCGACGGAATACCGCCTGCTCGCCCACCCCGCGTCCGTCGACGCCGACTATGCGAGCGTGCAGAAAGCGGTGGTGGACGCAGCGACCTCGGCGCCGACGGCTATCGTGGCGCCGGGCACGGGAAAGCTGTTCATGGTCCTGCCCATCGTCTCCGACGGGGTGGAGATCGGTACGCTCGTCATGGCCTACTCGGCATCGGTGTTCCGGCCCCGGTTCGTCGCGCTGGCCCAGCGGGCTGCATGGGTCACGGCAGCCGTGCTAGCGTTCCTGCTGCCGGCTGGGTGGTACTGGGGCCGGCGCGTCGCACGGCCGCTGGTCGACCTCGCCGGCGCCATGGGACAGGTCGGCCCCCAGGTACCCAGCCAGGTCGAGTACGTCAACCGTTACCGGGGCCGCGACGAGATCGGCCGCCTCGGGGTGGAGTTCCAGCGGATGTTGCGCGGCCTGCACGAGAAGGAGCTGCTCGAAAAGCAGATGGTGGCCTCGGACCGGTTGGCCGCGATCGGCCGCCTCACTGCCGGGATCGCGCACGAGATCAACAATCCGCTGGGCGGCATGCTGAATGCCATCAACACCTTCAAGCGCCACGGGCCGGAGGATCCGATGACCATCCGCACCCTGTCGCTCGTCGAGCGCGGCCTGCGCCAGATCCGCGAGACCGTCGGTGCACTGCTCGTGGAGGCGCGCGTGGAGAACCATGCGCTCACGCGCGAGGACATCGAAGACACGCGTACGCTGCTGCTGGCCGATGCGCAGGCCAAGGATGCACGCTTCGAGTGGCACAACGAGATCGAGGCTCCGGTGCCCCTGCCCTCGACGCAGACGCGCCAGATCCTGATCAACCTGCTGTTCAATGCCGTCCACGCCGTCGAGCCTGGCGGCCGGCTCAGCTGCCGCACCGCGCTCGAGGGGGAAGTCCTGCGCATCGAGGTCAGCAACGACGGGCAGCATATCGAGGCTGACAGGCTGCCGTTCCTGTTCGAGCCATTCTCTTACCCGGGCAATGACCGGCAGGGCCTGGGCCTGTGGGTCACCTACCAGATCGTGCAGCAGCTGGGAGGCGAGATCCGTGCTGCCAGCAACCCAGGATGCACGCTGTTCACAGTCTCCCTGCCCTTGAGGCCGATCCATGAACCCGATGAACTCGCCCCGGCTGTGCCTGGTTGAAGACGACCAGATCATGGGCGAGTCCCTCGTGGACCGCTTCCGGCTCGAAGGGTTCGAGGTCCACTGGTTTCAGTGCGCGGGCGACGCGCAGCGAGCCATCGGCCGCGTGGCCTACGACGCCGTGCTCAGCGACATCCGGTTGCCGGACTTCACCGGCGAAGCGCTCTACGCGCAGCTGCGTGAAGCCACGGTGGACTTGCCGCCCTTCGTTTTCATCACCGGCCACGGGTCGATCGAGCGCGCGGTCGCATTGCTGAAGGCGGGCGCGGCCGACTATGTCACCAAACCCTTCGACCTCGACGAGCTCGTGGTCAAGGTCCGCCAATTGTGCAGGGAGCGCGTCGCCAGCGATCCCCTGGGCGTCGGAACGCCGCTGGGTGTCTCGCCTGCCATGCAGAAGATCGAGGCCATGGTCCGGCGTCTCGCCGGGAGCGCGAGCACCGTGCTCATCACCGGCCAATCCGGCGTCGGCAAGGAGCGCGTCGCACTCCAGTTGCACCTGCTTGCGGCGGGCGGCACCGGCAGGCCGTTCGTTGCCGTGAACTGCGGCGCGATCACCGAAACGCTGATCGAAGCGGAGCTCTTCGGCCACGAGAAGGGCGCGTTCACCGGTGCGGCCAGGCAGCGCAAGGGGGTCTTCGAACAGGCCAACGGCGGCACGCTGTTCCTGGACGAAATCGGCGACATGCCACTGGCGCTGCAGGTCAAGCTGCTGCGCGCGGTCCAGGAGAAGTGCATCGTGCGCGTCGGCGGCGAAACGACGATCCCGGTAGAAGTCCGCATCATCTGCGCGACCAACCAGGACCTGCGCGCGCGGGTCGAGGCGGGCGCATTCCGAGAAGACCTGTACTACCGGATCAATGTCGTTCACCTGCGCATCCCCCCGCTGCGCGAGCGCAGCGAGGACATCGTGTGGTTCGCACGCCAGTTCCTGCACGAACTCGTGGCGACGCACGGCGGGCAGGGCCGCAGCCTGTCGGGCGCGGCCGAGCAGGCATTGATGGCGTATCCCTGGCCCGGGAACCTCCGCGAGCTGCGTCACTGCATCGAGCGCGCCTGCATCCTGTCGGCCGAGCCCGTGCTGGAGCCTGCGTCGCTGTTCGAAAACTGGCCGCAGGGCTCGGCGGCGCAGGAAAAGGCGGCGAGCACGCTGGAGCAGTACATCCGTGAGTGCGAGCGCGGCTACATCCTGCAGTCCCTGCAGCGGTGCCAGGGAAAGATCGCCCAGACCGCGACGTACCTGGGCATCAGCCGGAAGAACCTGTGGGAAAAGATGAAGCGGCTGCAGATCGAGGCACGCGCCAGCGAAGCGGACGAAGCATGAAGAGCGCCCTGGCATGAGTTCAACGAACGGCCATGGGGGCCTTGATTGAACGAACAGCGCGTAGGCGTCCTGCTGCCGACCTTCAACCGGCCGGACCTGCTGCGTGCCTGCGTGCTGCAACTTGCGGCGCAGTCGCGCCCGCCCGACCTGATCTGCGTGCACCAGAACGGCCACCCCGACTCCTACGTCTGGTCGGTCACCGACCTGCGTATCGCGCCGCGCATCGACTGGATCCATACGCCCGGCGAGCTGCCGCAGCACCAGTGGTACGCGATCCCGCTGCGGCACCTGCTGCAGCAGGGCTGCACGCATTTCTTCTGGACCGACCACGACGACCTGTACCTCACCACGCACATCGAGGCGGGGCTGGCTGAACTGCGCGAGCACGACTTTTCGGTGGCGCGCCACTGCGCCCTGTTGTTCACCAAGGCGTCCGACTGGCGCTACAACAAGGACGTGGCCTTCACTTCGCATGCGCCGGGCGGCATGAGCTCCACCATGTGCTTCAACCGCGCATTCGCCACCGAGCTGCTGGACGACCTGGTGAAGGACAGCCAGCACCACTATTCCGACAACGTGGTGGCCCACGTGACCATGCCGAAGTTCCGCTGCCTGGTATCGGACACGCGGCGCACTACCGTGTACCACTCGCACGAGGGCTCGGTCACTTCGAAAGGCTGGCTGGAAGCGGCGTTCCGCTAGCGCATAGCCTGCACCAGCCCCAGGATCACGAAAAACGCCAGCAGCCAGGCCAGCCATTTGCCGAGGCGTTCGCTCTGGTGCACGCTTGGCTGCGGCGCGGCGGTGCCCGCTTCCGGCGGCTGCGCGCCTTCCTCGGCCAGGATGGCTTCGATTTCGGAGTCGCTCAGCGGCTCGTCGCTGTCGGCATCGCCCGGCCGGACGTTCTGCTTTCGGCTCACGGCTGCTTCGGCGCCAGCTGCTGCTTGAGCTCGGCGCAGTAGTCCTTGCCGGTGTCTTCGCCCGGCAGCATCACCGGCTTCACGACCAGCCCGCGCGGCAGGTGCTGCGGCACGCCGATGGCCGGGTCGACGTGGCCCGAGCCGGCCACCAGCACCACCGTCTTGCCCGGCACGACCGCATGGGTCAGCGTCTCGGCCATCGAACGGTCGCGCGCGACCTGCACGCGTGCCATCGGCAGGATGCGGGCTTCGGGCAGCATGCCGCAGTGGCCCGCGCGGATCGAGCGCTGGTGCGCCTGCATGGCCGCCGGCGGCAGCAGGCCGTCGAGCGTGGTGTCCTGCATCGCGTTGCGCATCTGGTCGCGCGGCAGGTTGCCGCCGTGCACGACGACCCCCGCGCGCACCGAAGCCATCACCATCGGCCCGTAAGCGCTCCACGGCCAGCCTTTTTGCCACGCCAGTGCGGCCTGCACTTCTGCCTCGGCGGCGCCGGCGCCCAGGCCGGCCGTGCTGCGGCCGCGCTCCACCATTTCCAGCACCACGCCGGCCAGCTGCCCACGGTCTGCGAGGGTCTGCACCACGTCGTGGTGCAGCCGCTGGTGGCTGGGCGCATCGTGCTGCTCGCCCAGCAGCAGGGCGGCCACGTCGCGCGGCGGCGCCAGCGGCGCGGCGCAACCGGCCAGCACCAGCCAGGCCAGGGTCAAGAAAGGACGGCGCATCGAGGAGATACTAAACGCTCCCATGCTGAGCGCGTTTGCCGCCCGCGTCGTTTTCACGCTGCTGCTGGCGCTGGCCGCCGCGCTGCTGTGCGTGTGGCTGCGCACCCCGATCCCGTGGATGATCGGCCCCCTGCTGGGCACCGCGCTCGCGTCGCTGGCGGGTGTGCCCACGCGCAGCTCGCACCGCCTGCGCAACGCCGCGCAATGGGCGATCGGGGCCGCGCTGGGCCTGTACTTCACCCCGCAGGTCGGCGCGCTGGTGGCCGGCCTGTGGTGGGCCGTGCTGCTGGCTATCGCGTGGGCGCTGGGCCTGGGCTGGCTGTTCGGCCGCTTCCTGCTGCGCATGCATGGCGCGCGCATGTCCGGCAACCCGCGCCAGCGGTTCGCCACCTGCTGGTTCGCGGGCGCCATCGGCGGCGCCTCCGAGATGACGCTGCTGGCCGAGCGCGAAGGCGGGCACATGGACCTGGTCGCTGCGGCGCATGCGCTGCGGCTGCTGGTCGTCACGCTGGCGATCCCGTTCTCTTTCGCCTTGATCGGGCTGCACGGGCTGGACCCCAGCGTGCCGGGGTCGCGCCACCTGTCATGGCCCGGCCTGGGGGTGCTGGGGGTCCTCACCGCGGCAGGGGGCTGGGCGATGAAGCGACTGGGCCGCGCCAACCCCTGGTTCATGGGTTCGCTGGTCGTCGCCATGGCGCTCACGCTGGCCGGCATCGAGCTGTCTGCCCTGCCGGGCGCACTGACCAACGCGGCGCAGCTCGCCATCGGGGTCAGCCTGGGCGTGCTGTTCCAGGCCCAATTCCTGCGCTCGGCGCCGCGCTGGCTGGGCGCGGTGGCGCTTGGCACGGCGGCCATGCTGCTGGCGTGTGCCGGCTTCGCCATGGTGCTGGCGCAGGTGACTGGCTTGCATCCGGCCACCCTGGTGCTGGGCACTTCGCCCGGCGGCATTGCCGAGATGGCCATCACGGCCAAGGTGCTGCAGCTCGGCGTGCCGATGGTGACTGCGTTCCAGGTCTGCCGGCTGGTGGCTGTGCTGGTGCTGGTCGAGCCGCTGTTCCGCTGGGTCCAAAGAAAAGGGCGGGGCGGCAATGCCGACCCGCCCGGGTAACGGTTGAGCTTGCGCGCGCTAGTGGATGACCAGCGGGTTCTGCGCCAGTTCTGCGTAGCCGTCGAGCGTGGCTTCCACCTCTTCCTGGGTAGGGGTATTCAGCTGCCAGGCGTTGATCTGGCGCTGGAACGCCTCGGCCCAGGTCCCGTCGAGGTACACCTCCTTGTTAGAGCGCTTGTCGACGATCTCGAAGCCGTGGCGCGCCACGCGCGGGGCCGCCTCACCGGCGGCGGGCTCGTTGGCCTGCAGGTGCACCACGACGAACGAGTCGGAGTCATAAAGCATTTGCATTCTGGATTCCTTGCCCTTGTAAGTTGGCAACGCTTGCGCCCGTTTCAAGGTGGACGGGGAAACGAGGCCGCGGACGGCCTTTACCTTGGCTTCAAGGTTAGGCGGGGGGCGCCTCAGCCTTTGTCGGCTGAGGACCACCGCTGGTCGACCGAATCCCCATTGGGATATGTCAGACGCAGGCGCACAGGGGCGTAATCCATGCCGGGAGCCAGCCACAGCTCCACGCGGGTGTCGTAGTCCTTGCGCGGCTGGCGCGACAGCTTCAGGGCGCGCAGCTGCCCGATGGGCAGCTGGATGTCCTCTTCGCCATCGACGGCGAATATCCAGGTTTCCGAGTCGCGTGTGCCCGCGGTGGGAATCGCGATGGTGGTCCCGGGCGGGTAGTAGGAGGGGTCGCCGCCGACGATGGCGGCCAGTTGCAGCACCACGCTCAGGCGGTCCTGCGCACCCTGCAGCAGGTCGGCCGCGGGGCGGTTGGCGCTGAAGATCACCTTGCCGGTGTCGCGCTCGAAATGGGTGGCTTCCTCGTTGCGGTACTTGTCGGAAAAGCGCAGCGGCTGCAGCCCTTCGCGCGTGACCACGCCGGTGCTGGTCTGCACGCGCGTGGGCAGCAGCGTGCCGGTCACTTCCAGCCGCGCCTCGTACTTGTTGCCGTCGTGGCGCCAGTGCAGCATGGCCTTGCCGCTGGCCGGGATGCCCCGGGCCGTGACCTGCACGTCGTAGTGGATTTTCACCGGCTGCGGGATGGCTGCTTCGTGCGGGGGCACCCCGGTGACGGCGACGGGCAGCGGGACCACCGGACGCAGGTGCTGGTGCTGCACGTCCGACGGCGGGACGGCCGGTGGCGCGGTGGCCGGTGGCAGGGCAGGGACCGGCGCGGCCACCGCAGGTGCGGGCGGCGCCGCCGCAGCCACCGGTGGCGCGGCCGGCGCGGGGCGGGGCAGGGCTTGCGGGCGCGGCGCCGGCGGCGGTGGGTCAGGCGGCATGACCTGCCGCGTCGCGAACACCGGCGTGCTGCGGCCGGCCGGCGCCACCATCGAGTCGGCGCGGGTCATCAGCAGCCAGCCATGCACGGCCGACACCAGCACCACCAGCGGCACCATGTGCCGCAACGGCGGCATGCCGGCAGGGGCGGAGGACGCGGCGGCTAGAATTCGCGACTTCAACATGAAGCTTGCAACGTACAAGGACGGCTCGCGCGACGGCCAGCTGGTGGTGGTCTCCAGGGACCTCACGACGGCGCATTATGCGACCGGCATCGCCGCGCGAGCGCAGCAGGTGCTGGACGACTGGAACTTCGTCGCGCCGCAGTTGCAGGATCTCTACGAGACCCTCAACGGCGGCAAGGCGCGCCACGCGTTCCCGTTCGAGCCGGCGCAGTGCATGGCGCCGCTGCCGCGCGCCTACCAGTGGGCCGACGGCTCGGCCTACATCAACCACGTCGAACTGGTGCGCCTGGCGCGCAATTCGACCGTGCCCGACAACTACTACACCGAGCCGCTCATGTACCAAGGCGGCAGCGACGACTTCCTGGGGCCGCGCGACGACGCGCCGTTCGCCAGCGAGGACTGGGGCATCGACTTCGAGGCCGAGGTCGCGGTCATCACGGGTGACGTGCCGATGACGAGCACGCCGGAGCAGGCGCTGGACGGCATACGCCTGGTGATGCTGGCCAACGACTGGAGCCTGCGCCACCTGGTCCCGGACGAACTGGCCAAGAACTTCGGCTTCCTGCAGAGCAAGCCTGCCACCGCCTTCAGCCCGGTGGCCGTGACGCTCGACGAGTTCGGCGACGCGTGGCAGCACGGCAAGCTGGGCCTCACGCTGCAGTCGCAGTGGAACGGGCGCACGGTGGGCATGTGCGATGCGGGGCAGGAGATGACCTTCCACTTCGGCCAGCTCATCGCGCACCTGTGCAAGACGCGCAATGTGCGCGCCGGCTCGATCGTCGGCAGCGGCACGGTGAGCAACCGGGCGGTGGAGAAGGACGGCCAGAAGGAATGGGTGAAGGGCTATTCCTGCATCGCCGAGAAGCGCGCCATCGAAACAATCCTGGACGGCAAGCCGTCGACCGACTACATGAAGTTCGGCGACACGATCCGCATCGAGATGAAGGGCAAGGACGGGATGTCCGTGTTCGGGGCGATCGAACAGCGGGTGGTCGCGTGGCCTCGGCCGAGGTCTTGAACGCAGAAGACGCAGAAGTGCGCAGAAACCGCAGAAGAAAACCCAAGAAATCAGTCTTGAATTTCTTTAGCGTCTTCTGCGAAACTTCTGCGTCTTCTGCGTTCAAAGCCGGGACGGAGACTCGGACTCACCGAACTACAGCCGCAGCCAAGGCGTCCCCGTCTCCTTCGCCTCGGTCTTCGACAGCGCATCCAGGAAGCTGTCGCACCACCACTGCACGTCGTGCTCCTTCAGCGTGCGCATGAGCGAGCGATGGCGCTCCTGGCGCTCCTCGCGCGGCATGTGCAGCGCCAGGTGGATGGCCCCGGCGGTGGCTTCGACGTCGTAGGGGTTCACCAGCAGCGCTTCCTTCAGTTGCTCGGCGGCGCCGGCGAAGCGTGACAGCACCAGCACGCCGGGGTCGGCCGGGTCCTGCGCCACGATGAATTCCTTGGCCACCAGGTTCATGCCGTCGCGCAACGGTGTCACCAACGCCACGCGGCTCGCGCGGTACAGGCCGGGCAGGCGCGCGCGCGCCACGGTGCGGTGCATGTAGCGCACCGGCATCCAGTCGAGCTCGCCGAAGTTGCCGTTGATGGCGCCGCACAGGCTCTCCAGCTCGTGCAGGATGTCGCCGTACGCGCTCACGTCCTCGCGGCTCGGCGAGGCGATCTGCACCAGCGTGGCGACGTTGCGCGTCTCGGGGTACTGCTCCAGCATGTGGCGGAAGGCGCGCAGGCGCTGCGGCAGGCCCTTGGAATAGTCGAGCCGGTCCACCCCCACCAGCAGCTTGCGCCGCGAGTATTCGCCGCGCATGCGCTCGTACATCTCGGCCGCCTCGCTCGCGTGCGTCAGGTTCTTGAACTCCACCACGTCCAGCCCGATCGGGAAGGCGCCCGCCTGCAGGGTGCGCCCGAAGGCGCGCCAGTGGCCCGGCTCGACCTGCTGCGCGTGCGCCTCGACCTGGATGTAGCGCTCGAAGTGCGCCAGGTCGGCTTCGCTCTGGAAGCCCACCAGGTCGTACGAGCACAGCGCGCGCATCAGCCAGTCGTGCCCCGGGATCGCCGCCAGGATCAGCGGCGGCGGCAGCGGGATGTGCAGGAAGAAGCCGATGTGCTGCGTGCAGCCCAGCGCGCGCAGCTCGCCGGCCAGCGGGATCAGGTGGTAGTCGTGCACCCAGATGATGTCGTCGGGCTGCAGCAGCGGCATGAGCTTGCGCGCGAACAGCTGGTTCACGCGCCGGTAGCCGCCGATGTAGCCGGCGTCGAAGTCGGCCAGGTCCAGCCGGTAATGGAACACCGGCCACAGCACGCCGTTGGAGTAGCCCAGGTAGTAGGCGTCATGGTCCTCGCGCGAGAGGTCCACCGTGGCCAGCTTCACCGGGCCGGCCTGCTGCACGTGCAGCTCGCCCTCGCCGGGCACGCCGCCGTCGGCCGCCTCCACGATCTTGCCGCTCCAGCCGAACCACAGGCCGCCGGTCGCCTGCAGCACGTCGGACAGTGCGACGGCCAGCCCGCCGGCAGCCGTCTTGCGCGGGTCGGCGAGGCGGTTGGAGACGACGACCAGGCGGCCCATCGTGACCTTCAGATGACCGTGTCCCAGGGCGCCGACAGGCGCACCGCGGCGTTGATGGTGCCCACCATCGAGTAGGTCTGCGGGTAGTTGCCCCACATCTCGCCGGTGGCGGGATGCGTGTCTTCCGACAGCAGCCCCAGGTGGTTGCGGCTTGCGAGCATCACCTCGAAGATCTCGCGCGCCTGCCCCTTGCGGCCGATGCGCGCCAGGGCATCGATGCGCCAGAAGGTGCAGATGTTGAAGGCGGTCTCGGGCCTGCCGAAGTCGTCGGGCGCCTCGTAGCGGCGCATGTACGGGCCGTCGCACAGCGACCGCTCCAGCGCATCCACGGTGGAAATGAAGCGCGAGTCGTTGGGGTCGATCATGTTCACCTCGGCCATCAGCAGCGCGCTGGCGTCGAGGTCGCGGCCGCCGAAGCTTTCTGCGAACGAGCCGCGCTCGTCGCTCCAGGCTTCCTTGAGGATGCGCGCGCGGATGGTGTCGGCGCGCTCGCGCCAGTAGCGGATGCGCTCGGGCAGGCCCAGCGCGGCCGCCACCTTGGCCAGGCGGTCGCAGGCCGCCCAGCTCATGAGCGCCGACGAGGTGTGGATGCGCGCCCGTGTGCGCAGCTCCCACATGCCCGCGTCGGGCTGGTCGTACACGCGGAATGCCTGCTCGCCCACCGCCTCCAGGTGCACGAACTCGGCGCGCGCGGCGCGGCGGAACAGGCGATGGTCGTGGAACGCCTGCGCCGCGCCCAGCACGATGTTGCCGTACACGTCGTGCTGGAAGTGCTCCTGCGCCTGGTTGCCCACGCGCACCGGCCCCATGCCGCGGTAGCCGGGCAGGTGATGGAGGATCGCCTCGGGCAACTGCTCTTCCTGGCCGATGCCGTACAGCGGCTGGATGTGGCCGCCGCCCGAGCGAATCACCACGTTCATCAGCCAGCGCAGGTATTCCTCCATGGTCGAGACTTCGGAAATGCTGTTGAGCGCGCGCACGACGAAGAAGGCGTCGCGCAGCCAGCAGTAGCGGTAGTCCCAGTTGCGCCCGCTGCCGGGCGCCTCGGGGATGCTCGTGGTCATGGCGGCGACGATGGCGCCGGTGTCCTCGAACAGCGACAGCTTCAGCGTGATGGCGGCGCGGATCACGGCGTCCTGCCACTCCAGCGGCAGCGACAGCGACCGGGTCCAGGCGCGCCAGTAGCTCACGGTCTCCTGCTCGAACAGGCGCGCCGTGTCCTCGATGCCGGTGGCCAGCGTCTCGTCCGGCCCCATGATGAAGTTCATGGGCCGGTCGGCCACGAAGAAGGTCTCGGACAGCACGTACGAGATCGGCGCGTCGCAGTTGACACGCAGCGTCGTGTGGGGGCCGACGTAGCGGATGTGCGTGCTGCCCTGCGTGACGAGGGGCTTCACGCGCCCCCAGTCGAAGCGCGGGCGCAGCCGCACACGGATGCGCGGCGATCCGGCCAGCACCTTCACGCGGCGCACCAGCGTGAGCGGGCGGAACATGCGGCCGCGGCTGTGGAAGCGCGGCGCAAAGTCCGTCACCTCGATGCCCTGGCCGCGCCCGTCGTACATCCGCGTGCGCAGCACGGCGGTGTTGGGTTCGTAATGCTGCTCGCTGCGTGCGCAGCCTTCCAGCTCGATGGACCACAGGCTCGCGTTCTCGCTCGGGTCCAGCAATGCATTGAACACCGGGTCGCCGTCGAAGCGCGGCAGGCAGCACCACACGATGTTGGCGCGCCGGTCGACCAATGCGCTATAGGCGCAGTTGCCGACCATGCCCAGGTTCAGGCTGTGCTCGGGAGCACTGTTGTTGTCCGTCATTGCGATGCCCTCGTGGTCCGGGCGGCAACCGCCGCCTGCAGCTCGAGGCGCAGCGCGGCCGGATCCGCGATGCGGCCCCAGGCCACTGTGTTGCCCGCCCCGACCTTGATGCCGATGCCGCTGTGGCGCTGCACGGTGGAAAAGCCCACTTCGTCGGTGATGTCGTCGCCGATGAACACCGGCACGCGGCCGGCGAACGGCGGCTCGTGCAGGAAAGCCTCGATCGCCTTGCCCTTGCTGGCGCCGCCGGGCTTGGCTTCGACCACCATCTTGCCGCGCAACAGCGTGAGGCCGGGCGACTCGTCCACCGCCTGCTGCATGGTCTCTAGGCACACGCCTTCGAGTTCCGGCGCCTGCCGGTAGTGCAGCGCGAGCGAGCCGCGCTTGCTCTCCACCAGCAGCGCGGGGTAGCGCGTGGCCAGGGCATAGGCGGCCTGTTCTACCGATTCCAGCGGGTGTGTGGACAGGAGCGTGAGGACGCCGTCAGCCCCGCGCCGCTCCGCGCCGTGCACGCCGGCGACCGGCAACTGCAGAGGGTGCAGGAAGTCGTCGATCTGCTCGATGGGCCGGCCCGAAATGACGGCGAGGGCGCCGCCCAGGTACTGTTGCAGCCACTCCAGCGTCCCGATGAGGGGCTCGGGCACGTGCACCGCTTCGGGCTGCGGAGCGATGTCGACCACGGTGCCGTCGAAGTCGAGGAACAGGGCGCACGTGGGCGCGAGGATCTCCAGCAAAGTCATGCGCGCTCACCCTAGCAAAGCTGGCCCATCCGCAACAGATGGCAGGGACGCTTGTGGACGTAGGAGCATACCTACAGATGGGCGGGTAAAGTACGCGCCCATGGACTATTCGCGCTACCAAACCCTGTCGATCACGCGCCGCGGCCCGGCGGCGAGCGTGCTCGACATCCAGATGAAAGCCGCCAACGGCAAGCTGCCGACGGCCGGGCATGCCGGCCACCGCGAGCTGGCGGAGATCTGGCGCGACGTGGGCGCCGACGACAGCGTGCGCTGTGCCGTGCTGCGCGGCGAGGGGCAGGGCTTTTCGGGCGGCGGCGACCTGGCGCTGGTGCAGGACATGGCCAGCGACTTCGAAGTGCGCAGCCGCGTGTGGAAGGAAGCGCGCGACCTGGTCTACAACGTGATCAATTGCGACAAGCCGATCGTGAGCGCGATCCACGGCCCGGCGGTCGGCGCCGGGCTGGTGGCGGGGCTGCTGGCCGATATCTCGGTGGCGGCGAAGGGCGCGAAGATCGTCGATGGCCACACGCGCCTGGGCGTGGCGGCCGGCGACCACGCGGCCATCGTATGGCCCTTGCTGTGCAGCATGGCCAAGGCCAAGTACTACCTGCTGCTGTGCGAGCCGGTAAGCGGCGAAGAGGCCGAGCGCATCGGGCTGGTGTCGCTGGCCGTGGACGAAGCGCAGGTGCTGCCCAGGGCCTACGAGATCGCCGACCGCCTGGCCGAGGGCTCGCAAACTGCGATCCGCTGGACCAAGTACTCGCTCAACAACTGGCTGCGGCAGGCCGGGCCCAGTTTCGACACGTCGCTGGCGCTCGAGTTCATGGGTTTCGCCGGGCCCGACGTGCGCGAAGGCGTGGCATCGCTGCGCGAGCGGCGCGCTCCGAAATTCCAGCCATGAAGCGACTGCTTGCTTCTGTCGTGTTGGCCGCCTCCGCCTGCGCCGCATGGGCCGGCAAGGCGCTGCCCGTGAAAGTCGAGAACGCCTGGGCCCGCGCCATGGTGGCCGGCCAGCAGTCCAGCGCGGTCTACATGCGCATCACCGCGGCCGAGCCGCTGCAGCTGGTCGACGCGGCCACGCCCGCGGCCCGCATCACCGAGGTGCACGAGATGCGGATGGAAGGCGACGTGATGAAGATGCGCGCACACCCCGCCGTGCCGCTGCCCGCCGGCCAGGCCGTCGACTTCAAGCCGGGCGGCTTGCACGTGATGCTGATGGATTTGCCCAAGGAGCTGAAGGCGGGCACGCAGCTGCAGCTCACCCTGACATTCCGCGACGCGCGCGGCCAGCCGCACAAGCTGGGCCTGCCGGTGCCGGTGCGCAGCACGCCGCCATAGCCACCCGGGCCGGCGTTGGGGTAAGCTGTACGCCAACTCCAGGAGGCCAGCCATGAGCGACAACGAAAACTTCGGCTTCGGCAAGTTCGTCCCCGGCTTCGATTTCCTGCAGAACCTGGCCAAGGGCGCGGCGCAGAACATCCCGCAGATGCCCAACCTGGCCAACTGGGTCGCGCCCACGCTGAACGTCGAGGAACTCGACAAGCGCATTTCCGAGCTGAAGGCGGTGCACTTCTGGCTGGACCAGAACAGCAAGGCGCTCGGCGCCACCATCCAGGCGCTGGAGGTGCAGAAGATGACGCTGGCTACGCTGAAGGGCATGAACTTCAACATGGGCGACGTCGCCAACGCGTTGAAGCTCAAGGCCGCCGACAGCGTGATCGGTGGCGTGCAGAAAGTGACCGAGACGGCCGCCAGCGCGGCCGGCGCGGTGGCGGGCGCGGCCGGTGCTGTGCGCAAGAAGGCGCCTGCGCGCCAATCGGCCAAGGGCAATGGGGCAGGCGGCGGCACCGGCGTGGTCGACCCGATGCAGTGGTGGGGCGCGCTCACCCACCAGTTCCAGGAGATCGCGTCCAACGCGATGAAGGATGCCGCGCAACGCACCGCCGTCGACACGGCCCGGCACATGGCCACCGGCGTGGCCAAGGGTGCGGTGAAGGCTGCGGCCGGTGCCGCCCGCACGGCGGCCAACAGTGCCGTGCGCGCGGCGACGCCCACGCCCCGCAAGAAGCCGCGTGCGCGCAAGGCCGCCAAGGGTGGTTGAGGCCCTGCAATGAAGCTGTTTCCCTTCGGCCATGCGACGCATCCGCAATGGCAGATGGCGGCGGGCCTGGTGCTGGCGCAGTTGCGCGCGCAGATGGCGCTGCCTGAGTACGCCAACTCGCCCACGCTGGGCTTGCTCTACATCACCGATCACTACGCGCCGCAAGCCGAGGACATCCTGGCGCACCTGGGCGCCGAACTGCCCGAGGTGACCGACTGGTCCGGCACGGTCGGCGTCGGCGTGTCGTCCTCCAATGTCGAATACTTCGACGAGCCCGCCCTGGTGCTGATGCTGTGCGACCTGCCAAGCGACCAGTACCAGGTGTATTCGGGCGTCACGCCGCTGGCCGCCGGCTTTCGTGCGCATACGGCGCTGGTGCATGCCGATGCGTCCACGCCCGACGTCTCCGAGCTGGTGGCCGAACTGGCGGGCCGCACCAGCACCGGCTACCTGTTCGGCGGCCTCGCGTCGAGCCGCAGCGACGTGGTGCAGTTCGCTGTGTCGGGCAACGGCACGCTCAGCGGCCACGGCAAGGCCAGCGGCGTGTTCCACGGCGGGCTGTCCGGCGTGGCCTTCGGCGAAGGCGTGTCGCTGGTGTCGCGCGTCACGCAGGGTTGCCAGCCGGTGTCGGCCGAGCGCACCGTCACGCGGGCCGACGGCAACGTGGTGCTGGAGCTCGATGGCGAACCCGCGCTCGACGTGCTGCTGTCCGACCTGTCGATTTCGCTGGACCAGCCGGAAGCCGCCATGTCCACGTTGCGCGCCACGCTGGTCGGCCTGACCGACGCCGGCAGCGACCTGGTCGGCCGTACCGGCCACTTCGGCGGCGACGTGCTGGTGCGCCACATCATCGGGCTGGACGCCACGCGGCGTGGCGTGGCCATCGCGCAGCGGGTGGAAGAAGACACCCGGCTCGCTTTCTGCCGGCGCAACGTGCAGGCTGCACGGGCCGACCTCATGCGCATCTGCGCCGAGGTGCGCGAGGAACTGGAGCCCGAGGAAGTGCCGCTGGCCGTCGCCCATGCGCTGGCCGACCCGGACCCGCTGGCCGGTCCCAACCCCGCGCGCCGCGTGGCCGGCGCGGTGTACGTGAGCTGCGCAGGCCGCGGCGGGCCGCACTTCGGCGGCCCCAGCGCCGAACTGCAGGTGGTGCGCCGCGTGCTGGGCGACGTGCCGCTGGTGGGTTTCTTCGCGGGCGGTGAAATTGCGCGCCACCACCTGTACGGCTATACCGGGGTGCTGACGGTCTTCCGATGAGCGGCCCGGCGCCTTCCCCGTCCAGCGACTCGCGCAGGCTGCCCGGCCTGTGGTCCACGTTGGGATGGGCGCTGAAGCCGGGGCGTGCCGGCGGCGGGCTGTCGCGCAGCCAGCTGGCGCGCCGCGTGGTTACCGGCAACCTGCTGCATGCGCGCGCGCTGCACCGCTGGATGGCGATCGTCTACGAGTTCAGCCAGCGCGGGCTGGTCAAGGACGTACAAGGCGAGTACCTGCGCGCGGTGCGGCCGTCGGTGCACCGGTACACCGACATGGGCGAGCGGGTCAAGCAGCTGATCGACCATGCTGATTGGGTCGACACGGCGTTCAAGCCGGCGGCAATGGAGAAGCTGGCGTCGGGCCAGCCGGTGGTACTGGCCGAGCTGCCCGCGCCGCGCGGCTTCGACGCGGTGCGCCTGCAATTGCGCCGCAACAGCATGCAAAGCCCCGAGGGCGACCTGCTGCTCGCGCTTACGCTGCAGCGCGCGAGCGACATCCAGCACAAGGCACAGCCGGTCGACGCCGCCGTAGTGGCTTTCAGCCGCTTCCGCGTGGACGGTACCGGCAGCTTGGTGATCGGCGGCGTGCGCGGCCAGCGCAGCGCCACGCAGCGGCTGTCGGGCGTGGAGCTGGGCCAGGCTTTGGCCGGCTGGCAGCCGTCGGTGCTGCTGGTGCGCGTGATGCAGGAGCTGGCGCGCGCGTGGGACCAGCAACTGCTGGGCCTGCACCCGCAGGCGCATTGGCTGCTGGGCTGGCCGTACCGCATGAACAAGCGGCACCGCGAAAACGCCGAGCGCATCGCGGCCAGCTACGACAAGCTGTGGGAGCATTTCGACGCCGACCCGGGGCCGACCGGCTGGGTGGTGCTGCCGTCGCATTCCGACGAGGCGATTTCGGCCACTGCCCTGTCGCCCGAAAAGCGCGAGCGGCAGTCGAGGCGCGCCGACTACTGGATCCGCCTGCAGAAGCAGCTGCGCAAGCAGATGCCCGAAGTGCTGCAGCGCCCGGGGCGCGAGACCCAGCTGACGCGCAACACGCAGCAGGTGACCGAGCAGGCGCCGATGCTGGACGACTGGAAGGACTTCCCGGAGGAAGACGAACGCGCCGCGTTCAACAAGCGGGTGATGCAGACGGGGCCGCTGAACCTGTTCGACATCAAGTAGCCGGGGTGCGCCGCAACTTCGCAAACGCCTCGAACTCCCAGCTTCGCATCGCCAGCACCAGCGTGTAGCCTTCGCGCTCCTTCTCGGGCAGTTTCTGGTCGGCATGGTGCTGTTGCGCGAAGTCCTGCGCCAGGCGCTGCATGCGGTCGACGAACGACGGCGCGATGCCGCGGCTCACACTGCCGTGCACCAGCAGCAGCCCTTCGCCGGGCCCGTCGAAGCCGCCGGCATAGTAGTCCAGCACCGCGTGGTCGCGAAAGTAGTTCATCACCGGCCCGTGCGGCCGCCAGCGGAAGGCCTTGGCGAGCTTCAGGCGGTAGCGGTTGAGCGGCCTGAGTTCGATGATGCCGATGCGGTCCAGCTGCGCGAGGCACTTGATGCATTCGGCTTGGCTCAGGCGGTAGTTCGCCACGACCTGTTCCAGCGTCCACTGCGACAACACGCAGATTGCGGTGAGCAGCAGTTTCTTGTCGGCCACCACGGCGCGCTCCTGCTCCTGCGTCAGCTCCTTCAGCAAGGGCTGCGCGTCGGCCACGCGGCGCGCCAGCTCGCCGAAGTCGAGCTTCAGCGCGCGGCAGATCGCATCGATGCGCGACAGCGGCATGTCGCCCCTGGCCAGCATGCGCTTGATGCTGGACTCAGCCATGCCCAGCGCGCGCGCGAGGTCGGCGTAGGTCATCTGGGCGGCCTTCAGTTCCTTCTTCAGCGCGGAGACAAGATCGGCTGTGGTGCTCATGGTGGTATCGGCATTCGATACTTGGGGTTCATCTGCGTGAGAATGTAGCTGAATTCGCCTCTGGCTTCCCCGCGCGGCCGGACACTGCGACCATGCAAACCAACATGACGAAACCAGAGACGGTGCTGCTCGCAGCGGTGGCCGCGTTCATCGCGCTGGCCCTGCTGGGGCCGGCTGTGCCCAACCCGGCCGATCCCCACGGCTTTGCGGACCAGCGCGCGCTGTGGGGCGTGCCGTATGCGATGGACGTGCTGTCCAACCTGCCCTTTGCGCTGGCCGCGCTGGCGGGCGGCGCGTGGCTGTGGCGCATCCGGCATGCAGTGAGCACCGTGCAGGTCGCGCTGTCCGCCCTCTTCTTCGCGGGTCTGGCGGCCACCGCTGCCGGCTCGGCCTGGTACCACCTGCGTCCCGACGATGCCGGGCTCGCGGTCGACCGCTATGCGATGTCGATCGCGTTCGCCGGCCTGCTCGGGCTCGCTGCGGCGGGTCGGGCCGGCGAGCGTGCCGGGCTCGCACTGGGCATCTCGTTGCTGGTGCTGGCGCCCGCCAGCGTCGCCGTGTGGTCCGCCACCGGTAACGTGCTGCCGTGGGCCGTGGTGCAGTTCGGCGGCATGGCGGGCGTGCTCGCCTGCGCCTTCACGCGGCCGCTGCCCGGCGGGCTGCCGGTGCGCTGGCTGCTGGTGCTTGCCGCCTACGGCGTGGCTAAGTTGTTCGAGGCGAATGACCATGCCATCTACGAGTTGACCGGCCACGCGCTGTCGGGCCATACGCTCAAGCACCTGGCAGCCGCCTGCGCGGCATGGCCCCTCATCGCTTCCGTGCAGAATGCGCGGGCGGCTGCGGCCGCGCCGAGGGAGATGGCATGAACACGATCACGGCGCCAGCGCCGCAGGGCGAAGCGCACGCCGCGCACCCCAACCAGTTCGCGCTGCTCAAGCAGCGGCGCTTCGCGCCCTTCTTCTGGACGCAGTTCTCCGGCGCGGCCAACGACAACCTGTTCAAGTTCGCCTTCACCGTGATGGTGACCTACCAGCTGCAGGTGCAGTGGTTGCCGCCGGCGCTCGCCGGGCTGGTGATCGGGGCGCTGTTCATCCTGCCCTTCCTGCTGTTCTCGGCGACCAGCGGTCAACTGGCCGACAAGTACGACAAGCGCACGCTGATCCTGTTCGTGAAACGCCTGGAAATCTTCATCATGGCGCTGGCGGCCTGGGGGTTCTTTCGCGCCGACGTTCCGACGCTGCTGGCCTGCACCTTCCTGATGGGGCTGCACTCCACCCTGTTCGGCCCGGTCAAGTTCGCCTACCTGCCGCACCACCTGGGCGAGCGCGAGCTGACCGGCGGCAACGGCATGGTGGAGATGGGCACCTTCGTCGCCATCCTGCTGGGCAACGTAGCCGGCGGCCTGGTCATCGCGGTGCCGGAGATCGGAGCGCACCACGTCGGCTTCGCCTGCGTCGGCGTGGCCATCCTCGGGCGCGTGGTCGCGCACTGGATTCCGGCGTCGCCGGCGACCGACCCCGGCCTGCAGATCAACTGGAACCCCTTCACCGAGACCTGGCGCAACCTGTAGCTCGCGCGCGGCAACCTGGTGGTGTTCCGGTCCCTCCTGGGCATCAGCTGGATGTGGTTCTTCGGCGCGGTGTTCCTGTCGCAGTTCCCGTCGTTTGCCAAGGACGTGCTGCACGGCAACGAACAGGTGGCGTCGCTGCTGCTGGTGGTGTTTTCCATCGGCATCGGCACCGGGTCGCTCCTGTGCGAGATGCTGTCGCGGCGCCACGTGGAGATCGGCCTGGTGCCGCTCGGCGCCATCGGCATGACGGTGTTCGCGGTGGACCTGTACTCCGCTTCGCGCGGGCTGCCGCCAACGGCCGCGCTCACGCTGGTGCAGTTCGTGTCGGCGCCTGCGCACTGGCGGGTGATGGCCGACCTGGCGCTGCTGTCGCTGTTCGCGGGCTTGTACAGCGTGCCGATGTACGCGCTGATCCAGCTGCGCGCGCAACCCACGCACCGCGCACGCATCATCGCGGCCAACAACATCCTGAACGCGCTGTTCATGATCGCCAGCGCGCTGGTTGCAGGCGTGCTGCTGAAGGCGGGCGCGACCATCCCGCAGGTGTTCCTGCTGGTGGGGCTGGCCAATGCCGTGGTGGCGTTCTACATCTTCCTGCTGGTGCCCGAGTACCTGCTGCGCTTCGTCGCGTGGGTGGCGTCGCGCATCGTCTACCGCTTCCGCGTGCGCGGCGACCAGCACATCCCGGTGGAAGGTGCGGCCGTGATCGTGTGCAACCACGTGAGCTTCGTCGACGCCGTGCTGCTGATGGCCGCGAGCCCGCGCCCGATCTACTTCGTGATGGACCATCGCATCTTCCGGCTGCCGGTGCTGGGGGCGCTGTTCAAGCTGGCCAAGGCGATTCCCATTGCACCGCAGAAGGAAGAGGCCGCCACCTACGAAGCGGCCTTCGAGCGCGCTGCCAAGGTGCTGCGCGATGGCGACCTGCTGGCGATCTTTCCCGAGGGGGCGATCACGAAGGACGGCCGGCTGCAGCCGTTCAAGGGCGGCATCATGAAGGTGCTGGAGCGGGCGAAGGCCGAGGGCGTGGAGCCGCCGGTGATCCCGATGGCACTGACCGACCTGTGGGGCTCGTACTTCAGCCGCGTCGAGCAGGGCAATGCGATGGTGCGGCCATTCCGGCGCGGTGTGTTCAATCGCGTGGGGTTGAACGTGGGCGAGGCGGTTCCCGCCGCCGCGGTGCAGCCGGAGGCATTGCGAGCGCGGGTCGCGCAACTGCTGGCGGACTGATTGACCCTTAAGAGAGTATCGAAAAGCGATACCAAGCGTCTCGAATCAACCATCCTGCCCGAAAAGCGGCCCCTGGCAGCGGGGGCCTTCCGATACTGGCGCCATGATTCACCAGAGCGAACCCAAGGAAAAAGCCATGAGATACCGTCTTGCCGCCCTTGTGCTGGCTGCTGCGGCCGCGCTTGCCGGCCCTGCCCATGCCCAAGGCGATGCCTCCGCCGCCAGCACACTGTCGGCCTTGCCCGTCGCCTCGATCGTGGCCGGGGCCAGCGCCGCCGGTGCGGCGGCCGCCCTGCCCATCGTGCTGTCCTCCGCCGGCACGGTGCTGGTCGTGAAGGGCGTCGAAGCCAGCGCCCGCGGCACGGTCTACGTGCTCGAGCGCGCGTCCGACGGCGCCCGCGCCAGCGTCGAGATCGTAGGCCGCGGTGCCACTGAAGCATCGCTGGCCACAGGCACGCTCGTCACCATCAGCGTCATCGGCGCCGGCGTCGTGCTGTCCGCTGCCGGCGAAGCGGTCGCCTTCGTGCCGAACGCGCTGGGCCGCGCGCTGCTGCACAACGAACGCATCACCCACTGACATGAAGACCTTCATGGCCATCACCGCCCTGGCCGTCGCGTTGCTGGCGGTGCCGCAGGCCGAAGCCGGGCGCTCCTGCGAGGCGAAGAAGCCGGGCGTGCAGCAGGTCGAGCGCGGCCAGGCGCTGGCCGAGCGCACCCTGCAGGCGCTGGAAGCGGAACACACGAAGAACGGAACGCAGGTGGTGGTGCTGGCGCGCGCCGGGCAGGATCTGTCGAAGTACGGCCTGCGCTACTCGCACCTGGGCTTCGCCTATCGCACGCGCGACGCGCAGGGGCAGGCGGTGTGGCGCGTGCTGCACAAGCTGAACCACTGCGGCACGGCGGAGTCCGCCGTGTACCGGCAGGGGTTGGGTGAGTTCTTCCTCGATGACTTGTGGCGCTACGAGGCTGCCTGGGTGGTGCCCGCGGCCGAGGTGCAGGCGAAGCTCGCTGCGCTGCTGCCCGACGACGGCCGCGCCGCCGCCCTGCACCACAAGCAGTACAGCATCGTGAGTTACCCGTGGGCGCTGCGCTACCAGCAGTCCAACCAGTGGGCGATCGAGACGCTGGCGCTGGCCATGGAGCCGGCTGCATCGACGCGTGCGCAGGCGCAGGCGTGGCTGAAGTTCAAGGGCTACGAGCCCACCGCGCTGCGGCTGGGCGCGCTCACGCGGTTGGGCGGCCGCGTGACATCGGCCAACGTCGCTTTCGACGACCACCCGAACGAAAAGCGCTTCGGCGACCGCATCGAAACGGTTACGGTGGACTCGGTGTTCGCGTGGTTGCAGCGCAGCGGGCTGGGCGGGGCGCCCGTCACGCTGCGGCTGTGAGCCCTGCACCCCGCAGGTGCTTGGCCGTGTCGAGGTAGTGCCGGAAGCGCTGCACCTTGCCGTCGTCGCCGAAGGTCCACAGGTGCAGTTCCTCGTCGCGCAGGCGCACGCCGGTCGACCGGTAGGTGCAGTCGATCAGCACTTCGGCGCCCACCTGCCGGCCCGAGCCGAAGATGTCGAGCACCTTGAACTCGTGGATCTCCAGCTGCTCGCCGACCGCCGTGAAGAACGCGGCCACGCCGGCCGCGTCCGTGCGTTCCAGCAGCAGCGGGTGGCCGGCGCGCTGGGCGCTGTGGTCGGCCCAGCCCTCCCACTGCAGCCGGGGCGCCAGCTTTGCGAGGATGTCCGGCACGTTGCCCTGGCCGAACGCCTGGTAGATGGCCTGGACGGTGTCGATGTGGCGGCTCATGGGGGCTCCTGGTTGAAGTGAGCCCACAGCGTAGGCCGCCCCCGGCCCACGCGCATCGGCCAGTTGGCCTATGGCCGCGGCGCCGCGAACAGGCCCTGTTCCACCGCCCACAGCGCGACGCCGCCGCGGCTCTTGACGCCGGCCTTGCCGTAGATGTGGATCGTGTGGTGCTGCACCGTGCGCGGCGAGATGGCGAGCCGCCGGCCGATCTCCTTGTTCGACAGGCCCAGCACGAGCAGCCGCAGGACGTCGACTTCGCGTTCGGTCAGGCCGCCCGGCGGCCCGGCGGGCGGCCCGGGCGCTTCGCCGGCGGCGGCCAGCACGGCGTCCACCGCCCGCGAACAGAGCGCGCCGTGTGCCATGCCGTCCAGCAGCACGCGCCGCGCCGCACCGGCTTTCATGGCGGGCCGCCAGGCCCGCGGCTCCACGCAGGCGTGGAAGATGTCGGCCGCAGCCATCAGCCGCACCAGCGGCGACGCATCGCTGTCGCCACGGTGGTAGCCGCTGCCATCGAGCTTTTCGTGGGCCCGCCCGGCGATGTCGGCGTAGTGGGCCAGCGCGGGGCTGCGGCGCAGCACCCGGTCGGTGTAGTAGCTGTGCAGCCGCACGCGTTCCCATTCGGCCGGCGTCAGCGGGCCGGGCTTGTCCCACAGGCCGGTCGGCACGCACACGCGGCCCACGTCGTGCAGCAGCGCGGCGCGCGCGAGCCGGTCGGCATCCACTTCGGCCAGTCCCTGTGCCAATGCCGCCGACCGAGCCAGGGCGGCGACGCCCTTCGAGTGCCCGCTGAAGTAGCCGGACTTCAAGTCACCCAGCAAGGCGAACGCCTCGAACAGCGGGTCCAGCGCTTCGGGGTCGAGCAGCCAGGCGCCGGGCTCGCTCGCCAGGTACTCGTCCCACACCGAACGGCTGGCCAGGCCGGCGCACCAGGCCGCGGCATCTTCGTCGAAGCGGCGCACAACCGCGGGGTCGAGGTGGCCGCCGGCGCGCCGCCTGAGTTCGGCGCGCGCCGCTTCGACGCCGCCCATCGCATGGAAGATGACGGCGACGCGCGCAGCCTCCACGTAGCGCAAGGGCAGCGACAGCGCATCGCCCGCCAACCGGTCGGGGAAGCCGCGGCCGTCGAAGCGCTCTTCGCTCTGCGCCAGAGCCCGCAACACGTTCTCGCCCATGCCGAGCTTGCGGCCGCAGTGCAGCGCCGCGTCGCACTGCGCGTGCGCATGGGCGCGCGGCGCACCGGGGTCGGACAGCAGCCGCCACACCCCGCGGGCCCGCTCCAGTGCGGGCGCGCCGCGGCCGGCCCCGCGCAGCACCGTGCCGACGAATTCGGCGGGGCGGCCCAGGTCGGCCCGTGCAAAGCTGGCCCGCATCGCGATGTCGTCGCCCGCCCAGTACGACGCGTCTTCCACCGCAAAGCTGTTGCAGCCCAGGTAGCGCAGCACGCCGGTCCAGAACACGTCCTGCTGCACCGGCAGCGGCTCGTCGCCGGCCAGGCGCACCGCCAGCATCGCGGTGCGCAGGCCGTGCTCGCTCGGCTGGCCGTTGGACAGGTCGGTCGCCAGCGACAGCGTGCCCAGCACCTCCGCCAGCCGTAACGGCGGCCGCGGGAGTGGCACCGGGTCTGCCGTCACCTCCATGGTGAGGGCATCGTAATCCGTTTGGGGTGGTGGGGTTTCACCCCAGCCTACGGGACCTTTCAGATGCCGCGTTGCCGGTCCGCGCGGAACGAAAGGGCGAGCGCGGCGAAGCGGTCTTCGTCGAGCGCCTCGCGCACTTCGCGCATCAGGTTCAGGTAGTAGTGCAGGTTGTGGATGGTGGCCAGCATGGGCCCCAGCATCTCGCCGCAGCGGTCCAGGTGGTGCAGGTAGGCGCGCGAAAAGCCGGTGCAGGTGTAGCAGGTGCAGGTTTCGTCGGGCGGCCGCTCGTCGCTGCGGTGCCGCGCGTTGCGGATCTTCAGGTCGCCGAAGCGCGTGAAGAGGTGGCCGTTGCGCGCATTGCGCGTGGGCATCACGCAGTCGAACATGTCAACGCCCTGCGCCACGCCTTCCACCAGGTCTTCCGGCGTGCCCACGCCCATCAGGTAGCGCGGCTTGTGAGCGGGCAGCAGCTTGGGCGTGTGCGCCAGGATGCGAAGCATGTCTTCCTTGGGTTCGCCCACGCTCACGCCGCCCACCGCGTAGCCGGGGAAGTCCATGTCGACCAGCGCCGCCAGCGACTCCTCGCGCAGGTGCTCGAACATGCCGCCCTGCACGATGCCGAACAGCGCGTTGGGATTGGCCAGCCGTGCGAACTCGGTCTTGCAGCGCGCCGCCCAGCGCAGCGACAGTTCCATCGAGAAGCGCGCCTCCTTCTCGGTGGTGCGCTGCCCCTTGGTTTCGTACGGCGTGCACTCGTCGAACTGCATGACGATGTCGGAGTTCAGCACCGTCTGGATCTGCATGGAGGTTTCGGGCGTGAGGAACAGCCGGTCGCCGTTGACCGGCGAAGCGAACTTGACGCCGTCCTCGGTGATCTTGCGCATCTCGCCCAGGCTCCAAACCTGGAAGCCGCCCGAGTCGGTGAGGATGGGCTTGCCCCAGTTCTCGAACCGGTGCAGCCCGCCGAACTGCTGCAGCACGTCCAGCCCGGGGCGCATCCACAGGTGGAAGGTGTTGCCCAGGATGATCTGCGCGCCCATTTCTTCCAGCGAGCGTGGCGTGACGCCCTTGACCGTGCCGTACGTGCCGACGGGCATGAAGATGGGCGTTTCCACCACGCCGTGGTTCAGGGTGAGGCGGCCGCGCCGGGCCGCGCCTTCGGTCTTGACAAGGTCGAACGTCAGCATGCCTGTCTTTCCAGCAACATCGCGTCGCCGTAACTGAAGAAGCGGTAGCGCTCGCGCACCGCGTGACGGTACAGCGCCATGATCCGGTCGTAGCCCGCGAACGCGCTCACCAGCATCAGCAAGGTGGACCTGGGCAGGTGGAAGTTGGTGAGCAGCAGGTCCACCTGGCTAAAGCCGAAACCCGGCGTGATGAAGATGCTGGTGTCGCCGCTGTCTTCGCCCGACTGCGCCCACGACTCGAGCGTGCGTACGGTCGTCGTGCCGATGGCCACCAGTCGGCCACCGCGCTTGCGCAGTGCGGCGATGGCGCCTTGCGTAGCGGCCGGCACTTCGTATCGTTCGCTGTGCATGCGGTGCTCGGCGATGTTCTCGGTCTTCACCGGCTGGAAGGTGCCCGCGCCCACGTGCAGCGTGACGCTGGCGCGCTGCACGCCGCGCGCTTCGAGCTGTGCCAGCACGGATTCGTCGAAGTGCAGGGCCGCGGTCGGCGCGGCCACCGCTCCCGGCTTATCGGCAAACACCGTCTGGTAGCGCGCCTCGTCTTCCGCCGTGTCGTCATGCGTGATGTAGGGCGGCAAGGGTACGTGGCCGTGGCGTTCCATCACGGCGTACGGCTCTTCGCTGAAGGCAAAGCGGAACAGCGCGCCGTCTTGATCGGGCCAGCGTCCGAGCAGCGTTGCGGTGAAGCCGCCGTCCATGCGCAGCGCGGTGCCGGCCGGTGGCTTCTTGCTCACCTTCATGTGCGCGACGACTTCGCCGTCGGGCAGCACGCGTTCGGCCAGCAGTTCGAGCCGGCCGCCGGTCGGCTTCTCGCCGAACAGGCGCGCCTTCACTACTTTGGTGTCGTTGAAGACCAGCAGGTCGCCCGGCTTTAGCAGCGACGGCAGGTCGCGAAACAGGCGGTCCATCGGCTGTGGGCCGGTGCCATCGAGCAGGCGAGATGCGCTGCGTTCGGCGGCCGGGTGCTGGGCGATCAGTTCGGGGGGCAGGGCGAATTCGAAATCGCCCAAGGTGAAGTGGCGCATGGAGAGGGCAGAATTGTCCCATGCCCGAGGCCAAGGCGCTGTCCGAACCCCAGAAAGCTCTGCACAAGCTCGGGCTCACGCGCGACATCGACCTGGCGCTGCACCTGCCCATGCGCTACGAGGACGAAACGCGCATCGTGAAGCTGCGCGACGCGCGCGACGGCGACACCGTCCAGATCGAGGCGACGGTGACCGACTCGCACGTGGTGTACCGGCCGCGCCGCCAGCTGGTGGCCACCGTGGACGACGGCAGCGACACCTGCGTGCTGCGCTTCTTCAGCTTCTACCCGTCGCTGCAGAAGGTGCTGGCGCGCGGCGCCACGCTGCGCATCCGCGGCGAGATCAGGGGCGGCTTCGCCGGCTGGCACATGGTGCACCCCACGTTCCGCGCGGCGGGCGGGCCGCTGCCGGATTCGCTGACGCCGGTGTATTCGTCGGTGGCCGCCTTGCCGCAGGCCTACCTGCGCAAGGCGGTCGTGTCGGGCCTGTCGCGCGCGGACCTGACCGAGACGATTCCCGCGGAGTACCTGGCCCGGCTCGGCGAGGCCTGGACGCTGCGCGATGCGCTGCAGTTCCTGCACCACCCGCCGCCCGACGTGCCGCTGGCCACGCTGGAAGACCACACGCACCCGGCGTGGCAGCGCCTGAAGGCCGAGGAGCTGCTGGCGCAGCAGCTGTCGCAGCTGCAAAGCAAGCGCGAGCACGAGCGGCTGCGCGCGCCGGCCTTCAGCCTGGTGCAAGGCGGCCTGCACGAACAGCTGCTGGCGGTGCTGCCGTTCCAGCTCACGCACGCGCAGCGTCGCGTCGGCGGGGAGATCGCGGCGGACCTGGGCAAGCCGGTGCCGATGCACCGGCTGCTGCAAGGCGACGTGGGCTCCGGCAAGACCGTCGTCGCGGCGCTGGCCGCGGCGATTGCCATCGACGCCGGCTGGCAGTGCGCGCTGATGGCGCCCACCGAGATCCTGGCCGAGCAGCACTTCCGCAAGCTGATCGGCTGGCTGGAGCCGTTGCTGGCCCCGCGCGGGCTGCGCGTGGCGTGGCTCACCGGCAGCCAGCGCAAGAAGGAGCGCAGCGCCATGCTGGAACTGGTCGCCAGCGGCGAGGCGGCGCTGGTGGTCGGCACGCACGCGGTGATACAAGAGCACGTGCAGTTCAAGCAGCTCGCGCTGGCGATCATCGACGAGCAGCACCGGTTCGGGGTGGAGCAGAGATTGGCTTTGCGAAGCAAACCCAACTCTGCTATCGCAGCAAATGGGCCCCCCCCCACCCCAGCCCTCCCCCTCAAGGGGGAGGGGGAATGCCAGCCGCACCTGCTCATGATGTCGGCCACCCCCATCCCGCGCACGCTCGCCATGAGCTACTACGCGGACCTCGACGTCTCCACCATCGACGAGTTGCCACCGGGCCGCACGCCGGTGGTCACCAAGCTGATCGCCGACAGCCGCCGCGACGAAGTGGTGGATCGCATCCGCGCGCAACTGGCGCAGGGCCGGCAGGTCTACTGGGTCTGCCCGCTCATCGAGGAGAGCGAGGCGCTCGACCTGACCAACGCCACCGCCACCCACCAGCAGCTGACCGAGGCGCTGCCCGGCGTGGTGGTCGGCCTGCTGCACTCGCGCATGCCGGTGCCGGAGAAGAAGGCGGTGATGTCGCTCTTCACCGGCGGCCAGATGGGCGTGCTGGTGTCCACCACCGTCATCGAGGTCGGCGTCGACGTGCCTAACGCCTCCCTGATGGTGATCGAGCATGCCGAGCGCTTCGGGCTGTCGCAGCTGCACCAGTTGCGCGGCCGGGTCGGCCGCGGCGCTGCGGCATCGGCCTGCATCCTGCTGTATGCCAACGGTGCGCTGGGCGAAACCGCCCGCTCGCGCCTGAAGGCCATGATGGAGACCGCCGACGGCTTCGAGATCGCCCGGCGGGACCTCGAAATCCGCGGCCCCGGCGAGTTCCTCGGCTCGCGCCAGTCGGGTGCGCCGCTTCTGCGCTTTGCCGACCTGGCGACCGACGCGCACCTGCTGGAATGGGCGCGCCGGCTGGCACCGGTCATGCTCGACCGTCACCCGGCGCTGGCCGCGCAGCACACGGGACGCTGGTTGGGTGGAAAATCGCAGTACCTGAAGGCATAGCCAAAAACTAATGACGCTCACCGAGCTCAAGTACATCGTGGCCGTCGCACGAGAAAAACACTTCGGTCGCGCTGCCGAAGCCTGCTTCGTGTCGCAGCCGACGTTGTCGGTCGCCATCAAGAAGCTGGAAGACGAGCTGGAGGTGAAGCTGTTCGAGCGCAGCGCCAACGAGGTGTCGGTCACGCCGCTGGGCGAAGACATCGTGCGGCAGGCTCAAAGCGTGCTGGAGCAGGCGGCCAACATCAAGGAAATCGCCAAGCGCGGCAAGGACCCGCTGGCCGGCCCGCTGCGCCTGGGCGTCATCTACACCATAGGCCCGTACCTGCTGCCCGACCTGGTGCGCCAGGCCATTGCGCGCACGCCGCAGATGCCGCTGATGCTGCAGGAGAACTTCACGGTGAAGCTGCTGGAGATGTTGCGCACCGGCGAGATCGACTGCGCCATCATGGCCGAGCCCTTCCCCGACACCGGGCTGGCCATCGCAGCGCTGTACGACGAGCCCTTCCTTGCAGCTGTGCCCAGCAACCACGCGCTGGCGGCGCTCAACAAGATCAGCGCCGAGCAGCTGAAGGCGGAGACGATGCTGCTGCTGGGCACCGGCCACTGCTTCCGCGACCACGTGCTGGAGGTGTGCCCGGAGTTCGCGCGCTTTTCCAGCGACGCCGAAGGCATCCGCAAGAGCTTCGAAGGCTCGTCGCTGGAAACCATCAAGCACATGGTGGCCGCGGGCATGGGCGTGACGCTGGTGCCGCGCCTGTCGGTGCCGAAAGAGGCGCTGGAAAGCAAGCCGCGCCGCCGCAAGGCCGACCCGCGCTACGTCAAGTACATCCCGTTCGACGGCGACCCGCCGATGCGCCGTGTCGTGCTGGCGTGGCGCCGCAGCTTCACGCGCTACGAAGCCATTGCCGCGCTGCGCAACTCCATCTATGCCTGCGAATTGCCGGGCGTGAAACGCCTGTCCTGAAACCCCCATGTCCGAGAAGCTTTACCAACCGGGAATCCTCGAGCCCGTGCCCGCCGTGGCGCGCTATGTGTTCTTCGAGCTGCGCGGCGGCAGCGGCGATGCCGACGCCATTCGCGAATCGCTCAAGCGCCTGTCGCCGCTGGCCAACGGCAGCGACCTGGTGGTCGGCCTCGGGCTGTCGCTGGTGCAGGCATTGGGAGCCCGGGTCGACGGACTGCACGCCTACCCCGACTTCTCGGGCCACGGTGTCGAAGTGCCGTCCACGCCCGCCGCGCTGCTGTGCTGGATTCGCGGCGACGACTTGGGCGAGTTGCTGCACCACACGCGCAAGGTGCAGAAGGCGCTGGCGCCCGTGTTCAGCATCAGCCATGTCGTCGACGCGTTCCGGCATGCCTGGAGCGGCTCGCACGGCAAGGACCTGACGGGCTATGAAGACGGCACCGAGAACCCCGAGGGCGAAGCGGCCGAAGCAGCGGCGTTCGCGCCGGACGGCTCCAGCTACGTCGCCGTGCAGCAGTGGCTGCACGACCTGGATGCTTTCGAGGCGCTGGGCGAACAGGAGGCCGACCATTGCATCGGTCGCCATCGAGGGACCAACGAGGAACTGGACGACTCGCCCGAGTCGGCGCACGTCAAGCGCACGGCGCAGGAGAGCTTCGAGCCCGAGGCCTTCCTGCTGCGTCGATCCATGCCATGGATGGCCGGCATGCAGGCCGGGCTGCTGTTCGTCGCTTTCGGGCGGTCGCTCGCTGCCTTCGAGGCGCAGATGAAGCGCATGGCGGGGCAGGAAGACGGCATCACCGACGCCATCTTCACGATCTCGAAGCCCGTGTCGGGCGCGTACTTCTGGTGCCCGCCGATGCGCGGCACGCAGCTCGACCTGCGCGCGGTCGGCTCGTGACATGGGCAAGCTGCGGCTCTACCTGGACCTGATTCGCTGGAGCCGGCCCGCGGGCTGGCTGCTGCTGCTGTGGCCGACGCTCAGTGCGCTGTGGATCGCGGCGCACGGGTTTCCCGGCTGGCACCTGGTGGCCGTGTTCACGCTCGGGACCATCCTGATGCGCAGCGCCGGCTGCTGCGTGAACGACGTGGCCGACCGCGAGTTCGACCGGCACGTGAAGCGCACCGCCAACCGGCCGGTCACGGCGGGCAAGGTGTCGGTGCAAGAGGCGCTGGTGCTGGGCGCGGTGCTGGCGCTGGCCGCCTTCGGGCTGGTGCTGACGACCAACGCGGCGACCATAGCCTGGTCGTGCGTGGCGCTCGCCATCGCCATCGCCTACCCCTATTCCAAGCGCTTCGTGTCGATGCCGCAAGCGGTGCTGGGCGTCGCCTTCAGCTTCGGTATCCCGATGGCTTTCGCGGCGGTGCAGTCGCGCGTGCCGTTGCTGGCGTGGGTGCTGCTGCTGGGCAACCTGTTCTGGGTGCTGGCCTACGACACCGAGTACGCCATGGTGGACCGCGACGACGACCTGAAGATCGGCATCAAGACTTCGGCCATCACGCTCGGGAGGGCCGACGTAGCGGTGGTCATGCTTTGCTATGCCGCGTACCTCGCCATCTGGTCCGCCGCGCTCGTGGGACGCATCCCGGCGTGGGCGATCGCGCTGGGCGCCGGCGGCGCCGGTGCGCAGGCCGTGTGGCACTATTCGCTGATTCGAAACCGCACGCGCGAAGGCTGCTTCAAGGCCTTCCGCCTCAACCACTGGGTGGGCTTCGCCATGTTCGCTGGCATCGTCATCGGCAAGGCGGCATGAACCGGGTTGCGGTCGTCATCCCGCATTACCACGCCCGCGAGAAGCTCAAGCGCTGCGTGCAGCACCTGCGCAGGCAAACGTACCAGCCCATCGAAGTCTTCATCCGCGACAACGACCACGACAACGTGCTGTTCACCGCGGCTGTGAACGAGGGGCTCGCGAAGTTCGCGTTCGAACCCGACGTGAAGTACGTGCTGGTATTGAACCAGGACGCCTACCTCAGGCCGGACTGCGTGGCCCGGCTGGTCGCCTTCATGGAGGCCACCCCGCAATGTGGCATCGCCTGTCCGCTGCAGGTGGGCGAGCCTGGCACCGACGGCGTGGCCAAGGTGACCTGGGGCGGGTCGCTGCGCGCCTTTCCGTTCGGGGTGCACCGCAACCTGGGGCTGTCGAGCTATGGCGACCCGCAGGAGACTTACTGGGCCAACGGCGCGGCGATGCTGATCCGCACCGCCACCATCCGCGAGATCGGCGTGTTCGACCGCAACCTGCGCTTCATCTGCTCCGACTCGGACTACTCGTTCACGGCCCGTGCGCGCGGCTGGAAGGTCTTCCTGGTGCCGGCCGCGGTGGCCGAGCACACCATCACCAGCTCGCACGCGCCCAACGAGGCGCTGGCCCAGGTGATGATCAAGGACGCGCTGTACTTCGCGCGCAAGTGGCTCAGTGGCGACCTGTACCGCTCGCTGGCGGTGGAAGGTGCGGAGCTGACCGAACAGGCGGTGCGCAAGCACATGGCCGAGATGATGGCCACCCTGCAGGCGCTGGAAGGCGGCGCCCGGCTCATGCCGCCGAAAGGCTAGGAGTCCGCGCGGCAGAAGGTTTTGTCATGCCGGACTTGATCCGGCATCCACGGTGGCGAGCCAATTTGTTGCACGAAGTCAGTATCGCGGCGCCGCGACTCGTGCGTCAATGTCCGCGAATGGCGCGCGACGCC
>JACRAY010000033.1 GCA_016213325.1 Burkholderiales bacterium | reverse complement strand
CTGCTCGGGGATGGTGATGCCCAGCAGCCCCAGCTCACCCATCTCGCGGAAGATGGAGGCATCGGTCTTCTCGTGGCGGAAAGCCTCCAGCACGCGCGGGGCCAGTTTCTGCTGGCAATAGGCCGCAGCCGCATCGCGCACCGCGCGCTCGTCGGCAGATATCTGCTGCTCCAGCAGCAGCGGGTCGGACCAGTTGAACGTTGCCTTGGCAGCCATGTCGCTTGTCTCCTCAGTCCGGCAGCACCGCCGTCACTTCGATTTCCACCTTGGCCCGGTCTTCGATCAGCGAGCGCACCTCCACTGCCGTCATGGCGATGTCGTAGCAGCCGATGACTTCGCGGAACGCACGCCCCACTTCCTTGCCGGCCGCCAGGTACTCGCGCTTGTCCGTCACGTACCACGTCATCCGCACGATATCCTGCGGCTTGCCGCCGGCCGCTTGCAGCACCGCTGCCACATTCTGCAACGCCTGCCGCGCCTGCTGCGCAAAATCGTCGCTGGCGAACTTCTCCTCGGCGTCCCAGCCGATCATGCCGGCGATGAACAGCGTACGGCCGCGCGCCGCGACCCCGTTCGCATAGCCCCTGGGCCGCTTCCAGCCCTCGGGCAGGATCGCTTCGTGCGTCATGTCCTCGCCTCCTTCAACAGTTCGCGCCCGATGATGAGCTGCTGCACTTCGGTCGCGCCTTCGTAGATGCGCAGCGACCGGATCTCGCGGTAGAGCTGCTCCACCGGGTGGCCGCTCACCACGCCGAGGCCGCCGAACATCTGCACGGCCGCGTCTATGACCTGCTGCGCGCCTTCGGTAGCCGCCAGCTTGGCCATCGCGGCTTCCTTGGTGACGCCCTGGCCCTGGTCGCGCAGCCATGCGGCGCGGTACACGAGCAGGGCCGCCGAGTCGATGGTGGTCGCCATCTGCGCCAGCTTGGCCTGGGTGAGCTGGAAGTCGGCCAGCACCTGGTTGAACATCTTGCGCGTGATGGCGCGCTGCAGGGCCTCGTCCAGCGCGCGCCGTGCGAAGCCCAGTGCCGCGGCAGCCACCGAGGTGCGGAACACGTCCAGCGTGCGCATTGCCACCTTGAAGCCTTCGCCGGCGGCGCCCACGCGCTGCGACAGCGGCACCCGGCAATCGGTGAACTTCAGCCGCGCCAGCGGGTGCGGCGCCATCACTTCGATGCGCTCGGCGATCTCGAAGCCGGGCGTGCCGGCGTCCACGATGAAAGCCGAGATGCCGCGCGCACCGGGTGCCTCGCCGGTCCGGCAGAACACCACGTAGAAGTCGGCGATGCCGCCGTTGGAGATCCAGGTCTTCTCGCCGTTCAGGACGGCGTGGCCGCCTTCGACGTGCGCATTGCACGCCATGGCGGCAACGTCCGACCCGGCGCCCGGCTCGGACAGTGCGAACGCGGCGATAGCCTCACCACGCGAGACCGGGCCCAGGTACTTCTCCTGCTGTTGTGGCGTGCCCTGCAGGCTGATGGCACCCGAGCCCAGGCCCTGCATCGCAAACGCGAAGTCGGCCAGCCCGTTGTGCCGGGCCAGCGTTTCGCGGATCAGGCAGATGGCGCGCGTGTCGATGCGCCCGCCGGCGCTGACGGCGTGGCGCAGCCAGCCGGCGCTGCCCAGCGACTTGACGAGGTGGCGGCAGGCCGCGTCGACATCGGGGCCGTGCACGCCGCGCACGTGGGCTGCGGCCCAGGTGTCGAGCTCGCTTGCGACTTCGCGGTGCCGCTGCTCGAAGAACGGCCAGTCGAGGTACTTGGTGTCTGACACTTAGTTGCCCTCGAACACCGGCTTGCGCTTCGCTACAAACGCCTCGTAAGCCCGGTTGAAATCCTCGGTCATCATGCAGATCGCCTGCGCCTGCGCCTCGGCCTCGATTGCCTGCTCGATCGTCATGGCCCACTCCTGGTGGAGCATGGTCTTGGTGATGCCGTTGGCAAAAGTCGGACCTTGCACCAGGTCGCGCGCGAAAGACTGCGCCTCACCCAGCAAGGCATCGGGCTCGCACAGCCGGTTGAAGAACCCCCAGCGCTCGCCCTCTTCCCCGCCCAGCGAACGCCCGGTGTAGAGCAGCTCGCTTGCCCGGCCCTGCCCGATGATGCGCGGCAGGATCGCGCAGGCACCCATGTCGCACCCCGCCAGCCCGACCCGGTTGAACAGGAACGCCGTCTTGCTGCGCGCCGTCCCGTACCGGATGTCGGAGGACATCGCCACGATCGCGCCCGCCCCCGCGCACACACCGTCGACGGCCGCGACGATGGGCTGCGGACACCCGCGCATCGCCTTCACCAGGTCACCCGTCATGCGCGTGAAGGCCAGCAGTTCGGGCGCCTTCATCTTCACCAGCGGGCCGATGATCTCGTGCACGTCGCCACCCGAGCAGAAGTTGCCGCCGGAGCCGGTGACGACGACGGCATGGACGTCGGACGCATACTTCAGCTCGCCGAACAAGTCGCGCAGCTCCGCATAGGACTCGAACGTCAGCGGATTCTTGCGCTCGGGACGGTTCAGGGTGATGGTCGCCACGCCATCCCGGCATTGCCAGTCGAAGTGCTTCGCCTGGTAGCCGGCGAGTTGCTTGCGGTTCATGCGGTCCTTTCTGCTTTCTCGCGCTCGAGGTTGCGCTCCAGCTGGGTCTTGGCCGAACGATACTGCTTCGGCCATGGCAGGTCGTGGTAGCCCACCTTGGCGGCTTCCATCAGCGACCAGGCCGGGTTGGCCAGGTGCGGCCGCGCGATGGCGCACAAGTCGGCCCGCCCCGCGGCGATGATGCTGTTGACGTGGTCGGCTTCCGATATCGCCCCGACGGCCATCGTGGCTATACCCGCCTCGTTGCGGATGCGGTCGGCAAATGGCGTCTGGTACATGCGGCCGTACACCGGCTTCTGCTTCTTGCTGACCTGCCCCGACGAGCAGTCGACCAGGTCGGCGCCCGCCGCCTTGAAAGCCCTGGCGATTTCCACCGCGTCGTCGGGGGTGATGCCGCCATCCACCCAGTCGTGCGCCGAGATGCGCACCGACATCGGCAGGTGGGCGGGCCATGCTTCGCGCATCGCCCGGAACACCTCCAGCGGGTAGCGCAATCGATTCTCGAGCGAGCCGCCGTACTCGTCGGTGCGCTGGTTGGTCAGCGGCGAGATGAAGCTCGACATCAGGTAGCCGTGGGCGCAATGCAGTTCGAGCCAGTCGAACCCGGCCTCGGCCGCATAGCGCGTGCTGCGCACGAAGTCGCCGCGCACCCGGTCCATGTCGGCGCGCGTCATCGCGCGCGACCAGTCGCTCACGCCGTCCAGGTACTGCTGCGGCGAAGCGGAAACCAGCGGCCAGTTGCCCTCTTGCAGCGGCTGGTCCTCGCCTTCCCACGGCACTCGCGTCGATCCCTTCGGGCCTGCATGCCCAAGCTGCATCGCGATCTTCGCGTCGGTGTGGGCGTGCACGAAGTCCACGATGCGCTTGAAGCCGTCGCGCTGCTGCCCGTTCCACAGGCCGGGGCAGCCCGGCGTGATCCGGGCATCGGCAGTGGGACAGGTCATCTCGACGAATACCAGCCCGGCCCCGCCCATCGCGCGCGCGCCGATGTGGACCAGGTGGTAGTCGGCCGGCAGGCCGTCCACGCACGAGTACTGCGCCATCGGCGACACCACCACGCGGTTGGCGAGCGTCACGCCGCGCAGGCTGAACGGCGTGAACATCGGCGGGATCGGCTGCTGGTTCGGCTTGCGGTGCGCGCCCGCCACGCCGGCGATCCAGTCTTCGTAGCCTTCGACGTAGGCCTTGTCGCGCAGCCGCAGGTTCTCGTGGCTGATGCGCTGGCTGCGCGTGAGCAGCGAGTAGGCAAACTGCTGCGGCGGCAGGTTGACGTAGCGCTTGACGTTTTCGAACCACTCGGTGGAGTTGCGCGCCGCGTTCTGGATGCGCAGCACTTCCACGCTGCGCACGGCCTCGTAGTCCTGCAGCGCCTGCCGCAGGTCATCCTTCGAACGACCGATGCAGCGCGCCAGCTCGATCGCGTCTTCCAGCGCTAGCTTGGTGCCCGACCCGATCGAGAAGTGCGCCGTGTGGGCCGCATCGCCCATCAGCACGATGGGCGCGGCGCCGGTGTCGTGCACCCAGGTCTTGCACACCACGCGCGGAAAGCGGATCCACTGCGCCGAGCCGCGCAGGTGCGACGCGTTCGACATCAGCGGGTGGCCGTCGAGGTACTTCGAAAACAGCTTTTCGCAGAAGGCGATGCCCTCTTCCTTCTCCATCCTGTCCAGCCCGGTGGCCTGCCACACCTCTTCGGGTGTCTCGATGATGAAGGTCGAAGTGTCGCCGTCGAACTGGTAGGCGTGCGCCTGGAACCAGCCCCAGGGCGTCTCTTCGAAGGCGAAGGTGAAGGCCTCGAACTTCTTGTGCGTACCCAGCCAGACGAAGCGGCACTTGCGCAGGTCCACGTCGGGCTGGAAGGTGTCGGCGTAGCGGGCGCGATAGCGGCTGTTCAGCCCGTCGCTCGCAATCACCAGGTCGGCGCCGGGGAAATCCTGTTCGACCGGCACGTCCGTCTCGAACACCAGCTTGACGCCCAGGTCTTCGCAGCGCCGCTGCAGGATGTTGAGCAGCCGCTTGCGGCCGATGCCGCAGAAGCCGTGGCCGCCCGAGCGCACCTTGTGGCCGCGGATGTTGACCTCGATGTCGTCCCAGTGGTTGAAGGCGCCGAGGATCTCGGCTGCCGTCTCGGGGTCGGCCGCCTGCAGGTTGCCCAGCGTCTGGTCGGAAAACACCACGCCCCAGCCGAAGGTGTCGTACGGGCGGTTGCGCTCGATCACGGTGACCTGGTTCGCCGGGTCCTGCTGCTTCATGAGCAGGGCGAAGTAGAGTCCCGCCGGGCCGCCGCCCACACAGGTGATGTTCATGGTTGCTCCATGCCTAGATAGTTTAAGTTTAAACTATCTGGGGCAGGAGCGGAAGGGCACCCTCCTAGGGCAGGAAGTGCCTCAGTTCATGGACTTCGCGCCTCAGCTCCGCCCGGAAGTCCGGGTGCGCTATGGAAATCAGCGCCTCGGCGCGCTGCTTCAGGTTGAGCCCGTGCAGGTCGACGATGCCGTACTCGGTGGCCACGTACTGCACGTGCCCGCGGGTGGTGACGACCCCGGCCCCGGCCTTCAGCGTGGTCACGATGCGCGACACCTGGCCGCCCCGCGCCGTGGACGGCAGCGCGATGATGGCCTTGCCGCCTTCGGACAAGGCCGCGCCGCGGATGAAGTCCATCTGCCCGCCGATGCCCGAGTAGATGCGGTGGCCGATCGAGTCGGCGCAAACCTGCCCCGTCAGGTCGATCTCCAGCGCGGCGTTGACGGCCACCACCTTGGGGTTCATGCGGATCAGCGCCGTGTCGTTGGTGCGGTCGCAGGGGTGGAACTCGACCAGCTGGTTGTCGTCGACGAAGTCGAACAGCTCGCGCGAGCCGTTGACGAAGCTGGTGACCGTGCGCCCCCGGTGGATCTGCTTGTGGCGGTTGTTGACGACGCCCGACTTCATCAGCGGAACCATCAGGTCCGAGAACATCTCGGTGTGCACGCCCAGGTCGGCCTTGTTGCCCAGCCGGCTGAGCACGGCATTGGGGATGGCGCCAATGCCCACCTGCAGGGTCGACCCGTCTTCCACCAGCGCGGCGATGTGCTCGCCGATGCTGTCTTCCACCGGCGTGATGGCAGGCGCGTGCGCCTCGTGCAACGGCCGGTTGGTGTGCACGAACGCGGTGACACGGTCGAACGGCACCACCGTGGCGCCGTAGGTGCGCGGCAGCTGTTCGTTGATTTCTGCCAGCACGATGGTGGCGTGCTCGCAGGCCGCCTTGGCTGCGTCGATCGAGGTGCCCAGCGTGCAAAGGCCATGCTCATCCGGCGGCGACAGCGACACCAGCGCCACGTCCAATGGGATCCGCCGCGACGAGAACAGCGAAGGCACGTCGGACAGGAACACCGGCACGAAGAAGGCCCGGCCGTCGTCCACTGCGCCGCGCAAGCCGCTGTCGGTGAACAGCGGATTGGCCACGAACGCGTCGCGGTACTTCGGCTCGGCAAACTGCAGCGGCCCGGCCAGGTGCAGGTGGTAGAGCTGCACGCCTTCCAGGTCGGTGCGGTGGACCATGGCGTCCAGCAGCGTGGTAGGGGTTGCCGCTGCGCCGTGCACGAACACGTTGTCGCCGCTGCGCAGGAGGCGCACGACGTCGGCAGCACTGGCGGCACGGCCTGCCCAGCCGGGAAACCGCTTCATGAAAGCTCCTTCGATTGCAAACCGGACAGTTTCGCCGGGCACCGCCGGCGGCGCTTGCGAAAAATCAAGCGCGCTGGTGGGCGAGCGCCATCACTTCGCGCGGCGGCAACGCCTTCAGCCGATGGTCGCTCCACACCTGCCGCCAGCGACGTGCGCCCGGCAGGCCGTTGTACAGGCCCATCATGTGCCGCGCGATCGATGCCCAGGGCGTGCCATGGGCCGTGGCCTGCCTGTCCATGTACGCCACCATCGCCTCTTCGACGCTCTCGCGCGTGATGCCGGGGTCCGGCAGGCCCAGGTAGAGCTGGTCCCAGCGCGCCAGCCACCAGGGGTGGTGGTAGGCCTCGCGCCCGACCATCACGCCGTCGACCTGGGCCAGTTCGGCGGCCACCTGCTCGTCCGTGGTCACGCCGCCGTTGGTCGCTATGACCAGGTGCGGAAACTCCCGCTTGAGCCGGTGCACCACCTCGTGGCGCAGGGGCGGCACCTCGCGGTTTTCCTTGGGCGACAGCCCCTTCAGCCAGGCATTGCGCGCGTGCACGATGAAGGTGCCGCAGCCCGACTCGGCCACGGTGCCGACGAAGTCACGCACGAAGCCGTAGCTTTCGCTCTTGTCGATGCCGATGCGGTGCTTCACCGTCACCGGTACGGACACGGCATCGACCATCGCTTTCACGCAGTCGGCCACCAGAGTGGGCTCGGCCATGAGGCAGGCACCGAAGGCGCCGCGCTGCACGCGCTCGCTGGGGCAGCCGCAGTTGAGGTTGATCTCGTCGTAGCCCCACTCCTCGCCCATGCGGGCGCAGCGCGCCAGGTCCACCGGTTCGCTGCCGCCGAGCTGCAGGGCCACCGGGTGCTCGGCCGCATCGAAGTCCAGGTGGCGCGGCACGTCGCCGTGCAGCAGCGCGCCCGTGCTCACCATCTCGGTGTACAGGCGGGCGCCGCGGCTGAGCAGGCGATGGAAATAGCGGCAGTGGCGGTCGGTCCAGTCCATCATGGGGGCCGTACACAAACGCCAGGGACTAAGTTGTTGACTTTCTTGCACGACTCTACCTGGGACCGCTGCGTCGCGGCCAGCGCGTCAGTCCTCGTGGCTGGTACGGGCGACCATGCGCGCGATTGCCGCTGCTAGTGGTGGCAAATCCTTCTCGACGACAAGCCAGACGGCTTCGATGTCGATTCCTAGATAGCCATGCACGATCACATTGCGAAAACCCACCAGTTCACGCCAGGGCACCTGTGGTTCAGTGGCTTTGATGCTGTCGGAAAGGCGTTGGCTTGATTCGGTCAGGGTCTGCAGGTTGCGCATTACCGCGTCCTGGACGAGGCGCGAAGCCTCGAACCGAGTGCGATCGCCTGCCGTGTACTCGCGAATCCGGTCGATGCACTCACTCATGTGCGTGAGCAGCACTGCGTCGGAGCCGGGGCCCGGGATCACAGTGGGACCGCACTGGCAAGCACTCGGTCGCGAAGAGCCGGGTGCAGGCTCGCCTCTGTGACAATGTCAACTCGGCGGCCCAGCAGGTCCTGTGCATCCAGCAACAATCCGCCGAGTGCCAAAGCGCTGGTCCCCGGGGCCAAGGTCACCAGCAAGTCAACATCGCTGTCGTCGCGCTCTCCACCTCGAACCATTGAACCGAACACGCGTACGCTCGTCACGCCGCGGCGGTGGGCGAGCGACAGAATCTGTTCGCGGTGGGACTCGATCAACGCGTGCATGTGCCCAGTGTAGCGGTGAACGCCGTAGCCCCGAAGGCTGCCCCGGCGGCTGAGCTTGGCGCCGCACCCGGGACGAAAAAACGGCCCGCAATGGCGGGCCGTTGTGCGCTTGTGAACGTCTAGTTGCGGTCAGCCCGCGCGCGGCGGGGAGCCGTCGCGGCGGGCGGCGCTGCGCCCATCGCCGTGGACAGCGAAGACGCCTGCGGCGCACTGGCTGCGGGCGGAGCGCCTACTGCGACTGCAGTGACTGCAGGCGGGCTGCCCACAGCGACTGCAGGGCCGGTAATCCCAGCGCTGCTGGCAGGGGGTCCGCCCTCGACGGTTGCCACTCCGCCGCGGAGCGACGAAGGCAAACCGGTCGAGCCGGGAATCGATCCACCCGCAAGACCGGGGGTCGACGGGCCTGAAACAGTGCCCGCGCCGCCGCCACCACCTACTGTCGTGCCGCCGCCGGTTCCGCCGCCGCCGGTTCCGCCGGTTCCGCCGGTTCCGCCGCCGCCGCCGCCGCCGCCACCACCACCACCAGCGCCGGCCGTGCCGCCGCCGCCGCCGCCACCACCACCGGTTCCACCACCACCGCCGGCTCCACCACCACCGCCGGCTCCACCACCATCGCCGGCTCCACCACCATCGCCGGCTCCACCACCACCGGAGCCCCCACCACCGCCGGTTCCACCACCGTCGCCGGTTCCGCCACCATCCCCGGAGCCGCCGCCCCCACCACCGGAGCCGCCACCGTCACCTCCACCATTCCCACCGGTATCGCCAGGGCTGTCGCCGCTTCCCGAGCCACCGCCGGCATTGCCGTTGGTGCTGTCGTTGCCCTGGTTGCCCGGCCCGGTGTTGCCCACACCGCTTCCGCTGTTGCCGGTGCCCACGTTGGCGCCACCGGCGTTGGCGGAACCCGATCCGCTGCCCGCGGCAGTGCCACCGGCATTGCCGTTGGTGCTGGTATTGCCCTGGTTGCCAGGGCCCGTGTTGCCCACGCCGCTGCCGCTGTTACCGGTGCCCACGTTGGCTCCGCCTGCGCTGGCGGACGAACCCGAGCCGCCGCCGCCTTCACCACCGACGCCGGCCACCCCGCCGCCGTCTGAGGCGCCAGGGCCGGGCCCGCCGGAGCTGCTGGCACCCGGGCCGTCTGCGGCGGATGAAATGCCGAGTGCACCAGCCAGCGCAACGGCCAGCAGTGTCCGGGAGAAGGAGATGGGGGATGTTTTCAAGTGGAACCTTCCAGTACTGCAGCGGAAAATCCCGATGCACGCCAGATTGACCTGAACAACAGCCGCACGCAGTCAGGGGGAACGGGCGCTCCCGGTAGGACGCGGCGCCGACGCATTCCTACAGCGCCACTCCCATGCCGCTGACAGGCGCCCCGCCAGCCGTGGTTCCTAATGCGGTTTGAACCTCAGCAAGGAGTTGCGATGAAGCCCTTCCACCTCGAATCGAGCATGCTCACGATGCGCGGCGTGTTCTATCCCACCGGCTACATGGTTCTCATGTTCCCGACCGAGGCGGACGCGCGCAACGCCGAAATCGCATTGGAGGACGGCGGGTTCAACGGCGAGCAGGTGTCGCTGGTGACGCCCGAAGTGTTCCAGCAAGAGATCGCCCGCACCGTCGGCAACGCCGACATCCCCTTGCCCAGCGCCGGCACCGAGGCCGACACCGTGCGCCGGTTCACCGAACTTGCGAGCCAGGGCCACCACGCACTCATCATCCATGCCCCCAGCGGCAAGGAAACCGACCACGTGATGGAGTTGCTGAAGGACGCGAACATCTCGTACGGGCAGAAGTACCGGCATCTGGTGATCCAGGACCTGGTGACCTGACGAGCAAAGGCCCGCGCGAGGCGGGCCTTTGTCATGAGCCGGGGTCTTGCGGCGGCTACAGCACGATGGCGTTCCCCAGCGCGACGGGGTCATGGCTGCCCACGGTGATCACCAGTTCGCTGGTCGAGTATGTCGTGTTGGTGTT
>JACRAY010000032.1 GCA_016213325.1 Burkholderiales bacterium | reverse complement strand
CGCCCGGGTAGGTGCAGGCAGCTGCACGGGCACGAAAGGCATCGCTGGAGCCGCGTTGGTGATCAGCGGCAGGCCCGGCGAGCTCGTGGCGTCCAGACCGCAGCGCTTGATGCCGCGGCCGACCAGCCACTTGCGAACCAGATTGGCGTTCAGTCCATGCGCCTGGGCCACGGCCGCCACCGACACGCCAGGCTCGCGGCACGCAGCGATCACCGCCGTCTTGAGCTCGGCGCCGTGCATGCGCCTGCTCGGGGATTGGGATGCTTTGGAGTGCATTGGTGTCCACCTGTTTGAGGTGGACGCCATCGTCTCTGGAGCGTCAGCCCAAGACAAGGTGGGATGGCTGGACGCTCACGCTGGTTCGGCCGCTCAGCCCGGAACTCTCGATTGACGCGGTCAAGCGGACACGCTGCCTTGACATCGGGCACCGTCGTTCGCACGCGCTTGCCTCGTACCACCCCGCGCAGGCCCTGCCGGCGCATCAAGCGCTCCACCGTGCAGCGCGCCACCTCGATGCGCTCGCGATTGAGTTGCTTCCAGACCTTGTCTGCACCGTACACGCGCATGTTGGCGTTCCAAACGCGTTCGATCTCAGGCATCAGCTGTACATCGCGCTGGCGCCTGGGCGGGCACAGCGCCGGATCGCGCCTGCGCGCCGCCTCGCGCCAGTACGCCGACGGGGCGACCTGCAAAGCCTTGCAGATCGGCTCGACCCCGAAGCGAGCGCGATGCTCGTCGACGAACGCTGTCACGACTTCAAGCGGCGGTCGAGCTCCGCCTGGGCGAAATACGCGCCGGCCAGCTTCAGGATCTCGTTGGCGCGACGCAGCTCGCGCATCTCGCGTTCGAGTTCCTTCACGCGCTGCTGATCGGCCGTCGTAGGCCCTTCGCGCACGCCGCTGTCACGCTCGCCTTGGCGCACCCAGCGCCGCAGCGTCTCCGGCGTGCAACCGATCTTGGTGGCAATCGACTCGATCGCCGCCCACTGCGACGGGTATTGATCCTTGGCGTCGAAGACCATGCGCACGGCACGTTCCTGAACCTCGGGGGAAAACTTCGCTGACTTCCTCATAAGGGCTCCATCTTCTCAAATGAAGGAGCCTCCTCAAATCCCGGGGCGGTTCAGACTTATAGGCGAGACTATTCTTGATTGGGCGATCAAGGCGGTCACTGACACTATGCTGTTCGCCGATGGCCCCTCCAAGAACAAAGGTGCATTCGGTACGGCCGCCCATCAAGAGCTGAAGCACAAGGTACAGTCATACAAACCGCTGCCTGGCGTTGAGGTCGTGGCAGAACCGTACTTTGACGGGAACGGCATAGAAGAGAAAGCTGACAGCAAGGGTGATCTTGGAGTTGATGTGGTCGTCAAATACAACAAGAAAAATATTGTGGCGTTTGATCTAAAGATCGGGAAGGGTTACTCAAAGAAAGGGGTCGCCGACCGCGTAAAGAGGATCGGGACGGACGTCATTCAAATTCGTATCAAAGTGAGCGGCAAGTGAGCGCATCAACAGATATTTCTCAATCGAAACTTTGCAGAGCCCTCAGAGGAGTTCTCTTGCCTGAAGGATTCCAGTGTAGCGAAGGGGGACGACTCTATTCGATCAGGAAGGGGCACGTGTATTGTGTTGTTGGCCTCCGGCCCTCCAAGTACGACGACCAAGAGTGGGCGATTTATTTCAGCATCTGGAGAGTTCGGTTCCTTCCGATTCTTCCCCTTGGACGCCTTGTCGAACTCGGGAAGCTCGTAGCCTTTTCTTGGCTTCCGAGCTTTCGCCGCATGCACCTTTGAAGAACAGTTTCTGGTGGCCTCTTGAGCTTTCGGGCCAACTTAGCACCGTGCTTATGTGGCAGCTGAACTCGCTCGTACTACGCTATTTCAAATCCTTCAAAACGGTCGGAGACGTGATCGAGGTGCTAAGGCTCGAGGATAGTGACTGGAGTAATCAGGTGCAGACGCTGGTCAATTCGTCGCCCGTCTATGGTGATGAACTTTCGCTTGTGACGTTCAACGTTGAGACGGCGCGGACCCAAACAATGCGGCATTGTCTTTCTTGGCTGACTTTGAATTCTCGTATACCGAGGATCGGTACTGGCGACGTCGTGGAGGTGTGGTGGATGTCGTGCTGCCCGAGTATCTGGCTGGACGTCGATTCGCATCTGTGTTTGCGGCTGCGTGGCACGACGCATTCGAAGATGGTGGGATAGTAAGAGCAACCGAGATTTCTTTAGTGGCGTCCTGCCAAGTCTTCGAGGAAGGTCTTGAAGCGGATACGCAGGACGGCCTTTGGTATTTGGACGAGGGTGGTGAGTTTCAGCGGATGGCTGAGTCAGTGCGAAAATTCGCTCTACCATACTTCGACGGCATCACCGGGTCGGAAGGAGTCCTAAGGGCAGTCCGTCCAGAGTACCGTGAGGCGATAGAGCGGCGGCTGGGAGGTAGGACTCCCCGGAGTTAGGCGATTTGGCCAAGGGCGCCCGCCTCGAATAGGATCCAGGCCAAATTGAAATTCTCTGGTGTGACGCAGATGATTCCGGAGTTCGAAGCCTCCAGCTGCTTGTCCACTTCCTGCGCCCAGCGGTCGCCGGCGGAGATATCGACCTGGGACGACCAGGGCTTGCCATAGTGCAGCACCGAGCGTGCCGCCGTGAACATCGTGTTCACCCCGGTGGCCGCACCCACGGGCGGTGCCGGCGGGCGCAGCGGGGGCACGGCGCAACTGCAAGTGGTGATGGACGCGAGCGTGCTGACGCAATGCGGCCAGCTCATCGACGGCGCCAGCGGAGAGCCTGGAACCCCCGGGAGTTCGTGCTCACCTCCGAAGAGGGCTTCTACCAGCTGAAAGCGTTAAGTTGCGCGGCATCCTCGTCGTTGTTCCAGCGCAGACATAGCGAATTTGCTATACTGCCGGGAATGGCGTGGGACATCGAGTACTACGATGAGAAAATGCAGAAAGCCGTGCTTGCGCTCCCCGCAGGTCTTCTGGCCCGATTTCTGCAACTGACTGATCGAATGGTTGAGTACGGACCGGATTTGGGAATGCCACACACCAAGGCTATGGGCTCCGGGCTGTTCGAGCTGCGCTTGAAGTCCGGAGAGGGAATTGGGCGAGTTTTCTATTGCACTCTTGTGAGGCAGCGAATCGTGATGCTCCACCAGTTTGTGAAAAAGACTGAGAAGACACCTCCCCGGGAGTTGTCGATTGCGCGCAGGCGCATGAAGGAACGAAAAGATGCTGACGCATAAGCAGTTGCGAGCCCAGGCACTGGCTCGCCCCGATGTGGCCGCCGAATTCGAAAAGCAGATCGAAGAGTTTGCTTTGCTCGACGAGTTCTTGAGAGCGCGCGCCGAGCAAGGCCTCACGCAGGCCGAAGTGGCTGCGAAAATTGGAACCACTCAGTCTGCTGTCGCGAGAATGGAGTCTGGTCGCGGCAAGCACTCGCCTTCATTGGCAACCCTCTCGAAGTATGCCGAAGCCCTTGGCTGCAAGCTTGAGGTGCGCCTGGTCCGGCAAAGGGCTCCAAAGCTCAAGTCAACAAGTCCATCGACCCGGACGCCCAAGGCTGCGCGCACCCTCCGCGCGCGCTAAGGCCCTGAGGGGAAGGTCCCCCAAAGCTTCATGACCCTGCACCTTGGCCCTGCTGTGCAGCGTCTCACGCGGCAAGCGTCGCGTATCACCTTCGGACCCCACCAGCCCCCGCCCGCACCCCAAAAACCCAATCCCGATAGCTGTCCGCCTCCTCCATATGCCCCCAATGCGCCTCGAAAGCGCTGCGCTGGATCGGTCGCCCCTCCGCCAGGCTGTACACGCCGACGATGAACCCCTGCGGATCGGTGACAAGCCCCCAGTCCGGCCGGCCCGTCAACGGATCCGCATAGATCTGCCTCAGGTGCCGCCGGGTGCCCGGCATGCGCGGATCCCGCACCAGTTCGTCTAGCGTCCTGGGGCCCCGGGCGCCTCCCGCATAGGACACCAGCGCCCGCTCGAACTCCGCGCCGATCGCCAGCAGGTGCCGCTCGGCATCCCGGCGCGCCATCGTGGCTCCGACGGACACAGCCGCCGTCGCGGCCAGCGATATCAAGGCAACTGCCAGCAGGAGCATCACGTAAGCGAAGCCCCCAGGCGGACGCGGCCTACCAGTCTGCATAACTTCTGCCATCCAGCCCTTTCCCCGCAGCGCCGCTGCGGATGTCGTAGACCGCGCCCTTGTATCCCTCAGGCACGGGAACCGTTCGCCATGTCGCCTGCGACTCGGTGACGGGATCGGCCGGCAGTGCACGCAGGTACTTGCGCTCCACCAGCTCATCGAGCGACTCTGGATAGCGACCGGTGTCTGCGTAGAACCGGTCGATCACGTCGCGCACCGTGCGCAGGTTTTCGCGCAGCACAGCCTCCTTCGACGTCTCCAGGCGTTGCAGGTATCGCGGCGTGACCATCAGCAACAGGGTCGAGACGATGGCCAGCACGACCAGCAACTCGATCAGCGTGAAACCTGCCTTGCGACGCATCACCACCTCCCCAGCGGCACACCGTTCAACCCGACCAACGGGGAGCGGCTGTAGACGTCGTACACGTCGTCTCCCTCGCGCGGTTCGTTCGGCTCGCTCGCGTAAGAGCGTTTCGCCCAGGTGGCCGCGTCGTCGGCTGCCGGATCGGTGTGGAAAGGGTCGCGCGGCAATCGGCGCAGGAAGTACAGCTTGCGCCGGTTCGGGTCGCGTTGGTCGTCCACGCCCTCGACCAGGACTTCCAGGCTTGGCGGATACCCGGTGGTGCCGGCCTGCTTGCGGATTCGCCCTTCGTCCGAGGCGCGCTTGTACGCGTCGATCGCCGAGCGAACCTCGCGCAGCGCAGCGCGCAGCTCTTGTTCCTTCACGCGTTGTGCCTGCACCTGCGCCACCGGGACCGCGAGCGTCGCCAGCACCGCCAGGATGGCCAGCGTGACCAGCAGTTCGACCAGGGTGAAGCCGTTGCGGTGCAAGCCATGCTCCTCAGGGCGCGATGCGGATGGCCAGCGGTGCCGGCATGACCACCGGGATCGGTCGCGCCGCCGGGCCGACCGGAGTCGCGGACACCACCGTCAACTTCGTCTCCGAGTTCAGGGCCGCGACCGCGCGCAGGTTGACCGTCGCGATCGTACCGCTACCGGTTGCACCGGTGATGCCCGGGCGCCCCGAGGTGACGACGACCTGCCCCGCGGCCTCCACGCGGCTGGCAAAGCTGGTGGGGGCACTGCCCTGGCGCAGGAAGTCTCCTTCCGCAACCGATACCGCCTGCACCATGGAGGGCTCGAAACCCAATACGAACGGAGCGGCTGTGACCGGCTGGTCGGCATCGATGACCACCTGCACCGCGAACAGGTCGCCCACCTTCACCTGGATGGGTCCCTGCAGCCTGAGCGCCGTAGTGCTGCCCACGGCCGCTGCCACCGGCTCGTTGGTGTTTGCCGCCGTCGTGGTCGCTGCCTGGGCCGCGCTGGAGACAGGCGAAGGGGCCGCACGGGGGGCCGATGACGGCCCTTGAGGTGGCGATGCGACCGGGGCTGCAGGCAAGGGCGACGAACCCGGTCTGGAGCCCAAGCTGTTCTCGGTCCCGGATTCGAATTCGACCTGCGATTCGTCGGGTCGCTTCACATTGCGCACGATGCGCGGCGTGATGGACAGGACGATCTCGGTCTTGCTCGCATCGTCCAGCTGGCTGCCGAACAGCCGGCCGACCACGGGTACTTCCCCGAGGACGGGGACCTTGTTCGCGGAGCGCCGGTCTTCGTCGCTGATCAGGCCCGCCAGCACCTGGTTCTCCGCGTCTCGCAGCCGCAACACGGTCTGCGCGTTGCGCGTGCCGATCTGGTAGGCCACCGTTCCGCTCTTGGTCTGCACCTGGCTGATGATGTTGCTCACTTCCAGCGCCACCTTAATCGCCACTTCGCCGTCGAGGTAGATGGTCGGCTCCACATCGAGCTTCAGGCCCACGTCGACATAGTTCACCGACTCCGTCACGGCAATCGTGGTCGAGGTGGTCGTGATCACTGGCACCCGCTCGCCAATGAGAATCTTCGCTTTCTCGCGGTTGCGCGCGCGAATGCGCGGGTTGGCCAGGATGTTGGCATCCGTGTCCGTGTTGCGTGCGATCAGCGTCACCGGCCCGACAGCCGCCGACACGCGCGAGCTGTTCAGGTTGCGCAGGTCCGCCACACTGATCGCGCCGCCGCTCGCCGTACCCAGCGGCGCAAGGCTCAGCTGGTCGGGCCAGCGGATGCCCAGGTCGAGCAACTGGGTGCGTTTCACTTCGAGGATCTCGACTTCGAGCATCACCTCGGGCTCGGGCACGTCGTGCATCGCGATCAGTTTGGCCGCCAGGCGGATCGCTTCGGGGCTGTCGCGCACGATCAGCAGGTTCAACTTCTCGTCTACCACCACGTCGCGGGATTTCAGGATGGTCTTGAGGGTGGCCGCCACGGTCTTGGCTTCGGCATTGGCCAGGTAGAAGCTGCGCACCGACAGCGGCTGGTAATCCTTCTGCTTGGCCTGCGTGTTCGGGTAGATCAGCACTGTGTTCGCATCCAGCACGCGCTGGTCAAGCTGGTTGGTCAGCAGGGACAGGTTGACGGCCGCTTCGATCGTGGAGTTCTTCAGGAAGATCGACGTCTTCTGGTCCGTCTTCACGTCCTTGTCGAACAGGAAGTTGAGGCCGGACGTGCGCGAGATCACTTCGAACACTGTCCGTAGCGGCACGTCCTTGAACTCGATGGTGATGAGCTTGCGATAGGCGGCGGAAAGCGCTGTCTCGGGAGCGGCCTGCCTGGAGTCCCTTTCGATCGACAACAACATCGAACGGGCCCCTTCGTGGCCCGGCAGTTCGGCGAGCACCTGAGCCAGCTTGCCGCGGGCGGCCATGGGGTCTTTGCGCGCCAGCAAGGAATCGGCCTCGCGTATCCATGCTTCGGCGCGGCGCTGCTGCCCAATGGCCCGCAGGTCCGCCAAGGCACGCTCGTTGGACGGTTGCATGGCCAGCGCCTCGCGCAAGTGATGCTCGGCCTGGTCGAGCTTGCCCTGGCTGCGCGCAGCTTCCGAAGCATCGAGCTTTGCATTGATGTAGCGCTCGCGCGTCTGCAGGACGGCCATGCGGTATCGGGCGTCCCCGGGGTCGAGGCGGCTCGCCTCCTCGAGGCGCGCCATTCCTTCGATGGACCTTCCTTCGGCCACCAGTTGCTGGCCCTCGCGAAAAGCTGTCTGCGCGGCACAGCCGGCCAGCAGCCACGCCGCGGCCAGCAGGGCGAGTGCGCGCCAAGTCGTGCGAAGGGCCGTCAACGGGAGTCTCCAATGGCAAGCGACTGCGCCTGTTCGAGTGGCAGGTACGTGACCGACAGCGTAGGGGGTGCGATGGCGGTAACCCGATACGTTCCTTCCAGCACCAGGCCCTCGCGGGCGATGAATGTACGGTCGCCCCTGCCGAGATAGACCTCCCATGCGCCAGCCTCCAGCTTCTTGCCCAGGAAGGTGTACGGCAGTGGCGGGGCCGCTACCGGCACCGGTGGCTGCAGTGCCTGCGGCGCAGGTGTTGGCGTCCAACTTCGCGTTGCAAACAGGTCGCGCCTCGATCCGTGCCCGCCACTGGATTTGGGAACGAGCACCTCGCGCGGCACAAGTGCGAGCAAGGGTGCGGTGCTATCACTCACGATACTGCGTCCGGGTGCGTACTCGGCAGGGTCCGGTCGCTGCGTCTGCGCAGCCAGAGTGCCCGTTGCCTCACTCGCAGGGCTGCGGTCGCCAGCCAATGCAAGCCAAAGCGAGATGCCCAGCAGGGGCAGCCAGATCACCCATCGACGTGTCATGGTCCCGCCTTTCTTCATCGCGCGCTTTCTCCATCGCGCGCCCGCATCCAGACCGACCAGCGCAGCCGCGCTTCCAGCCGGTCTTGCCCGATGTTGTCGCGGCGCGCGGACACCTGGTCCAGCGAGACGTTCGGCATGGCCCTCAACACCGACTCGATGTAGTTCCTCAGCTGGACATAGTTCGCCTGCACGGGCTGGGTGACTTGGAGCTGGACGATCGGCGCACTGGGGAGCACCTGCCGCTGGTAGTCGGCCTGCTGCAACTGGATGGCTTCGTCCTGCGCCAGCGCCGCCATGCGCTTGATCACTTCGGCGCCCGACGTTTCGGCATCCAGCGTGGCTCGCAGCCTCGCGAGCCGCTCGTCCTCGGGATTCAGCGCCACGCGGGCCGGCGCCATCGCCCTGCGCTGCAGCGCCAGTTCGGCCTGCGTGGCTGCGAGGGCGTCGCGCGTGCGCATCAGCCCGACTTGGTGGATCACCAGCGTGAGCAGCGCCACAAGCAGGGCGGCCGGCAGCGCCCAGCCATGGCGCCACAGCGCGATCTCAAGCCGCACTCTCCACTGCGACAGGCCGCCGGTGGCGTTCACCGTTCGCTCCTCGCTGCCCCGAACCGGGCCTCGATGCTCAGTCGCAGCGGCCGTGCCGGGTCCTGCTCGTGGGTCTCATGCCGCAACAGGCGGACAGTCTTGACGCCGGGCGCTGTCGCCAGTCCATTCGCGTAGTCCAGCAGCGCGCCCAGCGACTTCGCTTCAGCCTGGATGCGCACGTTGCCGCTGCGTGCGTCCGGTTCGATGGCCACCAGCGCTACATCCGGCGAAGCCCGTTCTTCCAGCGTGTCGAGCAGGGTGGGCCAAGGCGTGTTGAGTTGCCGGACGAGGTCGTTCCATGCGTCCCTTTCGCGTGCGGCGACGGGGCCCACAGCAGGCTGGGCTCGCGCCGGCGGCTTTCCGGGCCGCGCTTGCATGGCAGCCAGGGCATGCCTCGCTTCGCCCAATGCGGACTCCAGCTCGCTGGTTTGCCATGAGACCAGGGCCAAGGCGGCGAGCGAAGCGGCGAGTGCCAGCGCTGCCACGATGCCCAAACTGCCACGACCGTGGCCAAGCAGCCGCCTGCGCCAGGCGGACGAGTCGGGCTGCTCGAAGGCGATGTGGACCGGTTTCATGCACCGGCTCTGAAAGCAAGGACACCGGCAGCCAGCGCGGAATGCGCTTCGTGTTCGCCGGACAGCCGCTGCCAATGCACAACGCCGCGGGTTAGCGCAGGATTGCGCAGGCTCTCGAGTTCGATGAGCTGGCCCACCTGCTCATCGAAACGTGGGGCGGCGAGCAGGTTGTCCGCCGGCAGAGACGTGAGGTTGGCGATTCTTCCCTGACTGCAACACCAGATGAAGGCCCGACTCGCCGTACGCAGCCCGCTCCAGCCGTCCGATGGAAACGCAGATGCCGACCCCTTGCAGACGGCGGTCCATGACGTGTGCCACTGCACTTTCAGCCGGCCGGCTTCGAAGAGGTTTGCCAGCGATCGGGCTTCGCTTGCCGGCAACGCGGCACAGGTAAAGGGCGTGCGCGCATCCCAATCGGCCGCGATCCACCAATCCTCTGCAGCCCCGCCATACAGGTGGATGCAGCGGGCCGCGGCCACGAGCCTCAGTTCCAGCAGCGACCGCAGTGAGGCGGGGGGCACCTGCAGCCAGTGGACTGCAAGGTCGAGACCGGCCACGACCTGCACCAGGTACCCCGCAGGCAGCGCGGAGATGGCGGCCGCCAGCAGGTCGCGGTCACCTTCGGTGTCCGTCGGGTTTCCCGGCAGGCGCCAGCAATAACCGGTGCGGCCGAAGCCGACGATCGCGGGGCCGGCGTTCGATTGCTCAGGCCGCAACAGTGACACGCCGCACCTCCTCCAGCGTCGTCCGGCCCGCCTGCACCAGTTGCAGCGCGGCTTCCGTGAGGCTGCGCGTGCCTCGTGCACGCGCGGCTTCCTTGACCGCGCGAATGGGCTGCCGCCCGACGATCATCTCGCGCAGCTCATCGTCGAGCCGCAGGATTTCGGCCACTGCCACGCGGCCCCGGTAGCCTGTGCCGCGGCAGTCGCCACAGCCTTCGCCTCTCAGGAACCGGAAGTCCTGCGCGGCAAGGTGACTCGAAGGCAGCATGGCCAAGTCGCGCGGATCGGGCGAGTGCTGCCTGCTGCAGTGCGGGCAGTTCAGGCGCAACAGGCGCTGCGCCCAGATGCCATTCAGGGCCGACATCAGCGAATAGGGGTCCAGCCCCATATGGGTGAAGCGGCCGAAGACATCGAAGACGTTGTTCGCGTGGACCGTGGTGAGCACTAAGTGTCCTGTGAGCGCCGACTGCACCGCGATCTCGGCCGTCTCTCGGTCGCGAATTTCGCCGACCATGATCTTGTCGGGGTCGTGGCGCAGGATGGACCGCAAGCCGCGGGCGAAAGTCAGGCCTTTCTTTTCGTTCACCGGAATCTGCAGCACCCCCGGCAGTTGGTACTCCACGGGGTCCTCGATAGTGATCACCTTGTCGTGCCCCGTGTGGGTCTCTGACAGGGCCGCATAGAGGGTGGTGGTCTTGCCCGAGCCGGTGGGGCCTGTGACGAGCAACATCCCATAGGCTGCGCGCAGCAGGTCGCGCAGCGTGGCCAACGACGCGCCATCGAACCCCAGCGAGTCCAGGCTCAGGCGGCCATGCGCTTCCACGATCGCCCGTTTGTCCAGGATCCGGATGACGGCATCTTCGCCGTGCACGCCCGGGATGATCGACACGCGCAAGTCGACCTCGCGACCCTGCACACGCACACGAAAACTCCCGTCCTGCGGTACTCGACGCTCGGCGATGTCGAGCGCGGCGAGCACCTTCAGCCGGGAGATGACCCGTTCGGCGAGCGCGTTGCCCTGTGCTTCGGTGACGAAGTCGAGGACGCCATCGATGCGGTACTTCACAGCCAGCCCGGCCGGCGTGCTTTCCAGGTGGACGTCGCTCGCACCAGCGCGCAATGCGTCGTACAGCGTCGAATTGACCAGGCGCACGGCGGGGCTGGCCGAGTCGGACATGCGCGCGAGCGAAAGCTCCTCGATCGCTTCGCGCGAGTCGCCGGCGCTCTCTGCGGCGACGGGCAGGCTGTCCATGGCGCGCGACCGGTCCTCGTGCTGGTTCAGGTAGGCGTGGATGTCGTCCGGACTCGCCAGTACGAACCGGACTGGCCCTTTCGACCAGTGCGCGAGCTGGGTGCGCAGGTCGCTGTCCAGCGGGTCATGCAGGATGCCGACGAAACCGGCACCCGGTGTGTCGTGCACGAGGGCGCAGCGCAGCCCCTGGGCGCGGGCGAGCGGGAGGCTGTCGAACGCAGGCTCGCACGCCTGCATGTCGGTGGTCTCCCAGCATTCCATCCCCAGCGAACCGGCCAATGCCCGCGCGGCGTCGCGCGGCGAGCAGGCCAGCATTTCGGCAAGCCGCGCCGTCGGCGCTTCGCCGGCATCCCGTGCCCGGCGCAGTGCGCTCCAGTCGATGCCGGGACTCATTGCAGGCTCCCGGCCAGTTCGAAGATCGGCATGTAGAGAAGAACCACGATGAGGCCGATCACGATGCCGATGGCAGCCATCAGCACGGGTTCGAAAGCCTTGCTGAACCTCTCGATCCATCGGCTCGCCTCTTCCTCGTGGAAAGCGGCGGCGCGCGTGAGCATCGCCCCAAGCTGGCCAGACCGTTCCCCGACCCGAAGCAGCCGGGTCGAAACAGGCGTGGTGAGGCCGTGGCGGTCCAGCGCGTCTGACAGGGCCATCCCGCCTTCGATGTCATGGCGAACCGCGTCCAGCGCAGCCGGCGAGCCGGCACCCGACAGCCCGCTGCTCAACCTGAGTGCCTCGTGCAGGGGGATCCCACCATCGACCAGCATCCCGAGCGTGAGGTACAGCCGTGACAGCTGGAGTACATGCAACCGGGAAGCTGCTGCCGGCATCAGCGCAAGCAGCGCGCTCCATCCCGCCGCGCGCTTCCGCTGCCACGCGAGGTAGCCGAAGACCGTCATTGCCAGCACGCCGCCCAGCAGGGGCGTGCCGTTGCGCTGCACGAAGTCACCCCACTGCATCAGCATCTGCGAAGCCCACGGAAGGGTCCGGCCGCTTCCCTGGTACACCGAGGCGAAGCGCGGCACCACATATCCCAGCAGGAAGGCGGTGACAGCCGAGCCCACGACCAGCAGGATCGCGGGATAGACGGCCGCACTCGTGACCTTGTGCCGGACTTCGACCATGCGCGATTCGTATGCCACAAACCGGCTCAGCGAATGTGGGATGTCGCTCGTCCCTTCGGCAGCCTGGATCAGCCCGACGAACAGCGGCGGGAACACTTCCGGCTGCGCGCGCAAGGCGTCGGACAGGCGACTCCCTTCGCGCAGCCGGGCAGCGAGCCGGGACAGGACCGCGCGCCGCGCTGCGTGGCTTTCCTTGTCGAGCAGTCCTTCCAGGGACTCGACGACGCTCAATCCCGCCGCTACCAGTGCGCTGAGTTCCTGAGCGAACAGCAGCAAAGGAAAAGACTCGCGGCGGCTTGTCAGCCAGCCGCGCGGTACTGCGGACAGGGGCACGAGCCGTTGCGCCCGCGCCTGTCCCATGGCGTCGGTTTCGTCGAGCGCCTCCAACTGCAAGGTCCGGACTTCCTGGCTTGCGTCTAGTGCTCGCACGGTGAACTGCATCGCGGCCCTCAGTCGCTGACGTCCGCCGCATCACCAGTGCCGCCGGGCTGACCGTCCTTGCCGTAACTGACGATCTCGTAGTCGGACTTGGAACCGGGGGTGCGGTAGATGTATGGCTTGCCCCACGGGTCAAGCGGTACGCCCTTGGCCAGATAGGGGCCTTGCCACTTGGCTGCACCGGCCGGCGCGCTCACTAGTGCGGCAAGTCCTTCCCCTGTTGCTGGGAAGCTGCCAACGTCGAGCCGGTAGGCGGCAAGCGCCTTGTGAAAACTCTCGATTTGCGCTTTCGCAAGCGCTTGTTCGGATTTGCCGATCTGGCTGAAGTACCTGGGGCCGACATAAGCGGCCAACAGGCCGATGATGGCTACCACCACCAGCAGCTCCAGCAGGGTGAAGCCGCCGGTACGCAAACGCGAAATCCGACGCGTGTGAAGACCTGCTTGGGCCGCACCCATTCGCTCCTCCCCTCCATGCTTTCACCGGACTTTTGCCGGCGCGTTCATTCTATCGGATGTAAGCCATAGGTACGAACAAGTGTTCGCGTGCCTTATCATCACCAGACATGATCGGCCCCGCCCACGCACAGCCTGTTTCGCCGAACAACGCCCAGGCCCGCGACCGCTACGAGCGCTTTCGCGACTTCGTGGCCCGAGACCCGGGCAACGCGCTGCTGCTGGCTGAGGCGGCTGAGGCGGCTGAGGCCGCGACGGCCGCGCACGCTTTTCGACGACGCCGAGCAGTTGATAGCCACCGGCATCGCCGGCCAGGGTGCCACGCCGTCGTGGCGCTTCCGCCGCGCCACGCTGCGGCTGGCGCAGGGGCGCCTGGTGCCTGCTCGAAGGCGACTACGGCAACTGCGTGGACATTCTCGACCCATGGGTGCAGGGGCAGGGCGCCGCGCTGGACGCAACGGCCCTTGCCACCCTTTGGCTGCGCGCCATGCACCACCTGGGCCGGCTGCACGAAGCGTGGCGGTGGATCCAGGCTCGCGGCCCGGCCGCGCTGGACGCAGCCGGGGCCGGCGTTGCCGCCTTGGTGGCGCTGGACCACGACCAGTGGGCCGCGGCCGAGGCGCTGACTTCGGCGGCGTTGCGCCGCGACGCCGCGCAGCCCGAAGCGCTGATCGCCAAGGGCTCGCTGTTGCTGGGCCGCCGTGACATGGAAGGCGCGCGCCGCTACTTCGCCCTGGTGACCGAGCAGCACCCACACCAGGCGCGCGGCTGGACCATGCTGGGCTTTGCCTGCCTGCTGGGCGGCGGCAGTGCCGATGCGCGGGCGCACTTCGGCCGCGCGCTGCAGCTGCTGCCGGGCGACACCGGCACGCGCGTGGCGCTGGGTTGGGCTTGCCTGCTGGGGGGCGACATGGACGCTGCGCTCGAGGCGTTTCGCGAATCCGCCGAGATCGACCCCGACTCGGCCGATGCGCACGGCGGCATTGCGGTGGTGCTTGCCCTGCGGGGGCAACACGACGAAGCCGCCAACCATGCGCACCTGGCGCGCCAGCTGAAGCCGGGGCATGTGGCGGCGGGCTATGCGGACTCCATCGTCGGCGGCAATACCGATGGGTTGCGCGGTCTGCACAAGTTGGTGTCTCACCTGTTCGGCCCCGACAAGGAAGAACTGGCCGCCCCGCCCTAGTACCGCGAGCAGGGGTTGCTGCACAATCGGCCGTCATGCAACGGCTTGCCTTCATCCGCGGTGTTGTGCTGGCGCTCGTGTTTACGCCCCTGGCTGGGTTGTGCGCGCAGCCAGGCCAGCCGGCGCCCGAGATCGTGGCCACCGGTGCCAAAGGCCCGGTGCGGCTGGCCGACTACAGAGGCAAGGTGCTCTACGTCGACTTCTGGGCTTCGTGGTGCGTGCCGTGCCGCCTGTCCTTTCCGTGGATGAACGAGATGCAGGCCAAGTACGAAGCCAATGGCCTGCGCATCGTCGGCATCAACGTGGACAGGAAGCCGGCCGACGCGGCCAGGTTTCTCGAGCGCACACCGGCGAAGTTCGAGATCGCCTACGACCCCGCGGGCAACACGCCGCGCGCCTACGGCGTGAAGGCCATGCCCAGCTCTTTCCTGGTGGGGCCCGACGGGCAGGTCATAGCCACGCATAGGGGTTTTACCGAAGAAGACCGCCCGGCGCTGGAACGATCGATCAGGCAGGCGCTCAAACTGCCCCAATGATGACGCGCCTGCTTGTCCTGCTGGTGGCGCTGCTCGTGGGCGGCTGCGCCAACTTGGGCAAAGTGGAGCCTTGGGAAAAGGGCAATTTGGCCAAGCCCGCCATGCGCTTCGACGGCGACCCGCTGGACGCGCGCTTCACCCAGCACATCTACTTCAGCAAAGAAAACTCCAGCGGCGGCTGGGGCGTGGGCGGGGGCGGCTGTGGCTGCAACTGACGGCGCCGCCGGGCGCGTGCTGGCGGCCACCCTGCTGCTGCCGGGGCTGGCCGCCGTCACTGCAACCCGCGCCGAAGAGGCGCCCACCGAAGGCGTCATCGCCCTCAAGTACGGCTGGTACCGCGACCGGCAGCCGGGCCTGCGCCGCGTGACGGTGGAGTCGCCGCACCTGTACCTGCTGGCGCCCATTGCGGGCCAGTGGTCGCTGGAGGCCACGCGCGTGGGTGACAGCCTGTCGGGCGCCACGCCGCGCATCCACACCTTCAAGAGCAGCGCGTCGGTGATGGCGGACCATCGCGATGCGTCCGACGTCAAGGTCACGCGCTACTTCCGCCGCGGCGCGCTGGCGGTCGGCGCGGCGTACTCCGACGAGAACGACTACCTGTCGCGCTCCGTCAGCGTCGACGGGCGCTGGGCCAGCGAAGACAACAACACCACGTTCAACGGCGGCATGGCCGCCACCAGCGACCGCATCGACACCAGCACCACGGGCGGCAACGCTTTCGACGAGCGCAAGCGCGTGCGCGAATACATCTTCGGCGTGACGCAGGTGCTGACGCCCGACGACGTGGCGCAGGTGCAGTACACGCGCTCCATCGGCTCGGGCTACTACACCGACCCGTACAAGGACTTCGACGACAGGCCCCGCGCACGCCGTTCGCACATCCTGCTGGCGCGCTGGAACCACCACATCGAGTCGCGCGACGCCACGGTACGCGCCAGCTGGCGCTGGTACAGCGACTCGTTCGGCATACGGTCGCACACGCTGGGCGCTGAATGGGTGCAGCCGGCCGGCGCGTGGACTTTCAAGCCGGCGCTGCGCTATTACACGCAGGGCGCTGCGTGGTTCTACTTCGATCCCGTGCCCGCCTTGCCCGGCCAGTCCGAGTCGTTGCAAACGCGGTTGTTCGGCGGCTCGATCAGCGGCTACAAGTCGGCCGACCATCGCCTCGCGGCCTACGGCGCGCTCACGCTGTCGTTCAAGGTGGCGTGGGCGTACAGCGCGCAGTCGTCGGTGGACCTGAAGCTGGAGCACTACCACCAGTCCACGGGCTTGCGCGGCAGCGGGGGTAGTCCGGGGCTGGACCGGATGACGGCGAATTTCGTTCAGTTGGGGTGGGCTGCGAAGTTCTAGCTGCCAGGCATGGCGGCCAGTCGCTTGGCCGAGTCCTGCAGGCCGCCCAGGATCGCGTCGGCGACTCGCTGCGGGAACCCGGTTGGCAGCTTCGCATTCACTTCGCCGATTGCTGCGGGTACGCGCTGCAGGATCGCGTGGATCAATGGCTCTGCGCTGTTGCCGTAGCCGCACTTCGGGGCCATGGCGTTGAAGTGGCGGCGCAGGATGTCCTTCAGCAGGTAGTGCTCGTTCTTGCCGGCGACCGCCATGGCCAGCCTGGCCTTGTGCCGTCGCAATTGACCGGGCGCATTGCCCATGATGGGCAGTATCGACATCACGTCGTACAGCGGCGCCAGCCGGAACCGGCCCTGGGGCAGCAGGTGGATGCTGAAGTTCTTGGCGTGGCCGTCGGTGGCGGCGAGCATCCAGAAAAGGACCTGGGCCTTCAGCAGGGTGGCGATGTCCTCGGCGGGACGGTCGGACTTCAGCAGGATGTCGGCTATCTGGGGCAGGCCGGGGCCGCCGTCGGCCTCGTACTTGGCCGTGGCCGGCAGGCCGTACACCTGGCAGAAGTCCTCCTGCGGCAATCGCATGATCCAGCGGCCGGTCGGATGCAGCTGGCGGTCGAACCGCTCCACGCACAGGACCTTGCGACCCGAGAACACCAGCATGGCGGTCCTGGGCACCGGCAGGCCGAAGGCCTCCAGCAGCTGCATGCACAGCCACTCGTTCTCGACCGATGTGGTCAGGTCGGCCTTCATGTTGCCGACCAGCCCGATGGGCAGCTTCATGATGTGCGTGGTGGGCGTGGCGCCGCGGGGCAGCAGCCATTGGCCCTGGTGCCAGAGCAGGGCGGTCTTTTCCTGGGCGCCCGCGATGGAGATCCGGAATTGATCGTCTCCTGCATGACCCGGCGTGGGCGGCGCGAGCATGCCTTGCAGGTGCCGCGCCACGCCTTCTTCGGTGAGCGGTATGGCGTCGATCCGGTCATGCGCCGCAGGCGTCTCGCCGACCGGCACCAGTTGCACCGCGCCCACGCAATCCCGCCCGATGGCGGCGAGCAGGTCGAAGGCGTCGAGCGAGCCTGTGCGGAACCGGCTGGCCAGCCGCCTGCGGATGGGGTCGCTGTCGGGCAGGAGGTTGTCGAAGTAGTTTTCGACTGCGGCCCCCTTCAGTGGCGAGTTGTCCACTCCGTAAGGCAGGGATAGCGACAGTGGCCGCCCGGCCGGTGAGTGGCGCCAGGCTTCGTCGTACCGCAGCTCCATGACTCCGCGCGACGGGACGCGCCACGTGGCCACGTGGGCCCCGTTGGCCCAGACCTCCAGGGCCTTTTCGCGGGACTTGCGCCCCATGGCTACCACTCCGCCTTGGCAGGGGAAGGCGCTTGCCGCCAGCCCAGGGTGAGTTCGAGCCCCAGCACCGCGCAGAGCTTGAGCAACTGCGCTGCGGTCAGCGTGCCGGGGTCGAGCTCGATGGCCGAGATGCGCTTCTGGCTCAGGCCCAGGCGCGCGCCCACCGCGGCCTGCGTCAGGCCCTGGGCCCGGCGGGCCGATTGGAGCAGCCGCCCGAGCTGGGTGGTGGTGAGGAGCGGGTCGGCCACGGCGATACTTGCATCATGAGTAAATGCACTTTAGTCGTTATACGAGTAAATGTCAATTACTCGTCATACGGGTATCATGCATTCAACTCCCGGCCCCCGCACGACATGACCGCCTGGCGATCGCTGCGCTTCGACTTCACCGCCATGGCCTCGCCGTGCGAGATCGCCATCGACGGCCGCGACGAGCGCGCCATGAAGCGCGCGGCCGACGCCGCCATCGCCGAAGTGCGGCGCATCGAAAGCAAGTTCTCGCGCTACCTGCCGCAGAGCATGGTCTCGCGCATCAACGCGGCGGCGGGCGGCGGCGCGGTCGAGGTCGACGAGGAGACTGCTTCCCTGCTGGACTTTGCGGCAGAACTCTTCAAGCTGAGCGACGGGCTGTTCGACGCCACCTCGGGCGTGCTGCGCCGGGCCTGGGACTTTCGCAGCGCCCGGATGCCGGGCGAGGGTGAGCTCGAGGCACTGCTTCCCCTGGTCGGATGGCAACAAGTTGAGCGGTCTGCGCGGCGCGTGCGCCTGCCCAAGCGCAGCATGGAGCTCGACTTCGGCGGCTTCGGCAAGGAATACGCCGCCGACCGCGCCGCGGCGGTGCTGCTGCAACAAGGCGTGACGCATGCGCTCGTCAACCTCGGCGGCGACATCCACGTGCTGGGGCCGCGCGCACCCGGCGGCCAGCCGTGGCAGGTCGACATCGAGCGCCCGCGGCCCGGCGGCGCAGACGGGTCGCTTGCCACCCTGCCGCTCGCGCGCGGCGGGCTGGCCACCAGCGGTGACTACGAGCGCTTCTTCGAGCACGAGGGGCAGCGCTATTGCCACATTCTCGACCCGCGCAGCGGCTGGCCGGTGCGCTGGTGGCAGTCGGTGACGGTGCTCGCGGCCAACACCACGGCAGCCGGTGCGCTATCGACCATCGCCATGCTCAAGCCCGACGGCGACCAGTGGCTGCAGCGGCAGGGCGCGGCCTTCCTGATGGTCCGCGCAGACGGAATCGTGCTGAGGCAGCCGCCCCCTACAATTTAGCCACCATGACCGACGTATCCCACATCGCCCCGCGGGAGAAGGCCGAGATCCTCGCGCAGGCCCTGCCGTACATCCGCAGGTTCCATGGCAAGACCATGGTCATCAAGTACGGCGGCAACGCCATGACCGACCCGGAGCTGCAGGCCGACTTTGCCGAAGACGTGGTGCTGCTCAAGCTGGTGGGCATCAACCCGGTGGTGGTGCACGGCGGCGGCCCGCAGATCGAGCAGGCGCTCAACCGGCTGGGCAAGAAGGGCGAGTTCATCCAGGGCATGCGCGTCACCGACGCCGAAACCATGGAAGTGGTTGAATGGGTGCTGGCCGGCGAGGTGCAGCAGGACATCGTGGGCCTGATCGGCCAGGCCGGCGGCAAGGCCGTGGGCCTGACGGGCCGCGACGGCGGGCTGATCCGCGCGCGCAAGCTGAAGATGGTGGACGCGAAGGACCCGACCAAGGAACACGACGTGGGGCAGGTCGGCGACATCGTGCAGATCGACCCGTCGGTGGTGAAGGCGCTGCAGGACGACCAGTTCATCCCGGTCGTCAGCCCCATCGGGTTCGGCGAAGCCAACGAAAGCTACAACATCAACGCCGACGTGGTGGCCAGCAAGCTGGCACAGGTGCTGCAGGCTGAGAAGCTTGTGCTGCTGACCAACACGCCCGGCGTGCTGGACAAGTCCGGCAACCTGCTGACCGACCTGTCGGCGCGCGAGATCGACGAGCTGTTCGAAGACGGCACCATCTCGGGCGGCATGCTGCCCAAGATCAGCGGCGCGCTCGAAGCCGCCAAGGGCGGCGTGAACGCGGTGCACATCATCGACGGCCGCGTGCCGCATGCCATGCTGCTGGAGATCCTGACGGACCAGGCGTACGGCACGATGATCCGGTCGCACTGAGGGCGATGCACACCCGCGTCGTCACCCTCGCCGCCTTCGCCGCCAGCCTTTACCCCTTCACGCTGTTCTGGCTCGCCGGCCCGGACCGGCCGCGTGCATGGATGCTCGCGATTTTCGGGGGCGGCGTCGCGCTTGCACTCGCCTGCGCCCTGGTCGACGGGGCGCTGGCCATCGGGCGCTGGGTCACGCGCCTTGCCTCAGCGCTGTGCGTGATGTGGGTGCTGGCCTGCGTCGGCATTGCGGGTCCGACCGCCGCCGCCGGCTTCCTGCTGGCAGGCGCCGCGGCACTGGCGCTCGGCGCGCGCATGACGGTGGAGCTGCGAACGATCACGCCCCTGGAGCGCGCGGCCATCGCGTATCTCGCGGGCATGGCGGTGTTCGTGGCCGTGCTCAGCCTGGTGCTGGGCTGGCGCGTCCACTATCCTGCGGCCTACGCGCTAGCCTGCATGTTCGTCATTGCATCGCAGCGCCGGCCACTGGCGCAGCTGGTGCAGGATGTCGCGGGGCAGGTTCGCGGCCTGTACCGGAACTCGCTGGGCGGCGCGGCTTCGCTCGCCCTGCTGGCGATCGGTGTGTGGATGTGCGGTGCGGTAGGCACCCTGACGCCCATCGCCGCCTTCGACGACCTGGCGTTCCACCTGCGCATGCCCTACGAACTGCTGGTCCGCCGCGAGTATGGCTTCGACGTGGTGCGGCAGGTGTGGGCGTCGTCGCCCTGGGCGGCCGACCTTGCATTCGCCATCCCGTTCATGGCGAGCGGCGGCAACGAAGGGGTGAAGGCCTGGGTGGCCGGCAGCTACCACTTCGCAGGGGCGGTGCTGCTGGCCGGACTGCTCCTGCGCCGCCTGCCGATGCGCCCGGCCCTGTGGTTCCTGATGGCCTACCTCTCCATCCCGCTGGTGATGGCCCTCAACCACACCATGCACACCGAAGCGCCCAGCGCTGCACTGGTGCTGGCGGTCTTCAGCCTGTGGGTCAGCGAGCGCCGGCAGCCGGCACTTTCGACGCTGTGCGTCGCGGCCTTGTTGCTGGCCATGCTGGGCGCGCTCAAGGCGAGCAACCTGGTGGCCAGTCTGTTGCTCGGGCTGTTGTGGACGCCACAGCTGTGGGCACAGGTGCGCGCGCAGCCGCGCTCCGCGTATGTGCTGCTGCTCGCGTTCGCGACGGTACTCACGCCGTATCTCACGGCGTGGGTCCGCACGGGCAACCCGGTGCTGCCGCTGTTCAACCACATCTTCAAGTCGCCTTACTTCGGAACCGGCGAGTTTGCCAACACCTACTTCGCCGGCATGTTCGACCTGCGCCTGTATGCCCGGCTGTTCCTCGAAGGCCGCCGCTTTGTCGAGGCGACCACCGACATCGCCGGCGGGCTGGGCCTCTTCATGATGCTGCCGGCAGCCCTCGTCCTCCTCGTGTGGCGTGGCGACCGCGAGCGCCGTGCCGCGCTGGCGGTGGCGCTGGGCTACTCACTGGTGCTGCTGTCGAAACAGCAGTACCTGCGCTACCTGTTCCCGGTGATGGGGCTTGCGCTCTACGCCTGCTCGCGCGTGTGGGAAGCGGCTGGCGAACACCAGGGCCCGACGCCATGGCCCTGGCAGGGCTGGTGGCTGGGCGTGCTGGTGCTGGCGGTGGCGGCGGGCGTCACCAGCATGCCGCAGGGGATCTGGCAGACCACCCTGCAGCAGTTGCCCCATGCCTTCTACCCGCAGGGACGTGCCATTTACCTGGAGCGCTTCGCCCCGGAACGGGCCTTGAACCAGCGGGTCAACGCCGACTGGGGCGTCCACTCGCGCGTGCTGTACATCGGTGACCCGTTCGGTGCCGACCTGCACGGCACGCCGCTGTACCCGGGCTGGCTCAGCCCCCGGCTGCTGGCCGATGCAGAGCAGGTCGCCGACGTCGCTTCCGCGGGCGCCTTCATGCGGCGCCACGGCGTGACGCACGTGATACCGGCCAGCCCCGACAAGCAGCTGTCGCCGGGCTACCTGCATGCCGCGCGCGCCGCGGAAGTGTGGGCGCGCGAGCATGGCAAGGTGATCGCCACCTCGGGGTACCTGTCGCTGGTCGAACTGGACACCGACGTGATCTGGTCTCGCGATCTCTGGAGGGCCGCGCCCGGCAGCCTCCGCCTGGAAGAGGGCGGTGCGCTGATGGGGCGCGCCAACGTGGCGGGCGGGCAGCTGGTGCGCCTGGAGCTCGAGGGCACGTGCGACCACCCGGACGCGCGGGCCTGGGTGAGCGTGCTCTGGTCGGAACGAGCCGGCGCGACCAGCGGCGGCGCCATGAAGGTCATCGGCTGCCTGCCCGATGCGTCTTCGCCTTCCGGCAAGTTCAGCGTCGCATTCCAGTTGCCGGTGCCGCGGCGTGCCGATGCCGCTGAGGTGCGGGCCGGCTCGCTCGACGCCCGGGGACTGCAGCTGGCGTCGATCCGGCTGCGCGGGATGGGGCCATGAACCCGGGTGGGCAACTGCTGCGCTTCATCGCGACCGGCTTCACCAGCATGGCCGTGGACCTGGCCGCGCTGCACGTGCTGCTGCGCTCGGGCATGGAGCCCTTCATCGCCGTCGCCGTCGCCTTCCTCATCGGCGTGACTGTCAACCTGTTGATGCACAAGTACTTCACCTTCCGCGACCCTGCGCCGCTGCACGGCGCGCAGGTGGCGCGCTTCCTGTGCGTGGTGGCGATCAACCTCGCCATCACGGAGGCGATCGTCTGGTGGGCTACGTCTGCCGGCTATGACGCGCTGGTGGGCAAGGTGCTGTCGCTGCCGCCGGTGCTGGGGGTAGGGTTTACGTTGTCGCGGCTCTGGGTGTTTCGTGTGTCGACGTGATGCCAGGGTTGGTCACGCAATGGCCAGCGTCAGGTGGCCCACCGGTCGCCGCGTGCGCTTGACCTTGATCTCGATGTCGTATCCCAGGCGGTTCAGGCAATCCATCAACTTGCGCTCGGACAGGTTGGCAAAATCCCCGCGCAGCATTGCTGATACCTTGGGTTGGGGGATGCCCATACGTTGGCCGGCTTCCTCCTGCGTCAGGCCGATCTTGCGGATGGCACGGCTGATTTCGATCACGAGCCCCGACTTGATCTTGAGTTTCTCGGCATCGTGCAGGCCCAGATCGGCAAATACGTTTCCCGAGCCGGTTTCAACTTCGGTACCTTCAATGACGCGCTTTGCCATGCTACATCTCCTTGGCGAGCGCCTCGGCCACCTTCAGCCGGGCGCGAATGATGTCCTTGTCTTCCTTGGGCGTCGCAATGCCGCTCTTGCTCTTCTTCTGGAAGCAGTGCAGGACAAACACGGCTTCCACAAATTTGACGGTGTAGACCGCCCGGTAGGTCCCGCCCACAGCTTCCTCGATGACCTCCAGCACGCCAGCACCGCCAAACCCCTTGAGTACCTTTGCTGCACCGTGCTGGTCACCAAGTTGGGCGAAGTGCAGCGCGTGGCCAAAGAACTTGCGCACGGAGGGAGGAAGCGCCATCAAGTCTCTCTTGCTGCTTCCGATCCAGACGAGTGGCCTGCCTTGGTCGACCATGGCAAATTATACCTGAACTGATATTGCATTGACATTGGGGACTCGAGTGAGAATCGTATGGCACATGTTCTCTGGAAGCTTCCCGGACCAGCAACATCACTACTCGTACGGTGCACTCGCGGACATGGGGGAGACTGCGTGGCTAGGCGAGATCCGGGAGGCGCATGTATCGCTCAGGACAAGGAGGAATCAGAGTCCTGAGTCCTTGCGTCACCTCGCGATCAATTTCGATGACGGGCCGTGCATCCGAAGTGGTCTGTTCGAGGTTTGATGTTGAGAGCCGGTAGACAACTGACTTCCGTGTTTCTTGCGATCAAGCGCACGCACGCAAGGAGAGTACGGCTCCCACCATCTCAGGCACAATCGCCACCCCATGGACTTCGGCCCGTCCCGCACCGACGACGAAAACCTCGGCCGCTACGTCGGGCTGTTTCGCGCCTGCTTCCCGGGCGCGAACAAGTTCGACCTGCCGTACCTGCGCTGGCTGTACCGCGAGAACCCGGACGGCGCGGTGGTCGGCTTCGACGCCATCGAGGGCGGCCGGCTCGCCGCGCACTACGCCTGCATACCCGCCACCGCGCTCATCGAAGGCAAGCCGGCGCGTGTGCTGCTGTCGCTCAACACCGCCACCCACCCGGACTTCCAGGGCAAGGGCCTCTTCACGCAGCTTGCGCAGAAGACCTACGACGCGGCCCAGGCAACGGGTTTCGACGCGGTGTACGGCGTGGCCAACGCCAACAGCACGCCGGGCTTCACGCGCAAGCTCGGCTTCCAGCTGGTAGCGCCGCTCGAGGCGCGCGTAGGCGTGGGGCGCCTGCTGCGCAACGCCGCAGATGACGCCGACGTCGCCTTCCGCCGCACCCGATCGCACGAGAGCCTTACCTGGCGCTGCACCAACCCGCACAACCGCGTGCACCTGCGCCGCCGGGGCGACGTGGTGCAATGCTTCGCCGCCGTGGCCGGCTCGGCCTTCGGGGCGTATCACGAGTACACCGGCACCGAAGTGGACCTGGCCACCGTGCACGACCATGTGCATGCGCCGCTGGCCCGCCTGTTCCTCGGGCTGGTACCGGCGGGTGTCTCCGGCTTGTACCTGCCGATCCCGCAGCGCCTGCGCCCTTCGCCGCTCAACCTGATCTACAAGCCGCTCGCGAGCCCGGTGCACAGCCTCGATGCGGCGCGCGTACGCTTCGCCTTCATCGACTTCGATGCCTACTGATCCGCCCGCCTGCGCGGTGTTCCTGTTCGCCCACCAGGACGACGAGTTCGGCGTGTTCCAGCGCATCGAGCAAGAGCGCCGCATGGGACGGCGCGTGTGGTGCATCTACTTCACCGGCGTGGGCTCGGCGCGGCGCAACCGCGAGTCGCTGGCCGTGCTGCAGCACCTCGGCGTGGCAGGGGCGGATGTGGTGTTTGCCGGTGAAGGGCTGGGCATCGGCGATGCACAGCTGCTGCAGCAGCTGCCTGCGGCCGTGCAGTGGCTGCGCGACTGGTTGGCGCAACACCAGCCGGACAGCGTGTACGTGCCCGCATGGGAAGGCGGGCATCCCGACCACGACTCGCTGCATGCGATGGTTGCGCACCTCGCGCCGGCCAACGCCTGGCAGTTCTCTCTGTACAACGCGTGGCTTCGGCCGGCGCCGTTGTTCCGTGTGCTGGCCCCGCTGCCCGCCAACGGCCCTGCGACTTGCGAGCGCATCCCCTGGCGCGACCGCCTGCGCTACCTGCGCTTGTGCCTGTGCTACCCGTCGCAGGCGACGTCCTGGCTGGGGCTCTTTCCTTTCGTTCTCCTGCACTACCTGCTGCACGGCACCCAGTGCGTCCAGCCGGTCGATGCGGGGCGCGTCCGCGAGCGCCCGCACGAGGGCACGCTGTACTACGAGGCACGGCGCTTCCAGACGTGGGAGGCTGTGTCGGCACGGCTGCGCGAACTGGGCCTCGCGTAGGGCTGCCCACCCTACAATCATCCGGCCCATGTCCACTCCTGCCTTCCCGCGCCCCGTCGCGGTCGTCATCCCCTGCTACAAGGTCAAGCGCCACGTGCTGGGTGTGATCGCGCAGATCCCGCCCGATGTGTCGCAGGTGTGGGTGGTGGACGACGCATGCCCCGAAGGCACCGGCGACCACGTGGAAGCGAACTGCAGCGACCCGCGCGTCAAGGTGGTGCGGCTCGAGCGCAACGGCGGCGTCGGCGCCGCCGTCATGGCCGGCTACCGCGCGGCAGTGGACGCGGGCGCGGGCATCATCGTCAAGGTCGACGGCGACGGGCAGATGCCGCCGGCGCGCATCCCGCAGTTCGTGACGCCGATCCAGCAGGGGCTGGCCGACTACACCAAGGGCAACCGCTTCTACGACCCCGAGAGCCTGGCCGAGATGCCGCGCGTGCGGCTGTTCGGCAACCTCATGCTGTCGTTCCTGACCAAGCTGTCCAGCGGCTACTGGCAGGTGGTGGACCCGACCAACGGCTACACCGCCATCGACGCGCGGCTGGTGCGCCGCCTGCCACTGGACAAGATCGCCAGCCGCTACTTCTTCGAGTCGGACCTGCTGTTTCGCCTGGGCACGGTGCGCGCGGTCGTGCTCGACGTGCCGATGCACGCCGAATATCCCCATGGCGAGTCGTCGCTGTCGATCCGCCGGATCGTGGGCCCCTTCCTCGCCGGCCACATGCGCAATACATTCAAGCGCATCGTGTACATGTACTACCTCCGGGACTTCTCGCTCGGCTCGCTGCTGCTGCCCGCGGGGGTCGGGCTCACGGGCTTCGGCATCGTCTTCGGCGGCCTCAAGTGGGCGCACCTGGCGGCAGCCGGTTCGGTCGCCTCGGCGGGCACGGTGATGCTGGCGGCGCTGCCGCTGATCCTGGGCATCCAGATGCTGCTGACCTTCGTGCAGTTCGACGTGCAGAATACGCCGCGCGTGCCGGTGGCGCCGTTCTTCGCGGCGATCGACGACGAACTGTGGCGGCTCGAGCGCGAGCGCGACAAGGAAACCGCGGGGACCTGACCATGCGCCTGCTGTTGGTGGAAGACGACGTGATGGTGGCCAGCGGCATCAAGCTGGGCCTCACCGACGCGGGCTACGCGGTCGACTGGGTGGGCAGCGCCGAGCGTGCCGAGGAGGTGCTGCGCACCGAGGTGTTCGACATCGCCGTCATCGACATCGGCCTGCCCCAGATGGACGGGCTGGAGCTCACGCGGCGCCTGCGCCGCCCCGAGATGGCCAACCCCGCGCTGCCGGTGCTGATCCTCACCGCACGCGACGCACTGAGCGACCGCGTGCAGGGACTGGACCTGGGCGCCGACGACTACATGGTCAAGCCCTACGAGCTGCCGGAGCTGCTGGCGCGCCTGCGCGCGCTGCTGCGCCGTTCGCAAGCCGCCACGTCGGCCGTGCTCAGCTTCGGCCCGATCGAACTCGACACCGCGAACCGCCGCGCCTATGCCCGGCGCAACGGGCAGGAAGTCACCATCGAGCTCGGCCCGCGCGAGTGGACGGTGATGGAGTACCTGCTGATCAACGCACCCAAGCCGGCCAGCAAGGACAAGCTGCTGCAGGCCCTGACCGGCTGGGACAAGGAGATCACGCCCAACGCGGTAGAGGTCTACATCTCGCGGCTGCGCAGCAAGCTCGAGCCGCACGGCGTGGCGCTGCGCTCCATCCGCGGCTTCGGGTACCGCCTGGAGCTGCGCAGCCCCGAGGGCCAGTGAAGCTGGCCTTTCGGGCGCGCGACCGCGCCACCAGCGCCCTGGGCATGACATCGGGCCTCAGGCGCCGGCTGCTCGTGATGCTGATCGCGCCGCTGCTGCTGCTGGCGCTGGTCAATGCATGGGTCGACTACCGCTCCGCCGACAGCGTGGCCGTGCAGCAGGACCAGAAGCTCACCGCGCTGATCCCGCTGGTGGCCGACTCGGTGATCAGCGGCCCGGCCATGCGCGGCGAATCGCCCGTCATCATGCTGGCGCCCGCGGTGGACGACTTCCTGAATGACCGGCCCGGCTATGCGGCCTACGCCCTGCTGGACCCCGATGGCAAGGTGCTGCACGGCGAGCCCTGGCTGGCAGGCATGGTGCCGGCCGGGCCGGACGCCGAGGTGCACAGCGAAGAGCGCCTGGGCGTCACGTGGCGCATCGTGAGCCAGCGCCAGCAGACGGTGCTGGGCGAAGTGGTGACCGTGGTGGCCGACGGGTCCGACCCGCGGCAGCAATGGCTGCGCGCCATCGTGCTGAAGGTGCTGCTGCCGAACCTGGTGCTCATCGTCGCGGCGGCGTTCGCGGTGCGCTGGGCGGTGGGGCTGGCGCTGAAGCCGCTGCTGGAGCTGAAAGAGGCGGTGGAGCGCCGCTCGCCGCGCGACCTGAGCGCCATCGACGAGAGTGCTTCGCCCGAAGAGGTGCGGCCGCTGGTGGATTCGCTCAACCGGCTGTTCGGGCTGGTGAACGCGCAGGCCGAGAGCCAGCGGCGTTTCATCGCCGACGCGGCGCACCAGCTGCGCACGCCGCTGGCGGGCCTGCAGGCGCAGGTGGAGGCGTGGGGGCAGCAGGCCACGTCGACGCCCACGCCGCGCGGCACGCTGGAGCTGCCGGTCGAACAGGTGCAGAAGCTGCGCCACGCCACGCGGCGCACTTCGCAGCTGGCCAACCAGCTGCTTGCGCTGTCGCGCGCCGACGCGCGCGGCATGCAGTCGCAGCCCATGGAGCGCGTGGACCTGAAGGCCTTGTGCGAGGACGCCCTGGAGGCGCATCTCGATGCGGCGAGCGCCAAGCACATCGACCTGGGGCTCGACGCGGCGCCCGCCGAAGTGATGGGCTATGAATGGCTGCTGCGCGAGCTGATGGCCAACCTCACCGACAACGCAGTGAAGTACACGCCCGAAGGCGGCACCATCACGCTGCGCTGCGGGCCGGTGGCGGACGGTGCTTTCCTCGAAGTGGAAGACGACGGGCCGGGCGTGGCGCCCGAGCTGCGCTCGCGCATCATCGAGCGCTTTTACCGCATGCCCGGCACGCAGGGCGAGGGCACGGGCCTCGGGCTGGCCATCGCCGAAGAGATCGCGCGCGTGCACCGCAGCCACCTGCACCTGGACGCGGGCAGCGGCGGCCGTGGCCTGAAGGCCACGGTGTTCCTGGGGTGAGCGCGCACTTGGCGCGCAGGGCTTGTGCTGGGGGAAACCCCTGCCCGGCAGTATGCGAGAATGGCCCGAACACGTTTGGAAACCATGTCCGACGCCGACCTCAGCTCCAACGAACTGGCCGACAGCGAAACGGTAACCCCCACCCGCAAGCGCCCCAAGCCGGGCGAGCGCCGAGTGCAGATCCTGCAGGCGCTGGCCACCATGCTGGAGCAGCCCGGCGCCGACCGCATCACCACGGCGGCGCTCGCGGCGCGGCTCGAGGTGAGTGAAGCGGCGCTGTACCGGCACTTCGCCAGCAAGGCGCAGATGTTCGAAGGCCTCATCGAGTTCATCGAGCAGAGCGTCTTCACCCTCATCAACCAGATCGTCGAACGCGAGCCCGCCGGCAGCAGCCAGGCGGGGCGCATCATCATCATGCTGATCCAGTTTGCCGAGAAGAACCCCGGCATGACGCGCGTGATGGTGGGCGATGCGCTGGTGTATGAGAACGAGCGGCTGCAGGCGCGCATGAACCAGTTCTTCGACAAGGTCGAGTCATCGCTCAAGCAGTGCCTGCGCGCCGAGGGCGAGGCCTCGGCGACGCCCACGGTCGAAGCCCAGGTGCGTGCTTCGATGCTCACCGCCTTCCTGGTGGGCCGCCTGCAGCGCTTTGCGCGCTCGGGATTCAAGCGCCCCCCGTCGGAGCACCTGGACGCCAGCCTCGCGCGGATGCTGTAGGTTCGCCATCCTTCGCGTTTCCCTTTGCGGCGAGGACCTTGTCCTCCACCCCAGCGGAGCGGCATTGCTGGCGGATACGCGCACGCTGCTCATTGCCGACGCCCACATCGGCAAGGCGGTATCGTTCCGCCGGCTCGGCGTGCCGGTGCCCAGCGGCACCACCAGCGAGACACTGGACAAGCTGACCAGCGCCATCGCCGACACCGGCGCTGCGCGCATCGTCTTCCTGGGCGACTTCCTGCACTCGGCGCGGTCCCATGCCAAGCGCACGCTCGAAGTCGTGCACCGCTGGCGCGAGCGGCATGCCAACGTGCCGATGACGCTGGTGCGCGGCAACCATGACGACCGCGCCGGCGACCCGCCCGCCACGCTGGGCTTCACCGTGGTGGATGAGCCACTGCCGCTGGGGCCGTTCGCGCTGTGCCACCACCCCAGGCCGCGCGCAGGCAGCTACGTGCTGGCGGGGCACTGGCACCCGTGCGTCAGCGTAGGCGGCCGCGCGTTCGAAAGGCTGAGGCTGCCCTGCTTCTGGCTCGGCCATGACGTCGGCGTGCTGCCCGCCTTCGGCAGCTTCACCGGCATGCACCGCATCGAGCCGCAGGAAGGCGACCGCATCTTTCCCATCGCGGGCCAGGTGGTGCGCGCATTGCCACGGTAGGAAGCGGGCCTACACAGGGCATCAGTGCGGTCCGGCGCGCAGCAGCCGCGGCTCACCTTCGAATGTCAGCAGGGGCCCGCGGGGTCCCGGTTTCTTCGAAGGAGAACCTCAGCATGAAACAACTCAAGACCCTCGCCGCCGTTGCGGCTGCCTTGCTCGTGTCCGGTGGTGCATTTGCCCAGGCAGCGGGCAGCAGCAGCGCACCGTCGGCCAACGCCGGCACGCCCAACGTCACCAGCGCCAGCGGCGCCGGCGTGACCTCGGGTACCGGCATGGAAGTGTCGCAGGGCACGGCCCCGGCCACCATCGCCACCCCGGCGGGCACCGCCGTGATGGGCGTGGGCCCGGCGCCGACGACCATTGCCACCACGAGCGCGCGCACCTGGCCCGAGATGCCACCCAACGTGGAAAGCCGCAAGGACTTCCAGCGCTGGCTGAAGCTCAGGTAAGCGAGGCCTTCAAGCCGACCTTGGCAGCCGCGGCGACGATCTCACCCCAGGTGGTGTCGTCGATCGCGATGCCTTCGCGCTCGCGCTTCGTGCGCGCCTCGCGCTCGGGCTCGCCGGCGATCCGGACGTGGTCGAAGCCCGGCGCGGGCGGGCTGCGGCGCAGCCACTCGAGGAAGGCGAGCGCCTCGCTCTCGAACGATTCGCGCGTGCCCAGCCGGCCCGGGTCGACCAGCAGCGTGAACATACCGTTGATGACAGTGCGCGCAGTGTCGGGCGGGCGGTGCCACGTGCCGCTGCCGGTCAGCGCGCCGCCCAGCAGCTCGCAGGCCACGGCCATGCCGTAGCCCTTGTGCTCGCCGAAGGTCATCAGCGCGCCGAACAGGCCGTTGGCTTGCGGCACCACCACCACGCCGGGGTTGGTCGTCGGGTGGCCGGTCTCGTCGATCAGGTAGCCTTCTTCGACCGTGCGGCCCTCGTTGTACGCCACGCGCATCTTGCCCTGCGCCACGCGGCTGGTCGCGAAGTCCAGGATGAACGGCGGTTGGCCCTTCAGCGGGATGCCGGCACAGAACGGGTTGGTGCCGAAGCGGCCGTCGCCGCCGCCGAAGGGCGCGACGACCGGCCGCGACAGCACGTTCACGAAGTGGATGGCCACCAGCCCTTCGGCCACCGCCATCTCGGCGAAGTGCCCGATGCGCCCCAGGTGGTGCGCGTTGGACAGCGCCATGGTGCAGTTGCCGGTCTCCTTGGCGCGCGCGATGGCAAGCCGCATGGCCTGTTCGCCCACCACCTGCCCGTAGCCGCGCTGCCCGTCCAGCGCCAGCAGCGAACCGGCGTCCACGTTGACCTTGGCCGCCGAGTTCGGCTTGAGGCCGCCTTCCAGCACCGCGTCGACGTAACGCGGGACCATGCCCACGCCGTGCGAGTCGTGGCCGCTCAGGTTGGCCAATACCAGGTTGCCCGCGACGATGGCCGCTTCTTCCGCAGAGCTGCCCGCGGCGCGGATGATCTCGAAGACCTGTGTGCGGAGCTCGCCTGCGTCGACGACGCGGCCCATCACATCACCGCCCCGACCTGCCACGGCACGAACTCGTTCTGGCCGTAGCCGTGCTTTTCGCTCTTCGACGCCTCGCCCGAAGCGGTAGCCAGCACCAGCTCGAAGATGCGCCGCCCCATGTCCTGCACCGAAGCCTTGCCGTCGATGATCTCGCCGCAATTGATGTCCATGTCCTCTTCCTGCCGTTGCCACAGCGCACTGTTGGTCGCGAGCTTGAGCGACGGCGACGGCGCGCAGCCGTAGGCCGAGCCGCGGCCGGTGGTGAAGCAGATGATGTTGGCGCCGCCCGCCACCTGGCCGGTAGCGCTGACGGGGTCATAGCCCGGCGTGTCCATGTAGACGAAGCCATGCTCCGTGACCGGCTGGGCATATTCGTAGACGGCCTGCAGGTTGGTGGTGCCGCCTTTCGCGACGGCGCCGAGCGACTTCTCCAGGATGGTGGTCAGGCCGCCGGCCTTGTTGCCGGGCGACGGGTTGTTGTTCATCTCGCCTTCGTTGACCTCGGTGTAGTGCTCCCACCACTTCACGCGCTCGATCAGCTTCTCGCCCACTTCGCGCTTCACCGCGCGGCGCGTCAGCAGGTGCTCGGCGCCATAGATTTCGGGCGTCTCCGACAGGATCGCCGTGCCGCCGTGCGCCACCAGCAGGTCGACCGCGGCCCCGAGTGCAGGGTTCGCGCTGATGCCCGAATAGCCGTCGGAGCCGCCGCACTGCAGGCCGATGGTGATGTGCGCCGCGCTGCAGGGCTCGCGCCGCACCGCGTTCGCCTTCGGCAGCATCTCGCGGACGAGGGCAATGCCCTTCTCCACGGTCTTGCGCGTGCCGCCGGTGTCCTGGATGTTGAAGACCTTCAGCGACTCGCCCTCGCGCAAGCTGCTGTGCGCGAGCCAGGCGTTGATCTGGTTGGCCTCGCAGCCAAGCCCCACCACCAGCACGCCCCAGAAGTTGGCATGCGTGGCGTAGCCGGCCAGGGTGCGCTCCAGGATCTGCATGCCCAGGCCCTCGGTGTCCATCCCGCACCCGGTGCCGTGCGTCAGCGCCACCACGCCGTCCACGTTGGGAAAGTCCGCCAGCGCTTCGGGATGGTTCTGGCGCGAGAAGTAGTCCGCGATGGCGCGCGCCGCGGTCGCCGAGCAGTTCACGCTGGACAGGATGCCCACGTAGTTGCGCGTGGCCACCCGGCCGTCGGGCCGCTTGATGCCCATGAAAGTGGCTTCCAGCTTGGGGGGAGGCGGCTTCACGTCGGCGCCGAAAGCGTAGTCGCGTTCGAAGTTGCCCATCTCGAGGTTGTGCACGTGCACGTGCTCGCCGGCCGCAATCGGCTTGCTCGCGAAGCCGATGATCTGGTTGTAGCGGCGCACCGGCTGGCCGGCCGCGATGTCGTGGGTCGCCACCTTGTGGCCGGGTGGGATCAGGCCCTTGATCACCACGTTGTCGACGGTGGTGCCGCCGACCAGTTGCGTGCGGGCGATCAGGACGTCGTCCTGCGGATGGAGTCGGATGAAGGGGGTCATGTCAGTAGAAGGCCTTGGGCAGCCAGAGGACGAGCTTGGGGAAATAGGTGATCACGAGCAGCGAGCCGAGCAGCGGAAACAGCCACGGCAGGATGGCGATGGTGGTGCGCTCGACGGACAGCTTGGCCACCCGCGCCAGCACGAACAGCACCAGCCCCATCGGCGGGTGCAGCAGGCCGATCATCAGGTTGAGCACCATCACCAGCCCGAAGTGGACCAGGTCGATGCCCAGCTGCTGGCAGATCGGCACGAGGATGGGAACCAGGATGGTGATGGCGGCGGTCGGCTCCAGGAAGCAGCCCACGAACAGCATCAGCAGGTTGGCCAGCAACAGGAACACCCACGCTTCCTTGGTGAAGCCGAGCACCCACGCGGAGATGGCCGCCGTGACGCCGGTGGCCGTGAGCATCCAGCCGAAGATGCTGGCGGCGGCCACGATGAAGAGTACGGTAGCCGTGGTCTCCACGGTGTCGAGGCAGACCTTGACGAACATCTTCCAGTTGAGCGTGCGGTACCAGGCGAAGCCCAGCACCATGGCCCACAGGCAGGCCGCGATCGCGCCCTCGGTGGGCGTGAAGATGCCCGTCGTCATGCCGCCGATCAGCAGCACCGGGGTCATGATCGGCAGCACGGCCTGGAACTTGAACAAGCGATCGGCGGCGAACAGCACGACGATGCCCGCGACCACCGTCGTGCGCGGGGGAAAGTCCAGCTGTGTGATCGCCAGCCACAGCAGCACCGGCCAGCCGGCCACGACCAGCGTCTCGGCCAGTGCCTTGATGACGCGCGGCCACTCGAACCTGACGTCGGCGCCCCAGCCGTTGCGGTGCGCGAAGAAGGCCACCGTCAGCATCATCAGCCCGCCCATCAGCACGCCGGGCAGGATGCCGGCGAGGAACAGCGCGCCCACGCTCACGTTGGCCATCATCCCGTAGATCACGAACGGCAGGCTGGGCGGGATGATCGGTCCCAGCGTCGCCGACGCTGCCGTCACGCCCACCGCAAACTCCTTGCTGTAGCCGTGGTCGGTCATCGCCTTGATCTCGATCGTACCCAGGCCCGCGGCATCCGCAATGGCGGTGCCGCTCATGCCGGCGAACACCACCGAGCCCACCACGTTCACGTGGCCCAGGCCGCCCTTCATCCAGCCCACCAGCGCCAGCGCGTAGTTGTAGATGCGGTTGGTGATGCCGGCGTTGTTCATCAGGTTGCCGGCCAGGATGAAGAAGGGCACCGCCAGCAGCGGAAAGCTGTCGATGCCGCTCACCATGCGGTGGATGACCACGAAGGGCGGCAGGTTGCCGCTCCACAGGATGTAGATGAGGGAGGAGCCGGCCATGGCGATCGCCACGGGGATACCGCCGCTCATCAGCAGCAGGAAGATGATCTTCAGCATCTAGCGGTCTTCCATCGTGGACTCGGGGCGTTCCAGCACCGAGTAGCCGCGCCGGTGATGGATCACGGCCACCTGCACGGCGCGCACGGCCATCGCCGCGAACCCGAGCAGGCAGGCACCGTAGACCCAGTTCATCGGCAGGTCGACCATCGTCATGCGCGAGTTGTTTCCGAGCTTGATCATCATCATCACCGTGAGCACCGCGGCTGCCGCGAAGAATGCGACGCGCAGCACGTCGACGGCCGTCGCCATCACCCGTGCCAGGCGGGCGGGCATGAAGCGGTAGAAGAAGTCGACATGGATGTGGTTGTTCTTGACCACGCCGATGGTGGCGCCCGTGAACACGGTCGCAATCAGCAGGTAACGCGCGATTTCCTCGGTCCAGGCGGCCGAGTCGTTCAGCACGTAGCGCGTGAAGAACTGGTAGAAGACGGTCGCGCCCAGGATCCAGAAGAACCCGAGCGCGACCCAGCCTTCGAACGGCGTGCCGGAAAGGTCCACGGCTTCGTCGCGCGCATGGAACTCCCCGTCCGCCCCCATCACAGGGGGCATGTCGTCGATGGACGTCGTCACCGGCTATTTGATCGAGATGATGCGGTCCCAGTCCTTCTTGTCCAGCTTCATGGACTCGAAGGTGATCGCCTTCAGCACGCGCTGCTGGAAGTCGTTGCGGTCGACGGTCACCACGTTGTTGCCCTTCTTCTTGAACTCGTCCACCAGCTCGCCTTCGCGCTTGCGGATGTCCTCGGTGGCCTTCACCGCGGCTTCCTGCATCACGTCGGTGAGGATCTTCTGCTCGGCAGGCGTCATCTTGCCCATGGTGCTGGGCGAGACGACCGTGAGCAGCGCGTCGGCGATGTGGCCGGTGAGAATGATGTTCTTCTGCACTTCGTAGAACTTCTTGGCCTCGATGGTGGGCAGCGGGTTCTCCTGCGCATCCACGGTGCCGTTCTGCAGCGCCAGGTAGACCTCGGCGAATGCGATCGGCGTGGGGTTGGCGCCGCAGGCGCGCGGCAGCGCGGTGTAGGCCGGCGCATCGGGCACGCGCATCTTCAGGCCTTTCATCTCGTCGCAGTTCTTGAACAGCTTGTTGCTGGTGGCGTGGCGCGCGCCGTAATACGTGAGCGCCGTCACGGTGTTGCCGGTGGCTTTCTTGTAGCCCTCGGTCAGCTCCTTGAAGACGTCGCTCTTGCTGTACTTGATCACGTGGTCGGCGTCGCGGAACGTGAACGGGTAGTAGCTGACGGCCAGCCGCGGGAACGAGTTGGCCGCGAACGAGGCGCCGGTCAGGATGATGTCCACGGTGCCGAGCTGCAGGCCCTGGTTGATCTCGCTTTCCTTGCCGAGGCTGGAGGCGGGAAACACCTGGATCTCGAACTTGCCGTTGGTGCGTTTCTTGAACTCGTCGCCGGCCCACACCGACCACTTGTGATACGGCTCCGAGGTTTCGTACACGTGGGCCCACTTCAGCTTGGTCTGGGCATGCGCGATGCCGAAGGGCATGGCGGCGGTGGCCAGCAGCGCGCAGGCTGCGGCGAATTTCAGGGTGAATCGCTTGCTCATTGTCGTATGTCTCCTGTGGGGTTGGACTGCTGGCCGGGGATCACGAAGCGTTCGCGCGGCGCCAGCTCGCGCTGAATCGGGTGTGGGACTTGTCCATGTGGTTCTGCATCGCCGCGCGCGCCGCGCCGGCGTCGTGCGCCTCGATGGCGGCGAGCACGGCTTCGTGCTCGGCGATGGCCTTGCGCCACGAGGCGACGGTTTCGAAGTGCCCGCCCAGCTGCGTGAAGAGCGGCCCGTGCCGCGCGTCCCAGAAGGCCTGCACGGTTTCGAGCAGCACCACGTTGTCGCAGGCTTCGGCGATGGCGGTGTGGAACGCGCGGTCGCCGTCCAGCGGCGCGACGTTGCGGTCCGCATCCTGCTTCATCCAGGCGATGGCCTCGCGGATGGCCTTCATGTGCTTGCGCGTGGCTTGCGCGGCCGCCAGCGAAGCAATTTCGCCCTCGATCACGCGGCGCGCCCGGATCAGCTCCAGCGGCCCCCATTCGGTTGCCGGCACTTTCCGGGCCGCCCCGTTCGCCTGCCGCGAGCGGTCCAGCACGTACACGCCGGAGCCCGTGCGCACTTCGACCCAGCCTTCGACTTCCAGCGCGATCAACGCTTCGCGCACCGAAGGGCGGCTCACCCCGAGCTGCCTGGCCAGGTCGCGCTCGGCGGGCAGCCGGCTGCCGGGCGGAAACTCGCCCGCCGTGATGAGCGTGCGCACCTGCTCGGCGATCTGCCGGTACAGGCGTTGGGGTTCGAGCGGGTGGATCGGCACGGGGGGATTGGCCAAGTGGTCAGGCCAGTTTATAGTCGATGCCGAGCTGGAGGACAACATGCGACTGCAAGGAAAGACCGCGCTGGTGACGGCTGCGGGCCAGGGCATCGGCCGCGCCTGCGCGCTGGCGATGGCGCGCGAAGGTGCCGAAGTGTGGGCGACCGACGTGAACGCGAAGCTGCTCGAAGCCTATGCCGGCGTCGAGCGCGTGCACGCCGTTCAGCTCGACGTGCTGGACAAGGCCGCCATCCAGAAGGTGGTGGGCGCCATGCCCGCCATCGACGTGCTGTTCAACTGCGCGGGCTTCGTGCATGGGGGCACCGTCCTGCAGGCGAGCGACGAAGACTGGAACTTCGCGCTCAACCTCAACGTGCGCGCGCAGTTCTGGGCCATCCAGGCCGCGCTGCCGCGCATGCTGGCCGCCGGCGCCGGCAGCATCATCAACATGGCCAGCGTTTGCAGCAGCATCAAGGGCCTGCCCAACCGCTTCATCTACGGCACCACGAAAGCAGCCGTGATCGGCCTCACCAAGAGCGTCGCGGCCGATTACGTGGCCGACGGCATCCGCTGCAACGCCATCTGTCCCGGCACGGTGGACACGCCGTCGCTGCACGACCGCATCAACGCCAATGCCGACCCGGAAGCCGCGCGCAAGGCCTTCATCGCGCGCCAGCCGATGGGCCGCCTGGCCACGCCGGACGAGATCGCGCCGCTGGTGGTGTACCTGGCGAGCGACGAGTCGGTGTTTGCCACCGGCCAGGCCTACGCAGTCGACGGCGGCATCACGATATGAACCAGCTCGACTTCCAGGGGCGGCATGCCATCGTGACCGGGGGCGCCACCGGACTCGGCTTCGCCATCGCGCAGCGGCTCATTGCGTCCGGCGGCAGCGTGACGCTGTGGGACCGTGACGAGGCGACGGCTCAGCAGGCGGCGGCGCAGCTCGGTGCGAAAGCCGGTTTCGCGCGTGTCGACGTCGCCGATGCCGCTTCGGTGCAGGCGGCGGCGCAGCGCGCGGCTCGCATCGATGCGCTCGTCAACAGCGCCGGCATCACCGGCCCCAACGTGAAGCTGTGGGACTATCCGGTGGACGCGTGGCAGCAGGTCATGGAGGTCAACCTCACCGGCCTGTTCATCTGCTGCCGCGAGGTGGTGCCGGCGATGCGCGCGGCCAACTACGGTCGCATCGTCAACATTGCCTCGGTGGCGGGCAAGGACGGCAACCCGAACGCCAGCGCCTACAGCGCGAGCAAGGCCGGCGTGATCGCGCTCACCAAGTCGCTGGGCAAGGAACTTGCCGACACCGGTATCCGGGTGAACTGCGTGACGCCGGCCGCGGTGAAGACGGCGATCTTCGACCAGATGACCGAGGCGCACATCCAGTTCATGCTGTCCAAGATCCCGATGGGCCGCTTCGGTACGCCGGATGAGATCGCGGCCATGGTCGCGTGGCTGTGCACCGAGGACTGCTCGTTCTCCACCGGCGCCGTGTTCGACCTGTCGGGCGGGCGCTCCACCTATTGATGAAAAAGAAGGAAACGACAAGATGAAACTCGTCCGCTATGGCAATCCCGGCAAGGAGAAGCCCGGCCTGATCGACGCCGATGGCAAGCTGCGCGACCTGAGCGGCGTGGTGCCTGACATCGGCCCGCAGCAGCTGGGCGCGCCGGGCCTCGCGAAACTGCGCAAGGCCAACCCCGCCAGGCTGCCGCTGGTGCGCGGCAAACCGCGCTTCGGCTGCCCGGTCAACGGTGTCGGCAAGTTCATCGCCATCGGCCTCAACTACGCCGACCATGCGGCCGAGTCGGGCGTGCCGATCCCGAAGGAGCCGGTGGTCTTCATGAAGGCCACCAGCTGCATCCAGGGCCCCAACGACCCGGTGATGCTGCCGCGCGGCTCGACCAAGACCGACTGGGAGGTGGAGCTGGGCGTGGTCATCGGCTCGCGGGCGCGCTATGTACCCATGGTCAAGGCGCTGGCACACGTGGCGGGCTATGCCGTGATCAACGATGTCAGCGAGCGCGAATACCAGCTGGAACGCGGCCCGCAGTGGGACAAGGGCAAGGGCTGCGACACCTTCGGCCCCATCGGCCCGTGGCTGGTGACACCCGACGAGATCGCCAACGTGCAGCGGCTCGACATGTGGCTGGACGTCAACGGCCAGCGCATGCAGGCCGGCAACACCCGCACCATGATCTTCAACGTGGCCAAGCTCGTCAGTTACGTGAGCCACTTCATGACGCTGCTGCCGGGCGACGTCATCACCACCGGCACGCCGCCGGGTGTGGGGCTGGGCATGAAGCCGCCGACCTACCTGAAGAAAGGCGATGTCGTCACCCTGGGGATCGAGGGGCTGGGGGAGCAGCGGCAGGAGGTGGTGGCCTTCAAGGCCTGAGGCACCGCCGCCCCGGGTTTCCCCGGGTACCGGTTAGTACCTGCGCTCTAGACAGGGGTGTTGCCACACCCGGCCCCCTGATTTCCTGCAGAATAGCACGATCGTTCGTTTTATTCGGCAGGAAAGAGAGCCCATGTCCGTCACCGAACTGCCCGTGAAGGGGCGCGCCCGCGAAGGCCGCGCGCTCCAGAAGGGCCAGCAGACCAAGGCCGCCATCGTGGATGCCGCGCTCGGCCTCGCCACCCAGATCGGCCTGGAAGGCCTGTCGATCGGGGCGCTGGCCGAAGTGACCCAGATGTCCAAGTCGGGCGTGTTCGCCCACTTCGGCTCGCGCGAGGAACTGCAGATCTCCGTGATCCGCGAGTACCACACGCGCTTCGAGGACGAGGTGTTCTACCCCGCCATGCGCGAGCCGCGCGGCCTGCCGCGCCTGCGCGCGCTGTTCGCCAACTGGATGAAGCGCACTTCGTTCGAGATCGACTCGGGCTGCATCTACATCAGCGGCGCGGTGGAGTTCGACGACCGCACCGGCCCCGTGCGCGACGCACTGGTCGGCTCGGTCAAGACCTGGCTGGCCGCCATGCGGCGCGGCGTGGTCGGCGCCATCGACGAAGGCCACCTGCGCAAGGACATCGACCCCGACCAGCTGCTGTTCGAGATTCACGGCCTGATCCTGGCGCTGCATTACGAAGCGCGCTTCCTGAAGAACCCCGGCTCGATCGCCCGCGCCAACGCGGGCTTCGACAACATCCTCAAGCAGTACGGCGCCAAGGACGCGCTGCCTGCGCGGCTGCCCGCCCGCGCGAAACCCACCAAGACCTCCAAGGAGTAGCCCATGCCCACGTACACCCCACCCCTGCGCGACATGCAATTCGTGCTGCACGAACTCCTGAAGGTCTCCGACGAATACAAGGCGATCCCGCGCCACCAGGACGTCGACGTGGACACCATCAACGCCGTGCTGGAAGAAGGCGGCAAGTTCGCGGCCGAAGTGACGGCGCCGCTGAACGTGAGCGGCGACGAAGAGGGCTGCACGCTGGACAAGGCGACGCACGAGGTCACCACGCCCAAGGGCTTCAAGGAGGCGTACGCCAAGTACGTAGAGGGCGGCTGGCCCGCGCTCACGTGCGATCCCGAGTTCGGCGGCCAGGGCCTGCCGTTCACGCTGGGGCAGAACTTCTTCGAGATGCTCAACAGCGCGAACCAGGCGTGGACGATGTACCCCGGCCTGTCCCATGGTGCCTACGAGTGCCTGCACGCGCACGGCACCGACCAGCAGAAGCAGCAATACCTGCCCAAGCTGGTGTCGGGCGAGTGGACCGGCACGATGTGCCTGACCGAGCCGCACTGCGGCACCGACCTCGGCATGCTGCGCACCAAGGCCGAGCCGCAGCCCGACGGGACGTACCGCATCACCGGCCAGAAGATCTTCATCTCCGCCGGCGAGCACGACATGGCGGCCAACATCGTGCACCTGGTGCTGGCGCGCCTGCCGGACGCGCCGCAGGGCAGCAAGGGCATCAGCCTGTTCATCGTGCCCAAGTTCCGCATCTTGCCCGACGGGTCGCTCGGCGAGCGCAACGCCATCCACTGCGGCGGCCTCGAGCACAAGATGGGCATCCACGGCAACGCCACGGCGCAGCTGGTGCTGGACGGCGCCGTGGGCACGCTGGTGGGCCAGCCGAACAAGGGCCTGCCCGCGATGTTCGTGATGATGAACGCGGCGCGCCTGGGCGTGGGCAACCAGTCGCTGGGCCTGACCGAAGTGGCGTACCAGAACGCGCTGGCCTATGCCAAGGACCGCATCCAGATGCGCAGCCTGAGCGGCCCGAAGGCCAAGGACAAGCCGGCCGACCCGATCATCGTGCACCCCGACGTGCGCAAGATGCTGCTGACCGCCAAGGCGTATGCCGAAGGCGGCCGGGCGCTCGCCAACTACTGCGCGTTGCTGCTGGACAAGGAAATCCACCACCCCGACGAGAAGGTGCGCGCCGACTGCGCCGAGATGGTGGCGCTGCTCACGCCCATCGTCAAAGCCTTCATCACCGACAACGGCTGGACGGCCACCTCGGCGTGCATGCAGGTGTTCGGCGGCCACGGCTACATCAAGGAATGGGGCATGGAGCAGTTCGTGCGCGATGCCCGCATCAACATGATCTACGAAGGCACGAACACCGTGCAGTCGCTCGACCTGCTGGGCCGCAAGGTGCTGGGCAACAACGGCGCCACGCTCAGGAAGTTCGGCAAGCTGGTGGCGCAGCTGGTGGAGGAAGAGGGCGTCAACGAGAAGATGGCCGAGTTCATCAACCCGGTGGCGATGCTGGGCGACCAGATGACCAAGTTCACCACCGAGCTGGGCTTCAAGGCGTTCCAGGACGCCGACGAAGTGGGTGCCGCGGCGGTGGACTACCTGCGCGTGCTGGGCCACCTGGTGTTCGGCTATTTCTGGGCGCGCATGGCGCAGGTGGCGCTGCGCGAGATCGAGTCCGGCAACACCGACCCGTTCTACCAGGCCAAGCTGCAGACCGCGCGTTTCTACTTCGCGCGCCTGTTCCCCGAAACGGCCACGCTGATGCGCACCGCGCGCGCCGGCGTGAAGAACCTGCTGGACACCGAGGAAGCCCTGGCATGAGGGCGCTGGTCCTCATGGCCCTGCTGGCGGCGGGCACGGCGTACGCGCAGGCGACGCCGGTCGGCCTGTGGCACAACATCGACGACAAGACCGGCGAAGCCAAGGCCGCCATCCGCATCGTCGACAACGGCGGTGTGCTGAGCGGCAAGGTCGAAAAGCGCCTGGCCAGTAACGCCAAGCCCGACGCCGTATGCGTCGAGTGCAGGGACGAGCGCAAGGACAAGCCGATGGACGGGCTGGAGATCATCCGCGGCGCGAAGAAGGCCGAAGGCAAGGACGTGTGGGAAGGCGGCAGGATCCTGGACCCCGAGAACGGCAAGGAATACACGCTGCGGCTCACGCCGGTAGAAGCCGGCAAGAAGCTGGAAGTGCGCGGCTCGTTCGGCCCCTTCGGCCGCACGCAGACCTGGGTGCGGGTGCAATGAACGCGAGAGACACGATGTACAGGCAAGATGCAGCAGGCAGCGCCGCAGGCGCCAACACTGAAAGGGCGAAGACCATGAGCCGATTCCAGGTGAGGAAGGTCGCCGTGCTGGGCGCCGGGGTGATGGGTGCCCAGATCGCCGCGCACCTGGTCAACGTCAAGGTGCCGGTGGTGCTGTTCGACCTGCCCGCCAAGGAAGGGCCGAAGAACGGCATCGTCACCAAGGCGGTCGACAACCTGAAGAAGCTCAAGCCGTCGCCGCTGGGCGTGGCGGAGGACGCCGCGCTGATAGGGCAGGCGAACTACGAAGAGCACATGGCGCAGTTGAAAGACTGCGACCTCATCATCGAGGCCATTGCCGAGCGCATGGACTGGAAGCTCGACCTGTACCAGAAGATCGCGCCGCACATCGCGCCGCATGCGATCGTGGCGTCGAACACCTCGGGCCTGTCGATCACCAAGCTGTCCGAAGCGCTGCCCGACGCGATCAAGCCACGCTTTTGCGGCATCCACTTCTTCAACCCGCCGCGCTACATGTACCTGGTGGAGCTGATCGCCACGCCCACCAGCAACCCGCAGATCCTGGACGACCTGGAAACCTTCGTCACCAGCGGGCTGGGCAAGGGCGTGGTGCGCGCCAAGGACACGCCCAACTTCATCGCCAACCGCGTCGGCATCGCCGGCATGCTGGGCACCATGCGCGAGGTGGAGAAGTTCGGCCTGACCTACGACGTGGTCGACGACCTCACCGGCAAGAAGATGGGGCGCGCGTCCAGTGGCACCTTCCGCACGGCCGACGTGGTGGGGCTGGACACGATGGCGCACGTCATCAAGACGCTGCAGGACAACCTGGACGAGAAGAGCGACCCGTTCTACGCGAGCTTCGGCACGCCGGAAGTGCTGAAGACGCTGCTGGAGATGGGCAACCTGGGCCAGAAGTCCAAGGCCGGCTTCTTCAAGAAGTCCGGGCGCGACATCCTGCGCTTCGACCTGGACAAGAAGGACTATGTCCCCGCGGGCGAGAAGTCCGATGAAGTTTATGCCCGCATGCTCAAGAAGCCTGCAGCGCAGCGGCTGAAACTGCTGCGCGAGAGCACCGGCCCACAAGGCCAGTTCCTCTGGGCGATCTTACGCAACGGTTTCCACTATGCGGCCGTGCATCTGGCCACCATCGCGGAGACCGCACGCGACGTCGACCTGGCCCTGCGCTGGGGCTTCGGCATGAAGCAGGGCCCCTTCGAGCTGTGGCAGGAGGCCGGCTGGCTGCAGGTGGCGCAGTGGATCGCCGAAGACATCGAGATGGGCAAGACGCTGTCGAAGGCGCCGCTGCCCGACTGGGTGGTGAAGGGCCCGGTGGCGGACGCTGGTGGCGTGCACACGGCGCAGGGTTCGTGGAACCCGACGGCGCAGCGCTTCGAGCCGCGGCGTGAACTGCCGGTCTATGGCCGCCAGCTGTTCCCCGAAACGCTGCGCGGCGAAGCGGGCGTGCCTTTCGAGTCGGCCGGCAAGACCGTGCACGAGGACGACAGCATCCGCCTGTGGACGCTGGATGACGAAGTGCTGCTGGCGAGCATCAAGACCAAGATGCATGCGATCAGCCCCGGGGTGTGCGAAGGCCTGATGCAGGCGATCGACCTGGCGGAGAAGGAGTACCAGGGCCTCGTGATCTGGTCGGGCGACGAACCTTTCAGCGTGGGCGCGGACCTGCAGGCGATGCTGCCGGCCTACATGGCGGTCGGCGTGAGTGCGATCGACGAGGCCGAAGGCTTCATGCAGCAGACCATGCTGCGCATGCGCTATGCGGGCGTGCCGGTGGTCTCCGCGATCCGCGGCATGGCGCTGGGCGGCGGCTGCGAGGTGGCGGTGCACTCCGCGTTGCGCGTGGTCGCCATGGAAAGCTACATCGGCCTGGTCGAAGTGGGGGTGGGCCTGGTGCCCGGTGCCGGTGGCCTCACTTACATCGCGCGCCGTGCGGCCGAGAATTCCGCGGCCAGCACCGACAAGGACCTGCTGAAGTTCGTGAGCGAAGGCTTCACGGCCGCCGCGATGGCCAAGGTCGGCACCAGCGCCATCGAGTCGCGCAAGCTCGGCTGGCTGCTGGACAGCGACGTCATCGTGCCGAACAAGGACGAGCTTCTGTACGTGGCGATCCAGCAGGCGAAGGCGCTGTTCGTGGCCGGCTACCGCCCGCCGCACAAGCGGCAGTTCCCGGTGGCCGGGCGCAATGCGAAGGCCACGATCCAGGGGCAACTGGTGAACATGCGCGACGGCGGCTTCATCAGCTCGCACGATTTTCGCATCGCTTCGCTGATTGCGAATGTGGTGACGGGCGGCGACGTCGATGCGAACACGCTGGTGACCGAGGAGTACCTGATGGCGCTGGAGCGGCAGGCCTTCTGCGAGCTGGTGCAGCACCCGAAGACGCAGGAGCGGATTCTGGGGATGTTGAATACCGGCAAGCCGGTGAGGAACTGACGTGGAAAAGAGCGGCTCCCTCTCCCGCTTGCGGGAGAGGGCAGGGGTGAGGGCTCGTGCCCTGCGGCAGGGCCGGACGGATCCTGCCTCGAGATCGGCTTGGTGATCGCAATCGACGGTGGCCAGCACGTCGAGCAGCTGGCCTACGACGCGCGGCGGGAAGCCGCGATGAAGCAAGCAGGATTCCAGACGCTGCGTTTCTGGAATCACGAAGTGTTGAATGAGACAGATGCGGTGATGGAGAAGATCCGGCAGGTCGCGGAGGCCCTCACCCCAACCCTCTCCCGCAAGCGGGAGAGGGAGGAACTACCGAATACCAGGAGCTAGCAAATGGCCAAGCAAATCCAAGACGCCTACATCGTCGCCGCCACCCGCACCCCCATCGGCCGCTCGCACAAGGGCTACTTCCGCAATACCCGGCCCGACGACCTGCTGGCCACCGTGCTGCGCTCGGCCATGGCGCAGGTGCCCGGGCTCGATGCGGCCGCGGTCGAAGACGTGATCGCCGGCTGCGCCATCCCGGAAGCCTCGCAGGGGCTCAACGTCGCGCGCATCGGCGCGGTGCTGGCAGGACTGCCCAAGAGCGTGGGCGGCATCACCGTCAACCGCTTCTGCGCGTCGGGCCTGTCGGCGGTGCAGATGGCCGCCGACCGCATCCGCGTGGGCGAAGCCGACGTGATGATCGCGGGCGGCACCGAGAGCATGAGCATGGTGCCGATGATGGGCAACTCGCCGTCGCTCTCGCCCACTGTGTTCAGCAACCCCGACGACATCGAAAGCTACGGCATCGCCTACGGCATGGGCCTCACGGCCGAGAAGGTCGCGCAGCAATGGAAGGTCGGCCGCGAAGCGCAGGACGAATTCGCCTACCGCTCGCACATGAAGGCGATTGCCGCCATGAAGGCCGGCGAGTTCGCCAACGAGATGACCGAAGTGGAGATCGCCGAACGCTCGGTGGACCTCGAAGCGGCCGAGGTCGAAGTCACGAAACGCAAGGTCAGCATCGACGAGGGAGCACGGCCCGACACGACGGTGGAAGCGCTCGGAAAGCTGCGGGCGGTGTTCGCCGCGCGCGGCAGCGTGACCGCGGGCAACAGCTCGCAGACTTCGGACGGCGCCGGTGCCCTGATCCTCGTCAGCGAGGCGGCACTCAAGCGCTACAACCTCACCCCGCTGGCGCGCTTCGTCAGCTACGCCAGCCGCGGCGTGCCGCCGCACATCATGGGCATCGGCCCCATCGAGGCGATCCCGGCCGCGCTGAAGAACGCGGGGCTCCGGCAGGAAGACCTCGACTGGATCGAGCTCAACGAAGCGTTTGCCGCGCAGTCGATCGCCGTCATGAACACGCTGGGGCTCGACCCCGCCAAGGTCAACCCGATGGGCGGTGCCATCGCGCTCGGCCACCCCCTTGGCGCCACCGGGGCTATCCGGTCGGCGACAGTCGTGCACGCGCTGAAACGCAAGAATCTGAAGTACGGCATGGTCACCATGTGCGTGGGCATGGGGCAGGGCGCAGCGGGGATTTTCGAACGGGTGTAAGCAAGGTGAAAACAAGCCCGCTGGCCGCGGGCTTGTCTTTCGGATTTTGAGGGACGATCATGAGAGCGGAAACACTGACTTCGGCAGACGGCACGCAACTGGCCGCCCGCAGCTACGAACCGGCGCAGGACGCCAGGGGCAGTGTCGTCATCGGCGGCGCCATGGGCGTGCGCCAGGAGTACTACGCCAACTTCGCCGAATGGCTGTCGCGCGAAGGCTGGCGCGTCACCACCTTCGACTACCGCGGCTCGGGCGATTCCGCGCCCGCAAGCCTCAGGGGTTACCGGGCCGACCTGTTCGACTGGACGCGCGACTACGAAGCCGCCATCGACCACGCCCACGCAGCGCAGCCCGATGCGCCGCTCTACCTGCTGGGCCACAGCCTCGGCGCGCAGCTGCCGGGCCTGCTGGCCAACCAGCACAAGGTGAGCGGCATGCTCAGCGTTGCCGCGGGCAGCGGCTACTGGCGCGAGAACGCGCCGCAGTTGAAGCGCATGGTGCTGTACTTCTGGTACGTCGCGGTGCCCGTGGCGGTCAAGCTGTTCGGCTACTTTCCCGGCCGCAAGATGCGCAAGGTGGGCGACCTGCCCACCGGCGTGGTCATGCAATGGCGCAAGTGGTGCCTGAACCCGAAGTACAGCGTGGGTGCCGAAGGCGAGCCGGTGCGCCGGCTCTATGCGCGCGCCCGCTTCCCGGTGGTTGCCGTGTCCATCGCCGACGACGAACTGATGACGCTGCGCGGCACGCACAGCCTGCTCGATCTCTACGAGAACGCGCCGCGCCAGGTGGAACGGGTCGAACCGGCCGAACTGCAGGTGCGCCGTATCGGCCACTTCGGTCCCTTCCGCAGCGACCAGCACGACAAGCTGTGGCCGCGCATGGCGAAGTGGCTCGGCGGCTTCGGCACGGCCGCAGCATGAGCGCCCACGCGTTCGACGAAGCGATCGCGTTGGCACAGCAGCCCGACGGCAGCTTTCTCGGGCGCACCAGTGCTGCCTATGCCAACTTCATCGGCCCGTACGGCGGCATCACCGCCGCGCAGATGATCCAGGCGGTGCTGCAGCATCCCGCACGGCAGGGCGAGCCGGTCGCATTTACCGTCAACTTCGCCGCCGCCGTGGCCGAAGGCGAGTTCACCATCGAAGCCGTACCGGCGCGCACCAACCGCTCCACCCAGCACTGGATGGTGCGCATGCTGCAGCAAGGCGAAGTGGTGACCACCGCCACGCTGATGACCGCGAGCCGGCGCGAAACCTGGGGCCTCGTCGAAGCCGCCATGCCGCAGGTGCCCGAGCCGTCCGACGTGCCGCGCCAGCCGCTGCCGCACCGGCCCGTGGCCTGGCTCGAACGCTACGAGCGCCGCTTCATCGAAGGCGACCTCCCGCGCGAATGGAAAGGGCAGGACAGCGGCCACAGCCGCACGCGACTGTGGCTGCGCGATGCGCCCGAGCGTCCCGTCGACTTCGTGTCGCTCACCGCGATGGCCGACAACTTCTTCCCGCGCCTGTGGCTGCGGCGCGCGACGCAGGTGGCGCTGGGCACGGTGACGATGACGGTGTACTTCCACGCCGACACGGCCGTGCTGCAATCGACCGGCAGCGGCTTCCTGCTGGCGCAGGCGCAGGGACAGGGCTTCCGCCACGGCTACCTCGACCAGGAAGGCCTGCTGTGGAACCAGTCCGGCGAGCTGCTGGCCAGCACCACGCAGCTCATGTACTTCAAGGAGTGACGCGATGCCGCAACCGGTAGCTCTCGTGATCGGCGCCGGCGACGCCACCGGCGGTGCCATCGCGCGGCGCTTCGCGCGTGGCGGCTACACCGTGTGCTGTACCCGCCGCAACCTCGACAAGCTGCAGCCGCTGCTGGAGCAGGTTCGCGCGGACGGCGGCGAAGCGCACGGCTTCGCCTCGGACGCGCGCAAGGAAGAAGAAGTCGTGGCGCTCATCGAGCAGGTCGAGCGCGACATCGGCCCCATCGAGGTCTTCGTGTTCAACATCGGCGCCAACGTGCAGTCTTCGGTGCTCGAAGAGAGCGCGCGCAAGTATTTCAAGATCTGGGAGATGGCGTGCTTCGCCGGCTTCCTCACGGCACGCGAAGCGGCGAAGCGCATGGCGCCGCGCGGCAAGGGCACGATGCTGTTCACGGGCGCCACTGCGTCGCTGCGCGGTTCGGCCGGCTTTGCGGCCTTTGCCGGCGCCAAGCACGCGCTGCGCGCACTGGCCCAGAGCATGGCACGCGAACTGGGGCCCAAAGGCATCCACGTGGCGCACACCATCATCGACGGCGCGATCGACACCGAGTTCATCCGCACCAACTTCCCGCAGCGCTACGCGCTGAAGGACCAGGACGGCATCCTCGACCCGGACCACATCGCCGACGCCTACTGGATGCTCCACCTGCAGCCGCGCGACGCGTGGACGCACGAGCTGGACCTGCGACCCTGGATGGAGAAATTCTGATGGCCAAGAGCTTCGAGTTCTGGTTCGACGTCGGCAGCCCCGCGTCTTACCTCGCGTGGACGCAGGTGGCGCAGCTCGCGGCCGACACCGGCGCCGAGGTGGCGTACCGGCCCATGCTGCTGGGCGGCGTGTTCCAGTCGACCGGGAACAAGTCGCCGATGGAAGTGCCGGTGAAGGGCAGCTACGTCATGGCCGACCTGATGCGCTACGGCAAGCGTTACGGCGTGCCTTTCAACCACAACCCGCACTTCCCGATCAATACGTTGACGCTGATGCGAGGCGCGATGGGGCTGCAGCTGCGCGAACCCGCCAGGTTCATGGCGTACACCAACGCCGTGTTCCGCGCCATCTGGGTCGACCAGAAGAACCTGAACGACCCGCAGGTGGTGGGTGCCGTGCTGCATGCGGCCGGCTTCGACTCGCAGGAACTGCTGGCGCTCACGCAGGAGCCGGAAGTCAAGGAGCGCCTGAAGGCTGTGACGCAGGAAGCGGTCGGCAAGGGCGTGTTCGGCGCGCCCACTTTCTTCGTCGCTGGCCAGATGTACTGGGGCCAGGACCGCCTGGAATTCGTCAAGGAGGCATTGACATCATGAGCGACATCCTCGTGCACGCCGAAGGCGGCATCACCACAATCACGCTGAACCGGCTGGAGCGCAAGAACTCCATCACTTCGGCCATGTACGGTGCGATGGCCGACGCACTGGCCACGGCCGAAGCCGATGCGGCGACCCGCGTGGTCTTGCTGCAGGGCCACGAAACGGTGTTCAGCGCCGGCAACGACATCGGCGACTTCCTCAACCAGCCGCCGCAGGGCGAGGCCTCTCCGGTGTTCCGCTTCCTGCGCGGCATCGCGGGTTTCAGCAAGCCGCTGCTGGCTGCCGTGTGCGGCCCTGCCGTCGGCGTGGGCACCACCATGCTGCTGCATTGCGACCTGGTCTATGCGGGCGACAACGCGGCTTTCTCGGTGCCTTTCGCCAACCTGGGCCTGGTGCCCGAAGCGGCGTCGAGCCTGCTGATGCCGCAGATGATGGGCTACCACCGCGCGGCCGAGGCGCTGATGCTGGGCGAGCCCTTCTTTGCCGAAGCGGCGCTCGAAGTCGGCCTCGTCAATCGCATCGTCCCGCCCACCGAGTGCAATGGCTATGCCCAGTCGCAGGCGAGGAAGCTCGCCGCCAAGCCCTTGTCGAGCCTGGTCGAAACCAAGCGCCTGATGAAGAAGGGCCAGGCCGCCCCCGTAATCCAGCAGATGACCGACGAAGGCGCCGTCTTCCAGCGCATGCTGCGCGAACCGGCGGCTCGCGAGGCTTTCACGGCTTTCATGGAAAAGCGGAGACCCGACTTCTCGAAGGTTTGAAGTCGCCGGTACGGCTTTGAACGCAGAAGACGCAGAAATTGCGCAGAAGACGCAGAAGACGCAGAACACGTCATCGAAGAAGCCCTTCTTGAGATTCTTTCTTCCTTCTGCGGTTTCTGCGTAATTTCTGCGTCTTCTGCGTTCCAAACCTAGCAGGAAACTCTTATGTCACTCAAGCAAAAAACCCTCTTCATCTCCGGCGCCTCGCGAGGCATCGGGCTGGCCATCGCCAAGCGGGCCGCCGCTGACGGCGCGAACATCGTGATCGTCGCCAAGACCACCGACCCCAACCCCAAGCTGCCCGGCACGATCTACAGTGCGGCCGACGAGATTCGCGCGGCGGGCGGGCAGGCGCTGCCGCTGGCGGTGGACATCCGCGAGGAAGACGCGGTGCTGCAGGCCGTGGCGCAGGCGGTCGAAGCGTTCGGCGGCATCGACATCCTGGTCAACAACGCCAGCGCCATCAGCCTCACCGACACCGAGCACACGCCGATGAAGCGCTACGACCTGATGAACGGGATCAACGCGCGCGGCACCTACCTGTGCACGCAGGCCTGCCTGCCCGAGCTGAAGAAGGCGGCAGCGGCCGGGCGCAACGCGCACGTCCTCAACATGTCGCCGCCGCTGTCCATGAAGCAGCACTGGTTTGCGCCGCACACCGCCTACACCATGGCCAAGTACGGCATGAGCATGTGCACGCTGGGCCACTCGGGCGAGTTCGCCAGGTACGGTATCGCCGTCAACAGCCTGTGGCCGCGCACCGCCATCGCCACCGCGGCGCTGCAGATGATCCCGGGCGTCGACCTCGACCTGTGCCGCAAGCCCGAGATCCTGTCGGACGCCGCGTACTTCATCCTCACCGGCGATGCGAAAGACCCGAAGAACACCGGCAACTTCCACGTCGACGACGAACTGCTGGCCAGGCACGGCATCACCGACCTGGACCGCTACGCCGTCAAGCCCGGAACCAAGAGGTTCATCCCCGACTTCTTCCTCGACTGAGGGGGGGCGTACACTCGGGCCGCACCTGGAGGTACGGCCATGGCAAGCAGCACGCTCATCCTGGATCACGCTTACGCCCACGAGGCCCAGCGCGGCAACGAAATCTTCATGACCCAGCCGCTCGGCGGCGGACCGGTCGCCGACATCACCTGGAAGCAGGCGATGGACGAGGCCCGGCGCATGGCGGCGCACCTGAAGTCGCGCGGCTTCGAGCCGGGCGCGCGCATCGCGATGCTGTCGAAGAACTGCGCGCACTTCATCATCGCGGAGCTGGCGGTCTGGATGGCCGGCTACACCACGGTCGCGATCTTCCCCACCGAGACCGCCGAGACCATCTCGTACGTGCTGGACCATAGCGGCGCCAGCCTGCTGTTCGTGGGCAAGCTCGACCTGTGGGACCACCAGAAGCCGGGGGTGCCGGCCGGCCTGCCGCGCATCGCATTGCCCTTGGCCCCGCCCGATTCGGGCGAACGCTGGGACGACATCGTCAAGCGCACGCCACCCATCGAAGGCAAGCCCCAGCGCGCCGCCGACGACCTGGCGATGCTGCTCTACACCTCGGGTTCCACCGGCACGCCCAAGGGCGTGATGACCAGCTTCGGTGCGTTGAGCCGCGCCGCCAGCGGCGTGGTCGACGACTTGCGCAGCCGCATCGGCGCCGACGAGCCGGCGCGCGTGCTGTCCTACCTGCCGCTCGCGCACAGCTACGAGCGCACCTGGGTCGAGGCCGCCTCGCTGGTGGACGGCAAGACGCGCGTGTTCTTCGCCGAGTCGCTCGATACCTTCGTCGAAGACCTGAAGCGCGCGCGGCCCACCCACTTCCTGTCGGTGCCGCGGCTGTGGCTGAAATTCCAGCAGGGCGTGTTCGCCAAGATGCCGCCGGCCAAGCTGGACCGCCTGCTGGGCATCCCCATCATCGGCGCGCTGGTGCGGCGCAAGGTGCTCAAGGGCCTGGGGCTGGACTGCGTGCGCATCGCGGGCAGCGGCTCGGCGCCCATCCCGCCCGACCTGATCAAGTGGTACCGCAAGCTGGGGCTGAACCTGTACGAAGGCTACGGCATGAGCGAGGACAACTCGTTCTCGCACGCCTCCACCGAGAAGTTCAGCGCGCCGGGCTGCGTGGGCGTGCCGCTGCCGGGCGTGGAGGTCAGGTTGTCCGACGACAACGAGATCCTCATCAAGTCGCCCGGCCAGTTCAGCGGCTACTGGCGCGACGAGGAGCTCACGCGCAACTCGTTCACCGAGGACGGCTTCTTCCGCACGGGCGACGTCGGCGAGCGTACCCCCGAAGGCGTGCTGCGCATCACGGGGCGCGTCAAGGACATCTTCAAGACCACCAAGGGCGAGTACGTGGCGCCCGTTCCCATCGAGAACCAGATCAACGCGCACCCGCTGGTGGAGCTGTCGATCGTGAGCGGCTCCAACCAGGCGCAGCCGCACGCCATCGTGGTGCTGGCCGAGCACATTCGACCGCGCATGCAGGAGCCGGCGGTGCGGCAGGACATCGACCAGCAGCTCTCGGCCCTCAGGGCCGAGCTCAACGCGAGGCTGCCGGCCTACCAGCACCTGCACACCATCGTGGTGGCCAGGGAAGCGTGGACCATCGAGAACGGCTGCCTCACGCCCACCATGAAGATCCGGCGCGCGCGCATCGAAGCACAGGTGGCGCCGCAGGTGGCGCAGTGGTACGAACAGAAGGTGCCGGTGCTGTGGGGCTGAAGCATGGCGGCGACCGGGTAGCCGAAGCGCTGCACGCGCATGGAGTGCCGTTCATCTTCACCCTGTGCGGCGGGCACATCTCGCCGATCCTGAGCGCGGCCAAGGCACGCGGCATCCGCATCGTCGACGTGCGCGACGAAGTGACGGCGGTGTTCGCCGCCGACGCCGTGGCGCGGCTCACCGGCCTGCCCGGCGTGGCTGCCGTGACGGCGGGGCCGGGCATCACCAACACGATCACGGCGCTGAAGAACGCGCAGCTCGCGCAGTCGCCGGTCGTGCTGATCGGCGGCGCCGCACCCACAGCGTTGCAGGGGCGCGGCGCGCTGCAGGACATCGACCAGCGCCCGCTGGTTCAGCCGCACGTCAAGCGCTTCATCAAGATCCGGCGCGTGCGCGACCTCGTGCCCGCGGTGGAAGAGGCGTTCTCGCTGTCGCGCGCCGGCGTGCCGGGCCCGGTGTTCATCGAATGCCCGGTGGACCTGCTGTACGACGAGGCTTCCATCCGCCAGTGGTATGCGGACGCGAGCGGCAAGGGCAGCTCGGCGCAGGAGCGCCTGTTGCGCTGGTACCTCGGCCGCCATGTGCAGCGCATGTTCGAGGGCTCGCAGGATGCGCAGCCGGTACACCCGCGCACGGTCGAAGTGCCCGAGGCGGGCAGCCCCTCCGAACAAGCGGTGCGGGTCGCGCTGGCGAAAGCCGAACGCCCGCTGATGGTGGTGGGCAGCCAGGCGGTGGCGTGTGCGGCCGGTGCGGCCCAGGTGGCCGAAGCCGTCACGCGCCTTGGCATTCCCGTGTACCTCTCGGGCATGGCGCGCGGCCTGCTGGGTGCCAGCCACCCGGTGCAGATGCGGCACAAGCGCCGCGAAGCGCTGCGCGAAGCCGACTGCGTGCTGCTGGCGGGCGTGCCCTGCGATTTCCGCCTGGACTACGGCCGCCACGTGCGGCGCAGCGCGAAGCTGGTGGCCATCAATCGCAGCCGCAAGGATGCGCGCCTGAACCGGCGGCCCGACATCGCGGCCATCGGCGACCCCGGCGACTTCCTGCGCTCGCTGGCCGAAGGCAGCGGCGAGCCACGCTGGGGTGACTGGACCCTGCAGCTGCGCGGGCGCGACGACACACGCGAGCGCGAAATCGACGATGAGGCGCGCGCCGAAGGCGAGTTCGTCAACCCGCTCGCTTTCCTGCGCGCGCTCGACCGCGAGCTGGATGACAGCGCGTTGCTGGTGGCCGACGGCGGCGACTTCGTGGCGACCGCGTCGTACGTGCTGCATGCACGCACCCCGCTGTCATGGCTGGACCCGGGCGCCTTCGGCACGCTCGGCGTCGGTGCCGGCTTCGCGCTGGGCGCTGCGCTGGTGCGCGCCAAGGACCAGCCCTGGGTGATCTTCGGCGACGGTGCCTGCGGCTGGGCGCTGTCGGAGTTCGACACCTTCGTTCGCCATCGCATCCCGGTGATCGCCGTGGTGGGCAACGACGCGGGCTGGACGCAGATTGCGCGCGAGCAGGTGAAGATGCTGCACGACGACGTGGCCACCGTGCTGGCGCGCACCGACTACCACAAGGTGGTCGAAGGCTTCGGCGCGGTCGGCATCGTGGTCAAGCACATGCGCGAGGTGCCCGATGCGATCGCGCGCGCCAAGGAAGCGGCGCGCAGCGGCAAGCCGGTGCTGATCAACGTGTGGCTCGACAAGACGGCGTTTCGCGAAGGGTCGCTGTCGATGTAAGCTGGGGTTGCACCGCAGCCTGCGATGGTTTCCTTCGTTGGATGCCTCACGGCGGGCTGTACGATCCTGGACAAGTGAGACGCGGCAATGAAGCCACGGCCGAGTTGGTTCTCGTGGCTTCGCATGGCACAGTGCAGCCATGGCACTCACCGTGCGCACCGAGCAGCACGCGGGTTACGCGGCCGCCAGGCTGTCCGGGGCCCCGACGCTGGACGAAATGATGGCGGCCGTGGGCTCTGTCGCGGCCGAGTCGTCGGCGTGGCCGCACGGCCTCCTGCTGGTGGACCTGCGGGGCGTCACCACCCTGCGGGCCTTCACCGAGCAGTTCACGCTGGGTGAACAGGCTGCGCAGAAGCTGGGCCACCTGCGGCGCATAGCGTCCGTGGTGCCCGAAGACCGCATCACCCGCAACAGCGAAAGGCCCGCACGAAAGGCGGGCCTGGACCTGCGGGTGTTCACCGACGAGGCCGAGGCTCTCGCCTGGCTGCTTGCCGATGAAGCCGGGGCTTAGTTGCCGGCGGCCGCGGGCTGGCCGGCCAGCGTGTCCGAGACGGCCACCGGCTGGGAAGCGGCGAAGTGCGCGGCACCGCCGCCTTCGCTGTTCATCGCTGCCACGGCGTCGCGGTTCTTCACGTATTGCGCGGTCACGTCGGCGCGGCTGGCGGTGCTGCGGAAGTCCTTGGTGATGCTGTAGGTGCTGGACCAGGGGTTTACGCCGGCCTTCTTGAACGCGGCCAGTTCGGCCTGCACTTCGGCGCGGGTCTGGGTGGCGAGGCCGCGTTCGGCGTTGGTCCAGGTGCCGGGCGACTCGGCGAAGGCGCTGCCGGCGGCTGCGGCGGTGATGACGAGGGCGGAGATAGTCTTGAAGTTCATGGTGGTTCCTCTGTTGTCGACGGGAGTGGTCTGGATGGAGGGGCTGTCCGCTTCCCGTTCGTTCGCGTCAGCCATGGGTGCAATGATGGGCGGCGGCTCTTAGGGCTTCCTTAGCGTTTCCTTAGCTGGCGATGAGGCGCCATCGGTTGCAGGGCGCGCAAGAAATGAAAAGGCCCGCACGAGGCGGGCCGGGAGGGCGGGAGAGTCCGGAAGCTCAGTTGCCGGAGGCGGTCGGCTGGCCGGCCAGCGTGTCGGAGGCCACGGCCGGCTGCGACGCGGCGAAGGAGCCGGCACCGCCGTCTTCGCTGTTGATCGCTGCCACGGCGTCGCGGTTCTTCAGGTACTGCGCGGTCACGTCGGCGCGGCTGGCCGTGCTGCGGAAGTCCCGGGTCATGCTGTACGAGATGGACCAGGGGTTCACGCCGGCCTTCTTGTAGGCGGCCAGTTCGGCCTGCACTTCGGCGCGCGTCTTGGTCGAGACGCCGAGGTCTGCGTTGGTCCACGTGCCGGGGGATTCGGCGAAGGCGCTGCCGGCGGCTGCGGCGGTGATCACGAGGGCGGAGAGGGTCTTGAAGTTCATGGTGTTTCCTTGGTTGTTCGAGCGGGAATGGTCTGGATTGAGGGGCTGTCCGCTTCCCGTTCGTTCGCGTCAGCCATGGACGCAATGATGGGAGGCGGCTCTTAGGCCGTCCTTAGCGCTCTCTTAGCTGGGGATGAGCGCCGCCAGCTTCCTTCAGCCCGCCAGCAGGTCCGCGTACTCGGGGTGCTTGCGCACGTAGCCCGCCATGAAGGGGCACTGCATGATGGCGCGGTCGCCGCGCCGCCGCACGTCGTCCAGCACCTGCCTGGCGAGCCGCGAGCCCACGCCCTTGCCTTCGAAAGCAGGCATCACTTCGGTGTGGACGAACTTGACGGCAGCGCTGTCGGCTTCGTACTGGGCGATGGCGGCCAGCTGGCCGTCGATCGCCAGTTCGTAACGGCCCATTGCCTCGTTGTTGGTCAGGGATTCCATGCTCGCTATCATGGCGCATGCCCTACATGCTGCTCATCGTCGAGGACCCCGCCCAGCGCGGCACGCGTACCGAACCCGAAGGCCATGAGGTGTACGACCGCATGGTGCAGTTCTCCGACAACCTGAAGTCGCGCGGGGTGCTGATGGCGGTGTCGTCCCTCAAGTCGCAACGCGAAGGCGCGCGCGTGCAGGTGCGCGAAGGCCGCGCGCAGGTCGTCGACGGCCCGTTTGCCGAAGCCAAGGAGATGGTCGGCGGCTTTTTCCTGCTCGGCTGCGCGACGCGCGACGAAGCGCTCGCCATTGCGCGTGAGTGCCCGGCTGCGCAGTGGGCCACGGTCGAGGTGCGCGAGACCGGTCCCTGCTACGTATCGGCATAAGGATTCGGCAGCGCCTTCGCGGTGTCGATCCGGGCCGGCGTGGTTCGTCGTACCCGTATCACCACCGCAACAGGAGAATCCCCATGCCCCGCTTCATGATCATCGTGAAGGCCACGCCCGACAGCGAGGCCGGCCGCTGGCCCGAAGGCAGCGACAAGCTGTTCGAGGCCATGCGCATCTACCACGAAGACCTGGCCCGGGCCGGTGCACTGCTCGACGGCTCGGGGCTGCACCCCAGCAGCAAGGGCTGGCGCATCCGCTACGCAAGCGACGGCACGCGCACCGTCGTCGACGGCCCGTTCACCGAAAGCAAGGAACTGGTCGCCGGTTACACGCTGATCCAGACCCGCACGCGCGAAGAGGCGCTGGAATGGACGAAGCGCTTTCCCAACCCTGTCGGCTTCGACAAGCCCGCCGAAATCGAAGTGCGGCAGCTCTACGAAATGGAAGACTTCAAGGACGTCGCGCCCGCGAGCGAGATCGAGAAGTTCCGCAAAATGGGGATGAGGTGACCATGGCGCACAAGATCTTCGTCAACCTGCCCGTGAAGGACATGGCGCGTGCGCAGGCCTTCTACAAAGGCCTGGGCTACTCGTTCAACCCGCAGTTCACCAACGAGCAGGGCGCTTGCCTGGTCATCACGGAAGACATCTACGTGATGCTGCTCGTCGAGCCCTTCTTCCGCGGCTTCACCAACAAGCCGGTGGCCGATGCCACCCAGTCCACCGAAGTGCTGGTCGCGCTGTCGTGCGACAGCCGCGAGCAGGTCGACGAACTGGTGCGCAAGGCCGTGGCGGCGGGCGGCACCACGCCGATGGCGCGGCAGGACCACGGCTTCATGTACCAGCACGGCTTCACCGATCCCGACGGCCACATGTGGGAAGTGCTGTGGATGGACCCGGCGCACGTGCAGGCCTGAGCCCGTATGCATTCGGCCACCCACGACACGATCGCGGCGGTCTGGCGGATGGAGTCCGCCAAGGTCGTGGCGGTGGTGGCCCGCATGGTGCGAGACATCGGCGTCGCCGAGGAACTGGCGCAGGACGCCCTGGTGTCGGCGCTGGAGCACTGGCCGACCGACGGCATCCCGGACAAGCCGGCCGCATGGCTCATGACCACCGCCAGGAACCGCGCGCTCGACCACCTGCGCCGCGAGAAGAAGAACCAGCAGAACATCGAAGCGATCGGCCATGACCTCGAAGCGCAGGAGGCCCTGATCGTGCCGGACTTCGTGGATGCGCTCGATGCCGCACGGCAGGACGAGATCGGCGACGACCTGCTGCGCCTGGTCTTCACGGCCTGCCACCCGGTGCTGTCGGCCGACGCGCGCGTGGCGCTGACCCTGAAGCTGCTGGGCGGGCTGACCACGCACGAGATCGCGCGCGCCTACCTGGTGCCCGAGCCGACCATCGCGCAGCGCATCGTGCGCGCCAAGCGCACGCTGGCCGAGGCCAAGGTGCCGTACGAGGTGCCGCGCGGCGCGCAGCTGCAGCAGCGCCTGGGCTCGGTGCTGGAAGCCGTCTACCTGATCTTCAACGAAGGCTATTCGGCCACCGCGGGCGAAGACTGGATGCGCCCTGCGCTGGTGGACGACGCGCTGCGCCTGGGCCGCATCCTGGCCGAACTGGCGCGCAACGAAGCCGAGGTGCACGGCCTGGTGGCGCTGATGGAGATCCAGGCTTCGCGCATGAAGGCGCGAACCGATGCCGAAGGGCGTGTCGTGCTGCTGGCCGAGCAGGACCGCGGGCGCTGGGACCACCTGCTGGTCCGCCGCGGGCTGGCGGCGCTCGATCGTGCTGCTGCGCTCGCACAGCCGCGCGGCCCGTACCTGCTGCAGGCCGAGATCGCCGCGTGCCATGCGCGTGCACTGTCGTTCGAGGCCACCGACTGGTCGCGCATCGCGGCGCTGTACGGCGAGCTGGCCGACGTGATGCCGTCGCCCGTGGTGCAGCTCAATCGCGCCGTGGCGGTCGGCATGGCCGAAGGACCGGCGGCAGGGCTTGCGCTCATCGACCGGCTGCAAGGCGGGAAGTCGCTGCAGAACTACCAGTGGCTGCCCAGCGTGCGTGGCGACCTGCTCGCCAAGCTCGGGCGGCACGAAGAAGCGCGCGCGGAGTTCATTCGGGCGGCGGCGATGGCGGGGAATGCGCGGGAGAAGGAGTTGCTGCTGAAGCGGGCGGAGGAAAGGAATTCGTAGGCTGGGGTGCAACCCCAGCTTCTGGTTGCAGGCACACCGCTGGGGTTTCACCCAGCCTACGGGGACGTCCCTAACGTGTCTTCATCATCGCCACCAGCTTCCCATTCGCCTCCCGCTGCCGGCGAATCTCCTGCGCGAAATCCGCGGCGCTGCCGGTGGCCGGCTGGTTGCCGCCTTCGGCCAGCATCCGGCGGAACTCGGGCTGGCCCAACACCTCGGCGCACGCCGCGTTGAACCGCTTGACGAGTGCAGCCGGTGTGCCGGCCGGCGCGAACAGGCCGAACAGCGAACTCAGGTTGGCGCCCGCACACCCGGCTTCGGCAAAGGTCGGCACGGCAGGCAACTGCCCGGACCGGTGCGGCGCGCCCACTGCCAGCGCAAACAGGCGGCCGGTGCGCACGTAGTCCAGTTGCAGCGGTGCGAGGTTGCTCGAAAGCAGTTCGAAGCGCGCCGCCAGCGCGTCCTGCAGTTGCGGCGCACCGCCGGTGTAGGGCACGTGCACCAGGTCCAGCTTCATCTGCAGCTTCACCTGTTCCAGCGCCAGGTGCCCGATGGTGCCCACGCCCGAGGTAGCCCAGCGCAGGCCGGGATGCGCGGCGCGCGCTTCGCGCACCATGTCGGCAAAGTTGCGCGCCACCAGCGCCGACGTGCCAACCAGCAGCAAGGGCGTGTGCATCACGCCGCTGACCGGCACCACGCGCGGTTCGGGCTGGCCGAAGTGCGGCGACAGCGCCAGCGGGCTGATCGCCGAAAAGCCGAGCAGGCGCCCGTCGGGCGCGGCCCGCGCGACCTCGGCCAGAGCGAGGCCGCCACCGACGCCGGCGCGGTTTTCCACCACGACGGCACGGTCGAGGATGGGCGTGAGCTGGCGCGCCAGCACGCGCGCGACCGAGTCGCTCACCCCGCCTGGTGGGTAAGCCACCATGATGCGCAGGGCCGGTGTCGACGCGAACAGCGGCACAGTCACTGAAGCCGCGCAGGCACCGAACAAGACTTGCCGGCGTTTCATGAAGGCCCCACGGCCGCCTTGGCGGCAGCGTGCACCAGGTCCACGAACGACTTCAGTGCGCCCTGGCAATCCGACTTGCGATAGACCATCGTCAGCGGCGCGTCGAGGCTGCGCGAGCTTTCGAGCAGGCGATACTCGATGGCGTGGGGGTGCGCGCCCTGCATCGACGCTGGCACCACCGCGATGCCGTCGCCCGCGGCCACCAGGTTCAGCGCGGTCATCATGCGGCCGACCTCGTGCGCCACCACCGGCGTGAAGCCCTGCTTCTCGCACAGCGCCAGCAGCTGGGCATACAGGCCCGCTGCGCCCGCCTGCCGCACGAGGATGAAGCGCTCGTCGCGCAAGTCGCGCAGGTGCAGCGTGCGCCGCCGCCTGGCCAGCAGCCGGTGGCCCACCGGCAGCGCGGCCAGCACCGGTTCGCGCAACAGCGTCTCGAACACCAGCCCGGGTGGCCGGGCCACAGGCACGCGCAGGAAGCCGCATTGGAACCGGCCACCGACCAGCCCGTCGGTGATGCCCGCCGCATGGTCTTCGCCGATCTGCAGGGCGATGCCGGGGAACTGGGTGCGGCAGTCCCGCAGCACCTGCGGCGTGAAGGCATGTGCCGCGGCCGAGCTGGTGATGCCGATCGACAGCACGCCTGCGTGGCCAGCGGCCACGGCCTTCATGCGGGTCTTCACGGCCTCGGCCTCGGCCAGCAGGCGGCGGCTGTCGGCCAGCAGCATTTCGCCGCTTTCGGTCAGCGTCACGCCTTTGGGATGCCGCTTGAACAACGTGGTCCCCAGGCTTTCCTCCAGCGCGCGGATCTGCTGCGACAGCGGCGGCTGCTGCATGCCCAGGCGGGCCGCGGCCCGCGTGATGTGGCCGGTTTCGGCCACCGCGACGAAGTAACGCAGGTGCTTCAGGTCCAAGCCAACTCCATATGTTTTTCGTCTGCAGAAGGCCCTGTAATTGTATTTGATTCAATCGACTGGGACTCTTATCGTGGGCGATCATGAAGTTGCCTATCCTCTGCCTTGCACTGCTCGCGGGCTGTGCCACCCAGCCTCCCCTGACGACCGAAACCGCTCCGCAGGCCGCGGCCTGCCCGGCCGTGCTGCCGGCCGGCACGCGCTGCTTCAGCGGGCAGGACTCGGCCGGCGCGCCCTACATGGCGGCGCTGCCGGCGCAGTGGAACGGCACGCTGGTCGTGCATGCCCACGGCGGCCCGACGCTAGGCGCGCCCAAGCTCGCGCGCAGCGTCGAAGACCTGGAACGCTGGTCCATCGTGGTCAAGGCCGGCTATGCATGGGTCGGCTCCGCCTTCCGCCAGGGCGGCGTTGCCGTGCGCTCGGCCGCCGAGGACACCGAGCGCGTGCGCCGCATCTTCGTGCAGCACGTGGCCAAGCCCGAGCTAACCATCCTGCACGGCCAGTCTTGGGGCGGCAACGTGGCGGCCGTGGGCGCATCGATGTACACGCAGGGCAAGCCCTACGACGCCGTGCTGCTCACCAGCGGCGTGCTGGCGGGCGGCCGCACGTACGACTTCCGGCTCGACCTGCGCGTGATCTACCAGGCGCTGTGCGGCAACCATCCGCGCCCCGATGAAGTGCAGTACCCCCTGGGCATCGGCCTGCCCGCCGGCTCGAAGCTGGCCAACGAAGAAGTGCGCCGCCGCGCCAACGAGTGCCTGGCGCTGGACAAGCCCGCGGCGCAGCGCACGCCCGAGCAGCAGCGCAAGGTGCAGGTGATCGTGGATGCGCTGAAGATCCCGGCTGCATCCATCGCGAGCCACCTCACCTGGGCGACCTTCCACTTCCAGGACATTGCACACGTGCGCACCGGCGGCCGCAGTCCCTTCGGCAACACCGGCGCCGTGTACCGCGGCTCGAGCGAAGTCGAGAAGCTCAACGGCGTGGTGGCCCGCTACCCGGCCGACCCCGAGGCGCAGGCCAGGCTGGCAGCAGACACCGAGCCCGACGGCCGCATCCCGGTGCCGGTGCTTACGGTCCACGGCATCGGCGACCCCACCGTGTTCGTGGAAGTGCACGACACCTTCCGCCGCACGATGGAGCGCGCGGGCACCGCCGGCCACCTGGTGCAGACCTTCACCGCCGACGACGCGCACAGCTACCTGAGCGACAGCGCGTACCCGACGCTGCTGGCCGCATTGAGCGACTGGGCACGCAGCGGCACCAAGCCCACGCCCGAGCAGATTGCGACGCGCTGCCGCGACTTCGAACCCACCTACGGCAAGAACTGCCGGTTCCGTCCCGAGTACCGGCCGCAGCCGCTGGCCACGCGCATCACGCCGCGCGACTGAAGTCCCGTCGGCGAATAACCCCGCGCGGCAAGGTTCTTTGTCACCTTTCACAGTCTGCTGCATCCAATGCAGCAAGGGCGCGGTGTTTTCGCGCCGGCTGGCGAAAGGTGAGCATGTCGAGCCCAGTTGAAGTTGGCCTGCAGGAGGCGCGCTCGGAAGAGGCGGCGTTGCTGCACGGGCTGCGTGAGCGCAACGCGCGAGCTTTCGAGCAGCTCATGCGGCGCTACAACCGCCTGCTGTTCCGCGCGGCACGCGGCATCGTCGGCGACGATGCCGAGGCGCAGGACGTGGTGCAGGAAACCTGGCTCAAGGCTTTCACCTCGCTCGAGAGTTTCCGCGGCGACTCGTCGCTGGCGACCTGGCTGGTCCGCATCGCCATCAACCAGGCGCTGGGCCAGCAGCGCAAGCTGGGGCGCCTGGTGGCGTGGCAGGACGAGCCCGGCGAAGGGGACGACGAGATGGCAGGCAGCAACCCGATCGCCACGAACGCCAGCGACTGGCCGACCCCCGAAGAGGAAGCGCAGCGCCGCCAGCTGCGGCGGCTGCTCGAAGCGGCCATCGACCTGCTGCCGCCGATCTATCGCAGCGTGTTCATCCTGCGTGCCGTCGAAGGGCTCGCCGTCGAGGACACCGCGGCCGCGCTGCGGGTCAGCGCCGAGGTGGTGAAGACACGCTTCCTGCGCGCCCGCGCCATGCTGCGCACGCACCTGCTGGACAGCGCGGAGCTCGAGGCGCAGCAGTTGCACGACTTCCTCGGACAGCGCTGCGACGACGTGGTGGCGGGCGTGCTGGCACGCCTGCGTGCCGGCGGCGTGATCCGCGACCACTAGTTTTCTTTCCCCAACCCACCAGAAAGGATGCCGCCATGGAGCAGCAGGGATTCGCTTCGTTCTTCGATTCTTCACGCCGCCACGCGCTGGTGCTGTCTGCGGGCGCAGTCGCGCTGCTGGCCGGCCGCGACGTGCTGGCTCAGGGACACAAGCCGGCCGAGGCGGACGTGCGCATCCTCAACACGGCCCTGGCGGCCGAGCTGGAGGCGGTGGCAGCCTACCAGGTGGGCGCCGAAAGCGGCCTGCTGGGGACGGCCAGCAAGCCGATCGCGCTGCAGTTCCAGGGCCACCACAAGGAGCATGCCGACGTGCTGGCGGGCACCATCCGCAAGATGGGCGGGCGGCCGGTGGAACCGCGCAGCCGCTACAGCTTCCCGCTGGAAAAGCTGAAGAGCGAGGCCGACGTGCTGCGCTTCGCGGCAGGCCTGGAGCGGGGCGCCGTGTCGGCGTACGTGAACGCCGTGCCGCTGTTCCACGATCGCGAGCTGTCGAAGGCCGCGGCCAGCATCCTGGCCGACGAGGCCATGCACTGGGCGGTGTTGCGGCAGGTGCTGGGCGAAACGCCCTGGGTGCCTTCGGCGTTCCTCTCGTGAAGCTGGCGGCCTTGTTGCTGGCGGCGGCGCCGGCTGCGTTCGCGCAACAGGACGCGGTCCTGCTGCAGCGCGGCCACGAAGCGTACGGGCGCTGCATGGGCTGCCACTCGATCGAGCAGCACCGCACGGGGCCGGCCCATTGCGGGCTGTTCGGGCGCAAGGCGGGCACCGCGCCGGGCTTTGCCGACTACTCCAGCGCGATGAAGGCCTCGGGCATCACCTGGGACGAAGCCAGCCTGTCGCGCTTTCTCGCGGACCCGATGGCCGCGCTGCCGGGCACCACCATGACCTACTCGGGCGTGCCGGACGCGGCCGAGCGCGCGGCCCTCATAGCCTGGCTGCGCCAGGCTTCGCGGCAGTGCCGGGTGCGTTGACGCCCTCCAGTTTGATGGAAGAATCGTTTCCAGTAAACTGGAGGCTATGGATGTCAACACCCTGATCGCCTCGCGCGTGCGCCAGTTGCGCGACGCGCAGGGGCTGTCGCTGGAGGCGCTGGCGGAGCTGAGCGGCGTGAGCCGCTCCAACATCTCGCTCATCGAAAGCGGCCGCAGCAGCCCCACCGCCGTCGTGCTGGACAAGCTGACGGCTGCACTCGGCACGTCCCTGTCCTCGCTGTTCCAGCAGGACGTGGCCGCGGCCGCGCCGCCTTCGCCCCTGGCGCGGCTGCAGGTGCAACCGGTGTGGACCGACCCCGCTTCCGGCTACGTGCGCCGCACCGTCTCGCCGGCGGTGGCGTCGCCCCTGCAACTGGTGGACGTGGTCTTTCCCCCCGGCAAGCGCGTGGCGCTGGACAACAGCGCGCGCGACGCCGACGTGCACCAGCAGGTGTGGATGATCGAAGGCACGATGGAACTCACCGTCGGCGACGACAAGTGGCGGCTGCAGGCGGGCGACTGCCTGGCCATGAAGCTCGATGCACCCATCGTGTTCCGCAACCCGACGCGCGAACCCGCGCGCTACCTGGTGGCGCTGGCCGCCGTCTCACCCACCCGGAGGACCCGATGACCCGACGAGTGACCGTGCGCCGCGCGGCGCCCGAAGAGGCCGAGACGCTCATCGAGCCGCTGGCCGATGTGCTGGTGGACTGCGTGGAGGGCGGCGCATCGGTGAGCTTCATGCTGCCGCTGTCGCGCGAGCGGGCCGTGGCTTTCTGGCGCAAGGTGGCCGCGGGTGTGGTGCGTGGCGAGCGTGCGCTGCTGGTGGCCGAGGACAGCGAAGGCTCGGTGGTCGGCACCGTGCAGCTGATCCTGGACCTGCCGGAGAACCAGCCGCATCGCGCCGACGTGGCCAAGATGCTGGTGCACCGCCGCGCGCGGCGGCAGGGCATCGCGCAATTGCTGATGGATGCGGTGGACGAAGAAGCGCGGCGCGAAGGGCGCAACGTGCTGGTGCTGGACACCGTGACGGGCGGCGACGCCGAGCGGCTGTACCAGCGCGCGGGGTGGCAGCGGGTGGGGGACGTGCCGAAGTATGCGTTGATGCCCGAGGGCGGGTTGTGCTCGACGACGTTTTACTTCAAGCACCTGTGAAGGTCACGCCGGCGTATAGGAACCCAACACGCGCACGCCACTGGCGCCGGTAGCCGCCGGCACATTGCACGGCACGCGATTCACGTGCGCCCACGCCAGCGCCGCGAACGCCACCGCTTCCTTCGCGTCGCCGTCCACACCCAGCTCGTCCCCCGTGCGCACGGGCAGCGGCGCGAGTTCGCGCCGGATCGCCTCCATCAGCACCGGGTTGCGCGCGCCGCCACCGGTGACGAACACCTCGTCCAGCCCACGCGGCACCAGCCAGCCGCGATAAGCGCGCGCGATGGTGTGCGCCGTCAGCGCCGTCAAGGTCGCGATCAGGTCGGGCCACGGCAGGCCGGGCCGCGCAGCAAGGTCGGCCACCATCGCCTGCCCGAACACCTCGCGCCCAGTCGACTTGGGCGGCGGCGCCGCGTAGAACGGGTGCTGCAGCAACTCGGCCAGCAGGTCGGTGCGCACCGTGCCGCGCCTGGCCCATTGGCCGTCGCGGTCGTACGCTTCGGCGCCCTGCGTCGCCAGCGCCACCGCCGCATCGATCATCACGTTGCCCGGGCCGGTGTCGAAAGCCAGCAGGTCGGCCGCCTCGCCGCGCGGCGGCAGCCAGGTGACGTTGCCCATGCCGCCGATGTTCTGCAGCGCGCGCTTCCTGCCCGGCGCCGAGAACAGCGCGCGGTCCACCCAAGGCACCAGCGGCGCCCCCTGCCCGCCGGCGGCCACGTCGCGCGTGCGGAAGTCGCTGACCACGGGGCGGCCGGTGCGCTCGGCGATGGTGGCGGGGCAGCCCAGTTGCAGCGTGAAGCCGCGCACGGCCTGCTGCGGCGGCTGGTGCCAGATGGTCTGGCCGTGCGAGCCGATGAGGCCGACCGAATCGAGCGCAACGCCGTATTGCGTGCAGGCCTGCAGCACCGCTTCGGAGAACCATTCGCCCAGCATGCCGTGCAGCGCGCACAGCGCGGCGGTGCTGCCCTTGACCATCACGTCGTGGATCGCATCGCGCTGCCGCGGCGCGTAGGGCAGGCTCATGAAACCCTTGCAGGCCCAGCGCAAGTCGGCCTCGGTGGTGCCTTCGAAGTCGACGATGGCCACGTCGATGCCGTCCAGCGAAGTGCCCGACATGAGCCCGATCACCCGCATCATCGTCCCTTCAGGTCGCCGACCACGTCGGCAATGGAGCCACCGGCCACGTCCAGCTCGCGCCGCGCCCCTTCGGCGTCGAGCCCCAGCTTGTTCATCACGATGGCCAGCTTCACGTGGCCGCCCGAGGCTTCCAGCAGGTGCTGCGCCTCCCAGCGCTCGATGCCCAGCGTCTCCATCAGGATGCGCTCGCCGCGGTCCTGCAGCTTCTGGCAGGTGACCTGCAGGTCCACCATCAGGTTGCCGAACACCTTACCGGTCTTGACCATGGCGGCCGTGCTGATCGTGTTGAGCACGAGCTTGGTGGCCGTGCCCGCCTTCATGCGGGTCGAACCCGTGATGACCTCGGGGCCGACCAGCGGGGCGATCACCACGTCGTGCGACTGCATCAGCCGCTCGGACGGGTAGGTGCACAGCAGGAAGCCGGTGCGCGCGCCGCGCTCGCGGGCGCGCTTGAGCGCGCCATGCACGTAAGGCGTGGTGCCCGAGGCGGCGATGCCCAGCACGAAGTCGTTGGCGCCCACGTTGCGCTCGTCCATGGCCTTCGCGCCGTCCTCGGCGTGGTCTTCGGCGCCTTCCTGCGCGCGCACCAGCGCGGCCAGTCCGCCGGCGATGACGCCCTGCACCAGCTCGGGATCGGTGTTGTAGGTGGGCGGCATCTCGGAAGCGTCCAGCACGCCGAGCCGCCCGGAAGTGCCCGCGCCCACATAGAACAGCCTGCCGCCCTTGCGGAAGGCATCGACCGTGAGGTCGATGGCACGCGCCACCTGCTCACGCTCTTCGGCCACCGCCGCCGCCACCATGCGGTCTTCGGCGTTGATGAGGTCGACGATCTCGATGGTGGAGAGCTGGTCGATCCGGGTGCTGCGCGGGTTGCGCTGCTCGGTCAGTCGCGTATCGATGGATTGGACCACGCGCCAGTTTAGCGTCAGCCGGTGTTCGCCGCTCGCTGCAGAGCCGCCCTGGCGAGCAGCCGGGTCGAATCCAGCGTGGGCAAGGGCGAGTTGCCGTCGTCCATGATGAGCGGAATTTCGGTGCAGCCCAGCACGACTGCATCGCAGCCCTCGGCCTTCATGCCGCCGATGACGCGCTGGAACAGCGCGACCGCTTCCGGCTTGAACACGCCGCAGACGAGCTCATCCATGATCACCCGGTTGATGGCTTCGCGGTCGGCCGCCGAAGGCCGCACGTAACCGGCGGGATACACGTCGCTGTCGACCAGCCACTTCGTGCCGGTCAGGCCCACGCGCCGGAAACCGCGCCGCGCGGCTTCGTCGGCCACCACGCTCGCGATGTGCAGCCACGGCCTGGGCGACCGCGGCAACACGTGCGGCAGGGCCTGGTGCAGGGTGTTGTCGGGGCAGATCAGGAAGTCGGCCCCGATCGCCGCGAGCTTGTGCGCCGACGCCAGCATGATGCCGGCCACACCCTGCCAGTCGTCGCGGTAGATGCAGTCCATGGTGTCGGCCAGCGGCGGCGTGTGCATCGACACTTCGGGGTGGGCGTGGGGCCGTCCCAGCACCGCGGCGCCCTCGGTGCAGATGGTGCGGTAGCAAAGCGATGCGCCTTCTGCGGAGCAGGCGACGATGCCGATATGCAGGGTCATGCGAACATTCTCATGCAACTGTCAGGAGGCTGGAAGCCCCTTGCGTGCGCAATCCTCGCGTGCGCGGTATCGTTGCAGTCTTTTCCCCAGAACAACCATGATGCTTCGTTACCCATTCGCGCTGGGCTTGGCGGCGGCTTTGCTGGCCGGTTGCGGGCAGGGCGCAGGCACGGCCGCGGCGCAAGGCGGCGGCCCGCCGCCACCCGAAGTCGGCGTGATTACCGTGGCCACCGGCGACGTGCCCCTGATGACGGAGCTGCCCGGGCGGCTGGAGCCGCTGCGCGTGGCGCAGGTGCGTGCGCGCGCCGCCGGCATCGTGCAGCAGCGCCTGTTCAAGGAAGGCAGCGACGTGCGCGCCGGCCAGGTGCTGTATCGCATCGACCCCGCGCCCTATGCCGCTGCGCAAGCCAGTGCGCAGGCCTCGCTGGCGCGCGCCGAAGCCAACCTGGGGCAGGCCGCCGGGCTGGCCCAGCGCTACAAACCACTGGTAGAAGCCAACGCCATCAGCAAGCAGGACTACGCCAATGCGGTGGCTGCGCAGAAGCAGGCCGAGGCCGAAGTGGCCGTGGCGCGCGCGGCCGTGCGTACGGCCGAGATCAATTTGTCGCACGCGGCCGTCACCGCGCCCATCTCAGGGCGCATCGGCCGCTCGCTGGTGACCGAGGGCGCGCTGGTGGGGCAGGGCGAAGCCACGCCGCTCGCCGTCATCCAGCAAGTCGACCCGCTGTACGTCAACTTCACGCAGTCGGCCAGCGAGGTGCTGAACCTGCGCCGCGCGCTGGAGCAGGGCCGCCTGAAGCGCGCCGGCCCCGAAGGCGCGCAGGTGCGCGTGCTGCTGGAAGACGGCAGCGAGCACCCGCAGCCGGGCCAGCTGCTGTTTGCCGACCTGTCGGTGGACCCCGGCACGGGCCAGGTCACGCTGCGCGCCGAAGTGCCCAACCCGCGCGGCATGCTGCTGCCCGGCATGTACGTGCGCGTGCGCATCGAGCAGGGGCGGGCGGGCAACGCGCTGGTGCTGCCGCAGCAGGCCGTGACGCGATCGCCCACCGGCGACACCGTGATGGTGGTGGCGCCCGACGGCAAGGTGGCGCCACGCACCATCAAGCTGGGCGGCTCGCAGGCCGGCAGCTGGGTGGTGCTGGAAGGCCTGAAGCCCGGCGAGCAGGTGATGGTCGACGGCTTCCAGAAGCTGCGCCCCGGCCAGACGGTGAAGCCGGTGCCCTGGTCGGCTGCACCGGCAAAGGGCTGACGCATGGCGAAGTTCTTTATCGACCGCCCGGTCTTCGCATGGGTGATCGCGCTGTTCATCCTGGTGCTGGGCGCCGTCGCCATCGTGCGCCTGCCGGTGTCGCAGTACCCGTCGGTGGCGCCGCCTTCCATCGTCATCGGCGCCAACTATCCCGGCGCCTCGGCGCAGGTGCTCGAAGAGACCGTGCTGTCGGTGATCGAGCAGGAGATGAACGGCTCGCCCGGCCTGATCTTCATGGAGTCGGTGGCGCAGGCCAACGGCGGCGGCTCGATCACGCTGACCTTCGAGACCGGCACCAACCCCGACCTGGCGCAGGTGGACGTGCAGAACCGGCTGGCGCGCGCCGGCCCGCGGCTGCCCGCCGCCGTGACGCAGCAGGGCGTGCGCGTCGACAAGGCGCGCTCCAACTTCCTGCTGTTCACCATCCTCTCCTCGGAAAAGGGCGAGTTCGACCCGGTGGCGCTGGGCGACTACGCGTCGCGCGTGGTGCTGCCCGAAATCCAACGCATCCCCGGCGTCGGCCAGGCGCAGCTGTTCGGCACCGAGCGCGCCATGCGCGTGTGGATAGACCCGGCCAAGCTGGTGAGCTTCAACCTGTCGATGGCCGACGTGACGGCCGCCATCCGCGCGCAGAACGCGCAGGTATCGGCCGGCGCCATCGGCGACCAGCCGAACGTGGCAGGGCAAGGCATCGCGGCCACCGTCGTCGTCAATGGCCAGCTCTCTTCGGTGGAGCAGTTCGGCAACATCCAGCTGCGCAGCACGGCCGACGGTGCGGCGGTGCGCCTGAAGGACGTGGCACGGCTGGAGCTCGGCGCGCAGGGCTACGCGATCTCCGCGCGGCTGAACGGCCAGCCGTCCACCGGCATCGGCGTGCAGCTGTCACCCACCGGCAATGCGCTGGCCACTGCCAAGGCGGTGCGTGCGCGCATGGAGGAACTGTCCAAGTTCTTCCCGGCCGGCATGAAGTGGGCCATCCCCTACGACAGCTCGCGCTTCGTCAGCATCTCCATCGCGCAGGTGGTCGAGACGCTGCTGGAGGCGATGGCGCTGGTGTTCCTGGTGATGTACCTGTTCCTGCAGAACATGCGCTACACCGTGATCCCCGCGGTCGTGGTACCGGTGTCGCTGCTGGGCACTTTTGCGGTGCTGCTGGCGCTGGGCTTCTCGATCAACGTGCTCACCATGTTCGGCATGGTGCTGGTCATCGGCATCGTGGTGGACGACGCCATCGTGGTGGTGGAGAACGTCGAGCGCATCATGAGCGAGGAAGGCCTGCCGCCGCGCGAGGCGACCAAGAAGGCGATGGGCCAGATCCAGGGCGCCATCGTCGGCGTGACGGTGGTGCTGATCTCGGTGTTCGTGCCGCTGGCCTTCTTCGGCGGCGCGGTCGGCAACATCTACAAGCAGTTCTCGGCCGTGATGCTGGCGTCGATCATGATCTCGGCTTTCATGGCGCTGTCGCTCACGCCGGCGCTGTGCGCCACGCTGCTCAAGCCCATGCAGGCCGGCCACCACCTGGAAAAAGGCGGCTTCTTCGGCCGTTTCAACCGCGGCTTCAAGGCCACCGCGCATGGCTACGAGGATTTCGTGGCGCGCATCCTCGGCAAGCGGCGGCGCGCCATCGGCGTGTACTTCGCGATCGTGGCGGCGGTGGTGTTCCTGTTCGCGCGGCTGCCCACGTCGTTCCTGCCCGGTGAGGACCAGGGCTACATGCTGGTGAGCATCCAGCTGCCGCCGGGCGCCACCATCGAGCGCACGCGCAACGTGGTGCAGCAGGTGGAGGAGTACATGCTGAAGCAGCCCGAGGTGCAGAGCATGGTGGGCGTGCTGGGCTTCAGCTTTTCGGGGCAGGGGCAGAACGCGGGCTTCGCCTTCGTGACGCTGAAGGACTGGGACGAGCGCAAGGGTGCCGAGCACACGGCACAGGCCGTCAGCGGGCGCGCCTTCATGGCGCTCGCGGGCATCCGCGATGCGTTCATCTTCGCGTTGAGCCCGCCGGCCATCCCCGAGCTGGGCACGGCCACCGGCTTCAACTTCCGCCTGCAGGACCGCGGCGGCAACGGCCGCGAGGCGCTGGTGGCAGCGCGCAACCAGCTGCTGGCGCTGGCGGCCAAGAGCCCCGTGCTGCAGGGCGTGCGCTCCGACGGGCTGGAAGACGCGCCGCAGCTGCAGATCGACATCGACCGCGAAAAGGCCAGTGCGCTGGGCGTGAGCTTCGATGCGATCAGCGGCGCGCTTTCGTCGTCCCTGGGCTCGGCCTATGTCAACGACTTCCCGAACCGCGGGCGCCTGCAGCGCGTGGTGGTGCAGGCCGATGCGCCTTCGCGCATGCAGCCGGAAGACCTGATGCGGATTCCGGCGCTCAATGCCAAAGGCGTGGCGGTGCCGCTCGGCGCCTTCGCATCGACGCGCTGGGTGCTGGGGCCGATGCAAACCGTGCGCTACAACGGCTACCCGTCCATGCGCATCTCGGGCGATGCTGCGCCGGGCCGCAGCACCGGCGAGGCCATGCGCGAAATGGAGCAGCTGGCCGCGCAGTTGCCGACCGGTTTTGCCTACGAATGGACCGGCCAGTCGCGCGAAGAGAAGTTGTCGGGCGCGCAGGTGTTCATCCTGCTGGGTTTCTCGCTGCTGGCCGTGTTCCTGTGCCTGGCGGCGCTGTACGAAAGCTGGTCGATCCCGTTCTCGGTGATCCTGGTGGTGCCGCTGGGGATCATCGGCGCACTGATCGGCGCCAACATCCGCGGCTTCCCGAACGACGTGTACTTCAAGGTGGGACTGGTGACGATCATGGGCCTGTCGGCCAAGAACGCGGTGCTGATCATCGAGTACGCAAAAGACCTGCATGCGCAGGGCAAGTCGCTGGTCGACGCGGTGCTGGCGGCGTGCCACCTGCGCTTCAGGCCGATCATCATGACGTCGCTGGCTTTCATCCTCGGCGTGCTGCCGCTGGTGGTGGCCACCGGCGCCGGCTCGGCCAGCCAGCGCGCCATCGGCACCGGCGTGATGGGCGGCATGATCACCGCGACGGCACTCGCCGTGCTGTTCGTGCCGGTGTTCTTCGTGGTGGTGCGCAGCTTCTTCAAGGGCAGCGAGCGGCAGCGCAAGATGTATGCGCACGAGCTCGAAGCGCCGGCGTCGGGGGAGTAGGGGCTTATGGGCAAGGTCTTGAACGCAGAAGACGCAGAAGATTCGCAGAAGACGCAGAAGGAAATACGGAAGATTTCTTTGGAAGTCCTTCTGCGGTTTCTGCGAATCTTCTGCGTCTTCTGCGTTCCAATCGCCTCCGGATGCTCGATGGCTCCCGTGTACCAGCGCCCCGAAGCACCGGTGCCGGCGGCGTTTCCGTATCCGGCTGCGGCAGGGGGCGTGGCGGCGGCCGAGCTCGACTGGCAGAAGTTCTTTGCGGACGCGCGACTGCGCGCCCTGGTGGCGACGGCGCTGAAGAACAACCGCGACCTGCGCGTGGCGGTGCTCAACATCGAGCAGGCCCGCGCGCAGTACGACATCCGGCGGGCCGACCAGTTTCCGACGGTGGGTGCTTCGATCGCCGGGTCGCGCACGCCCAACACGTCGGGCACTTACACGGCCGGCATCGCGTTCACTTCGTGGGAGATCGACCTGTTCGGCCGCGTCGCGAGCCTGGGCGAAGTGGCGCTGGCGCAATACCTGGCCACCGAGGAAGGGCGCAAGGCGGCGCAGGCGACGCTGGTGGCCACGGTCGCCAATACCTGGCTCAACCTGGCCGCCGACGAGGAGCTTCTGGCGCTTACGCAGCAGGCGCTGGCCACGCGCGAAGAGTCGCTTCGGCTCACGCGGCTACGCTTCGAAAACGGCGCGTCGTCGGAGATCGACTTCCGGCAGGCCCAGTCGCTCACCGAGTCGGCGCGCGCGGTGCTGACGCAGTTGCAGCGGCAGCGCGCGGCCGACCTGAATGCTCTGGGCCTGTTGCTGGGCGAAGCGGTGGGCGCGGACTATCGCGTGGGCATCACCACCGATTCCGTGCGGCTGCCCGACCTGCCGGCCGGCACGCCGTCCGAAGTGCTGGCGAAGCGGCCCGACGTGCGCCAGGCCGAGCAGCAACTCGTCGCGGCCAACGCCAACATCGGCGCGGCGCGCGCGGCGTTCTTCCCGCGCATCTCGTTGACGGCAGGCGTGGGCACGGCCAGCAACGACTTGTCGGGGCTGTTCAAGGGTGGCTCGTGGGGCTGGACGGTGGCGCCGTCGCTGGTGCAGCCGATCTTCGATGCGGGACGCAACCGCGCGGGCCTGGCTTCAGCGCAGGCCGGCCGCGACATCGCCGTGGCGCAGTACGAGCGGGCTATCCAGTCGGCTTTCCGCGAAGTGGCCGATGCACTGGCCGGGCGCGCGACGCTGGGTGAGCAGGTGCGCGCGCAAGCGGCGGTGGTCGAGGCCGAGGCGGTGCGCACGAGGTTGGCGCAATTGCGCTACGACAACGGCGTGTCGAGCTACCTCGACCTGCTGGATGCGCAGCGCTCGCTGTTCACGGCGCAGCAGGCGCTGGTGCAGGCGCGCCTGGCGCGGCTGCAGAACCAGGTGCAGTTGTATCGGGCTTTGGGCGGCGGCTGGTCTTAACGCCGGAACACCATCTCCACTTCGCTCAGCGCCACCGCATGCAGCGTCATGCGCCCGCTCTTCTGCGACGTGTAGCCCTGCCCCGCCTCCAGCACCACGTCCTTGGGGTCGCCGTCGTGCGTGATCCAGAGCCGCCCGCGGTTGCAGCGCACGCTGACGCCCTCGTCGGGCTCGTCGATCACTTCAGTGGCGCCTTCGCGCATCTGCAGCGTGAACCGGTGCGTGACCACCCGCGGCTGAGGTGCACGGCGGGGCCAGAACACGGGGGTATGGGAAACGAGGATCATCGAAAAGGCCTCCGCGGTTGGGCAGCGAGCCCGTAGCTTGGGGCGCCGCGTCGCGGCCGCCCATAGTCCAGGGCGCTACAACCGCGTCAGCCGGCGCCGCAAGCGCGCCTACAGGGGCCTTCAGCCGCCTCCCACGCGCCGGGCCGCATGGCCGGGCTAAGGTCGCGCGGATGACCAGGGAAGCAAATGGTTTCGTGCGCGTCCGTGGTGCGCGCGAGCACAACCTGAAGGACATCGACGTCGACATTCCGCGCGATGCCCTGGTGGTGTTCAGCGGGGTCTCGGGCTCGGGGAAGTCGTCTCTGGCCTTCGGCACCGTGTACGCCGAAGCGCAGCGGCGCTACCTGGAGTCGGTGTCGCCCTACGCGCGGCGGCTGATCGACCAGGCGGGTGTGCCCGATGTCGACTCCATCGACGGCCTGCCGCCTGCGGTGGCGCTGCAACAGCAGCGCGGGACGCCGCAGGCGCGCTCATCCGTCGGCAGCGTGGCGGGCATTTCCAGCTCGCTGCGCATGCTGTATTCGCGCGCCGGTACCTACCCGCCCCGGCAGCCGATGCTGCATGCCGAAGACTTCTCGCCCAACAAGCCGCAGGGGGCATGCCCGCAGTGCCATGGCCAGGGCCGCGTGTACGACGCCACCGAAGCGCTGATGGTGCCGGACGACACGCTGACGATCCGCGAGCGGGCCATTGCGGCCTGGCCCCCGGCATGGCACGGGCAGAACCTGCGCGACATCCTGGTCACGCTCGGCTATGACGTGGACCGACCGTGGCGGGAATTGCCGAAGAAGGACCGCGACTGGATCCTCTTCACCGACGAGACCCCGACGGTGCCCGTGTACCCGGGCTTCACCCCGAAGGAAACGAAGGCGGCGTTGCGCGCCAGGACCGAGCCCGCCTACATGGGCACCTTCACCAGCGCCCGCAACTATGTACTGCAGACCTTCGCAACCACGTCCAGCGCGATGATGAAGAAGCGCGTGGCGCGTTACATGGCCGGCACACTCTGCCCCGCGTGCCACGGCAAGCGCCTCAAGCGCGAAGCGCTGGCGGTCCGGTTCGCCGGCCTCGACATCGGCGAGCTGGCGCACCTGCCGCTCGCCGAGGTGGCGCAAGCGCTGCGGCCGGCCGCCGAAGGGCACTTCGAAGGCGCCGAAGACAAGCGTGTTGCCGCGGGGCGGCTGGCCCATGATGTCGTGGCGCGGCTCGACACGCTGCTCGCGCTGGGGCTGGGCTACCTGTCCCTGGACCGGAGCACGCCCACCCTGTCGCCGGGCGAACTCCAGCGGCTGCGGCTGGCCACGCAGCTCGGCTCGCAGCTGTTCGGCGTCGTCTACGTGATGGACGAGCCTTCCGCCGGGCTGCATCCCGCCGACAGCCAGGCGCTGCTTGCTGCGCTGCAGCGCCTGAAGGCAGCTGGCAACACGGTGTACGTCGTCGAGCACGACCTCGACATGATGCACCGCGCCGACTGGCTGGTCGATGTGGGGCCCGACGCCGGCGAGCGCGGCGGGCGCGTGCTGTACAGCGGCCCGCCGGATGGCCTGGCGCAGGTGGCGGCGTCGCACACGCGCAGGTACCTGTTCGGCGAAGTGAACCTGCCGTTGCGGGGGCCGCGGCAACCGGCAGGCTGGCTGCGGCTGGAGGGTGTCACCCGCAACAACCTCCGGTGCGTGCACGCTGCCTTGCCGGTCGGCTGCTTCACGTCGGTGACCGGGGTGTCGGGCTCGGGCAAGTCCACGCTGGTCAGCCAGGCGCTGCTCGAAACCGTGGCGCAGCACCTGGGCAGCCCGCTGGGCGACGACGGACACGAAGCCGACGAAGAGACGATCGCCGGGGAAGGACTGGCGGCGCACCTCACCGGCGACCTGCACCTCGTGAAGCGGCTGGTGCGGGTGGACCAGAAGCCGATCGGCCGCACGCCGAGGTCGAACCTGGCCACCTACACGGGCTTGTTCGATGCCGTGCGCAAGCTGTTCGCCGCGACGCCGGCCGCGCGGCGGCGCCGCTTCGATGCAGGCCGGTTCTCGTTCAACGTGCCCAAGGGCCGTTGCAGCCGTTGCGAAGGCGAAGGCTTCGTCTCGATCGAATTGCTCTTCATGCCCAGCGTCTATGCGCCTTGTCCCGAATGCCACGGCGCGCGCTACAGCCCCGCCACGCTGGCCGTGCAATGGAACGGCAGGAACATCGCCGAGGTGCTCGGCATGACTGTCGACGAAGCGGCCACCTTCTTTGCAGGCGAGCTGCAGGTAGCCAGGCCGCTGCATGTGCTGCAGGACATCGGCGTGGGCTACCTGCGGCTCGGCCAGCCCGCGACCGAACTGTCGGGCGGGGAAGCCCAGCGCATCAAGCTGGCCACCGAACTGCAGCGGGCCCACCGCGGCGACACGCTGTACGTGCTGGACGAGCCGACGACGGGCTTGCACGCAGCCGACGTCGACCGGCTGCTGCTGCAACTCGACAGGCTGGTGGCCGAGGGCAACACCGTCGTTGTCGTCGAGCACGAGATGCGCGTCGTGGCACGCAGCGACTGGGTCATCGACATGGGCCCGGGCGCCGGCGGCGAAGGCGGACGCATCGTGGCAGCCGGCCCGCCCGCGCAGGTGGCCCGGGCGCGCGGCAGCCGCACGGCGCCTTTCCTGGCGCCCTATTTTCACCAAGCGCCCGCTTGCTATAAATAATCCGATCTGGTACGGTGAGCGTCCATGGACACCGCCGTTGCCGATACCAAGCGCCCGCGCGGCCGCCCGCGCAAGACGGTGGACGAGCGCGACGACGGCAACCGCCGGCGCGACCTGGTGCGCGAGGCGGCGCGCCTGTTCCGCCGCAAGGGCTACGACGCCACCAGCACGCGCGACATCGCGGCGGCCGCCGGCATGCAGAGCGGCTCGCCCTTCTACCACTTCAAGAGCAAGCAGGCACTGCTGAACGCCGTGATGGAAGAGGGCATGCGCTCGGCCATCGAGCGGCAGCAGGCGGCGCTGGACAGCGCCGGCGCGACCGATGCCGTCGCGCAGCTGCGCGTGCTGGTGCGCAACCATTTCGACGTGCTGCTGGGCCCCGGCAGCGACTTCATCCCCGTCATGCTGTACGAGGCGCGCTCCATCACGCCCAAGCAGCGCTCGAGCCTGGCGCAGCTGCAGGGCGAGTACGAGGCGGCCTGGGTGCCGGTGCTGCAGGAACTGCGCCGCACCGGCCGGCTGAAGGCCGACGTGAAACTCGCGCGCCTGCTCATCTTCGGCGCGCTCAACTGGTCGGCCCAGTGGTACGACCGCCGCAAGGGAGCGTCGCTGGACGAGCTGGCCGACGCGGCGCTGGGCCTGTTCATCGGAGAAGGAAAGTGAGCCACTACCGTTCGGTTTTCGCGCCCGGGGTGTTTGCCGGCAAGGTCGTCCTGGTCACCGGCGGCGGCTCGGGCATCGGCCGCTGCACCGCGCACGAGCTGGCGTCGCTGGGCGCGCATGTCGTGCTCATCGGTCGCAAGCTCGACAAGCTGCACGACGTGGCGGGCGAAATCGTGGCCGACGGCGGCCGCGCCAGCTTCCACGCCTGCGACATCCGGCAGGAAGACGCGGTGAGGGACGTGGTACAGGCCATCGTCGTCGCGCAGGGGCGGCTGGATGGGCTGGTCAACAACGCGGGCGGCCAGTACATCGCGCCGGCCGAAACCATCAGCGCAAAAGGCTGGGACGCCGTGCTGCAGACCAACCTGACCGGCGGCTTCCTGGTGGCGCGCGAATGCTACCTGCAGTGGATGCGCGACCACGGCGGCGCCATCGTGAACATCGTGGCCGACATCTGGGGATCGATGCCCGGCATGGCGCACAGCGGCGCGGCGCGCGCGGGCATGGTGAGCTTCACCGAGACGGTGGCGATGGAGTGGGCGCGCAGCGGCGTGCGCGTGAACGCGGTGGCGCCGGGCTACATCGCGTCGAGCGGAATGGACCACTACCCGGCCGAAGCCGGGCCCATGCTGCGCGAGATGAAAGAGACGGTGCCGGCGGGGCGCTTCGGCAACGAAGCGGAGACGTCGGCGGGCATCGTGTTCCTGCTGTCGCCGGCCGCTTCCTTCATCAGCGGCACGGTGCTGCGCATCGACGGTGCGCGGCCGCAGGTGCGCATGGGCTGGGGCCAGATAGCCGCACCCGGCGACGTGCAGCAGCGCGAAGCGGTGAAGCCGTTCGACGGCTTCCATCGCTACCAAGTGCCGAAGGTGTTCCAGTGAGCGAACGCAGCGAAGCCATGCTGGGGCGCATCGCGCAGTTGCGCGCACTGGAGGGGCGTGCTGCCGCGCGCTCGGCCGAAGCCAAGCCGGTGTTCGACAAGCGCGGCCAGCTGCTGCCGCGCGAGCGCGTGGCCTTGCTGCTGGACCCGGGTGCGCAGTGGCTGCCGCTGTGCTCGCTGGCGGGCTTCATGCAGGACAACAAGGACCCCAACGAGTCGGTGCCCGGCGGCGGCATGATCGCCGGCATCGGCTTCGTGAGCGGCGTGCGCTGCATGGTGGTGGCCAGCGATTCGGGCATCGATGCGGGCGCGATCCAGGCGATGGGGCTGGACAAGATCCTGCGCGTGCAGGAGATCGCGCTGCTGAACCGCCTGCCCTTCATCCACCTGGTTGAAAGCGCCGGGGCCAACCTGATGAAGTACCGCGTGGAAGGCTTCGTGCGCGGCGGCGAACTGTTCCGCAACCTGGCGCGGTTGTCGGCGGCGGGGCTGCCGGTGGTGACGGTGCAGCATGGCTCGGGCACGGCGGGTGGGGCCTATATGCCGGGGTTGAGCGACATCGTGATCATGGTGCGGGGGCGGTCACGGGCGTTCCTGGCGGGGCCGCCGTTGTTGATGGCAGCGACGGGCGAGATGGCGACCGAAGAGGAGTTGGGTGGCGCCGAGATGCATACGGTGGTGTCGGGCTTGGGGGAGTATCTCGCGGAGGATGACCGGCATGCGCTGGGGATCTGCCGGGAGGTCGTCGCGTCATTCCCGCGGAGGCAGGAATCCAGCGCGTCCGCTTTGGAAGCCCTGGGTCCCCACGTACGCCTCCGCTCCTCACGCGGGGATGACGGCATGCTGGCGCTGATGCCCGCCAACCTTCGAGAACCCGTCGACATGCGCGACGTCATCGCGCAGCTCGTCGACGGGTCCTACCTCGATTTCAAGCCGCTGTACGGCGCGCAGACGGTCTGCGCGCAGGGCCACATTGCCGGCCACGCCGTCGGCTTCATCACCAACAACGGTCCCATCGACGTGCCCGGCGCCAACAAGGCCACGCACTTCATCCAGTACATGTGCCAGCTGGGCCACCCCATCGTCTACCTGCAGAACACCACCGGCTACATGGTGGGCAAGGAGAGCGAGCAGGGCGGGATGATCAAGCACGGCAGCAAGATGATCCAGGCGGTGACCAACGCCACGGTGCCGCAGCTCACCATCCAGTGCGGCGCCTCGTTCGGCGCGGGCAACTACGGCATGTGCGGCCGCGGCTATGCGCCGCGCTTCCTCTTCAGCTGGCCGAGCGCGCGCACTGCGGTGATGGGCGGCGAACAGGCGGCGCGCACGATGCAGATCGTGACCGACGCGGCCATGGCGCGCAAAGGCATCGCGGCCGACCCGGCGCAGTCCAAGGCCCAGTTCGACAAGATCGTGGCCATGTTCGAGGCGCAGGCCGACCCTTTCTACACGTCGGGCCTGCTGCTCGACGACGGCGTGATCGATCCTCGCGACACGCGGGCGGTTCTGGCCTTCTGTTTGGACACGATCAGCGAAGCAGCCGCGAAGCAGCTTCGGCCGATGCAGTTCGGCGTGGCGAGGATGTGAGGAAGACATGAAAACCGGACGCAAAGGACGCAAAGGTTTCGCAAAGGACGCAAAAGGATTTCGCAAATTCTTTCGGACTTCTTTTGCGTCCTTTGCGTACCTTTGCGCCCTTTGCGTCCGGACTTCGAATTGGAGATAGAAATGCAATACACCCACGAACACCAGGAAATCCAGAAAACCCTCAAGCGCTTCATCGACGAAGAGATCAACCCCCACGTGGACGAATGGGAGGCGGCGGAGATCTTTCCGGCGCACCAGGTGTTCAAGCGGCTGGGCGAGCTCGGCTTGCTCGGGTTGTGCAAGCCGGAGGAATACGGCGGTGCCGGGCTCGACTACTCGTACTCGATGGCGATGGCCGAGGCGCTGGGGCACACGCACTGCGGCGGGGTGCCCATGGCCATCGGGGTGCAGACCGACATGGCCACGCCGGCGCTGGCGCGCTTCGGCAGCGACGAGCTGAAGAAGCAGTTCCTGGTGCCGGCCATCACGGGCGAAATGGTTGCCTGCATCGGCGTGAGCGAGCCCGGCGCGGGCAGCGACGTGTCGGGCGTGAAAAGCCGCGCGCGCAAGGACGGCGACGACTACGTGATCACCGGCCAGAAGATGTGGATCACCAACAGCCTGCAGGCCGACTGGATGTGCATGCTGGTGAACACCGGCGAAGGGCCGGTGCACCGCAACAAGAGCCTGGTGATCGTACCGATGCGCGAGAACGGCAAGCTCGTGAAAGGCATCGAGGTCGCCCAGAAGATCCGCAAGATCGGCATGCACTCGTCCGACACCGGCCTGATCTACTTCGACGAGGTGCGCGTGCCGCAGCGCTACCGCATCGGCGAGGAAGGCCAGGGCTTCGTCTACCAGATGCAGCAGTTCCAGGAAGAGCGCCTGTGGGCCGCGGCCAGCAGCCTGCTGTCGCTGAACTACTGCATCGACTGGACCATCGAATGGGCGCAGGAGCGCAAGCTGTTCGGCGCAACGTTGGCCGACCAGCAGTGGGTGCAGTTCAAGCTGGCGGAGCTGAAGACCGAAGTAGAGGCGCTGCGCGCGCTGACCTACCGCGCCTGCGACCTGTACGTGCAGGGGCAGGACATGCTGGAACTCGCGTCGATGGCCAAGCTGAAGGTAGGGCGGCTCATGCGGCAGGTGCCCGACACCTGCCTTCAGTTCTGGGGCGGCATGGGCTACACGCTGGAGAACAAGGTCTCGCGCATGTTCCGCGACGGCCGCCTCGCATCCATCGGCGGCGGCGCCGACGAAGTGATGCTGGGCATCCTGGCCAAGACCATGGGCATCGCCAAGCGGCCGATGCCGTCATGAAGCTGCTGGTCGCCAATCGCGGCGAGATTGCGCGGCGCGTGATCCGCACCGCGCATCGCATGGACATCGCAACGGTCGCGGTGTACTCGCACGCCGATGCGGGTGCGCTGCACGTGCGCGAAGCGGGGCAGGCCTGTGCGCTCGGCGGCAACGCATCGTCCGAAACCTACCTGCGCATCGACAAGCTGCTGGCCGCCGCCCAGGCGTGCGGCGCGGACGCGGTGCATCCGGGCTACGGCTTCCTGAGCGAGAACGCGGCGTTCGCGCAAGCCGTGATCGATGCGGGGCTCATGTGGGTGGGCCCGCCGCCCGAGGCGATTCGCATATTGGGCAGCAAGTCGAGCGCGAAAATGCTGGCGCAGCAGCGCGGCGTGCCCTGCCTGCCCGGCTACCAGGGCGAGGACCAGTCGGACCAACGCCTCGTGGCCGAGGCAGCACGCATCGGCTATCCGGTGATGGTGAAGGCGGCGGCAGGCGGCGGCGGGCGAGGCATGCGGCTGGTGGCGCAGGCTGCGGACTTGCCCGCTGCGCTGCACAGCGCGCGCTCGGAGTCGCAGTCCGCCTTCGGCTCCGGCGAGCTGCTGCTGGAGCGGGCGCTGCTGGCGCCGCGCCACGTCGAGGTGCAGGTGTTCGCGGATTCGCACGGGCACTGCATCCACCTGGGCGAGCGCGACTGCTCGGTGCAGCGGCGGCACCAGAAGATCATTGAGGAGACGCCTTCGCCGGCCGTGGATGCGGCTATGCGCGAACGCATGGGCCGCTGCGCCGTCGAACTGGCACAGGCGGCCGGCTACGTGGGCGCAGGGACGGTGGAGTTCCTGGTCGAAGGGGGTGAGTTCTTCCTGATGGAGATGAACACCCGGCTGCAGGTGGAGCACCCGGTGACCGAGGCGGTGACCGGGCTCGACCTGGTCGAGTGGCAGTTGCGCGTGGCGCGCGGCGAGCCGCTGCCGCTGGCGCAGCACGAGCTGCGGTTCGAAGGTCATGCGATCGAGGTGCGGCTGTGTGCGGAAGACGAGACGTTCGCGCCGCACACGGGAACGGTGCGGCGCTTCGAGGCGCCTGCAGGCGTGCGCTTCGACCATGCCATCTACGCGGGCCTGGAAGTTTCGCCGCACTACGATTCGATGCTGGGCAAACTCGTCGCGCACGCGCCCACGCGAATGGAAGCCATTGCGCGCCTGGCATCGGCCCTGGACCAGGCGATTCTGCTCGGCCTGCCCACCAACCGGCGCCTGCTTGCAGCCTGCTTGCGGCATCCCGTGTTCGTTGCGGGACAGGCGCTGATTCCCTTCCTGCATGAGCACGGCAGTGCCTTGCGCGCGCAGCTGCAGGCGGAAGAGTCCGCCGTGGTGCAGGCGGCGGCCGTGTCCGCTTTCCTGCCGCAAGGGCCGGCGCAGGCCCTGGCCGTTTCATTCAACCGGCCGCTGCGCGTGCGGCACCGCAACGTGCTGGTGGCTGTGGACCTGCGTGAAGCTGAAGTGCGGGAACTGTCTCGGTCACTGTCGGTGCGCGAGGGCAACCGCTTTCACATCCAGCAGGGCCGCATCGACCTCTTCCTCGAAGACGCGACGTTCGACCCGCCGTCCGGCAGCCCGGGCAGCGCGGGCGCCAACGAACTGCGGGCGCCCTTCAACGGCAAGGTTATCGCCGTGAAGGCCGAGGCAGGTGCGACAGTCGCCAAGGGCGACCCGCTGGTCATCCTGGAGTCGATGAAGCTGGAACATTCGATCGCCGCCACGCGCAGCGGCGTCGTGCGGACCATCCACGTGCAGCCGGGCCAGCAGGCTGCCACGTCGCAGGTGCTGGTCACTCTTGAGGCGGCGCCATGAGCGAAGACTTCGATGCGCTGTACGACAGCGTGCGGCGCTTCACGGTGGAGCGGGTGGCTCCGCACGTCGCGGCATGGGACGAAGCCGGCGAGTTCCCGCGCGAGATGTACGGCGAAGCGGCGGCGCTGGGGCTGCTGGGCATGGGCTACCCCGAAGCGCTGGGCGGCACGCCCGCTTCGTACGCGCTGCGCCATGCGATGACGCTGGCCATGAGCCGCTACGGTGGCAGCGGCGGCCTGATGGCCAGCCTGTTCTCGCACAACATCGGCCTGCCGCCGGTGTTGCGGCACGGCACGCCCGAACTGCAGCAGGAGCTGATCCCGCCCGTGCTGCGCGGCGAGCAGATCGCGGCGCTCGCCATCACCGAGCCGGGCGGCGGCTCCGACGTCGCGGCGCTGCGCACGACGGCGCGACGCGATGGCAACGAATGGGTAATCGACGGCGAGAAGGTGTTCATCACGTCGGGCATGCGCGCCGACTGGATCACGGTGGCCGTTCGCACGGGTGATGGCAAAGGCGCCAGCGGCATCTCGATGATCGTCGTGCCCGGCGACGCCAAGGGCCTCTCGCGCAGCAAGCTCGACAAGATGGGCTGGTGGTGCTCGGACACCGCGCACCTGCGCTTCGACGGCTTGCGCGTGCCGGCGCGTTACCTGGTCGGCGAAGAAGGCGGCGGCTTTCGCATCATCATGAGCAACTTCAACGGCGAGCGGCTGGCCATGTCGGCCATGGCGCTCGGCTTTGCGCAGGCCTGCTTCGACGAGGCGCTGGACTGGGCGCGGCAGCGCCGCACCTTCGGCTCGCCGCTGGTCGACCGGCAGGTGATCCGCCACAAGCTGGTGGACATGCAGATGCGCATCGCGTCCACGCAAGCCTGGCTGGACGCGGTGACGGCGCTGGCCGATGCCGGGAAATTGGAATCTGACCCCCATTGTGTGGCACAGGTGTGCATGCTGAAGAACCACTCGACGCAGGCCATGCAATTCTGCGCCGACCAGGCGGTCCAGATCCTGGGCGGCATGGGGTTCATGCGCGGGACGAAGTGCGAACGCATCTACCGCGAAGTGAAGGTGATGATGATCGGCGGCGGCGCCGAGGAGATCATGAAGGAACTCGCCGCACGGCAGCTGGGGCTATGACCAGACAACAACTACCCGAAGCCTTCGAGCCCGAGTTCGTGACGGGGCTCAAGCAGATCTTCGAGGAGAAGATCCTCTTCAACCTGGTGCTGGGCCTGAAGATCACCGAGCTGAAGCCCGAGATCGCTCGGGGCCGCATCGAGATGAAGCAGGACCTGGTGGGCCACTACCTCTACAACCGCGTGCACGGCGGGGTGATCAGCGCCGGGCTGGACGCCATGGGCGGGCTGGCCGTGATGGCGGCGATCGGTGCGCGCCACATGGAAGAGCCGCCCGCGCAGCGGCTGCACCGCTTCGCCAAGCTGGGCACCATCGACCTGCGCATCGACTACCTGCGCCCGGCCATCGGCGACTACTTCGAGCTGAAGGCCGAGGTGCTGCGGCTGGGCTCGCGTGTGGCCAGTGTCCGCATGGAGTTCGCCGGGCCGGACGGCAAGCTGTTTGCCACCGGCGCTGGCGCATATATCGTTTCCTGAGGATTGTGGCTATATTGCGCGGACAACCTTCAAGGAGTCCGCCATGGCAACTGCTCCGTACGGCTTCGACGCCGATGCCCTGATCACGCAGTTCTCCGAGGCTTCGGCCCGGCAAGGCGAAGCGCTGCGCAAGGCGGTGCAGGACGCCACGCTGAAGGCGCTGCAGGGACGTGAGCTGACCCTGAAGAACATCCAGGGTACCGTCAAGCAGGTGACCGCAGCTGCCGCGCGCGGCGCCGGCCAGAACCCGATGGGCGCCGAGCAGATGGAGCCGCTGCTGGCCAAGGCCATCGCGGGCATGGACGGCGCCTTGTTGCAGGCCGTCGAGGCCAACCGCCGCGCGCTGGCGCAGTTGGTCGAGCATGGCGCCGGCCTGCGCGAGACGCAGGTGAAGAAGGCGCTGGCCGACATCGAGAAGATGGAAGACATGTTCTTCAGCACGGTGCGCAAGTCCGCGGCCACGACCGCCGGGCCGCTGGGCGAAGCGTGGGGCCAGGTGCTCGAGAAGATGCAGGTGAAAGGCACCGTCACCGGCGCGCGCGCCGAAGAAGCGGTCGAGCAGGTCACCCAGCAGGCGCAGCAGGCCATGCGCGAAGGCCGCGCCGCCGGCGTGAAGGCCATGCAGGCGCTGCTGGACAGCTATGCGGCGCTGGCGAGCGGCGTGCTGATCGGCATGTCCGAAGGCATGCAGGGCGGCGCGGCGCAGGCGGCGCCAGCGAAGAAGAAGTCGCGTTAAGGCTCTTGCTTCGCGCTGGCCAGCAGGTCCCAGCTGACCAGGAATACGGCCGCGATGACCGGGCCGATCACGAAGCCGTTGAGGCCGAACACCACCAGCCCGCCCAGCGTGGCGATGAGCACCAGCCAGTCGGGCAGGCGCGTGTCGCGCCCGACCAGGATGGGCCTGAGCAGGTTGTCGACCAGCCCGATCACCAGCACGCCCCACAACGTGAGGCCGACCGCCTTCACCAGCGCGCCGGTGAAGAAGAAGTAAGCCGCCACCGGCCCCCACACCAGGAAGGCGCCCACCGCAGGCAGCAGCGAAAACAGCGCCATGACAGCGCCCCACAGCATGGGGCCGCCGACACCCAACACCAGGAAAGCGAGCCCGCCCAGCGTGCCTTGCACCACCGCCACCACGATGTTGCCCTTGACGGTGGCGCGCACGACGGTGGCGAACTGGGTGAGCAGGCGCTCGGTGTGGTCCTTGCGCAGCGGGACCGCCCTGGCAATCGAGCCCGCCAGCCGCTCGCCGTCGCGCAGCAGGAAGTACAGCAGGTAGATCATCACGAAGAAGCCGATGGCGAAGTCGGCCGTGTTCTGGCCGATGCTGAAGGCGCGCGACGTGAGCGCCTGGCCGCTGTCGCCCAGGCTTTCCAGCAGGCGGTCCTGCATGGCGCCCAGGTCGGCCAGGCCGAAGCGCTCCAGCGTGGCCTGCACCCAGTCGGGCAGCGCCTGCAGCGCGCGCTGCAGGTAGGCGCCGATCTGGATCTCGCCCGAGCGCATGCGGCCCACGAAGATGCTGGCTTCGCGCAGGATCGAATTGACGATCACCGCAGTCGGCAGGATCACGATGAGCAGAATGACGGTGAGCGAAGCCGCTGCGGCCATGTTGGGCCGGCCCTTGCTGCCGCGCAGCAGGCGCAGGTGCATCGGCCAGAAGACGATGGCGATGAAGACCGCCCAGCAGACCGCGCCGAAGAACGGCCAGACGATCAGCGCGAACAGCAGGGTGGCAACGGCCACCACGGCCAGCAGCGACTTGAATTCCATGAATGAAAAAGGCTGGGGTTGCACCCCAGCCTACCTCAAATGCTGCCCAACGGTGGGCGGTTACTTCGCGCCGTCGACCTTCATGTAGGGCGTGAGCACCTTCCAGCGGCCGTCCTGGATCTGCGACAGGCGCGTTTCATTGCTGCCCTGGCGCTTCTTGGGGCCGAAGCTGGCGGGCGCGCTGCCGAAGATATCGGCCGGGAAGGTCATGGATTCCAGCGCCTTGACGAGCGTGTCGACGTTCAGGTTGGGGCCGGCCTTCTGCGCGGCCTGGATGAAGCCGTCGACGGCGTTGTAGCCGTACACCGAGAACACGGTGGGGTCTTCGCCGAACTTGGTCTTGTACTTGTTGGCCCAGAAGCGCACCTGCGGCGACGCGTCGTCCAGGTACGGGTGCTGCACCGTCATGGCGCCGTACAGGCCGTCCATGGCCTTGCCGCCCAGCTTGTGGATCAGGTCGGTGTAGACCGCGCTGGAGCCCAGGAAGGTCGGCGAGTAGCCGGTCTTGCGCGCTTCGCCGATGGCGCCGATGGTTTCGCGGATGATGGTGCCCAGCACGACCAGGTCGCAGCCCGCGGCCTTCATCTTGGCGACCTGCGACGAGAAGTCGGTGGCGCCGCGCTTGTAGGTGGTCTTCTCGACCAGCTCCAGCCCCATGCTCTTGGCGCCCGCTTCGGCGCCGCGCATCACCTCCAGGCCGAACTCGTCGTCCTGGTACATGATGCAGGGCTTCTTGGCGCCCTTTTCCTTCATCAGGCGCGGCAGGAAGATCACCATCTGGTCGTAGTACGAAGCCGCAAACGAGAACTTGAGGCGGTGGAACGGCTCGTACATGTCGCGCGCCGCCGTGATCGGGTACAGGTTGGGCACGTTCTTCTCGAACTGCACCGGCATGGCCGCCAGGTTCTGCGCGGTGCCGATGTGGCCGATCATCGCGAAGATCTTGTCCTGGTTGACCAGCTTCTGCGCCGCCAGCACGGCCTTCTTGGGGTCGTACTGCGAGTCTTCGAACACCAGCTTGAGCTTGCGGCCATGGATGCCGCCCGTCTGCTCGTTGAGCTCGTCCACGCGCAGCTGCATGCCCAGCCGGGTCTGCTTGCCGAAACCGGCGATGGGTCCCGACAGGTCCTGGATGGACCCGACGAGGATCTCGGTCTTGCTGACCCCCTGGGGGGCCTGGCCGAAAGCGAGGCCGCTCGCCAGCCCGAATGCGGCCAGTGCCGCGACTGCCTTGATCTGCATATGCGCTCCTTGGGAACCGGGTGGTTCCGTCGGAGGCATTCTTGTCGGCGGGCCGTGGCTGTCAAGCTGGCGTATTCCACTACTTCAGTGCGGCGCGCCCTTGAAGAACTCGGACTCCACCAGCCACTTGCCGCCCTTTTGCACCGGCTTCAGGCCGCTGAAGGCCACGTAGTCGGACACCACCTTCCAGCGGCCGTCCTGCACCTGCGACAGCCGCGAGAACTGGTTGCCCAGGTGCTTGGTGGCGCTGAAGGTGAGCTCGGCGGTGCCGAACATGTCGCGCGGGAAAGTCATGGTTTCCATGGCCTTCACGAACGAATCGGTGGTGAGGTTGGGGCCGTTCCTGAAGGCCACCTTCAGGAAGGCGTCCATCGCGCCGTAGCCGTACACCGAGAACACGGTGGGGTCGTCGCCATTCTTGGTCTTGTACTTGTTGGCCCAGAAGCGCACTGGCTGCTCCGCAGCGTCCAGGTAGGGATGCGCCGAGGTCATCACCGCGAACAGGCCTTCGGCCATCCTGCCGCCCAGCTTGGGGATGAGGTCGGTGTAGACGGCGCTGGAGCCGACGAAGACAGGGTTGAAGCCGGTCTTCTTCGCCTCGGCCATGGTGCCCACGGTCTCGCGGATGATGGTGCCCAGCACCACCAGGTCGCAGCCCGCGGCCTTCATCCTCGCGACCTGCGACGAGAAGTCGGTGGCGCCGCGCTTGTAGCTGGTCTTCTCCACCAGCTGCTTGCCGATGGACCTGAGGCCTTCTTCGGTGCCCTTGAACACCTCGGTGCCGAAGTCGTCGTCCTGGTAGATGATGCAGGGCCTGGCGAGGTTGCGGTCCTTCACCAGGCGCGGCGCGGCGATGCGCATCTGGTCGTAGTAGGTGGCGGCGTTGGCCCACTTGAGCTTGTGCACGGGCTCGTACATCTCGCGCGCGGCGGTGATCGGGAAGAAGTTGATCACGTTCTTCTCGAACTGCACCGGCATGGCGGCGATGTTCTGCGCCGTGCCCAGGTGGCCCACCATCGCGAAGATGCCGTCGCCCTGGCTAACCAGCTTCTGCGTGGCCAGCACCGACTTCTTGGGGTCGTAGCCATCGTCTTCCACCAGCAGCTTGACCTTGCGGCCGTGCACGCCGCCCAGCTCGTTGGCTTCGTCCACGCGCATCTGCATGCCCATGCGGATCTGCTTGCCGTAGGACGCGAGCGGGCCCGACAGGTCCTGGATGGTGCCGAGGATGATCTCGTTCTTTGTCACGCCCGGGCTCTGGGCATGGGCGGTGGCGGCCGCGAGCAGGAGCGCGGTGGCGAAGGCGGTGTGCAGCTTCATGGTTGTCTCCAAAGGGGAAGGGTCGGCGCGATTGTGCGAACGCAATGTCGCACGGGCTTTCACTTCGGGGACTGTTTGTCGCTGCGGCGACGGATTGCGGGCATGCCCGGTTGACGGGCTACTGGTACATCGCCTCGATCTGGGGCGAGTACTTCACCTGTACCAGCTTGCGCTTCAACTTCATGGTGGGCGTGAGCTCCTCGTCTTCGGCCGTCAGCTGCGTGTCGAGCAGGAAGAACTTCTTGACCTGCTCCACGCGCGCGAACTTCTTGTTGACGCGGTCGATCTCGCCCTGGATCAGCTCCTGCACCTGCGGCGAGCGCGTGAGGCTCGCGTAGTTGGAGAACGGCACGTCGTTGTCCTGCGCGAACTTCTCCACGTTCTCCTGGTCGATCATGACCAGCACCGTGAGGTACGGCCGCTTGTCGCCGATGATCACCGCGTCGGTGATGTAGGGCGAGAACTTCAGCTCGTTCTCCCATTCCGACGGCGTCACGTTCTTGCCGCCCGCGGTGATGATGATGTCCTTCATTCGGTCGGTGATGCGGAAGAAGCCGTCATCGTCCACCAGCCCCACGTCGCCGGTGTGCAGCCAGCCGTCGGCATCGACGGTCTCGGCCGTCTTTTCGGGCTGGTTCAGGTAGCCCATGAACACGTTGGGCCCGCGCACCATGATCTCGCCGGTGGCGGGGTCGAGCTTGACCTCGTTGTAGCTGGCCGCGGGGCCGATGGAGCCGGGCTTGATCCTCGATGCGGGAATGCCGGTGGAAGCGCCGCAGGTCTCGGTCATGCCCCACACCTCCAGCATCGGCACGCCCAGCGCCAGGTACCACCTGACCAGGTCGGGCGAGATCGGCGCGGCGCCCGTCACGAGGAAGCGGGCGCGGTGGATGCCGATCAGCTTGCGCACGTTGTTCAGCGCGATCCAGCGGGCGAGCGTGAACTTGGCTTTCAGCATGCCGTCGACCGGCTCGCCGGCCAGCACCTTGTCGGCGATCTGGGTCCCCACGCCGATGCTCCACGCATACGCGGCCTGCTGCAGCTTGCTGGCTTCCTTCAGGCCGATCATCACGCCCGAATAGAACTTCTCCCACACGCGCGGCACGGCGGTCAGAACGGTGGGCGCGATCTCGCGCACGTTCTCGGGCACCGTGTCAGGGTTCTCCACGAAATTGAGCACGGCGCCCGCATACAGGGCGAAGTACTCGCCGCCCACGCGCTCGGCAATGTGGCACAGCGGCAGGAAGCACATGCGCTCGTCGTCCTCGCTCTGCGCCACCAGCGTGTTGTAGCCGCGCACCGTGTAGACCAGGCCCTTGTGCGAGTGCATCGCGCCCTTGGGCTTGCCGGTGGTGCCCGAGGTGTAGACCAGGATGGCCAGGTCTTCGGGCTTGACGTCGCGCACGCGGGCCATCAGCTCGTCGGGGTGCGCCTTCAGGTAGGCGCGCCCCATTTCGCGCAGCCGCTCCAGGCTGATGACGTCGGCGTCCTGCAGCTCGCGCAGGCCTTCCATGTCGAACACGATGATCTTGGCCAGGCCGGTGAGCTGCTCGCGCACTTCGAGCGCCTTGTCGAGCTGTTCGTCATCCTCCACGAAGAAGAAGCTGGTGCGCGAGTCTTCGCACAGGTACTGCGCCTGGCTGGCCGCGTCGGTGGGATAGATGCCGTTGGACACGCCGCCGCACGACAGGATGGCCAGGTCGCACAGCACCCATTCGATGACCGTGTTGGAGAGGATGGAGGCGGTGTCGCCGGGCTTGAAGCCCAGGCTCATGAGGCCGCCGGCGATCTCGCCCACGGCTTCGGCCGCGCGCGACCAGGTCCAGGCGCGCCAGATGCCCAGCTCTTTCTGGCGCATCCAAACCTTGGGGCCGCGCTGGGCGACCGCGTTCCAGAACATGGCGGGGATGGTGTCGCCTTCGAGGACGACGGCCGTCTCGGGCTGGATGTGGGAGAGGTCCCAGAGGTTTGACATGTCTATCTCCAGGTTTTCTTTTTCTTCCAGCGCCGCTCACCGCGCACGCCGGCTTCCTTCATGCCCAGGTAGAACTCCTTGATGTCCTCCTTTTCACGCAGGCGGGCACAGGTGTCTTCCATCACGATGCGGCCGTTCTCCAGCACGTAGCCGTAGTCGGATGCGTTGAGCGCCATGTTGGCGTTCTGCTCCACCAGCAGGATGGTGGTGCCGCGCTCGCGGTTGATGCGCACGACGATCTCGAAGATTTCCTTGGTGAGCTTGGGGGAGAGCCCCAGGCTGGGCTCGTCCAGCAGGATCAGGTCGGGCGCGGACATCAGGGCGCGCGAGATCGACAGCATCTGCTGCTGGCCGCCCGACAGCAGCCCGGCGTCCTGCGACGTGCGCTCCTGCAGGATGGGGAAGTACTTGTAGACCGCCTCCATGTCGCGCGCCACGCCGTCGCGGTCCTTGCGTGTGTAGGCGCCCATCACCAGGTTGTCGTGCACCGACAGCAGCGGGAACACCTCGCGGCCCTCGGGCACGTGCACCAGGCCCATCTGCACGATGCGCGCGGGGTCGTTGGCGGTGATGTCTTCGCCCTTGAACTCGATCGTGCCCTTGCGCGGGTCGATGATGCCCGAGATGGTCTTCAGGATGGTCGACTTGCCGGCGCCGTTGGAGCCCAGCACGGTGGCTATCTCGCCGCGGCGTACCTGCAGGCTGACGCCGCGGATGGCCTTGATGGGGCCGTAGGCGCTTTCGACGTTCAGCAGCTTCAGCACCGGCGAGTCGGTGATGGCCGGGGGGTTGGTGGTCATCACGCCATCTCCCTGCGCAGCGCCGACACGTCTTCGGCCGAGCCGAGGTAGGCTTCGATCACGCCCGGGTGGTCCTGCACCTCGGCGGGCGTGCCCATGGCCAGCACCTCGCCCTGGTTCATCGCCAGCACGCGGTCGCTCACCTTGGACACCAGCGTCATGTCGTGCTCCACCATCAGCACCGTGATGCCCAGCTCGTGCTTGATGTCCTGGATCCAGAAGGCCATGTCTTCGGTTTCTTCCACGTTGAGGCCCGACGAGGGCTCGTCCAGCAGCAGCAGGCGTGGCTCGGTGCACAGCGCCCGGCCCAGCTCGACCACCTTGCGCACGCCGTACGGCAGGCCCGCCACCATGGAGTCGCGGTGCTTCTGCAGGTCGAGCAGGTCGATGATCTCTTCCACCTTCTGGCGCGACTCGATCTCTTTCGCGCGCACCTTCTTGGTGAAGAACATCTCGCTGAACACGTTGGTGTGGTGGTGCACGTGCCGGCCGATCAGCAGGTTGTGCAGCACCGTGGCGTGCTCGAACAGTTCGATGTTCTGGAACGTGCGCGCGATGCCCAGCGAAGCGATCCGGTGCGGCGGCTGGTCGGTGAGCAGCTTGCCGTCGAACTCGATGGTGCCGGTGGTGGGCGTGTAGATGCGGCTGATCAGGTTGAAGACCGTGGTCTTGCCGGCGCCGTTGGGGCCGATCAGCGTGAACACTTCGCCCGGCTGCACGTCGAAGCTCACGTTGCTGACGGCCAGCACGCCGCCGAAGCGCACGCTCAGGTTGCGGGCGGAAAGGAGGGGCTGTGTCATTTGAGACGGTCCGATTTCTGGAACGACTTCTGCCGCTTGAACAGGCCCTTGCGGTAGAACGGGAAGAGCTGCAGGTAGGTGCGGATCTTCAGCCACCGGCCGTACAGCCCGAGCGGCTCGAACAGCACGAAGGCGATGAGCACGGCGCCGTACACCACCGACTGCAGCCCGGGCGCCTGGCCGATGACGGCGGGCAGGTAGTCCTTGCCCAGCGAGATGAGCTGCGGCATGGAGATGAGGAAGATCGCGCCGAGGAAGGCGCCGTGCACCGAGCCCAGCCCGCCGATCACGATCATCAGCAGCAGGTCGATGGACTGGATGATGTTGAACTGGTCGGGCGAGATGAAGGTGAGCTTGTGCGCGTACAGCGCACCGCCCACGCCCGCCAGCGCCGCCGAGAGCGCGAACGACAGCGTCTTGTAGCGCGCCAGGTGGATGCCCATGCTCTGCGCGGAAATCTCCGAGTCGCGGATCGCCACGAAGGCGCGGCCGGTGGGCGAGCGCAGCAGGTTGAGGATGGCCAGGGTGGCAATGATGGTGATGACGAGGCACAGGAAGTAGAAGCCCACGCCCGAGTCGACCTTGAGCCCGAACAGGTCGGGGTGCTTCACGTGGATGCCCGCGTTGCCGCCCGTGACCGACTCCCAGCGCGCCAGCACTTCTTCGACGATGAAGCCGAACGACAGCGTGGCGATGCCCAGGTAGATGCCTTTCACGCGCAACGCCGGAAGTCCCACCACGACGCCGACGGCAGCCGACAGGCCTGCGGCCATGATCAATGCGATCGGGAATGGCATGCCCCAGTTGGTGAGCACCGCCTGCGTGTACGCGCCCACGCCCAGGAAGGCGGCGTGGCCGATGGAGAACAGGCCGGTAAAGCCCGCCAGCAGCATGAGCCCCAGCCCCACGATGGCGTAGATCATCACGAAGGTGAGCTGCGCCAGCCAGTATTCGGCGAAGAGCCAGGGCGCGGCGAACAGCACCGCAACGAGGGCGCTGTACCAGAACACGTGCCCGCCGTGCTTGGCGAGCTTGAGGTCCTGGTTGTAGTCGGTCTTGAAGATGAATCGCATGATCTTGATCGGTTGGGGTCAGAGCACAATTTGCTTCGCAAATTCGTGATCTGACCCTCAAGGTTTCAGACTTTCTTGCGCAATTTTTCGCCGAACAAGCCGTTGGGCTTGACCATCAGCATGACGAGCACCACGATGTACGCCGCCGTGTCCTTGAAACCCGCCGGCAGGTAGAAGCCCGAGAGCGACTCGACGATGCCGATGACCAGCCCGCCGACGATGGCGCCCGGCAGGCTGCCAAAGCCGCCAACCACCGCCGCCGGGAAGGCCTTGAGCCCGATGAAGCCCATGTTGGCGTGCACGAAGGTGATGGGCGCCAGCAGCAGGCCGGCGACCGCCGCCACCATGGCGGCCAGGCCCCACACCATGCTGTTGAGCCGCTTCACGGGGATGCCCATGTAATACGCGGCCAGCTGGTTCTGCGAGGCCGCCTGCATGGCGATGCCGCTCTTGGTGTACTTGAAGGCGGCATACAGGATTGCGCAGAGCACCGCGGTGGCCGCGATGATGACCATCTGCTCCACGTTCAGCACGAGGCCGCCGGCGTTCCAGATCTGGTCCTTGTACGGCACGGGCAGCGTGTGCGTTTCGGTGCCGATGTTGGGGATCATCGTGATCAGCCCGCGCGCCACGTAGCCGATGCCGATGGTGAGCATGACGATGGAGAACGCGGGCTGGCCGAGGATGGGGCGGATGACGATGGTTTCGAGCAGCAGGCCGAACACCGCCATGGCGGCGATGGCCGCCAGCACCGCCAGCCAGAACGGAAAGCCCAGCAGCGTCATGAGCGCCAGCCCGCCGAACGAGCCGAGCATCATGAGCTCGCCCTGGGCGAAGCTGACCGTTTCGGTCGCCTTGTAGATGAGGACGAACCCCAGTGCGATCAGGCCGTAGATGCACCCCTGTGCGACACCGCTGATCACGAGTTGAAGGAATTGCACTGTCTCTCCGCGTGGGCCAAGTGGTGCAAAGTTATAGCCGGGGCGCTATCCCCGGCGCTAGAGGGAATGCCCCCAAGACCTGTCGCCCAACCGACAAGCGACGGCCGCTGTCTAATGCGGGACATGGAAACGACCGTGAATGTGGAAAGGCTGGGCGCCGTCACCGTGGTGACCGTAGCCCGGCCGCAGGTGCGCAATGCGGTGGACGCCGAAACGGCGCAGGCGCTGCATCGCGTGTTCGTCGACTTCGACGCGGATGCCCAGGCCCGTGTGGCCGTGCTGCATGGGGCCAACGGCCACTTCTGCGCGGGCTGGGACCTGCAGTTCGGCGCGCAGCTGGCGCAGGGCGGAGGCGGCGCCGGGCTGGTGGCGCAACTGGACTTCGTGCCCGGCGAGCGCCGGCCGCGGGGGCCCATGGGGCCGACGCGGCTGCTGCTATCGAAGCCGGTGATCGCCGCCGTAAGCGGCGCGGCCGTGGCAGGCGGCACCGAGCTGGCGCTGTGGTGCGACATGCGCGTGATGGAAGAGGATGCCTACTTCGGCATCTATTGCCGGCGCTTCGGCGTGCCGCTGATCGACGGCGGCACGGTGCGCTTGCCGCGCCTTGTCGGCATGGGGCATGCGATGGACCTGATCCTGACGGGGCGCAAGGTGGAAGCTGAAGAGGCGTTGCGCATGGGGCTGGCCAATCGCGTGGTGGCCATGGGGCAGGCGCGCGAGGCAGCGATCGAAATCGCGCAGCAGCTCGCGAAGTTTCCGCAGCGCACGATGCTGGCCGACCGCATGAATGCCTACGAGCAGTGGGACTTGCCGCTGGCCGATGCGTTGAAGCTGGAGTGGATGCGCAGCAAGCACCGCATAGCCGATGGGCTGGAGGGGGCTGCGAGGTTTGCCGCCGGGGAGGGGCGGCACGGGGAGTTCTAGCGCGGAATCGGTCGGGGCTTGCCGGCCTCGTCGATCGCCACATAGGTGAGCGACGCCTCGGTCACCTTCACGAACTGCCCCTGCGTGCGGAACTGCTCGGCATACACCTCGACGTCGACGGTTATCGACGTGTTGCCGATGCGAACCACGTGCGCGAAAAAGCTCAGGATGTCGCCCACGCGCACCGGCTGCTTGAAGATGAACTGGTTGACCGCCACCGTCGCCATGCGGCCTTGCACATAGCGCGCGGGCACGACGGAGCCGGCCAGGTCGACCTGCGCCATGACCCAGCCGCCGAAGATGTCGCCGTTGGCGTTGCAGTCGGCGGGCATGGGGATGACCTTGAGGACCAGCTCTTTGTCGGACGGGGCCGGGCGTGGTTGGACGGACATGGGCACAATCTCTCCTGGATGCCAGCCCCGATTGTCCCCCATGCGCCGCAGCGGTGAAGCCGGCTCGCGCGCCCTGCCGCTGCCGCCGGGCGCGGTGGCGCAGCCGCGCACCGACTGGGTCACGCTGAGAAGGCTGTTCCCGTACCTGTGGCAATACAAGTGGCGCGTGCTGGCCGCGCTGGCCTTCATGATAGGCGCCAAGCTCGCCAACGTGAGCGTGCCTCTGCTGCTGAAGGACTTGGTCGACGCCATGGACGTGAAGCCCGGCGACGCCACCACCATGCTGATCGTTCCGGTGGGCCTGATCGTCGCCTACGGGGCGTTGCGCCTGTCGACCTCGCTCTTCACCGAACTGCGTGAGCTGGTGTTCGCCAAGGCCACGCAGGGCGCCGCGCGCAGCATCGCGCTGGAAACCTTCCAGCACCTGCATGCGCTGAGCCTGCGCTTCCACCTGGAGCGGCAGACCGGCGGCATGACGCGCGACATCGAGCGCGGCGTGCGCGGCATCGAGTCGCTGATCTCGTATTCGCTGTACAGCATCCTGCCGACGCTGGTGGAAGTGGTGCTGGTGCTGTCGATCCTGGCGGTGAAGTTCGACGCGTGGTTCGCGTGGATCACCGGCGTGGCGCTGGTCTTCTACATCAGTTTCACGGTGGGCGTGACCGAATGGCGCACCAAGTTCCGCCGGCAGGCCAACGAGTTCGATTCGGCCGCGCATACGAAGGCCATCGACTCGCTGCTGAACTACGAAACCGTCAAGTACTTCAACAACGAGGCTTTCGAGGCCGGCCGCTACGACGAAAGCCTGGAGCGCCTGCGCCGCGCCCGCCTGAAGGCGCAGGCCAGCCTGTCGGCGCTGAACACCGGGCAGCAGCTGATCATCGCGGTGGCACTGGTGGCCATGCTGTGGCGCGCCACGCTGGGCGTGGTGAACGGCAGCATGACGCTGGGCGACCTGGTGATGGTCAACGCGTTCATGATCCAGCTGTACATACCGCTCAACTTCCTGGGTGCGGTGTACCGCGAGATCAAGCAGAGCCTGACCGACCTGGACCGCATGTTCGCGCTGCTGGAGAAGGAGCGCGAGGTGGCCGACCGGCCCGGCGCCGTGCCGCTGGACGTGCGCGACCCGACGGTGCGCTTCGAGAACGTGCACTTTGCCTACGAGCCGTCGCGCACCATCCTGCATGGGGTGAGCCTCGAGATACCGGCGGGCAAGACTGTGGCGGTGGTGGGGCCGTCGGGATCGGGCAAGTCGACGCTGGCGCGGCTCATGTTCCGCTTCTACGACGTACAGCAAGGCCGCGTGACCATCGGCGGGCAGGACATCCGCGCCGTGACGCAGGGCAGCGTGCGCCAGTCGATCGGCATCGTGCCGCAGGACACGGTGCTGTTCAACGACACGGTGGAATACAACATCGCCTACGGCCGCCCCGGCGCCAGCCGCGAAGAAGTGGAAGAGGCCGCGCGGGCCGCGCACATCCACGGCTTCATCGCGTCGACGCCAAAGGGCTACGAGACGATGGTGGGCGAGCGCGGGCTGAAGCTGTCGGGCGGCGAGAAGCAGCGCGTGGCGATCGCGCGCACGCTGCTGAAGAACCCGCCCATCCTGATCTTCGACGAGGCCACCTCGGCGCTGGACAGCGCCAACGAGCGCGCGATACAGGCGGAGCTGAAGGGCGTGGCGCAGCACAAGACCACGCTGGTGATAGCGCACCGGCTGTCGACGGTGGTGGATGCGCACGAGATCCTGGTGATGGAGGCGGGCCGCATCATCGAGCGCGGCACGCACGCCGAGCTGCTGGCGCAGGGCGGAAGGTACGCCGACATGTGGGCCCTGCAGCAAAGCGCCGAGGGCGAGAAGTTCCAGGAAGTGATGGGGATGTAGGCATGCGGCTGCGCACCATCCTGCTTGGCGCGGCCGGGCTGCTGGTGGGGGTGCCGCTGCTGGTGGCGGGGACGGTGGCTGCGGTCTACCTGTCGCACAACGAGACCAGCGGCACCGTCGCGTACGGCGAGGAGGAACGGCACTACCTGCTGCACGTGCCCCCGAGGCTCGATGCCGGCAAGCCCGCGCCACTGGTCGTGAGCCTGCACGGCGCCATGGGTTGGCCCGCGCTGCAGCGCGACATCACCGGCTGGAACCGGCTGGCCGACGAGCACGGATTCATCGTGGTGTACCCGGGTGGGCGCGGCAACGGGCCCAAGGTGTGGTTCATGCATGGGTCCGCCGACCCGCCGCGCATGCCCGACGTGCGCTTCATCGCCGACTTGCTGGACCGCGTGCAGGCGGCCCACAAGGTGGACACGAAGCGCATCTACGTCGAGGGGCTGTCGAACGGCGGCGGCATGGCCTATGCGCTGGCCTGCGCCATACCGCAGCGCATAGCAGCCGTGGGGCTGGTGGCCGCCGCCATGATGCTGCCGCCCGAATGGTGCCGTGGCAGTGCCCCGGTGCCGATGGTGGCTATTCACGGAACGGCGGACACCATAGTGCCGTACGCGGGCGGCGCGTCGCCGATAGCGCCCAGGCCTTTCGGCGCGGTGCCGCAGTGGGTGGCCGCCTGGGCGGCGCGCAACGGGTGTGCGCCGGCCCCGGTGGAAAGAAAGGTTGCCGCGGACCTGGTGCGTGCGGAGTACCAGGCGTGCCGGAACGATGCCGCCGTGGTCTTGTACACCGTGCAGGACGGCGGCCACCAGTGGCCGGGCGGGCGGCTGCTGCCCGAGTGGTTGCTGGGACGCCGCACGAAGAGCCTGGACGCCACACGCGAAGTGTGGGACTTCTTCCAGCAGCAAGGGCCGCGGCGGTAGGTGCTATAACGCCCGACCATGGCGCAACGTTCGACCGCGGCTTTCTGGCTGGACCTGAACGTCTTTGTGGCGGCGTTCCTGCTGCTGGCAGGGCTGGGCATAGCGTTCCTGTACGTGCCGCTGGCGCTGGCGGGCAAGCTGGTGATGCCCGCGCAGCGCGCCGAAGTGCTGGCCATGCCCGCCGCCTATGCGGTGCTGGCGGCAATGCTGGCCTGGGCCTGGTGGAGCGCGGGCGGGCTGTCGCCCGCCGTGCGTGAAGAAGGCAAGGAGCGCCAGTTCCACATCGGCCATGGGCTGCTGTTCGCGTCCAACGCCGCCACGGCCATGGTGTTCGCGCCGGCCATCGGCGGGGCTTCGCTGGCGCTGTCGCTGCAGGCGTCGGCGTTGTCGGGCGTGATGACGCTGCTGCCGACGGCGGCTACGGTGGCGGCCATCGCCGGCATCCTGCTGGTGCACGGCTCGCGGCGCGCGCCGCCTACGCTGAAGGCATCTACCGGGTTTGCGGCGACGCAGCCTGTGCCGGACGACGATGACGACGAGTCCGGCGAAGGCAAGGCCGCACGCGTCGGCTTGACGCTGGGCGCGCTGGCGGGGCTGGTCGCATCGTCGGTCCTCATCATGATCGCGCTGGTGTTCGCGGCCATCGGCATGCAATACCGGGCCGGGCAGTTCACGGGGTTCGTGGTGCCCGTGGTGGCCGTCACCTACATCGTTTACCTGGCAGGCTCGGTGTGGCTGGCGCTGAACGGGCGCGCCGCCGCGGCCCTGGGCCTGGCTTGGGCACCGGCCGTGCTGATGACGCTGGGCCTGCCCCTGGTGCAAGTGGTCGTGATGCTCGCCGGCGCGCTGCTGGGGCAGTAGGATCTTGTCGATGGGCCGCTACCGCATACGCAGCGACAGGTGGGCGATGGACTTGCCCGCCGACTGGGTGGAAGTGGGGCGCACCGGCGCGGGCGAGATGTACTACGAGTCAGGCGACGGCACCAAGGGCATGTACGTGCTGGACTGCACGGTCGACGAGAGCACGGGCCGCACCGCGCAGGAAGTAGCCCGCACCTTTCGCACGGCCGGCCTGCTGACGCTGGGCGAAATGCGGGACTACCAATGGGAACTGGCGGCGGACGAGTCGCTGGACGAAGGCCTGGCAGCCATCGCGATAACGGATGCGATCGCGCACGCGCAGGGCTACCGCATCGTGTGCAAGGTGCTGGCGCGGCTGCCGATGGTGGTGCGGGTGGCTTTCCACGACTACCTGTGCAGCGACCTGGATGCCTCGCAGAGGTACTTTGCGCCGATGCTCGAGTCGTTGCGGGTGAACGAGCTGCACTGAGCGCGTGCTTTGCACGGATTGAGCGTAGGCGGCTTCGGGCTCCTGGCAGGCCAAGCCATTTGGCGCGCAAGCCTCAAGCGTAGCTGGCCAATGCTTCGCGACATGCCGGTGGCCCACCGGGGGGCTGCGCAGGAAATTCCAGTGCATCGAGTGGGCTCGCCGTGCCACCGGCCGCGATCTTCAGTACGTGCGTGTAGATCATGGTCGTGCTGACGTCGCTGTGGCCCAGCAACTCCTGCACGGTGCGAATGTCGGTGCCGGCCTGCAGGAGGTGGGTGGCGAAACTGTGGCGCAGTGTGTGCGCCGACACGGGCTTGTGGATGCGGGCGGCGGCCAGGGCCTTCTTCATGGCGCGTTGCAACCTCTCCTGGTACAGGTGGTGCCGTCGCACGATGCCCGAGCGCGGGTCTACGCCATAGGTGGGTGAGGGGAACACCCAGAACCAACCCCACGAGCGGCCGACCTGCGGGTATTTGGCTTCCAGCGCACCGGGCACTTCGACGCCGCCACGCTGCGCGGCACGATCCGCTTCCCACGTGGCGCGCGCCACGAGCAACTGCGCATGCAGTTCGTCCGCCAGCGACCGGGGCAGCATGACCACGCGGTCCTTGTTGCCCTTGGCTTGCCGCACGATGATGACCTTGCGGTCGAAATCCACGTCCTTCACGCGCAGGCGCAGGCCTTCCATCAGGCGCATGCCGGTGCCGTAAAGCAAGCGCGCGACCAGGCCGACCGTGCCGGGGATGTGCGACAGCAGGAGCCTCGTCTCTTCGCGCGTCAGCACGGTGGGCAGCCGGCGCGTGCGGCCAGGACGCTGCACTTTGTCGAGCCAGGGCATGTCCATGCCGAGCACTTCGCGGTAAAGGAAGAGCAGAGCGCTGAGTGCCTGGTTGTGCGTGGAAGCCGACACATGGCGGTCTGCCGCCAGCATGGCCAAGAAGGACTCGATGTGGTCCGGTCCCATGTCGCGAGGATGCTTCAAGCCGTGCCAACGGACGAAGAAGCGTACCCAGTACAGATAGGCCTTCTCGGTGCGAAGGCTATAGTGAAGATATCGAGCCTGCTCGCGCACCTGGTCCAGCAGCCGGGTGGCTTTGGGGGCGGGGGAGGCGCGAGGTTGCACGGGTAGTTATTACTGGATGAAATCACAGTATAGTCGCCTGAAGCCTTTGTGCAAGCGGCCCCTGGGGTTGTCGGCGGCGGTGTTATCCGCCGCACGGCGAGTATTTCGACACACAGACTCCGCAGATGTAAGGATGCGAGGTTGTGCGAAAAGGGGCAGGATGGAAAAAGCGAGAAGGGACGGGGACTTGGCATGGATTCTTTGAGAAAGTTCAAGATGCGTATCCGCTGCTTGACGCCTACATTACGTTAGTCCTCACGATGGCGGTCGAAGCTCTTCCAGCGCTGCTCGAGTTCCTGCTCGCTCTGGTACTGGGAGTGGCCGAGGTTTGCGTGCTGATAGTCGTGGCGAGCATTCGGCCGTGGCGGTACATTCTGTCGAGCGTATACCGGCAGCGAGTACAAGACGACCTGCGAGGTCGCAGTCGTTTTGCGCGCGCCTGGTACTTCTGGTGGGGAACCGTGGCACTTGTCGCGAGCATTACCCTTGTCATTGGTTCAATCTGGTTGGTTTGGCCGCCGGAGGCGTCTGGGCCAAGGCCGCCGAAGGTGTCCGAACGCGCTCTTAGCGAAGCGGAGCGCTTGATACTCGAGAAGGCGAAGGCGCTGAAGGGTGACAGGTGAGGACTAACATTTCGTTCAACACGGACGCCTTGCGGCGTCCGCGCGCTGCGCGCGCTCCTGGCGCAAGTCACCGGTCAACTCTGCGTTATAGCGCACGGGGACAGTGCAACGCACTGTGGATGCGTCGGACTTCGTGCAAGAGCCCTGTCGTTCGTTGCGGTGGCGCGGTTGCGCTTCACGCGACGGGGCGCGGCGAGCGCTGCTGGTACTCGGGTGAGTTGG
>JACRAY010000030.1 GCA_016213325.1 Burkholderiales bacterium | reverse complement strand
TCTTGGCAACGGGAGGCCGCGTAATGCTGCGAGTCGACAGACCACTGGTAAGCCGTGTGCGGGAAATCCGCACGCACGGTTTGAGCGGGGGCGTTGGTTTCGCTAATGAGTCTCTATAGAAACCAACGTCTACCAATGTCGTACGTCGTGCTCGCCCGCAAATACCGGCCCCGGAACTTCTCCGAGATGGTGGGGCAGGAACACGTCGTGCAGGCGCTCGGCAATGCGCTGCAGCGGCAGCGCCTGCACCACGCGTACCTCTTCACCGGCACGCGCGGGGTCGGCAAGACCACCGTCTCGCGCATCCTGGCCAAGTCGCTCAACTGCCAGGGCGCCGACGGGCAGGGCGGGATCACCGCCACGCCGTGCGGCGTGTGCCAGGCCTGCACCGACATCGACGCCGGGCGCTTCGTCGACTACACCGAGCTCGACGCGGCTTCCAACCGCGGCGTGGACGAAGTGCAGTCGCTGCTGGAGCAGGCGGCCTACAAGCCGGTGCAGGGCCGCTTCAAGGTCTTCATGATCGACGAAGTGCACATGCTCACCGGCCACGCGTTCAACGCAATGCTGAAGACGCTGGAGGAGCCGCCGGAGTACCTGAAGTTCGTGCTGGCGACGACCGACCCGCAGAAGGTGCCGGTGACGGTGCTTTCGCGCTGCCTGCAGTTCAACCTGCGGCCGATGGCGCCCGAGACCGTGCAGCAGCACTTGGCGCATGTGCTCGAATCCGAAGGCGTGGCGAGCGACGCGCAATCGCTGCGCCTGCTGTCGCGCGCGGCGCGCGGCTCGATGCGCGATGCGCTGTCGCTCACCGACCAGGCCATCGCCTTCGGCGCCGGCGCGCTGCAGGAAGCCAACGTGCGGCAGATGCTCGGCAGCGTGGACCGCAGCCACGTGTTCCGGCTGGTGGATGCGCTGGCGCAAGGGGACGGCCGCACGGTGGTCGAAATTTCGGATGCGCTGCGCCTGCACGGCCTGAGTGCCGCATCCACGCTGGAAGAGATGAGTGCGGTGCTGCAGCGCATGGCGGTGCACCAGGCTGTCGGCGAGATGCGCACCGACGATCCCGATGCCGCCGAGATCGCGCGGCTGGCCGCAGCGATGCCGGCCGACGAGACGCAGCTGCTGTACAGCATCTGCCTGCAGGGGCGGGCCGAAATCGGGCTGGCGCCGGATGAGTACGCCGGGCTGACGATGGTGCTGTTGCGGCTGCTGGCGTTCAAGCCGGGGGCGGCTCAAAAAAAAACTCTGAGTGACGGCGAAGCTGGGGTGTTACCCCAGCCTACGAAGACTACCAAGGCAGCACCACCGACTGCGACCGCGCCACCCGGGAGAGTCATTCCCGTTGTCGAACCCGCGCAACCGGTGCCCTCCGCCCGGCCCCGCGTGCTGTCCGACGTCGTCAGCGTCCCCGTGCGCATGCAGGCTGAGCCGGTGCGCGAAGCGCAGGCCGCGGCGTCCAGCGCGACGCTGGTGCCCACGCCCGAAGGCGACTTCTGGGCCGACGTCGTGCAGCAGCTGGTGGCGCGCGAAGCCATCACGGCCCTGGTGCGCGAACTCGCGCTGCAAGCCCAGCTGGTGGCGCGTGACGTCGGCCACTGGATGCTGCGCGTGGAACGCGAGTCGCTCAACCAGCCGTCGAGCCGCGAACGCCTGCGCGCCGCCTTGCATGCCGCGGGCCACGCCGTCGACCTGAGCGTCGAGGTTGGCACCGTCACCGACAGCCCGGCGCGGCGCAACGCGCGTGCTGCGGCCGAGCGGCAGAGCGCCGCGGAGCAGCAGATCCTGAACGACCCCTTCGTGCAGTCGATGATGCGGGACTTTGGGGCGAAAATCGTGCCTGGCAGTATCAAACCCACCTGAGGAATTACCCAAATGTTCAACAAAGGCCAGCTGGCCGGCATGATGAAGCAGGTCCAGCAGATGCAGGACAACCTGAAGAAGGCGCAGGAGGAGCTGGCGCACATCGAAGTGACGGGCGAGTCGGGCGCCGGCCTCGTGAAGGTCACCATGACCTGCAAGCACGACGTGAAGCGCGTCGAGATCGACCCCAGCCTGCTGGCCGACGACAAGGACATGCTCGAAGACCTGGTCGCCGCCGCCTTCAACGCCGCCGTGCGCAAGGCCGAGGAGACCTCGCAGGAAAAGATGGGCAAGCTCACGGCGGGCCTGCCGCCGGGCATGAAACTTCCGTTTTGAGCGCACTCGACGGGCTGATCGAAGCGCTGCGCCGGCTGCCCGGCATCGGCGTGAAGTCGGCTTCGCGCATGGCCTTCCACATGCTGCAGCACGACCGCGAAGGCGCCCAGGTGCTGGCGCAGGCGCTGCAGCAGGCCGTGTCGCGCATCCGGCACTGCTCGCAGTGCCACACCTTCACCGAGGACGAGGTCTGCGCCACCTGCCGCGACGCGCAGCGTGACCGCAGCAAGCTGTGCGTGGTGGAGACGCCGGCCGACCAGGCCGCGGTGGAGCGCACCTCGGCCTTCCGCGGCCTCTACTTCGTCCTCATGGGCAAGCTGAGCCCGCTGGACGGCATCGGCCCCAAGGACATCGGGCTGGGCAAGCTGTTCGCGCGCGCGACCGACGGCGCCGTGCAGGAAGTCATCCTCGCCACCAATTTCACGGCCGAAGGCGAAGCCACGGCGCACGTGATCGCGGAAGCGCTGAAGCAGCGCGGGCTGAAGGTCACGCGGCTCGCGCGCGGGGTTCCAGCAGGCAGCGAGCTCGAATACGTGGACCTGGGAACCATCGCCCACGCGCTGGTGGAACGCAGGGAACGCTGATTACGTTACGTGGAAACCCGCAGGGGATGTTCCCGATGCAGTCCCGGGGTGCGCTGGCTAACCTCGTCAGGCAATACCGACAAGAACGCCAAGAGGTCCCCATGAACCGCCCTATAGCCCGCCGCCGCTTCGTCACCGCCGCTTTGGCCGCGGCTTCGTGCGTGGCCGTGCCCCAACTGCGCGCACAGTCCCGGCTGGAAAAGTCGAAACTGGCCATTGCCGTGGGCGGCAAGGCGGCGTTCTACTACCTGCCGCTCACCATTTCGGAGCAGCTGGGCTACTTCAAGGCCGAGGGCCTCGAAGTCGAGATCTCCGACTTCGCCGGCGGCGCTCGGTCGCTGCAGGCGCTGGTGGGAGGCTCGGCCGACGTGGTGGCGGGTGCCTACGAGCACACCATCAACATGCAGAGCAAGAACCAGTTCATCCAGTCGATCGTGCTGATGGGCCGCGCTCCGCAGATCGCCCTGGGTGTATCCACCAAGGGCATGCCCGGCTACCGCAACGTCGCCGACCTGCGCGGCAAGAAGATCGGCGTTTCCGCACCGGGCTCGTCGACCAACATGGTGGCCAACCTGGTGCTGTCGCGAGCCGGCCTGAAAGCCTCTGACGTGAGCTATGTCGGCGTGGGCACTTCGGCCGGTGCGCTGGCCGCGCTGCGCTCGGGCCAGATCGATGCGATCAGCAACACCGACCCCGTCATGACCATGCTGGAGCAGAAGGGCGACGTCAAGATCATCAGCGACACGCGCACGCTCAAGGGCACCCACGACGTGTTCGGCGGCCCCATGCCCGCCGCGTGCTTCTACACGCATGCGGACTTCGTGCAGAAGAACCCCAACACCTGCCAGGCGCTGGCCAACGCCATCGTGCACGGCCTCAAGTGGCTGCAGACCGCGGGCCCCAGCGACATCATCAAGACCGTGCCCGAAGCCTACCTGCTCGGCGACCGGGGCCTGTACCTGGCGTCGTTCAACAAGGTGCGCGAGGCGATCGCGCTCGACGGCCTGTTGCCGGAAGAGGGCACGAAGACGGCGCTGAAGGCGCTGGCGAGCTTCGAGCCTTCGGTCAAGGCGGACAAGATCGACCTGGCGAAGACCTATACCAACGAGTTTGCGCGCCGCGCAAAAGACAAGTTCAAAGCTTGAGTCAGGGTATCTCCCGAGCCTGCTGACAGCGGTTTGACAGGTCGGCCGCCCAGCATGGCCTTACCCCGGAATTCCCGGGCAGGAGACCCTGGTGCGCCGCGACACATTCCTCAAATCCATGGCCGGCCTGGCATTGGCCGGCACGCTTCCGCTTCCTGCCAGCGCCGCTGCCGCGCTGAAGATGATGATCCCGGCCAATCCCGGCGGGGGCTGGGACTCGACCGGGCGCATGCTCGGCAAGGCCTTCCTCGACGGCAAGCTGGCCGACTCGGTGGTGTACGAGAACAAGGGCGGCGCCGCCGGCGCGCTGGGGCTCGCACAGTTCGTCAATGCGGCCAAGGGCGACCCGAACGCGCTGTTGATGATGGGTGCCGTGATGGTCGGCGGGCAGATCACCGCCAAACCCGCCGTGGCGCTGCAGTCCTGCACGCCGGTGGCCCGCCTGACCAGCGAGTACAACGTGTTCGTGGTGCCGGCCGCATCGCCGCTGAAGACCATGAAGGACGTCGTCGCCCAGCTGAAGAAGGACCCGGCGAGCGTCAAGTGGGGCGGCGGCTCGCGCGGCTCCACCGAGCACATCGCAGCCTGCATGCTGGCCCGCAACGTCGGCGCCGACCCGAAGAAAGTGAACTACATCGCCTTCCGCGGCGGCGGCGAGGCCGTGGCCGCCATCCTGGGAGGCAACGTCACCGTGGGCGGCAGCGGCTACAGCGAGTTCGCCGAGCACATTGCCGCCGGCAAGATGCGCCCCATCGGCGTCACCTCGCAGAAGCGCCTGCCCGGCATCAACGTGCCGACGCTCAAGGAGCAGGGCTACGACGTGGTGCTGGGCAACTGGCGCGGCGTCTATGGCGCACCGGGCCTGTCGGCCGAGCAGCGCGCGGCCCTCACCGACCTGGTGGTGAAGGCGACGAAGACCAAGGCCTGGCAGGAAGCGCTGGAAAAGAACGGCTGGACGCCGGCCCTGTCCACGGGCAAGGAGTTCGAGGACTTCGTCGAGTACGAGTTCTCGAGCCTGCGCGCGATCATGTACCTGTCCGGGATGGTCTGAGGGTCTGCTACGCTGGCGGCCCATGACGCCGCCTGCCCTGGAACTCAACGACATCACCGTCACCTTCCGCTCGCGCGAAGCGCAGGGTGAGCGCTACACCGCCGTCGCCAATACCACGCTGCACGTGCAGGCGGGGGAGTTCGTTTCGGTGGTTGGGCCCACGGGCTGCGGCAAGTCGACGCTGCTGAACGTCGGCGCCGGGCTGCTCGACGCATCGGGCGGCGAGGTGCGCGTCTTCGGCGAGCCGCTGGTGGGCATCAACCGCCGGGCGGGCTACATGTTCCAGAGCGACGCGCTGATGCCCTGGCGCAGCGCGCTCGACAACGTGCTGGTGGGCTTGCAGTACCGCGGCATCCCCGACGCCGACGCACGCGCGCAGGCGCAGGCCTGGCTGGAACGCGTGGGGCTGGGCGGCTTCGGCGACCGCTACCCGCACGAGCTGTCGGGCGGCATGCGCAAGCGCACGGCGCTCGCGCAGGTGCTGGCGCTCGACCCCGGCATCATCCTGATGGACGAGCCGTTCAGCGCGCTCGACATCCAGACGCGCCAGCTGATGGAAAACGAGGTACTGGCGCTGTGGGCGGCGGACACCGAAGGGCGCCGGGCCGCCCCAAGGCCGAAGGTGGAAACCCCCTCGGGGGGTGGGCGCGCAGCGCCCGGGGGCACACACGGAAGCAAGGCTGTGCTGTTCATCACGCACGACCTCGACGAGGCCATCGCGATGAGCGACCGCGTCGTGGTGCTGTCCGCGGGGCCGGCCACGCACCCCATCGGCGAGTTCGCGATCGACCTGCCGCGACCGCGCGACGTGGCCGAGGTGCGCACGCTGCCGCGGTTCGTGGAGCTGCACTCGCAGATCTGGGCCGTGCTGCGCGACGAAGTGCTCAAGGGCTATGCCCAGCAGCTGAAGAAGGCGGCCTGACCATGTGGCAAGCCTTCAAGCCGACCGAACGCAACCTGCGCTGGTGGCAGGTGGGCGTGCTGGTGTTCGTGATGACGATGTGGCACCTGCTGTCGCGCAACGAGCAGACGGCTTTCTTCATCGGCGAGCCCATCAAGGTGGCCGGGCGCATCTGGTCCTGGTTCCTGCCGTTCGCGGTGGAGCCCAATGCCTTCTTCCCCGAAGGGCTGGCGGGTCGCGCCGACATCTACCGGCACCTGGGCACCACGCTGCTGGAGACCGCGCTCGCGTTCGGGCTGGGCACGGTCCTCGGCCTCGTGTTCGGCTTGTGGCTGGCGCTCGCGCCGACGGCCAGCGCCATCCTCGACCCCTACATCAAGGCACTCAACTCGATGCCGCGAGTGATCCTGGCGCCCATCTTCGGGATGTGGTTCGGGCTGGGCATCTGGAGCAAGGTGGCGCTGGCGGTCACGCTGGTGTTCTTCATCGTGTTCTTCAACGTGTACCAGGGGGTGCGCGAAGTGAGCCCGGTCGTGCTCGCGAACGCGCGCATGCTGGGCGCCAACCAGAAGCAGCTGCTGAGGACGGTGTACCTGCCCAGCGCGACCAGCTGGGTGTTCTCGAGCCTGCACACGTCGGTTGGGCTCGCCTTCGTCGGCGCGGTCGTCGGCGAGTACCTGGGTTCGGCGCGCGGAGTCGGTTACCTGATCCTGCAGGCCGAAGGCACGTTCGACGTGAACACCGTGTTCGCCGGCATCGTGGTGCTGACGGCATTCGCACTCGCACTCGACGCGCTGGTGGGACGCATCGAGCGCAAGCTCATGAAGTGGCAGCCTCGCCAGGGCGAGACCGAAAAGCTCTAGGGAGCTTCAGGAATAGCGGCGGTCGTTCGGGTACCGGTCGTTCCAGTTCACCACGCCGTCTCCGTCGCGGTCGCGGTCGTAGCGGTTCAGGACGCCATCGCGATCCAGGTCGCCGTCGGGGCCCCGGCGGCCGACGCGCACGTCATACTCGTACGGGCGCGAGTCGCGCGCGTTCGGGATGCCGTCGCCATCGATGTCGCCGTCATGCCGGTTGCGGATGCCGTCATTGTCCAGGTCCCCGTTGGGCCGGAAGTCGCGGCGAGCGTCCCGCATCGCCTGGCGCTCGGCGCGCCGTTCCCAGCGCTGGTCGACGAACACCCAGCGGTCGCCGCGCTGTTCCCAGCGCGGGGCGACGTATGCATAGCCCGGGCGCTCGGCCACCCAATGGCCCGTAACCCAGACGTAATTGCCGCCGCGGTACACGTAGTGGCCCGGCACCCAGACCTGGCCGGAGCGCGGGGCCGGTATCACTTCGTGCTGGGGCGCAGGCGGCCCGAAAGTGACGGTGATCTGCGCCTGGGCGACGCTGGCAGCGCCCAGCAGCGAGGCCGCGACTGCGGCGGCCAGCAAGGTCTTGCGAATCATGGACTGCTCTCCTTTGTTCGGTCGGTTCCTGCCGACTCTGGCGCAGTCCGGCGCTGCCGCGCATCGGACCCGGGAGGCAACGCGCGTCGGAGCAGTCTCTCGCGGGCGTCAGCGGCGCGCGGGCTTCCTCGCCACAGCAGCACGCCTGGCCACCGGCTTCAGCGCCGGCTTGCTGTAACCCTTGGCAACGGCTCGCGTCGGGGGACGCGCCTTGCCCGAAGCGCGCACGGGCAGGTGCAACACCACCTGCTGGCCCGCCTTGAACGCAGCGGACGGGCCAACGTCGTTCCAGTCAGCCACCTGCGCGGCGCTGAGCTTGTAGCGCCTGGCGATGCTGGCCACCGTGTCGCGCTTGCCGGCGCGGATGGTGGTGCGTCTCAGGACCACTTCGGGCGCCAGGCTCAGCTGCCCGTTGTCGGCCACGTGGCTCGCTACGTCCGCCTGGCGGCCTGCCGTGCGCGGCACGATCAGCACGGAGCCCGCGCGGATCAGCATGCGCGGCGGGATCGAGTTGACGCTGCGCAGCTCGCCCTCGCTCCACCCGACCCGCTTGGCCGCTTCGCCGGCACTCATCGTGGCGGGCGCCGCCCAGGCCGTCCAGCTCGCGTACTTGCCGGTGGCGTGCGCTTCGTAGTTGCGCTTGAAGACGGTGGCGTTGTCCCACGGCAGCAGGATCTGCGGGGTGCCCGCGGCCAGGATCACCGGCCGGTTCAGCTGCGGGTTGAGCGCCTTGAAGTCGTCGATCTTCACGTCGGCCAGGCGTGCCGCCAGTTCGACGTCGAGGTCGCGTTCGACCGAGACCGACTGGAAGTACGGGTGATTCTCGATCAGCGGCAGCTCGGTGCGGAACTGCTCGGTGTTGGCCACGATGTTCTTCACGGCCTGCAGCTTGGGCACGTAGTTGCGCGTCTCGTTGGGCATGTTCAGGTCGGTGTACGACGTGCCCAGCCCCGCCTTCTGGTTGCGCGCGATGGCGCGGCCCACGCTGCCTTCGCCCCAGTTGTAGGCGGCCAGCGCCAGGTGCCAGTCGCCGAACATGCCGTACAGCTTCTGCAGGTAGTCCAGCGCGGCGCGCGTGGAGTCGAGCACGCTGCGGCGGTCGTCGCGGAACACGTTCTGCTTCAGGTCGTAGTCCTTGCCGGTGGCGGGCATGAACTGCCACATGCCGGCCGCGCGCGCGCTGGACACCGCCTGCGGGTTGAAGGCACTTTCGATGAAGGGCAGCAGCGCCAGCTCGGTGGGCATGTTGCGCCGCTCCAGTTCCTCGACGATGTGGAACAGGTACTTGCGCGAGCGGTCCGCCATGCGCTGCATGTATTCGGGCCGGGTCGAGTAAAACTGCTCCTGCTGGCGCACCAGGTCGGTTTCGAGGTTGGGCATCGCGAAGCCGCGGCGGATGCGCGCCCACAGGTCGGGCGGCGTATCGAGCGAGGCCACCGGCTGCGAGCTGAGGTCGGCCGACGCGACGGCCGACAGCGGCCCGGACGGGATGACTGCAGCAGGCGGGGCAGCGGGGGCGGGTTTGTCCTTTTCGGCCTGCGGGGCGTGGGTGGCGGGCCGCCCGACACTGGCCACGGGGTACTCCACCGGCGGGTTGGTCACGCAACCGGCCAGTGCCAGCGCTCCTGCGAGCGCGAGGAGGTGCAGTTTCATCTGGTTCGTTCTGTTCGCGAAGCAGCGCCGATGGTAACTGGCAAGCTCATCGTTGCAGGCTCTGCCGTACCCGCATAGCCCAGGGATCGGTCTTCCGTCTATTTATTCACAGGATGCGTGACTAGAATCGCCCCAACCTCATGAGCGAGCAGATTATAGGAATGCGGCAGTGGTTCGAAACCCCACCGGGGCGGTACCTGCTCGCCTGGGAAAAGGACCAGTTCGACCGCGCCGTGGCCGACATCTTCGGTTACCACGCCCTGCAACTGGGCCTGCCGGAGCTCGATGCGCTGGAGGCCAACCGCATGCCGCACAAGTGGCTGGCGCTGAGTCAGCCCGAGTCGGCCGGCACCTTGCGCAAACCGGCATTCCTCACTGAATACCCGGCACTGCCCTTCGAGGAGAACAGCCTGGACCTGGTGGTGCTGCCGCACTCGCTGGAACTCAACCTCGACCCGCACGCCACGCTGCGCGAGGTGGAACGCGTGCTGGTGCCCGAGGGCAAGCTGGTGATCTGCTGCATGAACCCGCAGAGCCTGTGGGGCTTGCGCCAGCGCCGCGCGCACCTGTACCAGCGCCTGGGCTTCGGCCAGCTGTTCCTGCCAGACGCAGGCGAATTCATCGGCTGGCGCAGGCTGCGCGACTGGCTGCGCCTCCTGTCCTTCGAAGTCGAGTCCAGCAGCTTCGGCTGCTATCGCCCCGCCATGTCCACCGAGAAGTGGCTCAACCGCTACGACTGGATGGACGGCATGGGCGAGCGCTGGTGGCCGATCTTCGGTGCGGCCTACTTCCTGGTGGCGGTCAAGCGGGTGCGCGGCGCCATGATGATCGGGCCCGCCTGGCGGACCCAGAAGTCCATCGCCACGGCCCCCGTGCCGCTGGCCAACCGCAGCCATCGCCACCGCCACCACCACCACCGGACACGCCGTACATGACGCAGGTAGAGATCTACACGGACGGGGCGTGCAAGGGCAACCCCGGGCCGGGGGGGTGGGGTGTGCTCATGAAGTCGGGCTCCACCGAAAAGGAGCTGTACGGTGGCGAGGCCAACACCACCAACAACCGCATGGAGCTGACGGCGGTGATCCAGGCGATGGAGGCGCTCAAGCGCCCCTGCGCCGTCACGCTCTACCTGGACAGCCAGTACGTGCTGAAGGGCATCACCGAATGGCTGCCGGGGTGGAAGGCCAAGGGCTGGCGCACCGCCAGCAAGCAGCCGGTGAAGAACGCGGAACTCTGGCGGCGCCTGGATGATCTGCTCTCGCAGGGCGGGCACGTGGTCGACTGGCGCTGGGTGCGCGGGCACACCGGCGACCCGGGCAACGAGAGGGCAGACGAGCTGGCCAATCGCGGCGTCGAAATGACCCTTGGCAGGCGTTAGCTTGCCAACGTAAAGGAGGGGTAAATCCGCTCCCAGCTGCTACATTTTCGGTTTCCCCCCTCACGGACAAAGATGGCGTCGAAGGTAATCTACTCGGTCGTGGCCGTTGCTGGCATCGCGGCGGCATCGGGCGCGGCCTGGTGGTACCAGAACAAGCCGGCGAAGCCGGCAGGTGAAGTCGCACTGGCGCCGACCGGCACGGCAGCTGCATCAGGTGGTGCGGGCGGTGGCGCCGGCGCGCCCGGCGGGCGCGCACCGTCCGTCGAAGTGGCGAAGGTCGAATTGGCCCGCCTGACCGACGACGCGCAGGCCGTCGGCAGCCTCAAGTCCCGCCAGTCCGTCGTGCTGCGCCCCGAAGTCAGCGGGCGCGTCACCCAGATCAACTTCCGCGACGGCTCGCCGGTGCGTCGCGGGCAACTGCTGGTGCAGTTCGACGACCAGCTGCCGATGGCGCAGCTGAAGCAGGCCGAGGCCGAACTGTCCATCGCGCGGGCCAACCACAAGCGCAACCAGGAACTGCTGGCGCAGAACTTCATCAGCGCGCAGCGCGTCGACGAGAGCTCCGCCAACCTGCAGGTGGCCGAAGCCAAGCTGGCGCTGCAGCGCGCCACGGTGCAGCGGCTGCGCATCGTCGCGCCCTTCAACGGCATCACCGGCATCCGCACCGTGAACGTCGGCGACTACCTGAAGGACGGCGCCGACATCGTGAACATCGAAGACCTGGAAGCGGTGTTCGTCGACTTCCGCCTGCCCGAGCGCTACCAGACCAAGGTGCAGAAGGGGCAGGTGGCGACAGTCGAACTTGACGCGCTGCCCGGCAAGCGCTACTCCGCGGTGCTGGTGGCCATCGACCCGCTGGTGGATGCCAACGGCCGCTCGGTCGGCATCCGCGGCTGCATCGACAACCGGCACCTGCAGCTGCGCCCCGGCATGTTCGCGCGCGTCAACACGGTGTTCGGCGTGCGCGACTCGGCCCGCGTGATCCCCGAGGAAGCGATCGTCCCGCAGGCCGGCCGCCAGTTCGTCTACAAGCTGGCCGAAGGCCCCGACCAGGACACACGCATCGCGCAGCGCGTGGAAGTGAAGGTCGGCGTGCGCCAGCCCGGCCGCGTGGAAATCACCGAAGGCCTGCAGCCCGGCGACGTGGTCGTCACTGCGGGCCAGCAGCGCATCCAGAAGGACGGCACGCCGGTGCGCGTGCTCGACCTCGGCAAGGTCGGCGCCCCGGCAGCCGCTGCTGCCGGTGGCGGCGGCGGCCAGCGCCGGCAGCAGGCCGCCGTGGCCGAGCCGGTGCCCGTCGCGGCCGGCAACCCCTGCCTCTCCGCCAAAGGGTAAGCGATGCAACTGCCCGAGATAGCGATCCGCCGACCGGTCTTCGCGACCGTGCTGTCACTGCTGGTGGTGCTGGTCGGCGTGGTCAGCTTCAACCGGCTCTCGGTGCGTGAGTACCCCAAGATCGACGAGCCCGTCGTCACCGTGAGCGTGCGCTACCCGGGTGCATCGGCTGAAGTCATCGAAACCCAGGTCACCAAGCCGCTGGAAGACTCCATCGCCGGCATCGATGCCGTCGACGTGATCACTTCGATCAGCCGGGCCGAGCAGAGCCAGATCTCGGTGCGCTTCCGGCTCGAGAAAGACGCCGATGCCGCGGCCGCGGAAGTGCGCGACCGCACATCGCGCGTGCGCAACCGCCTGCCGCAGCAGATCGAGGAGCCGGTGATCGCCAAGGTGGAAGCCGACGCCTTCCCCGTGATCTGGCTCGCTTTCACCAGCGACACGCTGAGCCCGCTGCAGGTGACCGACCTGATCAACCGCATCGTCAAGTCACGGCTGCAGACGGTGACGGGCGTGGCCGACGTGCGCGTCTACGGCGAGCGCAAGTACGCCATGCGCGTCTGGCTCGAGCCGGACAAGCTGGCCGGCTACCGGCTCACCACGCAGGACGTCGAGGAAGCCATCCGCCGCAGCAACCTCGAGCTGCCCGCGGGGCGCATCGAGTCGCAGCAGCGCGAGTTCAGCGTCACCTCGCAGACCGACCTGATCCGGCCCGGGCAGTTCGGCGAAATCGTGATCCGCAACGTGAACGGCTTCCCGGTGAAGATCCGCGACATCGCACGCGTGCAGGAGGGCGCCGCGGACGAGCGCACCTCGGTGCGGCTGAACGGCCGCCCGGCGGTCTCCGCGGGCGTGATCCGGCAGGCCACGGCCAACCCGCTCACGCTGTCGGCGGGCGTGCGCGAGATGCTGCCCAAGCTGAAGCAGGACCTGCCGGCGGACGTGGAGATCACGATCGCCAACGACAACTCCACCTTCATTGACCGGTCGGTGAAGAACGTCTACCGCACGATCACCGAAGCCATCCTGCTGGTGGCGCTGGTGATCTTCGTCTTCCTGCGCACGGTGCGCGCGTCGATCATCCCGATCATCACCATCCCCGTCAGCCTCATCGGCACCTTCGCCATGATGGCGCTGGCCGGCTTCACCATCAACACGCTGACGCTGCTGGCCCTGGTGCTGGCCATCGGCCTCGTGGTGGACGACGCCATCGTGATGCTGGAGAACATCTTCCGGCACATCGAGGAAGGGCTGGACCCGTTCTCCGCCGCGATCAAGGGCGCGCGCGAGATCGGCTTTGCGGTGATCACCATGACGTTCACGCTGGTGGCCGTGTACGCGCCGCTGGCTTTCACGCCGGGGCGCACCGGCCGCCTGTTCGTCGAATTCGCCCTGGCGCTGGCGGGCGCAGTGCTGGTGTCGGGCTTCGTCGCGCTGACGCTCACGCCCATGATGTGTTCCAAGCTGCTGCGCCACAACCCCAACCCGACCTGGTTCGACAGCCACATGGAAAGATGGCTCACGGCCCTGCAGGCGAGGTACGCCCGGCTTTTGCGCTGGATCGTCACGGCCCGCTGGCAGCCCGCGCCAGGCGGCGGCGCGCCGCGCTGGAAGACCACCTTGCTGCAGGCTCGCTGGCTGATCCTGGGCGTCATGGCCCTGAGCGCGCTGGCCATCGCGGCCGTTTGGCCCACGATGAAGCAGGAACTGTCGCCGCTGGAAGACCGCGGCGTGCTGCTGGCCAACGTCAACGCGCCCGACGGCTCGACGCTGGAGTACACCAACCGCTATGCGCAGGCGCTGGAGCGCATGGGGCAGCCGTACAAGGAGTTCGACCGCATCTTCGCCAACGTGGGCAACCCCACGGTGTCGCAGGCGAGCGTGGTGTACCGCGCCATCGACTGGGAAAACCGGCAGAAGACCACGCTGGAGCTGGCGCGTGAACTCGGCCCCAAGACCAACTCGCTGCCGGGCGTCAATGCCTTCATCATCACGCCGCCATCGCTGGGGCAGGGCTTTCGCGAACGGCCGGTGAACTTCGTGATCCAGACGTCGGACAGCTACGAGAACCTGAACCGCGTGGTTCGCCAGATGCTCGACGAGATCGGCAAGAACCCGGGCATCGTGTCGCCCGACGTGGACCTGCGGCTGAACAAGCCCGAGCTGCGCATCGAGGTCGACCGCGAGAAGGCCGCCGACATGGGCGTCAGCGTGGAAGTGGTCGCCAAGGCGCTCGAAACCATGCTGGGCGGCCGGCAGGTCACGCGCTACAAGCGTGACGCCGAGCAGTACGACGTGATCGTGCAGACCCGTTCCAGCGGGCGGTCGACCCCCGAGGACATCGACAACATCAACGTGCGCGGCCGCGGCGACACCATGATCCCGCTGTCGGCCCTGGTGAAGGTGCGCGAGAGCGTTAGCCCGCGCGAGCTCAACCACTTCGGCCAGCGCCGCTCGGTGTCGATCACGGCCAACCTGGCGCCGGACTATTCGCTGGGGGAGGCGCTCGCGTTCATGACGGCCACCGCCAACAAGGTGCTGAAGCCGGGCTACACCACCGACCTGAACGGCACGTCGCGCGAGTTCAAGAGCTCGCAGGGCGCGCTGGCCATCGTGTTCGTGCTGGCGCTGCTGTTCATCTTCCTGGTGCTCTCCGCGCAATTCGAAAGCTTCGTCGACCCGTTCGTCATCATGCTGTCGGTGCCGCTGTCGATGATCGGGGCGCTGCTGGCGCTGAAGTGGTCGGGCGGGTCCCTGAACGTCTATTCGCAGATCGGCCTGATCACGCTGGTGGGGCTGATCACCAAGCACGGCATCCTGATCGTGGAGTTCGCCAACCAGCTGCGCGAGCAGGGCATGGAGATGGTGGATGCGCTCGTCAAGGCGGCGCAGCAGCGCCTGCGGCCCATCCTGATGACCACCGGCGCCATGGTGCTGGGCGCCATGCCGCTCGCGCTGGCCTCGGGCGCCGGCGCCGAGAGCCGCCAGCAGATCGGCTGGGTGATCGTGGGTGGCATGTCGCTGGGCACGCTGCTCACCATCTTCGTGGTGCCCACGATGTATACGCTGTTTGCCCGCACGAAAGTGCCGGGTGCGAGCAAGGCCGAGGCGAGCGACGACATCGCCCCGCACAGCCACGACCTCGTCGCGAAGTAGCCGTCAAGGCGCGGGGTCGACCTGCACGGAAGCCAGCGGCGAGCCGCGCACGTGCAGCGTGAAGAGGTCGGGCCGCGCGTAGTGGCCGACCACGTCCAGCGTGCGGCGCGCGTCGGCCGTTTTCGCCACGTCGATGTCGGCGTACAGGATGCCTTCTTCCTTGCGCAGCGGGCCGGCGACGATCGCCCCTGAGGGCGACACCACCACCGAGTCACCCGGGTTGATCCACTCGTCCGGCTCCGGGTACAGCGCATCGAGGCCCGGCGCTGCATCGCGAATGTCGCGGCCGCGGAATGCAACGCCGCTTCCCGCCACCCAGCACGCCCCTTCCCTGGCGATGTGCTGCATGGTGGCGAGCCACCGGTCACCGCTGTCGTAGGTGGGTGCGATGTACAGGTCGATGCCCTGGGCATACAGCGCGAAGCGCACCAGCGGCATGTAGCTTTCCCAGCAGACCAGCGCGCCGATGCGGCCGCAGGCACTTGCCACCGTCTTCACGCCGGTGGCATCACCCTGGCCCCACACCATCCGTTCGGGATTCGTCGGCATGACCTTGCGGTGGCGGTTCAGCAAGGCGCCATCCGGGCCGATGGTCACCACGGTGTTGTACAAGGTGCCGCGGCTGGCGTTGCCCTCGCGTTCGTGCATGCCGCACACCACGGTGACGGTGTTCTCGCGCGCTGCGTCGCGCAGCGGCTGGATGTGGTCGAGCGAAAGGTCGACGGCGTTCTCGAGCAGCACGCGGTGCAACTGCTCGGCCTGGGCCATGTCGCCGCCGGGCCTGAGGCGCCAGATCCATGCCGGGTAGCCCGGGATGCAGGCTTCGGGAAAGATGACCAGCCCGGCGCCGGCCGCGCGTGCCTCGGCAATCCCGGCCACGGCGGCGTCCAGGCACTTTGCGCGGTCGAGGAACGCGGGTGCGCGCTGCACGATGGCGATCTTCGTCATGGCATCCCTTTCACCTGGTGCCGGCACCGACGAGCATCTCGCACGGGCCGGTGAAGCCGTCGCCCGTCTCGAACTGGCGCAGCGCTTCCTCGATTTCGGCCCAGGTCTGCGCGCGTTCCGCCTCGTCCAGCGAAGCCATCATCTGGTGCAGCGCGCCGAACGACTCGCGTTCGAAGCGCACGCACTCGGCTGCAGAAGGCAGGATGACGGGCGAGTCGACCCTGCGCACCTCGACATCGCGAAAGCCCGCCTGCTCGAGGGTTCGCGCCAGCACGCCGTCTGCGCCCAGCGAGAACGGGCCGGGCTGGCCAGGCAGCGGCGGCGGCAACTTCGCGCGGCGCCGGATGATGCCGACCGGGATCGAGAAGAAGGCATTGCGGTCCGGCGTGGAATAGACCACGGCCGAGAACCGGCCGCCGTCGCGCAAGGCATGCCGGATGCCGGCGAGGGCGCGCTGCTGGTCCGGGAAGTAGATCAGGCCCACGCGCGAAATCGCCGCATCGAAGGACGCGGGCTCCAGGGTGTCGTGCCGCTCACCGTCGAGTTCGAGCGTGCGCACATTGTCGAGGCCCGCCTTGCGCGCCGCCGCCAGCGCGTAGCGCAGGATCGCCGGCGAAATGTCGGTGGCGAGCACCGAGCCTTGCGCGCCGACGCGTTGCGCGGCCGCAAGGGTCTGCTCCCCGGCACCGGCGGCAATGTCGAGCACACGCGAGCCGGGACCTATCGCGGCCAGGTCGAGCATCGCGGTGGTGGCTTCACCGAGCCAGCTGCCCAGCAACGGACCCCAGCGATCCCACGCCGGTGCCGCGGCCTCCCATTGGGCACGCGTGGCCTGGCGGAACTTGTCGGCGTCGAAGGCGGCGGGGGCAGCGAGTGTTGCAGTCATGGGGGCCTCTCCTGTTGGGGCGCGGGATGCGCCATTGCTTACGAAGTTACGGAAGGCATGGCCCGCGGACAAGTCCAGAATCTGGACTCTTTCGGTAGAGTCAGGGCCATGATCGACTACATGCAGTTCTGCACGGTGGCACGCGGCGCGGAAGTGCTCGGCGAGCTGTGGACCCCGCTCGTCGTGCGTGAACTGCTGTGCGGCAGCCATCGCTTCAACGACATCCATCGCGGGGTTCCGCGCATGTCGGCCACGCTGCTCACGCAGCGCTTGCGCAAGCTCGAGGAGATCGGCGTGCTGGAGCGCCGGCGCGCCGGCAAGAGCTGGGAGTACCACCTGACGCCGGCGGGTGAGGAACTGAGGCCCATCATGGTCGGCATCGGCCATTGGGGTGCGCGGTGGATCGGCAGCCGCCTGCGGCGCGAGCAGCTCGACGCGGGTTTCCTGATGTGGGACATCAGGCGCTTCGCCCGGCTCGACGAGTTCCCGGATGCACCGCGGACCGTGGTGCACTTCCGCTTTCGCGATGCGCCCCAGGCCGAACGCGAGTGGTGGCTGGTGGTGGAGAACCGCACGGCCGACCTGTGCCGCGAAGACCCGGGCCACGAGGTGGACGTGCTCGTCGACGCCACGGTGCGCGCCCTGACCGAAGTGTGGACGGGGGACAGCGAGCCCGAAGGCGAAATCCGCTCGGGTGAAATCACCGTGCAGGGCGCGGGTCGCGAGGGCCGGCAGCTGTGGAAGTGGCTGGGTCGCAGCATGTTCGCACCCACGCGTGTCGCGGCGCGGCTGGAGTCCGTCGCAAATACTTGACCGATCCTTTGGGCAATAGTGGAATGTGCGGGTGCCTCTCGTCGAATTCGCTCCCGCCCTGACGCGCCACGTTGCCTGCCCACCCCAGCAGGTGAATGCGGACACGCTGCGCTCGGCATTGGCAGAGGCTTTCCGTGCCGCGCCCGCGATGCGCGGCTATGTGCTGGACGAGCAGGGTGCGGTGCGCAAGCACGTGGCCGTGTTCGTCAATGCACGCATGATCCCCAGCCGTACCGACATCGACACGCCGCTTGCCGAAGGCGACCGGGTGATGGTGATACAGGCGCTCACAGGAGGTTGACCCATGTCCACGTTGCTCGTCGGCTCGCGCAAGGGCCTGTTCGTCGTCCGCAAGTCCGGTGGCAGTTGGGGCTTGTCGGCCCCCCACTTTCCCGGTGAACCCGTGACGCAACTGCTGGCAGACCGCCACGACGGCGCGTGGTACGCCGCGTTGCGCCTCGGCCACTTCGGCGTGAAGGTGAAGCGCAGCACGGACTGCGGCGCGCAATGGGACGAGGTGGCTGCCCCGGCCTTCCCGGAGAAGCCCACCGAGGGCGAATGGAAGGACGACGCCACGCCGTGGTCGGTGGACCTGGTGTGGAGCCTGGAGGCAGGGCCGGGCAGGCTATGGGCCGGATGCATTCCCGCCGGCCTGTTCACGTCGGACGACAAGGGCGCGAGCTGGAAGCTCGTCGACAGCCTGTGGTATCGGAAGGAGCGCACCGAATGGTTCGGCGGCGGCTATGACCACGCGGGCATCGACTCGATTTTCGTCGACCCGCGTGATGCGGCGCACGTGACGCTGGCGATTTCGTGCGGCGGGGTGTGGCAGACCATGGATGGCGGGGCGACCTGGGCCAACACCTCCGAGGGGCTGGACGCCGGCGCGTACATGCCGCCCGAGCGACGCTACGACGGCAACATCCAGGACGTGCACCGCCTCGACATGTGCGCCGCGGTTCCCGATGCGATGTGGATCCAGCATCACGGCGGCATCTTCCGCTCCACTGACGGGGCGAAGCATTGGCAAGCCATCCCTTCGCCGCAGCCCAGCGGATTCGGCTTCGCCGTGGTGGCGCATCCCACCGACCCCGATCGCGCGTGGTTTGCACCGGCGCACTCGGACCAGAACCGAGTGCCGGTCGATGGCCGCATGGTCGTGACCGAGACGCGCGATGGCGGCAAGACGTTCACCACGCATGCCGAGGGGTTGCCGCAGTCGCATGCCTACCATCTCGTCTACCGGCACGGGTTCGCGTGCAGCGCCGACGGCAAGACGCTGGCGATGGGCTCGACGACCGGTGGCCTGTGGGTGAGCGAGGACGAAGGGCGGTCGTGGCAGTGCGTGTCGCGCGACCTGCCGCCCATTGCGGTGGTGCGATTCGCCGGCTAGCGGGTGGGCTCGAGCGCCTTCGACATCAACACGCTCAGGTAGTTGGTGTGCGGCCGCCAGTCGCACGTGCCGGCGTGCGCGTAGCCCCAGCGTTCGTACATGGCGATCAGGCCGGTGGCCGGCTGCGCCGTGTGCAGTGCCATCGTGCGGCAGCCATGGTCGTAGGCCACTTCCAGCGCATGGTCGTGGATCGCCTTGCCGATGCCCTGTCCCTTGAGGCGCGGCGCCACGCTGAACTGGCCGAACGACCATGTGTGCTGCTCGCGCAGCAGCGGCACGGGGGACTCGGGCTCGGGACAGCGCAGCGTGATGGTGGCGACGATGTCACCCTGCAGCTCGGCCACCAGCCCGATGCCGCCTGCCAGCCGCCTGGCCGTGTCTTCCACTGTCTGGTGCGTGCCCCAGTAGCGCAGGCCTCGCTGGGCGTGCGGTGCGTAGGCTGAGCGGATCAGGGCGGTCAGCGACTGCAGGTCGTCGAACACGGTGACCGGCCGGAACGTGAGGTCGTCGGAGCGGACGCTGCCCAAGCGGCTACCCGGCGTCGTCGATGACTTCGATGTCGTTGTCCGCCGCCCATGCCCGCAATGCGTGCTCGACGCCCTGGGCTTCGTAAGCGAACCATTCGTCGAGGGCGCCACGCCTGGCCAGCAGGTCCTTGAACTTTGCGTAGGCACCGGGCCGCGCGAAGAACCCCTTCACCAGACCTGCGTCTTCTGCAAGACGCCCTTCGGCGAAGCGCAAAGCCAGTGACCTTCCCAGGTCGAGCTCCTGCTTGCCGGGAAGGACGAGGTACTTCGATCCGTCGTCGGCATCTTCCGGCGGCTCGTCCCCGGAGTCGTCCATGTCCGACACCAGCCAGACCTGCCCCGACTCGCGGCTGATATAGACCAGGTTCTCCCACGGGCCGACAGCACTGGCCCAATCGAATGCATCGACCAGGTCGGCGAGGCGGATGCTCGCGCCCATCGCTACTTGGTCTTCATCTTCCCTTTGGGCAGCACTGCCGTGGTGGGAGGCGTTGGCCGGGTGGATGTTGCCGAAGCCTCCTTGGGCGGCGTGTTGTCCTTCTTCGGCTTCTTGGCCATCTTGTTGCTGCGCTGTTCGCCTTTGGGCATGGTGGGCTCCTCGTTGATCGCGCCCAATGTAACTCAGCCGGGCGGCTGCGCCAACGCACGTGACAGCGTGCCTGCCCAATCACCAGGCGCTTGCTGGCGGACGAGCCTGACCGTGGGATACCACGGGCTGTCGTTGCGCCCCGTCATCCAGCGCCAGTCGGGCACCAGCGGCAACAGCACGCGGGTCTGCCTTCCCATTGCGCCGGCCAGGTGCGCCACGCTCGTATCCACGGTGATCACCAGGTCCACCAGGTCGCACAGGGCGGCCGTGTCGGTGAAGTCCCGCAACTGGTGGGCGAAATGCCTGATGCCGCTAGCGGGCAGGCTCGCCTGGTCGGCTTCGCGCAGGTCCTTCTGCAGGCTGATGTAATCGAAGTCATCCGGCAGCTGCGCGGCGAGTTCGCCCAGTGTGATGCTGCGGTTGCGGTCGTTCTTGTGGGTGGTGCGGCCGCTCCAGGCCAGGCCGATGCGCGGCCGAGTCTTCTGACCGAGGCGGCTCGCCCAAGCCCCGCGCTTGGCAGCGCTGCTGGTCAAGTAGGGCACCGGCGCGGGTATCGAATCGAGGCGGGTGTCGAATGCCAGCGGCAAGGAGAGCAGGGGGGATTGACAGTCGAACGCCGGCAAGGGACTGCCTTCTGCGAGCAACTGGTCGACGCCTGCGAGGCCCTGCAGCAATGGCACGAGCGCCGCAGGCACTTCCAGCACCACGCGCGCTCCCTGCGCCTGCACCAGCCTGGCATAGCGGCAGAACTGGATCGTGTCGCCCAGCCCTTGCTCGGCGTACAGCAGGATCGTCTTTCCGGCCAGGCTTTCGCGGCCCAGCCACCGCGGTTGCGGGTAGCTGCGGAGCGCCAGGCCCGTGTCTTCGTTGTTCCAGCGCGACTCGTACCACGCCCAACCCTGCTCGAACCGTCCCAGGGCGAGGAGGGCCAGGGCCTTGTTCCACGCTGCGTGCACGTAGCCCGGCTTGAGGGCGAGCGCATTGTCGAAGCTGGCCAGCGCCTCGTCCAGCCGGTTCAATGCCTTCAGCGCATTGCCGCGGTTGGAGTGCGCCTCTGCATGACCGGGTGCGAGGGCCAGCGCCCGATCGCAACTGGCCAGCGCCTCTTCGGCGCGATCGAGTTCCTGCAGTGCGACACCGCGGTTGGACCAGGCCCCGGCGTATTGCGGCTTGATCGCCAGGGCCCTGTCGTAGCTGGCCAGCGCTTCCTCCAGCCGGCCCATCTCCTTGAAAGCATTGCCGCGGCTCGACCAGGCTTCGGCGTAGTCGGGCCGGATCGCCAGGGCCCGGTCGTAGCTGGCCACTGCATCCTCCGCACGCTTCAGGGCGCGGAGTGCATGGCCGCGGCGGAAGTGCACTTCGGCATGGTCCGGCTGGATCGCGATGGCCTTCTCGTAGTTGGCCAGGGCTTCTGCGAAGTCGCCCGCCTGGCCGGCGGCTGCGCCTGAAAGGTGGAGGGCGTCGAAGTTCTTCGGCTGTGTGGCGAGAACCTGCGCGTAGATGGCTTTCGCGCGAGCCAGCTGGCCTTGCTGGTGCAGGGCGAGGCCTTGCCCGAGAAGCGTTGCGACGTCCCGCGGCCCCGCCGCAGCGGGCATGGTCAGACCACCCCGTCGAACATCATCACATCCACCTCTTCGCCGACCGCCACGTTGCCCTGCGCGTGATGCAGGACGACCAGGCAGTTCGCCTGCACCATCGAACTCAGCACGCCCGAGCCCTGGTTGCCAGTGGTTCGCACCTGCAGCACGCCGTCAGCGGACTTCGACACGACGCCGCGCTGGTACTCCGTGCGCCCGGGTTTCTTGCGCATGGGCTCCAGGCTGTGCGCCTTCAGTTGCGGCACCGGCTCGGCGCGAGCGCCCATCATCTTCAGCAGGGCGGGGCGCACGAAAGCGAGGAAGGTCACCATCACGGCCACCGGGTTGCCCGGCAACCCGAACAGCACCGACGAACCGATCCGCCCCACAGCCATGGGCCGCCCCGGGCGCATGGCGATGCGCCAGAAGGCCACGTCGCCCAGCTTCTTCATCATGGCCTTGGTGTAGTCGGCCTCGCCCACGCTGACGCCACCACTGGTGATGATGGCGTCGACCCTGGCAGCCGCGTCACGGAAAGCGGCCTCCAATTGCGCGGGCTCGTCGCGCACCACGCCCATGTCGATGACTTCGCAGCCCAGGCGCGTGAGCAGGCCGAAAACGGTGTAGCGGTTGCTGTCGTAGACCGCGCCTTCGCGGGGCGGCTCGCCCAGGCTCAGGATCTCGTCGCCGGTGGAGAAGTACGCGACCTTCGCGCGCCGTTTCACGCGCACCGACGGCAAGCCGATGCTGGCCAGCAATCCCACTGCAGCGGGACCGAGCCTTTCCCCAGCCAGCAGAGCGGGCTTGCCTTCGGCCAGGTCTTCACCCTTCAGGCGGCGGTTGTCGCCCGGCTTCAGCACGCCGGCTGGGACGAGCACGCGGTTGTCGCCTGCAGGCTTGGTGAACTCCTGCGGCACCACGGTGTCCAGCCCCGCGGGCATGATCGCGCCGGTCATGATCTTCACGCACTGGAGCGGCCCGGCCGCACCTTGCCAGGCCTTGCCGGCCAGCGCCGTGCCCACGACTTCCAGCTCCAGCGCCGCATCGGCGCGCAGTTGCGAGCCGTCGAAAGCAAAGCCATCCATCGCCGAGTTGTCGTGCGGCGGCACGCTCAGCGGTGAGATGACGTCTTCGGCCAACACGCGCCCCAGCGCGTCGAACAGTCCCACGGACTCGGTTTCGGCAACCGGCGAGACCAGGTGCGACAGGAACTCCCCGACACCCTCGGCGCTGAGCGCCTGCGGGTCGTAGCCCTGCAGCTGCGCCGCAATCTCGTCCAGGCTCTTCACGACGACCCCTCCAGCCTCCGGAGCTCGTCGAGCGTGTTGGCGTTGAAGAACGCCCGCGGGTCGTCGGCCGGCCGGTCGAAGGGCACTTCCACCGTCCTGTGCAGCGCCGTCCACTTGTCGATCTTGCGGCCGCCTTCGTGCGTGAAACGCACCAGGCTTTCCATCAGGTCGTGCTTCAGCAGGCAGAACACCGGCTGGGTGCGCACGCTGCCGTCTTCTTCCTTCGCCGAAGCCATCGCGATGTCGGCGTCCTCGCGCTCCAACGCATCGGCCAGCCGCGCGACATAGTCGGTGGGGAACAAGGGCGTGTCGCACGGCACGGTGACCAGGTAGTCGGTCTCGCAGCGCTCCAGCCCCGTCAAAAAGCCCGCCAGCGGCCCCGCGAAGTCGGGCAGGGTGTCGGGCCATACGTCGACGCCGAAAGACTCGTAGGCGCCCAGGTTGCGGTTGGCGTTGACCATCACGCGGCCCACCTGCGGCTGCAGCCGCATCAGCGTGTGCAGCGCCAGCGGCAAGCCGTGGAAGTTCTGCAAGCCCTTGTCGCTGCCGCCCATGCGCGTGGCGCGGCCGCCGGCCAGGATCAGGCCCGTGATGGATTCGGTGGGGATCATCCGCCGATGTAGCTCATCTCGACGCGCCGCCGCCCGCTGCCGGTGTCGGCGGCCTGCGTGCCGCGCAGTTCGGAGTAGCGGTCGCCGCGCCCCTGCCAGATGTGGCCGATGGCCGATGCGATCTCTTCGTCGCTCGCGCCGCCGCGCACCAGCGGCCGCAGGTCGTAGCCGTTGCCGGCAAACAGGCACAGGTACAGCTTGCCTTCGGTCGACAGCCGCGCGCGGTTGCAGTCGTGGCAGAAGGCCTGCGTCACGCTGCTGATGAAGCCGACTTCGCCGCCCCCGTCGGCATAGGCCCAGCGCTCGGCCGTCTCGCCCACATCGTTCGGGTCCAGCGGCACCAGCGGCAGTTCACTCGCCACCAGCTTGCGCACTTCGGACGAGGGCAGCACTTCGTCCATGCGCCAGCCGTTGGTGGCGCCCACGTCCATGTACTCGATGAAGCGCAGCGTGATGCCGCTGCCCTTGAAGTGCCGCGCCATCGGCAGGATCTCGTGCTCGTTGGTGCCGCGCTTCACGACCATGTTCACCTTGATCGGCCCAAGACCGGCGTCGCGCGCCGCGTCGATTCCGGCCAGCACTTCGCTGACCGGGAAGTCCACGTCGTTCATGCGGCGGAACACGGCGTCGTCCATGCCGTCCAGGCTGACGGTGACGCGGTTGAGTCCCGCCTCCTTCAGGGCTTTGGCCTTGCGGGCCATCAGCGAACCGTTGGTGGTCAGCGTCAGGTCCAGCGGCCGGCCGTCGACCGTGCGCAGCTGCGAAAGCTGCTCGATCAGCACCTCGATGTTCTTGCGCAGCAGCGGCTCGCCGCCGGTCAGGCGGACCTTGTGCACGCCGTGCGCCACGAACTGCCGGGCCACGCGCGTGATTTCCTCGAAAGTGAGCAGCGCCGAATGCGGCAGGTACGCGTAGTCCTTGTCGAACACTTCCTTGGGCATGCAGTAGCTGCAGCGGAAGTTGCACCGGTCGGTGACGCTGATGCGCAGGTCGCGCAGCGGCCGCCCGAGCGTGTCCGACAGCAGTCCCGTGGCCCGCACCGGCTGCGCAGGCAGGACGGCGCCCAGCGCCTGCAGGCGCTGGTCGACCAGGGGAATCACACGTCCGGACATGGTCCTATTGTGCGGTCAGACGCAGCGCGCGCCATCGACCTCGATACATACCCCGGAGATGAAGGCGGCTTCGTCGCTGGCCAGGTACAGGGCCGCGTTGGCCACGTCGAGCGCGGTTGAAAACCGCCCCAGCGGGATGGTTGCGAGGAATTTTGCACGGCGCGCCTCGTCCACCGGCCCGCCCGCGAATTCGGCGGACAGCCCGGTGTCGGGGTTGAAAACCGGGTTGATGCAGTTCACGCGGATGTTGTCGGGGCCGAACTCGGCCGCCAGCGACTTGCTGGTGGTGATGACGGCCCCCTTGGAGCCGTTGTACCAGGTGAGCCCCGGGCGCGGCCGGATGCCCGCGGTCGACGCGATGTTGATGAAGCTGCCGCCCTTGTTGGCGCGAAACGCCGGCACCGCATGGATCGTGGACAGGTAGATGCTCTTCATGTTGATGGCATAGACCCGGTCGAACTCTTCTTCGCTCACTTCCAGCGCCGGGCGGTTGCGGTGCGTCCAGCCGGCGTTGTTGACCACCACGTCGAGCTTGCCGTGGCGTTGGACCGCGGTGTCCACCAGGGCCTTCACGTCGGCCGACTTCGTCACGTCGGCCCGGAAGAACGTCGCACGGCCGCCGGCGGCGCGGATGTCGGCCGCCACCTTTTCGCCGCGCACGGCGGCGATGTCGTTCACCAGCACCTGCGCGCCTTCTTCGGCGAGGCGCCGCGCAATGCCTTCGCCGATGCCGCCGCCGGCCCCGGTGACGATGATCGACTTGTCCTTGACCCGCATGACTGCCTCCTGTGCGTGAAAAAAAGCTGCTTTCCGATTGTTGCCGAGTTCGGGCCGGCTCGCCCTCTGGCGCGGCCCTGCAGCTGAACTCGACAATCCTAGCGCCAGAGGCAGGAGTTCCACATGCCCAAAGTCAAGAGCCTCCAGATTCTCGTGCTCGCCGCGGCGTTGCTGGCCGGGGCCGCCCACGCCGCCGACGCGCCGTCGCGCTACCTCGCCCCCGGCTTCACCGCGCGCCCGGTCGCATCGCGGCTGCTGGTGCTGCCCGCCGACATGGAACTGTTCTCCATCAGCGCCGGCGGCATCACCGAGCCGCGCGCCGACTGGACCGAAGCCGGCCAGAAGAACTTCAAGGCCGCGCTGGTGGCGCGGCCCGAGCTGGCCAACCGGGTGGAGATCGGCGAGAAGGAACTCGACGATTTCGCTGAAGTGGTCGCACTGCACCGCGCCGTGGCCGAGGCCGTCTGGGTGCACCACGCCGACAACGGCACGAAACTACCCACCAAGGACGGCCGGCTCGACTGGTCGCTGGGTGCGGGCGCCGTGGCCGCGCTGCGCGAGAAGACCGGCGCCGACTACGCGCTCTTCACCTGGGTGCGCGACAGCTACGCCAGTAACGAACGCAAGGCCGTGATGATCGGCATGCTGCTGTTGGGCTCGGTCACTTTCGGCGGCAACCAGGCCGCTTACGCATCGCTCGTGGACCTGAAGACCGGCCGCGTCGTCTGGTTCCGCGACCTCGACCGGATGTGGGGCGACCTGCGCGAAGCCAAGCCCGCCGCCGAGACGGTCGAGGCCCTGTTGAAGGGATTCCCGGAGGCGAAATGAGCAACACCCGCCGCAACTTCCTGCGCTCCACCTGCCAGCATTGCGTGGGTATCGCCGCCATGCTGGGCCTGCCCGCGCTGGCGCAGGACGCTGGCCTGCCGCAGCGCTTCAGCCGCCCGCTGAACGACACCGACGAAGGGGGCCTGTGGAGCATGATGGACCGCGAAGAGGTGCGCATCCGCCGCAGCCCGCTGGCCATCAAGGAGCCCGCGCTCTCGCGCTACCTCGGCGACCTGACCTGCCGCCTGACCGACAACCACTGCCCCGACATCCGGGTGCACGTCGTGCGCATGCCGGCGTTCAACGCGGCCATGGCGCCCAACGGCATGATGCTGGTGTGGAGCGGCCTGCTGCTGCGCGCCGAGAACGAGGCGCAACTGGCGGCCGTGATCGGCCACGAGCTGGGTCACTACCTCGAACGCCACCAGGTCGAGCAGTTGCGTGCGGCCAAGGACCGGGCCGTGCTGGCGCAACTGGTCGGGCTGATCGGCGGGGCTGTCGGCGCCCTGGGGCAGATCGGCCTGCTGGCCCATGCCTTCGCGTTCTCGCGCGAGCACGAGTCGCGGGCCGACCGGCTGGGCATGCGGCTGATGAAGCAGGCGGGCTACGAAGGCCGCCAGGCCGCCGTGATCTGGGACAACCTGCTGGGCGAACTGAAGATCACCGGCGGCGAGGACGTGGGCAAACGCAGCGCGCTGTTCGCCACGCACCCGCCGGTGGCGAATCGCCGGGACGACCTGCTGAAGCTGGCGGGCGAGGGCGGCGGCTCGCTGGGCGCCACCGAGTACGGCAAGGCCATCGCGCCGCTGCGCTTCGGCTGGGTCGAAGACGAGATCAAGCGCGGCCAGTACGAGGAAAGCCTGGTGCTGTTCGACCGCATGGTTGCGCGCGACAAGGCGGACGCCGAAGTGCTGTACGCGCGCGGCGAGGTGTACCGCCTGCGCGACGAGAAGGGCGACGCGCAGCGCAGCTTCGAGGACCTGCGCGAAGCGAGCACGCTGGAAGGCGCGCCTGCGCCTGCGTGGCGGTCGCTCGGCCTACTGCACAAGCAGCGCGAAGACAAGGCGTCGGCGGTGCAGGCTTTCGAGAAGTACCTGCAGCTCGCGCCCGAGGCGCCCGACGCGGCGCTGGTCAAGTCCTACCTGGGGGAACTGAAAGCATGAAGCGGCTGATTGCGCTGCTGCTGGCACTGGTGCTGGCGGCCTGCACCACCATCTCGAAGGTCGAAGGCGACCAGCTCGTCAACGGCCGGCTGAAAGTGAGCGTGCCCGCGGCATGGAACCACGTGCAGCCGCCCTGGGACAAGGAACCCTACGACACCTGGACCCAGGAAGGCATGCCGCTGGACCACCTGCGGCTGTGGGGCGGCGTCGAGTCGGGGCAGGCGCTGATGCGCAAGCCCACGGTGTTCTTCCGCTCGCGCGGCGAGAAGGACGCGCGCGTACCCACCTTCAAGGCCGGCATGCCGCCCGAGAAGCTGGTGAGCCTGTTCGAGGAGCTCTATGCCCTGTCGGGCGCCGTGAAGCTCACGCGCGTGGAGCCGGCCACCTTCGCCGGCCAGAAGGGCGTGCGTTTCGAATTCACGCTGGCCCGGCGCTGGGACGACCTGCCGATGAAGGGCGTGGGCTGGGTCGCCGTGAAGGACGAGCGGCTCTATGCCGCCACCTTCCTCGCGCCGCGCCTGTCGTTCTACGAAAGGCTGCTGCCGATGGCGGAATCGGTGGTGAACACCGCACAGATCCGGGGCCGGGGCTAGCAACCCGCTACTTATAATTCCTCCCATAACGAGGAGGAAGCATGCCTATCCACTGGATGCGCGCGGCTGCGGTAGCCGTGGCGCTTTCGGCCGCATTGGCCACCCCGGCTGCCCTGGCGCAGTCGCGCAACCTGGCCCCCGGCTTCACGGCACGGCCGGCCGCTTCCAAGCTGGTGGTCGTGCCGGCCGACATGGAGCTGTTCTCGCTCAGTGCCGGCGGCATCCCCGAGCCGCGCGCCGACTGGACCGCCGAGGCCCAGAAGCATTTCGCCGTCGCCCTCAAGGGCAAGGCCGAGCTGCTGGGTGCCCGCACGGCGGACCTGAGCGAAAAGGACATGGACGAATTCGCCCAGCTCAACGCCCTGCACGGCGCCGTGGCCGAGGCCGTGTTCATCCACCACATGCTGGGCATGCCGCAGCTGCCCACCAAGGACAAGCTGCTGGACTGGTCGCTCGGCGAAGCCGTGCAGCCCCTGCGCGCCAAGACCGGCGCCGACTACGCCCTGTTCTTCTGGGTGCGCGACAGCTACGCCAGTGCCGAGCGCAAGGCCGCCATGGTGGCCCTGGCACTGCTGGGCGTGGGTATCACCGGCGGCCAGCAGATCGGCTATGCGTCGCTGGTCGACCTGCAGAGCGGCCGCGTCGTCTGGTTCAACAACCTGGCGCGGATGTCGGGCGACCTGCGCGAAGCGAAGCCGGCCGAAGAAACGCTCGACTCGCTGCTCGCACACTTCCCGAAGCAGCAATGACGGCACGGCAAGGACGCAGGGGCTTCCTGCGCTCGGCTTGCCGGCACTGCGTGGGGTGGGGCGGTTTCGCAGCGCTCGGCGCGTCCGCGCAGCAGGCGGCCGAACCGCTGCTGCCCGCCCGCTTTGCGCGGCCGGGCCTGGACAGCGACGAGGGCGGCCTCTGGGCCATGATGGACCGCGAGGAAACGCGGCTGCGCCGCAGCTCGTTCATCATCAAGGACGACGCCCTGCAGGCCTACCTGTACCAGCTGGTCTGCAAGCTCGGGGGCGAGCACTGCCAGGACATCCGCGTGCACATCGCGCGCACCCCGCACTTCAACGCCAGCATGGCGCCCAACGGCATGATGCAGGTGTGGTCGGGCCTGCTGCTGCGCTGCGAGAACGAAGCGCAGCTGGCCGCCGTGCTGGGGCACGAACTGGGCCACTACCTGGAACGCCACACGCTCGAGCGCATGCGCGACATCAAGAGCAAGGCGGGGCTCGCCACCTTCCTCGCGGTGTTCGGCGTGGTCGGCGCGGTCGCGGGCCTCGGCGTGCTGGTCACCAGTTACGCCTTCTCGCGCGAGCAGGAAGAGCGCGCCGACCGCATCGGCATGCGCCTGATGCAGCGCGCGGGCTTCGACGGCCGCCAGGCCGCAGTGGTGTGGGACAACCTGCTCGGCGAACTCAAGATCACCGGCGGCGAGGAAGCGGGCAAGCGCAGCGCGCTGTTCGCCACGCACCCGCCGGTGGCGGACCGCCGCGACGGCCTGCTCAGGCTGGCCGGCGAAGCCGGCGGCTCGCTGGGTGCCGAGGACTTCGAGCGGGTCACGGCCTCCCACCGACTCGGCTGGCTGCAGGAAGAAGTGCGGCGCGGCCAGTTCGAGGAAAGCCTCGTGCTGTTCGACCGCATGCTCAAACGCCGCCCCGAGGACGTGCAGGTGCTCTATGCGCGCGGCGAGGTGTTCCGCCTGCGCGATGGGACCGACGACCTGCAGCGCGCCGCAGACGACCTGGTGCGGGCGACGGCATCGGACAACACGCCTGCGGAAGCCTTCCGTTCGCTCGGGCTGGTGCACCGCCGCCGCAACGACATGCCGGCTGCCACGGCAGCCTTCCAGAGATACCTGGCCCTGGCGCCCGAAGCGGGCGACGCGGGATTGATCAAGACCTACCTGCCTGGACAACAACCATGAAGAAGCTCATTGCCCTCGTCATCGCCGTGCTGCTGGCCGGCTGCGCCGCCGTCACCAAGGTCGAAGGCGAGCAGGTCGTCAACGGCCGCCTCACGCTGACCGTCGACCACGCGTGGAACCGACTGTCCGGCGCGCTGGGTGGCCAGCCCTACGAAACCTGGACGCAGGATGGGCCGTCGCTGGACCACCTGCGCATCTGGGCCGGCATCGCCGCCGGCGAGCCGCTGATGAAATACACGGGCCGGGTGCCGGCCGGCCAGACCGCTCCGCGCGTGCCGACGTTCACCGCCGGCATGGCGCCCGACCAGCTCGTGACCCTGTTCGAACAGCTCTATGCGGTGGATGGCTCGACCGTGAAGGTCGCGAAGGTCGAACCCGCCACGTTTGCCGGCGAGAAGGGCGTGCGTTTCGAATTCAACATCGCGCGCAAGCGCGACGACCTGCAGCTGAAGGGCGTGGGCTGGGCCGCCGTGCGCGGCAACGAACTCTTCGCCGCGACCTTCGTCGCCCCGCAGGTGGCCTTCTTCCCCAAGCTGTTCCCCAAGGCCTCGGGCATCGTGGCCACGGCGAAGATCAAGGGCTAACCGTGCTTGATCGCCACCGTCTTCACGGTGGTGAACCCGTACAGCGCCTCGAAGCCCTTCTCGCGCCCGTAGCCTGAAGACTTCACGCCGCCGAAGGGCAGCTCCACGCCGCCGCCGGCGCCGTAGTTGTTGATGAACACCTGGCCGCTCTTCACCCGGCGCGCCATGCGCAGCTGCCGTGCGCCGTCGCGCGTCCAGATGCCGGCCACCAGGCCGAAGTGGGTGGCGTTGGCCATTTCCACCGCCTGGTCCTCGTCCTTGAAACTCATCGAAGCCAGCACCGGGCCGAACACTTCCTCCTGCGCCAGCCGGTGCGTCACCGGCACGTCGCGCAGCAGGGTGGGCGCCTGGTAATAGCCCGACTCGGGCGCTTCGTCGACCACCTGGCCCTGTGCCACCATGGGGATGTCGGCGTGCTGCGCGTCCGAGAGGAAGTCCCACACGCGCTGCTGCTGGCTCTGGCGGATCAGCGGTCCCACGTCGAGGTCCATCGCCGCCGGGCCCACCCGCAGGTTGGCGAATGCCTTGCCCAGGCGTTCGAGCAGCGGTTCGTACAGCGATTGTTCCACGAGCAGGCGCGAGCCGGCCGAGCAGGTCTGCCCCGCGTTCTGCACGATTGCATTGATCACCACCGGCAGCGCCTCGTCGAGGTCGGCATCGGCAAACACGACCTGCGGGCTCTTGCCACCCAGCTCCAGCGTCACCGGGCAGTGGCGCTCGGCGGCCACCTGCTGGATCAGCGTGCCCACGCGCGGGCTGCCGGTGAAGCTGATGTGGTCGATGCCGGCGTGGCGCGCCAGTGCATCGCCCACTTCGTGGCCATAGCCCGTGACGATGTTGATTGCGCCGTCGGGAAAGCCCGCTTCGGCTGCCAGCTCCGCCACGCGCAGCAGCGACAGGCAGGCGTCTTCGGAAGGTTTCACCACGCACACGTTGCCCGCTGCGAGCGCGCCGCCCACGCTGCGGCCGAAGATCTGCATCGGGTAGTTCCACGGGATCACGTGGCCGGTCACGCCGTGCGGCTCGCGCCAGGTGAGCACGGTGTAGCCCTGCTGGTAGGGAATCGTCTCGCCGTGCAGCTTGTCGCAGGCGCCGGAATAGAACTCGAAGTAGCGCACCAGCGCCAGCGCGTCGGCCTTGGCCTGCTTGGTCGGCTTGCCGCAATCGCGCTGCTCGATCGCCGCCAGTTCGTCGGCGTGCTCGGCGATCTTCTGCGACAGGCGCATCAGCAGGCGACCGCGCTCGGCCGCGCTCAGCTTGCGCCACACGCCTTCGTAGCACTGGCGGGCAGCCTTCACGGCGGCGTCCATGTCTTCAGCCGTGCCGCGCTGGATCTCGTCGTACGGGTGGCCGTCGGACGGGTCGATGACGGGTATGGTGCGCTCGGAAGTCGAGCGCACCTTCGAATTGCCGATGTAATGAAGCTGCATGGGGGGATTTTGCCCCCGTCACGCACCTACCGGAACGTAACGGTGCTTGTTGTCCTCCAGCCATTGCAGCGACGCGCTGGCATCGAGCTGGCTGGGGTGGAAATCAGGGCGAAAGTACTCGCGCCACAGCGGGTAGGCCTGGCGCACCAGGCCGCGCTTGCCGAACAGGAAGCCGGCGGCGCCCTTCCAGGTGCCCCACTTCCACAGCGTGCCGTCGTTGCGCAGGTTCACCACGGTCTGGCGCAGCGTGTCGAGGATGAACACCTTGGTGATCCGCCGGAACCAGGTGATGCGCCAGTCGTGGTTGCCGCCCAGCGCGTGGTACAGGTCGAAGGCGGTGGACTTGTGCTCCGATTCCTCGGAGCTGTGCCACAGCCACAGCGTCACCAGCCGGGGGTCTTCGGTGCCCAGCAGGTCGGGGTTGCGCAGCATCCAGTCGGCGAAGATGGCCGTGAAGTGTTCGTTGGCCGCCGTGATGCCCAGGTGGTGGCGCGGGTCGGCGCCTTCCAGCAGCTTCTGCATCTCTCGCGCGCGCGGCTCCCATTCGTTGACCAGCCCGAGTTTCTCGAGGTGCTGGTTGTACAGGCTGTGCAGCCGCCGGTGCGTGGCTTCCTGCCCCACGAAGGCCTGCGCTTCGGCGCGGTATTTCTCTTGCAGTTCGGCCGGCAGCTCCTTCACGCCGTTGCGCACCGAGTCGATGAAGAACTGCTCGCCGACCGGGAAACTCATCGACAGCGCGTTGAACATCGCCGTGCGAAAGGCGTCGCCTGCGCACCAGTGGCGCGGGATGGGCGCTTCCATGTCGACAAGCAGGCGGCGCACGACGAGATCGGTCATCGGTTCAAGGCCGGTACTAGAAAGTACCATCATGCGGTGCTCGCGCCGGTACTGTCAAGTATTCCGCCCGAACTGCCCGACAATCGGCACATGGTCGAGTCCGAAGTCGAAGCCCCCCTGCACCAGCACCGCCGCCGCCTGCTGGAAGGCATGGCGCATGCCGTGGCGGCGAAAGGCTATGCCGACACCACCATCGCCGACATCGTGCGCGAGGCCAGCGTGTCGCGCCGCACCTTCTACGAGCAGTTCCCGACCAAGGCCGAATGCCTGATCGCGCTGTATGAAGCCGCCAGCCACAACGCGCTGAAGGTGCTGCGCGAAGCCTTCGATCCGTCGCTTGCATGGGAAGCGCGGGTGGAGAAAGCGCTGGACGCGTACTTCGCTTGCATGGCACAGAACCCCGTGCTGATGCGCACGCTGTTCATCGAGATCCTGGGGCTGGGCCCAGAGGGCCTGGAGGCGCGCCGCCGCCGCGTGAGCGAAATCGCCCAGTTCATCCTGCAGGTGGTGAACGTACCTGGCCGCGAGAAGGCCTTGTCGGCGTCGCTTGCGATGGCCGTGGTGGGGGCGATCAACGAGCTGGTGCTCGAATACATCGAGCAGGACAGGGTGCGGGACCTCCGGGAGCTGGTGGCGCCGGCATCAGAGATAGTCCGCGCCGTCATCGGGCCGAAGTGAAGCTGGGGTTCCACCCCAGCCTGCAGGACCCACGTTCGCATGACGGGCCACCGTAGGCTGAGATGAAACGTCAGCGTTCAGGCCGGTGTGATTTCGACTTTGTAGCCTATTTGCTGAAGCCTGCGCACGAGGCGGTTGGCGGTTTTGGTTGCGTCGGCGCGATCGAAGTGAGCCGCGCCCAAGTCTTGCCATTCGGTGCCGTGGCGCAGCATATGCCAAGCCGCCGTGAGCATGGAAGCAGCCACCGCGATGATGGCCTTTTTGGCTCCACGACGCGAACGGATGCGGTGGAACTGGGCCTGCAAGTAGCTGCCCTTGACCTTCACGGCAGCCCAGGCCGCCTGGATCATGGTTGTCTTGAGCCACTTGCCGCCGCGGCGCAGCCGGGTGGAGCGGCGCTTGCCGGCGCTTTCGTCGTTGCGCGGACACATGCAGGCCCAGGACAGCAGGTGGCCAGGCGTGGCAAAGCGCGACATGTCGATGCCGATCTCGGCCACGATCACGTGAGAGCTGACTGCGCTCAGGCCCGGCATGGTGGTCAGCAACTTGGCGGCCTGCCGAAACGGCTCCAGCCCGAGGCCCACCTCCTTTTCGATGTCGGCGATGGCGTGATCCAGCGCGTCGATATGGTCCAAGTGCAGCTTGAGCATGAAGCGGTGATGCGCGCTGATACGTCCGCGCAGGGCTTCAAGAACTTCGGCGCGACTGGCCTTGACGCGGCTATTGACGCATCCGGCGAGGTACTGGGGGTCGGTGTGGCCATCGACGATGGCTTGCAGCACCGCCCGCCCGCTCTTGCCCATGATGTCAGTGAGCACGACGCCCAGTTTGAGGTTGGCGTCCTCCAGCACCTTGTCGATGCGCAGGACGTGGGCGCTGCGTTCGCGCACGAACTGCTTGCGGGTGCGCGTCAGGGTGCGCAGCTCCTGCACGGCCACCGGCGGCACGAAGCTGGCGCGAATCAGCCCGTGGGCCAGCAGGTCGGCCAGCCACATCGCGTCGTTCACGTCGGTCTTGCGCCCCGGCACGTTCTTCACGTGCGCAGCGTTGGCCAGCACCAGCTGGAAGTGGCCCTCCAGCACGTGCCACACCGGCTTCCAGTAGACCCCGGTGGCCTCCATCGCCACATGCTCGACGCCGAACGACTCCAGCCAGTCGGCCAGCGCCAGCAGTCCCGAGGTCGTGGTGTCGAAGCTACGCACCTGCTGCAGCGGCGCGCCGTCGCCGGCAATTCGTACACACGCCACTACCGTCTGCTTGTGCACGTCCAGTCCCGCGCAACGCGGGTGAATGACTTCCATGATCGCCTCCAGTTCGCGGCGCCATCGGCGTGCGGCCCACGTCATCGAAGTCTGAGATGCGTGCTCAGGGGCGCGAAGCCCCAGGCAACAGTGTGGGGTGCTCGTGTAGCCGCGGGTCCAACTGGGGTACGGGTTCAAGGCACCAAGCAAAAACCGACCTCTGTGCCGGGCCGCCGCCCCTCAATTACACATCCGTTTCATGCGGCGCGGGTCGCGCGCAGCGCGGTGAAACAAACTGGGGTGAAACCCCAGCATCCTCGCAGCGTTCCGCCCTACGAGTGGAACTTCACCACCAGCGGCACGATCAGCAGCGCCACGATGTTGATGATCTTGATCAGCGGGTTCACCGCCGGTCCCGCCGTGTCCTTGTAGGGATCACCCACGGTATCGCCCGTCACCGCGGCCTTGTGCGCCTCGGAGCCCTTGCCGCCGTGGTTGCCGTCCTCGATGTACTTCTTGGCGTTGTCCCACGCGCCGCCGCCCGTGCACATGGAGATGGCGACGAACAGGCCGGTGACGATCGTGCCCATCAGCAGGCCGCCGAGCGCCTTGGGGCCGAGCACCAGTCCGACGACGATCGGCACCACCACCGGCAGCAGCGACGGGATCATCATTTCCTTGATGGCCGCCTTGGTCAGCATGTCGACGGCCACGCCGTACTCGGGCTTGGCCGTGCCTTCCATGATGCCCTTGATCTCGCGGAACTGGCGGCGCACTTCGACCACCACCGAGCCCGCTGCGCGGCCCACGGCTTCCATCGCCATCGCACCGAACAGGTAGGGGATCAGGCCGCCGATGAACAGGCCGACGATCACCATCGGGTCGGACAGGTCGAAGGTGATCTGGCGGCCGTAGGTCTCCAGCTTGTGCGTGTAGTCGGCGAACAGCACCAGCGCAGCCAGTCCGGCCGAGCCGATCGCGTAGCCCTTGGTCACCGCCTTGGTCGTGTTGCCCACGGCATCCAGCGGGTCGGTGATGTCACGCACCGAAGAGGGCATGTCGGCCATCTCGGCAATGCCACCGGCGTTGTCGGTGATGGGGCCATAGGCGTCGAGCGCGACCACGATCCCGGCCATGCTGAGCATGGAAGTGGCGGCCACGGCGATGCCGTACAGGCCGCCCAGGCCATACGAAACCATGATCGCGATGCACACGCACAGCACGGGCCAGGCCGTGGAGCGCATGGACACGCCCAGTCCGGCGATGATGTTGGTGCCGTGGCCGGTGGTGGACGCTGCGGCGATGTGGCGCACCGGCGAGTATTGCGTGCCGGTGTAGAACTCGGTGATCCAGACCAGGGCACCGGTCAGCACGAGCCCGACCAGGCAGCAGCCCCACAGCTTCATGACGCTGCCTGCGGCGGCGATGGAGTTCTCGGGGATGAGCCACGCAGTCACGAAGTAGAAAGCGATGAGCGACAGCACGCCCGCGACGATCAGGCCCTTGTACAGGGCCGGCATCACGTTGCGCATCTCGGGCGTGGCCTTCACGAAGAAGCAGCCGATGATCGACGCGATGATCGACACGGCGCCCAGCGCCAGCGGGTACAGCACCGCGTTGACCGGCGCCGTCGTGACCAGCAGCGCGCCGAGCACCATCGTGGCGATCAGCGTGACCGCGTAGGTCTCGAACAGGTCGGCGGCCATGCCGGCGCAGTCACCCACGTTGTCGCCCACGTTGTCGGCGATCACGGCGGGGTTGCGCGGGTCGTCTTCGGGGATGCCGGCCTCCACCTTGCCCACCAGGTCGGCGCCCACGTCTGCGCCCTTGGTGAAGATGCCGCCGCCCAGCCGCGCGAAGATCGAGATCAGCGATGAGCCGAAGGCAAAGCCGATCAGCGGGTTCAGCAGCGTCGCCAGTTTCCTGTCGGGCGTGAGGTTGCCGTTGCCCACCAGGAACCAGTAGAACGCCGTCACGCCCAACAGGCCCAGGCCCACCACCAGCATGCCGGTGATGGCGCCGCCGCGGAACGCGACGTCGAGCGCCGGGCCGATGCCCCGGGTGGCGGCCTGCGCGGTGCGCACGTTGGCCCGCACCGACACGTTCATGCCGATGAACCCGCAGGCGCCCGAGAGCACCGCGCCGATCACGAAGCCCACCGCGGTCTGCACGTCGAGGAACACCGCTATCAGGATCGCGAGCACGACGCCCACGATCGCGATGGTGCGGTATTGCCGCGCCAGGTAAGCCGCTGCGCCGGCCTGGATGGCGGCTGCGATTTCCTGCATACGGGGGTTGCCTGCATCCTGCGCGAGGATCCAGCTGCGGGCCCAGAAGCCGTATGCAACGGCCGCAAGGCCGCATACGAGCGCCAGGATCAGCGCCGAGTTGCCAGTCATGAGAATTTCTCCTTCAAGTCGCTTGAGTACGTTGCGGGGGCACCGCAGTCGGTGCACCCGCTGCGTTGCTTCCTCGGTTCTCCAGCGCGGAGACGATTGGCCAACGGGCGGACTATAAAGGCAAACAAATGACGTTACGCCGTCAGCCGTCGGAAAGGGTGGTGGGTGAAACTAAAATCAGGGTTTTTCCTGATCCCTCGCAATCATTTTTTTGAGCCCGCGCAAACATGTCCCTAGACCAAGTCACCCCCGGCAAGCACGTCCCGGACGCCTTCAACGTCATCATCGAGATCCCGATGAACGCGGACCCCGTGAAGTACGAGGTCGACAAGGAGACCGGCGCGATCTTCGTGGACCGCTTCATGTCCACGTCCATGCACTACCCCACGAACTACGGGTACGTGCCCAAGACCATCAGCGGTGACGGCGACCCGGTCGACGTGCTGGTGATCACGCCGGTGCCGCTGATTCCCGGCGTGGTGGTGCCCTGCCGCCCCATCGGCATCCTGAAGATGCAGGACGAGGCGGGCGACGACGCGAAGGTGCTGGCCGTGCCCACCGACAAGATCCTGTCGATCTACTCGCAGTGGCAGAAGCCCGAAGACCTGAACCCCCTGCGCCTGAAGACCATCGCGCATTTCTTCGAGCACTACAAGGACCTGGAGCCCGGCAAGTGGGTGAAGGTGCTGGGCTGGGAAGGCGCCGACTCGGCCCGCAAGGAAATCCTCGACGGCATCGAGAACTACAAGCGCCAGCACGCCTGAAGGTTCAGCCGGCCGCGGCCCACACCTCGAAGGGCACACCGTCCAGCGGTGCGGTGCCGGCGCCGCACAGCCGCCATCCTGCGGGAAAGCCGGCCAGCTGCGGCGGCAGCGCCGCATGGTTCGACTTCACCACCAGCGTGGCACCCCGCAAGGCTGCGGGGTCGGCGTGCTGCAGCACGCGCGCCGCATGGCTCGCATCCAGCATCCACGGCGACACGAGCGGCGGCGCCTGCAGCACGAGACCCGCGGCCGGCAGGTTGTACAGGTCGATGAAAGGCGTGCCGGGCCGGATGCTGCAACGGGTTGCGGCTGCCAGCAGCGCCTGCACCATCGCAGCGGTCGGCCGGTCGACCTTCAACTGGCCCAACTGCGGCAGCGTGACGTGTTCCCGCTGCTCGGCCATGGGGCGTGTCCGGTAGGGCTGCCCGGCATGCCCGCTGGCCTGTGCGAACACGGTTATGCCGAACATCACGGCCGCCAGCGCGGCGGGCCAACTGCGCGGCGCGGCGAAGCCGGCCAGCGCCAGCAGCACACCCCAAGGTGCCAGTGCGCCCAGCAACTGAACGTGCAGCGGGTTGGACGTGCCCAAGGCAATGGCAAAGGGCAACGCAACGAGGCTGGCCACCAGCAGGGCGCTGCGCACGGTGAACGACAGGTCGCGCGCCTTCGCGATGAACGCGGCCAGCAGCAGCGCCGCCAGCGGCTGCGCCTGCAGCGGGAAGCGGTCGTAGCCGCCTGCGAGGTGGCCGTCGGCCACGATGGCGAAGGCGAGCCATGCCATACCGGCCAGCGCCAGCCAGGTGCGTTGCAGCCACACGCCTGCGGCCACGCAGGCCAGCGGCGCGCCGAAAGCGATGCCCGCAGCCCCCAGCATCTGCGCGATGTCCTGTGCGCTGCGCAGCAAGCGGCCGGCGGTGGAGTGGTCGCCCTGTGCGGCCCACAACACCTCGACGCCGGCGCGGAACTGCGCCACTGCATCCGGCGCGGCGAGCAGGGCGACGGTCACGACGGCGCCCGCGAGCAGGGCCGCCAGGCGCAGGGCCTCCTCGCGCTTGGCGAGCACCAGCCATAGCAGCGCGAGCAGGCCCGCCGTTCCCATGCCGGCCGGAAACTTCACGATCGTCGCCAGGGCCAGCGCGACGCCGGCCGCCAGCGCCCAGGACCATCCCGCGCGCTGCGTCGCCGCCATCGCCAACAGGCCGAGTCCCATCGCCATGCAGCCGAACACGCTGCCCAGCAGGTTGTACGAAGGCGTGAAGGGCAGCAGCGACCCGTACACCAGCGCGCCGCTCACCGAGCCGGCCATGACCGCGATGCGCCCCGGCACGGGCCAGCCCGCGCGTGGCGCCACCTGCCTCACGCCTTCGGCCAGCAGCATGGCCGAAGCCACGCACAGCGCGAGCCCCAGCGCACGGAACGCGACCAGGCTGCCGGTCGCCTCCCACATCGGCCCCGTCACCCAGTGAAACGGCGTGAAGAACAGCCGGATGCTCTCCGGGTGCAGCGCATGCAGCAGGTAGTACGCCTCGTCCGTGGTCTCCAGCCCCAGCCCGAGTTCGCGCGCCAGCAGCACCAGCGTGGCGGCGGCGAGCAGTGCCGCAGCCTTACCCATGGGCGGTGAACACCAGCCGCGCCATCATCACGTACGACAGGATGGCCAGCGGCGCCAGCAGCAGCGCCTGCGCCTGCACCGGCCCGCCGGCCAGCGGCGTGAGCCATTGCGCCAGCACCAGGTTCAGCCCGTACAGGAACAGGTAGCAGCCGACGAAGCGCGGCCAGCGCCGGATCGACAACTGGCGGAACGCGTAGCCGCCGGTGGTGAAGAAGTTGAACACCGTGCCCGCCAGCATGCCCACCAGCAGCGCGAGCCAAATCTCGGCGCCGGCCGCGATGGACGCCGAATACACGGCAAAGCCGAACAGCGTATTGATGCCGCCCGCGACCAGGAAGCGCAGGAAGCGCGCCTTATCCACCCTTGAACCCCACCGAGAACAGGTTGCCGACGTTGAACGACAGTTTCCGGCGGCCCACCGGGGCCACCGCGCGCTTCAGCAGCGCCGGCACAGGCGCGAGGCGCATCCAGTAGTCCAGGCTGTAGCGGTTCATGAACGCGTGCACGTCCACGTCGGCCAGGCCGGCGTCCTGCAGCAGGCGCCGCACGCTGGCGCCCGAAAAGAGCTGCAGGTGCTCGATGTCGATGATGGGCGAACGCCTGCCGAGCAGCCGGTTGACCCAGCTGCGCCAGTCGTGCGTCACCGCCATGAAGGCGCCGCCCGGCTTGAGGAGCCGGGTGGCGGAACGCACCAGCCCCGCGGGGTCGTCCACATGCTCCAGCGTCATGAAGCAGCAGACCAGGTCGAAAGAGGCGGGCTCGAACGCGGATTCGTCGAACATGCCTGCGCGGATCCAGGCGCGGCGATGGGCGGGTGCGGCTTCGATCGCGGCCAGCGAAGGTTCCACGCCCACGAGCCGCGAGAACCCGGCGCGTCGCAGGTGTTCCAGGAAGACGCCCGTTCCCGTGCCGATCTCGAGCGCCGACGTGCGCGAGCCCAACCGTGCCAGTGCATCCTGCGCCGCGCGGGCATAGGCCGCGGCCGCGTCGTCGGCCTCCTCGGCGCTGTCGTAGGCCGCCTGGTGGTAGGCCTGCGCCAGTTCGCCCGTGGGCGGCGGCCGGTCGGCATAGACGACGTCGCAGGCCATGCAGCGTTGCAGCCGGTGGCACATGTACTCGGGGGCCTTGCGCGACGCGAAGCTGAAGTCGGTGACGCGCGCCGGGTCGATGTTCTCTTCGAGGAACAGGCGTGCCTCGGCGGCACCGGCGCCGCAGACGGGGCAGCGTCGCGTGGCGGGCAAGGGTACGGCTGTCATGGCGCGTAGTGGATGGCGAGGTAGCCGTCCATCTCGAACTGCCGGGTGCGCCGGTAGACCGCGTCGAAATCGGCGACGAGGGCCATCGCAGGCGGCAGGCTGGCCTGCACCAGCAGCCAGCCGCTGCGCTGCAAGGTGGCGGCGGTGCGCGAGAGGAAGTCGCGCCGCACCGCCGGATCCAGCACGGAGATGTTGGCCGGGCTGTGCAAGGCGCTCCACACGGCCGTGGCCGAAGGCGACGACGGATTCGCATACGGCCCGAGCACCGTCACCGGGTCGCGCTGCAAGGCCTGCGCACGCGCTATGACGCGCTGCGTGGCCGCCGGAAACGCGTTGCGCGCCGGGTCGATGGACGGCAGCACCTGGCGATGCCAGTTCCAGTCGAACCACGGCCCGCCTGCCAGCCCCGCTTGCCACGGGGCCCAGTTGAACGTGAGGGTCCACGCCAGCAGGCCCGCGAACATGCCGGCTGAAGCGCCGCGGCCGAAGCCGCGCAGGTTGGACCACGCATAGAGCAGGACGACGGCCAGGAAAGGCAGCAGGTTGAGGATGTTGTTGTCGTGGCTGCGGCCCAGGAAGTACGAGAACGTCGCATACGCGAGCAACAGCAGCACCAGCCCGCGGCGTGCCTGGGGCGCATTGCCTTGCTGCGCGAAAGCGCGCGCGTTGGCGGCGACGCCGGGCACCATGGCCGCCACGAAGAACCACGCGGCGCCCGCAGGGCTGGCGGGCAATGCGCCCGGCGGGTTGGCGATGTAGGCAAGCAAACCGTTCACGGTGGGCCAGCCACCGGCCAGGAGGCGTGTGCCGACGAGGAAGGCTGCCAGCCACGCCGCCAGCAGGACCACGAGCACACGCGCCGAGCGCCACAGCGTTTGCATGCTGGCGCTGGCGCTCGCCTGTTGCAGCAGCAGGTAGTGCGGCCACCACAGGCACGTGGCATAGAACGCCGATTCGATCGACCACAGGCAGGCCGCCGCCCAGGCTGCATGGCCGGCCAGCACGGGAAACGGCCGGTCGTCCCGGTCCCACGCCACCAGCAGGCAGGCGAGCACCAGCGCCGGCAGGAAGCGCATGCCGTTGACCGACGGTGTCATGGTGGGCGAGCCGAGCATCGGCGGGAAGGCATCCCAGAAGAAGCAGCAGGCCAGGCACACCAGCAACGCCAGGGCGCGCTGGCGGGTGGTGGCACCGCGTGCGGCGTGCAGGGCGAGCCAGGCGATGCAGGCGGCAAACAGCAGGGTGAGCACGGCCACGGATGCGTGCATCCAGGTCCAGCAGCTGTCACCGCAGCCGGCCGCGACCAGCAGCGTGGGGCCCAGGCCGTACTGCGGCGGGAAGTCGCTGAACAGCCTGGCGCCCGCCAGCAGCAGTTCGGACGGCCCGATGTAGGCGCCCCAGTGGTGCCAGGCCGTCTGCTGCACCTCGGGGTGGGAATAGGGCAGGGTGGTGGAGGCGAGCAGCGCCGCTGCCGCGCCGAACACCCATACCGGTGCGCGAGAGCGGGATGCAGCGCCTGCCTGCATCATGACCCCGCAGACGGCCGCGGCGACGGCGATCGCGAAAGCAAGTTCGGCGGGCGAAACCGCCGGCAGCAGCGACCCGGTGCGGCGCCACCAGGGCAGCACGGCGCTGGCCAGCAGGCCCGCCGCGGCACCCGCCACGAGCACGGCGGGCGGCGAGAGCGCATCCGCAACCGGTGCGGCGCGTGCGCGGCGCAGTGCCAGCGGCCACAACGCGAGCGCGAGGCCGGCCACCGCATAGGCGACCAGCAGGGGCAGCTTGGCGGTCATCGCGCCTTGCCGTCCGGCAGCAACTCCGTGGCCGTGCCGTTGCGGATCAGCGCCGAGCGGATCAGGCGCGGGCGGCCCTTCACCTCGGCCATGATCTTGGCCACGTACTCGCCGACCAGCCCGATGGCGAACAGGTTGAACGAGCCGAAGACCAGGATGGCGATCAGCAGCGTGGTGGCGCCGCGCGGCGCGATGTCCGGGATCAGCAGCCGCAGCAGCGCCACCACGAAGGCGGCCAGCAGCGACAGCCCGAGGGACACCACGCCCAGCGCGGTCAGCATCGTCAGCGGCGTATTGCTGAAGGAGAAGATGCCCTTCTTGGCCCAGTCGATGTTCTTCAGCAGGCTGTTGGTCGAGCGGCCGAACATGCGCTCGGGCCGCACGTAGTCCACGCCAGTCTGCCTGAAACCCACGTAGGCGCGCAGGCCCCGCACGAACAGGTCGCGCTCGGGGCAGTTGAGCAGCCAGCCGACCACGCGGCGGTCGATCAGCGAGAAGTCGCCCGCGTCCAGCGGGATCTGCACGTAGCTGAACGCCGCGAAGACGCGGTAGAAGGCCTTGTACATGAGGCCCCAGGCCCACGGCATCTCGCGCTTCACGCGGCGGCCGTAAACCACGTCGAAGCCTTGCGTCCACTTCGCGTGGAACTGCTCGATCAGCTCCGGCGGGTCCTGCAGGTCGCCGTCGAGCAGCACCACCGCGTCCTTGGTGGCCAGCTCCATGCCGCTGCGAAAAGCCATCTGCGAGCCGAAGTTGCGCGAGTGCGAGATGCCGATCACGCGCGGGTCCGACGCGCTGATCGAGCGGATCGCTTCCTCGCCCTCGTCGGGGCTGCCGTCGTTGACGAAGATGATCTCGTAGTCGACCCCGATGCGCCGGAACGTGTCGGTGAGGCGCTGGTGCATGATGGGAATCGCCTGCGCATCGCGGTAGCAGGCGATGACGGCAGAAATGCTGCGCTTGCCCGAAGGCTGGGTCTTCTTGCTGCTGGCGTCGAAGTCGTCGTCGGTGAGCGTGGCGACCCACTGCGAAGTGGCGCGCAGGCCTTCTTCCAGGCCCACCTGCGCCGACCAGCCCAGCACCTCGCGCGCCTTGCGCGGGTCGGCATACCAGCCCGGCAGGTCCCAGGCGCGGCCTTCCATGGTGCCGAAACGCGGCTCCTCGGACACGCCGAACAGGCGGCGCACGGTCTCGGCCAGTTCACCGATGGTCGTCTCCGTGCCCGAGCCGATGTTGAACACCTCGCCGTAGATCCCGGGCCGCATCTGCACCGCCGCCGCAATGAAGGCCGCGCACACGTCGTCCACGTGCACGAAGTCGCGGGACGTCCGCGCGTCCACCAGGGGCGGCAGCTGCCCCCGCAAGGCCTTGCGCAGCAGGTTGGGCACGAGCCGCGAAGTGTCTTCGAGCGGCCCGTACACCGAGTACAGCCGCAGCGTGGCACACGGAAACGAACGGCTGCGGCCCATGTAACGCAGGAAGTTCGTCGCAGCGAGCTTCGACAGCGCGTAGTGGCTGTTGGGCTCGCACACGACGTCTTCGCGAGGGGCCGAGCAGTTCTCGCCGTATTCCGATGAACTGCCGGCATGCACCAGCGCACTGAAGGGCCGCGCGGCCAGCAGGTTCACCAGCGTCACGGTCGACTGGTAATTGGTCTGGTGGATGAGCCCCGGGTCCTGCTCGAACGAGTAGGCGCCGTAGGCCGCGCAGTCCAGCACCGTCTGCGGCGCCACGCTGTCCACCAGGTTCTTCGCCGCGGCGCTGTCGTTCAGGTCGCAGGCGATAACCTGCTCGTCGCTGGTGTCGGCCAGGCGCCAGTTCTTCCGGTGCAGCACCACGGCGTACACGTCGTCGCGCACGGCGGCGATGTGCCGGAACAGGTTGGCCCCCACGAAGCCCGAGGCACCGGTCACGAGGATGGGGCCGCGCAGCGCGCGGATGTCAGCCTGCAGGTCGCGCATCAGGAAGCCACCGCCTGCAGCACCGCGGCTGCGTCGAGCGCCGACTGCCGGCGCAGCCACGCCTGCGAACCGTAGCGCTCGTAGACATGGGCGCGGGCGTGGTGGTGCACCAAGCGCGGCGGGGCTGTCCCCTCAGCCAGCAGGTGCAGCGCCAGTTCACTGCCGAAGCTGCCGCGCGCCACGTGTTCCTCGGCGACGTGCAGGCTGCTGCATGCGGCAAGCTGCGAAACCAGCTCTGCGGGCATCGGGTTGCGCTGCAGCGGCAGCTCGGCCACCGCCCAGAGATTGGGCCGCCGGCCGGTGGGCAGCGCCGCAAACGATTCGATGTACGTGCCGGCCAGCGGCCCCACCGCGATCACCACCGGCCCGCCGCCCGCGGTGAGCTGGCGCCACGGCGCATACGCCGGCACTTCATGGCCTTTCGGCGCCTCGCCGCGTCCCAGGCGCAGGTACACCGGATGCGGCGCCGCGCCCGCACGGTCGATCACGGCCGCGATGTCCTGGTCGAACACGGGCACGAAGACACCCATGTTGGGCAGCGTGAGCAGCACGCCGTAGTCCTCGATGGCGTGGTGGGTCGGCCCCATCACGCCGTAGCCGTAGCCGCCGCCGTTGCCGACCAGCTTGACCGGCAGGTTGTGGAAGGCGACGTCGTTGCGGATCTGCTCGAAGGGCCGCGCATAACAAAAGGGGGCGATGCTGTAGACCCAAGCCTCCATGCCCTGCCGCGCCAGCCCGGCGGCCACCGACACCATGTTCTGCTCGGCCACGCCCGCGTTGATGAAGCGAGGGCCGAGGGCCGTTCGCAGTTCTTCCAGCGCCATGAAACCGAGGTCACCGGTCAGGAAGACCAGGCCGGGCCGTGGCGCTCGCGCCACCAGCGCATCGCACAGCTGCTTTCTCATGCCGCCGCGATGCCCGCGCAAGCTTCGCGGTACTGCGCCTCGTTGAGCGGCAGGTAATGCCACTCCATGCGGTTTTCCATGAAGGGCACGCCGTGGCCCTTCACGGTGTCGAGCAGCACGATGCGGGGGCGGCCGGAGTCGCCCGCCAGCGCTGCGCGTATGGAAGCCAGGTCGTGGCCGTCGGCCGTGCGGAAATCCGCGTCGAACCCACGCAGCCGGGCGGCCAGCGGGTTCATCGATGCAACGTCGTGCGTCGAGCCGAAACCCTGCAGGCCGTTGTGGTCCACCAGGACGGTGAGCTGCGCGAGCCGGTGGTGGCAGGCGAAGATCAGGGCTTCCCAGGTGGAGCCTTCCTGCCATTCGCCGTCGGACGTCATGCAGAAAGTGCGCGCATCGCTGCCGCACAGCTGGTTGGCCAGGGCCACGCCGGCCGCCAGCGACAGCCCGTGCCCGAGGCTGCCGGTGGCAAACGGGATGGCGGCTATGCCCGCGGCAGGCGGGTGCCCTGCCAGCAGCGTGCCGTCGCGATGGAAGGTGGCGAGGTCCTCGTCGGTGAGCCGCCCCGTGCTCCACAGCGCGGTGTAAAGGGCACCGGCCGAGTGGCCCTTCGACAGCACGAAACGGTCGTGCTCGCCCAGGAACTCGTGGAACACCACGAGCAGCGCGTCGAGGGCGGACAGGTTGCCGCCGATGTGGCCGACGCCGCTTTCGAAATGCATGCGCAGCAGGCGCTGTCGCGCGCGCGCGGTATCCCCGTCAGTCAGCATGCGGGCGATTCTAATTGCGCAAACGAAGAACCGGCCGCGAGGGCCGGTTCATTCGCGCTCGGAGCGGGCAGTGCTTACTGCTTCTTCGTCTCGTCCTTCTTCTGCGCGACCGATTCGCCGCGCTCCTCGGCCTTCTTCTCCTCGGCCGTCTTCACGCCGATGGTGGGCACCGTCAGGGTTTCCTTCTCGGTGGTGATCTTGGGCACGTTCACTTCGGCTTCCTTGGTGCCGACCTTCACGTCGGGCGCGGTCACGTCGTACTTCGGCAGCGTGACGTCGCCCTCGGCCTTCTTGGTGACTTCGTACTTCGGGACGTCGACGTTGCCGTCGGCGGTCTTCTCGACGTCGCAACCCACCAGCCCGATGGAGGCGATGGAGAACAGGCCGGCGAGGATCAGAGGTGTCTTGCGCATGAATTGCTCCCTAACAAGATGTTGGCTGAACCGCTCCTGCATCCGGCGCAACGGGGCGCGGCTGCTGGGGAGCACGTGGGAGGGATTCTGGGCGGGGTGGCCCAGCGGGGCTGTCGGAACGGCGCCTGTCCGGCTATAGGCGCCGTGCCACTGCCGTGAAGGCGCCCGCGCCTACGCGTTGCGTTGTTCCGCGGGCTCGGGCCGGATGGCCGAGCAGAAGCGCATGAACTCGTCGAGATCGGCGTCCTTCTGGAAGGCCGCATCGGCCCCCAGCTTCAGGCAGTGCTTGCGAATGCCGGGGCTCACGAAACTGCTGAGCACGGCGACCTTGCCACGGGGGGCGCGCAGCCGCGCGCGGGCAATCACGCTGATGCCGCTGCCTTGCTCGAGGACCAGGTCGATGATGGCGAGCTCCCACTCGCCGCGGTGGTTGTCCAGCCAGTTCAGGGCCTCGGCTTCGGTGGTGGCATGTCCCACGACGTGGAAATCGCCCACCGATTGCAGCAACTCATGAAGCACGGACTTCATCTGCTGCTGGTCCTCCACCAGGAACACGTCTACGGCCAAGGCTCCTCCGGCAAGGCACGCCGGGACCATCCGCGACGCACATCGGATGTGAATCTATCCGCGTGCCGCCGAGTTCCATGTAGGAGAAGGCCGACGCAGCATGAGCGCGGCGGCCGACAAGGCGCGCCGCCAGCCTCCTGCAGGGGCAGGCTCGGCCGCGCGTTCGCGCAGCTCCACAGCCGCCGGGCCAAGGGCGTAGACGATCACGCGGCCGTGTGTGCTCGGGGTGAACTGCTCGCCCGGTTCGAGCACCACGTCGCGCGGGTCGCCGTCCACCGTGACCCACAGCGTGCCTGCGAGGCTGCGGATTTCGGTGCCTGCGGCGTCCGGCAGGGACAGCAGGCTGCGCGGCGCGAGGCGGATGTGGCGGGTGGTGGCCTGGGGCATGGCATTCTCCGTTTGCATGTCTGATGGGAATGACTATAGTCAGCCATCCCCTAGACAACAAACGCTGGTTTCTCATGTCATCCATGCATCCACGGAATGCCAATGCCGCCCCGGCGCCGGCCCTGCCGCGCTCCCGGCAGCTGCGCCTGGACCTGCTGCAGACGTTCGAGGCGGCGGCGCGCCACTTGAGCTTCACGCGCGCCGGCCAGGAGCTCTTTCTCACCCAGTCGGCCGTGAGCCGCCAGATCCAGCAGCTCGAAGCCAGCCTGGGGGCCGAGCTGTTCGAACGCGGCCACCGCAAGCTGGCACTGACGGAAGCGGGCCGTGTGATGCAACGGGCGGTGGACGACAGCCTGGAGCGGCTGCGCGATGCCGCCGCCCGCGTGCGGGCTCCTGCGCGCTCGAGGCAGGTGGCGATCACCTGCACGCCGGGGTTTGCGTCCTTCTGGCTGATCCCGCGCCTGTCCCGCTTCACGGCCGGGCACGCGCAGGTCGACGTGCGCGTTTCCGCCACGCTCGAGATGGTCGACCTCGACCGCAGCGACATCGATATCGCGGTACGGCTCGTCCCCAGCTCATCCGGCAAGGGTCCGCTGCTGTTCGAAGAGCACGTGCAGCCCCTGTGTTCGCCCAAGCTGTTGCGCGACCCCCGGGCCCCGCTGGCGTCGCCCGCCGACCTCGCCCGCCACACGCTGCTGACCGTGGACTTGCCCAGCGAGTCGATGCCGGCGCTGGACTGGGAGCCCTGGCTGCAGCTCATGGGCGTGGAGGCGGTGCGGCCGGCCAGCACGCTGCGGTTCACGCAATACGCCGAAGCGGTCGCCGCAGCCGTCGAAGGGCAGGGCGTGGTGCTGGGGCGGCTGCCGCTGCTGGAACGGCTGGTGAAGCAGGGCAAGCTGGTGGCCCCCTTCCGCGGCAGTGCCGCGTCGCGCCGGGGCTACTTCGTGCAGACCGCCGCGCATGCGGCGCACAACCCCGATGCGCAGGACTTCCTCGACTGGCTGCTGGCGGAAGCCGCAGTCAATTCGAGGCAGCGGATTGCTGCGTAGCCTGCGGCAAGGGCACGTCTACCGGCCGCGCCCAGCCCTCGCCGCGCACGAAGGTGCTGACCTGCATCTCGTTGTCGGCAAAGCCGCTGGGCCATTCGGCGCGGGCGTTGCCCTGCGCGTCCACTTCGATGCGGGGGGCGGCCTTCTCGACCGTGCCGCCCGCCGTCTTGCCGGGCTGGCGGGGCCGCGGCAGGGCGCCGGGCATCACATCAGGTGTCGACCAGCCGGTGGCCTGCTGCCAGCGGCTGAAGCGCAGGCTGTCGATGCGCCCCACGCTGTGGCGCCAGATGGCCATGGCCACACCGCGGCCGTTGGCCGCGACCTTGGCGTTGCTCGCCTCGCCCCCGATTCGCTCCAGGGCCTGGGGCGGCGTCCAGCCCGTTGCTCCCGTGTAGCGCGACGCCATGACGACACCGTTTTCTTCCCAGACGGCCACGGCTTGCGCTTCGCCGGTGATCGCCACTTCCGGGGTGGCGTTGCGCGGGACGGTGGGTGCGGGCACCGAGGCAGGAGCAGCAGCCGGATGCGCGGCTGGCGCTGCACCACCGAGCACGGCGGTGTTGCTGGCTTCATGGCGGTCCCGGCAACCCGCGGCCAGCGCGCACGCACAGGCAATGAGCAGGCAGGCAGTAGCGCGTCGGGCCATCGAAGAGTCCATCGCTGGGAAGCTAAGGCCGCGCTGGTGCCGCCGGTGTAGGACGGCGAAGATGCCTACCAGCGGCGCGGGTCGTACGGGTAGCGGTCGACGTTGTTCGCAACGCCGTCGCCGTCACGGTCGTAGCGGGGGTAGTACTGCTGCGGCTGCGGCTGCTGCTGCGGATAGCTGTAGTAGGTCTGGCCCGGGTAGCCGGACGAATACGCCGGGTAGCTGGGGTATGCCTGGTAGCTCGGGTAGGTGGGGTAGCCCGCCTGGTAGCTCGGGTAGGTCGTTTGGTACGGGTTGCTGTACGCGACCTCGCCGCCGCCATAGCTGAGGCAGCCGCCGAGCGCGAGTGCGGCCGGCGCGAGAAGAAGCAGTTTGAGGGCTCTCATGCGGACTCCTGTGTTGCCTGTTGGAGTCCGCCGCACGGCGCCGGGTGCCGCCGTGCCCGATGAGAACTGCTACCGGATGTTCAGCTGCCGCCCTTGTGCGGGCGCTTGCCGGGGTTCTTCTTGGTGCGGGTGGAAACGCCGCGCTCCAGGCTGACCTTCTGGCCGCCGCCCTGGCGTGCGATGGCAAAGCCTTCCTTGGCCTTGGGAGCGGGGGTGCGCTTGCGGTCCGCTTCGGTGACGATCTTGTTACCCATGGGGTTCCTGATTGGTTGGGGTGAAACCCTCGATGGTAACTTGTCAGGGGCACTGGGGTTGCCCGGCCTGCGGGATGCAGGCGCCGGTGGGGGCCAGCAGCTGGGGGGCTACGCGATTCAGGCGGACACCGTCGCTGGCCCAGCAGCCATTGGCGTCGCAGGTGATGACGGTGGCGGGCCGGTCGACGACGACGGGTGGCGCGACCGGCCGCGGCGTCATGGCGGCGGCCGGCGGCCCGGGCGGCGCGATGATCGGCGGCGGAACGACGATGGGTGTTTGAGCGCCCACGGCAATCGGGACAAGCAGGAGCAGCACAGCAGTCGGGGCCATGCCTCGTGTGATCTACCCGCGGTACGATCGGTTCCAGTGAAAGTCGCCACTTTCAACGTCAACGGCATCAAGTCCCGCCTGCCGCACTTGCTGGAATGGCTGGCGAAGGAGCAGCCCGACGTCGCCTGCCTGCAGGAGCTGAAGGCGCTGGACGAAGGCTTTCCCGCGCACGAGATCGAGCAGGCCGGCTACTCGGGCCTGTGGCGCGGCCAGCGCTCGTGGAACGGCGTGGCGATCCTGGCGCGCGGCATGAAGCCGGTGGAAATCCGCCGCGAGTTGCCGGGGGACCCTTCGGACGACCATAGCCGCTACATCGAGGCGGCGGTCGACGGCGTGGTGATCGCCTGCCTCTACCTGCCCAACGGCAACCCGCAGCCCGGCCCCAAGTTCGACTACAAGCTCGCGTGGTTCGAAAGGCTCATCGAGCATGCCGCGACACTGGTCGATGTGCCGCACCCGGTGGTGCTGTGCGGCGACTTCAACGTGGTGCCGACCGACCAGGACATCTACAACCCGCGGTCGTGGCTGAAAGACGCACTGCTGCAGCCCGGAAGCCGTGCGTGCTGGCAGCGCCTGCTGGCGCAGGGCTGGACCGATGCCATCCGCCACCTGTACCCCGAGGCGCCGGTCTACACCTTCTGGGACTACTTCCGCAAGCACTGGGAGCGCAACGCGGGGCTGCGCATCGACCACCTGCTGCTGAACCGGCACCTGGCCCCGTGGCTCGTCGGTGCGGGTGTCGATACCTGGGTGCGAGCGCTGCCCAAGGCGAGCGACCATGCGCCCACCTGGGTGGAACTCAAGGTGCCGGCAGCCCCGCGTGCTGCGCGACGCTCCGGTGGAACCACGCGAGCCCCTGCTCGACGCGCCCCGCGGTCAGCCAGCGGTTAGCGCCGCTGGCAAAGCCCTGCTGGATCGCGATGGCGCAGCGGATGTCCTCGCGCTGGAACACGCCGCGCTCGATCAGCTCGAAGGTCTTTTCCCAGTGCGGCGCCCAGTCGCTCGTCGCCTTGTCGCGCGGGATGAGCATGCGGTGCGTCCAGCGCAGGCGCTGCGGCGCCACCGGGTACAGCGAGACCAGGCTCAGGTAGTCGGGGTGGAAGATGGTGATGGTGTTGGGGAAGATCACCTGGCTGGGCGTGGCCAACAGCCGCAGTTCGTCGAAAGTGGCGGGCGGTGCCGCGTCGCCCGCGGCCCATTCCTGCGCCGTGCGGCGCGCCACCAGCGAGGCGATGTGGGGCCCGAAACGTTCGGCCGCGGTGATGCCGTCGGCAAAGAACGGGTAGATGGTGTCCCGGTGCAGCACGCGGATGTGGTACGGCTCCAGGAAGGCATCGACGACCAGCTTCCAGTTGGCGTCGTACTCGGCATGCACCGTGCGAAAGGGCTGCAGCCGGTCGACCTCGCAGAACGCGAATTCCTTGTCCAGCCCGCCCAGCCACGAGGCGACGTCGATGGCAGCGCCGGGCTGGGCGATGACCCACACCAGCCCGTGACGCTCCTCGCAGGGCAGGGCGACCAGGTCCCGCTCGCCGGCCGGGCATGCATCGAACGCTTCCGCGTGCAACCTGTGGCGCAGCTCGCCCGACAGCTTGTAGGTCCAGCCGTGGTAAGGGCAGGTCACGCTGGCACGCGACTCGGCCGCGCCGGACGCCTCGACCAGCCGCATGCCGCGATGGCGGCACACGTTGAGGAAGGCGCGCAGCGTGCCGGCGTCGTCCCGCGCAAGCAGCAGCGGCACGCCGCATGCATCGTGCGCCAGCACCTGGCCGGGGGCGATTTCGCCCGAGTGGGCGGCAACGAGCGGAAGCCGGCGGAACAGGCCTTCGACCTCAGCCTGCCACACGACAGCGTCGACATAGGCGCTTACCGGAATGTGCGTCTCGGCATCACCCCATTCGGGCTGACCTGCGGCGCATTGGCGGCGGATGCTTTCGAGCTGCGTGGCGGTACGGTCGGGCAGGGCCATGCCGAGCTTCTACGCGGTTTTGCCTAGCCTGTGAAGCCGCCTTCATCGAGGAAACGCTGCTCCTCGGCGGTGCTCACGCGCCCCAGCAGCGAGTTGCGATGGGGGAAGCGGCCGAAGCGCGCCACGATGTCACGGTGATGGCGCGCGTAGCGCAGGTTCTCGCCGCCGATGGGCTCCATCAGCTCCACGCAGCGGTCCAGGTCGGCCAGCAGTTCCGAATGCATGAAGGGTATGTAGAAGAACGGGCGCAGCTCGCCTGGCACTTCGCGGTCGAAACCTGCGTCGATGGCGGCCGCCGCCACGCTGCGCGCCTGCGGGTCGGTCGCGTAGGTGCGCGGCGAGTTGCGAAAGGCGTTGCGCGGGAACTGGTCCAGCAGGATCACCAGCGCGAGCGAGCCTTCCGCCGTCTGTTCCCACCCGGCCAGCTGCGCGGCGGCCGCCGCTTCGTGCAGCGCGAGGAAGCGATCGCGGAAGGCCGCATCGAAGGCCTCGTCCTTGCGGAACCAGCGCGAAGGGCCGGCCTCGCGCCAGAAATCGACGACATCCCGTGCGTTCATGCCCCCGATCATAAAAACGAAAAGGGCCGCAGTGCGGCCCTGGTGCCGGAAGACCCGGGTGTCAGCGTTGCTGGCCCTGCTGCTGCTGCTCGTCGTCGTCGTCGCGTTCCATGCTGCTGCCCGACTCGTCGCTGTCCGCCTGGTTGCCCGACGTGCCGCCTTGCGACGCGCTGCCGCGCTCCTGCTGCTGCTGGCGGTCGCGCTGCTGCTGGTCGGCGCTGCCCGGGTTGCCCTGTTGCTGGCGGTTCTGGTTCTGGTCCTGCTTCTGTGCCATTGCGATTCACTCCTTTTGGAAGCGGCTGCTCGGTGCAGCCACGACTTGAATGTAGGGACTGCCGGCGTGCCGTCATGTAGGAGAGTTGCGCGTGCGGTTTTCCATCTGCCTCACGAGCTCGCGCGCCTCGTCGCCTTCGGGAATCGGCCGCCCGCTGTCGCGCCATTCGACCGCCGACTTGAAGCCCTCGGCCTGCGCCTGGCGGCGGAACCACATCCCTTCGGGGTTGTGCCGGGTGATGCCGTCGAACAGCGTGGCCAGCCGCTGCGACTGCTCCAGCCCCATGGCCAGCAGCACGTTATTGACGACCATCTTGTGCATGGCCAGGTGGCTGCGCGGCACGCCGGAGATGCGCGAAGCCAGCTTCATTGCTGCGCCATCGAGCTCGGACGCCGGCACCGCTGCATTGGCGAGCCCCCAGTCGGCCGCCGTGCGCCCGTCGATCGTGTCGCCGGTGAACATGAGCTGCTTGGCGCGCGTGGGCCCGAGCCGATAGGTCCACATGGCGGTGGTCGGGCAACCCCACACGCGGGTGGGCATGTAGCCGATGCGCGCGTCCTCGGCCATCACCAGCAGGTCGCAGCACAGCGCGATGTCGCTGCCGCCCGCGGCGGCGTAGCCATGCACCTTGGCGATGGTGGGCTTGGGGCTGTGCCACAGGCTCATGAAGTCTTCGGTGTTGCGTTTCATGTACGCGTAGTCGAGCATCGGGTCCCACGGGTCGCGCTCCTGCTGGCAGGGGTGGTCGATGCGGCCTTCGCCGAACTGCGACAGGTCGTAGCCGCCGCAGAAGCCCTTGCCCGCGCCTTCCACGACGATGCAGTGCACCTCGTCGTCCGCGTTGGCCCAGTCGACGGCGGCGCGGATCTCGCGCGGCATCTCCTCGTTGATGGCGTTCAGGCGCTGGGGACGGTTGAGCAGCAGGCGCGCCACGCGCGGGTTGGCGGCGTCCTTGTCGATGCGAACGGTCGTGAATTCAGGCATGGCCAGGTTCTCCTTGCGGCGCAGTTTAGGTGCATCATCGCTGTCTCCAAATGGAAGGAGATCACCATGTTCGTACGTCGTACCCTCCTGGCCGCAGCCCTGGTTGCCCTGGCGTCGTGCGCAAGTGCGCCACCATCGAACGTCGTGGTGCTGGCCGCCCAGCTGAACGGGGCGCAGGAAGTCCCGCCGAACACGCGCACGGGCACCGGCACGGCCGAAGTCCGCTATAACCGGGACACCGGCGACTTGCAGTACTCGGTGACCTACGGCGGCCTGAGCGGGCCGCTCACCGGGGCCCACATCCATGGTCCCGCGGCAGCCGGGGCCAACGCAGGCGTTGTCGTGCCGTTCCCGAACAACCCTTCGCCCCTCACCGGTACGGCGAAGCTCACGCCCACCCAGGCCGGCGACCTGATGGCCGGGCTTTACTACGTGAACCTGCACACCGCGGCCCACCCGGGCGGCGAGATCAGGGGTCAATTGCGCATCAGGCAGTAAGAAAAAGGGGGGAACTCTAGAATGCGGAGCCGGTCAGACCCGGCTTCGCCCATGAATGCCCCCCTCGACGTCTCTTTCTTCGCACGCGCCGCGAAGCCGCTCGCCAGCTACCGCAAGTACTGGGCGCAGCGCTTCGGCGCGGCGCCTTTCCTGCCGATGAGCCGCGCCGAGATGGAGCAGCTGGGCTGGGACAGCTGCGACATCGTGCTCGTCACCGGGGATGCCTACGTCGACCACCCCAGCTTCGGCATGGCCGTTGTGGGCCGCGTGCTGGAAGCGCAGGGTTTCCGCGTGGGCATCATCGCGCAGCCCGATTGGCACAGCGCCGAACCGTTCCGGGCGCTCGGCAAGCCCAACCTGTTCTGGGGCGTGACCGCGGGGAACATGGATTCCATGATCAACCGCTACACCGCCGACCGCAAGACACGCAGCGACGACGCGTACACGCCCGGGGACGTGGCCGGCAAGCGCCCCGACCGCGCCGCCATCGTGTACAGCCAGCGCTGCCGCGAGGCCTTCAAGGACGTGCCCATCGTGCTGGGCGGCATCGAAGGCAGCCTGCGCCGCATCGCGCACTACGACTACTGGTCGGACAAGGTGCGCCACAGCATCGTGCTCGACAGCAAGTGCGACATCCTGCTGTACGGCAATGCGGAGAGGGCCATCGTGGAGATCGCGCACCGGCTCGCCGCGAAGGAGCCGGTGGAGGCCATCACCGACGTTCGCGGCACGGCCTTCGTCAGGCGCAGTACGCCCGAAGGCTGGATCGAAATCGACTCGACCGAGGTCGACACGCCCGGGCGCGTCGACGAGCACGTCAGCCCCTACGCCGTGATCTCCGAGAAGACCTGCGACGACGCCAAGGCCGCTGCGCCGCAGCCGCTGAAGTTCTCGCCCAATCCGCGCCTGAAACTCAAGCGTGACACCACGGTGATCCGCCTGCCTTCGTATGAGCAGGTCAAGTCAGACCCCGTGCTGTATGCCCATGCCAACCGCGTGCTGCACCTGGAAACCAACCCGGGCAATGCGCGGGCACTGGTGCAGGCGCACGGTCAGCGCGACGTGTGGCTCACGCCGCCGCCCATCCCGCTCACCACCGCCGAGATGGACCACGTGTTCGACCTTCCCTATGCGCGGGCCCCGCACCCGTCGTACGGCGACGCGAAGATCCCGGCGTGGGAAATGATCCGCTTCTCGGTCAATATCATGCGCGGCTGTTTCGGCGGCTGCACCTTCTGCTCGATCACCGAGCACGAGGGCCGCATCATCCAGAGCCGCAGCGAGGACTCGATCATCCGCGAGGTGGAGGACATCCGCGACAAGGTCGCCGGCTTCACCGGCGTGGTGTCCGACCTGGGCGGGCCCACGGCCAACATGTACCGCATCGGCTGCCGCACGCCCGAGATCGAGGCGGCCTGCCGCAAGCCGAGCTGCGTGTACCCCGGCATCTGCAGCAACCTGAACACAGACCACGGCCCGCTGGTCAAGCTGTACCGGCGCGCGCGCGAGCTGAAGGGCATCAAGAAGATCCTGATCGGCTCGGGGCTGCGCTACGACCTGGCCGTGCAGTCGCCCGAGTACGTGAAGGAGCTGGTGCAGCACCACGTGGGCGGCTACCTGAAGATCGCGCCCGAACACACCGAGGCCGGGCCGCTGTCGAAGATGATGAAGCCGGGCATCGGCAGCTACGACAAGTTCAAGGCGATGTTCGACAAGTTCTCGAAGGAAGCGGGCAAGGAGCAGTACCTCATCCCGTACTTCATCGCCGCGCACCCGGGCACCAGCGACGAGGACATGATGAACCTGGCGCTCTGGCTCAAGCGCAACGGCTTCCGCGCCGACCAGGTGCAGACCTTCTACCCGAGCCCCATGGCCACCGCGACCGCCATGTACCACTCGGGCCGCAACCCGCTGCGCAAGGTGGGCCGTGCCACGGAAGCCGTGGACGTGGTCAAGGGCGACCGCCGGCGCCGCCTGCACAAGGCCTTCCTGCGCTACCACGACCCGAACAACTGGCCCGCCCTGCGCGAGGCACTGCGCGCCATGGGCCGGTCGGACCTGATAGGCAACGGCAAGCACCACCTGGTGCCCACGTACCAGCCGCTCACCGACGGCGCCTACGCGAGCCCGCGCCGCAAGCATTCGACGCCTCGCAAGGGCACGCTGCTGACGCAGCACACGGGCCTCCCACCCCGGCCCAAAAAGTAGGGTGGGCAGCCTGGCTGCCCACCTCCTTGACCCGGCTCAAAGTCCTGCCGGTCCCGCAGTCGGCACAATCGCCCATGCTCTCTTTCGTGCGCGGCGCAGCCGCCGGTGTTCTCCTCATCCTCAATACCATTGCCTGCTGCCTGCCGCTGTTCGTGCTGGCCGTGGTGAAACTGGTGCTGCCCTTCGACGCCGTGCGGCGCCGGGTCGACCCGATGCTCAATGCCCTGGCCACGGCGTGGGTCACCTGCAACGGCTGGTGGCAACGTTCCGACTGGGACGTCGAAGAACCTGCGACGCTGAGCCCCGGCGCCTGGTACCTCGTCAACTGCAACCACCAGAGCTGGGTCGACATCTTCGTGCTGCAGCGCGTGTTGAACCGCCGCATCCCGCTGCTCAAGTTCTTCCTCAAGCAACAACTCATCTACGTGCCCGTGATCGGCCTCGCCTGGTGGGCGCTGGACTTCCCGTTCATGCGCCGCCACGGCAAGGCGGCGTTGCGCCGCAACCCGCAGGCGCGCCACGACGACCTGCTGGCCACGCGCAAGGCCTGCGAGAAGTTTGCGCTGGTGCCCACCAGCGTGATGAGCTTCGCCGAAGGCACCCGCTTCACGCGGGCCAAGCACCAGACCCAGCGCTCGCCGTACCGCCACCTGCTCAAGCCGAAGGCCGGCGCGCTGGCTTTCGCACTCCACGCGATGGGCGACCGTTTCGAGTCGATGCTGGACGTCACCATCGTGTACCCCGGCGGGGTGCCGACCTTCTGGCAGTTCCTGCGCGGCGAGGTGCCCCGCATCGTCGTGCGCGTGCGCGAGTTGCCCATCCCGGCCGGGTTTACCGAAGGCGACTACGCCGGCGACGCCGCCTTCCGCGCCAGCTTCCAGCAATGGCTGGGGACGCTGTGGGACCAGAAGGACCGCCAGATCGGCCACCTGCTCGCCGAAACGGCCGGTTGATTTCCGACGCCAGCGCGAGGCGGTGGCTGACACCGAGCGCGGCCGTCTGCGTCGAAGCTCATGGATACCGGCGCAAGCCGTCACTGAAGGGAATATCCATGATCCGCAAGACCCACGCCGCCGTGGCTGCCGTCGCGCTCCTGTTCGGCGTACCGGCGCTGGCGCAATCGATCACGCTGTACGAGGGCGAAGGCTTCCGCGGCCGCGCCGTCACTACCGACGCGCCCGTGCGCAACGTCGAAAGGCTCGGCATGCGCGACGCCGATTCGGTGATCGTCGACCGCGGCCGCTGGGAAGTGTGCGAACTGCCGCGCTTCGAAGGCCGCTGCGCGCTGCTGAGGCGCGGCCACTACGACTCCGCCCAGCTGGGCTTCGACGTGCAGTCGGCGCGGCCGGCCAACAGCCGGCGCCGCTACGACCTGGAGCCGCAGGTTTCGGCGGCACCGCTCTACGAATATCGCCAGCGCCCGGCCGAGCGCGTCTACACGGTGCCGGTCAGCTGGAGCCGTGCGGTGGTGGGGCAAGCCAGCCAGCGCTGCTGGATCGAGCGCCAGTCGGTTCCGGTGGCCAGTTCGGGCCAGGCCAACGTCGGCGGCGCTCTCGCAGGTGCCGTGATCGGCGGCGTCCTGGGCCACCAGATCGGCGGCGGGAGCGGCCGTGATGCGGCGACCGCAGCGGGCGTCGTGGCCGGTGCGGCGATCGGCGCCAACCAGGGCGGCGGCAGCACGGTGTACGGCACGCAGGACGTGCAGCGCTGCACCACCGCGAACGTCGGGCCGCCTTCGTACTACGAGGTGGCGTACAACTTCCGCGGCGTCGAGCACCGCGTGCAGATGTCGCAGGCCCCCGGCGCGACGGTGACCGTCAACGAGCGCGGCGAACCGCGCATGTAGTCACGCCATGGTGTGGAGCGGGAGGTCCCGCTCCACCGCCAGCGCGTCCAGTTCCTCGCGCGAGCGCGCAGCGAAGAAGGCGGCCACCCCCTGGTGCGTGGACGGCGCGAACATCACGCGCAGCCCGTCGCCGGCATCCACGCCGGCGCATTCGCATAGCGCCTTCGCGAAGTGCGTTTCCAGCGCAGCCACGGCCACGCGGCCGTCGCGGCACGGATAGACGCGATAGCCCGCATGCGCACCGCCCACGGCGCCGGAAGGCTGCGTGAGTCCCCAGCGCCGCGGAAAGGCGAGCCAGCCCGCGGCGTCCGACAGCGCGGCCTCGAAATAGCGGCCCGTGCCCTCGTTGCGTGCGAGCGTGGCCATCAGCACCGCTTCGCTGGCCAGCAGCGCGCCTGACATGTCGGCGTACAGCGTGGGCGGCAGTTCGAGCCCCGGCACCAGGCCGTTTTCGGACAGGTAGGTCAGGTCGTGACCCGGCTCCCCGGCGCGCGCACCGGGCGAGCCGACGATGGCCACCTGGCTCAGCGCCGGATGCCGCGCGTGCAGCGAATCCCAGTCCAGCCCGAGCTTGCGCAATGCCGAGGGGCGAAACGAAGTGAGCAGCACGTGCGCACGCTCGAGCTCGGCGTGCACGGCCGCCTGGCCGGCTTCGGCCTTCAGGTCGGCCACGACCACGCGCACGCCCTCGTGCAGTTCGGCATACGCCACCTTGTTGTACAGGCCCATCGGGTCACCCGTGGGTGGCTCGATCTTGACGCAGTCTGCGCCCATCCGGCGGCAGCGCATGAGGGCGGCAGGGCCGGGCAGGTTGAGGGCCAGGCTCACCACGGTGATGCCTGCGAGCGGACTTTGTGTCATGGCTCAAGATTGTAGGCAGCCCACGGGAACCCCCTTATTCGCAGCGCTGCTTCGTGCGCTACGCTGGCCGGCACCTACCCATTGGAGACGTCGATGCTGTTCAACCGCTTGCTGGCCGCCGTGCCCGCATTGTTCATCGCCATGGGCGCCCACGCCCAGGCCAACTGGCCGACCAAGCCCGTGACGCTGGTCGTTCCGTTCGCTGCCGGCGGGCCGACCGACGTGGTGGCGCGATCGCTCGGTGCTTCGATGAGCAAGACGCTGGGCCAGACGGTGGTGGTCGAGAACAAGCTGGGTGCCGGCGGCACCGTGGGCGCAACCTACGTGGCCAAGCAGGCCGCGCCCGACGGCTACACCTTCTTCATCCACCACAACGGCATGGCGACCTCGACCGCGCTGTACCGCAAGCTCGCGTATGACCCGCTGAAGGACTTCGAGTACGTCACCCAGGCGGTGGACGTGCCCATGACGCTGCTGGCGCGCAAGGACTTCCCGGCGAGGGACCTGAAGGAGCTGATCGCCTACGTGAAGGCCAACAAGGACAAGGTCAACCTGGCCACCGCCGGCCTCGGCGCGGTGTCGCAACTGTGCGGCCTGATGCTGCAGCGCGCGCTCGACGTGAACCTGACCGAGGTACCGTTCCAGGGCACGGCCCCTGCCATGAATGCGCTGCTGGGCGGGCAGGTCGACATCCTGTGCGACCAGACCACGCAGACCATCCCGCAGATCAAGGCGGGCAACGTCAAGTTCTACGGCGTCACCACCAAGTCGCGCATCAAGGCGCTGCCCGATGCGCCGACGCTGCACGAGCAGGGCCTGAAGGATTTCGAAGTGGTGGTCTGGCACGGCATCTACGCGCCCAAGGGCACGCCCAGGCCGATCGTCGACCGGATGAACGCCGCCGTGCGCGCCGCCCTGAAGGATCCCGACGTGATGAAGCGCATGGCCGACCTGGGCGCCGAGATCGTGCCGGATGCCAAACTGACCTCCGAGGGCCTGCAGACCTGGCTGAAGTCCGAGATCGACCGCTGGGGCCCCGTGATCAGGGCCAGCGGCAAATTCGCGGACTAGGGCCTGTCAACGCTATTTTCGGCGATGCGCACGCGCCCAAAATCGCGCGAATCTAGGCGCGCGACGACGCCAAGGCCGCCTTGGCTCCGAGCGCAACAACGAGTCGCGCGATTTTGGGCTCGTGCCCGCGCGCGGGTTGCGGCCAAAAAGGCCATGCGCGTTGTTACGGGTCCTTGACGCAGGTGACTGCGCCTGCGGACCCGCGCCTAGCGCATGGCCTTTTTGGCAAGCAACGCATCGTCGAAAATAGCGTTAACAGGCCCTGAGCCGCGTCAAAGCGGCAAGCCCACGTAGTTCTCGGCGAGGGCGGTCGACGCCGCCTTCGACTGCACCAGGTAGTCGAGTTCGGCCTCCTGCAGTTTCTGGCCGATCTCGCCGCTGTCGGGGAAGCGATGCATCAGCTGGGTGAACCACCAGGAGAAGCGCTCGGCCTTCCACACCCGAGCCAGCGCGCGCGCCGAGTAGTGGTCGATGCCGGCGTTGCTCTTTTCCTTGTAGTGCTCGACGAAGGCCGAGGAGAGATATTTCACGTCCGAAGCGGCGAGGTTGAGTCCCTTGGCGCCGGTCGGCGGCACGATGTGCGCCGCGTCGCCCGCCAGGAACAGGCGCCCGAAGCGCATCGGCTCGGCCACGAAGCTGCGCAGCGGTGCGATGCTCTTTTCCAGTGAGGGGCCGCGCACCAGCCGCTCGCGCGCCTCGGGGTCGAGGCGTCGTCCCAGCTCGTCGTAGAACGCGTCATCGGACCAGTCCTCGACCTTGTCGGTCAGCGGCACCTGCACGTAGTAACGGCTGCGGGTCTTGCTGCGCATCGAGCACAGCGCGAAGCCCCGTTCGGTGTTGGCGTAGATCAGCTCATGGAACACCGGCGGCACGTCGGCCAGCAGGCCGAGCCAGCCGAAGGGGTACACCTTCTCGTACTCGGTGATCGCGCCTTTCGGCACGCTGGCGCGGCTCACGCCGTGGTAGCCGTCGCAGCCCGCGATGAAGTCGCATTCGATCTCGTGCTCCACGCCGTCCTTGCGATAGCGCACCTTCGGCGACGTGCCGTCGAAGCCGTGCAGCGTCACCGTGTCGCCCACTTCGTAGACCGTCGGCAGCCCCTCGGCCTTGCGCGCATCCATCAGGTCGTGCGTCACTTCGGTCTGGCCGTACACCATCACGGTCTTGCCGCCGGTCAACCCGGGAAAGTCGATGCGGTGCCGTTTGCCCTTGAAGAGCAGCTCTATACCCTCGTGCACCAGCCCTTCGCGGTGCATCCTGGCGCCCACGCCGCACTCGTCCATCAGGTCCACGGCGATCTGCTCGAGCACGCCCGCACGGATGCGGCCGAGCACGTAGTCGGGGCTCTGCCGCTCGACGATCACGTTGGCGATGCCGGCCTTGTGCAGCAACTGGCCGAGCAGCAGGCCGGACGGGCCTGCACCGATGATGGCAACCTGGGTGCGCATGGGTGTCTCCTTGTCGAGGGCAAGCTTAGGAGCCGGGGCGCGAGCGCGCATCGGGGTAGCCGGGACGCTTGCGCGATGATTGCGCAAGGTGTGCGATGATCGCGCAACGACCATGATCGCGAAGGCCGACTACATCGAGGGCATCGCCAAGGGGATGGCGGTGCTGGAGAGCTTCGACACCGAACGCCAGCGGCTCAACGCCACGCTGGCCGCGCAGCGCGCGGGCATCACCCGGGCCGCGGCCCGGCGGCACCTGCTGACCCTGGCCCACTTGGGCTACCTGGAAACCGACGGCAGCTACTTCTGGCTGGCGCCCAAGGTCCTGCGCTTCTCCGGCAGCTACCTGGCCTCGGCGCGGCTGCCGCGGCTGATCCAACCTACGCTCAACCGGATGGCGGCGCAGACGGCCGAGTCGTTTTCTGCCGTGGTGCTCGACGGCGACCAGGTGGTCATCATCGCGCGCAGCGGCTCCACCCGGGTGCTGGCCTACGGCATGCACCTGGGCGCGCGCCTGCCCGCGCATGCGACGTCGACCGGGCGCGTACTGCTGGCCGCCAAGACCAAGGCCGCTTTCAGCGAGTGGATGAGGGGCCGCGAGCTGGCCCGCCTGACCGCCCACACGACCGTGGACCCCAAGAAATTCCGGGCCCTGATCGCGGAAGTGAGAACCAGGGATTACTGCGTGGCCAGCGAGGAGCACGAGCTCGGCGTGCATGCGCTCGCGGTGCCGCTGCGCAACCTGCAGGGACAGACGGTGGCGGCGCTCAATGTCATCGCGGCACCCCACAAGCTCGACACCCGCACCATGGAGCGCAGCCTGCTGCCCCTGCTGGTGGAGGCGGCGCGCGAGCTCCGGCCGCTGCTATGAATCTGCCTACAGAGCGATAATCGGATAAACAAACAACAAGATATTCGTTGGGGTTTTATAGCTTGGTCCCCACAATCTTCTTCCTGGAAGATGTACCCCATAGGATTTGCCATGACCAAGACCAAGGCCTTCATCGCCGCAGTGGCGCTGGCCGCCAGCGGCATCGCCTCCGCCCAGCAGACACTGTTGAACGTTTCGTACGACGTCGCGCGCGAGTTCTACAAGGACATCAACGCCGCTTTCGTGCCCTGGTACAAGAAGACCACCGGCAAGGACGTGAAGCTGGAACAGTCGCATGCCGGCTCCAGCGCGCAGGCGCGCGCCGTGGCCGACGGCCTGGATGCCGACGTGGTGACGATGAACACCACGACCGACGTCGAATTCCTCGCCGAGAAGGGCGTGGTGGCGGCCGACTGGCAGAAGCGCTTCCCGGACAACGCCGCGCCGACCACGTCGACCATGCTGTTCTTGGTGCGCAACGGCAACCCCAAGGGCATCAAGGACTGGGATGACCTGGTCAAGCCGGGCGTGCAGGTGGTGGTGGTGAACCCCAAGACCGGCGGCAACGGCCGCTACACCTACCTGGCCGCGTGGAGCTACATCCGCAAGAAGGGCGGCACCGACGCCCAGGCCGCCGAATTCGTCGGCAAGCTGTACAAGAACGTGCCCGTGCTGGCGCGCGGCGGACGTGACGCGACCACCGCCTTCCTGCAGCGCAACATCGGCGATGTGCTGGTCACTTTCGAGTCGGAGGTGGAGTCGGTCAACCGCGAGTTCGGCGCGAACAAGGTCGACGTGGTGTACCCCTCGGTCAGCGTGGTCGCCGAGAACCCGGTGGCCGTCGTCGAGCGCACCGTCGCCAGGAAGGGCACGGCCGAACTGGCCAAGGCCTACCTGAATTTCCTGTACTCCGAAGAGGCGCAGGAGATCGCGGCCAAGCACTACATCCGCCCGCGCAACGCCAACGTGCTGAAGAAGCACGTGGCCAAGTTCAAGCCGCTGGTGCTGGTGCCGGTGTCGGAGTATTTCGGCTCGCTGTCGCAGGCGCAGAAGGTGCACTTCAACGACGGCGGCCAGTTCGACAAGATCTACACGGTCAAATGACCGCTGCCGGGGGGATAGCGGCGCCGCTGCCGGGCGCCGCAGTGGCGTCGCGCGGTGGCAGCCGCAAGGTGCTGCCGGGATTCAACCTGACGCTCGGGTACACGCTGCTGTACCTGAGCCTCATCGTGCTGATCCCGCTGTCGGCGCTGGTCCTGAAGACCTTCACGCTGTCGTGGGACCAGTTCTGGGCCGCCGTGTCGTCGCCGCGGGTGGTGGCTTCGTACCAGCTCACTTTCGGCGCTTCGTTCATCGCCGCCTGCGTCAACGTGGTGTTCGGCCTGCTGGTCGCTTGGGTGCTGGTGCGCTACTCCTTCCCCGGCAAGCGCATCGTCGACGCGCTGGTGGACCTGCCGTTCGCGCTGCCCACCGCCGTGGCCGGCATCTCGCTCACGGCGCTGCTGGCGGGCAACGGCTGGATCGGCCAGTACCTGGAGCCCATGGGCATCAAGCTCGCGTTCAACCCCAACGGGGTGGTCATCGCGCTGATCTTCATCGGGCTGCCCTTCGTGGTGCGTACGGTGCAGCCCGTGCTGGAGGAGTCCGAGCGCGAACTGGAAGAGGCCGCCATGTGCCTGGGCGCCACGCGGCTGCAGACTTTCACCAAGGTGATCTTCCCGTCGATAGCGCCGGCGCTGCTGACCGGCTTTGCGATGGCGTTCGCGCGGGCCATCGGGGAGTATGGCTCGGTGATCTTCATCGCCGGCAACATGCCGATGGTGTCCGAGATCACGCCGCTGGTCATCATCGGCAAGCTCGAGCAATACGACTACGCCGGCGCTACGGCCGTGGCCGTCGTCATGCTGCTGTTCTCCTTCGCGCTGCTGCTCGTGATCAACGCGCTGCAGGCCTGGCAGCGCCGCCGTTCTGGGGGCGCATGATGGCGAGTGCCACCGACCTGTCCGTCAGGCGCGTCTCGACCACCGAGGCGCCGTGGGTGCGCCGCATCTTCATCGGCATCGCGCTGGTGTTCGTGCTGCTGTTCCTGGTGCTCCCACTCGCGGCCGTGTTCACCGAAGCCCTGCGCAAGGGCTTCGGCGCCTATCTCGAAGGCCTGCGCGAGCCCGACGCGTGGTCGGCGATCAGGCTCACGCTCATCACGGCGGCCATTGCCGTGCCGCTGAACCTGGTCTTCGGCGTGGCGGCGGCATGGTGCATCGCCAAGTACGAGTTTCGCGGCAAGGCCTTCCTCACCACGCTGGTGGACCTGCCGTTCTCGGTGTCGCCGGTGGTGGCGGGCCTGATCTACGTGCTGGTCTTCGGCGCGCAGGGCTGGCTGGGGCCGTGGCTCGCGGCGCACGACATCAAGATCGTGTTTGCGGTGCCCGGCATCGTGCTGGCCACCATCTTCGTGACCTTCCCCTTCATCGCGCGTGAACTCATCCCGCTGATGCAGGCGCAGGGCAACGAGGAAGAGCAGGCCGCCATCGTGCTCGGGGCCACCGGCTGGCAGACCTTCTGGTACGTGACGCTGCCCAACATCAAATGGGGCCTGATCTACGGCGTGATCCTGTGCAACGCGCGCGCCATGGGGGAGTTCGGCGCGGTCTCGGTGGTCTCGGGCCACATCCGCGGGCAGACCAACACCATGCCGCTGCACGTGGAGATCCTCTACAACGAATACCAGTCGGTGGCGGCGTTTGCCGTGGCCTCGCTGCTGGCCCTGCTGGCGGTGGTGACGCTGGTCATCAAGTCCGCGGCGGAATGGCAGCAGGAACGCCTGATGAAGGCGGCCGCCGAGTTGCCGCCTGAAGCCCCCCAGAAAGTTGCAACATGAGCATCGAAATCCGCAACGTCAGCAAGCGCTTCGGCGACTTCCATGCCCTGCGTGACGTGTCGCTCAACATCGACTCGGGCGAGCTCGTCGCGCTGCTGGGCCCCTCCGGCTGCGGCAAGACGACGCTGCTGCGCATCATCGCGGGGCTGGAAACCGCCGACGCCGGCAGCATCCTGTTCGCGGGCGAGGACACGACCGACGTGCACGTGCGCGAGCGCCAGGTCGGCTTCGTGTTCCAGCACTACGCGCTGTTCCGCCACATGACCGTGTTCGAGAACGTGGCCTTCGGCCTGCGCGTCAAGCCGCGCGGCCAGCGCCCGCCGGAAGACCAGATCAGGAAGAAGGTCCATGACCTGCTGAACCTGGTGCAGCTCGACTGGCTGGCCGACCGCTTCCCCTCGCAGCTGTCGGGCGGCCAGCGCCAGCGCATCGCGCTGGCCCGTGCGCTGGCCGTGGAGCCCAAGGTCCTGCTGCTCGACGAGCCGTTCGGTGCGCTCGACGCCAAGGTGCGCAAGGAACTGCGGCGGTGGCTGCGCCGCCTGCACGACGACCTGCACGTCACCAGCATCTTCGTGACGCACGACCAGGAGGAAGCGCTCGAGGTTGCCGACCGCGTGGTGCTGATGAATGCCGGCAAGGTGGAGCAGATCGGCTCGCCGCAGGAGGTGTGGGACCACCCGGCCAGCCCCTTCGTCTACGGCTTCCTGGGCGACGTGAACATGTTCCACGGCCGGGCGCACCAGGGCGAAATCCACCTCGACGGCCTGCAGCTGGAGTCGCCCGAGCATGCCGGGGCCGAGAATGCCAAGGCTTTTGCCTACGTGCGGCCGCACGACCTCGACGTGCAGCGCTACTCGCCCGGCGCCGGGCTCGATGCGCAGGGCCGCCCGCGCGGCATCGTGGTGCAATTGGCCAGGGCCATCGTCGTCGGCCCGGTGGCCCGGCTGGAACTTATTCCTGTCGAGGACAACAAACCGGACGTGGCGGGCCCGGAAGCCATCATCGAAGCGCAGATCCCCGCGCAGCAGTTCAAGGAGCAGGGGTTCACGGAGGGTGAGACACTGGTGGTGACACCCCGCAGGGCCCGTGTTTTCGTGGAGAACTGAAGAAGAATGATCCTGGACTGGTTACTCAATGCGCCGCGGCGCACACTGGCGCTGGTCGCGGGGGTATGCGTCGCCCTGCTGCTGTTCGGCGCCTACCTGCAGCACGTGGTGGGGCTGGAGCCTTGTCCCATGTGCATCGTGCAGCGCTACGCGATGATCGGCGTGGGCCTGTGTGCCGGCATCGCGGCCATCTTCCGGGGCCGCGGCTCGCACCTGGCGGGTGCCGGCGGTGCGCTGCTGTTCTCGGGATTCGGCGCCTTCGTGGCCGCGCGCCAGAGCTGGCTGCAGTGGAACCCGCCCGAGGTGTCGTCCTGCGGGCGCGACTTCTACGGGATGATCGAGAACTTCCCCCTGAGCCGGGCCATCCCCCTGATCTTCCGGGGCAGCGGCGACTGCTCCAAGATCGACTGGACCTTCCTGGGCCTCACCATCGCCAACTGGTCGTTCGTGTGGTTCGTGGGGTTCGTCGTGCTGGCCATCGCCCTCATCGTGGCGGGCAGCCGCGGTGCCCGCACGGCGGGCCTGCGCGCCTCACAGGCCTGAGGGCCAGGTTTCCGGCGGTTCGCCGGTGTGCCACTGCGGCTCGGGCACCAGCGGCTCGAGCGCGCGCGTCTCGTCGATGTGGACCATCGCGTCGAACTGCGCCGGCAGCCGCGTGTGGAAGTAGTGGCTGAGGCGCTCGCTCTGCGGCGCATAGATGACGCCGATGGCGCGCTGCAGGCGCCTGGCTGCAAGCAGCGCCGCCAGGCCGGGTTCGCCCAGGTCGAGCCAGAAAGCGCCTTCGCCCGCGCGATGGAACAGCTCCTCGAAGCTGCCCGGCAAGCCGGGCCGCACGCGGCGTTTCAGCCCGGGCGAGTCCCATTCGGTGGCCGCGGTGACGGTGCCGTGGTTGGTGCTGAAGCCGATGAGCGCAGCGTCCAGGCCCCAGCGGTCGCGCGCGAGCTGGCCCACGTTCCATTCGCCCATCTCGCCCATCTCGGTGGCGCTCGCATCGCCCAGGTGCGAGTTGTGCGCCCACACGGCCATGCGCGGCGGCCGGCCGCGCGTGGCCGCCAGGTGCCGGTCCAGCGCCTGCAGCGTCTCCACCATGTGGCTGTCGCGCATGTTCCACGACGACACGCGGCCGTGGAACATGGTCCGGTAGTACTCCTCGGCATTGCGCACCAGCCTGGCGTTCTGCTGCGCGAAGAAGGCCTCGTCGGGGTCGCCGCCCGTGGCCGGTCCCTGGGCAACCAGCCGGTTCATCTCGCGCAGCTGCTGCACCACTTCGTCCTCGCAGCTCGCCTTCAGGCCGAAGCTCGCCGCGTAACCGTAGGCCTGGCTGTCCTCGCCGTAGTGGTCGAAGCAGGCGTAGCGAAACCGTGCGCGCCGGGCCGCCTCGGGGTCCTCGCGGTCCAGGTAGTCCAGCACCGCCCGCATGGACGTGTACAGGCTGTACAGGTCCATGCCGTAGAACCCCGCACGCCGCGAGGGCGGCAGGCGGCTGTTGTGGTCGCGCAGCCACTCGGCAAAGTCGCGGACCTCCGTATTGCGCCACATCCAGGTGGGAAATCGTTCGAAGCTGGCCAGCGCGGTGGCGGCGTCAGGGTCGTCGCCGATGCCGCGCACGTAGCGGTTCACGCGCCATGCGTCTGGCCAGTCGGCTTCGACCACCACGGCCGTGAAGCCCTTCTCGGCGATCAGGCGCTTGGTCAGCTCGGCGCGCTCGGCGTAGAACTCGTGGGTGCCGTGCGAAGCCTCGCCCAGCAGCGCCAGGCGCCCGCGGGCGGCCAGCGCCAGCAGCCCGTCGTCGCGGGCCGCGCCGTGGGCCAGCGGCTTCAGCGAGTCCCTGATGCCGGGCAGCAGGTCCGCTTCACGGGTGGGCAACATTCCCATGGGCCATTTCCAGCAAATCGTGCACCTCGGCGTCGCTCGCCTGCGGGAAGGCCTGGTACCAGAGGCCCACTGCATGGAAGGGCTGCGGCGTGAAGGGGCACACCACCTCGTCGGCGATAGCCGCCAGCGCTTCGCAGCTGTCGCTGGCGCCCACCGGCACCGCAACGCACAGGTGCTGCGGCGACTGCGCCCGGATCGCCTCGGCGGCGGCCCGCATGGTCGCGCCGGTGGCGAGCCCGTCGTCGACCACGATCACGGTGCGCCCGGCGATCGCGAGCGGCGGCGCGTCGCCGCGGTACAGGCGTTCGCGCCGCTGCAGCTCGGCGCGCTCGCGCGCTGTGGCGCGCTCGATGTCGCGCTCGTCCACGTTCAGCCCGGGCATGTCGTTCAGCACGCGCACGCCCCCGCTGGCGATGGCGCCCATGGCGTACTCCTCGTGGCCGGGGAAGCCCAGCTTGCGCACGATGAAGACGTCCAGCGGTGCATGCAGCGCGGCCGCCACTTCGTAGCCCACGGCCACGCCGCCACGCGGCAGGGCCAGCACCAGCAGGCCGGGCCGGCCGGCCAGGTGGGCCAGGTGCGAAGCCAGCACCTGGCCGGCGTGGTGCCGGTCGCGGAAGGGCAGCGTCCCGTCCTTCATGCCGGGTGCCCCGCATGCGCAAAGTGGCGCGTGAACCAGCGGCTGGCCAGCGCAGTGACTTGCTCCAGGGCGCCCGCCTCCTCGAACAGGTGCGTGGCACCGGGCACCACCACCATCTCGTTGGGGCAGGTGAGCAGTGCCTGCGCCTGTTCGTTCAGCTCGATCACGCCGAGGTCCGCGCCGCCGACGATCAGCAGGGTCGGGGCCTTCACCGCAGCCAGCGCCACCGGGCCTGCGAGGTCGGGGCGCCCGCCGCGCGACACCACCGCAGCCACCCGTTCGCCCAGGCGCGCGGCAGCGATCAGCGCTGCCGCGCTGCCGGTGCTGGCGCCGAAATAGCCCACCGGCAGGCCCGCAAGGTCTTCCTGGGTCTTCAGCCAGGCGGTCGCGTCCTGCATGCGGCCCGTGAGCAGCGGGATGTCGAAGCGGTGCTGCCGGGTGTGCACGTCCACCTCTTCTTCCTCGCGGGTGAGCAGGTCGAACAGCAGGGTGGCCATGCCGGCTGCGTTGAGGCCGCGGGCCACCATGCGATTGCGCGAGCTGTGGCGGCCGCTGCCGCTGCCGTGCGCGAACAGCACCAGGCCCGACGCGCCGTGGGGCAGCGCCAGGTCACCGTACAGGTGGGCCGCAGCGCTGGCGATGCGGACTTCGCGAGTGGTGACTCGGTTCGGCATGAGGGTCTCCCCAGGCTCAGACTAGATCCCGGCCCGGCACGCCCGTGTCGGACCGCTTCCCCACCAGTGTAGGACGCCCAGGCTCCTACGTGGCCTTTGCGTCCTGGGCGAGCTGGTGCCGCATGGGCTTGCCCATGGCGTTGCGCGGGATTTCGTCGAGCCGGAAGATGCGCACGGGCGCGCGCGAATTCAGCCGCGCGCGGGCGGCCGCCAGCACGGCCTGCTCATCGAACGCGTCGCCGCACACCACCGCAGCCCATACCTGGTCCGCGCGGCCGGGCTGGCGGTAGGCGAAGGTGGCGGCATCGCGCACGCCCGGCTGGGTCATGAGGAATTCGTCCACCAGCACCGGGCTCAGCTTGACGCCGCCCGCATTGATCATCTCGTCGGCCCGGCCGGTGATGCGCAGCAGGCCATCGGCGCTCAGGCTGCCGAGGTCGCCGGGGATGAACCAGCCGTCGCGAAAAGCCGCTGCGCTGGCTTCGGGGTCGCCGATGTAGCGGTCGGCCATGTCGGGCGTGCGGATCTGGATATGCCCTTCGGTGCCGGGCGGCACCGCTTGCCCGGCGTCGTCCACGATGCGCACGGTCACCTTGGGGGTCACGTAGCCCGCCGCATCGGACTGGGCGTACATCAGGGCCGCAGGCGTCTGCGCCACCATGCCGGCTTCGGTCGAGCCGTAGATGCCGACCACGTTGGGGCACAGGATGGCGCGCGCGGCGAGCACCACGGGTTGCGGGGTCGAGGCGCCACCGGCTTCGATGCGTTCGAGGCTCGGGAAACGCACCGGACGGCCGCGCACCAGGTCCACCAGCCCCTGCAGCTGCTGCGGCGACACGCGCAGGAACTTCACCTTGTAGAGGTTGATGTAGCGCAGCACCACCAGCGGCGCCGTCGCAGTCACCAGCGTGCAGCCGTGCCACAAGGTCCCCAGGGCCGTGGTGAAGCCGCCTATGGTGGAGTACCACATCATCGACAGGTTGGGCCCGTGGTTCAGCGGCTCCAGCATGACCGAGCGCGTGATGATCGACTCGACCATCGCGGTGGTGTGGCCGATCACCTTGGCCACGCCGGTCGTGCCCGACGACGTGTACATGCGGCACACCGCCTGCTCGTCGGGAAAGCCCGGGCCCGCCAGCGAACCCTGCGCATCGGGCGCAAGGTCGCCGAGCCACGCCGGATTGACGTGCACGCTGGGTACCTGCGCGGCGTGCGACACGGCGCGGTCCACCACGTAGGCATCGATCTTCGCGCCCGGCGGGATGGGGTCGTAGTTGGGGTGGGCCGAAATGGTGACGGTGCCGTTCAGCATGCACGCGAGCGCCACCACCAGGTGGACGTGCGGGTCGTTCACGTAGATGGCCGCGGTCTTGCCTGGGCCTATGCCCTGGCTGCGCAGCTTGCCTGCCGCACTGGCGACGGTGCCCGCCAACTGCAGGAAGTTGAGCGAGCCGCCCGGGTGCACCAGCGCCAGGTCGTAAGGCCGCATGCGGACGTGGTGGCGAAGGGCTTCTATCACGTTCATGCGGCCATCCTACAGGCGTTTGACGAAGACCATGCTGCGCCGGTCCCAGTTGTACTTGCGCTTGCGCGCCTCGGGCAGCCAGTCGGGGTCGGCCTGCACGAAGCCGCGCTTCAGGAACCAGTGCATGGTGCGCGTCGTCAGCACGAAGATGCTGTCGAGCCCCATGGCGCGGGCGCGCTGCTCGATGCGGCGCAGCACCTTCTCGCCGTCGCCCTGGCCCTGGCTGTGCGGCGAAACCGTGAGGGCCGCCATTTCACCGGTCTTGCCTTCCGGGTAGGGGTAGAGCGCCGCGCACGCGAAGATCACGCCGTCGTGCTCGATGATCGTGTAGTTGGCGATGTCGCGTTCGATCTCGGTGCGGTCACGCTTGACCAGCGTGCCGTCGCGCTCGAACGGCTCGATCAGCCGCAGGATGCCGCCCACGTCGTCGGCGGTGGCCTCGCGCAGTTCCTCCAGCTTCTCGTCGATCACCATCGTGCCGATGCCGTCGTGCACGTAGATCTCGAGCAGGATGGCGCCGTCGGTGGCAAAGGGGATGATGTGGCTGCGTTCCACGCCGCCCTTGCACGCCTTCACGCAGTGCTGCAGGTAAAACGCGGTATCGCTCGGCTGCTGGGCCGACGGCAGGCTGGCCAGCAACTGCTCGGCGGCGGCCAGCGGCAGTTCGGTGTCGATCGGGTTGTCGTCGCCCTCGGGCTCCAGCGGCTTGGTGCGGATGCCGGCAATTTCGCTCAGGAAGATCAGCTTGTCGGCCTGCAGGGCGATGGCCACGCTGGTGGCGACCTCTTCCATCGTGAGGTTGAAGGCTTCGCCGGTCGGCGAATAGCCGAAGGGCGACAGCAGAACCATCGCGCCGGCGTCCAGCGTGCGCGTGATGCCCGCCACGTCGACCTTGCGCACCAGCCCCGAGTGCTCGAAGTCCACGCCGTCGAGGATGCCGACCGGGCGTGCGGTGATGAAATTGCCGGAAATGACGCGCACCGTGGAGCCCGCCATCGGCGTGTTGGGCAGGCCCTGGCTGAAGGCGGCCTCGATCTCGAAGCGCAGCTGCCCGGCGGCCTCCTGCGCGCTGTCGAGCGCCACGCCGTCAGTGATGCGCATGCCGTGCGAATACTTGGCCTCGTGGCCCTTGGCGCGCAGCTGCTCGTTGACCTGCGGCCGGAAGCCGTGCACCAGCACGATGCGCACGCCCATGCTCTGGATCAGCGCCAGGTCCTGCGCGATGTGCTTGAGCTTGCCGGCCGCGATCGCTTCGCCCGCCATGCCCACCACGAAGGTCTTGCCCCGGTGCATGTGGATGTAAGGCGCCACGGACCGGAACCAGGGCACGAAGGTGAAGTTGAAGACGGCGGACATCGTTGGCGCGGGGGCTCCTTCCAGCTGGCGAAAGTGTAAGGGAAACACTCTGGAAGCCCCGGGCGGTTTGCCGCTATCGTGGCGGCATGGAAGACCCGCTGCTGGCCGCCGGTTTCTGGGGAGCGTTCTTCGGGAGCGCCGTCCTGATGCTGGCAGCATCGGTGGCCGCCTGGCTGCGGTCGCGGCAGCGCGTGGCGCTGCTGGCCGCCATGTCCGCGGCGGTGGCGGCTTTCTGCGTGGCGGCCTACCTCGGCTGGGTGCTGCCGGTCGGTGAAGGGCAGGACCGGCTGCTGGCACACGTGGTGGTGGGCACGGCCGTGGTGCTGGGGCTGATGATGCTGTCGATGCGCGGCGTGCTGCGGCATCCCGCCACTGCGCGGCGCGCGATGGCGCTGCTGGTCACACCCGGCGTGGTGGTGCTGGGGGCGGGGTGGTTCCTGCCACCGGGCGCCGCGCTGGCACTGGCAACGCTGCTGGCCTACCTGCTCGGGTTCGGCCTGTTCGGGTTTGCGATCAGGGCGCTGGTGCGGCGCGAACGCGAGTCGCTGTCCGCGGTGGTGGGCGTGGGCCTGGTGCTCATTGCCGTGGGCGGCCTCACGTGGATCGCAGCGGACCCCGCGCACTCGCCCTGGTGGGCCCATGCGATCTGCGCCGTGGCGGCCACGGGTTACCTGGCGGTCATGGCGTCGGCGCTGTGGTCGCGCTACTCCTACCTGCTGGAACTGTCGGAGGTGCTGGCCCACGGCCCGTCCTACGACCCCGTCACGCGGCTGCGCTCGCACAGCGAAACCAGCCACCTGATAGGTTCGGTGTTCTATCGCGCGCCGGGCGACACCCGCTCGGTCGGCGTGCTGGTGGTGACCGTCGCCAACCTCTACTCGCTGGAGAACCTGCACGGGCGGGCGGCCTGCAACCACGCGCTGTTCGTCTGCGCCAGCCGCCTGGGGCGTGCCGTGCCCAAGGACGTGGAGATGGGCCGGCTGGGCGACGACAGCTTCCTGCTGCTGCTGCGCCATGCGCAGGACGACCGGCGGCTGCACCGCATCGCGCGCCAGGTGCACGAGCGCCTGAGCCGCCCGGTGGTGCTGAGCACCCGCCGCGAGCTGGACAACCTGGACGAAGGCCGCACGCGCTGGACCGCTGAAGTGGGCGTGGCCGTGCTCGTCGCGCCGCCCGGCATGCCGCCGTCGCAGGCGCTCGCGACCGCCCGTTCCATGGGCAAGGCGGCGTGGGCCTACCCGAGCCGGCTGGCGGGCTACGACCCCGGCGCCGGCAAGATCGTGGAACTGCCGTCCGGCGAAGCGGCCCAGGAGTCGCCGGCCACGACCACTGGCTGAGCACGGCAGAAAAGCGTACCGTCGGCCCCATGGATCCGCTGGCCGCCGGCTTCTGGGGCGCCTTCTTCGGCACGGTGGGGTTGATGTTCGCGGCCTCGCTGATCGCATTCGCGCGCTCGCTGCAGCGAGTGGCATTGACCTCGGCGCTGTCGGCCGTGGTGTCGGCGCTGTTCGTGGTGGCCTACCTCGGCTGGTTCCCGCTCGACAGGGCTGCTGCCCAGCCGCGGCTGCTGACGCACATCGCGATGGGGGCGGCCGTGACCCTGGCGCTGATGCTGCTGTCGCTGCTGGGCGAGCTGCGCCAGCCCGCTGCGCGGCAACGGGCGATGACCATCCTGCTCGGCACGGGCGGCGCCGTGCTTGTGGCCAGCTGGCTGCTCGACCCGTGGCAATCGCTCCTGCTTGGTTCGGCTGCCGCCATCGCCATCGGCGTGGCGATGCTCGTCGCCGCCGTGCGCAGCGCGATGCGCGGCGACCGGCTGGCCTGGGCCTCGGTCTCGGGCGTGTTCTTCATGCTGTGCGCCGTGGCGGGGCTGACCTGGATCGCGCTGGACGACTCCGTGCATTGGCTGGTACATGCCGGCGCGGCGCTCTCCGGCATCTGGTACCTGGCAGCGATGGCCGCGGCGCTCTGGTCGCGCTACTCGTACCTGCTGGAGCTGTCCGAAGTGATGGCCCATGGCCCGGCCTACGACCCTGTGACGCGGATGCGTTCGCACAGCGAGACCGGGCACCTCGTGGGCCTGACGTTCCGCCGGCGCGACCTGGGCAATCGGACCGTCGGCGTCATCGTGGTGAGCGTCGCCAACCTGTACTCGCTGGAGAAGCTGCACGGCCGGGCCGCGTCCAACCACGCCCTGTTCGTCTGCGCCAGCCGCTTGCGCCGCTCGGCACCGGCCCACGTGGAAATGGGCCGGCTCTCGGAAGACGGCTTCCTGCTGTTGTTGGGCGACGTGCGCGACTTCGCTGGACTGGTGCAGCTGGCCCGGCAGTTGCGCGACCGGCTGGCGCGGCCGGTCGAGCTGGGCACCAGCAGCGAATCGCTCGACGGACACCGCACGTCCTGGGTGGCCGACGTGGGCATCGGCGTGCTGGCCACCACCACCCAGGCCCGCCCGTCGCAGGCCGTGGGTGCGGCGCGTGCCATGTCGCGCAGCGCATGGGCGAATCCCGAGCGGCTGGTGGCCAGGGACGAGCGCGTTGCCGCCGCGGCACCGGCGCCGGTCGCCGACCCAGCCGCGTGACGCAAGGCGGGATAATGGCGGCCTTTTGGTCGTGCCGTCCCTGAACATCACTTTTCCCGAGTCGCTGCCGGTATCGGGCAAGCGCGAAGAGATCGCAGCGGCGATCGCCGCGCACCAGGTGGTGATCGTCTGCGGCGAGACCGGCTCGGGCAAGACCACGCAGTTGCCCAAGATCGCGCTGGCGATGGGACGGGGGCGGCTCGGCGCGCCGCCCGGTCGCGGCCGGATGATCGGCCACACGCAGCCGCGCCGCATCGCGGCATCGAGCGTGGCCAAGCGCATCGCGCAGGAGCTGCACACGCCGCTGGGCGAAGTGGTGGGCTTCAAGGTCCGCTTCACCGACCGGCTGTCCAAGGGCGCATCGGTCAAGCTGATGACCGACGGCATCCTGCTGGCCGAAACGCAGTCCGACCCGCTGCTGCAGGCCTACGACACGATCATCATCGACGAGGCGCACGAACGCAGCCTGAACATCGACTTCCTGCTGGGCTACCTGCGCCAGCTGCTGCCGCGGCGTCCCGACCTGAAGGTGATCGTCACTTCGGCCACGATAGATGCCGAGCGCTTTGCGCAGCACTTTGCTTCGGCCAAGGGGCCGGCGCCGGTGATCTACGTGTCGGGGCGCATGTACCCGGTGGAGCAGCGCTGGCACCCGTTCGAGGAAGCGCGCGACTACGGGCTGGATGAGGCCATTGCCGATGCGGTGGATGAACTGTGGCGCGGCAACGCCCCCGGCGACATCCTGGTGTTCCTGCCGGGAGAGCGTGAGATTCGCGAGGCGGCCGACCACCTGCGCAAGCACCTGGCGCACGACCCGCTGACGCGCAACGCCGAAGTGCTGCCGCTCTTCGCGCGGCTGTCGCAGGCCGAGCAGGACCGCGTGTTCGACGACCACGGCGGCCGGCGCATCGTGCTGGCGACCAACGTGGCCGAAACCTCGCTTACCGTGCCGGGCATCCGGTACGTCATCGACGCCGGCACGGCAAGGGTCAAGCGCTACAGTTTCAGGAGCAAGGTGGAGCAGCTGCTGGTCGAGCCGGTGAGCCAGGCGGCGGCCAACCAGCGAGCGGGCCGCTGCGGGCGCGTGGCCAATGGCATCTGCATCCGCCTGTACGACGAGAAGGACTTCGCGTCGCGCCCGCGCTTCACCGACCCGGAGATCCTGCGGTCGTCGCTGGCCGGCGTGATCCTGCGCATGAAGTCGCTGCACCTGGGCGTGGTGGAAGACTTCCCCTTCATCGACCCGCCGTCGCGGCGCGCCATCGCCGACGGCTACCAGCTGCTCAACGAACTGGGCGCGGTGGACGACGCGAACGAGCTCACGCCCATGGGGCACGAGCTGGCCCGGCTGCCGCTGGACCCGCGCGTGGGCCGCATGATCCTGGAGGCGCGCGACCGCAAGGCCTTGTCGGAGGTGCTGGTGATCGCGGCGGCGCTATCGGTGCAGGACGTGCGCGACCGGCCGATGGAGGCGCAGGCGCAGGCCGACCAGCAGCATGCGAAGTTCGACGACGAGAAGAGCGAGTTCTCGGGTTATGTGAGGCTGTGGCAGTGGATCGAGGAGGCAAGGGGCGGGCACGGCAAGGACCATAAGCTCTCCAACCGGCAGTACGAGCAGCTGCTGCGCCAGAACTTCATCAACGTGCGGCGGCTGCGCGAATGGCGCGACATCCACACGCAGCTGCACACGGTGGTGGCCGAGCACAAATGGCGGCTCAACGACCAGCCGGCCGGCTACGAGGACTTGCACAAGTCGATGCTGGCAGGGCTGCTGGGCAACATCGGCTTCAAGCTCGAAGAAGAAGATGGCTACCTCGGCGCGCGCGGCATCAAGTTCTTCCCGCATCCCGGCGCCCACCTGAAGAAGCGCCCCGGCCGCTGGATCGTCAGCGCCGAACTGGTGGAGACCACGCGGCTGTACGGCCGCGGCATCGCCAACATCGAGCCGCAGTGGATCGAGCAGGTGGCCGGGCACCTGCTGAAGAAGCAACTGCTGGACCCGCACTGGGAGAAGAAGGCGGCCGACGTGATGGCGCTGGAGCGCGCCACGCTGTACGGGCTGGTGATCTACAGCGGCCGGCGCGTGCCGTTCGCGCGGGCCGACCTGCACGGCGCGCGCGAAATCTTCCTGCGCGAAGGGCTGGTGGCGGGGCAGTGGGAGACGAAGCTGCCCTTCCTGGCGGCCAACCTCAAGCTGGTGAAGCAGGTCGAGGAGCTGGAGCACAAGTCGCGCCGGCAGGACGTGCTGGTGGACGAGGAACTGATCTTCGCCTTCTACGACCAGCAGGTGCCAAAGGACGTCTACAACGGCGTGACTTTCGATCGCTGGTACCGCGAGGCCAGCCGTGGCCACCCGAACCTGCTGAAGCTGTCTCGCGACGAGCTGATGCGGCACGAGGCTGCAGGTATCACGACCGACGCCTTCCCGAAGTTCGTGCGCATGGGAGGCGTCGATTGCGCGGCCGTGTACCTGCACGAGCCGGGTGACCCGCGCGACGGCGTGACCGTGACGGTGCCGCTCTTCGTGCTGAACCAGGTGAGCGAAGAGCGCGCCGAATGGCTGGTGCCCGGCATGCTGAAGGACAAGGTGCAGGCGCTGCTGAAGAGCCTGCCGCAGAAGCCCCGCTCGCGCTTCGTGCCCTTGCCCGAATCGGCTGCGCGGCTGGCCGAAGAGCTGTGCCGCGACGACAACTGGGCGAACGGCTCGCTCACCGATGCACTGCTGAAGCGCGTGCGCGACGCGACGAGTCTCGACGTGAAGCGCGCGGACTTCAAGCTGGACATGGTGCCGGCGCACCTGTTCATGAACTTCCGGGTGGTCGACGAGCATGGGCGGCAGCTGGGGATGGGGCGCAACCTGGGTGCGTTGAAAGCGGAGCTGGGGGCGCAGGCGCGGGGGGCGTTCCAGGCGTTGGCGGGGCTGAAAGGCAAGGCGGTGGAAGAGCCGGCGCGTGCTGCGCCGGCTTCTCGTGCAGCGCCCGTGGCTCCTGCCGAGCAGCGCTACACCACATGGTCCTTCGGCGAACTGCCCGAGCTCATGGAAGTGCGCAAGGGCGGCACCAGCCTCGTCGGCTTTCCGGCCTTGATCGACCATGGCGAGTCGGTCGGCATCGAGGTGTTCGACGAGCCCGAAGTGGCCGCGGCGAAGCACCGCGCGGGCTTGCGGCGGCTGTTCGCGCTGCAGGTGCGCGAAGCGCTCAAGTACCTGGAGAAGAACATCCCCGACCTGCAGAAGATGGCGGTTGCCTTCATGCCGCTGGGTACGCAGGAAGAGCTGCGCGAGCAGGTGATCGACGTGGCGATCGACCGCGCCTTCCTGCTCGACCCGCTGCCGGCCGACGAGGCTACGTTCCAGCGCCGGGTCGAGGAAGGGCGCGGCCGCCTCACGCTGATCGCCAACGAAGTCGCGCGGCTGGCAGCGACCATCCTGGCCGAGTATGCGACCGCCGCGCGCAAGGTCAAGGACACGAAGAACCACCCCGAGGCGACGGCCGACGCCGCCCAGCAGCTGCAGCGCCTGGTGCCCAGGAAGTTCCTGTCGGCGACCGCCTGGCCGCGCCTGCAGCACCTGCCGCGTTACCTGAAGGCCATCACGCTCAGGCTGGACAAGCTGCGCACCGACGCGGCGCGCGACACGGCGCGGATGGCGGAACTGAAGCCGCAGGAGCAGCGCTACTGGCGGCTGGTGGCCGAACGCAAGGGCGCGGTGGACGAGCGGATGGAAGACTTCCGCTGGCTGCTGGAAGAACTGCGCGTGAGCTTCTTCGCACAGGAACTGAAGACGCCCCAACCGGTGAGCAACAAGCGGCTGGAGAAGGTGTGGAGTCAGTTGAATAGCTGACACCGCTGGCCGGACGGCAACTTTGGGTTGCGGTGGAAAGCCGAATGCATCGCGCGCGTGCTTGGCTTAACTTGGCTGCAAAGACAAGAAGGAAACCTTTGGATCGGCGCAGTTTCATCGGCTCCTGTTCGGCCACCGCTGCGTGCATCGCGGCAGTGTCGGGCGTGGCGCCCATGCCGGCCGATGCCAAGCCCAGGCCGTACAGCCGCGTGCTGCTGGTCGACGCGCGCGGCGAGGCCTTGCTCGCCAAGGACCTGAAGGCCCGCACCAACTACGTGTTCCACTACCCGTACGAAGCCACGCCGGTGTTCCTGATCGACCTGGGCAAGCCGGCCGCGCCTCAGTCGCTGAGCACGCGTGACCGCGAGGCCTATGCGTGGCCCGGTGGCGTGGGCGCCAACAGGAGCGTGGTGGCGTTCTCGGCCATCTGTGCGCACCAGCTCGTGTACCCGACGCGCGAGGTGAGCTTCATCAGCTTCCGCACGAAGCGCGCTTCCAAGGGCGTGCAGGACAACCTGATCCACTGCTGCGCCGACCACAGCCAGTACGACCCGGCGCGGGGCGCGCAGGTGCTGTCGGGGCCGGCCCAGCAGCCGCTGGCCGCCGTGCTGCTGGAGCACGACGCCCGCACCGATTCGCTCACGGCCTACGGCACGCTGGGCGGCGAGCTGTTCAACGATTTCTTCCGCAAGTACGAAGCCAAGCTGAGCCTGGAAGTCGGGCCGAAAGCGCGCAACACCGTGACGGGGCAGGCGGTGGTGAGCGAGCTGGACAAGTACTGCCGCAACTCGGTGCAGTGCTGAATCAGAGCCGGGCCAGGCGGTCCAGCGCCGTGCGCAGCGTATCGTCCTTCTTCGCGAAGCAGAAGCGCACGACGCGCTGGTCGAACCCGCCTTCGTAGAACGCCGACAGCGGAATGGCCGCCACGCCGACGTCGCGGGTGAGCCACTTGCAGAAGGCTTCCTCGCCCAGCTCGCTCACGGCGGAAATGTCTACGCACTGGAAGTAGCTGCCCTCGCTGGGCAGCAGGCGAAACCGCGTGCGCGCGAGCCCTTCGCGGAACAGGTCGCGCTTGCGCTGGTAGAAGGCCGGCAGCTCCAGGTAAGGTTCGCGCCGAGCCATGTACGCGGCCAGCCCGTGCTGCACCGGCGTGTTGACCGTGAACACGTTGAACTGGTGGACCTTGCGGAACTCGGCCGTGAGCGGCGCCGGCGCCGCCACGTAACCCACCTTCCAGCCGGTCACGTGGTAGGTCTTGCCGAAGCTCGACACGATGAACGACCGTGCAGCCAGTCCGGGAAAGCGCGCCGCGCTCTGGTGGCCGCGTTCGTCGAACACCATGTGCTCGTACACCTCGTCGCTGATGACGAACACGTCGGTGGGCGCCAGCAGTTCCTGCAGCTGCAGCATCTCCTCGCGCGTCCACACCGTGGCGCTGGGGTTGTGCGGGCTGTTGACGATGATGGCGCGCGTGCGCGGCGTGATCGCCGCCGCAATCTTCGCGAAGTCGGGGCGGAAGGTGCCGGGCGTGAGCGGCACGCGCACGGCCTTGCCGCCGGCCAGGTCGATGTTGGGGACGTAGCTGTCGTAGCAGGGGTCGAGCACGATCACTTCGTCACCCGGCCGCACGATGGCGAGGATGGCGGTGATGATGGCCTGCGTGGCCCCGGCCGTGATGGTGACCTCGGTGGCCGGGTCGTACTTGTGGCCGTACATCGCCTCGATCTTGGCGGCCACGGCTTCGCGCAGGGCCGGCACGCCGGTCATGGGCGGGTACTGGTTGAGCCCCTGGGTCATCGCGTCGGTCACGGCCTGCACCAGCGCCGGGTCGCAATCGAAGTCGGGGAAGCCCTGCCCGAGGTTGACCGCGCCCTTTTCGGTCGCCAGCGCGGACATCACGGTGAAGATGGTGGTGCCGACGGCCGGCAGCTTGGTTTCGACGGTGGGGGTTCTGGCGATGCTCATGCTACATGTCGTAATCACTGCCGTGGCCGCTCATGGCCTTGGCGATCAGGTTGCGGTCGAGCCGGTCCGACAGCAGCTCGGCGAAACGATAGACGAAGTTGCGCAGGTAGGCGCCGCGCTTGAAAGCCACGCGGGCGAGGTTCTTGCCGAACAGCTGCCCCCCCGGCCGCACCGCCAGCTCGTCCTGGCCGATGTTGTTGTCGCCGCGGACGGCCATCTCGGCCACGATGCCGATGCCCAGTCCGAGGCGCACGTAGGTCTTGATCACGTCCGAGTCGATCGCTTCCAGCGCGATGCGCGGCACCAGCTTGCGCTGCGCGAAGGCCGCGTCGATGCGCGTGCGCCCGGTGAACGAGGGGTGGTACGTGACCAGCGGCTCCTGCGCGATGTCTTCCAGCGTCAGGCGCTCCTTCTTCGTCAGGGGATGGGTCTGCGGCAGTACCAGCACGTGCTCCCACTCGTAGCAGGGCAGGGTGACCAGGTCGGGGTAGTCGGACAGCGATTCGGTGGCGATGCCGATCTCGGCGATTTCGTCCAGCACCATGCGGGCCACCTGGTCGGGCGATCCCTGGTGCAGGCTCACGCTCACCTTGGGGTACTCCGCGCGCAGCTTCGCCACGGGGACGGGCAGCACGTAGCGGGCCTGCGTGTGGGTGGTGGCGATCGACAGCGTGCCGCTGTCCTGCGCGCTGAACTGCTCGCCGATGCGCTTCAGGTTGCCGACCTCCCGCATGATGAGCTCGATGCTCTTCAGCACGTGCTGGCCGGGCTCGGTGACGCGCTTCAGCCGCTTGCCGTGCCGCGCGAAGATCTCGACGCCGAGCTCTTCCTCCAGCTCGATGATGGCCTTGGACACTCCCGGCTGCGACGTATGCAGGGACTTGGCGGCTTCGGTCAGGTTCAGGTTACGCCGCACCGCCTCCTGCACGAAGCGGAATTGGTGGAGATTCATACTGAATTTCTTCTAAGAGAGAAATTCATTATGCATTCGCTCGTTATTCCACCGCAATCTTTGCCAGCAACTCGACCACCCGGGAATCTTCGCCCACGCTGGTTTGCAGCCTGAACGCAACAGCGGGATGGCGCTCGCGCAGCTCGGCCACCAGGCGCGGCAGGTCGTCGCGCGCATGCCGGCCGACGCCCAGGAACATGGGCAGGACGGCCAGCTCGGTCGCCCCCGCTGCCACCAGCCCGGCGGCGGCTTGCGCCAGCGTCGGTTCCTGCAGTTCGAGAAAGGCGCACACCACGGGCATGTCCGGGGCCAGCGCACGGGCCCGCGCCGCCACGGCATCCATGGCCGCACGCCAACCCGCGTCGCGCGAGCCGTGCCCGAACAGGACGACAGCCTTCACCTTCGCAGCACCAGCCAGCCGAACGCGGCCAGCGAGAGCATCGTGTACAGCAGCCCCGGCGCCGCCGCGGTGAGCCACGGGACCCAGGTGCGCAGGTTGCCGACATAGCCGAACACGTTGTTCAGCAGGAAGAAGCTGATGCCGATCAGCACCCCACCGAACACATAGGCCGTGATGCCGCCGCTGCGGAAGTGCAGGTAGGCGAAGGGCAGGGCCAGCACCACCATCACCATGCACGACATCGGGTAGAAGACCTTGCGCCAGAACTCGATTTCGTAGCGCTGCGAGGTCTGGTTGTTGGCCTCGAGGTGGCGGATGTACTGGAACAGGTCGATGGTGCCCATGCGGTCGGGCTTGAGCAGGGCCACCGACACCATCTCGGGCGTGATCTCGGTGGGCCAGCGCAGCCGCGGCACGCGCGTGACTTCGACCTTGGGTGGCGCGGCTTCGCCCGTGGGCGCGAACTCGCGCCGCTCGGCGTCTTCCAGCACCCATGCGCCGTCGTCGGCGAAAGAGCCGCGCGGCGCCTGCGTGACCGACACGAGGAAGCCCCGCGAGTCGGCCTCGAAGATGCGCACCGCCTGCATCGAGCCATCCGGCGTGAGCCCGCCCACGTTGACGCTGAACGAGTTGTAGTGCTGGCGTTCCTTCAGCCACGCACCGGTCTGGCCGACGGTCAGCCGCCCCTCCATGCGCGCCTTCAGCAGTTGCCCCGTGCGGTCGGCCACCGGCGCCAGGTAATCGCCCGCGGCGAACGTCGCCAGCGAGAAGAACAGGCCCAGCGCCAGCAGCGTGCGCAGCGCTCGCCACGGCCCCATGCCGCTGGTGCGCAGGATGGTGTATTCCGAAGTCTGGGCCAGCCGCGCCATCACGAAGATGGTGCCGATCAGCACCGCTATGGGCATCAGCTCGTACAGGTGGTTGGGGATGCGCAGGCTCACGTACAGCAGGGCCTGGGTCAGGCGGTACGGGTTGACGCCCTTGCCGACGTTGGGCACCTCGTCGATGAAGTCGAAGAAGAAGAACAGGGCCAGGAAGCCGATGGCGACGAACAGCACCGCGCCCAGCACCTCGGCGTAGATCAGGCGGCGGATCGTCTTCATGCGTGGTTCCGGCGGCGCCTGAGCAGCCCGCCGATCGTCCACGCGTTGTGCTGCTTGCCCAGCCACAGCAGCCCGGCGAGGAAGGCGCTGCCGTGCACCGCCAGCAGGAAGCCGCCGAAGCTGGCGCGCCCCGAGCCGACCCAGGCGTGGCCCAGGTTGAGCAGGTTGTAGTAGACGACGAAGGCGAACAGGGCGAACACCAGGTTGCCGCTGCGCCCGGCGCGCGGGTTGACGCTGGAGACGGTGATGGCGAGCACCACGAAGTTGATCGCGGCCAGCGCCAGGCCCAGCCGCCAGGCGAGTTCGGCCTGGTTCACGGGGGTCGGCTCCATCACCAGCCGCCAGGTGGAGCGGGTCTTGGCCGGTGAGTCGTCCTGCACGGCGAGCTGCCCGCCGCTCACGCGGCTGCCGTATTCCTCGAACTCGCTGATGCGCATCTGGCGGTCGGGCAGCGACTCGAGCCGCTGGCCGTTGGACAGCATCAGGAACTGGCCGGTCCCGATCTCGTCGACCCGGCCGCTGCGCGCCGAGGTGACCGTCTCCTTGCCCTGTTCGACGGTGGAAATGAAGATGTTGCGGCCCGACTTGTTGTCGGGCGTGTCCTTGTCCAGGAAGAACACGCGCCGCCCGCTGGCCGACTCCTGGAACTGGCCGGGCGCCACGCGTTCGAGGTCGCCGCGCCGCCCGTAGCGGTCGCGCAGCTCGCGCGCCTGCTCGTTGGCCCAGGGCCAGACCACCAGCGCCATGCCGGCCACCACCAGCAGGATGGGCCACGCAAAGCTGAAAAGGGGTGTCAGGAAGGCCGACAGGCCTCGGCCCGCCGAAAACCAGATGACCATCTCGCTGTCGCGGTACATGCGCGAGAGCGTGCCCACGATCGCGATGAAGAGCGACAGCGTCAGCACCGGCGGCAGGTAACCCAGCACCGTATAGCCCATCACCATCATCACTTCCTGCGGGTTCACGCTGCCGCGGCTGGCCTGGCTGAGCGTGCGCACCAGCGTCATGGTCATCACGATGGTGACGAGCACGACCAGGCTGGCCCCGAAACTGCGGGCCAGCTCCTTGCGGACAGTTGAATGGAATAACATCGGCGCCGGCGCGCAAGCCTTGCGCGCAGAAATACATGGAGAGACGACAGCGAATTATGGACTTCGAACTCAAGACCCTGGACCTGGCAGGCGCGGCTGCCGAGAAGTGCGAAGTGCTGCTGGTGCTGGTGACGGAAGGTTTCAAGGCGGGGAAGGACCCGGTCTCGAAGCTGGCGGCCGCCGCCGTGGCCGCCAAGGACCTGGAAACCAAGCCGGGCAAGGTGCTGCAGGCCTATCGGAGCGAAGGGGTGGCCGCCACCCGCCTGCTGCTGGTGGGCGCGGGCGACGGCTCGGGCAAGAAGGTGCAGTCGGCCATGCAGGCGGCCGCCGGCGTGATCAAGGCATCGGGCGCCAAGCGGCTGGTGATCTGCCTGCCGGACGGCGCGGGCGGCGACGCGGTGCGGGCGGCGGTGTGCGGCACCGCCGAGAGCAGCTACGTGTACGTGGCCACCAAGTCCAAGCCCGAGGGCCGCGAGCTGCGCAAGGTGACCATCGCGGTGAAGGACGCCACGAAGCACCGTGAAGCCTTCGCCGCCGCACGGGCCGCCGCCGCGGGCATCGAGCTGGCCCGCGAACTCGGCAACCAGCCGCCCAACTACGTGACGCCGACCCGCCTGGGCGAGGAAGCGAAGAAGCTCGCCAGGGCGCACGGGTTCCAGTGCGAAGTGCTGGGCCCGAAGGACATCGAGAAGCTGGGCATGGGCTCCTTCCTCTCGGTGGCCAAGGGTTCGCACGAGCCGGCGCGCTTCATCGTGCTCAGGCACAACGGCGGCGCCAAGGGCGACGCGCCGGTGGTGCTGGTGGGCAAGGGCATCACCTTCGACTCGGGCGGCATCTCCATCAAGCCCGGTGCCGACATGGACGAGATGAAGTTCGACATGGGCGGCGCGGCCAGCGTGCTGGGCACCTTCCGCGCGCTGGGCGAGACCAAGCCCAAGGTCAACGTGGTGGGCCTCATCCCCACCTGCGAGAACATGCCAGACGGCGGCTCGTACAAGCCGGGCGACGTGCTCACGAGCATGAGCGGGCAGACCATCGAGGTGCTGAACACAGACGCCGAAGGCCGCCTGATCCTGTGCGACGCGCTCACCTACGCCGAGCGCTTCAAGCCGCGCGCAGTAGTGGACATCGCCACGCTCACCGGCGCCTGCGTGATCGCGCTGGGCCACGTGCGCAGCGGCCTGTTCGCTTCCGACGACGAGCTGGCGGCGGCGCTGCTCGCAGCCGGCGAGTCGGCCCTGGACCTGGCCTGGCGCATGCCGCTGGACGACGAGTATGCCGAAGGCCTGAAGACCAACTTTGCCGACGTGGCCAACGTCGCCGGGCGTGCCGGCGGCTCGATCACCGCGGCCAAGTTCCTGCACCGCTTCGCGCAGAAGTACCCGTGGGCGCACCTCGACATCGCCGGCACGGCGTGGAGGAGCGGCGGCGCCAACAAGGGGGCCACCGGACGGCCCGTGGGGCTGCTGCTGGAGTACATCACGGCACAGGCGACGGCGAAGCCGTCATCCCCGCGCAGGCGGGCAGCCAAGGCGAAATGACCGAGGTCACCTTCCACTTCAACGCACCCGACAAGCTCGGCTACGTGTGCAACGTGGTCCGGTCCGTGGCGGCCAAAGGCCGCCGCATCGTCGTCACGGGCGAGCCACAGGCCTTGCGCCAGCTCGACGTAGCGTTGTGGACTTTCGAGCCGTTGGAATTCCTGCCGCACTGCCATGCGGCGGGCGCGACGGCTGCGGTGCTGCAGGCGTCGCCGGTGGTGCTGGCCGAGGCGCCGCGCGCCGCGCCGCACCAGGAGGTGCTGGTGAACCTGGGCCCGGGCATCCCCGAGGGTTTCGAGCGCTTCGAAAGGCTGGTGGAAGTGGTGACGCAGGGCGACGACGACCGCATGGGCGGGCGCCAGCGCGCCAAGCACTACAAGGACCGCGGCTACCCGGTGCGGCACTACAACGTGGCCACCCGCGAGATGCTCTGATGGTTGCGCGCACGCCGCCCAAATTCGTGCCCACGCTGACCGAAGTGGTGCGCTCGCCGCCCGCGGCCGCACCCGAACCGGTCTTCTTCGAGGACCAGCTGGTCGTGAAGGTGATGCAGCGCGTGGACCTGTCCCTCGAAAGGCGCCTGCGCGAAGCCATTGCCACGGTCCTGCTGGAACACACGCGCTCACTGGGCCCTGCCATCAGGCAGGAAGTGGAGGCGGCCGTGCGGCAGGCGGTGACGCAGGCGCTGGCCGATGAAATCGCTTCGCAGCAGCAGGCTGGCGCCAAGCCGCGCAAGTGATCCTTGCGTTCGTTGCCGTGCATCAGGGAATCCCCTTGTCATCGAACTCCTAGACTTTTCCCTTATGGTTGTGGCCCGCGAATTGCGTTAAGGTCGCGCCCGTTGAGCAAAAAAGCACACCTCAACCTATTTCCTAATCTGGAGGTTATCCATGCAAATCAAACTGATCGCCGCCGCCGCGATCGCCGCCATCAGCGGCGTGGCCCTGGCGCAAGACACGGTCGTCAAGATCGGCCACGTGGCACCCATGTCCGGTGCGCAAGCGCACTACGGCAAGGACAATGAAAACGGCGTGCGCATGGCGATCGAGGACCTGAACAAGGCCGGCGTCACCATCGGCGGCAAGAAGGTCAAGCTCGAGATCCAGGCCGAAGACGACGCGGCCGACCCGAAGCAGGGCACCGCTGCCGCACAGAAGCTGTGCGACGCCAAGGTCGCCGGCGTGGTCGGCCACCTGAACTCGGGCACGACGATCCCCGCCTCCAAGGTCTACAACGACTGCGGCATCCCGCACGTCACCGGCGCGGCCACCAACCCCAACCTGACCAAGCCCGGCTACAAGACCACCTTCCGCATCATCGCCAACGACAACGCGCTGGGCGCCGCGCTGGCCCTGCATGCTGCCGACAAGCTGAAGCTGAAGAAGGTCGCGATCATCGACGACCGCACGGCTTATGGCCAGGGCGTGGCCGAGGTGTTCAAGAAGACCGCCGAGTCCAAGGGCATGACGATCGTGGACAACCAGTTCACCAACGACAAGGCCACCGACTTCAGCGCCATCCTGACCGCCATCAAGGCGAAGCAGCCCGACGCCATCTTCTTCGGCGGCATGGACACCCAGGGCGGCCCGATGCTCAAGCAGATCGAGAACCTCGGCCTGAACGTCAAGTTCTTCGGCGGCGACGGCATCTGCACCGAGAAGATCATCGAGCTGTCGGGCAAGTCGAAGCTGCTCGACAACGTGATCTGCGCCGAAGGCGGCTCGTCCATCGAAAAGATGCCCGGCGGCAAGGCCTGGAAGGCGAAGTACGACGCCAAGTACCCGAAGGAGTTCCAGGTGTACAGCCCGTACACCTACGACGCCACCTTCCTGCTGGTCGAAGCCATGAAGCAGGCCAAGTCCACCGATCCCAAGGTGTACATCCCGGTGCTGCAGAAGATCAGCTACAAGGGCGTGACCGGCACCATCGCCTTCGAAGCCAACGGCGAACTGAAGAACGCCGCCACCACCCTGTACACGTACAAGGGCGGCAAGAAGGCACCGCTGTAAGCGACCTCGCGTTTTTGCAAGGCTCCAAGGCCTGGAAGGGCCGCCCTCGGGCGGCCCTTTTTTATGGCCCGGCCGGCCAACTGATCCGTTGGGATGCGGCTTCCACACGGCCATGCCACGGCTCGGCCAGGCTGGCGGTGTAGGCTTGCCCATCCATTTCCTGTAGGTGCTTGTCCTACAAGCCGCACCAGCATTGGGTTTGCGGGGCCCCCGCGTTTTCGGCACGTTGTCGCGTTGTCACGAACCCGTTACGCTGGCCTGCTTTTCGCAGGTCATTACGTACTGGGGGATCCATGGAAGTGCTCGCCAAATTGCCGTCCGCGGAGCAGCGTGACAACGACCTGAAACTGGTGCTGAAGGCACTGGGCGCGCTGCGCCGGGGCGAATCGGGGGTGACCCTGCCGACCGAGTGGGACGGGCTCTACGGCAAGATCGCCAACGAATTCAACGAGCTCTCGGCGCAGTCCGCGCGCGGCAGCAGCCGGCTGAAGGCGATCGAGAGCAGCCTGCGCAGCGGCAAGGGCGCCAGGCGCATGTCCGAAGACAAGCTCACCGGCTTCTGGCAGGAGAACGTCGCCGCCATCAACGGCATGCTGGAAGAGGTGGACGCGGCCAACGAGCGCACGCGCGTGATGCTCGGCGGCCTGTCCGAGCTGCGCAAAGGCAATTCGGAAGCCCAGCTGCCGCCCGACTGGCCCGGCCTGTACGGCAAGGTGGCCGACGCCTTCAACGACGTGATGGCGGAGAACCTGCGCATGTCGCACGAGCTGGCACGGCTGTCGCGCGTGGTCGGCAAGGAAGGCAAGCTGAAAGAGCGCGCCCTGCTGCCGAACGCCAGCGGTTTCTGGCGCGAATCGGCCGACTCCATCAACTCGCTGATCGGCGACCTGGTGCACCCCACGTCGGAAGTGGCGCGCGTGATCGGCGCCGTGGCGCAGGGCGACCTGTCGAAGTCGATGGCGCTGGAGGCCGAGGGCCGGGCGCTGGAAGGCGAGTTCCTGCGCACCGCCATGACCATCAACAAGATGGTGCAGCAGCTGGGCACCTTCGCGGCCGAAGTGACGCGAGTGGCGCGCGAGGTGGGTACCGAAGGCAAGCTGGGCGGCCAGGCCGACGTGCAGGGCGTGGCGGGCACGTGGAAGGACCTGACCGACTCGGTGAACTCCATGGCCGGCAACCTGACGGCCCAGGTACGCAACATCGCCGACGTGACCAAGGCGGTGGCGGCGGGCGACCTGTCCAAGAAGATCACGGTGGACGTGAAGGGTGAAATCCTGGAGCTGAAGAACACCATCAACACGATGGTGGACCAGCTGCGTTCGTTCGCATCGGAAGTGACGCGGGTGGCGCGCGAGGTGGGTACCGAAGGCAAGCTGGGCGGCCAGGCCGACGTGCAGGGCGTAGCCGGCACGTGGAAGGACCTGACCGAGTCGGTG
>JACRAY010000031.1 GCA_016213325.1 Burkholderiales bacterium | reverse complement strand
ATCGAGTTCGCGCTGCAGCGCCTCCAGGTCGGCCTCGATGGTCTCGTCCAGCAGGCTTTTCTGCTCGGCGTTGAAGGCTTCGGACTTGGCCGCGAACTTCAGCCGCTTGAGCGTCGCCATCTCGTGGGTGATCTTGTCGATCACGGCCTGCTTGAAGGCGATCTCGCGGTCCTTGCGCTCGATCTCGCCCAGCATCGACAGCACCTTCTGGCGCAGTTGCTGCGCGTCCAGCTGGTCGAGGGGCGTGGCGTCAATCACGAGAGCCAATCATGGCGATGTGCCTTTGCATGCACATCGGCGGTTTCGCCAATTGCAGGGCGCTCACAGTACCGTGATGACACCGGCCTCCCCGATGCGCTGCCACGGCAGGCCCAGCACCAGCGCGTCGAGTTGGGCGCGCGTGAGACCCAGAGTGGGACCGCCCTCGCGGGGCCAGACGAACTTGCCCTGGTTCAGCCGCCGTGCGGCCAGCCAGACGCCGATGCCGTCGTGCACCAGCACCTTCATGCGGTTGGCTCGCCGGTTGGCGAACAGGGAGGCGTGGTGCGGGCGCGCTGCGCCGAACACGTTGACCACGCGCGCCAGCGCCGCATCGCTGCCCGAGCGCATGTCCAGCGGCTCAACCGCCAGCCACACCGCCTCAACCCGGATCACCGCAGCAGCTCGCGCATCCAGGCGGCGCACTCCGCCGCCGCAGCGGCCGGCCAGGCGATCGACATGGTCGTCGTACCCCGGCGTAGCTCCATGCGAATGTCCGGCTGCGGCTGCGGCGCCGGTAGTGCAACCGGAATGAACGAGGCTGCGGGCATTGCCACAGCACCCACGTTCGCCACGCGCCGCCATTTGTGCACGACGTTGGCATTGATCCCATGCGACATCGCCACGCTCGCCACAGACGCGCCCGGTTGCGCGCATTCGCTCAGCACCCGCGCCTTGCGTTCGGCGCTGTGGCGCCGCCGGATGACCTTCTTGGAGTCTTTCATGGTGTCCACTTAACTTCGTAGGTGGACACCATGCTTGCCGTTTAGACGGCCGGATTCAAGAGTGGGATCGCCGGACGCTTACACCTCAGGCAGTTAGTCGATGACTTCACTGGCTGAAGAGCGGTCGGCTAGACGTCGATCGCAAGTACGTGTTCGCTGGTTACCTTGTGCGCTTCGCCTCACCCAGCGGCCGACATCGGCATCTGCTGCAATGCCACCCGCAGCCTCGGCACTTCCGGCCCAAAGCTTCGTTCCATGCGCTTCACATGATCGACCATCCAAGCGATCAGCTCCGGCCAGGCGTCGCTGTTATGTCCGTCGAACGCTTTCATGCTCCGAACAATCGACGACTTCTTGTCATTCAGCCGATCCCAGATCAGCTTCTCACCGAAACGGGCTTCGATCTCAGATGCCCTGCCATGCAACACGTCAAACAAATATTTGTTCACTTCACGTGAACTCCTGCTGAGGGCAAATTCCACACGCGCCTCGTCCCGATTCAGGATCATTGTGTATTGCACTCCGCTCAGTCCTGACCCGGCATAGAGCCAATGGTCCTTGCTCGGGGCGACGTTTCCGTACACCGTGACGCCCGCTTCGTCCAAAGCCTCCAGCATTCGGTGCCAAAAGGCCGTGCGGAGCTGGTAGCGCGTGGCTTGGTGCTTTTCGACGCTCTGCTCCTCTTGCTCTTTCTCAGAGATGCCGATCATCAAGTCCTCGGCCTCTGCCAACGGGATGAGTTGGTCAATGGAAAGGAAGAGGTCGTTTCCGTCCTTGTATGGCGTGGCCTTGAAGCACTTCACCTTGATTTTGTGCTTCAACAGCCAGAGGGCCGTAGAGGTCACCTCCTTCCGGAATTCCGCGGCAACCATGACGACGCGTTGGTCGATACCACTGTTGAGATCGACCTCTGCGAAATCTTCTTTTTCTAGGAACTCACAGATCAAGGCCTGTGCCTCGCGGCCAGGGCCTGTCTTGTCCAAGTACCTCTGGAAGATTTCGGCGATCTTCGCCTTCGAAAGCGTCGAGCAGTATGAGGCGTACTTCAGAGCTTGCCAAACCACGTCGCGGCCCGAATCGTCCAGCTTGTTCTCGATGATGACAAGTGCACCTGCCTTGTCTATCGCCAGCAGATCCAGCCGTTCCCGCGTGTCGTCGAAGCCGTCGAACTCTTTCTGAATAATGAGCAACTCTTCGCCGAGAGCGTCGGGCTGGTTTGCCAGCCACTCCTGAAGATGGTTCCGCTCGGAAACGCCGAGCTCTGAGAATTTCATCCTTGGGATCTTGCTGATCCGATTTGTATCGCTGTTGATTCGAAACATGTCACCTCCGTTGTGCAAGCATCTCCATCGGTTCGACTGTCGCTACCTGCGGCCCCCAAACAACTTCTCCCTCAACGTCCCCTCCCCATACCTGGTCTTATACGCCCCCCGCCCCTGCAACTCCGGCACCACAAACTCGATAAAGTCATCCACGCACTCCGGCACCACCGTCCGCGACAGGTTGTACCCATCCACCCCGCACTGCTCGCTCCACTCCACCAGCATCTGCGCAATCGTCGCGCCCGACCCGATCCACGGCTTCTGCCGGCTTCCCAGCACCAACTGCTCGATCAGTTTGCGCCGCGTCCACTGCGGCCCGGCCGCGCGCGTCATGGCTTCCACGTTCGACACGATCGCCTGGCTGGCCGTGCCTATCGGCTCGTCGATGTCGTACTTGGCAAAGTCGATCCCCAGTGACGCGGCCGCGTGCACCAGCGCGCCTTCGGTGCTGGCGTAGCGCCTGTAGTCTTCGAACTTGTCTTTGGCCTCCGCATCCGTGCGGCCCGTGATGATGGTGGCGCCCAGGAACACCTTGATGGCGTCACGCGCGCGTCCCTGCTTCTCGGCTTCGTCGCGCAGGTGGTCCACCTGCTGCTTTACCGCGGGCTGCGCCTGCCCGTTGAGGAACACGCACTCGGCGTGCGTCGCCGCAAAGCGCGTGCCGCGAGCGGAAGCGCCGGCCTGGTACAGCACCGGCGTGCGCTGCGGCGAAGGCTCGCACAGGTGCATGGCGTCCACGGTGTACTGCTTGCCCTTGTGATGCACCACATGCACCTTCGCCGGGTCAGCGTAGGTGCCGCTGGCCCTGTCCGCGACCACCGCGCCGTCCTCCCAGCTGCCTTCCCACAGCGCGCGCACCAGCGCCATATATTCGTCGGCCATGTCGTAGCGGTCGTCGTGCTGCATTTGCGCCGAGAAGCCGGCCGCGCGCGCCGCGCTGTCCAGGTAGCCGGTGACGATGTTCCAGCCGATGCGCCCGCCGGTCAGGTGGTCCAGCGTGGACATGCGCCGGGCAAAGGTGAAGGGCTGCTCGTAGGTCAGGTTGGCCGTCACGCCGAAGCCGAGGTGCTGGGTCACGGCGGCCATCGCCGGAATCAGCAGCATGGGGTCGTTCACCGGCACCTGCACCGCGTGGCGCACGGCGGCGTCGGGGCTGGCGCCGAGAACGTCGTAAACGCCCAGGACGTCTGCCAGGAAGATGCCGTCGAAGAGGCCCGCTTCCAGTCGGCGCGCGTAGTCCGTCCAGTAGGCCAGCTCCTTGTAGCGCACAGACTGGTCGCGCGGGTGTGTCCACAGGCCCTGCTGGATGTGGCCTACGCAGTTCATGTCGAAGGCGTTGAGGAGGAGGTGTTTGGGCATGTGGGGATGGTAGTGCCGTGGGCTTTCGACGCAAGCCGCCATTGATGCGGCTAACATAAGCACATGACCCGAGTCGTCGGCCCCTCGATTCGGTCCGAGTTCATCCTGGACCCGGCAGAGGCGCTCGCCCGCGGCCGTGTGCTCGACGCGATGCTGGCGCGCGTGCTGCCGCCCCATCCTCGTGGTGTGTTCCGCGGCAGCCACCGCTACTTCAACGAACTCGACGACGCACGCCGGCTCGAGATTGCGCGGCGGCTGAATCGCCCCGGCTGGGGCGAGCCAAGATGAACCAGCGCATTCAGTCCGAATTCATCTCACGAGGCCTGCGCTCGCCCGCCGCTGCCCGCCGCAACGGCGACTACGTGGACGCCGAGGTTGTGCTGGCCGACCTGCAGCGCAAGCTGGCCGCTGCACGCAAGCAGGCCGCCAACAAGCGCAGGTGAGCTACCGGGTCCGCCGGGCCCGGGACCCCACTGAAGCTGCCGCCAACCGCTGAGCTGCCGGCCGTTACACACCCATGTCGAGACAGCCCGCTCCTGATCGTCGTACTCTTACGGCGCCGCAATCCCGCGCGCCGCCCACAGGAGAACTCGCATGAACTACGTAGACGGTTTCGTCATCGCGGTGCCGGCCGCCAACAAGGACAAGTACATCCAGCAGGCCACCAAGGCGGCACAGGTGTTCAAGGACCATGGCGCACTCGAGATCGTGGAGTGCTGGGGTGACGACGTGCCGGAAGGCAAGGTCACGTCTTTCACCATGGCCGTGAAGCGCAAGGACGACGAGGTGGTGGTCTTCTCGTGGGTCACCTGGCCGTCACGCGCGGCGCGCGACGCGGGGATGAAGAAGTTCATGGAAGACCCGCGCATGGACGAGTTGAAGGACATGCCCTTTGACGGGCAGCGCATGATTTATGGCGGGTTCCAGGTGATCGTGCACCGGACGTGAGGGAGTGACGCTGGGGTGTTACCCCAGCCTACGGGAGCCCGGCAGGTCGCACTCAATCCGCTCAGTCGGCAATGCGCTGGGCCAGCGCCTCCTGGGCAAGCGTGTTGATGCTCTTGCCTTCGGCCTGTGCCGCAATGGCGAGCCTTTCGTGCAACTCCGGTGGAATTCGCAGGTTGAACTTTCCGGAGTAGCTGCGCCGTGGTTCGATGCCCTTTTCCTTGCAAACCTCCAGAAAGACTGCCAGGGACTTCTTGAACTTCGCCCTCAGCTCCTTCGGGGTCTTGCCATAGAAGTCGGCGCCGCCGGTGAGGCCCAGGATCTCACCCCTGAACATGTCGATTTCAGGGTCGTATTCGATCCTTGCGCTGAATCCATCCACTGTCATGACGTTCATGGCTTCACTCGCGCGCTTCATGCAGGGATGGTACTCGCTGGGGTGTTACCCCAGCCTACAGCGTTACCCGAGCGTACATGGGCAGCCGATGGCAGCCTTCAATCCAGCTTGATCCCCAGGTCCACCGCCAGCTTGATCCACACCGGCACGTCGCGCTCCCAGTCCTTGCGCGTCTCGGCCAGGTTCTTGGGCTTGTTGGGTATGGCGAAGGTCTCGCGCAGCTTGGCCGCGCTGGGCGTGTTGGACCAGTCCACCGCGGCACGCGACAGGGTCTGCAGCACAGGCTCGGGCGTGCCGGTGGGCGCCATCAGGGGCAGTCCGCCTTCCAGCGCCACCAGGCGCCAGTCGATGCCCTGCTCCACCAGCGTCGGCACGTCGGGCAGCTTGGGGCTGCGATAGATGCCCGTCACGCCGATGGGGCGCACGCCGCGTGTCGACACGGTGTTGAAGGCCTGGTAGCTGCCCACGGCCACCTGCAGCTGGCCGCCGGCCACGTCCACCCACATGGGCGCCTCGCCGCGGTAGTGCACCGACTGGATCTTGGTGCCTTCGGCCTTGTTGGCCTGGTCGGCCATCATGTGCGGGTACGAGCCGGGCGCATAGGTGCCCATCGACGTCGGGTTCTTCTTCGCGTACGCGATGAACTCCTTGAAGTTCGCCACGCCCAGCTTCTCGGGGACACCCACCACCAACGGGCCCGACGGGAAGAAGGCCACCGGCATCAGGTCCTTGTCCAGGTTGTAGGGCAGCTTGCTGTACAGAACCCGGTTCTGCCACACCGTGCCCGACGTCGTCATCAGCAAGGTGGTGCCGTCCGGCGGTGACTTGGCGACCAGGTCGATGCCGATGATGGCACCGGCGCCCGGCTTGTTTTCCACCACCACCTGCTGGCCCAGCCTGCCGCCCAGGAATTCAGCGTAGTGGCGGGCGTAGGCGTCGGTCAGGCCGCCGGGCGGAAAAGCCACCACGATGCGGATCGGCTTGGCCGGCCACTTGGCGGCCTGGCCCAGTGCAGGGAAGGCCAACGCCGTGGCGCCCAGCGCGCCTGCAACCCTGAGCAGGCCGCGGCGCTGCGCGTTGGCCAAACGATTCGTCATGGGCTGCTCCTTCGATGGTTGTGCAGGGCATTGTGCACATGCATGGCTGCCAAGTCATCAGGCACCGCAGCGGTCCGGGTGGCGCGGGCCGTCGTTCGTCGGGCCCGGCCGTGTTCCGTCGGTGCGCGCTGGAGGCCGGCGCGTGCAGCCGGAACACTCGCACCGATGAAGGACATCCACATAGCAGCAGGCCTGCTCGCCCTATGCGCGGGCGCCGTCGCGATGCTCGCGGCCAAGGGCGGCCCGCGGCATCGTGCGGCCGGCCGCGTGTTTGCCGCGGCGATGCTGCTGATGACGGGCACCGCCCTGGTCGCCGCCCTGCGCTACCGGCAGGCGGTGAACATCGTTGCCGCAGGGTTGACGCTCTATCTCGTGGCCACCGGTGTGCTCACGGCCGTACGCTCGCGCTGGTCGAACCGCTTGCTCGACACTTTGCTGCTGGTGTGGGCCCTGGTCGTCGGCACTCTCGGGATGGCCTACGGCTTGCCGGCGGACGCCCCATACCGGGCGGCGGTGCTGGTCTTCGGCGCCCTCGCCCTGGTGGCTGCTGCCGGCGACGGCCGCATGCTGGTGCGGGGTACGGAAGGAAGAATGCGCACGGCACGCCACCTGTGGCGCATGACCACGGCCATGTGGATTGCCGTGCTTTCGTTCTTCATCGGGCAAGCGCGCTTCCTGCCCGATGCCGTGCGGCAACCGCTGCTCCTCGCAATCCCCGTGGCGGCGGTCGGCCTGGCGATGTTCTACTGGCTGTGGCGCGTGCTGGGTGCGCGCGCAAGGTTTCCATGAACCCAACCGCATTACCCGGTATCCTGGCATGGTCACGCGTGCGCTTCATCCTGCTTGTGGCGCTGGCCTATGCCTTCCTGCGCATCGGCTCGGGCACGCCGGTGATGTGGGCGGTGCGCGCGGCCATCGTGGGCCTGCTGCTGCTGGTGGTGTTCGGCTGGCTGGAACGCTGGCCCAAGCGGCTGCCCCAGTGGCTGGCGCGCTGGCCGCTGCAGCTGGTGGGCGTGCTGGTGGCGGTGCCGCCGTCCGTCATCCTGGCATTCGCCGTCACCGGCGGCATCAGCTTCACGTCCAAAGACCCGGCGCGGCAAGCCATGTTCTATTCGCTGCTGGGCCCCGCGGTGCTGTTCGCGCCGTGGATCACGTTCTCGGTGCTGGTGCGGCAGCGCGAGCTGGCCGCGCGCCAACAGGCGCACACGTTCGAGCTGGAACGCAGCGAGCTCGAACGCAAGGCGGCCGACGCGCACTTGCGGCTGCTGCAGGCGCAGGTGCAACCGCACTTCCTGTTCAATACGCTCGCCAACGTGCGTGCTTTGGTCAATGCCGGCTCGCCGCAGGCCATCGCCGTCCTGGACAGCCTGATCGCCTACTTGCGCGCCGCGGTGCCCAAGCTGGACCAGGCGAGCGCCACGATGGGCGAAGAAGTGCAGCTGGCGCGCGCCTACCTGGAGCTGATGCACACGCGCATGCCCGACCGCCTGCAGTACTCGATCCACTGCGACAGCGAGGCAGAGTTGCTGCGTTGCCCGCCCGTGTCGCTGCTGACACTGGTGGAGAACGCCGTGCGGCACGGCATAGACCCCAGCGAGGAAGGCGGGCACATCGACGTGAGCGTGACGGTCAGCCATGGCCGCTGCCGTGCCGTCGTCACGGACAGCGGCGTCGGGCTCGCGGCCGATGGCGAACGTACAGGCACCGGGCTGGCCAGCCTGCGCGAAAGGCTTAGGCTTACCTTTGGCGACGACGCGCAACTGCGCATCGCCGCCGTCGTGCCGCACGGGGTGCGTGCCGAGTTCGAGTTCCCCGCGCAACAGGTGACAGCATGAGCGCCGCCCAACCCACGGCCCTGATCGCCGACGACGAACCCTTGCTGCGCGACGAACTTGCGCAGATGCTCGCGCGCGCCTGGCCCCAGTTGCAGGTGGTGGCGCGGGTGCGCAACGGGCGCGAGGCCGTGGAGCAGGCGGCCGCGCTGCAGCCCGACATCTGCTTCCTGGACATCCACATGCCCGGCATGTCGGGCGTGGAGGCGGCCAAGCGCATCGGCCATGGGCCGCATCTCGTTTTCGTCACCGCGTTCGAGCAGTACGCGTTGCAGGCTTTCGAGCAGGGTGCGCTGGACTACCTGGTGAAGCCGGTGGATGCGGCACGGCTGGCGTCGACGGTGGCGCGCCTGCAAGACCGGCTGCGCGCCGCCGTGCCGGCAGCGCTGCCCGACGCGCTGTTGGACCAGCTGGCCGCGCAGCTGCAGGCCCGGCGCGGCGCGCCTGCGCCACTCACGTGGCTGCGTGCCAGCAGTGCAGGCGTGCTGCGCATGATCCACGTGGACGACATCGACTTCCTGCGCTCCGACGAGAAGTACACGCTGGTCGGCTGGCGCGGCGAGAACGGCGCGCCCATGGAGTCGCTGATTGCGATGCCGCTGAAGGCGCTGCTGCCGCAGCTGGACGCGGCGCGGTTTGCGCAGGTGCATCGCTCGGTGGTGGTCAACCTGCGCTCGGTGCGGCATGTGGTGCGCAACGAGAACGAGACGGCGACCATCCATTTGAAGGGGCGCAGCGAGACGTTGCCGGTGAGCCGGAGCTATGTGGAGCTATTTCGGTCGATGTAGCTCCCCTTTGAACCTTAGAATCGCCTCCCCACCCCGTTGAGATTGGAACGTCCCATGGAACCCTGGCAAGGCAAGTCCGCGTTCATCACGGGCGCCGCGTCCGGCATCGGCCGGGCACTGGCGAAGGCATTGGCGCAGAGGGGCGCCACCGTCTGCGTATCCGACATCGACGGCGCCGGTGCCGGGCGCGTCGCGGCCGAATGCGGCAAAGGCGCCACCAGCGTTGCGCTCGACGTCTGCGACGCGGCAGCAGTCCGCGCAGCAATCGTCGAATTTGCGGGCCAATGCGGCCGCCTCGACTACCTGTTCAACAACGCCGGCATCGGAATGGGCGGCGAGGCGCACGAGATCCCGCTCGAAGCATGGCACCGCGTGGCCGACGTCAACATCTGGGGCGTGGTGCACGGCGTGCAGGCCGCCTACCCGCTGATGCGGCAGCAGGGTTTCGGCCACATCGTCAACACGGCTTCGATGGCCGGGCTGGGCCCGGCGCCGCTGTTGACGCCGTATGCGCTGACGAAGCACGCGGTGGTGGGCCTGAGCGCCAGCCTCCGGGTCGAGGCGGCGCCGTCCGGCGTGCGCGTAAGCGTGGTGTGCCCTGGCGTGATCGAGACGCCGATCCTCGCGGCGCAGCTGCCGCCGGGGCTGGGCGCAGCCTGGTGGCTGCCCGACGTGCGCCGCTACCTCGAGAAGGTGAGCGGCCCGGCGTGCCCCGTGGACAGGATGGCGCAGGAGACGCTGGAAGGCGTCGTGCGCAACCAGAAGTTCATCGTCGTGCCGCGGCGCGCACGCATCGGCTGGCTATTGGGACGCCTGTTCCCGTCCCTGCCCGACCAGGTGCTGGCCCCGGCAGTGGCCTTCGAGCGCGCGGATCGAACCGCTCGCGCAGCCGTTGCGCCGCCAGTCCCCTGATAACCCAAGTTCCTCACAAAGGCGAGCGCAGCCTCAGCTCCGGCCTGGGCACTGGCGAGAAGCTGCTCTCCGCTTCGTCCAACTCCACTTCGAGCTTCTGCACCGCCGCAAGCAGCTGCTCGAGCGACTTCGCCTGCGAGGGCGTCAACTCCTTGTGCTGGTCCGGCCTCCTGTCGCGGACCGGCGGCACCTTTATCGCTTCGCGAATGGCCTGCGACATCGGCACGGTGTGCTTCGCCCATTCGGCACTGGTCCTGAAGCCCTCGAGCCGCTCGCGCAAGCCCTCCAGCATCACCTGCATGCGAACCCAGCGTTGCTCGCCCCAGTCTCGCGACGGCTTTCCGTCTACGTCGGCGAACCGCTCGACGAACATCTGTCCGACCTTGGTGCCGTATTCGTGGGCCATCCTGAGGATCTTGTCGCGCGGCATCGCGATGTTCAAGCCGCCTTCGCCCGGCTTGAGGAGCAGTCGCGCCACGCGATTGCGCACGTGCGGCAGCCGGAAGCTCACGCGGTCACGCCAGGAGATTCCCCCCGTGACCAAGGCCATCAGGAACCCAACGAGATACTTGAAGCCCTGGTTCTTGTAACCCGGCACGCCAGGCCCTGCCGCATCGGGGTCGAACCGGTTCCAGCTGTCGCCCCAGCCCTGCTCGTGGTACCTCGGAAAGAAGATCCGTTGCTCGGGCATGTAGGGGTTGCGCCGATCCAGCCACAGCCCGAAGGTCGGCCAGCGAGGCAAGGCTTCGTCGAACATGTGGACCGGGAAGTTCGATGACACGCCTCCGTCGCTGAACAGGCAGCGCTTCAGGTCGCGCTTGCCCCTCTCCTGTTCGTGGTCCAAGGCCCACAACGGGACCGCCGAGAACAGGAGCGGAAAGCTCAGGCTCAAGCGGGCCGCGACGACGATGGGCATGCCGGACCCGGGCAGCTCCAGCAGGTCAGCATCGACCCGCCCGGGCGGCGGGTCGGTGTTGTGCGGCGGGTACGGGCGGGCTGCACGCACCAATGCGTCCAGCACGACCTTCGGAAAGTAGTCCTCCAGTTCCTTGCGCTTGAAGTAGAGGCGGCTTCGCCTGTCGGTGAGCGGCAGGCGGTAAGGCCGGCCGAGCGTGACGTTGGTGGTAATGGCTTGCAGGTCGATGGAGCGGCGATCGGGAGCATCCTGTCCCGAGCACTTCTGCCGCGGTCCGCCCGGGTAGAGCGGCGCGCACCACAGGTCGCGGAACGTGAGCGGCGGATCGGTACTCTTCAAGCCGGCGCTCCGCTGGATGCCTTCGTGCAGCCACTCGACGAGCCCGGGGCGGCGCTTGCCGTCCGAGCCGGTCTCTTCGGTGGTGCCGCCCGCGCACAAGCCGAGGTTGTTCCGGATGACCCCGTACAGCAAGTCCTTGCCGATCGCGATCACGATGCCCAGCACGAAGCCGAGTGCAGCACCCAGCACCATGCTGAGCGCGAAGGCGAAGGCGATGCCGATCACCCAGCCAAAAAAGAGTGCAGCGACCAGCAGCCCGACGAGTGCACCCCACACGCCTGCGCTCCTGTACACGGAGAACACTGCGCCGACCACTTGAGCCCGACCCAGTTCCGGGACCGAGATCCCCGTTCCGAGCTTTCCCCAGACCTCCATGATCCGCTTGCCGGCCGGCTTCGTCTGGAACAACGAAAACATGCGCGTCTTGCCATCGACCGGCTCGCCGAGCGCAGCCGGGAGCCTGCGGAGTACTTCAAAGGGTGACTGGTGGCCGGTGCGCCTCCCGTATTCCGCAGCCGCCGCCAACGCCGCGGCCATTGCACCGACAGACGTGCCGCCGATGCTGCGGAAGCGGAACGCGCGAGCGATCTCCACGATGGCCCACGGGTACACGACGCCGCTGGCCACGCCACCCGTCAGCACGATGTCGCAGAACCTGTCCAGGGGCGGTTCCTCGTTCACGGGGTCGGGGGTCGGACACACGTCATCCCCGGGCGCAGGGGCGTCCCATTCTTCTTTGCGCTCTTGCGCCTCCGTCGTCACGCCGAGTCCTCGTCTTCGCGAATCTTGTCAGGGCGCCACAGTCGGCTGCGGGCGATGCCGCGCAGCGTGGACAAGCTCGGATAGAAGAGGTATGCGATGCCTAGCGTGGTTGCGAACGCTCCCATGCCTCTCAGCCTGAAAGACATGTCGTTCTTCAGCGGGATGACAAAAGCATCGTCCGCTGAAGAATGGGCGCCGAACATGGGATCGCGTGCACCGCCCGCATCGGGACTTCCCAGCGGAACACGGTCGCCCCACTGCCCGACGAGATGCTCGAACTGGTCTTCGATGCTGGCGCAGAAGAACTGGCCCATGAGGCCGCGGTCCTTGTCGGTCCAGCCACCGTACGGCAGGCCGCGACGCAACAGCGGGCGTTTGCGCAGGTTGTGGGCCAGATCGTCCCCGCGCGGGTTCATCCTGCGCACATGGGATCCGAAGGGGCATTGCAAGCCTTGGGGATCGCCCTTGTAGTCGAACTTGTCGTCTTCGGGCCATTTCGCCGAGCTGACGAGCGGACGTCCATCGGTATAGCGTCCGCACAGCTTGGCCTTGATTTCCGCGGGCGAGAGACCGGTGTGCGTAGCGGAACTCGCCACATACTGTTCGAAGGCTTCCGCGTCCTGGTGGACCTGGTGCAGCACGCCGAAGCTGCCGTTGCGGAAGAAGCCACGGATCGATTGAGGCCACACTCGTTTGTCGGGCCCGGCGATCCACGGGTTGGCGCCGGAGTCCTGCTGGTGGCCCAGCACGAATTCGCCGGCCCGGTGCTTCGAGCCTTCGCGGCACTTCGCCATGTCCGACTCACTCGTCCAGTCGAGAATGCCGATGCGCGACAAGCCATCGCGGAAACCGAAGTGCGTCCAAAGCGGATTGCCGGCATCGCTCTCGCCCTGGGGCGTGGGCAGCCTCAGGGCCGGGAGCAAGTCATGCGTATGCACCTTGGTATCGCAAGCGATCCGGCATAGCCTTCTCCTCGCGTCTTCGACAGCATCCGCGCTTTTTCCGTGCACGCTGATCACCGCGTCCATCTCGGTCGGGTGGTAGGCCGGCAGCCATTCCCTCGGGCGCCCACCTGATGCCCCAAGTTGAGTGGAGGCGCGTATTGCTGCGCCGGCATGGAACGCAGGCGCCTTCAAGGCAAAGAGCGAAAGCACGTGACGCGGAACGCGTGCATGCTCCAGGCCAGGCCTGCTGAAACCCAGGCTGACCTGGATGTCCGGCACAGAGTTGGCATCCCGCGAATGGTCGGATGAAGCCGGCCATAGCCCGGCTTCATGAAGCTGCTCCAGGAAGTGCGGTGCGGAAGTCCTGGCCGGAAAACTCAGGACCAGGTGCCTGGCAGCGACCCACGGGGTGCCGTGGAGCACGATGCGCTGGACGTCGTCGAGCTCGTGCGTCATGGCCGTGCCAGCTCGTCGCGCAGGATGCGGGCGACGTCGCTCCCCGGGTAGGCACTGAAGAAGTAGCCCATGGCCGGCTTGCGGTCGAAGCGCTGGATGTGCGCCACGAACTCGTTCGGGAACTTGTCCACGGGCATCGGCGGTGGCGTTTCAATGCAATCGAACAGCGCATCGAACAGGTCGCCGACCTTCAGCGCAAAGTGCTCGATGTAGGCGGTGAACGGGCCGTCGTACACGGTGTGCAGCACGAGCACCGTGTCGCTCTCGATCAGTTCGAACCAGGCGAAGTGCACGTGGCGCGCGCCGCGCAGCGCTTCCTCGATACGCGGGGCGCCGGCGCGGATGACTTCGCGTACCCGGTCGGCGTTGTCCTTCACCGGTGACTTCAGCCGCATGTGCACATTCAGGCTGCTTTGCGAGACGCGCCGGTCGCGCTGGTGCGTCAGCGGATAGCTTTCGCAGGCGAAACCCCAGCGCTTGGTCAGCCCGAAAGGCCGCGCGTCGTCCGCCGCGTCCAGCCGTTCGGCGACGCCCGGCTGGAGCATCGCGTGCCTGACGATTTCGACGATGAGCGGCCACGCCAGCATCTGGCCGGCGCACCAGTGCTTCCCGGATTCGGCCAACCCCCAAACCATCGGGTCGTCAACGCCTTCCGGCAAGCCTGAATTCCGCGTACCGCCACCAAGAGCGAGAAGGATCTCTTCAGCGACTTGGCCATGCTCCAGCCTCAGGCGGGGCAAGAACGGGATGGGCGGATTGTTACGCAGGGCCTGCGCAATGATCTTCTTCCACTCGGGGTACTGGGGCGACGCGCGATTGCTGCTTTCCTTCCTGGCGAGGGTATCGACCTCTTTCAGCAAAGCAGGTTCCGCGAAGATCGCCTTTACGGCAATGCATGCTGCGGACTGGACGTTGCCGACGCTACCAACCGCCGCCCCAAGCGCGATCGTCGCAAGCTGTTCGCCATTCAGCGGGTGCCCGGTGTAGTTCGCCAGCCGCTTCATCACCGGCTCGAAGCCCGGCGGTACGGCGCTGTCCCTGGTGCCCTTCAGCGCATCTTCGTCATCGACAGCGTAGGCATCGATGAGCGTGCCGGTCCGCGCCAGCAAGCGCGCCATGGCCGCCTTGGCCTCGGGGATTGCAGTCGGGTCCGACGTGAAGTGCCGGCCGAACACCTGGTACACAAGGCCGCGATAGGCGTAGCGCAAACCCGTTTCGAGCCGCGGATAGTCGCCGAAGGAGTAACCCATGAACTTCTGGATGAAGCGCACCGACGCCTGCTCGGCGAACGCCGCCATGTCGAAGTCAGGGCCTCTCAGGGCGACGATGGCAGCAGCCTGGCAAGCGAGATGAGCAAGCTCCTGCAAGACCTCCCGGCTGTTGCGGAAGCAAGCGTGGAACGCGTGGACTTGCTGGTCATGCGCGCCGCCCGCCGGGGAATCGAGTGCCAGCATGAAACTGCCGCCGCCGAGCTCCGAATAGACCCGATTGGAATACTCCCCATTGGCATCCAACAGGATTTCTTCGATCCGCTTGCGGTCTGTGACGAGCGTAACCTGCCTGTGCCCGGTCTGCGGGTCGTCCCTGGGATCAAACAGGCCGCAGTGGTCGCAGTCTCGTTCCCACGTGTCACGGCTGCCGAATGCCAGCGAGCCGCCATTTTCGTTGATCAGTGCGAACAGTTTTTCTCGATGCTCATCGTCCGAAATCCATTCGAGCAGGAGCCGGTTGCGCGCGTAGTCGCTGGGCTCCCTCGCGAGGACCGCAAGATCGGGGTCGGGAATCTTCTTCTTTTTCTTCATCGCAGCCTTTCAATCTTCAAGCAACTTGCACACCTCCAGCGCAGCCCGCACATCCCGCGTTCCACGCCCCTCCTTCCACCTCGCCACCAGCGGCACCAACAACCGCCGCGCGCGCTCCGCACGCCCATCGCCCGCCCACAACCGCGCCAGCGACGTCGCGCTCCGCAAGGCGAACCCCAGCTTGTGCCAACGGATGGCGCACGCATAAGCGGCCTTCAGGGTCCACTCCGCCTTCGCGACATCGCCGCGCGCCCACTCGAGCTCGCCACGCAGCCGCAGCATCTCGGCCTGAAGCTGCCGCTCGCCAAACCGCTCGATGATCGCCAGCCCCTCGTCGACACACTTCGCCGCGGCGTCCGTCTGCCCGGCCAGCATCAAGCCCTCCGCCTGCAGCGACAGGTACAGCGGCTGCGACACCAGCGCCCCGGTCGACAGCCACAGCGCCAGCCCGTCGCGCATCTCGGCCAGCCCCAGGTCGATGGCACCCTTCTCGCACAGCACGCGGCCGCGCATGCAGCGCGTGATCGCGAGCCACACCGGGAAGCCGCTTTCCTCGCACACGCGGATGCAGGCTTCGGCGCGCACCATCGCTGCGTCCATCTCGCCGCGCAGCAGTTCCACGCTGACACCGTACGCTAGCGCCACCGCCTGGCTGAACTTGTGTTCGCAGGCGCGAGCGATGGCGGCCGCTTCGTTGATGCGCGCCAGCGCTGCGTCCGGGCGGCCCAGCTCCCACAGGCCCCACGAGGAATACGCCATGCACATGATGCCGGGGTCCTGCACGCCGAACAGGCGATGCATCGCCGGCGTGTAGAGCGCCAGGCCCTTGTCCATCTCGCGCATCGTGGCGCGCAGCTCGCCTTGGTGGAACAGCGTGCAGGCCAGGCCCCAGTGCGCCTGCAGGCGCTGCTTGGCGTCGCCCGAGCGCGCCGCGATCTCGGCGGCGCGCTGGCCATGCTCGAGCGCCGGGCCGAAGTCGGCGCGCATGAACCGGTACGCCTCGATGCCCATCTCGACTTTGAAGCGCGCCGTCTCGTCGCCCATGCGGTCGCACAGTCGCTGCGCTTCCAGGTACGCATGCAGCACCGATTCGGCACCGTAGCCCTCGGTGGTCAGCAGCCGCGCGGCCAGCAGCAGCTGCAGCCGCAGGGCCGTGCGGTCGCGGGCCGCTCCCGGCTCCAGGCGGCCGAGCACGCCGATGGCGTGACGCAGGTGGCTGATCGCCTCCAGGTCCGCCGAGCGCCCAGCCGCATTGCTCGCCGCCAGCTCCCATTGCTTCAGAGCCTCGGGGTACAGGCCGGCTTCGGTCTGGTGCAGCGCCAGCAGTTCGGGTTGCGCGGCGGCGAGTTCCGGCCAGCGCTCCTGCAGCAGCGCGACCACCCGCGCATGCAGCGCACGGCGCTGGCTGGTCCACAGCGACGCGTAGGCGGCATCACGGATCAGCGCGTGCTTGAACACATAGCGTCCGCCGCCTTGCGCGCGGACCAGGCCCGAGTCGACCAGCTCCGCGAGGCGCTCGCCCACCGTGGCGGCGTCCATCTCGAAGCCGTCGGTCTCGAGCAGGCTGGCCAGCAACGGCGCGGAGAACTCGCGTCCGACCACCGCCGCGACTTGCGCCACGCGCTTGCTGCGGCCCAGGGTGTCGAGCCGCGCCGTCAGCAGCTCGTGCAGCGAACCGGGCACCGCCTCCAGTGCCTCGAAGCCGGCGCCGAAGCGGTCACCGCCTCGCGCCAGCGCCATGCGGGTCGCCTCTTCGAGGAAGAGCGGCACGCCGTCACCGCGGTCAGCGAGCAGGCGCACCAGCCCGGGCGGCAGCGCGGTACGCACAGCCACCGACGCCACCAGCTCGCGCGCGGCCTCCGGCTCCAGGCCCGCGAGTTCGATGCATTCGAACGCAGCAGCCGCTGGCGGCGCCGAGCCCGCTTCGTCGCGCGACGTCACCACCACCAGCTGGCCCGGGCCGTCATGCTGCGCGATGAGCGCCTCGACCAGCTCGCGCAGCGACGGGTCGGCCCAATGCCAGTCTTCCACCACCAGGCACGACGGCTTGTCCTGTGCAAAACCCCGCAGCCACGCGATCAGCAGCGCTTGCAGCCGCTGGCGTGCAACGGCAGGAGAGGCTTGCGCAGGCTGCTGCGCGAGCCCGAGGAAAGCGGCGAGCAGTGCGAGAGGCTCGCCCTCGCGCGCGTCCGGCGGCAAGGCGGCGGCGAGCTTGCGTACGCCGTCTCCAGGCGTTTCGTCGGGGCCGATGTCCAGCCAGCGCCGCAGCGATTCCGTCAACGCCAGGTAAGGGCTGGCACTGGCTTCGGTGCGGCAGCGGACCTCCAGCACGCGGACCCCGGCGGTGGTGAGCCGGTGGCGAAATTCGCGCACCAGGCGCGACTTGCCCATGCCTGCGTCGCCGCGCACCTCCACCACCTGGTTGCGGCCCGCATGCGTGCGCCGGAATGCGTGGTCGAGGCGGTCCAGCTCGTCGCGCCGCCCCACGAAGGGCGTGAGCGATGGCGCGCGGTCGAGCCGGTGGGCCTTGGCCTGCGGGTCTGGCCGGATCACGCGGAAGGCCTGCACCGGCATCGGCATGCCTTTCAGGTACAGCAGTTGCGCAAGCGGCTGCACTTCGAAGGCATGCACCACCGCGTCGCGCACTTCGGCGGAGGCCAGCACGGCGCCGGGTTCGGTGGCCGTCTGCAGCCGCGCGGCGAGATGGATCGACGGCCCCACCGGCTGGTCCGACTTGATCGCGACCTCGCCGGTGGCGATGCCCACCCGCGCGGCGAGCCCGAGGCCGGCCACGCTGCGGACGATCTCCAGGCCCGCCGCCACGGCACGTTCGGGCGCACCTTCGAGCGCCTGCGGATGCCCGAAGTAGCACATGAAGCCGTCGTCGCCCCGGTACTCGTCGGGCCGGCCGCCGTGCCGGCGCACCACGTCGCGGCCCAGCGCGTACAGGCGCACCAGCATCTCGGCGTACGCCTCGCTGCCCAGTTCGTGCATGAGCGTGGTCGAGCCTGCAAGGTCGAACGACAGGCTCGTGACCTGCCGCAACGAGGTGGGCGTCTGCACGCGCACGAAGCGGATCGCGGGGTCGCCGTAGAGGCGCGCGCCGAGGCGCCCGGGCGCGGCACGCCGGTGCAGCGACCGGACCGCCTCGCCCACGCTGGCGCCGCTGGCAAGCTGGGACAGCAGCGCGTCGACGGCCTCCTGCTTCAGCGCGCCTGGCTCGTTGGCGACCAGCACCGCGGCGCCGTGGTCCAGCGGCGCGCCCAGCTCGCGCGCCGGCACCGGCACCGGCAGCACCACAAGGTGCTCGCGCCGCACCGTGCCTGCGCGCTCGAGCACCTGCGCCAGCGGCGCGTCATCGAGCACCACCACGTGGGCCCGGGCTACCCTGGAGCGGGCTTCGGCGTCGGCGGTGGCATCGAGCACGCAGACCGCCAACGATTCCGCCAGGCCGGCGGCAGGCACCGGTTCGTGCTCGGTGGCGGCCAGCACCTGCCGGCCGATGGCAAAGTGCTCCGCCAGCGTGGTGGCACCCAGGCCGAGTGCCTCCCACGCTATCGCGTCCAGGGCATCTTCGAACTGCAGGTTGAGGACACGCGGCTCGCTGCGGGCCAGCCGCCCGGCGAGGTCTTCGCCCAGCAGGTCGGCGGCGGCCATGGGCGAGCGCGCCGCGCGCAGGAGTGCTGCGGGGCGCACACTGCGCCACGCCGCCCGGCGGCCGTCTCCGAGGTTGAATTCGAGCGACTCCCCCTCCAGGCGTGCACCGAGCGTCCACGGGACCAGACTCAGGACTTCCAATCCGCCTCCCAACGTTGCATGCCAAGCCTTCCTTCAGCGCGATACGCTATACGAAAGGCGCGCGCATGCAAAGGCTTATCGTCGGCAGCCGATGCCCTGATTGGGGGTAGCGCGCTAGCCGCGAAGTCGCACTGTCCTTTATAAGGGATCATGTGACCATGCCGACATTCAAACTGACCTACTCCACCATGTTCGCGCCGCCGCGCGAACTGCACGACCGCTTCGACGCCGCAGTGGCGGCATTGGGCGGCGCCTTCGGGAAGGAGCACCCCTTGCACATCGGCGGCAAGGAGGTGTTCGCGCCGCGAATGCTCGAGAAGTACGACCCGGCCGATCACCGCCGGCTGCTCGGCAAGTTCTCGCTCGCCACGGAGGCCGACGCCGACGCTGCGGTCGCCGCGGCGCGCGCGGCGTCCCCGGGCTGGCGCGCCACGCCGTGGCAGGACCGCATGCAGGTGATGCGCAAGGCTTCGCGCATCGTCGAGGAGCGCGCCTACGACATCGCCGCGGCGCTTTCGTTCGAAGTGGGCAAGAACCGCATGGAAGCGCTGGGTGAAGTGGGCGAGGTGGTCGACTTCTTCTCGCTTTTCGCCGACCAGATGGAGCAGAACGGCGCCTACGACCGGCCGCTGCCCAACGACCCGGTGGCAGGTTTCACCAGCACCAACCGCAGCGTGCTCAAGCCCTACGGCGTGTGGGCGGTCATCGTGCCCTTCAACTTCCCGTTTGCACTGGCCGGGGGGCCGGTGGCCGCAGCGCTGGCCACCGGCAACACGGTGGTGCTGAAGGGCGCCGTCGATACACCGTGGTCCGGGGTGTTGCTGGCCGAGTGCCTGCGCGATGCGGGCGTCCCGGCCGGCGCCTTCAACTACCTGCTGGGCGACGGCGCCACCATCGGGCAACGGCTGGTGGAGCACGACGGCGTCGACGGCATCACCTTTACGGGATCGCGCGAGGTCGGCATGCGCATCCTGCGCGCGCAGGCGGCGCGGGCGTACCCGCGGCCCAGCATCTGCGAGATGGGCGGCAAGAACGCGGTGCTGGTGACGGCGCACGGCAACCTGGACGACGCCACGCAGGGCATCGTGCGCTCCGCGTTCGGGCTGACGGGGCAGAAGTGTTCGGCCCTGTCACGCATCTACGTCGAGTCGCCGGTTTACCAGCACCTGGTCGACAAGATCCGCGAGGCGATGGCGAAGATCGCGGTCGGCACGCCGCAGGAAGAGCGCCACTGGATGGGCCCGATCGCCAGCCAGGCGGCCTTCGACCGCTACGGCCGCTATGTGGCAGCGCTGTCGCGCGACGGTGCCGTGGTGCTGGCGGGCGGCCGCCAGCGCTGGCGCGACGACCTGCAGCACGGCTGGTTCTGCGAGCCCACGCTGGCCCGGGCGCCGCTGGACCACGCGCTGTGGCAGCAGGAGATGTTTGCGCCCATCGTGATGATCGCGCCCGTGGCGTCGAAGGAAGAAGGCATGGAGCTGGTGAACGACGGCGAGTTCGGCCTGACCGCGGGCTTCTACGGCTCGCCCCACGAGACCGAGTGGTTCTACGACAACGTGGAAGCCGGCGTGGCCTACTCGAACCGGCCGCAAGGGGCGACCACCGGCGCGTGGCCGGGCTACCAGGCCTTCGGTGGGTGGAAGGGGTCAGGCAGCACCGGCAAGGCGCTGGCTTCGTTCTACTACCTCGGCCAGTACATGCGCGAGCAGTCGCAGACCCGCGTGCAGCGGTGATTCACGCGGCAGGCTTCACCCGCCCCGCCACCGCCCGTACCCCACCCGGCGCCGCGCGCCAGATCGCGATAGCCGACACCACCGTGCATCCGATCGCCACCCAGAAAGCGGGGGCGTAGCTGCCGGTGCGGTCGTGCACGAAGCCCATGAACCACGGGCCCGCCGCGCCGCCCGCGAGTGCGCTCACCATCAGCGTGCCGAAGATCGGCCCGTAGTGCCTGCCCTCGAAGATCTCGGCCGGGATGGCGCCGACCACCGAGGTCAGGCCATAGCCGATAGCGCCTTGCGCGATCACCATGAAGTACAGCAGCGGCATGCCCGGGTACGCGGGCAGCGCCAGCAGCGCCAGGTACGCCATGCAGAAGCCCAGGTTCCCGATGGCCCACACGATCTCGCGGCCGATGCGGTCCGACAGCCAGCCCAGGGCGATCTGCCCCGGCACGCCGGCCAAGCTTACCGCGCCTAGCGCCCACGCCGCGTCCTGCGCGCTGAAGCCCGATTCGATGAGGTACTTGGTCTGGTGCACCTGCACCGCGTACCACGCAAAGAGCGCGGCAAAGTACGCGACGGCGATCCACCAGAACCGCGCAGTGCGCATCGCGCGCGCCAGCGTCCAGTCGACGGCGGCCCATGCGGCATCGACCACGTTCACGCGGCGCGCCTGCGCCGCGGCGGGTGTGTCGGCGTCGCCGTCGGGTGCCAGGCCGATGTCTTCGGGACGCCGCCGCAGCAGCAGGTTCAGCGGCACCAGCACCACCAGCGTCACCACGCCCAGCAGCGTGCAACCGGCACGCCAACCGTATTGCTCCACGAAGGTCTGCAGGGCGGGCAGCATCACGATCGAGCCGAAACCCACGCCGGCAAATGCGATGCTGATGGCGAGCCCGCGCCGCCGCACGAACCAGTTGGGCAGGAAGAGCGCCTGCCCGGTGTAGCCCGTGAAAGTCGTGCCCGCGCCGACCAGCATGCCCAGCGTCACGTAGATGTGCCAGGGCTGGGTGGAGAAAGTCGCGAGCAGCAGCCCGGCTGCGGTGGCGACGATGCCGACCTCGATCACGATGCGCGGGCCGTGGCGGTCCATCAGCCGCCCCAGCAGCGGGCTGAGCACGGCCGACACCAGGAAGCCGAACGAGAAGGCGCCGGCCGTCACGCCGCGCTCCCAGCCGAACTCGTCGAGGATAGGCGGGAACAGCAGCGAGAAGGCCGTACGCGCGTTCACGCAGATGGCCATCGTCACGAAGACGACGCCGACGACGATCCAGCCGTAGAAGAAAGGCAGCTTGCGTGCGAGCTTGTCGATCACGCGGCTAGTATGACTGCGGCAAGACCCTCAGCGCCCCTCTTGCGCCAGCGCCACCACCGCCCGCAACCCCATCAGGTAAGACAGCGGCCCCAGCCCCTGGATGGTGCCCTTCACCGCCGGCGAAATGATCGAGTGCGCACGCCAGCTTTCGCGCGCTGCGATGTTGGACATGTGCACCTCGATCACCGGGAACGGCATGGCCTTGATGGCGTCGTGCAGCGACACCCCGTGCTGGGTGAGCCCGGCAGGGTTGACGAGGGCGCCCTGCGCCTCGTCGATGTGGCGATGCAGGAAGTCGAGCAACGCGCCTTCGTGGTTGGACTGGATCGTCTCCAGCCGCACGCCCAGCTCTTCGGCCAGTGTTGCCAGCTGGGCATCGATCTGCGCCAGCGTGGTGTGGCCGTAGATGTGCGGCTCGCGGCGGCCGAACAGGTTCAGGTTCGGCCCGTGCAGGACGAGGATCTTCATCAGAGCTTGGACACGCGTTCCAGTTCGGCCTTGAACAGGGTGACGATGGCCGGATCATAAGCCGCCGAGAACTTGTCGTAGACCGGCCGCACCGCGGCGCGCATCTTGGCCAGTTCGGCCAGTCCCCTTCTGCGCCTCCACGGGGTCGGCAGCATCAGGCTGGGATCAGCAATGACTTGCGGCCGGCGTGAGACATCGATGGACGGCCCCGCTCCTAGCCGCCACCCGCGAGCTTCGCGGCCGCGGCGCGCAACTTGTCCTTCTTGCTCGGCCGCTTGCCCTTGATGCCGCCACTGCCCGCATCAGGGCGCACGGGCGGCTGCAACTCGACCGGCTCGAACCCGGCGACCTGCTCGCGCACCAGCCGCAGGGTGTTCTGCTGCTCGATCAGCCGCATGTGCGCGTCCGTGGCGGCGCTCACGAAGCTCACCGCCACACCCCGCAGGCCCGCGCGGGCGGTGCGGCCGACGCGGTGGACGTAGTCGGCAGGTGAACGCGGCAGGTCGTAGTTGACCACCATGTCCAGGCCGGGCACGTCGATGCCCCGCGCGGCGAGGTCGGTCGTCACGACCACGGACACGGCGCCCTCGCGCAGGTCCTGCAGCACGCTCGTGCGCTGCGACTGGCTCATCTGGCCGTGCAAGGCCGCAGCGTGGACGCCACGTGCGACCAGCTTGCGCGTGACATGCTCGGTGGCGTAGCGCGTCGCCACGAACACCAGCATGCGCTGCCAACGGCGTTGCTGCGCGACGAGGTGACGCAGCAGCTCCGTGCGGCGCCCGGCGTCGACCGCGATCGCCCTGTGCTCGATCTCGGGGATCGCCTCGACCTGCGACGCGGCCTCGACCCGTACGGCGTCGCGCAGCAGCGAGTCGGCCAGCGCCTGCACTTCGGGCGGGAAGGTTGCGGAGAACAGCAGGTTCTGGCGCTGCGCCGGCAAAGCGGCCAGCACGCGGTCGCGTTCGGCGGCGAAGCCCAGGTCGAGCAGCCGGTCGGCCTCGTCGAGCACCAGCGATTCGACGCTGTCCAGGCGCAGCGCGTTGTGGTCCAGCAGGTCGAGCAGGCGCCCCGGCGTGGCCACGACGACGTCGGCGCCCCCGCGCAGCGCCATCATCTGCGGGTTGATCGACACGCCGCCGTGCACCACTTCCACCTTCAGTCGCCGCGCGGCTGAACGGCCGAGGCTCAGGAACACGTCGCCCACCTGCGCTGCCAGTTCGCGCGTGGGCACCAGCACCAGCACCCGCACCCGCCGGGGGAACCGCTGCGGGCCGGCGGCAAGCCGCTGCAGCAGCGGCAGCGCAAAGGCCGCGGTCTTGCCGGAGCCGGTGGGTGCCAGCCCCAGCAGGTCCCGGCCGAGCAGGAGCGCGGGGATGGCCTGCGCCTGGATCGGCGAAGGCGCGGCGAAGCCCGCGCTGGTGCAGGCCTGCGCGAGCGCGGGTGAGAGCCCCAGCGATGTGAATGTTGCGATGCCCATGGCGACGGTGCGAAACGGATCGGGGGTATCCCCCGAGCATACGTCTGCAGTTAACCTCGGCAATTCCACCTCACGAAGGCAGCGTGATGCTCGAAGACAGGCTGAAGGAACTCTGGTCTTGCGTCGACACCCGACGGCAGGCGTACACCGAGTTGAGCGACCGCATCTGGTCGTATGCGGAACTCGCGTATGCCGAACACCGCTCGGCCGCCGACATCGAAGCCGCCTTGCGTGCGGAGGGCTTTCGCGTCGAGACCGGCGTGGCGGGCATCCCCACCGCACTGACCGGCGAGGCGGGCCAGGGCGGACCCGTGATCGCCATCCTGGGCGAATACGACGCGCTGCCCGGTTTGTCGCAAGAGGCCGGCCTACCGCAGCAACAGGCCTTGCCGGACCAATGCAACGGGCATGGCTGCGGCCACAACCTGCTGGGCGGCGGCGCCCTGCTGGCCGCCAGCGCGCTCAAGGCGTGGCTCGAACGCACCGGCACGCCGGGGCGCGTGCGGTTCTACGGCTGCCCCGCGGAGGAAGGCGGTGCGGCCAAGGGCTTCATGGTGCGCGCCGGCGCGTTCCGTGACGTCGACGTGGCGATCTCGTGGCACCCCGGCCCGTGGACGGGGGTGTGGGAAGCGAAGTCGCTGGCCAATACGCGAATCGATTTCAGCTTCACCGGCCGCGCAGCGCACGCCGCGACCGCGCCCCACCTGGGCCGCAGCGCGCTGGACGCGGTGGAACTGATGAACGTGGGCGTCAACTACATGCGCGAGCACATGCCGAGCGACGCGCGGGTGCACTACGCGTATCTCGACGCGGGCGGCATCGCACCGAACGTCGTGCAGGCCACGGCGAAGGTGCGCTACCTGATCCGTGCTGCGGACCTTCCGCAGATGAACCTGCTGGCTGGGCGGGTGCGCAGGATCGCCGAAGGCGCAGCCCTGATGACCGAGACCGCGGTGACTGCGCAGGTGATCAGTGCCGTGTCGAACCTGCTGGCCAACACGCCGCTCGAAGAGGCGATGCACGGCATGATGACGCGGCTGGGGGGTGACTATTTCGACGAGCAGGACCGGGCCGACGCCGAGCGGTTCCGCCATTCGGTCACCGAGCAGGACCTGGAAGGGAGCTGGAAGCGCTTCGGCCTGCCGCCGCAGCACGGCAAGCTGCTGGCCGACATGATCGTGCCGCTCACCGCGACCTCGTCCATGCAAGGCTCGACGGATGTGGGCGACGTCAGCTGGGTCGTCCCCACCGTGCAGGCGCGCGTTGCGACTTGCATCCTGGGCACACCGGGGCACTCATGGCAGTTGACCGCGCAGGGCAAGCTGCCGATGGCGCACAAGGGCATGGTGAACGCAGCCAAGGTGATGGCGGGCACCGCCGTGGAAGTGCTGAGCGATGCAAACCTGCTCGCGCGTGCGAAAGCCGACCACGCCGAGCGCACCCGCAAGACGCCCTATGTGTGCCCGATCCCGGAAGGGGTGGAGCCGCCGTTGAAGATGAGTGTGTGACGCTCCGCGGGGCCCAGGCGGCAATCCACGCCGGAGATCGGGTTTCTCCCAAGCCAAGCCGGGGTTATCCTTCGCCGAGGCATCGCGAGAACGCGCGGCCCGTCGTACAGCGAACACCCACCCAGGAGGTCATCCATGAAGAGACTCAGCTCCCGTTGCCTGTCATTGGCCATCGCGCTCGGAGGGATCGTCGCTTTGACGCCCGCCTGGGCCGGCAAGACGCTCGACGGCGTCAAGGCGCGCGGACAGGTCGTCTGCGGCGTGCACACCGGCCTGGCCGGGTTCTCGGCGGCCGACTCCACCGGCAAGTGGAGCGGCCTCGACGTCGACATGTGCCGCGCGGTCGCCGCTGCGGTGCTGGGCGACCCGGAGAAGGTGAAGTACGTGCCGCTCACGGCGCAGCAGCGCTTTACCGCACTGCAGTCGGGCGAGATCGACCTGCTCTCGCGCAACACCACGCTCACCCTCACACGCGACGCCTCGCTCGGCCTGCAGGCCACGGTGGTCACCTACTACGACGGCCAGGGCTTCATCGTCCCCAAGAAGAGCAACATCAAGAGCCCCAAGCAGCTGAAAAACCAGACGGTGTGCGTGCAGTCCGGCACCACGACCGAGAAGAACCTGACCGACTTCTCCAAGGCCAACAACCTCAACATCAAGACCGTGGTGTTCGAGAAGGAAGAAGCGGCGACGGCCGCGTACTTTGCGGGCCGCTGCATCACGTACACCACCGACGCTTCGGGACTTGCTTCCATCCGCAACAAGGTGGCCACCAATCCCGCCGACCACGTCATCCTGCCGGACCTGGTGTCCAAGGAACCGCTGGGCCCCATGGTTCGCCGCGGTGACGACGAGTGGCTCGCCATCGTGAAGTGGGTGATCTACGGGCTGATCGAGGCCGAGGAATACGGTGTCACGCAAGCCAACGTCGACCAGCTCAAGACCAGCAGCCAGGACCCGGTGGTCAAGCGCCTGCTGGGCACCGGTGAGGACATGGGCAAGCTGCTGGGGCTGGACAAGGACTGGCTGGGGCGTGCCGTCAAGGCCACGGGCAACTACGGCGAGATCTTCGAGCGCAACGTCGGCCCGAAGTCCGCCCTGGGGCTGCCGCGCGGCATCAACAACCAGTGGAACAAGGGCGGGCTGATGTACGCCCTGCCGATGCGCTGACGCGGCGGGCGCATTGAAACGCCCGCGCAGAAGGCCCGCCTGGTCCTGGCGCAGCCGGGCCTTCCGTGGCTTGATGTACCAGGTCCTGGCCAGCGCGGTGATCGCCGCGCTGGCCTGGTTCCTGTGGTCCAACACGCTGCACAACATGCGGGTGCGCGGCATCCAGAGCGGCTTCGACTTCCTGCAGCAGCAGGCCAGCTTCAGCATCGGCGAGAGCGTGATTCCGTTCGACTCGACCGAGTCGTACCTGAAGGGCTTCGCCGTCGGCCTGGGCAACACCTTGCGCGTGGCAGTGGCCGGCATCTTGCTGGCCACCGTGCTCGGAACCCTGCTGGGCGTGGGCCGGTTCTCGCGCAACCTGCTGGTGCGCAGCCTGTGCGCCGCGTACGTCGAGGTCTTCCGCAACGTCCCCGTGTTGCTGCAGCTGCTGGTGTGGTACCTGGTCCTCACCGAGTACCTGCCCGGCGTCGGGCAGGAGTGGCAGGCAGGGCCCTTTTTCCTGAGCAAGGGCGGCCTCAATTTCCCGGTGCCGGTGTGGAGCCCCGGACAAGGCTGGACGGCGGCCGGCTTCGGCGCGGGCCTGTTGCTGGCCTGGGCGTATCGCCGCGGGGCGAAGCGCCGCTTCGAAGCCACCGGCACGCCGCGAAGCATGTTCTGGACACCCCTGGCCCTGGTGGTGCTTGCCACGCTGCTGGGCTGGACGGTCGGCGGCGCACCCACCGCGCTCGACGTACCGGTCAAGGGCGAGTTCTCCGTGGAGCACGGTGGCGCGCTCACCCCGGAGTTCCTCGCACTGTGGCTGGGGCTGTCGCTGTACACCGCGGCTTTCATCGCAGAGGTGGTGCGCTCCGGCATCGCCGCCGTGCCGCGGGGCCAATCGGAAGCGGCCGCAGCACTGGGCCTGGACAGCCGGCTCGAGATCCGCCTGGTGCTGATCCCGCAGGCACTGCGCGTGATCATCCCGCCGCTGACCAACCAGTACCTGAACCTCACCAAGAACTCGTCGCTCGCCGTTGCGATCGGCTATCCGGACCTGGTCTCCATCGCGAACACGTCCATGAACCAGACCGGCCGGGCGGTGGAGTGCATCGCCATCATCATGGTCGTGTACCTCACGCTGTCGCTCAGTACCTCGGGTCTCATGAACTGGTACAACGCGCGCGTGGCGATCAAGGAAAAGTGAGGCACGTGGCATGCACCTGGCCGGCTCCTCCCGCCCCGCCCCGCGCAGCCACGCGGGCGTGTTCCAGGCGCTGCGGCTGCAACTGTTCGGGGACTGGCGCACCGCGCTGGCCACCGTGTCGCTCGGCGCCCTGTTGCTCTGGGTGGTGCCGCAAGTGCTGGACTGGATCCTGTTCAGCGCAGTGTGGCGACCGGACCTCGCGGCATGCCGCGCCGCGCAGGGCGACGGCGCCTGCTGGGGCGTCATCACCGAGAAGTACCGCCTGATCCTGTTCGGCCGCTATCCCTACGAGGAACAGTGGCGCCCCCTGGTGGCAACCCTGCTCTTGATGAGCCTGGTCGTCGCCAGCTGCATGCGCACGTTCTGGAAACCGTGGCTCGCTGTACTGTGGGCGCTGGTGCTGGTGGTGTTCTTCGTGTTCATGTACGGCGGCGTGGCGGGCCTGAGCAAGGTCGAGACGGATCGCTGGGGCGGCCTGCCGCTGACGATCCTGCTGTCAACGCTCTCCATCGTGCTGGCGTTTCCGCTCGCGCTGCTGGTGGCGTTGGGGCGGCGGTCCGACTTGCCCGCGATCCGCGCGCTCTGCACCCTGTATGTGGAGCTGGTGCGCGGCGTGCCGCTGATCTCGGTGCTGTTCATGGCCTCGTTCATGTTCCCGCTGTTCATGCCGCAGGGCATGACCATCGACGTGCTCATTCGCGTGCTGGTGGGTATCACCCTCTTCGCCGCCGCCTACCTGGCGGAAGTGATCCGCGGCGGCCTGCAGGCCGTGCCTAAAGGCCAGGTAGAGGCGGCCGCCACCATCGGCCTGTCGTATTGGCAAACGCAGCGCAAGATCGTGCTCCCGCAGGCGCTCGCCATGGTGGTGCCCAGCATCATGAACAGCTTCATCTCGATCCTGAAGGACACGTCGCTGGTCAGCATCGTGAGCCTCTACGAACTGACCGGCTCGATGGACATCGCACTCAACAGCGACGCCAACTGGAAGCCGTTCAAGCTGCAGGCGTATCTCTTCATCGCCATGATCTACTTTGCCCTGTGCTTCGCGATGTCGCGCTACAGCCGCTGGGTGGAGGCGCGCCTGAACCAGAGCAAGCAACGTTGACGCCGCAACCCATGCCCGAAACCATCATCAGCTTCGACAAGGTCAACAAGTGGTACGGCAACGATTTCCACGTGCTGCGCGACATCGACCTGGACGTGGCGCAGGGAGAGCGCATCGTCATCTGCGGGCCCTCGGGCTCGGGCAAGTCGACGCTGATCCGCTGCATCAACGCGCTGGAGGAGTACCAGGAGGGACGCCTGGTGGTGGACGGCACCGAGCTGGGCGACGACGTGAAGGCCATCGACCAGGTGCGACGCAAGGTCGGCATGGTGTTCCAGCAGTTCAACCTGTTTCCGCACCTGACCGTGCTGGAGAACCTGACCTTGTCACCGATGTGGGTGGGCAAGCTGCCGAAGCGCGAAGCCGAGGAAAAGGCGATGCAGCAGCTGGAGCGCGTTCGCATCGCAGAACAGGCCGCCAAGTACCCGCTGCAACTGTCGGGCGGCCAGCAGCAGCGTGTGGCGATCGCCCGAGCGCTGTGCCTCACGCCGAAGATCATGCTGTTCGACGAGCCCACCTCCGCGCTGGACCCGGAGATGATCAAGGAGGTGCTGGACGTGATGATCGAGCTGGCGCAGCAGGGCATGACCATGCTGTGCGTGACGCACGAAATGGGCTTTGCCAGGGCCGTCGCCGACTCCGTGATCTTCATGGACGAGGGCCAGGTCGTCGAGTGCTGCAAGCCGGACGACTTCTTCAACAACCCCCAGAGCGAACGCGGGCGCGACTTCCTGTCGAAGATCCTGGGTCACTGAAGGCCCGCCCAGCGGTTGGGGCCACCTACAGCCGTGGCTTCTCGATGCCTGCCTGGTCGCACAGCACATCGACCATGGCCGAGAAGTCTTTGCGACCCCATCTGGCGGCCCGCGCCATGCTGTACGCCTCGCGCGCCGCTGCAGCCACCGGCATGGGCACCCGCTGGTCGTTGGCTGCAGTGAGGATCAGCGTCAGGTCCTTGTGCGCCAGGTCGATCGCGAAGCCCGGCTCGATGTCGCCGGCCAGCACCTTGGCGGGCCATGCGATCTTCAGCTGTCCGTTGGTGGCAGTGGTTCCGTGAATTACCTCCAGGGTCTTGTGCAGGTCCAGTCCAAACCGCTGGGACAGGGCCAATGCCTCCGCATTCAGCTGGCACGAGACCACGGCCAGGTAGTTGTTCACCAGCTTCGTGCGGATGCCGGTCCCCACGTCCCCGCAGTGATGGATGGTCGAGCCCATGGCCTGCAGCATCGGCTGCACGCGTGCGACATCGTCCACCGAGCCGCCCACCATGAAGAGGCACTCGCCCCGATCCGCGTGCGACGCCAGCCGCCCCACGGGCGCGTCTACCACCGACATGCCCGAGTCGCGCGCTGCTTGCGCGATGCGGTCGGTGGTGCGCGGATCGATCGTGCTCATGTCCACGATCAGGAGCCCGGCCCGGCCATTGGCAATCAGCCCGTCCTTGCCGAGCACGGTGGCTTCCACCTCGGGCGATCCGGGCAGCATGGTGAACACGATGTCGGATTGCCGGGCGACCTCGGCGGCAGAAGCGGCGTCGGTCGCGCCGAGCTCCGCGAGTGGCCGGACGCCCGCCGGGTCGACGTCGTAGACGGCAAGCTCGAACCCCTTCTTCCGCAGGTTCGAAGCCATGGGACGCCCCATGCGCCCGAGGCCGATGAAGCCGATCCTTGCCATGTGTGTCTCCTTCGTCATGGCCGCTACAGCGGCTCGCCCACGACCGCTTCGCGGAAGCGCCGCGCCAGCAGCGCACCATCCCGCGGCGGCAGCACGCGTGGAAGATCGGCGGTGTCTACCTTGATCACTGCCAACAGGCAGCCCTGGCGCAGCTGCAGCCTGCCGCGCAGCGCCAGCACCTGGTCCGCGGTGCGCACGGTCACGGCCTCTTCGAAGCCGCAAGCCCGGGCCACGCCCGCCAGGTCTACGCCCTTGGCGGTGTGCGTCAGTTGCCCGCCCGTCTCGCCGTAGCGCTCGTTGTCCAGTACCACGATGGAGAGGTTCCGCGGCCGGCGCGCCCCGATGGTGGCCAGCGCGCCCATCCCCATCAGCTGCTCGCCGTCTCCGGTGACGACGGCCACGGGTCGCCCGGGCTGCGCGGTGGCCAGCCCAAGCCCGACCATCGCCGCGCCGCCCATGGCGCCCCACAGGTAGAAGTTGCGGGGATCGTCGCCGGCCGCGGCGACGTCGTATGTCGGCGCACCGAGCCCGGTGACGACGAGCAATGGGCCGCGTTCCGCGAGGAACGTCGCCACCACCTGGCGCCGGTCGAGAAGCTGGTCGCCGCTCACGGCAATCACCCGGTCCATTTCTTGCGGCCCAGCATGCGCTGGGACAGCACGACGGCGACGGCCGTCTGCGTGTCGAACGCCGCACCGACGGCGGCTTCCACGGTCCCGGCTGCATCCTCTTCCCGGTCCACCCGGTAAGTGGCCACGCCCGCCAGCTCCAGGCTTTCGCAGGTGGTGCGGCCCATGGGGATCTGCCACGGATTGAACTCACCCCACTCGCCGCGCATCGTGACGATCATCGCCAGCGGGACGCGGCAAGCCTGCACGAGCGAAAGCATGTTGATGCAGTTGCCCACCCCGCTGCTCTGCATCAGCACGACGGCGTGCTGGCCGCCCAGCCAGGCACCCGTGGCGAGCGCAATGCCCTCCTCCTCGGTCGTCAGCACGGTGCTGGCCATGCTCGGATCCTGCTCGCACAGCTGGATGAGCCGGGCATGCCCTGCGTCCGGCACATAGGCCACCTGGCGAATTTGCAGGCCTTGCAGCACCGCATGGATCCGGCTGGGCCAATCGGCGGGAGCCGCTTCGGCCTGCAGGGGGTCAACTTGTTGCATGTCCGTGCGTGCTGATTGTTGTTGAAGGCCGCAGCGAATTCCCATTCTAGGGTGACAGGCGTTATCTTTGCGATGGACTTGTCGCCGACCGGCTCAGGATCGATCCCGCAGCAGTCGCCTTTGCCAGGACCGGCCGCGGCCCGCGTGCCACGTCGGCCATGTTGAAGTACAGCGCCTGCAAGGAAAAAGCCACCGCATGCGACAGCGTGACGGCCGCACCGATGCCCACGACACCCAGCGGTGCATCGAGCAAGGTGGCCAGCGGCACCAGCACCAGCAGGTCGCCGGCCACGTAGATCACCATCGGCCAGAACACCACGCCGGTTGCGCGCATGGTGGCGCTGCGGATGCCGGCCAGCGCCATGCAGACCTTGCCCCACACCAGCACGTACACCAGCTCGACGCCGATGGCGCGCACGGCCGCGTCTTCCGTCAGGGCGGCCAGGATGGCCGTCGCGAACAGGCTCACGCCGCCGCACATGACGACGCCGATGGCGACGCACAGCACCGTGGCCGTGCGCGTCACTTCGCGCAGGCGTTCGAGGTCGCCGGCGCCGAAGGCCTTGGCCGCGAACACGGAAGCAGCCGCCCCCGATGCCATGGCAGGGAACTGCACCCACATCGCCACCTGCACGGCCAGGCCCCAGGCCGCCGTGGACTCGATGCCGTGGGCGTTGACCAGCCGCAGCACCAGCGTGTCGGCCGCCACGGCCGACAGGCTGAACACGGCCACGGCGCCGCCCAGCCGCAGCATCTCCCACAGCAGGCGCGGGTCCATGCCCGAGTGCTTCTTGACCCGGCCCCAGCGCAGCGGGTGCTGCTCGATGCGCAGCATGAAGAGCAGCGCGGCCAGCGATGCGGCCATCGCCACGAAACTGCCCATGGCCGCACCCGCGGCGCCGAGGCCCGGCACGCCCAGGCCGCCCACGATGAAGGCCGGCGTGGCCACTGCCAGCACGACGCAGAAGACCACCAGGCAGCGCAGCATGAAGGTGCTGTCGCCCGTGGCGCGGACCATGATCGACATGATCATGAAGAAGGCCGTGGCAAAGAAGCCGGGCAGGCAGAAGCGGCCATAGCGCACCGCCTCGTCGAACATTTCGGGCGGCACGTCGAGCAGTTGCACGAACCAGGGCATCGCGAAGTACGCGGGCACCCCGACCGCCCCGCACAGCAGCGCGGTGATGGCCAGCGCCGTGCCGCCGATGCGCGTGACCTGGTCGTCATCGTCCGCGCCCGAGGCGCGCCCCACCAGCACCGCGGCGCCCATGGCAAAGGCCGCGAGCAGCAGGAACAGCAGGCCCTGCACCGGCGCGATGATGGCCGCTGCGGCCAGGCCCGTGGGGCCGACCAGCCGGCCGAGGTAGGCGTTGTTGATGGCGCCCGAGATCGCCTGCAGCATGCTCGTGAGCAGCACCGGGCCCATGAACCGCAACAGTTCAGGGGCCAGGGGGTGCGACGCCTGCAGCTTGCTGGAGAGGGACTGGATCACCGTGGCCGAGTCTAAGCGAGCTGCTGAGCAGCGACCACCTCCTACAGGCGGAAAGCGCCTTCACCCCACAAGCAGTCAGGCCCGTCGCTGATCAGCATGCAGCCGCCCAGGCCCTACTCTGCACGCAGGACCAGCACCCGCCGGGTGCGCCAAAACTCAAGGGAGCTGAACATGCTGCACTACGCTGTCGTGTTTTTCGTGATCGCACTGATTGCCGCCGTGCTGGGCTTCGGCGGCCTGGCCGCCGGCGCCGCCGGCATCGCCAAGATCCTGTTCTTCGTGTTCCTGATCATGGCGGCTATCGCCTTCTTCCGCGGCCGCGGATAGGGCGCCTCGCACAACGGCGGCATAGAATGCCGCCGCATGCAGCTTGACGCGCTAGACCTGCGGATCCTGTCGGAACTGCAGCAGGACGGCTCCCTGACCAACGTGGAGCTGGCCCGGCGCGTGCACCTGTCGCCGAGCCCCTGCCTGACGCGGGTGAAGGCCCTGGAAGCGGCCGGCGTGATCGAGCGTTATGTCGCGCTGGCCAGCGCCAAGGCACTGGGCCTGGGCCTCAACGTCTTCATCAACATCAGCCTGAAAGAACAGTCGAAGGCCGCGCTGGCCGAGTTCGAGCGGCGCATCGCCGAACACGACGAGGTGATGGAGTGCTACCTGATGACGGGCGAGAGCGACTACCTGATCCGGGTGGTGGTGGCCGACATCGCCGCGCTGGAGAGGTTCATCCTGGACCAGCTGACGCCGATTGCGGGGATCGAGAAGATCCGGTCGAGCTTCGCGTTGAAGCAGGTTCGCTACAAGACGGCGTTGCCGCTCGCTTCGAAATAGCGCGCCGCCGCCGCAACACGCACCGGCATGACGCTGGTCAATGCGGCGGCAACCAGCTTGCCCACACTGCAGGGACACCAACCTTGCAGGTGGGATCACCATGTACTACGTCCTTGCCTTTGCCGCCGTCATCGCCATCCTCGGCATCGCGGCTGCCCTGCTGCTGAACCGGCGGCCGGCGTTCGCCGAGACAGTGCAGATGCCCATGCCCTACGTCGGCGGGCCCATCGCGCGGCTCATGCGCGGCGAACTCAAGGAAGACCGGCCGTGCCTGACGGTGATCGAGTGCGTGCAGGAGCGGCGTTGCGCGGGGCATTGCGGCTGCCGCTGAGCCTGCCCCGTTCGCCACGACGGCGGAGTGACTGTCACCGCATGCCCTGTTTCGCAACGGGATCTGTCGGGCGGGCCGCCCACCCAACATGCCGACACATGCGGCTGAGTTGAGGCACCTAGCATCGGTCGCTCCAACAACTGGAGCACATCCTGATGAAGCAAGCGAAGAAGACGGTCGTGATGGCAAGCCTGCTGGGCGGCCTGTTCGGTATGGCAGCCGGCGTCCAGGCCCAAGGCGTGGGCGTCGGTGCCGGCGGTGGCGTCGGCGCCGGAGTGGGCGCGGGTGCCGCGGGCGGCGTCGGTGTCGGGGCGGGCGGCGCGTCCGCAGCAGGCGGGGCGTCTGCATCGGGCGGCGCCAGCAGCGACGCCAGCGCGACCGGTTCCACCAACGCAGCGACCCCGGCCACACCGGCTACCCCGGCAACGCCCGCCACACCGGCCACGCCTGGCGTGACTTCGGCCACGCCTGCAACCCCAGCCACCCCCGCCACGCCGGCCACGCCTTCTGCCGCCGCGCAGGGCAAGGGCAGCGCCGCGGCGCAAGGCAAGGGCAGCGCAACCGCACAGGGCAAGGGCGCAGCCGCGCAGGGCAAGGGCAAAGGCCAGGCCACCACCTCCATGGGCGCTGCGGCCGCGACACCGGCCACCCCCGCTACGCCTGCTACACCTGCAGGTGACGGCACGGCAGCGACACCGGCGACGCCTGCAACGCCTGCAACGCCGGCTACCCCGCCGACACGCTGAGCCGTCAGGCCGACGCCAGCCGCGCGCAGCGAGCCTCGTCCAGCGGTTGCCCGCAACCGCCGAACCCGCGCGCGGCGGCCGCGAACCCCTCGCGGGCCTGGCCGCGCGCGCCGGCGGCCAGCGCGATGTGTGCGCGCGCCTCGTGCAGCGACGCGTACCACGCCGGCAGTTTCATCACCACGTTCGCAAGGTAGTCCGAAGCCTGCTCGTGTTCGCCGGCCAGCTTCATCTCGCGCGCCTGCGCAGCGGCAATGGTTGCGGGAATCGAGAACGTGATGCGGCAGCCGGGGCAGGTCTCCAGCGGCCCGCGTACCGAGGCTTCGGCCTCCTCGATCACGCCCACCGCAGCGCCCGGGTCGCGTGCCAGCGCAATGCGCGTGCCGTAGATGCGGTCCAGCAAGTGGAAGCCCACGTCGGACTGGCGCGCCACGTCGAGCGCCTCGCCGAGCAGCGCGCGCGCCAGGTCCGACTGGCCGCGGTGCATGGCGAGTTCGGCACGACGCTGCAGCGCCAGCGCCTCGCCGGTGGCGCCCCCGATCGCGCGGTGCATCCGCCCACCGGCCAGCAGGTCCTGTTCGGCCGCATCGAGCTGGCCGCTCAGCAGGCGCGCCTCGCCGCGCAGCGTGACTGCGAACGCATGGCCGCGCGCGGCGCCGAGCCGCTGCGCCTCGGCGGCCAGCGCATCGGCGAACGCGATGACGTCGGCATAGGGCCGCGACCCGTACAGGAAGCGCTGCGTGATGCACAGGTGGCCGTCGAACACGCGCAGCGCCAATTGCGGCAGGTGGCTGGTCTCGTGCAGGTCGGCCCATACGCTGCCGTGCAGGTCGCCGCGCGCGTGCGCGGCCGCCGCCTGCGCCCATGACGCGATCACCAGCGCGCCTTCGTCGCCGCTCTCCAGCGCGAGGCGCCGCACTTCGGCGGCGCGGCGCGTGCCTTCGGCCGGGTCGCCGAAGCCGAGCGCCGCCGCGCCGCTGTACGCGAGCGCCTCGGCCACGCGGCCTGCCAGCGTGGTCGGATGGACGTCGCGCAAGTACGCCAGCGCGCCCGGCGGGTCGCTCATCTTCACCTGCGCCAGCGCCCGCTTGGCACGCAGTTCGTGCGCGCGCTCGTGCGCCGCCACGGCGGCAGCCGCGTCATACGCAGCCAGCGTACCGGGGCGCGCCAGCGCATCCATCGACTCGGCCCGCAAGCCCAGCGCTTGCGGCTGCGACGGCCGCTGCGCGAGCAGCGGCTCGATGTGGCGCAGCACGTCGTCGTAGGCACCCAGCGCGAACGCACGCAGCGCCGCCGCCAGCGACCACGGCGTGGCGCGGTCCGCATCGCCGGCGGCCAGCCAGTGCTGTCCCACCAGGCCGGGCGCGACGCCCGCCTGCTCGAGCCGCGCAGCGACGCTGCGATGCAGTGCCCCCCGGCGATGCGGCGCGATGCCGTCGATGAGCGACTCGCGCACCAGCGCATGGCGGAACCGATAGCGACCGCCCACCACCAGCAGCACACCGGCGGCCAACGCGCGGTCGAGCCGCTCGAGCGCATCGATGCCCTCGTCGGCCACCAGCGCCACCGAGTCGCCCACCCCGAAGTCTTCAGCCGCCAGCGCAAGGCGGCGCAAGGCCTCGACCGATGCGGCATCCACGTCGCACAGCCGCGCCGCCAGCGCCGACGACACGTCGGGTGGCAGTCTGCCGGCGACGTCGCGGTCTGCTGTCGCCGTGCGCGCGAGTTCGAGCACGGCGAACGGCAGCCCCTCGGACCGCTGCGCGATGGCGGCGGCCGCTTCCGGCGCCAGCGGCGTGCCGGCCGTGCGGGTGGCGAGCAGCGCCGCCTCGTCAGCTGCCAGCGGGCCCAGCTCGATCGGCTCGAGCTGCCCCGCGCGCAACATGCGCGCACTGTGCGTGGCCAGCAGCGGCGGCAGCGCCGGCCGGCACGCGAGCAGCACGAACAACGGCGCGCCGCCGGCCGCGAGTTGCAGCAGCGCGTCGGCACTGGCGTCGTCGGCCCCGTGCGCGTCGTCGACCACCAGCAGCACCGGCCGGTCGCCGGCAGTGGCCAGCAGCAGGCGGCGCAGCGCACCCACCACCTGGTGCCGGCCCAGCGGCAAGGCGAGCGGCGGTGCGTCGCCCGCGGCACCGATCGCCACCAGCACGCTGTGCGCCGGCGCGCCGATGACGCGCGCTGCATCGGGCAGTTCACCCAGCAAGGGCTGCACCAGGTCGGCCGCGATGCCATACGGCCGCACCCAGTCGCTCGCCTGCAGCGAGCGCACCTGCCAGCCGAGGCCGCGCGCCTCCTCGGCCACGCGGCGGCAGAACGCCGTCTTGCCCATGCCCGCCGGCGCGCGCAGCAAGGCCCCGCCCGGCCGGCCCGCCTGGCTGGCGCGCAGCAGCCCGAGCAGCCGCACCAGTTCGAGCGCGCGGCCCACGAAGCGCGGCGAGCTGCCCTGCAGGCCCTGCACGCATTCGCCGTACAGCGATTGCGCCTGCGGGCCCGGGGCGAGGCCCAGGGCCTGCAAGTGGTCACGCAGGTGGCCGTACCAGCGCAAGGCCGACGAGCGCCGCCCGGCGGCCAGCTCCTCGCGCATCAGCTGCACGTGGGCCGCCTCGTCGGTCGGGTCCTCTCGCAACAGCCGCTCGAGCTCGCCCGCGTGGCGCAGCAGGCGCAGGTATTTGTCGCGCAGGCGACGGCGCGGCTCCTCGGTCCATGCCTCGTAGCGCGCCTCGGGCAGCAGGTCACCGGTGTACAGCTGGGCGGCTTCCTTGCAGGCGCGCGGGTCGCCGCGCGACAGGGCGTGGTCGGCCGCGCGTTCGAAGCGCAGCGCGTCGCACTCCACGGCCGCCGCGGGCAGCAGGCACACGCGGCCGCCGCGCAGCACCAGCGCGTCGGGCTCGCCGACGAAATGCCGTGCGTGGTGCGCGGCCTTGCGCAGGTTGGCACTGCCGGCAGCCGGGTCGAGATGGGGCCACAGCGCATCGACCACCTGCTCGTGGGTGAGGCTGCGCTGCGCCTGCAGGCTCAGCAGCTGCAGCAGCTCGGCCGCGCGGCGCGACAGCTGCGACTGCCGTGCATCGCCGCCGACGCTGACGCCGAACCCGCCGAGCAGCCGGATGCACACGGGCGACGGCAGGTGGACGGGTTGCAGCGACATCGGGTGCTTCTTGCGGGAACGTTTCAGGAACGCGCCCCGAGCACCATTCAAGTGACGGGCGCCGAAACGTGTCCGAGTATGCAGTCCCACGCTCCCGCCGGGTGGCCACGGACGAGCCGAAGGTGAAACACCCGGTGACAGACAGGAGAAGCAAATGCACCTGGCCAAAGACGACGTGCAAGTGAAGATGCAGATTCCCGGCGCCGTGCTGCGCCTGCAGCCCGACTTCGGCGATGCCACCGGGCTGGGCAAGATCAGTGGCGAGTACTTCAGCCTCGCGGCGGGTGTGGACACCACGCCGCTGTTCCAGGGACTGCACGGCAACGCGTGCCAGTGCCCGCACTGGGGCTTCGTGCTGCGCGGCCGCATCACCACCACCGACGGGCAGGGGCAGCAGGAGACGGTGCAGGCCAACGACCTGTTCTACTGGCCGCCCGGCCATAACGTGAAGGTGGACGAGGACTGCGACATCGTCATGTTCAGCCCGCAGCACGAGCACATCCACGTGATCGACCACATGATCGGGAAGGTGCAGTCATGAACCCCAACAAGGCCTTGTGGGAGCTGGGCGACTTCACGCGCATCGCCGAGAGCATGCGCGAGAGCGGCGAAGACCTGGTGCGGCAAGCCGGCATCTCGCCCGGCATGCGCGTGCTGGACCTTGGCTGCGGTGACGGCACCACGGCGATACCGGCTGCCAAGCTGGGGGCACGGGTGACGGGCGTGGACATCGCGTCCAACCTCGTGGCGGCCGGCAATCGCCGCGCGGCGCAGGCCGGGCTGGCGGCCAGCTGCCAGTTTCTCGAGGGCGACGCCTGCGACCTCGGCGGGATCGAGAACAAGAGCTTCGACCTCGTCCTCAGCATCTTCGGCGCGATGTTCGCGCCGCGGCCGTTCGACGCGGCGCGCGAGATGGTGCGCGTCACGCGGCCGGGCGGGCGCATCATCATGGGCAACTGGATTCCCGGCGACCCGACGCTGGTGGCGCAGCTCCTGAAGATCAGCTCAGCCTACTCGCCGCCGCCACCCGAGGGTTTCGTGAGCCCGATGACCTGGGGTTCGACGCCGCACATCATCGAGCGCTTCGGCGAGGCCGGCATCGCCGACGAGGCGATCAGCTGGGAGCGCGACCGGTACGTGTTCGACTTCAAGGGGCCGCCGGCGGACTTCGTCGATGTGTTCCGGCAGTTCTACGGGCCGACCATCAAGGCTTTCGCCGCGGCGGCGCAGCAGGGCCGCGAGGCCCAACTGCGCGACGAGCTGGTGCAGCTGTTCGAGAGCCAGAACCAGAGCCAGTACCCGAACACGACGCTGGTGGCGGCAAGCTTCCTGCGGGTGACGGTGGCGGTGGGGTAGCCGCGAATCCGAAGGTCACTCGTCCACGCCGCCGCGCGACGCCTTCAGGCGCGAACGGATCGCCTTGCCTTCCAGCCGCCTAAGCTTCGACCCGTAAGTCGGCTTGGTCGGTCGGCGAATGGTTTGCACCACCGAGGCGGCGTCCACCAGCTCCTGCAGGCGCGCCATCGCCAGCGCCTTGTTCTCGTCCTGGCTGCGCGAAGTCTGCGCCTTCAGCACGAGGATGCCGTCCTTGGTGACGCGCCGCCCGGGCAGCGCCAGGAGCTTCTGCTTGACATGCGCCGGCAGCGACGAAGCACGGATGTCGAAGCGCAGGTGCACCGCGCTCGACACCTTGTTCACGTTCTGGCCGCCCGGGCCCTGCGCCCGCATGGCGGTGAACTCGACTTCTTCTTCGCGAACGTCAGTCATCGAGCAGCCGCGCCTTCACGCTGCGTCCCTTCACGCGGCCTTCGTTCAGGCGCGCCACCGCCTCCTTCGCGATGCCGCGCTGCACCGCCACGTAGGTGGCGAACTCGTTGATGTCGATCTTGCCGACCTGCTCGCGCGTGTAGCCCAGGTCCTTGGTCAGCGCACCCAGCACGTCGCCGGGCCGGATCTTCTCCTTACGCCCGCCCTGGATGTGGACAGTGGCCATGGCAGGCAGCAGGCGCTCCCTGCTGGCGGGAGTCAGCTCGGCCAGCGGGTGCCACTGCGACTCGCGCCCCTGCAACTGCTCGATGCGGCCCACCGCGCCCATCTCGTCCAGGCTCGCCAAGCTGAGCGCCAGGCCCGTCGCGCCGGCGCGGCCGGTGCGGCCGATGCGGTGCACGTGCTGCTCGGGGTCGGGCGCGATCTCCACGTTGATCACGGCACCCAGCCCTTCGATGTCGAGTCCGCGCGCCGCGACGTCGGTGGCCACGAGCACCGAGCAGCTGCCGTTGGCAAAGCGCACCAGCACCTGGTCGCGGTCGCGCTGCTCCAGGTCGCCGTGCAGCGCCAGCGACCGGTAGCCTTGCGCATGCAGCAACTCGTCCAGCTCGCGGCAGCGCGCCTTGGTGTTGCAGAAGGCCAGCGTGCTGGCCGGCCTGAAGTGGTCGAGCAGGCGCGCCACCGCCGGCAGCCGCGACGACTCTTCCACCTCGTACCAGCGCTGTTCGATCTGGGTGCCGGCATGTTGCGACTCGACCGTCACGGTGACGGGTTCGCGCAGGAACTGCCGGGCCAGGGTGGCGATGCCTTCCGGGTACGTGGCTGAGAACAGCAGCGTCTGCCGCTGCGCCGGGCACTGGCGCACGACTTTCGCGATGTCCTCCGTGAACCCCATGTCGAGCATGCGGTCGGCCTCGTCCAGCACCAGCGTGCTCAATGCGTCCAGTTGCAGGTTGCCGCGGTCCAGGTGGTCCAGCACGCGGCCCGGCGTGCCGACCACGATGTGCGCGCCGTTTTCCAGGCTGGCCGCCTGGCCGCGCAGCGGCACCCCGCCCGAGAGCGTCACCACCTTGATGTTGTCTTCCGCGCGCGCGAGGCGCCGCACTTCGGCGGCCACCTGGTCGGCGAGTTCGCGAGTGGGGCACAGCACCAACGACTGCACCGCGAAGCGGCGCGCGTTCAGGTTGGCCAGCAGCGCCAGCGCGAAGGCGGCCGTCTTGCCGCTGCCGGTCTTGGCCTGCGCGATCAGGTCCTTGCCCAGCAGCGCAGCAGGCAGGCTGGCCGCCTGGATGGGCGTCATCTCCAGGTAGCCCAGCCGTTGCAGGTTCTCCAGCGTGGCGGGTGAGAGGGCGAGTTGCGAGAAGCTGGCGGTCATCCGCCCGATGCTACGTCGGCCGGGCCGCGAACGCGGAAGATGCCCGCAAAGAAAGCCGACAGCTCGTCGCGCGCCGCCAGCGGCAGGATGTGCGCCACATGCTGGTCGGGGCGCACGACGACGATGCAGCCCCGGGCCCGGTCGATGCCGCGCAGGTCGAAGATGTCCTGGCCACTCTTGAGGTCGGCGCAGAACACCTTCTCGTAGTCGCACAGGCCGTAGCGGCCCACGTGCGGGCGCAGCAGCGCAGGCATGGCATTGAAGTCCAGCTCGCGAAAGCCCTGCTGGAAGACGGCCCGCGTATCGATCACGGCGTCGACGTCTTCCCCGGCCGCGGTGTGGCGCCGGACGGGCGAGGCCGGGTCGTGTTCGAGCCAGTCGCACAGCGCTCCCACTTCACCGCGGTCGTTGGCGGGCGCGAAGACGAACAGGCGAAAGCGCGCGTCGGCATCGATGCAGTGCCCCAGGTGCATGGGCTTGGCATCGGCCAGCCGCACGACCGGCGCGGAGTGGAAGCGCTTGCCGATGTCGAAGCCCGTGGCCAGTGGCTGGTGCGTGGCCGCGCCGGTCAGTGCGCTGCGCTCGTACTGGATGGTCAGCCCGCAGGTGAAGGGCAGGTTGTTGACGAACTCGCGCGCCACGCGCGGCAGTCCGTCGGCGCTGTCGTCCTCGGCCCGGGCACCGACCACGCGCGCCCACTTGTGGTCGAACTCCACCAGGCCCTTGGCCGCGGCGCGCCTTTCGCCGGAATAGCTGTGCAACAGCGCCGCGTCGGCGCGGCCCGTGAGCACCGACACCAGTTTCCAGCCCAGGTTGAAGGTGTCGCCCATCGACACGTTCATGCCCTGCCCGGCTTTGGGGCTGTGGGTGTGGCAGGCGTCGCCGGCCAGCATCACGCGCGGCGCTCGCGCGGCCACCTGGCCGGCCGGCACGTCGTCGAACTTGTCCGTCAGGCGGTGGCCGATCTCGTAGATGGACCACCAGACCACTTCTTTCACGTCGAGCTGGAAGGGGCTGAAGATGCGCTGGGCCTTGGCGATGATGTCCGGCGGGCCCATGCCGCGTTCGGCGGCGCGCTCATGCTCGCCCAGCCGGTCGAGCTCGACGTACAGCCGCACCAGGTGGCCGCCTTCGCGCGGCAGCACCATGAGGATGCCCTCTTGCTGCGAGCGCACGAAGGACTTCATGCGCCAGTCGGGAAAGTCGGTGACCGCCAGCACGTCCATCACGCCCCAGGCCTGGTGCGCGGCGTCGCCGTGCAGCGCCCCGCCGATGGTGCTGCGCACGGCGGAGCGCGCGCCGTCGCAGCCGATGACATAGTTGGCCCGCACCGTTTCCGTTTGGCCTTCGCGGCCGGGGGCGGTGTGCTCCAGCGTCACGGTCACCGGGTACTCGGCGGCAGCGGGATCGACCGTGAGGCCGGCCACCTTCAGGCCGTAGTCGGGCTCCAGCCGCGTGGGCGAGTGCCGCATGAGGTCGAGGAACATGTCATGCACGCGCGCCTGGTTGATCAGCACGTGGGGCATCTCCGAGATGCCGTCGGGCACGTCCTGCACGCGCGCCACGCGCTGCAGCGGCGCACCGGCGCCGGGTGCCCAGAAGGTGGTCTCGTTGATCCAGACCGACTCGCGCTTCACCTTGTCGGCGAAGCCGAAGGCCTGGAACATTTCCATCGTGCGCACGCTGATGCCGTCGGCCTGGCCCTTTTCCATCGGCGCGAGCTTGGGGTCGACCAGCAGGGTGCGGATGGACGGCACGCGGGCCAGCTGCGCGGCCAGGCAAAGGCCCGCGGGGCCCGAGCCGGCAACCAGTACGTCCACCACCTGCGGCAACGGGTCGCCCGCGCGGCGGTGGCCCGGGGTTGCCGGCAACACATCGGGGTCGCCGGGATGGAAGCCGTTCAGGTGGTATTGCATGGTGTCTCCTTAGCCGGCGGCCCAACCGCCAACGATATGCATGCATATCATAGCCACGCGGGCCTCAGGGCCGCGCCTCGATGCGGGTGAGCGCCCCGTGATGGGTCAGTTCGCGCAGCAGGATGCTGTCTGCCACGGACTCCCGGTCAACCGGCCGCCCATGCGCGACGGCGTCGAAAGCGTGGGTGAACACATGTTCGATCTCTTCCGGCGTAAAGCTCGCCTGCAACCGGCCCGTGCTGTCATCCACGTGCAGTTCCAGGCCGTGCAGCGCCCTGATGACCGGCATGAGCCAGTCTTCCGAGCGCTCGATGGCGGTCTCGATGTCGATCGCGCGCAGCTGCTCACCTGCGCCGGCCAGCAGCGCGGCCGCACCGCCGTCGAGCCGCGCCAGCAGGTCTGCGCCGATCCGCAGCTCGTACGCGTCGGCGCGGATGGCGAGGAAAGCGCGCGTCATGCAGTGACTCCTGCGACCTCCAGTTCGACTTCTGCGCCGAACAGGTACGACTCCATTGCCAGCACCCCATGCACGATGTTGCCGTCGAGCACCGTGGCCGGCAACGTTTGCCCGGCCGCGCCCAGCGCCACCAGCAGCGGCAGGAAGTGCTCGGCCGTCGGATGCGCGCGGCGCGCGTGCGGTGCCTGCTCGAGCGCACCCACGAGCCGCTGCGCGTCGCCCGCGCGCACCGCTTCGCGGATCCACTGCGAGAACTCGCGGGCGTAGGCGGCCTCATCCGCCGCGCCCACGCGAAACTCGTACAGGTTGTGCGTGAGGCTGCCGGACCCGATGACCAGCACGCCCTGCCCGGCCAGCGGCGCCAGTGCGCGCCCGAGCGCGAACGCCCCGCGTTCGTCCAGGTCGTGCGGCATGGACACCTGCAACACCGGCACATCCGCGTCCGGGTACAAGTGCAGCAGCGGCACCCAGGCACCATGGTCCAGCCCGCGCTGCGGATCGACCGTGACGGGCCAGCCGGCATCGGCCAGCGGCCCGGCGACCTGCTGCGCCAGCACGGGGTCGCCCTGCGCCGGGTACGCGATGTCGTACAGCTTCTCGTCGAAGCCGCCGAAGTCGTGGATGGTCGCGGGCCGCAGCGCGCTCATGACCTTCACGCCGCGCGTCTGCCAGTGCGCAGAGACCACCACGATCGCGCGCGGCCGCTCCAGGATTCGGCCCAGCGCGGCCAGTTGGGCACCGGCCAGGCCCGGTTCGATGGCGAAGGTGGGCGCGCCGTGCGAAACGAACAGGGTCGGTGTGTGGGTCATGCTCAGCTCTTCGTGATCCAGGTGGGGGCGATGGTGGTGCCCAAGCCTGCGCCGTAGCCCAGGTAGATGTTCAGGCCGGCCAGCGGCTCGAGGTATCGGGCGTTCTTCAGGCCGCCGGCATCGGTCACCTTGAAGCCCATGCTTTCGGCCAGCGCGCGGGCGGCCTGCTTGGCGCGCTCGCTGTCGCTGGCCAGGAAGACGGTGGCCTTCTTGCCGTCGCCGAAGTCTGCGCCATCGGCCAGGACCTGTGCGAACAGGGTGTTGAAGCCCTTGACGACCTCGACCTGCGGCACGGCCCTGGCGATTTCTTCCGCGGCGGACGTGGAGTAGCCCACGGTCAGGCCCATGTAGTCGGCAGTCAGCGGGTTGGTGATGTCGATCACCACCTTGTTGGTGATGTCGCCGGCGGCGCGCAGCGCGTCCGCAGCCGCCTCGTACGGCGTAGCCAGCACGATCGCGTCCGCGCCTTGCGCCGCGCCGTCGAGTGCGACGCTTTCGACGCCGGCGTGCTGTGCGGCCAGCGCCGCGGCCTTGGCCGCATCGCGGCCGGCGACGCGCACGGTGTGGCCCGCAGCGCGCAGTTGTTTCACGAAGGCAGAGCCCATGTTGCCGGAGCCGATGACGGTGACTTTCATGTGTGTTCCTCAGTTGGTGTGAGGTGACTGTATTGGCTTTGACTTGATAGATAAACCATCTACAGTTGAATGGATAGTCCCTATTTTCTGAACAATGGACCGTTTCCAGGAGATGCGCGTGTTCGCGGCCGTGGTCGACGCCGGCAGCTTCGTCGGCGCTGCCAACGCGCTCGACATGTCGAAGGCCGCGGTGTCGCGCATCGTGTCCGAGCTGGAGGCGCGGCTCGGCGTGCGGTTGCTGCACCGGACCACGCGGCGCCTGTCGCTGACGAGCGAGGGCGAGGTGTTCGTCGACCGCTGCCGAGAGCTGCTGGCGGCCGTGGACGAAGCCGAGGCCGAGGTCACCGAGCGCAGCGGGCAGGCGGTGGGCGTGCTGAAGGTCAGCGCGCCGGTGTCGTACGGCATCCTCGTGCTGGCGCCGCTGTGGGGCGGCTTCCTCGCGGCCCATCCGGAGATCCAGCTCGAACTCACCCTGTCCGACCGGCTGGTGGACCTGGTCGATGAAGGCTTCGACCTGGCGGTGCGCATCGCCCGGCTGGAAAGCTCGTCGATGGTCAGCCGGCGGCTGTCGACCACGCGCATGGTGCTGTGCGCCTCGCCCAGGTACCTGCGCAGCCACGGCAGGCCGAAGCATCCGTCGGACCTCGTCAACCACACGGTGCTCGCTTACAGCCTGCTGGCGGCGGGCGACACGTGGGAGTTCGAAGGGCCCGAGGGGCGGGTCACTGTGCAGGTTCGCCCGCGCATGCACACCAACAGCGGCGACACCTGCCGAGCTGCGGCGCTGCAGCACCAGGGCATCGTGCTGCAGCCGGCCTTCCTGGTGGGCGACGACCTCGAGGAAGGCAGCCTTGTGGAGGTGCTGCCCGCCTATCGCTCGTTCGAGTTGGGCGTGTACGCGGTGTACCCGACGCGCAAGCACGTGCCGCCGAAGGTGCGGCTGCTGATGGATCACCTCGCAGCGGAGTTGGGCGGATTGCAGTAGCCTGCCCGGCGCTACGCTCGGCGCCGCATGTTTGCATCCCATCTGGCGGGCAGTCATCGGCGACTGAGTCGATAGCGCCACTAGCCCTTTCGCAAGCCAACCTTCACGCGCATTGCGCGACAGTGCGGGGCTTTCAAACTTCTGCGAAAGCTCCCCCCATGAAAGCCTCCGTCCTCCGTGCATTCGGCCCCTCCAGCGTCCTGCAGCTCGAGGAGGTCCCCACGCCCGAACTGCGCCCGGGCCACGTGGTCATCAAGGTGCTCGCCGCCGGCATCAACCGGCTCGAGGTGTTCCTGCGCCAGGGCGTGATCACGCGCGACGTCGCGTTGCCGCACGTGCTGGGCTCGGATGCCAGCGGCGAGATTGCCGCCGTCGGCGCCGGCGTCACCGGCTTCGAGCCGGGTGAGCGCGTGGTGCCGATGCCGGGCTTTCCGCTCGACGACCAGGATGCCGACTCTCCCCTGCTGAGCGCCGCGCCCAGCTACGTCATCGGCGGCATCCTGCGCTGGGGCACCTACGCGCAGTACATCGAGGTGCCGGCCCGCTGGGTGGTGAAGGACCCCACCCGCCTCACGCCCGCGCAGGTGGCGACGCTGCCGATGGTGCTGGTGACCGGCGTGCGCGCGGTGCGCACGGTGGGCCAGGTGAAAGCAGGTGACCACGTGCTGGTGCAGGCCGGTGCCGCGGGCACCAGCACCTTCAGCATCCAGCTCGCCAAGGCACTGGGCGCCAAGGTGGCCACCACCGTCGACGCCGACGGCAAGGCGGCGCTGGCCAGGCGCCTCGGCGCAGACCTGGTGATCGACGTGCGCAGCCGCGACTTCGTGAAGGACGTGATCGACTGGACCGGCGGCCGCGGCGCCGACGTGGCCATCGACAACCTGGGCGGCGCCATCCTGCAGCGCAGTATCGACGCCACGCGGGTCGGCGGTACCATCGTGACCATGGGCTTCGTCGCCGGCAACGAGGCGGCGATCCGGGTGCGCGAGTTCTTCTTCGCGCACAAGACGCTGAGGGGCACGCTCATGGGCGACGTGGAAGACATGAAGTGGGGCCTGGGCCTGGTGGCCGAGGGCAGGATACAGCCGGTGCTGGACCGGCACTTCGCGCTGCACAGCGCGGCCGAGGCGCACGACGCGGTGGCATCGAATGCCGTTTACGGCAACGTGGTGTTGCTGCCCTGGGCATGATGGCCGGTCCATGAGGCGGCAGAAGCTCACCCACCTTCACGCATGGCAAGCGTTCGAGGCGGCGGCGCGCCATTCGTCATTCGTGCGCGCGGCCGAGGAGCTGGGCGTGACCGCGGCCGCCGTCAGCCAGCACGTGAAGACGGTGGAGGAAGCGATGGGCGTGCAGCTGTTCGCGCGTTCCACGCACGGCGTGACGCTGACGGCACAGGGCAGCCAGGTGTTCCCCGGCGTGCGCGACGGCTTCGCGCGGCTGGCCGACGCCATCGAGCGGCTGGAGGCGCGCGAGTTCGACAACGTCGTGCGCATCTCGGCGCCGCCTTCGTTCGCATCGCGCTGGCTCCTGCCGCGCATCCACCGCTTCGTGCGGCAGCAGCCGACGCTGGTGCCGAGCATCGACGCCAGCGCGCTGCTGACCGACTTCGTCAGCGACAACATCGACGTCGCGGTGCGCTACGGCGGCGGCCAGTATCCCGGCCTGCGCAGCACGCTGCTGGTGGAGGAGCACGTGTTTCCGGTGTGCAGCCCGCGGCTGCTGAAGAACCCCGACGAGCCGCTGCCGCTGCAGGCGATCGCGAAGATGCCGCTGGTGCACGACACGCTGGCCGGCACGCAAGGCTTGCCCACCTGGGCCGACTTCCTGCGCCGCCACGGCGTGCAGCATCCGCAGGCCGACGGCGGCGGGCTGGAGTTTTCGCCCGCGCTCGCGATCGAGGCCGCCGTGGAAGGCCATGGCGTGGCGCTGGGCCGCCGCGTGATCGTGGCCGACGACCTGGCCATCGGCCGGCTCGCGCGCCCCTTCCGCGAATGGGACGCGGTGGGCAGCGGCTACTACCTGGTGATGCCGGGCAACGTGCCGGTGCCCGAACGCGTGCGCGCGTTCGTGGACTGGGTGGAAGCCGAGGCGCGCATGTTCCTCGAGGCGCAGGCTTAGCCGCGCTTGTCCCGGTCGCAAGCGGCGGCTTGCGGGGCGAACCTATCTTTCCTCCACCCACTGGAGGAAACCATGCTCACCGTGAACGCTTCGCGCGACCCGCTCGACAACCCCGGCTACCGCCGCGTCTTTCGCACCGGCCGGCTGACGCTGGGCCTGATGCTGCCCATCGAAGCCTTTGCCGGCGACGAGCCGCGCATGACGCGGCAGGTGGAACTGGCGCAGTACGCCGAGGCGCACGGCTTCGACGCGCTGTGGCTACGCGACGTGCCGCTGCGCGACCCGACATTCGGCGACGTCGGCCAGGTGTTCGACACCTTCGTGTACCTCGGCTACCTAGCCGCCCACACGCGCACCATCGCGCTGGGCACGGCGGCCATCGTCCTGCCGCACCGGCACCCGCTGCACACCGCCAAGGCGGTGGCGTCGGCCGACCAGTTGAGCGGCGGCCGCCTGCTGCTGGGCGTGGCCTCGGGCGACCGGCCGGTGGAGTTTCCGGCCTTCGGGGTCGACATCACGCGGCGCGCCGAAATCTTCCGCGAGCACCTGGACGCCATGCGTACGGCGTGGGGCCGGCACTACCCGCTGCTGGCGGGCAGCTTCGGCCGCCTGGCCAACGCCGACCTGGTGCCCAAGCCGTGGTCGCGCGGCGTGCCGGTGCTCGTCACCGGCCGCAGCGGGCAGGACATGGAGTGGATCGCGCAGAACGCGCATGGCTGGATGACCTACCCGCGGCCACCGGCCCACCAGGCGGTGCAGGTGGACTACTGGCGCGAAGTGCAGCGCAGCGTGACGGGGGAAGACGGCAAGCCGTTCCTGCAATCCCTGTACATCGACCTGCTCGAGGACTCCGGTGAGCCGCCGGTGCCCATCCACCTGGGGTACCGCTTGGGCAGCGAAGCGCTGGTCGCGCTGCTGCGGCAGTTGCACGGCATCGGCGTGGCGCACGTCATCCTGAACCTCAAGTACGGCAGCCGCGATGCGGCGGCCGTGGTGCAGCAGCTCGCCCGGGAGGTGCTGCCCGCGCTGGGCGAAGTCGGCTACGCCGCCGCCCTGACCAGCTGAAGCTGCACGTGCGCGCCGTTGTCGCGGTCCTGCGCGATCCGCAGGTACTCGGGCGCATTGAACAGGCGCATGGCCGCGGCCGTGTCTTCGAACTGCAGCAGCACCACGCGGTCGCACGCGGGGCCGGCCAGCGCAATGGGCTGGTTGTCGCCGGCCAGCAGCGTGGCGCCGTGAGTCTTGAGCATGGTGGCCAGGGCGCTCGAGTAACGCTGGTAGGCGGCGGCGTCCTTGTAGCGCAGGAAGGCGATGGCGTAAGCGGGCATGGGGGTCCTTTCATGGTTGTGAAGGACGATAGGGCAGTGCTCACAAGTGGCGCTTGGGGCCAGCGCCAGGGCCGCTTCAGACCGCCAGCCAGTGCTTGCGGCTCGCCCCGCGCACCGCCGTCACCGGCAAAGCCGTGTCGAAGGTGGCGATGGCGCCGCCGCGGCCGACCGCCAGCGCGAGCAGGTAGGCATCGGTTACCTGGCGATGGCCATGCAGGCGGCTGAAGTCCACCAGCGTCTCGTCGAGCAGGGACACCTCGTCGGGCCAGAACTCGTGGTCGAGCCCTTGCGCGAGCGCCTTCAGGCCGTCGGCCACCTGCTCGGGCGTGGCGCGGTGGGTCGCCGAGTAAGACGGCGCACTCATGATGCGAATCACCCCGTTCTCCACGATCGGGCAGGTGGCGATGCGCCGCGGCGCTGCATCCAGCCATTCGTTGGCCCGGCGCGAGAACACGTGCGCGTCGTCGAGCAGCGCGATCAGGACATTCACGTCGAGCAGGTAGCGCGCGCCGGTGGCCAAGTCAGGCGCCCTCGGTGTCCTGCAAGCCCCGCACGTGCTCGACGGTGATGACTTCGTCGCGCTGCGGCAGCACGGCGAAGCGGCCGCCCCGCTTGGCCGCGCCGCGCCGTGCGGCACTGGCATGGGGACGCCGCAGCGACTCGCGGGCCAGCTCCGAAATCACCGTGCCCAGCGACTTGCGCTCACGCGCGGCGTGCTCCCTGGCGGCCTGGAGCACGTCTTCGTCGATGTCGAGGGTGGTGCGCAATGGAAGCAACCGATCACTGATGCGTTCGCATCATAGCATCACCCGCCCCGGCGCAGGCCGGAAGGCCCCGGCCGACACGGCATGACGGCCGCGCTGACACCCACTGGCCGCCGGGGACTATGGCTCGACGGTCGGCGGGGCTCTACCGTGAGGAATGGGAACCCACCGCCGCCTGGTGCTGGTGCCGGCACTGCTGGTGCTGGTGCACGCCTCGACATTGCAGTTGACGCGGCCGGTACCCTTGGCGCCTGCGCCGCCGGCCCTTCGCCCCGCGCCAACGACGACCCCGGAGCAGCTGCTCGCCGACCGTGGCCTGGCCGTGCCGGTGAAGGGCGTGCCCCGGCACCGGCTGAAGGATACGTTCGACGACGGCCGCGGCAAGGGCCGCAAGCACAAGGCCATCGACATCATGGCGGCCTGGGGCACGCCGGTGGTGGCGGCCGACGACGGGCGGATCGAAAAAATCTCGCGCAATCGCGGCGGCGGGCTGTCGCTGTACCAGGTCGACAGCTCGGGGCGCTTCGTGTACTACTACGCGCACCTGGCGGGCTACGCCGACGGGCTGCGCGAAGGGCAGGACGTGCGGCGCGGCGACGTGATCGGCTATGTGGGCACCACCGGCAATGCGCCGGAGAGCGCACCTCACCTGCACTTTGCGGTGATGCTGTTGAAGGGCGAGAAGAGGTGGTGGGGCGGCGAAGTGGTCAACCCCTATGCAGCCTTGCGCGACGCGAGCTAGCGGTAAGAAACGCGTGCCCGTGCCGACTGAACCGGGGAGGCAGACAATATCTGCTGCCCCGAAAGACCCCCATGCCCAAGCTCTTCCTTGCCACCGCCCTCGCCTGCATCGGCCTGGCCTTCTTCCAGCCGGCCTCGGCCGCCGAACCGGCGGTCAAGCTGCCGCCGCCGGCGCAGGACATCACATCGGCTTCGGCCACCGCAACCGCCGTGTTCGCCGGCGGCTGCTTCTGGGGTGTGCAGGCGGTGTTCCAGCACACCAAGGGCGTGCTGAACGCGGTGTCGGGATACGCGGGCGGTGACCACGCGACGGCCAGGTACGACATCGTGAGCCGCGGGCGCAGCCAGCACGCCGAGTCGGTGGAGATCACCTACGACCCGCGGCAGGTGAGCTACGGCAAGCTGCTGCAGATCTACTTCTCGGTGGCGCACGACCCCACCACGCTGAACCGGCAAGGCCCCGACGTCGGGCCGCACTACCGGTCGGCGGTCTTCTACCAGTCTGCCGAGCAGAAACGGGTGACCGAGGCCTACATCGCGCAGCTCGATGCGGCCCGGGTGTTCCGCAACAGGATCGTGACGCAAGTCACGCCGCTTGCGCAGTTCTACCCCGCCGAGGCCTACCACCAGGACTACGCCACCCTGAACCCGGGCGCGCCGTATATCGTTTACCACGACAAGCCGAAGATCGCGAACCTGAGGGCGACGATGCCGGAAGTGTTCCGCGACAAGCCGGTGCTGGTGAAGGGCGTGCGCGGTTAGGACACAGACTTCACGCACGCTTTGCACTGGGCGGTCCCCCCGCCGTCCTCCCGGCCGCGTTGTAGCGCCATGGGGGACAGTTCCATGAATCGCGAGTCGCCGGCTTTCCGGCTGTGCTTCCGGTCGCTCTACGCCACCGGGCGGGGCTTCTCGTTCCCCTGCGACGAGCGCGGGCGCGTGGAGATGGACGGGCTGAGCGACGTGATGCGCGCGAACTACCTGTACGCCCGCGCCATGGTCGGGCGCGAGCTGGCGTCGCCGGTGGTGGAGGCGGGGCAGGTGCACTGAGGCATCCCTGCACCGGCGCTTCCATTGCCTGTACCCTACAGGCATGCAAGTCCGGGTCAACGTCGGGGCGGGCGCCGTGCTGGCCGCGGCCGTCCTGGTTTGGCTGGCCTGGCCCCCCGCCAAGGCCTACCTGGTGCGCGAGGGCCACGTGGCCACCTCTTCGCAGCCGGACCGCGACCCGGAGGTGATCCCCACCAACGGCGGCATCCTCGTCATCGCCCGCATCAAGGGCTACGAGACCTTTGTCCGCACCGACTCCGAGCCGCTGTTCAGGCTGTTGCCGATCGACCTGGGCACCACGATCTCCCAGATTCGCACGGCGGCGCTGTACACCTACCAGATCAAGCTGCAGGAAAAGTGGCCGATCAACTGCAACGCCAGGCGTTGCGTGGTGCGTACCGGACCGGTGGAGCTGGCCAAGCCGGTTGCCATCTACTCGGAAGAGACCAGCCGGCACACGGCCAGTGGCTGGGGCCGCTTCAACAAGGCCGAGAACCTGAGGGCGCTGGAGAGTGAACTGAGCGCGCGCCTCGCCGTGCAGGGCAATGCTGCGCGCAACCGCGAAGTGGGCCTGCGCGACGGCCGCAAGACGGTGCAGGAGTTCGTCAGCACCTGGCTGCAGAAGGAAACCGGCCGCGTGAAAGAGATCGTGGTGCTGTTCCCGGGCGAGCAAGAGCGCACGGACCCTTGAGCGCGGCGCGTATAGCATCCGGTTCCATGACCGATGCCCCCTACACCCCGCCCGCCGTCTGGACCTGGACCAGGGACAAGGACGGCGGCAGGTTCGCTGCCATCAACCGGCCGGTCGCCGGCGCCACGCACGAAAAGGAACTGCCGGTCGGCCGGCACCCCTTGCAGCTCTACTCGCTGGGCACGCCTAACGGCGTGAAGGTGACTGTGATGCTGGAAGAGCTGCTCGCGCTGGGCCATACCGGCGCCGAGTACGACGCCTGGCTGGTGCGCATCAACAGCGGCGAGCAGTTCTCGAGCGGCTTCGTCGCGATCAACCCCAACTCCAAGATCCCGGCGCTGGTCGACCGCAGCGGGCCCGAGCCGGTGCGCGTGTTCGAGTCGGGCGCGATCCTGCTGTACCTGGCCGAAAAGTTCGGCGGCGCCTTCCTGCCTGCAGGCAGCAAGCAGCGCGCCGAGTGCCTGTCGTGGCTGTTCTGGCAGATGGGTGCAGCGCCCTTCCTCGGGGGCGGCTTCGGCCACTTCTATGCGTACGCTCCTTCCAAGATCGAGTACGCCATCGACCGGTATGCGATGGAAGTGAAGCGCCAGCTCGACGTGCTGGACCGCCACCTTTCGGAGCACCGCTACATGGCCGGTGACGAGTACACGATCGCCGACATGGCGATCTGGCCGTGGTACGGCACGCTGGCGCGCGGGCAGCTGTATGGCGCGGGCGAGTTCCTGCAGGTGCAGGACTACTCGTACGTGCTGCGCTGGACCAACGAGATCGCGCAGCGGCCTGCCGCACAGCGCGGGCGCAAGGTCAACCGCACCTGGGGCGAGCCCGCGAGCCAGTTGCACGAGCGGCACGAAGCCGGCGACTTCGAAACGAAGACACAGGACAAGCTTGCATGATCACCCTGTACGACTGCAGCACCGCACCCAGCCCGCGCCGCGCGCGCATCCTGCTGGCCGAGAAGGGCGTGCCGCACGACACCGTGCAGGTCGACCTGCGCAGCAACGAGCAGCTCGGCGATGCGTACCGGCGCATCAACCCCCAGTGCACCGTGCCGGCGCTCCAGTAGGAAGGCGGCGAGATGCTCGCGGACAACGCGGCCATCGCCGCCTACCTGGAGGCGCAGTACCCGCAGCCGCCGCTGCTGGGCCGCACGCCGCTGGAGAGAGCCGAGGTCGCCAGCTGGAACTGGCGCGTGGAGTTCGAAGGCTTGCTCGCCATCGCCGAGGCCTTGCGCAACGGCTCGCCCGCGATGGCCAACCGTGCCCTGCCCGGCCCGGACAACTACCCGCAGATCCCCGAGCTGGCGCAGCGCGGGCAGGCCCGTGCCCGGCAGTTCTTCGCTACGCTGGAGCAGCGCCTCGAAGGACGCGAGTACTTGGCGACCGACGCCTTCAGCCTCGTCGACATCACGGCGGTGGTCGCGGTGGACTTCGCGCGCGTCATCAAGCTGAAAGTGACGGACGAATACCCGAACCTGCAACGCTGGCGCGCCGCCATGGCGTTGCGCCCGTCGATGGCTACCTGATCAGTTGCGGTCTGCGCGCGGCGCGCGGCCGGTCATGGGCGAGCGCGCCGGCACGCTCGCCGGCGCTGGCGCGGCCTGCGGCGCCGGACCCGCGCCCATGGCAGTGGTCGTCGTCACCGGCACCGTGTCGTTGGAAGCGACCATCCCGCTGCCCAGGTCGGAATTGAGCGCGACACCGGCGGGCGCCATGTTCAGCGGCCGCGCCGAAGTGTCGGGGGCCGATGAAGCCCTGCCGGTTTCGATGGTGCCGGTGGTCGCCTGCAAGGTGCCCGCTGCAGGGTTGAGCAACCCTACGCCGGGACTGCCGGCGGGCGCCGGCGCAGCACCCGAGCTGAGCGTGGTCACCATGCTGATTGACGACGTAGCCGGCGTGAACACGGTAGTGCTGACCGCCGAACTGGTCGTGCTACTGGCCAGGCTGGTGGTCGCAACGGGCGGCGCGGGAACGACGGGTGTCGCCAATGTCACGGCGGCAGGTGGCGGGCCCGGCATGATCGGCGCCAGCGGGGTGGGCGTAGACGGCAACGAGCCGATGGCGCCGAACGCGTTGACTGTGCCGATGGTGGTGGCCCCTACAGGTCCGGTGGCACCCACTTGTTGGGCTGCGCAAGGCAGCGCGAAGAAGGCGCCGGAGAGGACAGCGGCGGCCCAGGCTGTGCGGGTGATAGCGGGCTTCATGCGCCGATGGTGGGCAGGGCGCGCGTGGCTGAAGCGTCGGCGCAGCCAGCACGTGTTTGTGCGATTGCGACTACGCCCACTTGACCTGGAGTGCGCGCGTCCATCGAGCGCATCCGGCAGATGCAGAAGAACCTGAACGCGACCTTCATCATCCAGCACGACCCGCGCGCCATGCCGAAGCTGCCGGCTTTCCCGGCGGCGGCGCGCTGAGGGTCAGTGCACCGGTGGCTCGGCGAGCCCCAGCTTGCGCTTCAGCGAGTCCTGGTACTCCCAATCCGCCGCGCAGTCGGCGTCGCAGAACAGGCGTTGCCCCATGCCTTCGGCATTGCCGCAGTGGTGGCACGAACCAGTGGCGCTGAAGCCGCCGGCGCGGCGGCGCTGCGCAGCCAGGGCCAGCGACAGGTGGCGCTGCTCGGAATCGAAGGCGAGGTCTGCTTCATCTGCCATGGTTGTCTCCTGGACGTTCTAGCGAGGATTCCGGTGGGCCTCAGGCCACCACGTAGCGCAGCACCGCGACGAAGTGGCAGCCGCTGGCGCCCAGCACCAGCAGGTGCCACACGAAGTGCGCGTAGCGGTACTTCCCGTCGAAGTGGAAGACGATGGCGCCCAGCGTGTAGAGCGCGCCGCCGGTGAAGATCAGCGCCACGCCGCCTGAAGGGATGTTGGCCATCAGCGGCTCGAGGATGAAGATGGCGGCCCAGCCGAGGCCCATGTAGAGCACCGTGGAGATCACCGGGTGCGTCAGCCGGTTGGCGCACTTGGCCACCGTGCCCACCGTCGCGACCAGCCACACCAGCGCCAGGATCCAGTACCCGCCCTCCTCGGCCAGGCTGCCGAGCATGAAGGGCGTATAGGTGCCGGCAATGAAGAGGAAGATGGCCGCATGGTCGAGCCGGCGCAGCACGTTCTTGGTGTCGCCCTGCGGCAGCCAGTGGTAGGCGGCCGAGATCGAGAACAGCAGGATCATCGAGGCGCAGTACACGGTGGCGGCAATGCCCGACACGGTGCTGGCGCGGTAAGCGTTGTCCAGCAGCTGGGGGCTGAAGATGGCAGCGAAAGCGGCGCCCAGCGCATGGCTCAGCGAATTGGCAATCTCTTCGCCGGCAGTCTGGGGGCGGAAGGTGGCCTGGGCTTTCATGCCTGCATATTGGGCGTGGGCCGGCGCCTCTCCTGTCGGTGGCAACTCAAGGGCAAGGTAGGTTCACGGCGCGATGGATGCCGGTCAAGTCCGGCACCCCGACCCTTGCCGCCTACAGGAAGGCTCTCAAGAGCGCCACCGTGTGCTCGTGCAGCTTCTCGCTCCAGGGGCGCGCCAGCCACTGCTGGAGCGTGATGCGGCGCGACCGCTTCAGGTCCTCCTCGAACACCCGTACCTGCCGCCGGGCGAAGCCAGCGTCGTACACATTCAGGTTGGCCTCGTCGTTCAGCCGGAACGAGCGCACGTCGAAGTTGGTGGAGCCCACCGAGGTCATGAAGCCGTCCACGATCATCACCTTGCAGTGGTACATGGTGGGCTGGTACTCGTAGATCTCCACGCCCGCTTCCAGCAGGTCGCCCCACAGGCCGCGCGAGGCGCGCCGCACCGTCTCGGCGTCGATGTGCTCGCCGGGCAGGATGATGCGCACCCTGACACCGCGCGCGACGGCCTGGGCCAGCGCCCGGCGCGTGATGGCGTCGGGCACGAAGTAGGCGCTCGACAGGTCGATCGACTGCTTCGCCGCCGTGATCGCCAGCAGGTACATCATCAGCATGCTTTCGCTGCCGCCCGAGGGCGAGCTGGAGAACATCTGCGCCTTCTGCGTGCCCACGGGTTCCAGCGGCGGAAAGTACTCGGGCCCGTGCAGCACCGCTCCCTTGGTCTTGACCCAGTTGTCGAGCATGACGCTCTGCATCTGCGCGACCACCGGGCCTTCGATGCGGAAGTGCGAGTCGCGCCAGTGCTGCGGGTCCTGCGCGTTGCCGGTCCACTCCTGCGCGATGCCCACGCCGCCGGTGAAACCGACGCGTCCGTCCACCACCAGCAGCTTGCGGTGCGTGCGGTTGTTCAGGCGGCCCAGGTTGTACCAGCGCAGCGGCCGGTACTTCTCCACCTCCACGCCGGCCTGCTTCATCCGGTCGATGAGCGACGCGTCCATCTTCGCGCTGCCTACCCAGTCGACCAGCACGTGCACGCGCACACCGGCGCGCGCCCGTTCGGCCAGCGCCTCGGCGAACTGCTCGCCGACCTCGCCCGACCAGTAGATGTAGGTCTCGAACAGCACCGAGCGCTGCGCGCCGCGGATCGCATCCAGCATCGCGGGAAAGATCGCGTCGCCATTGATGAGCTCGGTGGCCTTGTTGCCGTCGAGGATGGACGGGCCGACCAGCAGGCCCATGGAGCGCAGGAACTGCGGCTCTTCGGCGCCGTACAGGTGCGGGATGTCGCGCTCGACTTTCTTCTCGCCGACGGTGAAGTTGACGACCAGCAGGCCCAGCAGCAGCGCACCCAGCGCATAGAGCACCAGGATCTTCTTGTGGATGTACATCTCAGCCGCTGAGGCTAAGGCAGCGTGTGGCGCCTCTCCCGTAGGACGGGACCCAGACTCAACGGTGGCGAAAAGCTCTTAAGGCCGTTCACCGTCGACAAAGGGCTTCAGCGCCGCCCAGATCGTCGCGTTCACCGGCACTGGCAGGCCGATGGCGGCAGCGCGTCGCACCACCGCCCCGCACAACCACGGCGCTTCGAGCCGCCGCCCGGCCAGCAGGTCATGCGCCATCGAGGCGCGCATGTCCGCCGGAAAGGTATCCAGCCGCGCGCACAGGCCGGCTTCGAAGCCGTCCGGCAAGGCCACGCCGCTCAGGCGCGCCAGCGCGGCAGCCTCACCGATCGACGCGTCGTGCACGGCTCGCAGGTCCGAATCGCCGCGGACCTGGCCGACGGTCTGGCGCGTCAGGGCGGTCACGCCCGACAGCGCGTTCAGCGCAATGAACTTCTCCCACACCATGCGCTGCGCGTCGGGCGCGAGGTCCGACGCAAAGCCCGCGGCCGTGCACGCCTGCACGAACTGCTGGAGCACGGGCTGCTGTGCGGAATGCAACGCGCCGACACGCAAGGTTGCCAGCGCGCCGGTCTGCCGGACGGTACCCGGCTCGCTGATCACGGCCGAGATGTAGGCGACGCCGGCAGCCACGTTTTCGCGTGGGATGGACTGGCCCAGGGTGTCGGCCGCGTCCACGCCGTTTTGCAGCGGCACCACAGCCGTGCCGGCACCGACCGCATGGCGCAGCTGCACGGCCGTGTCCGCCAGGTCCCAGAGCTTGGTGCAGACCAGCACGATGTCGGCGCGGACGAGTTGGGCCGGGTCGTCCGTGGCGTCGGGCCGCTCGATCACGCAGGGCTTGCCCGGGCTGTCGATGCGCAGGCCGGCCTCGCGCATGGCCGCCAGGTGCCGCCCGCGCGCGAGGAATTGCACGTCGTGGCCGGCCTGCGCGAGCCACGCACCGAAACACCCGCCGACGCCGCCGGCGCCGATGACCGCGATCTTCATGGGAGACCTCCGTCCAACCACTACAGTATGGCCCATGCAGACGCCAGCCACACCTGCCGCGGTGATCCACCTGGGCCGCATGCAGCGCAATATCGAGCGCATGCAATCGCGCATGGATGCACTGGGCGTGAAGTTCCGGCCGCACGTGAAGACCGCCAAGTGCCTGCCGGTGGCGCGCGCGCAACGCGCGGCCGGCGCGCAGGGCATCACCGTGTCGACCTTGAAGGAAGCCTCGGAGTTCTTCGCCGCCGGGTTCGACGACATCCTGTACGCCGTGGGCATGGTGGCGCCCAAGCTGCCGCAGGCACTGGCGCTGCGCCGCCAGGGGTGCCGCTTGCAGCTGCTGGTCGACAGCGCGGATGCGGCGCGCGCCATCGCGGCTTTCGGGCGTGAACACGGCGAGCGCTTCGAGGTGCTGATCGAGGTGGACACCGACGGCCATCGCGCGGGCGTCCAGCCAGAGAGCGACACGCTGCTCGAGGTGGGGCGCGCGCTGGCCGACGGCGGCTGCGCACTCGCCGGCGTGATGACGCATGCAGGCGCCAGCTACGAGCTCGACACACCCGAGGCGCTGGAGGCGATGGCCGAACAGGAGCGCGCGGGCTGCGTGCGCGCTGCCGAGCGGCTGCGCGCCGCCGGCCTGCCCTGCCCGATCGTCAGCGTGGGCTCGACGCCGACGGCGCTGTCGGCCCGGTCGCTGGCGGGTGTGACCGAGGTGCGCGCGGGGGTCTACGTGTTCTTCGACCTCGTCATGGCGAACGTCGGCGTCTGCACGCTGGACGACATCGCACTGGGCGTCCTCACCACCGTCATCGGCCACCAGCCCGACAAGGGCTGGGCCATCGTCGACGCCGGCTGGATGGCGATGAGCCGAGACCGCGGCACCGGCAGCCAGAAGCACGACTACGGCTATGGGCAGGTGTGCGATGCCGACGGGCGCGTGCTCGAAGGCTACGTGCTCAGCGACGCCAACCAGGAGCACGGCATCCTGTCGCGCGCAGGTGCCGTCGACACGGGCATTGCGCAGAAGTTTCCGGTGGGCACGCAGCTGCGCATCCTGCCCAACCACGCGTGCGCAACCGGTGCGCAGTTTCCCGAGTACCTTGCGGTGGCCGGGGACGGCAGCGTCGAGGCCTGGCCGCGCTTTTATGGATGGTGACATGAACTTCCTGGACCCCGATACCGTAGCCAGGCCCGGCGGCCACTACAGCCACGCTGCCGTCGCCAACGGCTTCGTGTTCGTTTCGGGCCAGCTGCCCATCACGCCCGAAGGCGTGAAGCTGGTCGACGCGCCGTTCGAACAGCAGGCCGAGCAGGTGCTGGCGAACCTGCGCGCCATCCTCGAGGCCAGCGGCAGCAGCGTGGACCGGCTGGTGCAGGTGCGCGTGTACGTGGACACCATCGACAACTGGCCGGCCTTCAATGCCGTCTACGCGAAATGGGCCGGCGCTGCGCGCCCGGCGCGCGCGGTGGTGCCGGTGGGGCCGCTGCATTTTGGCTTGAAGGTGGAGGTGGAGGCCGTCGGGGTCCTGACGTCGCGCGCCTGAATCTCCAAATTTGCCAAAATTTGGCAAATTACTTAGTATCGTTGCCATGGCGACCATGAACATCTCCCTGCCCGAAGGCATGAAGGCCTTCGTGGACGAACAGGTGGCAGCCCGGGGATACGGCACGAGCAGCGAGTACGTTCGCGACCTGATCCGCAAGGAGCAGGATCGCGAGAGCCTGCGAGCGCTGCTGCTCGCAGGAGCGACTGCCCCTGTTGCCGCTGAACCCGATGCAGCGTACTTCGACGGCTTGCGCGCCAGGGTCAACGCCCGGTCTGCGGCAAAGCGCGCCGCGTCGCCCAGGAAACGTTCGGCGCGCTGAATCGTGCCTGCGACCCGGCAGGTCGTCCTGCGCGCCCTGGCCGTAGCCGACGCCGATGCTGCGATCGAATGGTACCTGGAGGAAGCCGGCCCCGAAGTTGCGCTCGGCTTCATCGATGCGCTCCAGGCAGCCAATGCGCACATTGCGCGGCATCCCGGCACTGGCTCCCTGCGCTGGGGCCAGGCCCTCGACATCCCGGGCCTGCGCTGCTGGCGGCTGTCGCGATTCCCCTTCCTCGTGTTCTACTTCGAGACGCAGGCCGGGGTCGACGTGTGGCGGGTCCTTCACGCCGAGCGTGACATTCCGGCTTGGCTCCTGGTCCAATAGCGCGGAGGTCACATGCCCTCGATGCAAGCCTTGGTGAGAGCCCTTGCTGCCACGGCCATCTGCGTGGCCCTGCCGGCCGGAGCAGCCGATACTTCGCGCGCCGCACAAGCCATGACCACCGCCGCCCGCGCACTGGCCGAAGCCACGCCGCAGGCCCAGCGCGTGCAACTGCTGCAGCCCCTGACGCTGGAGGCGCGCAGCGACTGGCACTACACCCCGCGCAGCCGCGGCGGCATCGCGCTGAAGGACATGGGCGCCGCGCAGCGGCAGGCGAGCCAGCGGCTGCTGGCGGCGGCGCTGTCCGAGCCGGGGCTGGTGAAAGTACGCGCCGTCATCGCGCTGGAGATCGCGCTGCGCGAGATCGAGACCTTCGGCTTTTCGCGCGACCCCGAGAACTACGCGTTCGCGATCTTCGGCTCGCCCGATGCGGGCCCGTGGGGCTGGCGCATCGAAGGGCACCACCTCTCGCTGCACTTCACGCTGGCCTCGGGGCAGGTGGCGTCGTCGCTCCCGCAATTCCTGGGCGCCAACCCGGCCACCGTGCCGCGCGACGTGCGCAACGGCCCGCGCAAGGGCCAGCGCGCACTGGGCGACGAGGAAGACCGCGCGTACGCGCTGCTGGCCGCTCTGAGCGCGCCACTGCGCCAGCGCGCCGTGTTCAGCGCGCAGCCCTTCGGCGACATCGTCACGCGCAACGCGGACCAGCTCTCGCCGCTGGAGCCGGCGGGCATCGCGTTCGGCGAGATGGACACGGCGGCGCAAGCCTTGCTGCTGCGCATCGTCGAGGCTTTCGCGTCGGTGGCCGAGCCGTCGATTGCGCAACAGCGGCTGGAGCGCGTGCGCGCCGGCGGCCTGGCAACGCTGCGCTTCGGCTGGGCCGGCTCGCAGGAGCGCGGCCAGCCGCACTACTGGCGCATCCAGGGTGCGGGCTTCCTCATCGAATGGGACAACTCCGGCGGCAACCACGTGCACAGCGTGTGGCGCGACTTCGCCGGCGACTGGGGCCGCGACGTGCTGGGCGACCACTACCGGCGCGCGCGCGGCACGCCGCACCGCCACAACTAGGCCGCGCGGGCCGGTCGCGCGCGCCAGCGTGCGTACAGCTCCATCGAAAAGGCGCCCATGCCCAGCAGCATGAGGGCCGCGATGAGGAAGCCGCCGACCACCGGGACGCGACCCAGCAGCAGCACCAGCAGCAGCGTGACGGCCACATAGGCCATCAGCACGCCGAGCGACTCGGGTGGCGAGCGGCGCAGCGCACCGGGCAGGCGGTCGGCCAGGAAGAACGCGCCGGTGAGAAAGCCGAACAGCATCAGCAGCGGGTACAGCATCAGCAGGATGAGCGCGAACGGGATGCCGATGAGGGTGATGCACAGCACCACCGCGGCCACCGGCGTGCCGATGAGCGCAGCAACGCCGATGCCCGCCACCGGCCACGGCACCTGCCCGATGCGCTGTGCCGCACGCGACGTGAAGGCCGGTGCCACCAGTTGCAGCAGTGCGGCGGCGGCGAGCAGCCCCAGAAAGGTGAACAGCGCGCCTGTCCAGCCCTTGCCGCGCGACTCGCGGCTTTCTGCCTTGCGCTTGCTCTCCTTCGTCTCCTGGCGCGTGACGCCGCCCGTTACCACCGCGCCGTCGGCGCGCTCGAACGTGGAGTTGGACGCATAGCTCAGCTTGCCGTCGATGCGCGCCAGCGGGCCCAGCTCGATGTGCTCGGCCTCCAGCACCACGTCACCCTTGATGGCGCCGTCGATCACCACCCGCTCGGCGTGCGCCTCGAAGCGGCCGCCGACCTTGCCGTCCAGCGTGACCTTGCCCGCGAACGCCATCACGTCGCGCGCGATCGAGCCATTGCGGCCGATGGTCAGGGCGCCGCCGGCAGCCACCAGCTCGCCACCCACTGCCGCGTCGATGTTGATGTCGCCGGCCGTGGCCCGCACGTCGTCGCCGACCGCGGCGCGGATATCGACCGTGCTGCCGGCGGCGAACACGTCGCCCGACACGGCCTGGTCCACCACCACCCGCCCACCGGCGGCGGTGAAGTCGCCTTGCACCGGGCCCGACGGCTTGACGCTGGCGCCGAACACGTAGGCATTGTGGCCGTCGGTGACGGGCGCGGCCGGTGCCTGGGCGGCCACCGGCTGCAGGCCGGAAAGCGCCAGCACGCCAGCGGCCAGGCCGCGAACCAACGTAGAGCTTTGCATGCGGATGTTCCCTCTCGAGTCCCCCTTGTCGGCGAGGGACCGACAGGCCCGTTGCGCGCGCGCCTGCGCAGCCCCCGCTGCCGGGCAACTGTAATGGATGCAGCCGCTTGAAAGGAGTCCCGGATGATCTCGCAAGACCTCAAGCATTGCATCGACCGCGTGGAAGCGTGCACCGACGAAGCCCGGCGGGCCATGCAGGCGCAGCAGGCCCAGCCGGCCCTGCACGAAGCCATGGAGCTGTTGCACACCCGCGCGCGGCAGGCCCAGCAGGAGGCCAGCTCGGTGGAAGACGACACGAAGATGCGGCACAGCGTGAACCAGCTGGAGAAGGCGGCGGACCGTGCGCTGCAGCAGGGCCAATCGGCGACCAACCTCACGCCACAGATGCTGCAGGCCCTGCAGGCCGTGCACGCCGAAGCATCGAAGCTGAAGAAGTGGATGGAGTCGCGCTTGCCGGCCTGATCTCACGCCGCGAAGATCTTGCCGGGGTTGAAGATGCCCTGGGGGTCCAGCGCCTGCTTGATGCTGCGCATCATGGCGATGGCGCCGGGGCCGGCCTCTTCCACCAGGAAGCCCATCTTGTGCAAGCCGATGCCGTGCTCGCCGGTGCAGGTGCCGCCGAGCCGCAAGGCGCGGGCGACCAGTTTTTCGTTGAGCCGCTCGGCTTCGTCGAGCTCCTGCGGCTGGGCCGGGTCGACCAGGTAGCCGAAGTGGAAGTTGCCGTCGCCCACGTGCCCGAGCAGGAAGTACGGCAGGCTGCCGGCATCGGCTTCCTCCACGGACGCCAGCAGGCATTCGGCCAGGCGCGAAATCGGCACGCAGGCGTCGGTGGTGACGGCGCGGCAGCCGGGCTTGGACTGGATGGCGGCGAAGTAGGCGTTGTGCCGCGCGGTCCACAGGCGGGTGCGCTCCTCGGGCGTGGTGGCCCACTGGAAAGCCTCGCCGCCGTTGCCGGCTGCGATCTCCTGCACGATCTGCGCCTGCTCCTCGACGCCTGCCGGCGAGCCGTGGAACTCCATCAGCAGCATCGGCTTCTCGGGCAGCGTGAGCTTGCTGTGGGTGTTGACCATGCGAACTGAATGCCGGTCGATCAACTCCACGCGCGCGATGGGCACGCCGAGCTGGATGGTTTCGATGGTGGTGCGCACCGCGCCTTCCACGCTGGGGAACGAGCAGACGGCTGCGGAAATCGCCTCGGGGATCGGGTAGATGCGCAGCGTGATCTCGGTGATCACGCCGAGCGTGCCTTCGCTGCCGACGAACAGGCGCGTCAGGTCGTAACCTGCCGATGACTTCTTCGCGCGCGTGCCGGTGCGGATGATTTCTCCGCTGGCCGTGACCACTTCGAGCGCCAGCACGTTCTCGCGCATCGTGCCGTAGCGCACGGCATTGGTGCCGGAGGCGCGCGTGGCCGACATGCCGCCGATGGAGGCATCGGCACCCGGGTCGATGGGAAAGAACAGGCCGGTATCGCGGATGGCCTCGTTGAGCTGCTTGCGCGTGACGCCCGGCTGCACGGTGACTGTCAGGTCTTCCGGGTTGACGGCCAGCACCGCGTTCATGGCGTTCACGTCGATGCTGATGCCGCCCTGCACGGCCAGCAGGTGGCCTTCGATCGACGAACCGGCGCCGTAGGGAATGATCGGCGTGCCGTGTTGCGCGCACAGCTTCACCACCTCGGCCACTTCGGCCGTGTTCTCGGCGAAGACCACCGCATCCGGCGGCGCGGCGTCGAACGGCGACTCGTCGCGCCCGTGCTGGTCGCGCACGACGGCAGCGGTGGAGCAGCGATTGCCGAAGCGCGACTTCAGCGCGTCCAGGAGTGCAGGAGGGGCCGTGCGTTTCATGCGCGAAGTGTAGTGCGCGACACCGGCCGGCGCCACCGTGCGGGCACAATGGGCGTTCCGCACCAGAGGAGCCGCGAAGTGAGCGAGACACCCCACGCCGACGTGCTGCACGAACTGCGCGGCCCGTGCTTCTGGATCACCATCAACCGCCCCGACAAGCGCAACGCGCTGAACGGCGGCGTGATCGAAGGCGTACGCGAGGGCCTGCGGCGGGCCCACGCAGACCCGGCAGTGCGAGCCATCGTGCTCACCGCCGCAGGCGAGAAGGCGTTCTGTGCCGGCGGTGACCTGCAGCCGGGCCAGGCCTTCGTGTTCGACTTTGCCAGTCCGACGACGGCGTACGCCGAGCTGCTGCGCGAGGCGGCCCGTGCGACGCTGCCCATCGTGGCACGCGTCAACGGCACCTGCATGGCCGGCGGCATGGGGCTGCTCGCGATGGCCGACATGGCGGTGGCCGCCGACCACGCGTTGTTCGGGCTGCCCGAAGTGAAGATCGGCCTCTTTCCCATGCAGGTGCTGAGCCTGCTGAAGCAGCTGGTGCCGCCGCGGCTGGCGCGCGAATGGGCGCTGACCGGTGAACCGGTGAGCGCGAAGGATGCGCTGGCTGCCGGCCTGTTGAACTATGTGGTGCCCGCGGCCGAGCTGGATGCGAAGACGCAGTGGCTGCTGGACCGCCTGGCCGACAAGTCGCCGACTGCGATCCGGCGCGGCAAGTACGCGATGAATGCGATCGCGGCGATGTCGTTCGACGAAGCGCTGGCCTATACCGAAAGCCAGCTCCCGCTGGTGGGAATGACCGAGGACGCGCGCGAAGGCATGGCCGCCTTCAACGAGAAGCGCAAGCCCGTGTGGACCGGGAGGTGAACGACATGAACCGCAAGACCGTCCGCATCGGCGGCGCATCGGGCTTCTGGGGCGACAGCAGCGTGGGCGCGCCGCAGCTGGTCGCCTCCGGGATGATCGACTACCTGGTGTTCGACTACCTCGCCGAAACCACCATGGCGATCCTGGCCGGCGCACGCGCCAAGAACCCGGAAGCAGGCTACGCCACCGACTTCGTCGACACCGCGATGAAGCAGGTGCTGCCGCAGGTGATGCAGCGTGGCATCAAGGTGATCGCGAATGCAGGCGGCATCAACCCGCGCGCCTGTGCCGCCGCCCTGCAGGCCTTGGCGTCGGGCATGGGGCTCGCGCCGCGCATCGCGGTGGTGGAAGGTGACGACGTGAGCGCGCTGATGCCGCAGCTACGGGCGGATGGCGTGCGCGACATGTTCACCGGCGAGCCGCTGCCCGCGCGGGTGCTGAGCGCCAACGCCTACCTCGGCGCGCTGCCGGTCGCGCGCGCGCTGGCGGCCGGCGCCGACATCGTGATCACGGGGCGCGGCGTCGACAGTGCGGTGACGGTCGGTGCGCTGGTCTACGAGTTCGGCTGGTCGCCCGGCGATTACGACCGGCTGGCCGGTGCCAGCCTGGCAGGCCACATCATCGAGTGCGGTTGCCAGGCGACCGGCGGCCTGTTCACCGACTGGGGCCGTGTGCCCGACTGGGCGCATATCGGCTACCCGGTGGTCGAATGCTTCGACGACGGCAGCTTCGAGCTGACCAAGCCGCCCGGCACCGGCGGCCTGATCGAGCGCGCCTGCGTGGTCGAGCAGATGCTGTACGAAATCGGCGACCCGGGGGCCTATCTGCTGCCCGATGTGAGCTGCGACTTCCGGCAGGTGCAGGTGGAGCAGGTGTCGGCCGAACGGGTGCGGGTGACGGGCGCGAAGGGACGCGCGCCGACTCCGACTTACAAGGTGTCGGCCACGCAGCTCGATGGCTGGCGCTGCGCCGGGATGATGGTAATCGTCGGGATCGATGCGGCAAAGAAGGCGCGCCGCACGGGCGAGGCGATCGTCGAGCGCACGCGCGAGATCCTGCAGGCGCAGGGGCTGGGCGACTACACGAACGTGCAGGTCGAGTTGTTCGGCTGCGAGTCCTTGTATGGCGAACAGGCGCGTACGGGCAATTCACGCGAGGTGATGGTGCGGGTGGTGGTGGACCATCCGAAGAAGGAAGCGGTGGGGATCTTTGCGCGCGAGATCGCGCCGGCGGGGACGTCGTGGTCGCCGGGCACGACGATGCCGTCGGGTGGGCGGCCGGCACCGGCGCCCCTGGTGAAGCCGTTTTCCTTCTTGCTCGACAAGGCGCGCGTACCGGTGCAGGTGCGGGTGGGTGAAGAAGTGATCTCGGTTTCGGTGCCTGAGGGTTCAGTCGGTCCCGCCGCGCAGCCGTTGGCCGAGCCTGCTGCGTGGCAGGATCCTGCCGGCGAGCCGCTGGTGGAAGTGCCGCTGGTGCGGCTGGCCTGGGCGCGCAGCGGCGACAAGGGCGACATCTCCAACATCGGCGTGGTGGCACGGCGGCCCGAATGGTTGCCGTTGTTGTGGGCGCGGCTCACACCCGAGGCGGTGCGGGCGCACTTCGCGCACATGGTGAAGGGCCGCGTCGAGCGGTTTTACCTGCCCGGGACGAGTGCGATCAACCTGCTGCTGCACGAGGCGCTGGCAGGCGGCGGGCCGGCGTCGGCGCGGTTCGATCCGCTGGGCAAGGGGAATGCGCAGGTGCTGCTGGATATGCGGGTGAAGGTGCCGGCGAGTTGGGTGGGGTGAAGCACATGCTGCAGATGAGGCCAAGCTGCGAATGCTGCGACAAGGACCTGCCGGCGGAGCAGGCCGGGGCTCGCATCTGTTCGTTCGAGTGTACATTCTGCGAAACGTGCGCAACGGAAACGCTGGGCGGCAAGTGCCCGAACTGCGGCGGCGAGCTCGTCGCCCGTCCCACGCGATCGCTGGCGAAGCTGGCCAACAATCCCGCCTCCACGCAGCGCGTCTACAAACCCGGTGGCTGCGGGAGGGGCCTGTGAGCGCCAGCAAACCTCTGCAGGTGCTGGACACCTACGTGCACGTGCAGGATGGCGGCGCCAGCACGCCCATCGCGGTGTCGGACTCGTTCTGGAGCGACCTCGCGTCCGGCGCCTTCCCGCACCTGGATAGCGGGCGGCTTCTCACGGCCTTCACGTTCTCGGCGCCTTGGGAGACTTGGGAAGCGATTGCCGGCAATTGCCGCCGTCGCGAACCTGCTGGTGCTGGGCTTGCGGCAGCGTCCGGCGCAAACAGGGCGCCAAAGAGCGGCGCGAGGCAGCCGCAGGCGAAGCTTTTTCATTGGGCCGCAAGCCGAGTCCGGCCGCGCGCCACCGTCCAGTTGAAGCTTCAGCGCTGGCCGAAGTGCAGGCCGCTGAACAGGTCCTTGTACTCGCGCGGCTGCGACCGCCAATATTGCTTGGGCGCCGTCACGTGCGCACCCAGCTGCGCCGCTGCATGCCACGGCCAGCGCGGGTCGTACAGCATGCCGCGCGCCAGCGCCACGGCGTCGGCGTGGCCCTCGGCGATGATCTGCTCGGCCTGCAGCGCTTCGGTGATCATCCCAACGGCCACCGTGGTCATGCCGGTGGCCTCTTTCACCTGCCGCGCAAAGTGCACCTGGTAGCCGGGGCCGACCGCAATTTTCTGCTTCGGCGAAACGCCGCCGCTCGATACATGGATGGCCGCGCAACCGCGCTGCTGCAACTGCTTCGCCAGCTCGATGGTGTCCGGCAGGTCCCAGCCGCCTTCGACCCAGTCGGTGGCCGAGACGCGCACCCACACCGGCTTTTCCGCAGGAAAGGCGCCGCGCACCGACTCGAACACTTCCAGCGGAAATCGCATGCGGTTGCCGAGCGGCCCGCCGTAGCCGTCGCTGCGGAAGTTGGCCAGCGGCGACAGGAATTCGTGCAGCAGGTAGCCGTGTGCCAGGTGCACTTCGATGCCGTCGAAGCCGAGGCGGGCCGCGCGCTGCGCTGCGCGCGCGAAGTCGTCGCGGATGCGCGCGAGGCCTTCGCCGTCCAGCGCGGCCGGCGCATGCTCACCTTCGTCGTGCGGCACCGGCGAAGGCGCTTCAGCAACCCATCCCTGCGGGTCGTCCGGCGGAATCTGCGCGCCCCCGTCCCACGGTGCGCGGCTGGAAGCCTTGCGGCCGGCGTGGGCCAGCTGGATCGCGACCGGTATCGGCGAATGCGCGCGGATCGCGGCGAGCACGCGCGCCAGCGCCTCTTCGTTGTCGTCGCTGTAGAGGCCCAGGTCCGCCGGCGAAATGCGGGCGCGCGCCGAGACGGCCGTCGCTTCGACGATCAGCAGCCCGGCGCCCGACAGGGCCAGGTGGCCGAGGTGGATCATGTGCCAGTCGGTGGCGCTGCCTTCGACTGCCGAGTACTGGCACATGGGGGCGATGACGATGCGGTTGGGCAGTTGCAGCCGGCCGAGCTGCAGGGGCGTGAACAGTTGGGGCATGGGGGCATTACAACGCAAGCGGCCATGTCGATTTGCGGCCCGCTCGTTCGTCATGGGGTTGGAACACAATCGTTCTGACCTTGCAAAACGGAGAGACCGCCATGCCCCGATTCATGATCCTGGTGAAAGCCACCGCCGACAGCGAAGCCGGCGTGCTGCCGACCGAAGCCGAATTTGCCGCCATGGGCGCATTCAACGAAGAGCTGGTGAAGGCCGGCGTCATGGAGGCCGGTGAAGGCCTGCACCCGAGCTCGAAAGGCGCGCGCGTGCACTTCGCGGGCAAGGAGCGCCGCGTGATCGACGGCCCTTTTGCAGAGACCAAGGAGCTGGTCGCCGGCTTCTGGATCTGGAAATGCGCATCGCTCGCCGAGGCGATCGAATGGGTGAAGAAATGCCCCAACCCGATGCGCACGGAGTCCGACATCGAGATCCGCCAGATCTATGCGGCCGAGGACTTCGGTGACGCCCTGACGCCGGAACTGCGCGAGCAGGAAGAGCGGCTGCGCGCCGAGGTCGACAAGCAGCAGAAGCGCTAGCGCACGCCCTGCGCCTCGGCGACGCACTTCAGCTCGGCTTCTTTCAGCAGCTCGTACAGCCGCGCCGCCTTCTGCGGCGGCAGGTCGCAGTCAGGGCCGCCATCGGCCTGCGCATCCTGCTCGGCCTGGTACATGCAGGCGGCCGCCCAGCGCACGTCGTGGAACAGCATGGCGCCTTCGGTGCAGTGCTGTAGAGCCGCGGAGCGCGTGACTTTCGGGTAGTCGGGCAGCGACACCTGCCGCGTGGCGCGCGAGCGGTACTCGTGCGCCGCGACGGCCAGCAGCGCAGCCACCACGAATCCCGTGGCGAGCCAGCCGGGTTGCGGCAGCATCTGCGCCATGCCCCAATGCTACGGGCAACCATGGAAAGCGTCGACACCCCTGGCTTGCGGATCGCTTACGGCCATCACGGAGCGCCTCCCAGGCTGGGGTTGCACCCCAGCCTACAGGGGAGCTCGAGGCGACGTGTCGCCCGGGTGATCGCGCGCCGGTCGGCTTCGGCCTTCCAATCGACGCACCCACAGGAGCCCACCGATGTTCGCCGAACCCTCCCCCAAATGCCGTGAGCTGCTCGACCGCCTGGACGCGTTCTACGCCGAGCACATCTACCCCAACGAGGAGCGCTACCACCGCGAGATGGATGCGTTCCGCCGCCAGGGCAATGCCTGGCAGGTGTCGCCGCTCGTTGAAGAGCTGAAGCCGAAGGCGCGTGCGGCCGGGCTGTGGAACATGTTCCTGCCGCACCCCTACGAGGGCAACGGCGGCATCTCCAACCTGGACTACGCGCCCCTGTGCGAGGTGATGGGCCGCGCCGGCTGGTCGGCCGAGGTGTTCAACTGCAGCGCGCCCGACACCGGCAACATGGAGACGCTGGAGCGTTACGGCACGCCCGAACAGAAGACAGAATGGCTGCGCCCGCTGCTGGCCGGCGAGATCCGCTCGGCCTTCCTGATGACCGAGCCCGCGGTGGCTTCGTCGGACGCCACCAACATCCAGTGCTCGATCCGCCGCGAAGGCGACGAGTACGTGATCAACGGCCGCAAGTGGTTCTCTTCCGGCGCGGGCAGCCCGCGCTGCAAGCTGTTCATCGTAATGGGCAAGACCGACCCCGATGCGCCGCGCCACGCGCAGCAGTCGATGGTGCTGGTGCCGCGCGACGCCAAGGGCGTCACGGTACTGCGCCACCTGTCGGTGTTCGGCTACGACGACGCGCCGCACGGCCACATGGAAGTGCTGCTGCAGGATGTGCGAGTGCCCGTCACCAACATGCTGCTGGGTGAAGGCCGCGGCTTCGAGATCGCACAGGGGCGGCTCGGCCCCGGGCGCATCCACCACTGCATGCGCTCGATCGGCGCGGCCGAACGCGCGCTGGAGATGATGTGCGCGCGGCTGCGCGAGCGCATCGCTTTCGGCAAGCCGCTGGCCGAGCAGTCGGTGTGGCACGAGCGCATCGCCGAGTCGCGCTGCCTGATCGACCAGGCGCGCCTGCTCACGCTGAACGCTGCGTGGCGCATGGACATGGTGGGCAACAAGGCCGCACGCGCCGAGATCGCGATGATCAAGGTGGTGGCCCCCAACATGTCGTGCAAGGTGGTCGACTGGGCGATCCAGGCGCACGGCGCCGCGGGCGTCAGCCAGGACTTCTGGCTGGCCGAAGCCTATGCGCACCAGCGCACGGTGCGCATCGTCGACGGGCCGGATGAAGTGCACCGCAACGCGATTGCGAAGCTGGAGCTGGCGAAAGGGCGTTAGCTGTCGGCATCAGACTACGCCCCGCGCACCGTCTGGCGCGCATAGTGGGGACCCGAGGAGTCCCCCATGCCCAAAGGCAAGCAGTGCACCCACGCGCCTGAAGAAGCCCTGCTGAAGGCAGGAGCGGCGCTGCAGCGCGCCATCTTCAACAGCGCCAACTTCAGCAGCATCGCCACCGATGCCAAGGGCGTGATCCAGGTCTTCAACGTCGGGGCCGAGCGCATGCTGGGCTACACCGCCGCCGAAGTGATGAACAAGATCACGCCGGCGGACATTTCGGACCCGCAAGAGGTGATTGCGCGCGCCAAGGAACTGAGCATCGAGCTCGGGACGCCCATCACCCCGGGCTTCGAAGCCCTGGTGTTCAAGGCCTCGCGTGGCATCGAAGACATCTACGAGCTGACCTACTTCCGCAAGGACGGCAGCCGCTTTCCGGCCGTGGTTTCCGTCACCGCGCTGCGCGATGCCCAGGACGCGATCATCGGCTACCTGCTGATCGGCACCGACAACACGGCGCGCAAGGTGGTCGAGGCCGAGCAGAAGAAGCTGGACCAGCGCCTGCGCGACCAGCAGTTCTACACGCGGTCGCTGATCGAGTCGAGCATCGACGCACTGATGACGACCGATCCGTCCGGCATCATCACCGACGTCAACAAGCAGATGGAGGCGCTGACCGGCTGCACGCGCGACGAGTTGATCGGCGCGCCTTTCAAGAACTACTTCACCGATCCCGAGCGCGCCGAAGCCGCCATCAAGCTGGTGCTGAGCGAGAAGAAGGTCAGCAACTACGAGCTGACCGTGCGCGCGCTGGACGGCACCGAAACCGTGGTGTCGTACAACGCGACCACCATCTACGACCGCGGCCGCACCCTGCAGGGCGTCTTTGCCGCGGCGCGCGACGTGACACAGAGCAAGCAGCTCGAGGCGGCGCTGCAGCAGGCCAAGGCGATGGCCGAGACCGCCAGCAGCGCCAAGTCGGACTTCCTGGCCAGCATGAGCCATGAGATCCGCACCCCGATGAACGCCATCGTCGGCATTGCCGACCTGCTGGCCAAGACGCCGCTGACGCCGCAGCAGGACAAGTACGTGCAGATCTTCCGCCGCGCCGGCGACAACCTGCTCAACCTCATCAACGACATCCTCGATCTCTCCAAGGTCGAGGCCTCGCAGCTCGACCTGGAGCACACGGTATTTTCGCTGGCCGACGTGATCGAGAAAGTGCGGGAGATGGTGGCCGTGCGCGCGTCCGAAAAAGGCCTCGCCCTGGTGTGCGAAGTGGCACCCGAAGTTCCGGCCGACCTGGTCGGCGACCCCACGCGCCTTCGGCAGGTGCTGCTCAACCTGCTGGGCAATGCGATCAAGTTCACCGAGTCCGGCCAGGTGGCGTTGCGCGTCACACCGGCGCCGGGCACCCCAACGCCCGGGATGCTGCGTTTTGCCATTGCGGATACCGGCATCGGCATTGCCGGCGAGAAGATCGGCGCGGTCTTCGAGCAGTTCACGCAGGCCGATTCGTCCACCACGCGCAAGTACGGCGGCTCGGGGCTGGGCCTCACCATTTCCAAGCGCCTGGTCGAGCTGATGGGCGGGCAGATCTCGGTGGACAGTGCCGTCGGCAAGGGCAGCGAGTTCTCGTTCACCGTCCCGTTCGCCGTCTGGCAAGGCGCGGCGCGCCGCGCGGCCGTAGCAGTGGATGCGGGCCCGGGGCCGGCGCTGCCGGCGCTCGACATCCTGCTGGTCGAGGATTCGCAAGACAACCGCACCATCACCCTGGCCTACCTGCAGCACACGCCCTACCGCATCGAGGTGGCCGAGAACGGCGCAGTGGCCTTCGAGAAGTTCACCGCCGGGCGCTACCACCTGGTGCTGATGGACCGGCAGATGCCGGTGATGGATGGACTGGCCGCCACGCGCAAGATACGCGAGTGGGAGGCGGACAACCAGCGGGCGCCCACTCCCATCGTTGCCGTGACTGCTTCGGCGCTGATGGGCGACCGCGAAAAGTGCCTGGCGGCAGGGTGCACGGCATTCCTGACCAAGCCCATCAAGCAAAGCGTGCTGCTCGACGCAATCCGGGACCACTCGTCGGCTCATTCGGATGCGATCGTGGTGCGCATGGATCCGCTGCTGGCAGACCTGGTCCCGGAGTTCCTGCAGCACCGCCGCGAGGATGTGCTCACCATGCGCGCTGCCCTCGAAGGCGGCGACTTTGCAACCGTCGGCCGGCTGGGCCATGGCATGCGCGGCTCGGGCGGAGGCTTCGGTTTCCAGGCGATCACCGACATCGGCATGGCCCTGGAAATGGCAGCGGGAGATTGCGACCGCGCGGCTTCGCAGCAGTGGCTGGGTGAACTCTCCAGCTTCCTCGACCGCGTCGAAGTGACCTGACTAGGGCCTGTTAACGCTATTTTCGGCGATGCGCACGCGCCCAGAATCGCGCGAATCTAGGCGAGCGACGACGCCAAGGCTGGCCGCCTTGGCTAGGACCTCAACGACGAGTCGCGCGATTCTGGGCTCGCGCCCGCGCGCGGGTTGCGGCCAAAAAGGCCATGCGCGTTGTTACGGGTCCTTGACGCAGGTGACTGCGCCTGCGGACCCGCGCCTAGCGCATGGCCTTTTTGGCGAGCAACGCATCGTCGAAAATAGCGTTAACAGGCCCT
>JACRAY010000003.1 GCA_016213325.1 Burkholderiales bacterium | reverse complement strand
TTCGGGCGCCGCGTCGATCTGGTCGTACGCCTTGGCTTCACCGCCGAACTTGGCCGCCAGCACCGAGGTGATGGCCGCCGTCAGCGTGGTCTTGCCGTGGTCCACGTGGCCGATGGTGCCGACGTTGACGTGCGGCTTGGTCCGCTCGAACTTACCTTTTGCCATTTCTCTGTTCCTTCAAAGAGCAATGCCGGTGTACGGTTTTAGGTCTGCACCGCAGTGGTTGACCCCTCGCCACCGGCAACGAGGGCCCCACGGTCGCAGACCGGTCTTTGGTTTCTTACTTGGTACGCGCCGAGATGATGCCTTCGGCCACGTTCTTCGGAGCTTCGTTGTAGTGCTTGAACTCCATCGTGTAGGTGGCGCGGCCCTGCGACATGGAGCGGAGGGTCGTCGAGTAGCCGAACATCTCGGACAGCGGGACTTCCGCCTTGATCACCTTGCCGCCGCCGGGCATGTCTTCCATGCCCTGCACCATGCCGCGGCGCGACGCCAGGTCGCCCATCACGTTGCCGGCGTAGTCTTCCGGGGTCTCCACTTCCACCGACATCATCGGCTCGAGGATCACCGGGTGGGCCCTGCGCGCGCCTTCCTTGAAGCCGAAGATCGCGGCCATCTTGAACGCGTTCTCGTTCGAGTCCACGTCGTGGTACGAACCGAAGTGCAGCGTGACCTTCACGTCCACCACCGGGTAGCCTGCCAGCACGCCGCTGTTGAGCGCCTCGACGATGCCCTTTTCGACGGCCGGGATGTACTCGCGCGGCACCACGCCGCCCTTGATGGCATCGACGAACTCGAAGCCCTTGCCGACTTCGTTGGGCTCGAGCTTGAGCACGACGTGGCCGTACTGGCCCTTGCCGCCGGACTGGCGCACGAACTTGCCTTCGCTCTCTTCCACCGTCTTGCGGATGGTTTCGCGGTAGGCCACCTGCGGCTTGCCCACGTTGGCTTCCACGCCGAACTCGCGCTTCATGCGGTCGACGATGATTTCCAGGTGCAGCTCGCCCATGCCGGCGATGATGGTCTGGCCCGACTCCTCGTCGGTCTTGACACGGAAAGAAGGGTCTTCGGCGGCCAGGCGGCTGAGCGCGATGCCCATCTTTTCCTGGTCCATCTTGGTCTTGGGCTCGACGGCCTGCGCGATCACGGGCTCGGGGAACACCATGCGCTCCAGCATCACGATGGACGACGGGTCGCACAGCGTCTCGCCGGTGGTCACGTCCTTCAGGCCCACGCACGCGGCGATGTCGCCTGCGCGGATCTCGTCGACTTCCATGCGGTTGTTGGCATGCATCTGCACGATCCGGCCGATGCGCTCCTTCTTGCCGCGGATCGGGTTGTAGACGCTGTCGCCCTTGGACAGGACGCCCGAATAGACGCGCACGAAGGTGAGCTGGCCCACGAACGGGTCGGTCATCAGCTTGAACGCGAGTGCCGAGAACTTCTCGTTGTCGTCGGCCTTGCGGCTGACCGGCTGCTCGTCCTCGTCCGTGCCCGTCACCGGGGGAATGTCCACGGGCGAGGGCATGAGTTCGATCACGGCGTCCAGCATGCGCTGCACACCCTTGTTCTTGAACGCCGTGCCGCACAGCATGGGCTGGATCTCGCCGGCGATCGTGCGCGTGCGCAGGCCCAGCGTGATCTCGGTTTCGCTCAGGTCACCCTCTTCCAGGTACTTGTTCATCAGCTCGTCGTTGGCCTCGGCGGCTGCCTCGACCATCTTCTCGCGCCATTCCTTGGCGGTTTCCAGCAGGTCGGCCGGGATTTCCTCGAAAGTGAACTTCATGCCCTGGGACGCTTCGTCCCAGTAGATGGCCTTCATCTTGCGCAGGTCGACCACGCCGGTGAACTTCTCCTCGGCGCCGATCGGGATCACGATGGGCACCGGGTTCGCCTTCAGGCGGACCTTCATCTGCTCGTAGACCTTGAAGAAGTTGGCGCCCGTGCGGTCCATCTTGTTGACGAACGCGAGACGGGGCACCTTGTACTTGTTGGCCTGGCGCCAGACGGTTTCCGACTGGGGCTGCACGCCGCCCACGGCGCAGTACACCATGCAGGCGCCGTCCAGCACGCGCATGGAACGCTCCACCTCGATGGTGAAGTCCACGTGGCCGGGGGTGTCGATGATGTTGATGCGGTGCTCGGGGAACGACAGGTCCATGCCCTTCCAGAAGCACGTGGTGGCGGCCGACGTGATCGTGATGCCGCGCTCCTGCTCCTGCTCCATCCAGTCCATCGTGGCGGCGCCGTCGTGCACTTCGCCGATCTTGTGGTTCACACCGGTGTAGAACAGGATGCGCTCGGTCGTCGTCGTCTTGCCGGCGTCGATGTGCGCCGAGATGCCGATGTTGCGATAGCGCTCGATAGGCGTTTTGCGGGCCATGATGAGTCTTTCGGTTATCAATGGGACGAGGCCCGCTCTTGGCGGGCCCCGTCCTCAGATGGGGACGGTCCTTAGAAGCGGAAGTGGCTGAAGGCCTTGTTGGCCTCGGCCATGCGGTGCACTTCGTCGCGCTTCTTCATGGCGCCGCCACGGCCTTCCGTGGCTTCCATGAGCTCGTTGGCCAGTCGCAGGGCCATCGACTTCTCGCCGCGCTTCTTCGCGGCTTCCTTCAGCCAGCGCATCGACAGCGCCAGGCGGCGCACGGGCCGCACTTCCACGGGCACCTGGTAGTTGGCACCACCGACGCGGCGGGACTTCACCTCGACCATGGGCTTCACGTTGTTGATGGCCATCGTGAAGGCTTCCACCGGGTCCTTGCCCGGGTTCTTCTTCTCGATCTGCTCGAGCGCGCCGTACACGATGCGCTCGGCGACCGCCTTCTTGCCGCCTTGCATGATCACGTTCATGAACTTGGCGAGCTCGACATTGCCGTACTTGGGATCCGGCAGGATTTCACGTTTAGGGACTTCACGACGACGCGGCATTTTTCACCTCTTCAATTTGCTTCAGCTGGCCTTTGAGGCCCAGGGCGCCATCTGGCTGCCCGCTTACTCGACCCGACAGTGGGTCACTACGCCTGGTTCGCCCTGCCGAGGGCGTCCGGGCACCGGACAAAAACGAAACTCTCTTAGGCCTTCTTCGGGCGCTTGGCGCCGTACTTCGAACGGGACTGCTTGCGGTCCTTCACACCCTGCAGGTCCAACGAGCCGCGCACGATGTGGTAACGCACGCCCGGCAGGTCCTTGACCCGGCCGCCGCGCACCAGCACCACCGAGTGCTCCTGCAGGTTGTGGCCTTCGCCGCCGATGTACGAGATCACCTCGAAACCGTTGGTCAGGCGCACCTTGGCGACTTTCCGCAGGGCCGAGTTCGGCTTCTTGGGCGTCGTTGTGTACACCCGGGTGCACACGCCCCGGCGCTGGGGGCTGTTCTGCATCGCGGGCGACTTGGATTTGGTCTTTTCGACCTCCCGCCCGTAACGCACGAGTTGATTGATGGTTGGCATTAAAAAACGTCCCTAAACGTTTGCTGGAATGGAAAAAGCTCCCCCGCCCCAATTGCGGGAAAGCCCTCTAGTATATCCCGGCCGGGTCAAACCCGCCAGTTCACTGGATCCAGAGCCGCACCGCGTCCCAGGCGCGGCTGAAAATCCCGGCCTGCGGCACCTCGGCCAAGGCCACCAGCGGCACCTCGTGGATCACCTTGTCGCCCGCCAGCACCTTCAGGGTGCCGACCGGCTGGCCCTTGCGGATCGGGGCGACCAGGGGGTCCGGGCGGGCCACCTGGGTCTTGAGCTTGCCCGCCTGCCCGGCCGGCACGGCCAGCACGATGGGTTGCGGCTGGCCCAGCTTGACCGTCTTTTCGGTGCCCTTCCAGATCACCGGCTCCACCACCGCCTGGTCGGCCTCGAACAGCTTGATGCCTTCCCAGGCCGTATAGCCCCAGTTCAGCAGTTTCTGGGCTTCGTTGGCCCGCGCCGCCTCGCTCTGCGCGCCCAGCACGATCGCGATGAGGCGCCGCCCCTTCAGGTTCGGGAAGTCGCGCCGCGCCGTGGCGATCAGGCAGTAGCCCGCCGCTTCCGTGTGGCCGGTCTTCAGCCCGTCGACCGTTGGGTCGCGAAACAGCAGCAGGTTGCGGTTGGTGTCGTTGGTGGTGGGCGTGCCCTCGTAGCGGTACTTCTTGATAGCGTAGTACCCCACGTAATCCGGGAACTCCTGGATCAGCCGCGAGGCCAGGATCGACAGGTCGCGCGCCGTCGTCGTGTGGCCGGGCGCCGTGAGCCCTTCCACGTTCTTGTAGCCGGTGTTCTTCATGCCCAGCGCCTTGGCCTGCTGGTTCATCAGCTCGACGAAGCGCTCCACGCTGCCCGCCACGCCTTCGGCCAGCGCGACGGTGGCGTCGTTGCCCGACTGCACGATCATGCCCTTGATGAGGTCCTCCACCGGCACCTGCATCTTGGGGTCGATGAACATGCGCGAGCCCGGCATCTTCCAGGCGCGCTCGCTCACCGGCAGCGCCTGCTTCAGGTCGATCTTCTTCGCGCGCAGCGCGTCGAACACGAGGTAGGCCGTCATCAGCTTGGTCAGCGACGCCGGCTCGACCGGCGAGTCGGCGTCCCGCGCCGCCAGCACCTGGTTGGCCGACATGTCGTACAGCAGCCAGCTCTTCGCCGCCACTTCAGGGGGCTGCGGGGCCTGTGCAGCAGCGGCCAGGCAAAAGACGGCCAGCAAGGGCGCGACCAGCGCGCGCAGGAAATTCGTTCTCATGGGTGGGTGTCAGCGCAGGTGCCGAAGCACAAGACTCTTTAGCAAAGTCAATTGTCCGTGAAAGAAGTGCTCCACACCGGGAACGACGGTAACCGGCAGTGACTGCGGCCGCGCCCAGTCGAGCGTGGAGGCCAGCGGGACCGTGTCGTCCTGCTCGCCATGGATGACCAGCGTGCGGTCGTGCGAGTCGCGCGGCAGCTGGGGCACCTCGAAGCGCGAAGTGGCCGTGCCCACCAGCACGATGCGCTGGATGTCGCGCGTCGTCCAGAGCTTGCCGAGCACGCTGGCCGTGACGTAGGCGCCGAAGGAAAAACCGCCCAGCACCAGCGCATCGTGCGGCGCCAGCTGCTCGATCAGCGACAGCATGTCGGCCGCCTCGCCCACCCCGTCGTCGTGCTCGCCCTCGCTGGTGCCCACGCCGCGGAAGTTGAAGCGCAATGCGATCCAGCCCGACTGCACGGCCGCGCGCGCCAGCGTCTGCACCACCTTGTTGTCCATGGTGCCGCCGAACAGCGGGTGCGGGTGCGCCAGCACCGCGACGCCGCGCGGCGTGCCCTCGGGGGTGTCCCGCAGCACCTGCATGCGCCCCGCGGGGCCGGTGATGTCGAAACGCTGCGTCCTGGGATTCATCGGCCCAGGTGCGGCGGCGTGAGCAGGCGCTCGACCACCTTGCCGTTCTTCAGGTGCGACTCGACGATCTCGTCGATGTCGGCCTTGTCGACATACGTGTACCAGACGGCTTCGGGATAGACCACGCAGATCGGCCCGCCCTGGCAACGGTCGAGGCAGCCGGCCTTGTTCACGCGCACCTTGCCCGGGCCGGTGAGGCCCTGCGACTTCACCTGCTGCTTGCAGCGGTCGAAGGCGCCCTGCGCGTCGTGGTCGGCGCAACAGGCCTCGCCGTTGTCCCGCTTGTTGAGGCAGAAAAAGATGTGCCTCTGGTAGTACGAACTCATGCCGCCATTCTAGGTGGGGCCTCCCGGCGTGACGCCCGTTGCAGCACGTACACCAGCGTGGCGTAAGGCCACAGCCAGCCCACCCACTGCGCCAGCCCGTGAAAGCGGATGAAGCGCCCCTGCTCCCAAGCCTGCAGCGTGTGCGCGAAGTAGGCGCTGTTGGGCGCCTGGTTCAGCACCGTGAGGTGCACGCCCAGAGCCAGCAGCACCAGCGCCGCACAGCCGCGCCGCGGCACCGGCAGCAGCAGCATGGCCAGCACCACGCCGAAGGCCAGCCCCATGGTCACGGGCGGCGTGAGCCACGACCAGGCGTGGGCCGGCCCCCAGCTCAGCGCCGCCGACAGCGCCGTCACCAGCACGCCGATGGCGAACACGACGACGCCGAACACCGCGCGCTGCCCGATCGAGCGGATGATCGTGTAGCCCAGCAGGCAGGGCACCAGCAGGCCGAGCGCCACGCACAGCAGTTCGGCGGCAGGCACCAGCGGCTGCAGTTCCACCTCGCGCAGCGGCAGCCACTCGAGGAAAGGCGTGTCCTCCAGCCATTCGGCGAGCGCAGCCTCCACCCGCTCCAGCACTTGCCCCAGCCCCAGCGGCACTGCAGCCGGGAAAAGCAGCGCCACCGGCCACAGGGCCAGCAGCACCAGCGCGCCCCGCGCCTCGTCGACGAACCATCGCGTGCGCAGGCGCGTCCACTGGTCGACCGCGCCGGCCAGCTCGAGCCCGGTAGCGGTCACCGCCCCGAGCAGGGCGCCGGTGACGTTGAGGCCGAAGTCGACGTTGGACGGCACGCGGTCCGGCAGGAAGTTCTGCGCAAGCTCCATCAGCAGCGACAGCAGTGCCGACGATGCCACGGCCACGGCGATGGCACCCGCGTTCGACTTCGGCACGAAGGCGAAAGCCCCGCGCCGCAGGAACGCCAGCGCCATCAGGAAGCCCAGCGGGGCGTAGCCGACGACGTTGGCCGCCAGGTCGAAGCCGGTCCAGTACTTCGGCCAGGGGCTGGCGAGGAACTCGAACGGCCAGACGCCCTGGTTGCGCCAGCCGCTGAACGGATACAGGCTCGCGTAGATGACCACCGCCGAATACGCCACGGCGAGCGGCCAGGCGGAGGTCTTGTGCGCAGTCGCCACGTCAGAAGGGCTTGACCACCGCGAGCGTGACCGCCGCCAGCATCAGCAGGAGCGGCAGTTCGTTGAACCAGCGGTACCAGACGTGGCCGTGCAGGTCGCCGCCCGCCTCGAACTTGCGCAGCAGGCGCGCGCAGCCATGGTGGTAGCCCACGGTGGCAAGGGCGACGAACAGCTTGCCGTGCACCCAGCCCTGGCCCTGCCCGAAACCCCATGCGAGCCACAGCCACAGTCCGAAGCCCACTGCAGGCACGGCCAGGATGGTGGAAAAGCGCAACAGCTTGCGGGCCATGACGAGCAGGCGCTCGCGCTCGGCGAGCGAACCCTCGGGCACCATCGCCAGGTTCACGAAGATGCGCGGCAGGTAGAACAGGCCGGCGAACCAGCCCGTGATGAAGACGATGTGGAAGACCTTGACCCAGAGCATGGCGCCGAGTGTAGTGGGGCCATAAAAAAACCCCGGCCACTCGGCCGGGGTCCGAAGCCTTTTTGCTGTCACACATTAAGGCACCCGCTCAGGGAGGAAAAGCGGGGAGCGGCAAACCGCCCGACCCCAATTTACCAAAGCGGGAACCCGGATACAAGCTGCAAGGCAACCTGTTCACTTGACAATTCACAAGCGGATCCCACTGGGATGCCATACAAATCAGGGACTTACGCGTTCTCAGGCACAATTTTCGACATGACCCCTTTCGCCCCCTACCCGCACGGCCGGCCGCGGCGCCTGCGCCGCGACGACTTCACCCGCAACCTGGTGCGCGAGCACGCCGTCACGGCCAACGACCTGATCTACCCGGTGTTCGTGCTGGACGGAAGCGGCCGGCGCGAGCAGGTGGCCTCGATGCCGGGCGTGGAGCGCGTGAGCCTCGACTTGCTGCTGCCGGTGGCCGAGCAATGCGTGGCCCTGGGCATCCCGGCGATGGCGCTGTTCCCGGTGATCGACCCGTCGCTGAAAACGCCCGACGGGCGCGAGGCCTTCAACGCCGAAGGGCTGGTGCCGCGCGTGGTGCGCGAGCTCAAGCGCCAGTTTCCGCAGCTGGGCGTGATGACCGACGTGGCGCTGGACCCCTTCACCAGCCACGGGCAGGACGGCCTGCTGGACGAAACCGGCTACATCCTGAACGACGAGACGGTGGAAGTGCTGACCAAGCAGGCGCTGGTGCAGGCCGAAGCCGGCGTGGACATCGTGGCGCCCAGCGACATGATGGATGGCCGCATCGGCGCCATCCGCACCGCGCTGGAAGGCAAGGGCTTCATCCACACCCGCATCATGGCTTACAGCGCCAAGTACGCGAGCGCGTTCTACGGTCCGTTTCGCGACGCAGTGGGCTCCGCGGGCAACCTCGGCAAGTCCAACAAGAAGGTCTACCAGATGGACCCGGGCAACACCGACGAGGCGCTGCGCGAAGTGGCGATGGACATCGCCGAGGGCGCCGACATGGTGATGGTGAAGCCCGGCATGCCCTACCTCGACGTGGTGCGCCGCGTGAAGGACGAGTTCCGCGTGCCGACTTTCGCCTACCAGGTGTCGGGCGAGTACGCGATGCTGAAGGCGGCCGCCCAGAACGGCTGGCTGGACCACGATGCGGTGATGATGGAAAGCCTGCTTGCCTTCAAGCGGGCCGGCGCCGACGGTGTGCTCACCTACTTCGCCCTCGACGCCGCCCGCAAGCTGAAAGGCTGAAGCACAATCGCCGGCATGCAGATCGTCGAGTTCGGTGCCGGCACGCTTCGCTTTCTCGACCAGCCGCCGGCGAAGGCGCCCGACGGCGGCTTCGTCTGGATCTACCTCGAGCGCGAGTCGTTCGAAGCCGACCTCCCTGCGATCCAGCAAGCCGCGCAGGCCATCGGCGGCTCCCCGCTGCTGGACCTGCACGTCAAGGACCTGGGCAACCGCTCGCACCCCTCGCACTACGACTACACGTCGGTCTACGACGTGGTGATCTTCCGGCGGCTCGCAACCGAAGCCGAGGTGCGGGTGGAGCTGGGCGAATCGCAAGCACCCAGGCCGGCGCCGCTAGCCGGCTTCGGGCGCATCCGCACGCGCGCCGTTGGCTTCGTGGTATTCGACCGCCTGCTGGTCACGGTGCACCCGGCCGGCTGCTATGCCGCCCGCTCCTTCATCCAGCGCTACCTGGCCGACGCGGTGCAGACCGAGGGCCTGAGCGCCGCCGCGCGCAGCCGCCTGCCCGGCAACCCGTCGGACCTGATGCTGCGCATGGTCAACGTGATGGTCGACAGCTACCTCAACCTACGCAAGGACCTCAGCAACGAGCTCGACGCCTGGCAGCGCGACATGCTCGCCGCCAGCAGCCGCAACGCCGACTGGGGCGCCTTGCTCACCGCGCGCAATGCCCTGCATGCGCTGGAAGACCTGTCGGAAGAACAGAACGACGCCATGCAGGAATGGCTGGACAGCCAGCGCGAGCAGCCGGCGCCGTGGATCACGCGCGCCGAGCGCGACCTGCTGGAGGCGCGCGCGCGCGACGTCATCGAGCACATCGACCGGGTGGTGCATCACGTGCGCCGGATGGAGCACAGTGCCGAAACCGCGGTGCAGATCCACTTTTCGGCACTCGGCAACCGCACCAACGAGATCATGCGCACGCTGACGGCGCTGACCGCCATCTTCCTGCCGCTCAACCTGATCGCGGGCATCTTCGGCATGAACTTCGAGTTCCTGCCGCTGATCCACCGCGACGAGGGCTTCTGGTGGATCCTGGGCTCGATGCTGCTGATCGCGGTGGGGCTGGGCGTGGTGTTCTGGCGCAAGCGCTACTTGCGCAGCACGGGGCGCTGAGAAGCCGCTGGGGTTTCACCCCACCCCAGCCTACGGGCGCCACCGGCGTAGGCTGGGGTGAAACCCCAGCTAGACATAGGGCGGCGAGAGGTCTTCCGCGGCCAGCGCCCGCTGCACGGCCGGCCGCTGCAGCATGCGCTGCAGGTACGGCCCGAGGTGCGCATGGTCGCGCGCACGGCCTTCGCTGAAGTTGCGCGTCCAGCGGCACAGCGTGAATACGTAGGGGTCCAGCGCCGAATAGCTCGTTCCCAGGAACCAGTCGCCGCCATGGCGCGCCAGTTTGCCGTCGAGCTGTTGCAGCAGCTCACCGACACGCCGCTGCGCATGCGCCTTCAGCTCCGAAGCGCCCGCGGTGTTGCCCGCGTTGAACCAGCGCTCGGGATAGAAATACAGGATCAGCGTGGCCTGCAGCGTGTTGGTCAGCCACGCGAGCCACTTGTAGAAATGCGCTCGCTGGTGCGTACCGGGTTCCGGCGCCAGTTTCGCCTGCGGATGCGTGTCGCACAGGTGCAGCACCACCGCCGCCGTCTCGTACAGCACCAGCCCGCCGTCGACCAGCACCGGGAGCAGGCCGTTGGGATTGAGTTGCAGGTACTGCGCAGACTTGTGCGCGTCCTTCGTGCGGTCGACGAACACGCGCTCGAACGGCACGCCGATTTCCTCCAGCACGATGTGCGGCACCATCGCGGCGGTGCTGGGGTAGTAATGCAGCTGGATCATGGCTTGGGCAGTCCGAACAGGGTGGCGCCATTGTCCCAGCCGATGCGCCGCGCCACGTCGGACGGCAAGTCGCCGAGCCACGTGCGGTAGCCCTGCATCAGCTCGTCGTAGTAAAGCCAGCGCTGGTTGACCCAGGTGTCCGAGCCGATCATGAACCGTTGCGGGTACTTCAGGATCAGCTGCCGCCACTCGGGGCACAGCTTGCCGCCGTCGCAGGTGAGGCCGGGGCGGTACGACAGCTCGCCCATCAGGTGGGGATAACGCGCCATCAACTGGTCGACCCGCGCCGCCGGCGCGCCGCCGATGCCGGTGTGCGCCCAGACCAGGCGCAGCTTCTGCCCCTTCGACGGCGTGTGCGCCATCAAGAGGTCGACGGCGACGTCGTCCACGTGCGCCAGCACGGCCAGGTCCTTCTCCTCGGCCAGCTTCATCAGCTTGGCCGCCACGGCGCCGTTGGCGTTGGCGCTGTCGTACAGGTGGAACTCGCCGATGCCGCGGAACGGCCCGGCCGCGGTGCCGCGCGCCAGTTCGTCCTGCACCATCTGGTAGATGGTCTCGTCGCGGAACCAGCTGTCGTAGTCGGCGCGGTTGCGGTACAGGCGGATGAAGGGCACCACCGTGACACCGGCGGCCCGCGTTTCGCCCGATGCGGCCAGCGCCTTGGTGCCGTCGTTGGGCCGCGAGTTGCCGATGATGGCGCGCACGCCGTTGCGCTTCATGCGCGCCAGCACGTCGGCCAGCGGGTGCGGGCCTGCGGTGCCATTCCACGCCTCTTCGTTGTAGTGCAGGTGCGCATCGAACAAGGGGCCCGTGTAGCCGGCGGCCGCGGCGGCGCCGCCGGCCAGCAGCAGCAGCGCTGCAAGGAATCGATGCACGGGGCCTCCGGGGCTTGAGGTGTAATGGCGCTTTGTAGCGCATTCGCGCCTGGCGTGCAGGAGGGATTGATGGTGGAGCAGGTGGTCCTCGTGACCGGCGGCAGCCGGGGAATCGGCGCCGCTACGGCGTTGCTGGCGGCGCAGCGCGGTTACGCCGTTGCGGTCAATTACGCGAAGCAGGCGAGCGCCGCCGAAGAGGTGGTGGCGCGCATCCGGTCGGGCGGCGGGCGGGCCATTGCGGTGCAGGCCGACGTCGCGCAGGAGCCGCAGGTGCTGGCGATGTTCGCGCAGGTGGACGCGCAGCTCGGGCGCCTGGCGGCGCTGGTCAACAACGCCGGCGTGGTGGACGTGGCGGCCCGCGTCGACGAAATGAGCGGCGAGCGCCTGAAGCGCATGCTCGACATCAACGTGTTCGGCAGCATGGTCTGCGCGCGCGAGGCAGTGCGGCGCATGAGCACGCGCCACGGCGGCAGCGGCGGCGCCATCGTCAACGTGTCCAGCGCGGCGTCGCGCCTGGGCTCGCCGGCCCAGTACGTCGACTACGCGGCGTCCAAAGGCGCGATCGACGCCTTCACGCTGGGCCTGGCCAAGGAAGTCGCGGCCGAAGGCATCCGCGTGAATGCGGTGCGGCCCGGCCTGATCGACACCGAGATCCACGCCTCGGGCGGCCTGCCCGACCGGGTGCGCGCGCTGGCGCACGAGGTGCCCATGCGCCGCGGCGGCACGGCCGAAGAAGTGGCCGAGGCCATCCTGTGGCTGCTGTCGCCGCAGGCGAGCTACACCACCATGTCGCTGCTGGAAGTCTCCGGAGGACGCTGAAAGATGGAACCCAAGTATTTCTGGGAGGACATGCAGCCGGGCACGGTGCGCGACCTCGGCTCGGCCAGCCTCACGGCCGAAGAGATCAAGGACTTCGCCGGGCAGTTCGACCCGCAGCCCTTCCACCTGGACGAGGAAGCCGGCAAGCAGTCGATCTTCGGCGGCCTGTGCGCCAGCGGCTGGCACACCTGCGCGCTGGCGATGCGCCTCACCGTCACCAACTTCCTGCGCGACGCCGCCAGCCTGGGCTCGCCGGGGCTGGAAAACCTGCGCTGGAGCAAGCCGGTGTTCCCGGGCGACACGCTCACGCTGCGCCACGTGGTGCTGGAAGCACGGCCCATGAACAGCCGCCCCGGCGTGGGGCTGGTGCGTTCGCGCTGGGAGATGAGCAACCAGCATGGCGAGCAGGTGCTGCAGATGGAAGGCTGGGGCATGTTCCGGCGGCGGGAGCCCGCGGCTTGATGGACCTGAAGCCGCTGGTCACGCTGCTGGCGATCGTCAACCCGCTGGCGATCGTGCCCTTCTACATCCACTACACGCAGGGCTTTTCGCGGATGCAGCGGCGCCGCACCGTCGGCGTGGCCTCGCTCACGGCTTTCCTCGTCATCGCGGGCAGCGCCTTGCTGGGCACCGGCATCCTCGCTTTCTTCGGCATCTCGCTGGCGAGCTTCCAGGTGGGTGGCGGCATGCTGCTGCTCACCAGCGCGCTGAACATGCTCAACGCGAACCCGGCCGAAGCCAAGCCGAATACCGGCGAGCTGCAGGACGGGGCGGCGAAAGCGGCGATGGGCGCCAGCATCGCGGTGGTCCCGCTCACCATCCCGCTGCTCACCGGGCCGGCCACGATCTCCACGGTGGTGATCTATGCCGAGCGCGCACAGTCAGTGTGGCAGCTGGGCGCGCTGGTGCTGTACGGCGTGGTGATCGGTGTAGCGACGGCCATCTGCTTCTCGCTGGCCGGGCCGATCGCGCGCGTGCTGGGCAAGACCGGCATCAACGTGATGACCCGGCTGATGGGGTTGATCCTGGCCGCGCTGGCGGTGGAGGTGATGGCCGACGGCCTGCAGAAGCTGTTCCCGGTGCTGCGCGGCTGATCAGGCTTCCCCCGTCTTGCGCAAAGCCTTCACCAGTTGGTTGCTGGTGTTGCGCAGCCGCTGCGCCAGCAACTGCGTGAGCTTCACCAGCAGCTTCGCCCCGATCGCCGGGTGCGTGGCGATCAGGCGCGCGACAGCCGAGCGGCTCAGCACACCCGCCTCCACATCCGACAGGGCCCAGCAGCTCGCATAGCGCGGCTCGCCGTCGATCATCGACATCTCGCCCAGCACCGCGCCTTCGCGCACCACCGCCAGCCGGGTGGTCGTGCTCTCGCCCGCAGCGGCTTCTTCGCCGACCTTGCGCTTGCTGACGTCGACCGTGCCGCTCAAGAGCACCATCAGCCAGTCGCTGGCGTCGCCTTCGCGGATCATCAGCTGCCCGGGCTTGGCATGCACGCGGATCATCTCGAGGCCGAGCACGTCGGCCTCGGCCGCCGTGAAGTCCTGCAGCAGCGTGGCCTGCTGCAGCAGGCCCGGCAAGCCGGAAAGATGCTCGCAGCGCCCCATGATCTCCAGGCCGGCGGCCTGCAGTTGCGCTTCGAGCGAAGCGGCAGCCATCAGCGTTGCTGCTGCAGCCAGCGCGCCACTTCGAGCGCGGCCGCATCGACGGCCGCCGTCAGTGCGCGCACGCCGCCCGCCGCATCGGCCGAAGGGGCGGGGCTCTGCAAGCTGAAGACGCGCTGCGCCACCGCGCGCTCGCCGGCCGGCGTGGGCTCCAGCAGCGTGCAGCGCAGGCGCACCATGGCGCGGCTCTGCTTTTCGGTCTCGAAGTAGTGGGTGAACTCCTCCAGCTGGATGCGCAGTACGCGCGGCCGCGGCCCGCCGGTGCGCGCGAGCCCGGCGGACTCTTCGGAGTCCAGCACCAGCTGGTCGCGCGCCAGCGTCTCGCGCAGGCGCTGCCGCACCAGCTGGGTCGGCGGCGCGGTCCAGCGGGCCATGGCGTACTGGCGCAACTGGTGGGCATCGGCGTAGCCCAGGCGGTACAGGATGGAAAGCCCGTCGAAGGCACGCGACGCCTCGATCTCCGGCAGCACCAGCGCGTGGGCCGTGGGCGACGCACCCGGCGCCGCGCTGGCCGGCGGCGGCCCGAAGTCGTACAGGTCGGCCCGCACTGGCTTGTCGGGCAGGGCATTGCAGCCGCCGAGCACCAGGGCCACCAGCGTCGCAGCAACAGCGGCCCTCATCGCGGACCTCCCGGGGCCCGGAAGCCCGGCTCGCCCGGCCCGGGCTCGGGCTTGCCTTCGCCGTAGATCAGCTGCTGCGGGTTGTCGCCCAGGTCGTTGACGGTGCGGCGCACCTGCCGCAGGGTGCGGCCCGCCTCTTCGGCCGTGCGGTTCAGGCGCGGCAGCGTGGTGATGCTGAAGCGCTCGGCGGCGCCCGCCAGCGAGTCGGTGCCCTGCCCCAGCTTGTCCAGCGGGCCGTCCTTCTCGTTCAGCCGTTTGGCCGTGCGGTCGAATTCGGCAGCCGTCTTCGCCACCTCGTCGGCCGCCTGGTCGACCGACTTGAGCGTATTGCGCGCGTGCGCCAGCGTCGGGTCCAGCTGCTTCTGCACGCTGTTGTCCAGGCGCTCGGCTAGCTGCTTGGCGCTGCCGGCCGCCCCGTCCAGGCTGGCCAGCGCGGCGGTGAAGCGCTTCTGGTTCTCGTCGTTCAGCAGCCGGTTCATGCGCGTGGTGACCTGCTCCACCTGCTCCAGGATCACTTCGCCCTTGGTCTCCAGCTTGGACATGAAGCCCTGCTCCAGCGGGATGCGCGGCGGGGCGTCGTCGTTGGGCACCAGTTGCGGCGCGGGCTTGCCGTGGTCGGACAGCTGGATGAACGCCAGCCCGGTGATGCCCTGGTAGCTGAGCGTGGCGAACGTGTCCTTGGTGAGCTTCACGTCCTCGTCCACTTCCAGCCTGAGCAGCACGTTGCCCGGCACCTTGGTGTCGAAGCCGATCTTCGACACCTTGCCGACGTCCACCCCGCGCAACTTCACCGGCGCCTGCGGCTGCAGCCCGGTGATGGTCTCGCGGGTGGAGATCTCGTAGGTGTCGCGCAAGCCGCGCTCGCGCGTGAGCCAGCCGGCCAGCACCATCAGCAGCGCCGCGAGCGCCACCACGAAGATGCCGGCTGCGAGTGCGTGGGCCTTGTTTTCCATATGCTTGCCTTTCTACACCGCAAAAGGGTACTCGCGCAGCAGTTCCATGGCGCGCTGGCCGCGCTCGCCGAGGAAGAAGTCCTGCACGAAGGGATGGCGGAAAGCGATGACGTCCTTGGGCGCGCCGGTGACGATGACCTTCTGCTCGGCCAGCACCGCGATGCGCGTGGACAGTTCGAACAGCGTGTCGAGATCGTGCGTGACCATGATCACGGTGAGCTCCAGGTCGCGGTGCAGCGAGCGCAGCAGCGTGCAGAAGGCGTCCGAGCTGTCCGGGTCCAGCCCGGCCGTCGGCTCGTCCAGCAGCAGCAGCGGCGGGTCCATGATGAGTGCGCGCGCCAGGGCGGCCCGCTTGACCATGCCGCCGGAGAGCTCCGATGGCATCTTGGTGGCGTCGTCGGGCTTCAGGCCCACCATGCGCAGCTTGACCATCGCCGCGTCGCGCACCAGCCGCGCCGGCAGCGTCTTCAGCTCGCGCAGGGGGAACGAGATGTTGTCCAGCACGCTGAATGCCGAGAACAGCGCGCCGTGCTGGAACAGCATGCCGATGCGGCTGGCCGCGCCGCGCTGCGACAGCTCGCCCACCGGCTGGCCCAGCACGCGGATTTCGCCGGCGGCCGGCGTCTCCAGCCCCAGGATCTGCCGCAGCAGCACCGTCTTGCCAGTGCCCGAGCCGCCGACGATGGACAGCACCTCGCCGCGCTGCACCGTGAGGTCGAGGTTGCGGTGGACCATGACGCGGCGCTCGGGCGTCTCGAACACGCTCGAGAGCTGGCGGATCTCCACCATCGGCACGCCGGCGGGCGGCAGTGCGGGTGCAGCTTCTTCGGCTTCCATCAGCCTCCCACGTCCTTGAAGGCCACGGCGAACGCCGCATCGACCAGGATCACGACGGTGATGGCGGTGACCACCGATGCCGTGGTGCCTTGCCCCAGGCTTTCGGTGTTGGGCTTGACGCGCAGGCCGAAGTGCGCCCCGATCATCGCGATGAGGATGCCGAACACCACCGACTTGCCGCTGGCCAGCACCAGGTTGGCCACCGGCACCGCCTTGGGCAGCGCCTGCAGGAAGTACGACGGGCTGATCCCCAGCGAGGCGTTGGCCACCATCATCCCGCCCAGCAGGCCGGCCACCGTGGTCCACACGCTGATCAGCGGCATGCCCAGCGCCAGCGCCATGGTGCGCGGCAGCACCAGGCGAAAGGTGTGCGAGATGCCCATGACGCGCATGGCGTCGAGTTCGTCGGTCACCCGCATCACGCCGATCTGCGCGGTAATCGCCGAGCCCGAGCGCCCGGCGATCAGGATCGCCGCGAGCAACGGGCCCAGCTCGCGGATCAGGCCCATGCCCAGGATGTCCACGATGAAGGCGTCGGCGCCGAACTGGCGCAGCTGCCGCGACGTGAGGTAGGCCAGCACCACGCCGATGAGGAAGCCGACCAGCGCGGTGATGGGCAGCGCGGTGGCGCAGATGCGGTACAGGTTGCCCGAGAAGTCGCGCCACGGCCCCTCGTGCGGCGCGCGCACCAGCTTCAGCAGGTCGAGCGAGAGCTGCCCGAGCAGCCCCACGAACTCGCGCAGGTGCCCCAGGAAGCGCAGCAGCAGCCCGCCCAGGGCCAGGTACAGCTCCACGAAGCCCATGCGCCGCCGCGCCGGCGCCTGCGTGGCGAACTGCGCCACGCGTTCCAGCACGGCGCGCTGCGCCGGCTGCACCTCGAGCTGCGGCGGCCACTGGCGCTGCCAGTGGTCCCACAGCAGCTGGGCCCCCACGTGGTCGATCTGCCCGGCGCTGCTCAGGTCCCAAGGGCGCCACGGGCGGGCCGGCGGCAGCCCGCGCAGCAGGCCGCGGATCAATCCCGGCTGGGCGAACTGCGCGGCCGTCCACTCACCGAGCAGCCGCACCGGCCCATCGCCGGCGGCGGCCAGTTCGATGCGGGGCGTGGTGGCTTCCTGCATGGAGTCCGCATCCTAATTCACCCCAGCCTACAGTAGACTGGATTGTTCCAAAGGAAGACACCCCCATGAACGCTCCCGACAAAGCCATGCCGGGCGCCGGCCTCGCCTCCATCGACCACTGGATCGGTGGGCGGGTCGTGCCCGGAGCCAGCGGCCGCCGTGCCGACGTCTTCAACCCCGCCACCGGCCAGGTGAGCGGCAAGGTCGCCCTGGCCAGCGCCGACGAAGTGGCGCTGGCCGTCGCCTCGGCCAAGGCTGCCTTCGCCGCCTGGGCCGACACGCCGCCGATTCGCCGCGCGCGCGTGATGTTCAAGTACCTCGAGATCCTGAACCAGCGGCGCGACGAGCTGGCGCGCCGCATCACGGCCGAGCACGGCAAGGTGTTCACCGACGCCCAGGGCGAAGTCACGCGCGGCATCGACATCGTCGAATTCGCCTGCGGCATCCCGCAGCTGCTGAAGGGCGACTACACCGAGCAGGTCTCCACCGGCATCGACAACTGGACGATGCGCCAGCCGCTGGGCGTGGTGGCGGGCATCACGCCGTTCAACTTCCCGGCGATGGTGCCGATGTGGATGTACCCGGTGGCCATCGCCGCGGGCAACTCGTTCATCCTGAAGCCCAGCCCGCTGGACCCGAGCGCCTCGATCCTGATGGCCGAGATGCTGAAGGAAGCCGGCCTGCCTGACGGCGTATTCAACGTGGTACAGGGCGACAAGGATGCGGTCGACGCGCTGCTGGAGCACCCCGATGTCAAAGCCATCTCCTTCGTCGGCTCCACCGCCATCGCGCAGAAGATCTACGAGACCGGCGCCCGGCACGGCAAGCGCGTGCAGGCGCTGGGCGGCGCCAAGAACCACATGGTTGTGATGCCCGACGCCGACATGGACCAGGCGGTCGATGCGCTGATCGGCTCGGCCTTCGGCTCGGCCGGCGAGCGCTGCATGGCGATCTCGCTGGGCGTGCTGGTGGGCGACGCCGCGGACAAGATCATGCCGATGCTGGCCGAGCGCACCCAGTCGCTGAAGGTGAAGAACGGCACCGAACTCGACGCCGAGATGGGCCCCATCGTCAGCAAGGCGGCGCAGGACCGCATCACCGGCTACATCGGCACCGGCGAGTCCGAAGGCGCCAGGCTGGTGGTGGACGGCCGCGGGTTCCAGGGCGCGATGGCCGGCGCCGGTTGCGACGGCGGCTTCTGGGTGGGCGGCACGCTGTTCGACAACGTCAAGCCCGACATGAAGATCTACCGCGAGGAAATCTTCGGCCCGGTGCTGGGCTGCGTGCGCGTGAAGGACCTGGCCGAAGCGCTGGAATTGGTCAACTCGCACGAATACGGCAACGGCGTGTCGCTCTTCACCAGCGACGGCAACACGGCGCGCGAGTTTTCGCGCCGCGTGCAGGTGGGCATGGTCGGCGTCAACGTGCCGATTCCGGTGCCGATGGCGTGGCACGGCTTCGGCGGCTGGAAGAAGAGCCTGTTCGGCGACATGCATGCCTACGGCGAAGAGGGCGTGCGCTTCTACACCAAGCAGAAGTCGGTGATGCAGCGCTGGCCCGAAAGCATCGGCAAGGGCGCCGAGTTCGCGATGCCGACTTCCAAGTGATGCGGCGCCGCGAACTGCTGCAAGCATTGATGATCGCCGGCGCAACCCCTGCCTTCGCCCAAGGCGATGCGCCGTTCACCGCCGCCGACCTGGACCACGCGAAGGCGCTGCGCGAGCGCGCGATGCGCAGTGGACTGGCCTGGGAACTGGTGTCGTCGCTGGTGCGCGAGGTCGGGCCGCGCCCGGCCGGCTCGGCCGGCGACAAGGCCGCGATGGAGTGGGCGCTGGCCCGCTTCCAGTCGCTCGGCTTCGCAGCGGTGCGCGCCGAACCGGTCACGCTGACGGCGTGGCAGCGCGGGCCTACCAGCGTGCTGCTGCTGGCGCCCGAGCCGCATCCGCTGGTGGCCACCGCGCTCGGCAACAGCATCGGGACAGCGACCAGTGGCGTCGAGGCGGAACTGGCCTACTACGCCGACTTCGCCGCGTTGAAGGCTGACGGCAGCGAACGCGCGCGCGGCCGCATCGTCTTCATCGACCAGAAGATGCGGCGCACGCGCGACGGCAGCGGCTACGGCGAGGCGGTGATGGCGCGCATCGCCGGCGCGGTGGAAGCGGCGCGCCGCGGTGCGGTGGCGGTGGCCATCCGCTCCATCGGCACCGACCAGGACCGCATCGCCCACACCGGCGCCATGCGTTACGACCGCAACGTGGCCGCCATTCCGGCCCTGGCCGTGTCGGTGCCGGACGCCGACCGCATCGCGGAGCTGCAGGCGGCCGGCCGTGCGCTGAAGATGGAAATCCGCATGCAGGCCGGCGAGAAGCCGGGCCTGGTGTCGCACAACGTCATCGCCGAAGTGCCGGGCAGCGACCTGAAGGACGAGGTGGTGCTGATCGGCGCGCACCTGGACACCTGGGACATCAGCCCCGGCGCGATCGACGACGGCGCGGGCGTGGGCATCACGATGGCCGCGGCCAAGGTGCTGCTCGACGCCGGCGTGAAGCCGCGTCGCACCGTGCGCGTGGTGCTGTTCGCCAACGAGGAGAATGGCTTCGACGGCGCGCGCGGCTATGCCGAGAAGTACAAGGACGTGCGCCACCAGCTGGTGGGCGAAAGCGACTTCGGCGCCGACCGCATCTGGCGGCTGCGCAGCCGCGTGCGGCCCGACGCGCTGCCGGCGATCAGCGCGATGGCGCAGGTGCTGCAGTCGCTGGGCGTGCCGCATGAGGGCAACGAAGGGAACCCCGGCCCCGACGCCGCCATGTTGATGCGCGCGCGCGGCTGGCCCGGCATCGAGCTGTCGCAGGACGGCACGCGCTACTTCGACGTGCACCACACCGTCAACGACACGCTGGACCGCATCGACCCGGCAACGCTGCCGCAGAACGTGGCGGCGTGGTCCGTAGTGGCGTGGCTGGCGGCGCAGAGCCAACTGCCGTTCGGGCCGCTGTAACCCCATGAGCGACACCACCTTCGACTACATCATCCTCGGTGCCGGCACCGCGGGCTGCCTGCTGGCCAACCGCCTGAGCGCCGACCCGACCAAGCGGGTGCTGCTGGTCGAAGCCGGGCGGCGCGACGACTACCACTGGATCCACATCCCGGTGGGCTACCTGTACTGCATAGGCAACGCGCGCACCGACTGGCTGTACAACACCGAGCCCGACGCCGGGCTCAACGGCCGGGCGCTGCGCTACCCGCGCGGCAAGACGCTGGGGGGCTGCTCCAGCATCAACGGCATGATCTACATGCGCGGCCAGTCGCGCGACTACGACCGCTGGGCCGAGCAGTGCGGCGACGCCGGCTGGCGCTGGGACAACGTGCTGCCCTACTTCAAGAAGCACGAGGACTTCTACAAGGGCGCCGACGCGATGCACGGCGCGGGCGGCGAATGGCGCGTGGAGCGGCAGCGCCTGCGCTGGGACATCCTGGACGCTTTCGCGAAAGCGGCGCAGGAAGCGGGCATCCCGCACACCGAGGACTTCAACCGCGGCAACAATGAAGGCGTGGGCTACTTCCAGGTGAACCAGAAGGCCGGCTGGCGCTGGAACACGGCCAAGGCGTTCCTGCGGCCCACCTGCTACGGCCGCCCCAACTTCGAGCTGTGGACCAGCGCGCAGGTGGCGCGCCTCGTGGTCGAGACGCAACCTGATGGCACCAAGCGCTGCACCGGCGCGCAGGTGTGGACCGGCGACGAGATGGTGACGGCCACCGCCACGCGCGAGGTGCTGCTGTGCGCGGGCAGCGTCGGCTCGCCGCAGGTACTGCAGCTGTCGGGCATCGGGCCGGCTGCGCTGTTGCACAAGCATGGCATCCCTGTCACCCACGAGCTGCCGGGCGTCGGCGAGAACCTGCAGGACCACCTGCAGATCCGCGCGGTCTTCAAGGTCGACGGCGTCGCCACGCTCAATACGCTGGCCAGCAGCTGGTGGGGCAAGCTGAAGATCGGCATGGAGTACGCGCTGAAGCGCAGCGGCCCGATGAGCATGGCGCCGTCGCAGCTGGGCGCCTTCACGCGCAGCTCGCCCGCGCACGAGTGGCCCAACATCGAGTACCACGTGCAGCCGCTCAGCCTGGATGCCTTCGGCGAGCCGCTGCACGGCTTCAACGCCTTCACGGCCAGCGTGTGCAACCTCAACCCCACCAGCCGCGGCTGGGTGCGCATCACCAGCCCCAAGTTCGAGGACGCACCCGCCATCGCGCCCAATTACCTGAGCACCGCCGAAGACCGCAAGGTGGCAGCCGATTCGTTGCGCGTCACGCGGCGCATCGCGGCGCAGCCGGCGCTGGCCCCCTTCAAGCCGCAGGAATGGAAGCCCGGCCCGCAATACCAGACCGACGAGGACCTGGCGCGGCTGGCCGGCGACATCGCCACCACCATCTTCCACCCGGTGGGCACCACGAAGATGGGGACCGATGACGACCGGATGGCGGTTCTCGACTCGCAACTTCGCGTGCGCGGCATCGCGGGCCTGCGCGTGGTGGACGGTGGGGCCATGCCGACGATCACCAGCGGCAACACCAACTCGCCCATCCTCATGATGGCCGAGAAGGCGGCCGAATGGGTAGCTCGCGACGCGAAATTGGTGCCGCCTCCGGGGTAAGTCCCGATGCAACGCGGCCGTGCGGGGCCTTAGAGTCCAGCCACTCGCATCGCGCCCCTAGCCGGGGCGCCAGAGGGCGAGGGAACCGAGGAGACATCCCCAGAACCCCAACAAGACAAATCGGCAGGCAGCCCAGCTGCCGCCGGACTCGACAGGCGCCGCTCAAGCGGCGCCTTTTTTTTGGGTCGCCGCCGATAATGGACGCATGGACGACATCGTTCGCCAGGCCATGGCCAAGTGGCCCAACGTGCCGCACTGCTACGGCTGGCTCGGGCTGGACGCGCGCGGCCAGTGGTACATGCGCGACGACCGCACGCAAGCCGCCGGCCCTTTCCCCCAAGCCAAGGGCTCGCTGCTGCGCCACGAGAAGCTGGTCGACTTCATCCACCGCAACTACGAGCGGGAAGACGGCGGCCAGTGGTACTTCCAGAACGGGCCGCAGCGCGTCTACGTGGAGCTGGAACTGACGCCGCTGGTCTGGCGGCTGGGTGCGGACGGCGGCGTCACCGCGCACACCGGCCGGGCGGCGCAGGTGCGTTCAGCCTACACGGACGAACAAGGACACCTGTACCTGGACACCGACCTCGGCTTCGGGCTGGTGCACACGCTCGACGTGGGCCTGGCGGCCGACATCGTGGAGCGGGGGGAGTGGAAGCCCGAGCCGGTCGACTCGGGCGCGCTGGCGCAGCGCTTCGGCTATGTCATGAGCCCGGCCGCCCTGCGCGGCCCGAGCCCGGCGGGCCACTAGTTACTTCGACGCGCCGACCATGAAGTCGACGGCCGACTTGATGTCGGCGTCGGAAGCGGCGACGGCGCCGCCCTTGGGCGGCATGGCGCCCTTGCCCTTGATCGCGTTTTGCACCAGCACGGCGTCGCCCTGCTTGATGCGCGGCGCCCAGGCGGCCTTGTCGCCCAGCTTGGGCGCACCGGCCACGCCGGCGGCGTGGCACAGGGCGCAGGACTGGTCGTACAGGGCCTTGCCGCCGCCTGCGGCGGCGGGTGCCGCAGCGGCAGCAGGAGCGGGCGCAGCAGCGGCCACCGGGGTTGCGGCGGCAGCCGGGACGGCGGCCGTCGTGGCGGCGGCAGGGGCCGCAGCCGCGGCAGGAGCAGCGGCCTTCTGCGGCTCGGGGAAGTTGGCGCCGGCCGCATTGGCCATGTGGGCCACGGCGCGGGCGATCTCGGTGTCTTCGAAGTCACCGCCGGCCTGGGCCGGCATGGCGCCCTTGCCCTTCAGGGCGGACTGCACCAGCGCGTCGAAGCCGGTGCGGATGCGCGCCGCCCAGGCGCCGTTGTCGCCGAGCTTGGGCGCATTGGCCGCGCCGGTGGCGTGGCAGGCGGCGCATTGGGCCTTGTAGACGTTCTCGCCGGAGGCGAGCGGCCGGTTGGCGTCGCGGATTTCGACCGAGCCCACCTTGCGCAGGCGCTCGGCCACGCCGCGGTCGAGGTCCTGGGCGGTGATGCCGCCCAGCGCGTACTTTTCGGCGTCGCTGCTGCCGGCGGGCTTGCTGTCGGTGACGACATAGGCCACCAGAGCAATGATGATGAAGACGGGCACGAAGAACGAGAAGAACACCGCCAGCAGCAGCTGCTGGGGGGTTTTGATCGGGCCGGTGTGGGCTTCTTCCTGCGTGCTGTCGCTCATGGCGTCCTCAAGTTTCGGGGCGTTTCGAAATCAACCTTAGATTATAGACAGCGGCCCCGGAGGCCTCGCCCGACGGCCGGTACAATGGCGGCCTGTGCTGCGGCTGTAGCTCAGTGGATAGAGTATTGGCCTCCGAAGCCAAGGGTCGTGGGTTCGATCCCCGCCAGCCGCGCCACCCCTCACCCCCTCAAAGCCAGTACTCCCACATCCGCGCAAACGCCTCCTTCGCGCGCATGTCGATCGGCCGGCGCAGCCACTGCTCCAGGGTAATCTCGGTCGACCCCGCCAGGTCCTTGTCGAACATGGCCTGCACCTGCTGGCCGAACTCGCGGCCCAGCACCACGGCGTTCAGTTCGTGGTTGTGCAAAAAGCTGCGCCAGTCCAGGTTGGTCGATCCGACTGTGGCCCACACGCCGTCGACCAGGGCGGTCTTGGAATGCAGCAGCACGCCCTGGCGCTCGTGGATCTTCACGCCGGCGCGCAGTAGTTCCTCGTAGAAGCCGCGGCCCACCTGGAACACCAGCCACGAGTCGGACTGGCTGGGCAGGATCAGCTTCACGTCGACGCCGCGCGCGGCGGCTGCCTTCAGCGCGTCGAGCAACTGCGGGTCGGGCGCGAAGTAGGCGATGGTCAGGCGCACGCTGGTCTCGGCACTGCCGATGGCCGACAGCAGCGTGGCATAGATCAGGCTGTACGGCTCCTCCGGCGAGCTGCCGATCGCGCGCACCACTTCCTTGCCCATGATGCGCGGTGCGGGAAAGTAGTCGCGCGCCGCCAGCGCGGGGCCCTTCTGCTCTTCCCAGTTCGCCACGAACAGCTTCTGCAGTTCGGCCACCACCGGTCCGCGCAAGCGCAAGTCGGTGTCGCGCCACACCGGGGCGCCGCTGGGCCGCACGCGCGAGGCCTGGCTGAACGAACTGCCCGAATACACGCCGCTCACGTTGATGCCGCCCAGGAACGCGGTGTGCCCGTCGACGATCAGCAGCTTGCGGTGGTCGCGCCGGTTCAACGCCCAGTCCTTGCGCGCGACCAGCGGATTGACGGGGTTGAATTCGAGCACGCGGATGCCCGCTGCTTTCATTTGTTCGAAAAAGGCCGCCGGCGTCGCGATCGTGCCCACGCTGTCGCGGATCAGGTTGACCTGCACGCCCTGCGCCTGCTTGGCGATGAGCGCCTGCGCGAAGCGCTGGCCGACCTCGTCGTCGTCGAAGATGTAGGTCTCCATGTTGATGTGGTCGCGCGCGGCAAGGATCGCTTCCATCATCGAGCGGTAGGTGCTGGGGCCGTCCTGCAGCATCAGCACCTCGTTGCCGGTCGTGAGCGGGCTGCCCACGATCGCCTCTTCCAGCGCCAGGTGCCGCTCGAAGATGTCGGTGGGCTGCCCAGCGCCCGCCAGGCGTTGAAGGATCGCCTTGCTCTGCGCGGGCGACAGCGGCCCGCGCGCGCCTTCCAGCTGCACCGGCGCACGCGCGCCGCGGGCCAGGTCCGGCACGATGGTCGGCAGGCTGGAGCATGCGGCCAGGCTGGCGAGTGCCAGCGCCAGTGCGCTGCGCCACGCGAGGCGCAGCGCTCGCTTCATAGCTTGCCCAGCAGCAGCAGCACGACGATGACCAGCAGCACCACGCCCAGCATGCCGCTGGGTCCATAGCCCCACTTGCGGCTGTGCGGCCACGTGGGGATGACGCCGACCAGCATCAGCAGCAGGACGACCAGCAAGATGGTTCCGAGACTCATGGCAACTCCAGGTGGCAAAGGACCATGCTAGGAGTTTGCGCAGCGTGAATCTGTGCGCTGGCCCACATACCGCCTCTGTGCGCAACCGCACAGATGCCACGTTCTGCAACGACTACCGTGTGCCCCATCACCACCATCACCGATGAGGCACCGACATGAACTGGGACCAGATCAAGGGCAACTGGAAGCAAGCCACCGGCAAGGCCAAGGAGCAATGGGGCCAGCTGACCGACAGCGACCTCGAGATCGTGGCCGGCCGCCGCGAGCAGCTGGCCGGCAAGATCCAGGAACGCTATGGCATCGCCAAGGATGAGGCCGAGCGCCAGCTGGCCGAATGGCAGCGCAAGGCCACGGACTCCTGGTTCGGGGACAAGAAGCCATGAACGCCACCCGCCTGGCCGGCATTGTGCTCATCGTCGCCAGCGTGATCGCGCTGGTCTACGGCGGCTTCGGCTACACCACGGAAACCCAGCATGCGAAGCTGGGGCCGATCGAGCTGTCGGTGCAGGAGAAGAAGTCGGTCAACGTGCCGGTGTGGGCCGGTATCGTCGGCATCGCGGCCGGCGTCGCGCTGCTGCTGTACGGCAGCAAGAAGGGCTGAGCGAGCGACCGGCGACCTTCAACCCGCCCCAGCCGCCGCTCGCGCGTCCTCCACCAGGAGGTCGACCAGGTCCTGCGCGAACAGAGGCAATGACCCGCGGCTGCGCACGCACACCCGCAGCTTGCGCAGCGCCCAGTCGTCGCCCAGGGCCACCACCCCGATATCCATCCACCGCGAATAGCGCTCGGCCGAGAGCCTCTGCATGATGCCGACACCGACGCCGGCTTCGATCATCCGGCACGCCGCTTCGAAGCTGCCGACCTGGATGCGCAGCTTGTAGCGGCGGTCCGCCGCATGGCTGCGCTCCAGCAGGTACTGGTGCAGGCTGCTGCCTTCCAGCAGCCCCACATGGTCGTGCTCCAGGGTTTCGGCAAAGGCAATGGCGCTGCGTCCGGCCAATGGGTGCTTGGCCGGCACCACCAGCACCAGCGAGTCTTCGCGATAAGGCAGCAATTCCAGGTTGCCGGTCGGGACCTCGCCGCCGAACACGCCGATGTCGGTCTGGCCCTCGCTCACCGCGCGCACCACCTCCGGGCTGGCGTGCTCGCGCAGGTCGACGCTCACATCCGGATGCGTCAGCAGGTATTGGCGCAGCACGGCCGGCAGGAACTCACCGATGGCCGTGGTGCTGGCGAAGATGCGCAGGTGGCCCTGGATGCCCTGGGTGTACTCCTGCAGGTCGCCGTTCAGCCGCTCGGTCTCGAACAGGATCGCCTTGGCGTGCTGCACCAGCGTACGCCCGGCTGCCGTGAGGGTCACGCCCTGGCTCGAGCGGTAGAGCAGCTGCAGGCCGCTGCTGCTTTCGAGGCTCTTCACGCGCATGCTCGCAGCCGGCACCGACAGGTGGGCAGCGTCGGCTCCCTTGGTGAGGCTGTTGTGTTCGGCAATGCGCACCATCAGCCGCAGGTCGACAAGATCGAAGTGAAAGGCCATTCGGTTCGCTGGAGTCGGTCGGGATAGTCTATGCGTTAGGCGCTGGCGTCGGGGGCCTTCAGCAAACTCGAATGTCGCGCATGCGGGTTCGCAGGCATGCTGCGTGTCTCGTACTGCAGCACACCATGACCGCACCCTCGCCCCACCTGGCCATCCGCGAAGACTGGCTGGCCCGGCACACGGAAGACGCCATCGATCCGGCGCTGCCGATCGTCGATGCCCACCACCACCTGTGGGACCACCCCAAGCCGCGCTACCTCCTCGACGAGGTGCTGGCCGACTTCCGCAGCGGGCACAACATCGTGGCCAGCGTATTCGTCGAGTGCCGCGCGATGTACCGCCGCGGTGGCGACGAGTCTCACAGGTCCCTCGGCGAGACCGAATTCGCCAACGGCATGGCGGCGATGGCGGCCAGCGGCCCTGACGGAACCCCTCGCGTATGCGACGGCATCGTCGGCCACGTCGACCTGTCGCTCGGCGGCGCGGCGCTCGGCCTGCTCGAGCGGCACCTGGCGGTGTCCGGCGGGCGGCTGCGCGGCATCCGCAACATCACGGCGTGGCACGAGCATCCCGAAGTGCGCACCACGCCCGTCCTGTACCGTGCGGACCTGTTCGACGACCCGCAGTTCCACGCGGGCTTGCGACACCTCACCCGCCTGGGCCTGGTGTTCGACTCGTGGCAGTACCACACGCAGCTGGGTGCGCTGGCCCGGCTCGCGCAGGCGTGGCCGGATACCCGCATCGTGGTCAACCACACCGGCGGGCCGATCGGCGTCGGGCCATACGCCCCGCCGAACCCCGCCGCCTTCGCCGAGTGGCGGTGCGGCCTGCGCGAGCTGGCGCAGCGGCCGAACATCTTCCTCAAGCTCGGCGGGCTCGGCATGCGTGTCAACGGCTTCGACTTCCACACGCGCGCAACGCCGCCTTCGTCGCAGGACCTGGCTGAGGCGTGGCGTCCCTACGTCGACGAAGCGATCACGGCCTTCTCGCCGGCGCGCTGCATGTTCGAAAGCAACTTCCCGGTCGACAAGGGCTCGTACAGCTACGGCGTGCTGTGGAATGCCTTCAAGCAGCTGGCACGGCACGCGACGCCGACGCAGCGGGCCGACCTGTTCCACGGGACCGCAGCGCGGGTCTATGGATTGACCCTGCCCTGGGCCTAGCGGAAGAAGTCCGCGAGCAGGCGGTACGTTTCGTCGGGTGCCTGCTCCACGGGGTAGTGCCCGCAGTCCAGGGCATGCATGCCCACGATGTCGGCGCAATAGCGCGGCCACTCGGCGCGCGGGTCGTGGTGTTGCGCCGTGTGGCTTCGCGTCCCCCACAGCACCACCACAGGGCACTCGACCTGGCGCCCGGCCTCGAAGTCGGCCGTATCCATGGCCAGGTCGATGGTGGCGGCGGCGCGATAGTCTTCGCAGACCGCATGGATGTTCTCCGGCGTGCAGGCCTGCACGTACCGCTGGACCTCCGCCTCCGTGAAGCCGCCCTTGCCGGGTCCCTGCGACATCAGCTTGCTGCGAATGTAGAAGGCCTCGTTGCCCTTCAGCAGCTGCTCGGGGAAAGGGAACGGCTGCGCCATGAACCACCAGTGGTACAGGTCGATGGCCAGCTGCCAGCTGATGTCGCGGGCCACGCAGTGGGTAGGCACGATCTCCAGGAAGGCGGCCTTGCGCACCTTGCCCGGATGGTCGAGCGCCATCCGCAAGGCCGTGCGCGCGCCACGGTCATGTCCCGCGACCCTGAAGGTGTCGAAGCCCAGTTGCGCCATCACCTCCACCTGGTCCTGCGCCATGCGGCGAAACGAGTAGGCGGCGTGGTCGCCCCCGCCCTCGGGTTTGGCGCTGGCGCCGTAGCCGCGCAGGTCGGTCGCGACCACCGTGAAGCTTTCGGCCAGCCGGGGCGCGATGCGGTCCCAGCTGCGATGCGTGAGCGGGTTGCCGTGCAACAGCAGCAGCGGCGGCCCCTTGCCGCCGACGCGGCCCACGATGTGCACCTGCGGGTCGGAGGTGGCCAGGCTGAACGACTCGAACACGACTTCAGGCCCCGGCTGGCGCGGCGCGCAACCGTCGGTCCTCGGCCACCAGCTGGCGGGCCCGCTCGACGATCGGCAAGTCCAGCATCTTGCCCTCGTGCATCACGGCGCCCTCGCCCGCCTGCTGCGCCAGGGCGAAAGCTGCCAGGATGCCGTGCGCCTCGGCCACGTCGCCGGGGTCCGGCGTGAACTGCCGGCGCACCACGCCGACCTGCGCGGGATGGATGCAGACTGCACCGGCCATGCCGATGCGGCGCGCCGCGGCGACCGCTTCGGCGAAGCGCTCCGGCGCCCGGATGTTCGCGAGCGAGCCGGGCACGCCCAGCGGCACCTTGCCGGCGGCGCGCGCCGCCATCACCACGTGTTCGGCGGCGTAGCGCAGCGAGTCGAGCGTCGGCGCTATCGACAGGGCCAGCGCAAGGTCTTCGCTGCCCAGCACCAGGGCGGCAACCCGCGCGTGGCAGGCAGCGAGCGCCGCGGCCTGGCACACGGCGGTGGGCGTTTCGACCAGCACCAGCAAGGCAGTGTGCTCGTCCGGCAGTCCCATCTCCGCTTCGCAGCGAGCCAGGATGCCGGCGACCTCGTGGACGCCGGCGGGACCGTCGACCTTGGGCAGCACCAGGCCCGCCACATCGGGCGACACCGCGGCTTGGACGTCTTCGTGCGAGCCGGCATTGATGCGCACCAGCACCGTCACGCCGCGCGCACGCAACTGCGCCGCGACTGCGCGCACGGCGCCGCGCGCAGCCGCCTTGGCCTGCGGCGCTACGCCATCCTCGAGGTCGAGGATGATCGCGCCGGCGCCGCGTTCGTGCGCCTTCTCGATGAAGCGGGTCTGCGGCACGGGAACGAACAGCAGCGAGCGGCAGAACTCCAGCTGGGCCGCACCGAACTTCATATCGCGCCCTCGGCAACCAGTGCGGCCAGGTCGCCTGCAGCCAGGCCCAACGCACCATAGATCTCGGCGTTGTGTTCGCCCACACCCGGAGCCGCGCTGCGGATAGCCCCGGGCGTGGCGCTCAGGCGCGGCGTCACGGCATGCATCGGGAGGCGGCCCAGGTCGTCGTCGGGCAATTCCACCAGCACGCCCCGCTCGCGCACGTGCCGGTCCTGCGTCACCTGCAGGGCGTCGTTGATCGGGCCGAAAGTGACCTGGGCCCGCTCGAAGTACGCGAGGTTGTCGGCCAGCGTCCGGCATCGCACGAAGTCACCGATGATCGCGTCGAGCGCCTCGATGTTGTCCAGCCGGTCGGCACTGGTGCGAAAGCGCGGGTCCTGCTTCATGTCGGGCCGCCCGATGGCGTCGAACAGGCGCTCGGCCATGCGCTGCGTCGCGCCCGACATCACGATCCACTGCCCGTCGCTGGTCTCGTACGCGTTGCGCGGCGCCGTGATCGAGGTGCGGTTGCCGGTGCGAGGTGCGATGCGGCCGGTCACCTTGTACAGCGCCGCGTCGGGACCCAGGATCGCCAGCATCGGCTCGAGCAGGGACACGTCCACCACCTGGCCCCGGCCGCCTTCGCGCTCCGCCTCGCGCAACGCCACCAGCGTGGCCGAGGCAGCGGTCAGTCCCGCCACCATGTCGGCCAGCCCGAGGTTCGGCAGGGCCGGGGGCTTGTCGGGGTAGCCGTTCTTCGCAGCGAAGCCGCTGAAGCCCTCCACCAGCGTGCCGAAACCGGGCCGCGAGCTGTACGGGCCGGTCTGGCCCCAGCCGGTCAGGCGCACCAGCACCAGCTTCGGGTTGATCGACTGCAGCACATCGAAGCCCAGCCCCATGGCCTCGAGCACGCCGGGGCGGAAGCTTTCGACCAGCACCTGCGCCTGCGGCAGCAACTGCCTGAGCAGGCGCACGCCCGCCGCGTGGCGGGTGTTGAGCGTGATGCTCTTCTTGTTGCGCGCATACACCTTCCACCAGACGGGCAGGCCGCCTTCCTTCCAGTGGCGCAGGGTATCGCCGGCGCCGGGCGGCTCGACCTTGATGACTTCGGCGCCAAAGTCTGCGAGTTGCAGGCTGAGCATGTTGCCCGCCATCAATCGCGACAGGTCCAGCACCCGCACGCCGTGCAGCGGGCCCTGGCATTGCGGCTCGAAATCCACTTGCTGGAGCTGCATCGCCGCGTCACTCCGTCTTGATGCCGAGGGCCTGCACGAAGCGGCCCTCCTCGTGGAACATCTGGGTGGCGAACGCGGTGTAGTCCGCGCTGTCCATGTACGCGAGCGGCTGGTCCTCGCGCTCCAGAACCTGCACGAACGACGGGTCGTGCATGGCCTTGCGCAGTGCGTTGCCGAGGACGGCCACGACTTTCGGGTCCATGCCCTTCGGGCCGCCGACGCCCCAGGTCATGCGCGCCACCACGTCGAAGCCCTGCTCGCGCACGGTCGGCAGCACCGGCCGGCTCTTCAGGCGCGCTTCGGAGAAGATGCCGAGCGAGCGGATCTTGCCGCTGTCGGCCAGTGCGCCGAAGCCGCCTTCGGCCGTGAAGTCGACGTGGCCGCCCAGCACGGCCGTGAAGGCCTCGGCCGCGCCCTTGTACGGCACCGGCGTCACCTCGATGCCCGCGGCGCGGGCGAAGCGCATCACGCTGATGTGCCCGCTGCCGCCGACACCGGTGGTGGCAAAAGAGAGCTTGCCGGGATTGGCTTTCGCGTACGCGACCAGCTCGCCCAGGTTGCGAAAGCGCGAGTCCCGCGCCACGCTCAGGCTGTACACGTACTGGGTCACATTGGCGATGTACGTGAAGTCTTTCAGCGGGTCGTAGGCCAGCTTCATCATGTGCGGCACGCGGTACAGGGTGCCGGGTAGCACGCCCAGCGTGTAGCCATCCGCCGCGGCCCGCTGGAAAGCGCTCGTCGGTCCCAGCGTGCCCGACACGCCGGGGCGGTTCTCGACCACGACGGGCTGGCCGAGTTCCTTCGAAGCGAGCTGCGCCAGCGCGCGCGCCTGGACGTCGGTCGCGCCGCCGGGCGCGAAGCCGACGACCAGCGTGATCGGCCGGCTCGGGAATGCCTGGGCGAAAGCGCTGCCGGCGAGCAACAAGGCAGCGAGAACGGCGGCGAGCCTGGGGGAAACGCAATGCATGGGGGCTCCGGTTGAAAGGTGTTCAGGCCATCGACTGGCCGCCATTGACGTCCAGGCAGGTGCCGGTGATGAACCCGGCGTCCTCGGACGCCAGGAAGGCGATGGCCGCGCCCAGCTCGCGCGGCGACCCGCCGCGGCCGGCCGGCGTGCGGTCCACCAGCGCCTGAAGCAGCTGCGGCGTCAGCTGGCCCGTCATGTCGGACATCACGAGTCCCGGCGCCACCGAGTTGCAGGTGACGCCGTGCTTCGAAAAGTCGTTGGCGATGGAACGCGTCAGGCCGAGCACCGCGGCCTTGGTGGTGGTGTACGACGGCCCGGCCTGGTGCGGGTTGTAGCGGCCGGCGCGCGAAGAGATGTTGACGATGCGGCCCCAGCGCCCAGCCACCATGGCGGGCAGGAACTGGCGCGCCATCAGCATCGGTGCGGTGACGTTGATGCGATGCACCAGGGCCCATTCGTCCAGCGTCATCTGCAGGATGTCGTGCGACTTGCCGCCGTGCTTGACGGTGATGGCGGCGTTGTTGATCACGATGGTGGCCGGCTGCCAGCCGTTCTCCTCGATGCTTGCTGCGACCAGGGCCGGCGCCGTCTCCTCCAGCAGGTCGACGGCCACCGACATCATCTCGCCCTGGCCGGCGAACCGGTCCCTTGCCGCGCGCAGGCGCGGCTCGTCCCGGTCGACCAGGACCACTTTGCGTCCATGCTCCAGCAGGTTCTCGATCACCCCTTGACCGATGGTTCCTGCGGCGCCCGTGACGACGGCGACACGTTGTGTCATGTTTGCTTCCTTGCAGTGTGGGTGGGTTTTCAGCGCGGCAGGCCCGTCAGGGGCGAGTGCACGGCAGGGAGGGTGGGCAACAGCTTCTCGCGGCATTCCTCGACCGTGATCACGTCGGCCGGGTCGCATTTGGCGATGCGACGATCGGCGCCGCGATAGACACGTTCTTCGACCACGCGGGCTTCCTCGTCGTAGGGCCAGGCCATCATCTGCGTGGTGGAGACCAGGTACATCGCTGCGGGGTCGTCGATGTCGTCGCCCTGCTCGCGCAGCAGCGAGCCGGGCCAGAAGCGGTGCTGCACGAATTCGGTCATGAAGCCGCGGTCGTGCACCGTGACCTGGCCCTCGCCGTGCACGATCACGTTGCAGTTCAGGCGGGCGTAGCTGTCGTACTCCTCGCGCACGGCCGCCATGCCTTCGATGACTCGGAGTCCCTTGCCCGGCGTGTGGAAGCGGTAGACCGGGTGCGCCACCATCATGTCGGGCGCCACGATGCCTTCCCACAAGCCGCACACTTCGAGGTTGGCGTGGCGGATGTAGTTTTTCAGGATCGCCCGGTGGCGCGGGTTGTCCGTTGCCTCGAGCAGGTCGTCCACTTCGTGGAGGCGCCGGGTGATGTCGAACTTCATGCCGGGTAACGCTCAGTTGTCCAGCGAGATGCCCAGGCGCTTGACCATCACCGAGTACATGGCGGTCTCGCGCGCCGTTTCCGAGCGGGTCTCCGCCGGCGGCTTGTAGGCGGGAATCAGCTCCATGTCGGTCAGCCACTTGCTGATCTTCGGGGTCTGCACCGCCGCCTTCAGCGCCGCGCTCAACTTGTTGACGATGTCGGGCGGCGTGCCCGGCGGCGCATACGCGGCGTACCAGCCGATCGCGGAGAAACCGGGATAGCCCGACTCGGCGATCGTCGGCACATCGGGAAAGTTGGGCAGGCGCTTCTCGCTCGCGACGGCCAGCAGCCTGATCTTGCCGGCCTTGATGTGCTGCAGCGGCGTTGCCGGATCGAGCATGGCTACGCTCACCTGGCCGGACAGGATGTCCTGCACCGCCGGCGCGCTGCCCTTGTACGGGATGTGCACCATCTTCTCCAGCCCGGCGCGCTGGCGGAACAGTTCCATCATCAGGTGGATCGGCGTGCCTGCGCCGGGGCTGGCGAACGCCGTGCCGGGCTGCGACTTCACGTGTTCGACGAACTCCTTCAGGGTCTGCGCCGGGAAGTCGGCGCGAACGATGATGCCGAACGGGATGTCCGCCAGCCGGGCCACCGCTTCCAGCTTCTCCGGGTCGTACGGCGGCTTCCTGAAGAGCTGGTGGTTGATGGTGACGCCTTCGGTCCCGAACATCGCGAACGTGTGCCCATCCGGCGCAGCCGCTGTCAGCGCCTGCATGGCCGGCACGCTGGCCCCGCCCGGGCGGTTGTCGACCACCACGGGCTGGCCGAGCGATGCGGTCAGCTCGAGTCCGAGCTGGCGCAGGAAGCTGTCGCCCGCACCGCCCGCGCTGTACGGCAGGATGATGCGGATCGGCTTGCTGGGATAGGCGGCGGCCGGCTGCGCATGGGCCGGTGCCGCGGTGCAGATCATGACCGCCAGGGCAGCGGTCATGCAGAGAATGGATGGGAACCTCATGAAGTCTCCAGGAAGAGGGCGGGACGCAGTTCGCGATGCGAGTGTCCGCGCCGTTACCGGAGCCGGTCAATTTGCGATTTCGTAACGGGCGCTTAGTCGCGCGTTAACGCGCGGGTTAACCCCCACTGCCCTGGCGCGCCCGCCTCTCGTGTGTACTTGGTGCTGTTAGCCGCCGCATGGGCTAGCGGGTCCCGCTCACTTCCGATCACTGGCCTGGCTTGGCCCCGCCCTTCGCTGCGGCGGCGCCCTCCTTGGGCGGCGGTTGCTCGGGCTTGTGGTCACCGATCACGCCCTTCAACGGACAGACGCTGAACGCCGGGCACTTCTTGCAGCCGGCCACGAGAGCAACGGGGCACAGGGTCATGGCATGTCTCCTCCAGGGTGGCCCAGCGTAACAGGACCACCCGCAAACGCTAGCGGGTTCCGCTCACTTCGACTTCGACCCGGCGGTCCGGCTGCAGGCAGGCGACCAGCGCAGGCGTGGCCTGGTTGCCCTTGCACTGGGCCGGTTGCGTGACCGGGTTGGCACCGTCGACACCGCGAGCGGTGATCTTGCCCGCGGGCACGCCACCCGACTGCACGAGGTACGCACTCACCGCATCGGCACGCCGCTGCGACAGCTTCAGGTTGTAGTCATGCCCACCCAGCCGGTCGGTGTGGCCGGTGACCGCGATGGTGTCGTAGCGAACGCTGCGCAGGTCAGAGGCCAGCTTTTCCAGCGCCTGGCGGCCGGCGGGTTTCAAGTCGGAGCGGTCGAAGTCGAACAGCGCATCGGCCGACAAGGTGATGCGCATCGGGGCCGGTGGCGGTGCCGGTGGCGCGGCGCGCGGCGGCGCAGGAGCCGGGTCGTCGCGCACCATGGGCGCAGGCGCGGCCGCCACATACACCGGCAGCGGTGCAGCCACGCGCAACGGTTGCGACTTCGCGCCGAAGCGATAGACCAGGCCCAGCGACAGCATGTCGACATGGCCCTTGTTGCCCACCGCATCCTTCAGGCCGTAGCGCTCGACTTCGGCCCGCACGGACAGTGCGTCCGTGAAAGCGTAGGCGACACCCAGGCCCGCCTTGTAGCTCGTGCTGCGCTCGCTGGGGCTGGCGCTGGCGTAAGGCATGGCGACGGCGCCGGTGGCACTGAACTGGTCGCTGGCCCGAATGCTGGTGATGCCGATGCGGCCCAGCGCGGCCAGCCGGTCCGACAGCGGCAGCGTGCCGACCAGGTCGATGTTCATGCCGCGCACGCGCATGTTGCCGTCGAGCGAACCCGCGGGCACGGTTCGCGCGGTGTAGCCGAAGTGCCCGAGGCTGAAGACACCCGCTTCGACGGCGAGATGCGGCGTCATCTGGTAGCCACCGAACACGCGGTAGCCGGTGGAGCGGTCGCGTTCTTCGAACGACGACGTGGCCAGGCCCTGCGCGGCCAGTCCCGCCCTGATGCGGTCTTCGTCGATGGACGCGCCGGTGCGGCCGATGGTCGCGCCGCCGTACCAGCCACTGTCCTGGGCCATCGCAGGCGCCACGCCCGCAAGGCCGATCACGGCGCAGCCGAGCACGCCCGTTGTCTGTACGAATTTCATGGGGGCTTTCAATGGGTTGTGCGTGGCCGGGCTCAGGGCGCCGGCACGTTGATGACGGTGTTGACCATCGTGACCGACGCACCGAGCGACAGCACGCGGCCATTGACGGTGACCAGGGTCACGTTGCCCGGCGTGGAGATGGCCGCGCCCGACTGGCTGATGACGGTGCCCACCATGGTGCCGCCGCCGCCTGCATTGATCGTCGCCGCGCTGCCCACTTGCCAGTACACGTTGCGCGCCCTGGCGCCGTTGGCCAGGATGATGCTGGACGGGAAGGCCGCGCCGGGACCGCCGACGGTGAGCGAGGTGGCCATCTGGAACACCCACACCGCGTTGGCATTGCCCTGCGCATCGAGCGTGAGGTTGCCGCCCTGGATCATGAAGCTGCCGGCATTGGAGGTGTACACGCCCGGGGCCAGTGTCAAGTTGGCGAGGTTGCCCGCGCCCGGGTCGGGTCCGCCCGGCATCGCGACGAGCGCGTTGTAGGCGGCCAGCGCGTCGGCGCGAGCTTGTGTGGCGATGGCGAACGTCGTCGCGGTGCCTTCGCTCGGGCACGCCACGGTGGGCGGCGGCGGTGCGGTGTAGATCAGGCCGTTCACCGTTCCCACGTTCAGCGGCGTCTCGGTGTAGGTGCAGCCCGGGCCGGCGTCGTGGAAACCGGTGACGGCCGTCGAGACTGCCGTGGTGCCGATGCTGCCGTTGATCACGGTATTCAAGCCCTGGTTGGTAACGCCGGCAGTGCCGCCGAACGCACCGAACAGCGCGGCCGATCCCAGCGGCACACCCACTTGCGGCGGCGGCACGGCGCAGTCCACCACGGTGAAGCTCCACACTTTGTCTGCCAGCATGGTGTTGGCAGGCACGGCCAGGTCAGCCACGCCCGCAGCACCGCCCTTGATGCGCGCGGTGTAGGTCGCGCCCACCACCAGCGGGGATTGCGGCGTGAAGGTGGCGATACGGCCGGTTGCAGCGTCCAGCAGCACGGTGGACGCCGTGACGGCCGCCCCACCGTTGCGCGTCACCGTGAAGGTGCCGCTGTTGACGGTGGCCGGGTTCATGCGCAGGCCCGAGGGCACGCTGAAGGTCGCGTTGACCGTGGCGTTGGTGCACACCGCGGCTGCACCGCTGGCCGGGTTGGTCGACAGCACCGAGACGTTGCCCGCAGGCGCCACAACCGCCGAGGTGGTGAAGGACCAGATGTAGTCGCTGGCCGCGGGCAGCGGCGCCTGGTTGCCGGCCAGCGCATTGCCGGCCAGGTCGGTCGCCCCGGTGGTGATGGTGGCGACGTAGGTCGTGTTGGCAGCCAGCGTGGTGGCGGGCGTGAACACGGCGGTCTCGTTGCCCACCGAGTAGGTCACCGTGCCTGCAGGTGCTACGCATGGTGGGAAGCAGGTCAGCGTGAAGGTGCTCGCGTTCAGCGAAGCCGGTGCCATGTCTTCCGTGAACACGGCGCTGATGGCGCTGTTGGTGGCGACGCCCGTGGTGGGGCCCGGCGTCGAGGTGGCCGGCACCGTCAGCGAAACGCGCGGCCGGGTGGTGTCGGGCGCCGCGCCGGTGGTGAACTGCCAGCTGTAGGGGCTTGCCAGTGCCAGCCCGGTGGCCAGGCTGGTGGCGCCGGCCACGGTGGCGGTGTAGGTGGTGCTGACTGCCAGCGGACCACCGCCGGTGACCGTGAAGGTCGCGATGCGGCCCGCGCCGTCCAGCGACACCGTGCCCGTCGGGCTGGTACAAGGCGCGGCGCAAGTGACCGTGAAGGTCGCCGCGCCGGTGATGGGAGCCATGGGTTCGCTGAACGCCGCGGTGATCAGCGCGTTGTTGGTGGCGACGCCAGTGGCGCCGGGGGCCGGCGCTACGGCCGTGACGGTCGGCGGGACAGCCGCAGCCGGTGGGACCGGTGGCGTGTCGAAGCCGAGCACGGGGTCACGCCCGCCGCTGCCGCCGCAGGCGACCAGCGATGCGACCATGAAAGCCGCGAGCCACGGCCGGATATTCTGGAGTCTGTTCATACGGGGTCCTGCATGGGTTGCTATGGCTGACCCATCCGCGGGCCCGCACCGCACGCAGGTTGCTTGGGACCGGCTGCGCGCTCTGTGCGCTGGCAAACACAACGCGCAGCCACCCCTCGCTTCGCGGCGCTGTCCTACACGGCGCGACAGCCGTTCAGTCGATGCGCAACAGCCAGGCTTCGGTCGCGCCCTGCGGATTGGTCCCCGCACCGGCGATGAAGCGGCCGTCCGGCGAGATCGCGTTCGCCCGCGTCAGTACCCAGCCCGGCGGCAGCGCCAAGCCCTTTTCCCGCGCCAGCCACTCGGCCAGTGACTGCAACCCGCCGCCAGACGTGCCGATCACGGCCACTTCACCGCCAGCCGTGATGGCCCAGCCGACCACGAGCCCGGTGTCGGAGATGCCGGCCGGCACACTGCCCGAAACTGCACCGGGCGGGTTCGGCACGCGCTGCATGCCGCCGGCGGCGGTCCAGAGGAACACGTGCGACACGCTCGCCGAGTCGATGGACATGCCCGCGATCACCGTGCCGTCGCTCGACAGCGCCGTGGCCGACGCATACTGGTCGCCGGCTCCCAGCAGGCCGAGGAAGACAGGACTGGTGCCCACCCATGCCATGGCACCGGCCAGCCGGGGATTGCCGGCGCCGGCCGTGACGGCGCCGTCGCGAGAAACGGCAGTGGCACTGCTCGCAGCACCCAGGCCGCCCCCGTACTGGCCCAGCCCGACCAGGCCGGACGCCGTCCAGCGGAAGGCCGTGTTGTTGCTGAGCAGGCAGGTGCCCACCGCCACCGAGCCATCGCCCGACAGGCCGTTGGCGGCACACATCGAACTGCTGCCCAGCCGCGGCAGTGGCTCCATGCCCGCCGCAGCCGTCCAGCGTAACCCGGTAGTGCCGCCGAGCGGCGCGACCGAGATGTCACCGAAGCCTGCGATGACCGACCCGTCACTGGAGATTGCGGTCGCCGTGCTGCGCGTGCCGCCCGTGAGCAGCCCCAGCGACTGCGCACCGCCAGCCTGCGACCAGCGGAACGCCAGCGGCAGGCCTTGCGCGTCTTTCGCGGTGCCGGCGACGGCGGCGCCATCCGCCGAGACCGCCGTGGCCTCGCTGTAGCCCAAGCCGGCCACGAAACCGAGCGGCTGGAACTGCGCAGAACCCTGGGCTGCGCCACCGGATCCGCCGCCGCAGCCGGCCAAGGCCAGCGTCGCCAGCAGGATCGCTACCCCTGGAGTCAGTTGTGTCATGGTTGCACTGTCCTTGCGCCGGGTCCGCTCGTGCTTGACCGCCATCAAGCTTGCAGGCGGGCGGGCATTAAGATCGTCTTCCTATGCGACTCACCTCGGACATCCGGGGCGTCATGCCCATCGCGCCGACGCCCTTCCACGACGACGGCTCGATCGACACTGCGTCGATCGACCGGCTGACCGACTTCTATCTGGCGTGCGGCGCCACCGGCATCACGGTGCTGGGCCAGCTCGGCGAGGCACCCAAGCTCGAGCACGACGAGTCGGTGGCCATTGCCAGGCAGATGATTCGCCGCGCCAGCAAGTTGCCGGTGGTGGTGGGTGTGTCGGCGCCCGGCTTTGCCGCCATGCGCGCACTCACGCGTGAAGTGATGGACGCTGGCGCGGCGGGCGTGATGATCGCACCGCCCAACACGCTGCGCACCGACGACCAGGTGGTGGGCTACTACCGCCAGGCGGTGGATGCGATAGGCGCGGACGTGCCCTTCGTGCTGCAGGACTACCCGCTGACTTTCTCGGTGCAGATGACGCCCGGCGTGATCCGCCGCATCGTCGGCGAGCTGCCTTCGTGCGTGATGCTGAAGCACGAAGACTGGCCGGGGCTGGAGAAGATCTCCACGCTGCGTGGCTGGGAGAAAGACGGCTCGATGCGCCACATCGCCATCCTGTGCGGCAACGGCGGGCTGTTCCTCGACTACGAGATGGAGCGCGGCGCCGACGGGGCGAACACCGGGTACGCCTTCCCGGACATGCTGTGCGACGTGGTGCGCCTGTCGGCCGCCGGACAGCGCGAGGGAGCGCACGACCTGTTCGATGCGCACCTGCCCTTGCTGCGCTACGAGCAACAGCCGGGCGTGGGACTCGCGGTGCGCAAGTACATCCTGCGGCGCCGCGGCCTGCTGGCCAGTGCCGCGCAGCGCAAGCCGGCGGCGCCGCTCACGGCGGCAGCGCAGGCCGAAGTCGAACATTTGCTGCAGCGCCTGGCGCGCCACGACGCGCGGGCGAAGTTGCCCGCAGCCTGAGCCCTCAGGCCGGGGCTACGAGCAGGACAGCGCAGGCCCGTGCCACATCGGCCAGCCGATCGTCCGGCTTGGCGCCGGGCAGCGCGGCCCAGCCACCTTTCTCGATGTAGGCGCCTTGTGCGTAGTTGTCCAGCGCGCGCAGTTCCGCCATGTTGGCCGTAGCGCTGCCGGCACGCCGGAACTGGTCCACGCACACCGGGGCCATCGCGCCGACGACGGCGGCGTCCACCTGCGACTGCGCCGACAGTTTCGCCGTGCCGGCCGTCGTCCATCCGGCCCAGCTGAAGCCGACGATGGCCAGCGCCACGGCGCCGCCCACAGCGCCCCACAGGACGGGCTTGGTTTCGGCAGGAAAGTTCATGGCAGCCCCTTTCGGCATTTGCATGCCGGGACTGTAGGGCTGCAGCCGCGCGAGCGTCTGTGCGCTAGCGCACGCACGCTGTCAGCCCCCGCGTCACCCGCGCGTCTTGCGCGACGCCCGGTCCTGCAGGTAGATGTTCACCAGCAGCACGACGCCACCGACCGCGGCGGCGATGAAGCACATCATCGCGAAACCCGGGTAGCCCAGCACCCGGAAGTCGGTGTTCACCCGCATCAGCAACGCGGCGCCGATGATCAAGGCCGCGAGCACCAGGCCCGAGGTCACTCGGTTGGCGATCTTCTGCATGCCTTCGATGACGTCGGCGGCGTCCAGCGCGCGCACCTTGAGCTCGAGCTCCCGGTTGGCCACCGCGTCCATGATCCGGTTCACGCGGTGCGGGAAACCGGTGGCAAAGCTCTTCAGCTCCATCGCCGCCGTCAGCAGGCTGCCTTCGGTCGCGTCCTGCTTGATGCGCCGGGTCAGCAGCGTGGCCGCGTGCCGCCGCACCGCCGCGTTCGGGTCGAACTCCGGGTCGAGCACGCGGCCGATCTCGTCGAGCTGCAGCAGCGTCTTGGCCAGTAGCGTGAGTTCGGCCGGCACGAACAGCCCGCAGTCGGCCGCAACGACGGTGACGTCCAGCAGCGTCTGGCCCACGTTGATGTGCTTCAGCCCGCGGCCCTGCTGCGCCGCCACCAATGCGCCCACGCGGCGGCGAAAACGCGGCGCGTCGTCCTGCTCGCTGCGCTCGCTGATCTCGACGATGGCTTCGCCCGCCTGTTCGCTCTGGCCGTGGCTCACCGCCACCAGGATTTTCAGCAACTGCTCCTGCATGGCGGGTGAGGTGCGCCCCACCATCCCCAGATCCAGCAGGGCCAGCCGCCCTTCTTCGGTGATGAACACATTGCCCGGGTGCGGATCGGCGTGGAACAGGCCGTCGACCAGCACCTGCTTCAGGTACGCGTGGAACAACTCGTCGATGAGGGCCGTGCCGTCGATGTCGAGCCGCGCGAAGGCCGACACCCGGGTGATCTTGGTGCCGCGGATGCGCTGCATCGTCAGCACGCGATGCGTGCAGTAGTCCGGGATCGGCTGCGGCACGACGATGCGACCGAACCCGGCGAGGTTCTCGCCCACGGCGACGAGGTTCTCGGCCTCGCGCTCGTAGTCCAGCTCCTCCTGGATCGACGTGCGGAACTCCTCCAGCATGCCGCGCAGCCGGTGGCGCCGGCCGACCTTGGTGTGTGCGTCGAGGAAGTCCGTGATGCGGGTCAGCACCGCGAATTCGTCGGCCACCTGCTTCGCGACGCCGGGGCGCTGCACCTTGACGACGACCTCGGTGCCGTCGCGCAGGGTCGCCGCGTGCACCTGGCCCAGCGAGGCTGCCGCCAGCGGCTCGGCGTCGAAGCTGGCGAATGCCTTGGTCAGCCGGGCCCCAAGCTCCTGCTCGACGATCTCGCGCACCTGGTCGAAGGGGAAGGACTTGACGTCGTCCTGCAGGCGCGACAGCGCCTTGGTGTAGCCCGCGGGCAGCAGGTCGGGCCGGCTCGCCAGCACCTGGCCGAGCTTGACGTAGGCGGGGCCCATGGCCTCCAGCTCATCGGCGAGCTGGTGGCCCGTTCCGCCCGGCGCGGGCGGGCCCATCTCATCGGCAGGCGCGACGGCGGCCAGGTCATCGTTGGCGGAACCGGCCGACCGGTGCTTCCAGACCAGGCCGGCGATCTGCTTGACGCGCTGCAGGCGCTCGAGGTTCTGTGTCATGCGCTCTCCCAGGTGCAAGTGACCCAGTGTGGCCAAGCCCAGCGGCCGGGGGCCTAGTCGTGCAGCGCGTCGTCGTGTCGGATTGTCGGCCGGGCTCAGGTCCGCCGGACCCCGGAGTCGCGCACCACCTCGCCATCCTCTTTGGTGAAGGGCGGCAGCGGCCCGACCGGCAGGATTTCCAGCACCGCCTCGGACGGCCGGCACAGCCGCGTGCCCAGCGGCGTGCGGACGATCGGCCGGTTCATCAGGACGGGGTGCTGCTGGATGAAGCCGAGCAGTTGTTCATCGGTCCATGCCGCATCGCCCAGGCGCAGTTCGGCGTAAGGCGTTCCCTTCTCGCGCAGCAACTCGCGCACTGACAGGCCCATCTCGGCCAGCAGCCCGCGGATCTGCCCGGTGGATGGCGGTGCCTGCAGGTATTCGACGATCTCGGGTTCGATGCCCGCGTGGCGGATCAGGGCCAGCGTGTTGCGGCTGGTGCCGCAGGCGGGGTTGTGGAAGATGGTGACGGTCATGGCGTCCAGGCCCTAAGCTGCGATGAAATGGCGAAGCACGGCAAACGCCGCATCGGGATCGTCGCGCCACGCGCCGTGGCCGACATTGGCGAAGCGTTCGAAGCGCACCCACTGCGGCGGCAGCGCCGCGACGATCTCCTCGGAGTCCGCCAGCGGGCACACCGGGTCTTCGTCGCCCGCCATCACGAGCACGGGGCAGCACGCTTTCGCCAGGCCGGGCGCGAGGTCCATCGAACGGATCTCGCCGGCGGCGAAGTGCAGCAGGATCTCCAGCCGCGCGATCATGCGTGCGCTGGCCTCGGGGTCGGCGGCCGGCTGCGTGTTGTACAGCCCGCGGCACTCGTCCCAATAGGACTGGAAGGTCGCGGCCGACGGGCCGCGCCAGAACGCTTCGGCCAGGTCGCGCGCGCGCCGGCCGCCGAGCCGCTCGAACACCGCCAGCTTGCGATCGAGCAGCCAGCGCGGCGACGTGCTCGAGATCACGACCTTGCCCGGGTGCGCCGGGTGCCGCGCGATGTAGCGTTGCGCGACCATGCCGCCGAACGACTGCCCCAGCACCACGGGCTTCTCGATACCCAGCGCGTCGCTGAGCCGCACGATGTCGTCGGCCCAGGTGTCCAGCGTCCATTCCTCGCGCGGCCGCGGGTCGCTGCGCCCGTGGCCGCGATGGTCGTAGTAGACAATTTGCGCGACATCGGCCAGCGCCGAGAACGCCGGCTTGAAGCCGCTGTGGTCGAAGCCCGGGCCACCGTGCATGCAGATGAGCGTGGGCTTTTCGCGCAGCGTCGCGCCGTCGGGCACCAGGCCCGGGCCTTCGATGTCCACGAACAGGCGCACGCCGCCACCGATGTCGACCTTCATCGGCGGCAGTCTAGCGTCGAACGGGGGGACTGGCGGCGCCGCACGCGCTGGTCTATCCTGCACGCAGGGACTGCAGGGACTCGCCATGATCGTCATCACCTGGAACATCCAGTGGGGCCGCGGTGTCGACGGCCGCGTGGACCTGGCGCGCATCGTGGACACGGCACGTGCGATGGGCGACTTCGACGTGCTGTGCCTGCAGGAAGTCGCCCACAACTACCCGGGCCTCGAAACACCGGCCCTCGGCAACCAATGGGAACAGCTCGCCGCGTTGCTGCCCGGCTTCCACGCGACCGAAGGGGTGGCGGTGGATCGCTTCACCGAAGGCATCGGCCGGCAGCGATTCGGCAACATGATCCTGAGCCGCGCCGCACCGCTGCAGGTCCTGCGCCACGCCCTGCCCTGGCCTGCCGACGCCAGCCATCCCAGCATGCCGCGCATGGCCATCGAAGCCGTGCTGCCCGCCGGCAGCGGCGCCGTGCGCATCGTGACGACACACCTCGAGTACTACTCGGCCCGGCAGCGCGCGGCGCAGGTGGAGGCGCTGCGCAGGCTGCAGGCGGAAGCCGCTGGGCACGCGGGCCTGCCGGCGCGCGAGAACCGGCGCGGCGGGCCGTTCGAAGTGCGCCCGCGCCCGAGTCGCGGCGTGCTGTGTGGTGACTTCAACTGCAGCAACGCCGACCCGATGCTGGCTCGCCTGCAGGAGCCCGAAGGCGACGCGCCCGGCTGGTGCGATGCCTGGCCGATCGCCAACCCCGGCCAGCCCCATGCCATGACGCTCGGCTTGTACGACCGCAAGCAGTGGCCCGACGGCGCGCAGTGCTTCGACTTCTTCTTCGTCTCGCAGGACCTCGCCGGCCGGGTGCGGCGCGTCAAGGTCGATGCAGTGACCCAGGCGTCGGACCACCAGCCCGTGCTGCTGGAGCTGGACGCGTGATGCGAGCGCTGCAGGTCGGCATGCCGGGCTGGCGCGGCCGGTTCGTCGCCGTGGACTGAGGGCCCGCGCATGGACGAATTCGAACTCAAGTTCCAGGTGCCGCAGGCGGCGCTGGCCGCGGTCATGTCGGGAATGCGCGGCGGCGAGCAAAGCCGTCTGCGCGCAACGTACTACGACACCGCTGCCGGTGCCCTGGCGTCGCAGGGCCTGGCATTGCGGGTCCGGCAGGAGGGCGACCGCTGGGTGCAGGCCGCGAAGGGGCCGCCACGCGGCTTCGATCGGCCGGAAGAAGAGGTCTGCCTCGCCGCCCGTCCAGCCCGCGGCGATCCCGAGCTGCATCGCGGCACGCGCATGTACAAGCTGCTGCGCGATGCGCTGGACGCAGCGGGCGCGACGGCGGACGAACTGCAGCCGCTCTATTCGACGGAAGTCGACCGCGTGACTCGAGTCGTGCAGGCGGCCGGTACGACAGTGGAGATCGCGCTCGACACCGGGACCGTGCGCGCCGGGGACCGGTCGCAGCCGATCCGGGAGATCGAGTTCGAGCTGAAGGGCGGCGATGCCTCCGTGGTGGTCGAGCTGGCCCGGCAGTGGTGTTCCACGCACTCGCTGTGGCTGGACCCGCTCAGCAAGGCAGGCCGCGGGCTGCGGCTGGCGCGGGCCCAGGACACGGGCGAGCCTGTCAAGGCGCGGCCTGCGAGCGGGTCGCGGGTTCGCGGCACGCCGCAGTTGCTGGCGGGAATGATCGACAGCGCGCTGTCGCAGGCGCTCGCCAACCTGCGCGAGATCGCCGCAGGGCAGGCAGCCGACGAACACGTGCACCAGGCACGGGTGGGGCTCAGGCGGCTGCGCAGCGTGCTGCGCGAACTGGGCGAGTTGCCCGAACTGGCCCAGGTCGCCGAAGAGACGCGCCAGCCGCTGGCGGTCCTGTTCCGCCAACTCGGCAACGATCGCGACCGGCGGGTGCTCGTGCCGGCGATCGAAAGTGCCATCCGGGCCGCGGGCGGTCCCCACCTCACATGGGAGCTTCCGCCGGCGGCCGACCGGGGAGCGGCGGTGCGCGCACCCCAAGTTCAAGGCGCACTGCTGCTCATCGTCGGCTGGCTCGCGGCGATGCGCACGGAACCGCCGGCGCAGACTTCATTGGGGGATACACGCAAGCTGGTCGCCAAGCGCATGGCACGGTTGCAGCAGCGGGTGCTGGAAGCCGGCGCCAGGTTCGATGCGCTCGGCGAGGAGGACCGCCATGGAGTGCGCAAGCAAGCCAAACGGCTGCGCTACCTCGCCGAGCTGGCAATGCCGCTGTTCGACGAACACAAGGTCGACCGGTACACCCATGAGCTCGAGGCCCTGCAGGATGCGCTGGGCGAGTACCAGGACTACGCGACGGCGCTGGCGTTATGGTCGGACCGCGTCCTGGTCGAGCCGGGTGCCGCTTTCGGCTGTGGCTGGCTGGTTGCCAGGCAGGACGGATCCGCACTCAGGGCCGCGAAACTGTGCCGCGATGCGCGCCGGCAGCTCAAGCCTTTCTGGACCGTGCATCGAGGATGACGCCGCGCCGCGAGCCGGCACCAGGAACTGCCGGATCAGGCGCGTGCAGCGGAGAACGGATCGGGGTGCATGGGAATCTTCTCAGCTGAAGTCCAGCACCACCTTCATCGCCTGCGACCGGTCGGCAGCCAGCGCAAAGGCGCGCCCGGCGTCGCGGTACGGCAGGGTGGCCGAGATCAGCGGCTTGACGTCGGCCAGCCCCTTGTTCAGCAGGGTAACCGCGGTGGCGAATTCTTCGTGGAAGCGGAAGGCGCCGCGCAGGTCGAATTCCTTGGCGACGATGGTGTTGATCGGCAGCGTCATGTTGCCGCCCAGGCCCACCTGCACGATGACGCCGCGCGGGCGCAGCGCAGCGAAGGCGCCGGCCAGCGCGCGCTCGTTGCCGCTGGCCTCGAACAGCACGTCGAAGTGTCCCTTGTCCGCTTCATGGCGCGCAAGCGCGGCCGGATCGTCCGCCACGTTCAGCGCCTCGTCGGCGCCTACCTTTTCGGCGCTACGCAAGGGCGCATTCGCCACGTCGGTCACGGTGATGTGGGTGGCACCGGCGCGGCGCGCGGCCACCACCAGCAGCGCGCCTATGGGTCCGCAGCCGGTGACCAGCACGTTCTGGCCGACCAGCGGGCCGGCGCGGCGCACCGCATGCAACGCCACCGACAGCGGTTCGGCGAGCGCACCTACGGCATCGCTCACGCTCGCGGCCAGCCGGTGGGCCTGGGTCGCGTCGACCACCAGCTCCTGCCGGAAGGCGCCCTGCACGTGCGGCATGCGCATGGCGCTGCCGAAGTAGCGCATGTCCAGGCAATGATTCTGCAGGCCCTGCTGGCAGTAGCGGCACTGGCCGCAGGGATGGCTGGGGCTGACGGCCACCCGCTCGCCAACGGTGAAGCCCGTGACGCCGGAGCCCACCGCCTCGATCACGCCGGACACCTCGTGCCCCAAAATCATCGGCTGCTGGATACGCACCGTGCCGAAGCCGCCGTGCTGGTAATAGTGCAGGTCCGAGCCGCAGATGCCGCCGCATCGCACCCGCACCTTCAACTGGTGGGGCAGCGTGCCGGGCGTGGGCACCTCTTCGACCCGCAGGTCGCCGGGGGCGTGGATGATCAATGCTTCCATGCGGTCTTTCAGAGGGTGGCCGTCACGCCGCCGTCGACGTACAGGACGTGGCCGTTGACGAAATTGGACGCATCGCTCGCGAGGAACACGGCAGCGCCGACGAGGTCCTCCACGTCGCCCCAGCGGCGCGAAGGCGTGCGGCCGACCAGCCACGCGGTGAACTCGGCGTTGTCCACCAGTGCCTGCGTGAGCTCGGTCCTGAAGTAGCCGGGCCCGAGCCCGTTGACCTGGATGCCGTGCGGCCCCCAG
>JACRAY010000029.1 GCA_016213325.1 Burkholderiales bacterium | reverse complement strand
TTGCGAGTGGAGTACTGGGAGACCAAGACCAGCGAACTAAAGCGACCGAAGGTGATTTCTGGCGATGCGACTGTCACCGTGAGCCTAGCTCCAGGCGTAATGGATGCCTCGGCGCCTCCGGGCGGAATGTTGTACAACCTGCAGGGAAAATGACGCCTTCTAACTTGTCGTTCAACACGGACGCCTTGCGGCGTCCCGCCGCTGCGCGGCTTTCGGCCGCAAGTCGCCGGTCAACTTTGCGTTATGCCGCATGGAAGCAGATCTGAACATCGCCGAAATCCCCTACGAAAGCGGCGCCGTGCACTTACGGTATGCGCGTGCCCTCGCAGCGGATGGAACACGCTGGTTGCGCCACGGCTTGTTCGTTGAGTACGCTGAGAACGGAACCGTCATTTCCGAGGGCTCGTACCAACTGGGAAAAGAGCAAGGTCTGTGGCGCGACTACTACCCAAACGGGCGGCCGGCCGCTGTGGGCGAGTACGAGGATGGCCTCGAAAACGGCGTCTGGCAGTTCTGGGACGCAGAAGGCAATGCGCATGAAGCTACGTTTGTTCGCGGGAAAGAGCGTGCATCTGCGGCATAACATGTCCGCCAACACGGACGCGATGCGGCGTCCCGGCGCTGCGCGCCTTACTGCTGCAAGTCGCCGGTTACGTCTACGTTAGACCTCACGGAACAGCCCAGCGGTAGAATGAGGGCAGCTACGGGGAGCGCTCATGCAATTTACCGCCGTGTTCCAGCAAGTGCCCGAGGGCTACATCGGTTTTATCGAGGAGTTGCCTGGCGCGAACACGCAGGGCGCGACTCTCGAAGAAGCAAGGGCGAATCTGGCAGAGGCCGTCGAACTGGTCCTCGAAGCGAACCGGGCTCTGTCTCAAGAATCCATTCAGGGCCAGCAGGTCATCCGGGAAAGCTTCTCGCTACCGGCGCAATGAAGCGGGCCGACTTGGTGCGGCACCTAGAGCGAAATGGCTGCGCGTTGCTGCGCGAAGGGGCGAAGCACTCCGTCTTCGTGAACCGCGCCAGGAACAAATCCTCCACTGTTCCGCGACACCGAGAGATCAACGATTTCCTGGCAAGAAAGATTTGCAGGGACTTGGAGGTCGTGGAGCCGTGAGGTCTAACAGGTCGTTCGACACGGACACGCAGCGGCATTGCGCCGCGAGGCGTGCTGGCGAGCGTACGCCCCGCGGCGCAATGCCGCTGCGCGCCGGTCAACTCCAACGTTATCCCTCGCGGATCCGGCGCCCCCATTGAACGCTTGACATGGCGTACGAATAAGCGTACGCTTTACAGTATGACCAACCCAGTCACTGCCAGTGAGGCGCGCGCAAATCTTTACCGGTTGATCGACGAGACTAACGAGTCTCATCGTCCCGTTGTTATTGCTGGTAAGCGAAGCAGCGCTGTTCTGGTGGCCGCGGGGGACTGGGACGCCATTCAGGAGACCCTGTACTTGCTCTCGGTTCCCGGCATGCGCGAATCGATCAAGAAGGGCATGGCCGAGCCTCTTGAGAAGAGTGCGCGGGCAGTGAAGTGGTGAGTTGGCAGCTTGCCTATTCCAAGCAAGCGCTCAAGGATGCCAAGAAGCTCTCCGCGGCGGGACTCAGAAACAATGCTGAGGAGCTGCTGCGCGTATTGGCGGATGATCCCTTTCGAAATCCACCGCCATTTGAAAAGCTTGTAGGTGATCTTGAGGGGGCGGCCTATTCCCGCCGCATCAGCATCCAGCACCGATTGGTCTACGAAGTCTTCAAGAAGGAGCGCACGGTTCGCGTCCTGCGAATGTGGACTCACTATGAGTAGCGCGAGGGATAACATGTCAATCGACACGCGCACACACCTGCTACGCCTACGGCGCGCAGGTGTGCGGTTGGCTTAACCGACCTTGTACCTCGGAAGGATCCTTAGCATGTCCGTCTATTTGATCGCGCAGTTGAATATCCATGACCGAACCACCTATGCGAAGTACGGCGCTGCCTTTATGGAGATCTTCACGAAATATGACGGCAAACTGTTGTCTGTCGATGAGGCGCCCAGGGTGATCGAGGGCGAATGGAACTACAACCGCACGGTACTTCTCGAGTTCCCGTCTGAGGAGAAGGCAAACGCTTGGTACCTCTCAGAGGAGTACCAGGCCATCGCTGAGCACAGACGTGCTGCATCAGCAGCGAACCTCGTACTCATCCACGGCGATGGTGCCTAATCCTTGCATCGAGCGGACGTTTTTATCTATGACCTTCCAAAACGAGTACGTCCCGAAAGCGGAAAGCGAGAAATCAGAATTCCTGCTACAGGTGCGCAGCAAGTTGCGTCTGGGATATGTGTCCAACGACAAGTGGACCGTTGATCGGGAAAACGACATGGCACTGGTCCGGACAGGTTGCGGTCGTGAAATTGATGACCACGACGAGGACTACTGGACGTTCTTGCGTGGCAACGACACCTACCGCTTCGATACAAGACTTCTGAGTTCTCACGAGCTGTCCGGCAAGCGGAAATACCTGAAGCGAAGCATCAGGTTCCGCGCAGCTGCTGGATTGTCGAATCCGACTGACGAGGTAATCCAGCTTATCAAGTGCGCGCTAACCACGTACAAGGACTACGGGTTGATTTCAGAATATGAGTCCTGCGAGTTGGTGCTAATCAACCACGAAGGCGAGGTGCTCTGATCCCGGCCGCACAATCTTCGCTTCCACAATGCAACCGTACGTTTTCCGGGAAGTCCTGGGCGACATGTGGGGCAACCAAGGTCGGGCGCATGGGGGCTGACATGGCAGTCGAAGCTGACGTCCTGTCGGCCGGGTTTCGCCGGCCTGCTGTCCGCCTGTCATTTCTGCGGTAGGTCCTCGGAGGACGCGTTATGGTCTTGTCACAATTCGTCGAGAGCTACCGCTTCTGGGATGTGGTCACGCTGTGGGCGCAGAAGCAGTTGCAGCACGAGCACATCGTCGCCCGCGTGCTCGCGCGTGGCGTCATGCGTGGGGGGTTGCGCATGCAGAGCGTAGACCCACGCTGGACCGACCCCGGCACATTTGAACTTCGCGGCCCCCTCGTGCCGGTCCCGCATCTCCTGTTCGAGGAGTTTGTGACCAAGCAAGACTTCGAGGCTTGGCTGAAGCAGTTGCAAATGCCGTTGCCGTCGTTCTGGTTTGCACCGGAGGCAGGTTGAGGGATAACGCCTGGCGTTCCTTGCTGAAGCTCGCAAGGGTTCGGGCAAGTGCGGGGGAGTCGAAACCGAAGCCTGATCGAAGCAACTACCGAGGCGCTCATGGACCCCAAGCTCCCGATTCTCAGCATCGACTACACCGTCATCTTCGCGCGGCAGATGCAGGCCATGCGCGAGTTCTATGGGACGACATTGGGCTTTGCGCTGCACAGGGAGCTCAGCCCGCAGTGGGTCGAGTTCCGCGTCGGCTCGAATATCCTCGCGCTCACCGGGCATGGCGGCCGGTTCGCGGATCCGGCCCCACCCATAGGTGTTCTCTCATTGCAGCTTGCCTTCCGGGTTGCCCCGAACGAGATGGCAAGCTGCGCCGCGGTGCTCGCCGAACGGGGCGTGCAGATCATTTCCGGACCAACTGATCAGCCATTCGGTCACCGCACCCTGTTCTTCCGCGATCCGGACGGCAACATACTGGAGATCTATGCGGAGATCGAGCCTTCCCGTGCTGTCTAATCCTTCATTGTGACCGACGCGCCCATCGAAATCGAGCAGTGCAACCCGTCGTGGCCGCAAGCCTTCCTGCGCGAACGCCAGGTCATCGAGCATGCGCTTGCGCCCTGGCTCGCCGGCCTGCCCGAGCACATCGGCAGCACCGCCGTACCCGGGTTGGCGGCCAAGCCGGTCATCGACATCATGGCGCCCGTGCTCTCGCTGGAAGCTGCGATCCCGGCGATCGCGGCGGCGGCGGAGATCGGCTATGTCCACTTTCCGTACCAGCCGCTGGTCATGCATTGGTTCTGCAAGCCCTCTCCGGCCATGCGCACGCACCATCTCCACCTGGTCCCCGTCGAAAGTCCCCTGTGGATCGAGAGGCTCGCGTTCCGCGATGCCCTGCGGGCAAGCGGCGAGCTCCGGTTGCGGTATGAAGAGTTGAAGCGCGTGCTGGCCGTGACCCATCGAAATGACCGCGAGGCTTACACCGAGGCCAAGTCCGAGTTCATTTCCTCCGTTCTCGGAAAGGGTGAAACCAGCAACCACCTGCGCGAACTGGAGCACCAGCGCACGCGCGCGCTGGTCGAAAGGGACATGGCCGTCATCGAGCGGTTGCACGCGCCCGAGTACCAGCTGATCACCCCCTCAGGCGCGGTGTTCTCGCGCGAGAGGTATCTAGCCGCCCTGGCTGCGGAGCCGTTCTACGCCAAGTGGGAAGTCGGGGAGATCGACGTCCGCGTGTCTGCCGAAATGGCCCTGCTGCGTTACCAGGCCACCTTGCACTTTCCGTCCGGTCGCGTGGTCGTGTGCTGGCACACCGACTCCTACGAACGACGCGGTCTTCACTGGCAGGCGGTATGGTCGCAGGCCACCGAGCTCAAGCCTCGTTAGCCGTAGAGCGCTCGGACGGTGACCGGCACTCTCTCCATCGAAGCGCTCGCTGCACACAAGGAGCTCTTGCCGCAGCTGCAGCGTTGGTTCGAGTCGGAATGGCCCACGTACTACGGTGCAAGCGGACCAGGCAATGCGCGGCTCGAACTGCAGGCATTCGCCAACGTGGGCAGCCTGCCAGTCGGGGTGGTGGCTTTCCGGGAAGGCAAAGTCTGTGGGGTCGCCGCCCTGAAAGCCGAATCGATCACCAGCCATCGCCACCTGTCGCCCTGGGCCGCCGCGGGGCTGGTAACCTCAGCTGAACGCGGGCAAGGCATCGGCGCCCAGCTTCTGGTGGCGCTGGAGCGCGAGGCGCGAGCACTCGGCTTCGGACACATCTACTGCCAGCACCGCAGAATCGCTGCTGCAGCGCAGCGGCTGGCAATTGCTCGAGCACATCATTCACGAGGGCCAGCGTCTGGGCATCTACCGGAAGGCGCTGTGACGACCGACAATCACGGCCGTCGTCATATCCCCGGAGGCCCACCTTGGCCAAATACCTGATCTCTTTTCCAAGCGCGGCAATGGTCGTGCGCGGTGCCGATCTGGAAGCGGCGGGCCGTGACGCGCACGCGGTCATCGAAGAGGCCAAGGCCGCCGGTGTTTACGTCTTCGCCGGCGGTATCGACGAAAGTGTTCCGCCCGTGCTCGTCTCCGCTGATGGCACGGTGGCAGCGGGCGGCTTCCCCTGGGCGCCCACGCTTGATGGCGGCTTCGCCGTGTTGGAACTGCCGTCGGGCGACGAGGCTGTGGCGTGGGCTGCGCGTATCGCCAAGGCCTGTCGCTGCGACCAGGAGCTTCGTGTCTTCGGGTTGGATTCACGGTCCTGAGCGCAACGGCGGCTATCGCCCAGCCGCTCGAAACGCCTTGCGGAACTCCCGGCCGCGCCGATCCCAGAACTGCGGCTTCACGCAGACCCTTGCGTTGAACGTTCGCTCGAAGAACGGGCCGGCGGGTTCATCATCCTCCATTTGGCGGATCGCTCGTCGAACGTGCGAAGGCGGGACGCCACCAAGCGTCTCGAAGAGTGCAACAAACCTTGCTTGGTCACATGCCCGGAAGAAGATTTCTTCTGCCGGTATCAGGCTTGCCGCCCCGGCCTTCACTTCGTCGACTCGCGCCTTGAGTTCAACGCTGAAGGCCGCTTGTTCGTGAGGCCCTCCATGGAAAGCAAGCTCGTCGAGCACGCCCTGGATGACTTGTCCCAGCAAAGCCTCAGCGCAACGTCCCGTCGCGACGATTCCTGAGTACGCCTTGGCGTCGATGTCATCCTCACAGATGAAAAACTCCTCTCGCAGCCGCAGCGGAAGGTCTACAAGTTCGCGCACCGGCGTCAAGGAAAGCGACCATCGAATGCGGTCTCCTGCCTTCGCGTGGTGCGTCGGCGCGCCTTCCGCCAGGACAAGTCCGACCCCGTGCAAGTCAAGCCGGTTGGTCGATCTGTAGGTGTTCGAGCCGGTGTCAAGCGCCCAGGACCAGTACAGCTCCAGTATTCGATTGGGTCATCGCCTGGAGCTTGCGGCAACGGCCCTTTGCGAGCCTCTTCACACAATTCGAACGCCCAGCTCCGCCGAAAGACTTCCTTCAACACGGGGCATGAATCGAGCAACCGGAAGACGTCGCCCAACGTGAGGTCCGGGTGCAGCACCACCGGCTCGAACAGGAACGCCGAGGCTTGCTCGGCCACGTCTCTAGCGACCGGGTGGTCGGAGTCCTGGCGGTGGATGTCCCGCCAGATCAGAGAAGCCCCAGGGCCAAAGGTCAAGTTCATGCTCAAGTCTAGCGTCGGACTTGCCGTTCAAGGTGGCGAAGTTGACTGCGCATCGGCTGGACTCACCGGGAAAGGCCGAGGTATAAGGTGGTCCAGAAGTTTGTTCGCCTGGTTCCTTAGGAGCGACATGAGCCGCCAGATCGTGTTTACGCCAAAAGCAGCGAAACCCCCGCCGACCTACAGCCAGGCCGTCAAGGCTGCCGGCCTGGTGTTCGTGTCGGGCACTGCGCCGGCCGATCCCGCCACTGGATTGATCCATGGCGCGACCATCCAGGAACAGACGCGTCAATGCCTGTCCAACATCCAGGCCATTCTCGAAGAGGCCGGCAGCTCGTTGGACAAGGTTGTCAGCGTCACAGTGGTCCTGGCCGATGAAGACGACTTCGCAGGCATGAACGAGGAGTGGCTCCGCTGGTTTCCTAACGACCCGCCGGCCCGGCAGGGCGCCAAGCTTCCTGCCCGCATTCCTGGCCTGAAGGTTTCCATCGCAGCTGTCGCCGAGGCCTGACTCTTCGCAAGCGCAGGAGCACCCATGTTCGACCACGTGAAGTTCGGTGTCCGTGATTTCGAGGCCAGCAAAGCCTTCTACCTCAAGGCCCTCGCGCCGCTGGGCGTGGTTGCGGTCGCCGAGGGTCCGCCTTCGTATGGCGTGGAGCTTTGCGCACCCGGTAGCAAGGCCTCGCTCTGCCTGTTCCAGACCGACGAGAAGCCGGCGCAGCTGCACATCGCTTTCGTGGCTGAAACGCGCCGGCAGGTCGACGAGTTCTATCGCGCAGCACTCGAGGCGGGGGCCAGGGACAACGGTGCGCCCGGCTTGCGCCCGCAGTACAACGCCACATACTATGCCGCCTTCGTCATCGACCCGGACGGGCACAACATCGAAGCAGTCACGCACGGGCCATGAGTCCCGGCACGCCAAGCCCGAAGCCGTGGCGCACGCTCATCGCGGCCGGCATCGTGCTGGGCCTCGCCGTCCTGCCCGGCAGCATGATGCAGCTCCTGGGCAGCTTCGCACTGGTCGGCGCCACGCTCGTCTTCCTGCCGTGGGCCGTCTTCTCGCTGTTCCGCATGGCCCGGCGGCCGGCCGAGCGCCGCAGCCGCGCCATCGGCCTGGGGATCTGGATCGCCACGCTGGCGATAGCCGTCAACGTTCGTGACCACTGGGACACCACTGCCCGCACCCGTGCGGACGCAGCCGCCGGCGCCGTGCAGGCGCACAAGGTGCGCACGGGCGCCTACCCGAACAGCCTGGCCGACGTCGGCATCGATGCCGGTGCGCTCAAGGAAGAGTTCAGCATGAGTTACCGCACCGACCAAGGCAAGCCGGCCCTGTTCTACTCGCAGCCCAGCATGCCCATGGTCGCGCACCACTATGATTTCGATACCAGGTCATGGAGGCATGTCGATTGACAGTCATTGGCGGAGCAACGTTGTACGCGAAGGGCCCCGAAGCCATGGGGCGCTTCTATTCGCAGGTGTGCGGGCTCGAGGCGACGACCCGCGACCGCGGCTTCATCGTGCTGGAGAGGGGTGCCCTGCAGCTGGTGATCGTCGCGATCCCGCCGCACATTGCGGCAACCATCCAGGTCGCCTCGCCGCCCGTGCGGCAGGAGGATTCGGCCCACAAGCTCATGTTCGTGGTGCCCAGCATCGCTGCAGCGCGCGCCCTTGCCCCGTCCCTCGGGGGTGTCGTCGACCCCGAGGAGCGCGAGTGGGAATTCCAGGGCATGCGGGTCTGCGACGGCCACGACCCCGAAGGCAATGTCGTCCAGCTGCGCCAACATGGCTAGCCCGGCGACGCCCCTGCGGTTCAACGTCTTCGGCCGCATCTACCAGATCCAGCGCGAGCACGGGCTGTGGCAGGCGTACGCCATCGGCTCCGACGGCAAGCGCAGCCCGGCCGGCTTCGTGGTCCCCGACTTCATCGAGGAAGGCGAGATGGAGCAGTTCCTGTTCGACCTGTTCCACGAAAGCGCTGCCGGCCACGGGGAAGTGCGGCGCATCCAGCCCGGGTAGGGGGGTGGCCGGCGCGCTCGACATCCAAGTCCTGCCCGTGTCGGCGCTGGGCGACCACATCGCCATCCCCAGCGTCTTCGAGTCATCGGTGATCTACGACCCCGTGCCTGCGGCCGCCGAACGGGTCCTCGTGGAGCAGGCGCTTGCGGCGCCGATGCGCAAGGACTACGACGCGCTCGAGAGCCCCTGGCAGTGGCTGGCGTTCGACGTGTCGAAGTGGGCTTTGATAGTCGCATGCGCCGAAGGCCAGCGGGTCGGCGGGGTCATCTGCGCCATCGACACCCCCGGCGTTGAAATGCTCGAGGGCCGCAGCGACCTCGTGGTGATCTGGGACATCCGCGTGGCGGCCGGCATGCAGCAAGCCGGTGTCGGGTCGGCGTTGTTCCGCGCCGCCGAGGCGTGGGCGCGCACCCGGTCCTGCCGCGAACTGAAGGTGGAGACGCAGAACGTCAACGTGCCCGCGTGCCGCTTGTACCGGCGAAACGGGTGTACCCTGGCCGAGGCGAATGCCGGGGCCTACCCCGAGTTGCCGGCAGAAGTCCAGCTCATATGGCGCAAGCGCCTCGATCAATAGGGAGCACCATGTTCGCAGGCACGTCTTTCGCCGCCTTCCTGCTCGCCGCCGTCATCCTCGCGGTGACGCCCGGCCCCGGCATTGCATACGTGGTCGCGCGAACGGTTGCGGGTGGCCGCGCCGAAGGGCTGGCTTCGTGCCTGGGCACGGCGTTCGGCGGGATGCTGCACGTGGCGGCGGCCGCGCTCGGCTTGTCCCTGCTGGTGGCGCAGTCGGCGGTGGCATTCACCTTCGTCAAGTACCTCGGGGCCATCTACCTCATCTACCTCGGCGTGCGGCTGCTGCTGGCCAGAGGCGGGGACCTTGCCGTGGTTGCGGGCAGTGCCCGCGGGCTGCGCCGCGCGCTGCTCGACGGGCTGGTGGTCGAGGCCCTCAACGTCAAGACCGCGTTGTTCTTCCTGGCTTTCCTGCCGCAGTTCGTGAACGCGGCGGAGCCCGTCGCCATGCAACTGGTCGTGCTCGGCACGACCTGCGTGGTGCTGAACACGGCGGTCGACGTCGTCGCGGTGCTCGGGTCGTCGCGGCTGCTCGCGTCGCACATCGGGCGGGAAGCGCGCGCGCGGCTCCTCAGGCGCCTGTCCGGCACCACGATGGTCGCCCTGGGCGCCTGGCTCGCCCTGTCCGGCCGCGAGCCCTAGCTCGCTTGCCCTGCCGCCAATAGGGCAATCAGGTCCGCGCCAAATTGGCGCTTCCCCAACGGAGGCACCGCATGATCTCCACCCTGACGACGTTCAAGCTGCCCAAGCCCTTGACCCCGGACGAAGCGCGCAGCGTCTTCCTGAGCACGGCGCCCAAGTACCGCGAGGTGCCGGGCCTGATCCGCAAGGTCTATGTGCTGTCGGAAGACGGCGGCACGGCGGGCGGCATGTACCTGTGGCACTCGCGCTCCGATGCCGAGGCGATGTATACCGACGCGTGGCGCGACTTCGTCAAGGGCAAGTACGGCGTGGAGCCTGCCGTCACGTATTTCGATTCGCCCGTCGTCGTCGACAACGTGGCCGGGCAGATCCTGTCCTGACCATTGCACCGCAACTCCTGGGCTTCGACCACATCCATGTCTTTGTGCAGGACCGCGCAGCTACTTCAGCGACCCCGACAGCAACCCCTACGAGATCACCACCTACGAGTACGACGCCGCCAAGGCGGCGGCCTGACGCCCATGTGCCGCAACATCAAGACCCTTTTCAACTTCGAGCCGCCGGCCACCGAGCTGGAGATCCGCGACGCGTCGCTGCAGTTCGTGCGCAAGCTCTCGGGCTTCAGCGTGCCGTCGCAGGCCAATCGCGAAGCGTTCGACCGGGCGGTGGAAGAGGTGGCGGAGTCGGCCCGCACGCTGATCCGCAGCATGGTGACTTCGGCCGAGCCGCGCAACCGCGCGGTCGAGGCGGCCAAGGCGAAAGAACGGTCGCAGATCCGTTTCGCCCGCTAAGCCGGCATGCGGGCGCCGGGGCCCGCCCCTGCGTGACACAATCCCCGCTTCCCTTTCGGAGGCGGGCCTTGCGATTCGTCATCGTCGGAACCAGCGGCAGCGGCAAATCCACTTTCGGGCGGCGCCTGGCGGATGCGACCGGCTCGCCCTTCATCGAGCTGGACGCACTGCACTGGGCGCCCGGCTGGGTGGAGCGGCCCGACGACGAGTTCGCGGCTTCGGTGGACGCGGCAACCACGGGCGAGCGCTGGGTGGCCGACGGCAACTACAGCGTGGTGCGCCAAGTGCTGTGGCCGAAGGCAACGCACGTGGTGTGGCTCAACTTCAGCCGTACGGTAGTGATGTCGCGCGTGACGTGGCGCACGCTGCGGCGCTGGCTGCGCCGCGAAGATCTGTGGCACGGCAACCGCGAGTCGTTCGCGCGGTCGTTCCTGTCGCGCGACTCGGTCCTGCTGTGGGCGGCCACCACGTTCGACAAGAACCAGCGCAAGTACCAGGCGCTGAGCGACGGCCCCGACTACGGGCACCTGGCGTGGGCCGAATTCACGAAGCCGTCGCAGGCCGACGCCTTCCTCGAGGGGCTGCAGCCCGTGACAATGGCCAGTTCCGCATCGTCCACGAACACCTGAGCCGGAGACCTGCATGACCGAACACCCCATCGCCGCCTGGCACCGCATCGCGAAAAGGCAAGACACCGCCGGCCTGAATGCCCTGCTGGACGACGAAGCCGTCTTCGTCTCGCCGGTGGTGCACGCGCCGCAGCGCGGCAAGAAGCTGGCCTTCATGTACCTGGCGGCGGCCTTCCAGGTGTTCTTCAACCCGACGTTCCGGTACGTGCGCGAGATCGTGGGCCCGACCGACGCCATGCTGGAGTTCGAGACCGAGATCGACGGCATCGTGGTCAACGGCGTCGACATCATCAAGTGGAACGAAGCAGGCCGCATCGTGGAGTTCAAGGTGATGATCCGGCCGCTGAAAGCCATCAACCTGGTCCACCAGAAAATGGGCGCCATGTTGCAGGCAGGAGCGAGGTGACACCATGAGCCGGTTGCGTGTCGAGAGTTTCACGATCTCGCTGGACGGCTACGGCGCGGGCCCCAACCAGGCGCTGGAGAACCCGCTGGGCGAGGGCGGCACCGAGCTGCACACCTGGGCGTTCGGCACGCGCACGTTCCAGCGCAAGCTGTTCGGCAACGACAAGGGCAGCACCGGGCTGGACGAAGAGTTCGCCATGCGCGGCTTCGACAACATGGGCGCCTGGATCCTGGGGCGCAACATGTTCGGCCCCATCCGCGGCCCGTGGCCCGACTTCGAATGGAAGGGCTGGTGGGGCGAAGAGCCGCCGTACCACGTGCCGGTGTTCGTGCTCACGCACCATGCGCGGCCCCCGCTGGAGATGGCGGGAGGCACCACCTTCCACTTCGTCACCGGCGGCATCCACGAGGCGCTGGCACTGGCGAAGCAGGCCGCCGCCGGCAAGGACGTGCGGCTGGGCGGCGGGCCGGACACCATTCGCCAGTACCTGCGCGAAGCGCTGGTCGACGAGATGCACGTGGCGATCTCGCCCGTGCTGCTGGGGTCGGGCGAGCCGCTGTTCGAAGGCATCGACCTGCGCAAGCTGGGTTACGTGTGCACGCGGCACGTAGCCAGCGAGCACGCGACGCACGTGGTGCTGGAGCGCCGCCGGTAAAATCGGCGGCATGGTCCGCGCATCGCTGGAGTCGCCCGCACAGCCCGAAGTCGTCGCCCTCATCGAGGCACTCGACGCCTACCAGGTGCCCCTGTACCCGATCGAAAGCCACCACGGCATCGACGTGCAGGCACTGGCGGCGCCCAACGTGCTGTTCGCCGTGGCGCGGTCGGCTGACGGCCGCGCGGTGGGCTGCGGCGCGGTGGTGCTGACGCAGGAACTCGGCGAGCTGAAGCGGATGTACACCGAGCCCGGCCACCGGGGCAGCGGCGTGGCGCAGGCCGTGCTGGCGCTGCTGGAGTCCGAGGCGCGTTCGCGCGGCGTGGCCGAGCTCGCGCTGGAGACGGGCTACCTGCAGGGCGAAGCGCTGGCCTTCTACGGCAAGCACGGCTACCGGCGCTGCGGCCCGTTCGGCGCCTACACCGACGACCCCAACAGCGTTTTCATGCGCAAGCGCCTGTAGACACAGCGGGCCGGACGCCCGAAGATTGGCGGCTGGAGGACCAAGCGATGAGCAGTTCACAGTGGAAGTTGCACGCGGCCGTGCTGTCGGCCGGTGCCATGCTGGCCGGTTGCGTGGGCATAGGCGCCGTGCTTGGGCCGCCGGTGCGGGCCTACGGCGGCCCCGAGAAACCGGACTTCGAACTCGCCGAGTTGGTGGCGTCGCGCGAGCTGGCGTCGCCGATGTACGCCAACCTGGTGTCGGTGGACGGCACGCTGTATGGCGACGGCATCCGCGGCTTTCCCATCACGGTCAAGGTGGCGCCGGGCGAACACCGTGTAGGCATCACCTGCGGCAACGCACCGGACTACCGCTACCCCGCGCTCACCGGGATCTTCAAGGCCGGCCACGTGTACGAGTTCCGCTGCCGCGACGCCGGTAATGGGGTGATGGCCGCCGCGCTGGTGGACCACGGCGAAACCTACCAGGCCCCGGCGCCGAAAGAGAAGGAGTGAAGCCCGAGCGGCAACGTCGCCTGGCGCGCTCCGCCTGGTTCACGGTGCCCGGGACGTTCGTCGTGCTGGGCGCGGCCTATGCGGTGGTGCCGCCCATGCCCGGCCTCGAGACGCCGTCGCAGCGCCTCGTGCTCGCGGTGCAGTGGCTCGTGGTGGCCATGCTGCCCTACGCCGCGGTCTGCCTGCACATCCTGGGCCTGCGCTTCTTCGAAGGCGCGCACAACCCGCTGCAAGGCGCCGGGAGCGAGCGGCTGCAGATCCACTGCCGCGTGCTGCAGAACACGCTGGAGCAGCTGGTGTGGTTCGCGCTGTGCACGCTGGCGCTGGCCACGCTGCTGCAGCCGCAGCAGGTTCAGCTGGTGCCCATCGTGTGCGTGTTCTTCGCCGTGGCCCGCTTCATCTACTGGTGGGGCTACCTGCGCGACGGCACGCTGGGCCGGGCGCCGGGCGTGCAGCTCACCTTCACGCTCAACGTCGCCCTGCTGGCGGCCGTCATCGTGCGATTGGTGCGACAGCTCTGAAAGGAGGCCATCCCGTGATTCGCGGCATGCATGCGATGTTCTATTCGTCCGAGGCGGCGGCGCTGCGCGCCTTCATCCGCGACAAGCTGGGCTTGCCGGGCACCGACGTGGGCGACGGCTGGCTGATCTTCGACGCGCCAGAGGCCGACCTGGGCGTGCACCCGACCGAGCCCGAAGGCGCGGCTTCGGGTACTTGCGACCTCTCGTTCTACTGCGACGACATCCAGCAGACGGTGCAGGAGCTGCGCGCCCGCGGCGTCGAGTTCACGCAGGAGGTGGAGGACCACGGCTACGGCCTCGTCACCTTCTTCCAGGTGCCGGGCGGCTTCAAGGTGCAGCTCTACCAGCCGAAGTACGCGAAGTGAAGGGCGTGGCGTCGCGCATCTACCTGCGACCGCCGGCGCTGGCCGACCAGCGCGAGTTCACGGCGCGCGCGCGCGCAAGCCGCAAGCTGCACCATCCGTGGGTGACCGCGGCCGCCACGCCGGTCGCTTTCCGGCAGTATGTGCAGCGCATGGCGCAGCCGGGCAACTGCGCGCTGTTCGTCTGCGTGAAAGAGACGCACGAGATCGCGGGCGTGGTGAACATCACCAACATCATCCTGGGCGTGTTCCGCAGCGCCTACCTGGGCTACTACGCGTTCGCGGGTTTCGAGGGCCGGGGCCTGATGCGCGAGGGGCTGGCCGCCGTGGCGCGCCATGCCTTCACGCAGCTGAAGCTGCACCGGCTGGAGGCCAACATCCAGCCCGGCAACGCGCCATCCATCGCGCTGGTGAAGGCCTGCGGGTTCGCCCGGGAAGGCTATTCGCCGCGTTACCTGAAAATCGGCGGCCGCTGGCGCGACCACGAGCGCTGGGCCATCGTCGCATCATGAGGAGAAGCCAGGCATGAAGGAACATGTGCTGTACGGCAGCCGCGGCAGCGGATCGGCAGCCGCCGAGCTGGGCTTGCGCGCCTGCAAGGTTCCCTACCGGGTCGTGCGCGCTTCCAACTGGGAAACCGACTCGGCCGTGGAAGAGCTGGCAAAGGTCAATCCGCTGCGCCAGATCCCGACACTGGTGCTGCCCGACGGCACGGTGATGTCGGAGAGCGCGGCGATCCTGCTCCACCTGGGGCTGGCCCACCCCGGCTCGGGCTTGCTGCCCGAGGGCGAGAGCGAGCGGGCGCGCGTGCTGCGCGGCCTGGTGTACATCCCGGCCAACTGCTACGTCGCGATCACGGTCATCGACTACCCCGAGCGCTTCACGGTCTCGCAAGAGAAGGGCGCGCAGGAGGACGTGCGCCAGGCCGCGCGCCAGTACCTGCACCGCAACTGGGACGTGTTCGCCGACATGTTCGAGGGCACGCCCTACCTCACAGGCGGGCAGCCCGGCGCGCTCGACTTCCTGGCGGCCGTGGTGTCGAGGTGGTCCGGCACGCGCGCCCACCTGGAAAAGAGCCGGCCCGCACTCTTCGCGACGCTGCAGCGCATCGAGGCGCACCCGCAAGTCGCGGCGGTCTTCCGCGAGCACTGGGACGCATGATGGACGCCGGCACCCCGACCACCCGCGGCAGTTGCCTGTGCGGCTCGGTGCACTTCGCGGTGGGCCTGCCCACCCGCTGGGTCGCGCACTGCCACTGCACGCGTTGCCAGCGCGCCCACGGCGCGGCGTTCGTCACCTGGGTGGGCGCCGACGCGGCGAAGTCGCAGGTGGACGACCCGCGCGGCGTGCTGCGCTGGTACGACTCGGGCACGGGCGCCAGCCGCGGCTTCTGCGGCTCGTGCGGCAGCCCCATGTTCTTCAAGTCGCCGCAGTGGGCGGGCGAGCTGCACATCGCGCGCGCGCTGTTCACCGAGCCGGTCGACCGCGAGCCGCAGATGCACGGCTACTACGATACGCACGTGGGCTGGTTCCAGGTGGCCGACGGCCTGCCGACCAAGCCCGCGCCCTGAAGAGGACCAGCCGATGACCACCGCCGAGATGAAAGACGAAGCCCACAAGTGGCGGCTCGACCTTGCGAGGCAAGCCAACAACCGGGGCTGGCAGCTGGCCGAGGACCACGGCCGCGAACCCGAGTACCACGCCGAGATGCTCGACGCTGCGCATGCCTCGGCCTGGCTCTGGTCGGCGGTCGGCAACGAGATCAACCGCATGCGCGCGCAGATGCTGCTGGCGCAGGTGCATGCGCTGGTGGGCGACGGCGCCCGCGCGCTGGCCTATGCCAGCGAGATGCGCGACTTCTTCGTCGGCCACGTCGACACGCCCGATTGGGAGCTGGCCTTTGCGCACGTGATCTTCGCCCACGCGGCGCAGGTTGCCGGGCGCCGGCAGCCGTACGTCGAAGCCTATGCGCTGGCGAAGCAGGCGGTGGCCGCGATTGCCGAAGACGAAGACCGCGCCATCGTGATGAAGACGTTCGCCCAGGTGCCTGCGCCATGAAGTTCCTTGCCGTCCTCTTCATCGCCTTGCTCGCGGGCTGCGCGGCCACCCCGCCGGCCGCCACGCCCGAACAGCTGCGCGAGCAGGTGCGCGCCACCGAGATCGCGTTTGCCAGGACCATGGCCGACCGCAATCTCGCGGCCTTCAGCTCCTTCCTCGCGGAAGAGACGGTGTTCTTCAGCCCGCGCGCCACGCACGGCAAGGACGCCGTCACGCAGAACTGGTCGCGCTTCTACCAGGGACCCAAGGCGCCTTTCTCGTGGGCGCCCGACGAGGTGGAAGTGCTCAAGTCGGGCTCGCTCGCCATCAGCTCGGGGCCGGTGCACGACCCCGACGGCAAGCTGATCGGCCGCTTCATGTCGATCTGGCGCCTGGAGGCCCCCGGGCAGTGGAAGGTGATTTTCGACAAGGGCTGCAACTGTCCCCTCCGACCATAATCGGCCATGGAGACGAAATGGCTCGAGGACTTCGTGAGCCTGGCCGAGACGCGCAGCTTCAGCCGGTCGGCGCAGCTGCGCCACGTGACGCAGCCGGCTTTCTCGCGGCGCATCCAGGCGCTGGAGGCGTGGGCCGGCACCGACCTGGTGGACCGCAGCTCGTACCCCACGCGGCTCACACCGGCGGGTGAGACGCTGTACTCGCAGGCGCTCGAGATGCTGCAGGCGCTGCAGACCACGCGCGCCATGCTGCGCGGGCATTCGGCGGCGGGGCAGGACGTGATCGAGTTCGCGGTGCCGCACACGCTGGCCTTCACCTTCTTCCCGGCGTGGGTGTCGAGCCTGCGCGAGAAATTTGGCCCCATCAAGAGCCGCCTGATCGCGCTGAACGTGCACGACGCCGTGATGCGGCTGGTCGAAGGCAGCTGCGACCTGCTGATCGCCTACCACCATACCTCGCAGCCGTTCCAGCTGGACGCCGACCGCTACCAGATGGTGGTGCTGGGGCAGGAGGGGCTGGCGCCCTACTGCAAGCCCGATGCGCAGGGCGAGCCGATGTTCAAGCTGCCGGGGCGCGCGGGACACCCGCTGCCCTACCTGGGCTACGCGCCGGGTGCCTACCTGGGGCGCGTCACCGAGCTGATCCTGAAGCAGGCCAGCACCGCCATCCACCTGGACCGCGTGTACGAAACCGACATGGCCGAAGGCCTGAAGGTGATGGCGCTCGAGGGGCATGGCATCGCCTTCCTGCCGCAGAGCGCGGTGAAGAAGGAACTGCGCGCGCGCCGGCTGGTCAACGCGGCGCCGCCCGACGTGAAGGGGCTGGAGATGGCCATGGAGGTGCGGGCTTATCGGGAAAAACCCGTAGGCAAGGACTCCGCCAAGGGCACCGTGCAGGCGCTGTGGACCTATCTCGCCAGCGAGCGCCCGAGGCCATAACTTTCTTGCATAACCAGGCGCGCAAACAGCATTGGCGCCGGCCGCGGGGCGCCACTACAGTCGCGCCACTCCAGGCCACGGCACCCACTGAATGCACGAATCCTTCCGGCTCGAACACGACTTCCTCGGTGACAGGCAGATCCCGGCCGGCGCCTACTGGGGGGTCCATACCGCTCGCGCCGTCGAGAACTTCCCGATCACCGGCACGCCGCTGGCGGCCATGCCCGAGCTGATCCGTGCATTCGGCCACGTCAAGCGCGCCGCTGCCCGCGCCAACGCGCAACTGGGCGTGCTGGGGCAGGCGCATGCCGACGCGATCGCCGCGGCCTGCGCCGAGCTGATCGCCGGCCGCTTCCACGACCAATTCGTGGTGGACGTGATCCAGGGCGGAGCCGGCACCTCGACCAACATGAACGCCAACGAGGTGATCGCCAACATCGCGCTGGAGCAGATGGGGCACGCCAAGGGCCGCTACGACCTGCTGCATCCCAACGACCACGTCAACGCGTCGCAGAGCACCAACGACGTGTACCCCACGGCGGTGCGCATCGCCCTGTGGCAGGGCATCGACGGCCTGCTGGCATCCATGGCCACGCTGCGCCGCGGCTTCGAGGCCAAGGCCGAGGAGTTCCGCGACGTGCTGAAAATCGGCCGCACGCAGCTGCAGGACGCCGTACCCATGACGCTGGGGCAGGAGTTCTCGACCTACGCCGTCATGCTGGAAGAGGACGAGGCCCGCCTGCGCGAAGCGCGCGCGCTGATCCAGGAAGTGAACCTCGGCGCCACCGCCATCGGCACCGGCATCAACGCGCCGCACGGCTACGCCGAGCTGGCCTGCCGGCTGCTGGCCGAAGACAGCGGCATCCCGGTGGTGAAGGCGCACAACCTGGTGGAAGCCACGCAGGACACCGGCGCCTTCGTACAGCTTTCAGGCGTGCTGAAGCGCGTGGCCACCAAGCTGTCGAAGACCTGCAACGACCTGCGGCTGCTGTCCAGCGGCCCGCAGGCCGGCTTCGGCGACATTCGCCTGCCCGCGCGGCAGGCCGGCTCGTCGATCATGCCGGGCAAGGTGAACCCGGTGATCCCCGAGGTGGTGAACCAGGTCGCCTTCGAGGTGATCGGCAACGACGTCACCGTGACCATCGCTTCCGAGGCCGGGCAGCTGCAGCTGAACGCCTTCGAGCCCATCATGGGCTGGAGCCTCTACAAGAGCATCAAGCACCTGTCGAACGCCTGCCTCACGCTCAACACGCAATGCGTGGCGGGCATAGAGCCCAACCGCGAGCTGCTGGAAAAACGCGTGCGCGAGTCGATCACGCTGGTGACCGCGCTCAACCCGATCATCGGTTACGAAAAGGCGGCGCTGATCGCCAAGACGGCCATCGCCACCGGCAAGCCCGTGGTGGGTGTGGCCGAGGAGCTGGGCATCATGACGCGCGCGCAGATCGACGCGCTGCTGGTGCCCGAGAAGCTGACCCAACCCTTGCGGCCGCCATCGTGAGGGCGCAACCCCGGCACGAAGGCTGCTTGCCGTTAGGGTAATCCGGGTAATCCCGAAAACCCCAGTGCCTAGAATCGCCGTTGTCCTATTACCCCAACGCTTCAATCAGGAGATACGCATGAAGAAGCAACTGTTCGTCCTGGCCGTGTCGGCCATCGCCGCCTCGGGCGCATTCGCGCAGGCGGACACGCTCGCCAAGGTCAAGGCCTCCGGCGCCATCACCATGGGCGTTCGCGAGTCCTCCGGTGCCCTGTCGTACACCACCGGCGACGGCAAGTTCGCCGGCTTCCATGTCGAAGTGTGCCAGCGCATCGTCGCCGAGGTCGAGAAGGCCGTCGGCCGCAAGCTGACCGTCAACTACCAGCCGGTCACCTCGCAGAACCGCATCCCGCTGGTGCAGAACGGCACCGTCGACATCGAGTGCGGCTCGACCACCAACAACGCCACGCGCGCCAAGGACGTCTCGTTCCTGAACACCACCTATGTGGAAGAAGTGCGCATCGCGGTCAAGGCCAATTCGGGCATCACCAACATCGCGCAGCTGAACGGCAAGAACATCGCCACCACCACCGGCACCACCTCCGTGCAGCACCTGCGCAAGCACGAGCGCGCCAAGGGCGTCGACTTCAAGGAAGTGTTCGGCAAGGACCATGCCGACAGCTTCCTGCTGCTGGAAACGGGCCGGGCCGACGCGTTCGTGATGGACGGCTCGATCCTTGCAGGCAACATCGCCAACGCCAAGAATCCGGCCGACTTCCGGATCGTCGGCGAGGTGCTGAGCGTCGAGCCCATCGCAATCATGATCCGCAAGGACGACAACAACCTGAAGAAGGTCGGCAACGACGCGATCAGCGCCATGATCAAGAGCGGCGAGATGGCCAAGCTGTGGGACAAGTGGTTCATGAGCCCGATCCCGCCGAAGAACACCAAGGTCGGCCTGCCGCTGTCGGAGAGCACCAAGGCCGCCTGGGCCAGCCCCAACGACAAGCCGATGGAAGACTACGCGAAGAAGTAAGTCGCAGGCGATGAACCTGGCAAACCCCGCCGGGACCCTTGTCCCGGCGGGGTTTGTCGTTTAACGTAGTCCTTGGAGAGAGAAGGAGAGCGGCTCATGGCTTGGGACTGGCAGGTCTTCTGCAAGGAGACCACGACGGGAGAAGTGGTGGCCGGCTGCCTGGGCGGCAAGGGCGACCAGACCTACCTCAACTGGATCCTTTCCGCGTGGGGCTGGACGCTCGGCGTCGCGCTGTCGGCGCTGGTGGTGGCCCTCGTCATGGGCCTCGTCATGGGCACCTTGCGCACGCTGCCCAACAGCCCGTGGCTGGTGCGCCTGGGCCATGCCTGGGTGGAACTGTTCCGCAACATCCCGCTGCTGGTGCAGATCTTCCTGTGGTACTTCGTCGTGCCCGGCATCTTCCCGGCGTTCAAGTCGGTTCCGTCCGTCGTGCTCGTGATCATCGCGCTCGGCCTGTTCACTTCGGCGCGCGTGGCCGAACAGGTGCGAGCCGGCATCCAGTCGCTGCCGCGCGGCCAGCGCTACGCCGGCATGGCGATCGGCCTTACGACCACACAGACCTACCGCTACGTGCTGCTGCCCATGGCGCTGCGCATCGTGATCCCGCCGCTCACCAGCGAGTCGATGAACATCGTGAAGAACTCGTCGGTGGCGTTCGCCGTGTCGATCGCGGAACTGACCTTCTTCGCGCGGCAGTCGGGCGAAGAGACGTCCGCGCCGGTGGAGATGTACCTGGCCGTCACGGTGCTGTATGCGATCTCGGCGTTCGCCATCAACCGCGTGATGAAGGTGATCGAAACCAGGACCCGCGTGCCCGGCTTCGTGGCCGCGGGCGGCATGGGCGGGGGGCACTGACATGCTGGGCAACCTCGACCTCTCGTTCTTCAGCTGGGACGTGCTCGCGCCCTTCGTCATCAAGGGCTTCTACTTCTCCATCTGGCTCACCATCGTGGCCACCATCGGCGGCATCGTGTTCGGCACGGTGCTGGCGCTGATGCGCCTGTCGGGCAAGCCGGTGTTCGAGATCCCGGCCGCCGCCTACGTCAACACCATGCGCTCCATCCCGCTGGTGATGGTGCTGCTGTGGTTCTTCCTGCTGATCCCGTTCGCCATCGGGCGGCCCATAGGCGCGGAGATGTCGGCCATCATCACCTTCATCGCTTTCGAGGCGGCTTACTTCTCCGAGATCGTGCGCGCGGGCATCCAGTCGATCCCGCGCGGGCAGGTGAACGCCGGCTACGCGGTGGGCATGACGTACGCGCAGAACATGAAGCTGGTGATCCTGCCGCAGGCCTTCCGCAACATGCTGCCGGTGTTCCTGACGCAGACCATCATCCTGTTCCAGGACACCTCGCTGGTCTACGCCATCGGCGCCTACGACATGCTCAAGGGCTTCGAGACCGCCGGCAAGAACCTGGGGCGCCCCGTCGAAGCCTACCTGCTGGCCGCCGTCCTGTATTTCGTGATGTGCATGGCCCTGTCGTGGGTGGTGCGCAAGATCCAGATCAAGGTGCAGATCATCCGCTGAGGAGCCCGACAACATGTCCATGATTGAAATCAAGAACGTCTCCAAGTGGTATGGCCCGGTGCAGGTGCTGCACGACTGCTCGGTCACCATCAACAAGGGCGACGTGGTGGTGGTGTGCGGGCCGTCGGGCTCGGGCAAGTCGACGCTGATCAAGACCGTGAACGCGCTCGAGCCGTTCCAGAAGGGCGAGATCTATATCGACGGCACGCCGGTGCACGACCCCAAGACCGACCTGCCCAAGCTGCGCAGCCGCGTGGGCATGGTGTTCCAGCACTTCGAGCTGTTCCCGCACCTGTCGGTGACCGAGAACCTGACCATCGGCCAGGTGAAGGTGCTCAACCGCAGCATCGACGAGGCCACGACGCGCGGGCTGAAGATGCTGGACCGCGTGGGGCTGATGGCGCACAAGGACAAGTTCCCGGGGCAGCTGTCGGGCGGCCAGCAGCAGCGCGTGGCGATCGCCCGCGCGCTGTCGATGGACCCCATGGTGATGCTGTTCGACGAGCCCACGTCGGCGCTGGACCCCGAGATGGTGGGCGAAGTGCTCGACGTGATGGTGAACCTGGCCAAGGAAGGCATGACCATGATGGTGGTCACGCACGAAATGGGGTTCGCCCGCAAGGTGGCCAACCGCGTGATCTTCATCGACGTGGGCGGGCATATCCTGGAAGACTGCTCGAAGGAAGAGTTCTTCGGCGACCTCGATGCGCGGCAGCCGCGCACCAAGGACTTCCTGAACAAGATCCTGGCGCATTGAGGGCGCGCGCATGGCGGACAATACCGCCATGCCATCCATCACCATCACCCGTCCCGACGACTGGCACCTGCACGTGCGGGACGGCCAGCCCATGCGCGACGTGGTGCCGCATTCGGCGGCGCAGTTCGCCCGCGCGCTCATCATGCCCAACCTGCGCCCGCCGGTGACCACCACCGAACAGGCCATGGCCTATCGGCAGCGCATCCTCGACGCCGTGCCGCAGGGCGTCGCGTTCCAGCCGCTGATGTCGCTGTACCTCACCGACAACCTGCCGCCCGACGAGATCGTGCGCGCCAGGGCGGCGGGCGTGGTGGCCTGCAAGCTCTACCCCGCTGGCGCCACCACCAACAGCGACGCCGGCGTCACCGACCTGCGCAAGACCTACCGCACGCTCGAAGCGATGCAGCGCGAAGGCATGCTGCTGCTGCTGCACGGCGAGGTGACCGATCCTTCGGTGGACCTGTTCGACCGCGAAGCGGTGTTCGTCGAGCAGAAGCTCATCCCGCTGCGCCGCGACTTCCCCGAACTGAAGATCGTGATGGAGCACCTGACGACGAAGGAGGGCGTGCATTACGTGCGCGACGCCGACCGCTATGTGGCGGGCACCATCACGGCGCACCACCTGCTGTACAACCGCAATGCGATCTTCACCGGCGGCATCCGGCCGCACTACTACTGCCTGCCGGTGCTCAAGCGCGAGACCCATCGCGTGGCGCTGGTCGAAGCGGCCACCGGCGGCAGCGCGAAGTTCTTCCTGGGCACCGACAGCGCGCCGCACCCGGCGCACCTGAAGGAGCATGCGCTGGGCTGCGCGGGCTGCTACACCGCGCATGCGGCGATGGAGCTGTATGCCGAGGCGTTCGACCGGGCCGGTGCGCTCGATCAGCTGGAAGGCTTCGCGAGCTTCCATGGTGCCGACTTCTACGGCTTGCCACGCAACACGGGGACGATCACCTTGAAACGCGAAACCTGGACACCCCCCGAGACCGTGCCGTTCGGCGAAGCCGAGCTGAAGCCGCTGGCGGGCGGCGAGCCGCTGCAATGGCGGGTGGCCGCATGATCGCCGACCCGCAAGCCGCGCTGCTGATCGACGCGGACAACCTGTCGCCCGAGGGCATGGAGCGCGGGCTGGCCGAACTCAGGCAGCGCGGGCTGCGCGTCACCGGCCTGCGCGCCTACGGCAGCCACGATACGCTGGCCGGCATCAAGGACTTCCTGCAGGCGCACAGCGTGCGCGGCATGGTCAACCAGGGCAAAGGCACGACCGATGCGGCGTTGATCGTCGATGCGATGGACCTGCTGCTCGGCCAGCACCTGCCCGGCGTGGTGGCCATCGGCTCGGGCGACGGCGACTTCGCGCCGCTGGTGGTGCGCCTGCGCGAGAGCGGCCGCCGCGTGGTGTGCCTGGCGCAACGCCGCAAGTCCGCCGAAGGGCTGGACCGCGTGTACGACGAGGTGATCTACGTCGACGATGCGCCCGCGGCTCCAGTCAAGCGGGCCGCGAAGACCGTTGCGAAGAAGGTCGCCGTCGCGAAGACTCCCGCAAGGAAGGCGGCGCCACGCAAGCAGGCGGCGGTCGAAGAGACCGTCGCGCAGCGGGTACGCCGCATCCTGGAGGAGTTCCCCGGCTTCCTCCATGGCAAGGAGGTCGAGATGAACGCCGTGGCGAGACGCCTCAAGGACGAGAAGCTGATGGCCAAGAACACCAGTTCGCGCAAGTTCCTCACCACGCACGCGCCGGGCGTCGAACTGTTCGACAACACGGTGCGCCTCGCGCGTTGATCCCGTGGACCGCCCCCTGGTTCGCGCCGTGGCGCGCCGCCGGGGAGCGTGTCGAGCAAGCCTGGCGCAGCGGCACGCCGCTGCATGAAGCCTTGAACACAGGGTGTCACGAGAGCCCGGTGCAGTTCGTGGCACAGCGCGCGTTGCCCGAAGGCGCGGCCTACGAACAGTTCATCTTCGAGACCGGCCAGTGCCCGGTGCGCGAGGGCCTGCACGACTTCTTCAACGGCCTCGTGTGGCACGCGTTCCCGCGCACGAAGTCGGCGCTGAACCGCCTGCAGGCCGAGGCGATCGGGCGCGACGGCATCGCCGGAAAACGCGGCGCGGTGCGCGACGCGATCACCGTGTTCGACGAGAACGGCGCGCTGCTGGACGCGCCCGGGCCGCTGTGGGAGGCGCTGCTGGCGCGCGAATGGCACCGCCTGTTCGTCGAGCTGCGCCCGCTGTGGGCGCAAGCCCGCCTGCTCATCTTCGGCCATGCCCTGCTGGAGCAGCTGGCGCAGCCGCGCAAGGGGCTGACGGCCCATGTCTGGGCTGAAGGACCTTCCGGTTTTTCCGGGGAACCGGACGCGTGGCTCGCAGGTCGAACCACCGCACAGAGGCTGCAGGGCAAGCCGTTCGCCCCGCTCCCTGTGCTGGGCGTGCCGGGCTGGTGGCCGGGCAACGCCGACTTTTGCTTCTATGATGACCCGCTGGTGTTCCGGCCGCGCCGGGCTTGAAAACGACAAGGACAACCTCAATTTCGCGGCCGGGGTGCCCTTTCAGACCATCCCTCACGGAGAACCAATGAAACGCATCGTCCTGTTCGTGTTGACCAACCTGGCCGTGGTGCTGGTGCTGGGCATCACGGCACGCCTGCTGGGCGTGGACCGCTACCTCACCGCCTACGGCATGAACTACACCATGCTGCTGGTGTATGCCGCCGTCATCGGCTTCGGCGGTGCCTTCATCTCGCTCTTGATTTCCAAGCCCATGGCCAAGTGGACCGCGGGCGTGCGCATCATCGACGGCACCGAAGGCGCCGACCAGGCCTGGATCGTGGCCACCGTGCGCCGCTTCGCCGAGCAGGCCGGCATCGGCATGCCCGAAGTCGGCGTGTTCGAAGGCGAGCCCAACGCGTTTGCCACCGGCGCCTTCAAGAACAGCTCGCTGGTGGCCGTGTCCACCGGCCTGCTGCAGGGCATGACGCGCGACGAGGTCGAAGCCGTCATCGGCCACGAGGTCGCGCACGTCGCCAACGGCGACATGGTGACCATGACGCTGATCCAGGGCGTGATGAACACCTTCGTGGTGTTCCTGTCGCGCGTGGTCGGCTGGCTGGTCGACAGCTGGCTCGCCAAGGGCGAGAACCGCTCGGGCCCCGGCATCGGCTACTACGTGACCACCATCGTGCTCGACATCCTGCTGGGCTTCGTGGCGGCGATCATCGTGGCCTGGTTCTCGCGCCAGCGCGAGTTCCGCGCCGACCGCGGTGCCGCGCAGCTGATGGGCCGCAAGCAGCCCATGATCAACGCGCTGGCCCGCCTGGGCGGCATGGTGCCCGGCGAACTGCCGAAGAACCTGCAGACCATGGGCATCACGTCGGGCGTGGGCAAGCTGTTCTCCACGCACCCGCCGATCGAAGAGCGCATTGCGGCCCTGCAGAACGCGCCGCAGTGAGGGATAATCACCCCCGTGAAGCCCGCCGGGCCGTCGCTGGTGCAATCGTGGAAACACGGCACTGGAGGAACGTCCGGACTGCACAGGGCAGCGTAGCAGGTAACACCTGTCCACCGTGAGGTGAGGACCAGAGCAACAGAGACGAGTCGGTGCGGCCGCAAGGCTGCACCGGGTGAAACGGGCAATCTCTACGCGCAGCAATACCAAGTAGGCCAGCGTCGATGTGGCTCCGCAGAGCTGGCGGGTAGGTAGCACCGAGCCGGTGGGGCGACCCCCGGCCCAGAGGAATGACGGTCACGTGCGGGCAACCGCACGCACAAGATCCGGCGTACAGGCGGGCTTCACAACAGACGATAACGCGGCCCCCCTGGCGGGGGCCGCGTCCTTTTTCAAGCGAGGTTCAGCGCCTGGATGCGCTGCACATGCGCCAGCAGCGACCGCTGCGCCACCGGCCACATGCGCGGCGGCACGTCGTCGTAGGCGAGCTCCACCCACTCTTCCAGCGAGCCGCCCGGCTTGGCGCGCATCGCAGCGGCGATCTTCGCTTCGCGGTGCAGCCGATGCGCCTTCAGCTGGCCGATCGCCTGCCTGGCGAAGCCCAGCACATAGCCGTGCGCGGGCAGGATGAACTCGATGCCGTGCGCGTCGCACGCCGCCGCCAGCGCATCCAGCGAGTCGAGGTACGCCGTCATGTCGCCGTCGGGCGGGTCCACCACCGTGGTGCTGCCGTTCAGGACATGGTCGCCCGAGAACAGCAGGCCGTCCTCCAGCAGCACCAGGCACACATGGTTGGCCGCATGGCCGGGCGTGTGGATCGCCAGCAGCGTGTGGGTGCCCGCCGGGCCCTCCAGCACCAGCCGCTCGCCGTGCGCCAGCAGGCGGTCGGGGTTGAACACGCTGGCCGGCCGCGCGGTGGGCGCCGAGGGCACGCCGTAGATCGGCGGCGCATGGCTGCAACGGGCCTGCAGCGGCCGCGCGCCCGGCGAGTGGTCGGGGTGCGAATGCGTGCACGCGATCATGCGGATGTTGCCGCCGGTGGCGCGCCAGATGCGGTCAATGTGTTCCGGCTCGTTCGGCCCGGGGTCGATCACCAGGAAGCCGCCGCCGGGGTCGCCGACGATGTAGGTATTGGTGCCGGGCCCCGTCATCACGCCCGGGTTGGGCGCGGTGAGCCGCATCACGTTGCGCAGCAGCGCCACCGGCTGGTCGTTGCGCCAGTCCAGGTGGTGCAGCAGCTGGCCGTCGGGGCACACCAGGGCCAGCTCGCCGAATGCCATCTCGTGTTCCATGAAGCGCGCTTCGCCGCCGCGCACCAGGCCCGCGCGCGGGCAGCTGGTCCACAGCGGCTTCTCGCCGGCGCACGCGGCCAGCACCTGTTGCACCGTGCCGAAGCGCTTCAGCCGCTCCAGCGTGCGGATGGTGGGGAAAATCATGAAGAACTGGCCCTGCTGGTGCCGCTCCAGCGCGGCGGCCGGGCGCACCCACACGGGCTCGAACTGCTCGGCCTCGTCGGCTTGGGGCGACTGGCCGGCGGGCATGCGCGCGACCAGGAAGGGCACGTCGAAGCGCCGCGGCAGGTCGCGGTCGGTGACCCAGTGCGCCAGCACGAACACCTCGTCGGCCGCCAGCTTCAGGCCGCGCTCGCGGCATTGGGCGAAGAAGGGCTGGTGGCGGTCCAGCGCCGCCACGTCGCCAGCGTCGGCGGGGGCGCCGTTGGCGCGGCGCGCCAGCAGGATGCCGAGTTCTTCGAAGCTCTCGCGGATGGCCGCGATGGCCTGCGTGAGCAGCAAGCCCGACTGCGTGACGCGGCGCGCGGCCAGGGCATGGGCTTCGGCATCCGCGGCGTCGATGCCGCCACCCGGGAACACATAGGCGCCGGGCGCGAAACTGGCCGTGGACGAGCGCCGCGTCATCAGCACTTCGACGCCTTCGGGGCCGTCGCGCAGCAGCAGCACGGTGGCCGCCGGCCGCGGCACGGCGGGTTCGCGTTGGGGATGCAACAACTGGTTGGCTCGGACCATGCGCGGATTACATCACGGCGCCTCAGGCGAGCCCACACCGGGGATAATCCGGGCCATGCGCGTGCGTTTCACCAAGATGCAGGGGGCCGGCAACGACTTCGTGGTCCTCGACGAGACGCGGGGCCGCCTGGGCCTGCGCCCCGAGCAGTACCGGCGCCTGGCCGACCGCCATTTCGGCGTCGGCGCCGACCAGGTCCTCTCGGTGCGGCCGTCGCCGGCCACCGGCATCGACTTCGAATACGTCATCCACAACGCCGACGGCGGCGAGGTGGAGCAGTGCGGCAACGGCGCGCGCTGCTTCGCGCGCTTCGTGCGCGACCGCGGCCTGACGGGCAAGGACCAGCTGCGCGTGCAGACGCTGGGCGGCGTGATCGAGCCGCGGCTCAACGCCGACGGCCGCGTCACGGTCGACATGGGTGCGCCGGTGTTCCACCTGCCGTCGATCCCGTTCGACGCCGCGGGGCTCAACCCGCACGCCGAAGGCAACTGGCACAAGTGGCACCTGGCCATGGGCACGCATGCCGACTCCCCGATCATCGCGGTCGCGGTGCTGTCCATGGGCAACCCGCACGCCGTGCAGGAGGTGCCCGACGTCGAGCAGGCGCCAGTCCATACGCTGGGCCCCCGCATCGAAAACCACTCGCGCTTTCCCAACCGGGTGAACGCCGGCTTCCTGCAAATCGTCGACCGCTCGCACGTGAAGCTGCGCGTCTGGGAACGCGGCGTGGGCGAAACACTTGCCTGCGGCACCGGCGCTTGCGCGGCCGTCGTGGCCGGCATCCGGCTGGGGCAGTTGGGCGAGAAAGTCGACGTCCAGACGCGCGGTGGCGTGCTGACCATCGAATGGGCGGGCGGCGAGTTGCCCGTGTACATGACGGGCCCGGCCGTCACCGTTTTTGAAGGCGAGATCGAGATCCCCGAATGACCCAAGACATGAACCCGATCACCGAAGACGATATCGCCAACTACCTGGCCAACACGCCCGACTTCTTCGAGCGCCACGCCCAGCTGCTGTCGGCGGTGCAGCTCACCAGCCCGCACGGCAACCGCGCCGTCAGCCTGCAGGAACGCCAGGCCGAGATGCTGCGCGAGAAGATCAAGGCGCTGGAGCACCGCATCATGGAGATGGTGCGGCACGGCAACGAGAACACCGTGATCAGCGAGCGCCTGTATCGCTGGGCGCGCGCGCTGTTCCTGGTGAATTCGGGCCGCGCGCTGCCGCCGACCCTGCTGGCCGAGCTGCAGAACCAGTTCATGGTGCCGCAGGTGGCGCTGAAGGTATGGGACGTGGACGAGCGCTACGCCAACGAACCGTTCGCGCGTGGCGTGTCCGACGACGCGCGCACGTTCGCCTCGTCGCTGACGCAGCCCTATGTGGGCGTCAATTCCGGCTTCGAGGCGGTGACGTGGCTGGACGACCCCGCCACCGCGCTGTCGGTGGCGCTGATCCCACTGCGCGCCGGCGCCCTCAACAGCCCCGGCTCTGCCTTCGGCATGCTGGTGCTGGCCTCGCCCGACCCGCAGCGTTTCCAGAGCGGCATGGGCACCGACTTCCTGGAGCGCATCGCGGAGATGTCGAGTGCGGCCTTGATGCGGGTGAGGCCGCGCTGACAGGCCGATGAGCGCCGAACTGGTCGAGCGCTACCTCGAACACGTCAGGGTGGAGAAGCGGCTCGCCGCGCGCACCGTCGAACTCTACGCACTCGACCTGCAGAAGCTGGCGGCCAACGCGGCGCAGGCCGGCGTCGAGCTCACGCAAGTGCGCAACGCCCACGTGCGCCGCTGGGTCGCGCAGATGCACTCGGGCGGGCGCAGCGGCCGCGGCATCGCGCTGATCCTGTCGGGCTGGCGCAGCTTCTACCGCTGGCTGGGCCGCGAAGGGCTGGTCACGCACAACCCGGTGCAGGACGTGCGCGCGCCGAAGCAGGGCAAGCCGCTGCCGAAGGCGCTGGGTGTCGACGATGCGGTGCAGCTCGCCGATTACCAGCAGGCAGACGGCGACCCCTGGCTCGACGCACGCGACGCCGCGATCGTGGAGCTGCTGTACGGCTGCGGGCTGCGCGTGGGCGAGCTGGTGGGGCTCGACGTGAACGCCGGGCCGTCGGCGCGCGGCTGGATCGACCTGGCCTCGGGTGACGCGCACGTGTTGGGCAAGGGCAGCAAGCGGCGCACCGTGCCGATCGGCAGCAAGGCTGCACAGGCGCTCGCCCACTGGCTGCCATTGCGAGACCAGGCGCCATGGGCCGCGCAGCAGCCTGCGCTCTTCACCGGGCAGCACGGCACGCGCCTGACGGCGCAGGCGGTGTGGCAGCGGCTGAAGCGGCGCAGCCTGCTGGCAGGTCTTGCCACGCCGGTGCACCCGCACATGCTGCGCCATTCGTTCGCCAGCCACGTTCTGCAGTCCAGCGGCGACCTGCGCGCCGTGCAGGAACTGCTGGGCCACGCGAACATCACGACCACGCAGGTCTACACGCGGCTGGACTTCCAGCACCTGGCCAAGGCGTACGACGCGGCGCATCCGCGGGCGCAGCGCAAGGGCAAGAGGTAGAACTGCGCCGCACTCTCGGTTGAAGTCCTCTCCTCAAAAATGGGGACGAGAAAGCGAGAGAGTCCTTGCGGGGCGTGTCATATCCGGTTACAAGGGGTTGCGACCTGACACAATGGTCGCGTCAGTAGCAGTCCCCGTCAGTGCAGGGGGGCTCGACCCCAAGGGGTCGAATGCCTGCCCCTTGCAGAGAGAGAGCCCGGGCGACGGTGCCGGTGGAGAGAGCAGTTGTTTTCTTCCAACCACGGCCTGGAGGCTCACGCATGAGCACTGTTTACGCGACCCCTGCCATCGATCAACAACAAGCGGCAGGAACGGCTCCATGAACTTCATCAACGGCACATCCGGCGACGACACCTTGCGCGGCCTGGTTCACGAAGGCTCAGGCGGACTGGACACCGCTGTCATCAACAGCCCCAGCGGCCTGGCGACGTTCAGCCTCAACGCGGCGGGCAACTGGGTGGTCAGCAGTCCCGACGGCGTGGACACGATGATCGGGATTGAAACCATGCAGTTCGGCGATGGGACCGTCCAACTGTTTGAACAGGAAAGGCGCGTCAACACCAACGTCTCTAGCGACCAGGTTTACCCCGCTATCGCCATGCTCAAGGGTGCAGAACCTGGTGCATATGCCGTGACCTGGGTGTCTTTCGTACAAGACGGCGCGCAGGAGGGTGTCTATGTCCAGCGTTATCACGCCGATGGCACGGCGTGGGGCGAAGAGACACTGGTCAATACCCGCGTGGCCGGTCGCCAGTATCTTCCGGCGATAGCCGCTACCCACGATGGCGGCTATGTCATCACGTGGTCCGACCTGGTGGATCCAATCAATGGTTTCTGGGACATCTTCGCGCAGGTCTTCAATGCCGACGGAACGCGCCGCGGAGGCGCGATCCAGGTCAACACCGAAACGGCGAACACGCAGGATTTTTCTGCCGTTACCGGGCTGAACGGTGGGGGTTTTGTCGTTACTTGGGAGTCCATAGGCCAGGACGATGGCGAACCGTGGGGGGGCATCTATGCGCGGCGCTTTGACGCGAGCGGCAGTCCGGCAGGCGGCGAGATATTGGTCAATGCCTACACCTACTACGAACAACGCGCACCAGCGATCACTACGCTCAATGAGGGCAAATACGTCATCAGCTGGTTCGGTTCGGGTGACGGCGACTACGGCATCTGGACCCAGACGTACCTGGAAAACGGCACGTCCGTGGGTGGGGCGGCGCACGTCAACTCGACCACCTTGACCGCACACCAATCCGAGTCCATCACCGCGCTGAGCGATGGCGGTTACGTGGTCACGTGGATGCTGTACTCGAACGACGGCAGCGGCTGGGGCAACATCGTTGCACAAAAATTCAAAGAAAACGGCGACAAGGTTGGATTTGAAACCCGCGTCAACGGCACCGCCATCAATGGTGACGACTACAACCCGGATGTCGCCCCATTGCCCGGTGGCGGATATGTGGTCGTCTGGAGCGCTTTCGGTGACGATGGGAGCGAGTGGGGCGTCTACTCCCGGCGCTTTGATGAAGACAGCAATGCCTTGAATAGCCCGACGCTCGTCACCAAGACCACTGCAGGTGACCAGGGCCAGGTTGACGTCGCAGGCACCAGCGATGGGTACATCGTCACCTGGATTTCCGTTGGGCAGGATGGCAGTGGCTCCGGCGTTTACACGCAGCGGTTCCTTGCGGATGGAACGGTGGTCGATCACCCCGCATTGGTCGGTGACGGCGGAAACAATGTCTTGCGAGTCAACACGGACCTCTCAGTAGAACTCGTCGGCGCGGCGGGCAACGACAATTTGGCGGGTGGGTCGGCTCCCGACGTCTTGCAGGGCGGGCCTGGATTTGACCAGTTCGAATTCGCGGCGAGCGGCAACGGCATAGACCGCATCACCGATTGGGGATTTGGCGACCACATCCAGATTGCAGGCGCACACCTTACGGGATCGGTGTCTGCCGGCAACGGGGCCACCCTCGGCCCCAACCAGGTCCAGGTCGCCAACACGATACCGGGGACGACCACTGTCTACGTGGGCACGAATTCGTTCACTGGCGCGGATGTTGCCATCGAGCTCGCCGGGACTTGGGACCCCAGCAAGTTCGTGTTGGTGAACGACCTGATCTGGTATCTGAACCACGCCCCGACGGTGACGGTTTCCCCAGTCCACCAGAATGCCATCGAAGATAGCCCCTTCAGCTTCACGGCCGGGCCCAATTTCAGCGACGCCGACCTCGTCCACGGTGATCAACTGAGTTATTCAGCCACTCTGACAGGCGGCGCCGCGCTGCCGAACTGGCTTGTCCTGGATCCCAACACGTCCGTCTTTTCCGGAACACCCGCCGAAGGCGACATCGTCAGCAATCTGGGCATCGAAGTCACCGCAACCGACCTGTTCGGGGCCTCCGTCACTGGCACGCTGTTGCTGACGGTGCAAAACGTGAACGATGCGCCTGCCGGCACTGTAACCATCGACGGCACGCCCATCCAGGGTGGACAACTGACCGCTAGCGATACGTTGACCGATCCCGATGGCATGGGCAGCGTCACGTACATTTGGCAATTTTCCAGTGACAACTTTCACTGGACGACGATAACAACCGGCAGCACATTCACGCCGACGCAGGCGCAGGTAGGCAACTCACTGCGGGTCGCTGCGGTCTACGTCGACGGTCATGGAACCTCGGAGCAATGGATTTCAGCCGCCACGGCTGCCGTCTTGAACGTCAACGATCCGCCCGTTGTGACCGCCGGCAACACCATCACCTATGTGGTGCCCCCGACGCCGCCACAGGCCGTGCCGATCACGATCGCGGCGGGACTCCAACTGAGCGACCCCGACAACACGCCGCTCTCAGGTGCGACTGTCGTGATCTCGGATGGCCAGGCCGGTGACATGCTTGCCTTCACCGGTTCGAGTGGCATCACCGGGAGTTACGACGCGGGCACGCATACCCTCACGCTGACGGGTTCAGCCCTTGCGGCTGCTTATCAGGCGGTGCTGCGAACAGTGACCTACCACTCTAGCGATGCTGATCCAACACTATCGGGGACCGACACTTCGCGAACCGTGTCATGGGCCGCCAATGATGGCATCGTCTGGAGCAACGTGGCGACAACCACTGTTCGCGTGGACAACCCGCCGAACGCCTTCGCCGACTCCAACCCCGGTGACGTAGTGGTGGAGTCCGGAGTTGCCGACTCGGCGCCGACAACCGCATCGTTTTCGATCCGAAATGACTGGAACTCATGGAACGCAACGACGCCCACAGCTGTCATTGACTTTTCCGCGCAGGACAACGGACAGCCGCTGGATCCAATTGAGGTTCCCGACGACTTCTGGGGCAAGGTCTACGGCAATCTGAGTTTGTCCGGCACGATCTTTGAAGGTTTCGTCGCGTATGGAAATTCATACATTGCGGTCGGAGCGCAGGTGAAGATCGATGTCGCATTTGGGACAAGCTCAGTTGGGGTAGATCTGAGTACCTACCAGGGCAATCCTGGACTCTTTACGATTGTCCTGTCCACTGGAGAGACGTTCCAATCCTCGGGCAACCACTTCTTCGGCGTTTCCTCGAACAGGCCATTCGATTGGATGATCATCAGTTGTTCCAACGGCAATATGACGTTGGACAATTTTTCATACCTTGCGAATCCGTTGTCGATCCCGGCGCTGAGCGCGGGCAACGTCCTCGCGAATGACACTGATATCGACGTGGGCGACACGCTGACCGTGCAAGGTGTAGCTGCTGGGACAGTGACCGGTCCCTTGGCCGGACCTAGCACCGTTGGCGCCGGCGCCTCGATCAATGGCACCTACGGCATGCTCACGCTCCGAGCCAATGGAGACTACGGCTACACGCTGGATAACGCCGATCCGAAGACTCAGGCGCTGAGCCAGGGGGAGCCGGCGACCGACGTCTTCACGTACACGATGCGTGACTCGGCGGGCGTGACATCCACCGCGACCCTGACCATTCTGATCGCTGGCACAAACGACGCACCGAACTCGCCCACGGACTCCGACGGGACGATCAATGCGGTTGCCGAGGGCGCTGCGAATGGAACCACAGTCGGACTCGTTGCAACGGCAATCGACGTGGATGGCGGGACCCTGGTTTACACACTCATCGGCAATCCGGGCGGTCGATTTGCGATCAACTCCTCGACGGGGGAAGTGACCGTTGCGAACGGCTCGGCCATCGACTACGAAGCGGCCACCAGCCTTCAGATCACGGTGCAGGTTAGCGACGGGACGGCGACGAACTCACAGAACTTCGATATTGCGGTCACCAATGTGCAGGGGAACATCATCTTTGGCGACGGGTCTGGGAACCGGATCGATCTGACCCATACAGTGTTTCCCTGGCCGTACGCGACGATTGAAGAGGACTTAATTTACGGCCAGGGCGGCAATGACACCATACGGGCTCTGGACGGAAATGACCTGCTCGACGGCGGCCCGGGGAATGACTTCCTTTATGGCGGGAACGGGAACGACAGGTACTTCGTTGACAGCCCGAACGACGTAGTCACCGAGGGCAACAACCAAGGCATCGATGTCATCACCACCACCGTGAGCTACCCGCTGCCGGGCAACGTGGAGAACCTGGTGCTGGCAGCTGGCCTGGCCAGTATCAATGGCACAGGAAATGGGCTGGGCAACGTATTGCTCGGGAACGATGGCGCCAACGTGCTCGATGGCGCGCAGGGGGCCGACAGCATGGCGGGCGGTAAAGGCAACGACACCTACTACGTGGATGTCACGTCCGACGTTGTCGTGGAAGACCCGGCTGGGGGAACAGATCTTGTCTACGTCGCGGGTGGCTTCGCCTACACGCTGCCCAACAACGTCGAAAACGTGACTCGCATCGGCGGTCTTGCCAGCATGACGTGGGGAAACGGTCTTGGCAACGTGATGATCGGTGACGCTGGCAACAACCAGCTTCAAGGCCTCGGCGGTGCCGATGTCCTCGATGGTAAGCAGGGCATGGACAGCATGTATGGCGGTGACGGCAATGACACATACGTCGTGGATGTTCCCGGTGACTTTGTGCAGGAGATGAGCGGCGGGCCGGGTGGCGGAGTGGACATCGTCAATGCCGGTTGCGATTTCTCGTTGGTGGGTGCCAACAGCTTTGTCGAAAACTTGACGCTGACCCTCACCGGCAACTTCAATGCCACGGGCAACGGTGCCGCAAATGTACTCAGGGGTAACGCAGGCAGTAACACCCTCGACGGTCTTGTTGGCGCTGACTCGATGTTTGGTGGGGACGGGTCGGATACCTACTATGTGGACAACAGTGGCGACGTAGTGAGCGAACCGACCATCTCTGTCTGGACTGGTGGCCTCGACGCGATCATCTCCAGCGTCACTTATTCGCTCCAGAACAATTCGTATGTCGAAAACCTGACACTGAAACCCGGCGCTGGAAATCTCAACGCCACTGGCAACAGCTTGGCCAACTTGCTCACCGGCAATGAGGGCAATAATGTGCTCACCGGCGGGAACGGCGCCGATAGCCTGATCGGTGGCAATGGCAGGGACGTTTTGAATGGCGGGGCGGGGCCAGACAAGTTCTATTACAACGCGGCAGGCGAATCGCTGCCCGGCCTCATGACTAGCGATGTCATCCAAAGCTTTTCAGTGTCGACTTCCACCCAACCGGACAAGATCGTCTTCTCGCAAACGTTTGACGCTAACAGCACCTTCGGCGCCGTTGGTGTGCAGCCATTTGCCCATGTGCTTAACTCTGTCCCGCCTTCTTCCGGCGCGGCGGCGGTAGGCTATCTATGGGCCGTTACCTACCTTGGCAACACCACGTTGTATGGCAGCACAGATACTGACACCGCTGCCGAGTTTGCGATTCGACTGCTGGGCGTGACCAACCTGACTGTGAACGACCTGATTTTCTTGCTGTGAACTGCTTCGTGCTGTGACATAGCCCAGAGAGGTCGAGGCGTCACGCCACCGGCGTCGACACCTTCGACAACGAGAACACCGCCCGCTTGCTGTCGTTCGGCACGCTCGCCAGCAGCACCTGCAGCCGCCCCAGCAGCATGTCGGGATCGGTGCCGTCCATCGGCACCAGCGCCTGCGCCACGCGCACCTGCGCGACCCATTCGAGCGGCTTGTTCGCAAACGGCATCAGGCAGCGCGCCACCACCCGCGGCCCGGCGGCAGCCACTTCGTCCGTCGCCAGCGGTCCTTCCATCAGGATGCCGAAAGTGTGCTCGGACAGGCGCGCCACGCTGTCGATGTCGCGCGCCACGGACATCAGCCGGCCCGCCACGCGCAGCGGCAGTTCTTCGACGGCACGGCTGCCGAACTGCTGCCGCATCTGTTCGACGTTGGAGATGGTCACCAGCATCACCGCGGCGCGCAGCTTCAGCCTTTCGGACACGGCGATCAGCCGCACCAGCCTTTCGCGGAACACCTGCTCGTTGATCAGGCCGGTGGCCGGGTCGATGCGGTCCAGCCCCTGGATGCGGCGGTTGTAGTCGCGCCGCTGCTGGCTGCGCAGCATCAGGATCACCAGCACGATGGGCAGTTCGAGCGCGATGCCGATCTGCATGGCGTGCATGGTCCAGAAGCTCACCGGGATGAGCCCCGCCGTGCGGGCGAGCGGGAACGCCGCCCCCACCAGCACCGGCAGCGCGCCCAGCAGCAGCCAACCCCCGAAGCGGTCGCCGCGATGTGCCGCCCACAGCACCATGGTGCCCGCCAGCGTCGAGCCGACGGCGATGTACGGCACCATCAAACGGAACCGGTTGGACGGGTCGACGACCGCGATGCCGGCCGCCACCACGATGGACAGGCAGGCCACCACCAGCAGCAGCCTGTGCATGCGCAGCGACCGCTGCGGCAGCGACACCACCGACGCGAAGAACCACAACGCCGCGCCCACCCCCAGCACGGGCAGCACCAGCGAAGACACGTCGTTCCAGCGCGGCGAGTGCGGCCACAGGTGCAGCCCCGCAATGCCGGTCATGGCGGCCTGCGTCAGGCCCATCAGCGCGACGCTCAGCGAGTAGGTCGCATAGGCCGGGTCTCGCAGCGAGATGGCGCTCAGCGCGGCGAGGACGGCGGCCAGCCCGGCCAGGCCGAAATAGATGCCCAGGATGAGGGAGGTGCGCTGCTCGTTGCGGCTGAGCCAGCTTTCACTGGCGAAGCTGAGCGGGGCGCTGAAGCTGTGGCCGTTCTCCACCCGCAGCAGGTAGTGGCGCGGCTCTTCGGCGGTCACCTGGATCGGCAGCAACGGGTGGCGGTGCGGTACCGGCCATTCGGCCACGGGCAGCGTGTCGCCGGCGGCCAGCCCCTGCCACGCGCCGGCGCTGTCGGGCGTGTACAGCACGACCCGGTTGACCGAAGAGTAGGGCACCACCAGGTACCAGCGCTCGGCGTCGGGCGCGGGCGGCACGGTGAAGCGGAACCACAGGGCCTTGCCGGTGGTAAGGGGGTAGATGGCGTCGGGGTCGGTGGGCTTCCAGGGCAGGGACCTGTCCTGGGCCAGCTCCCCGGGCGTGGCCTGGCCGGTGGGGTCCAGCCACACGTCGCCCCAGTCGAGCAGGGGCACCGGCTCGCGCGGCGAGTCGAGTTCCAGCACCGTGCGGCCCCAGGCGGGCGCCAGCACCAGTGCAGCAGACAACATCACCAGCGCGGCCCCGACCCAGCGGCGGCACGCGGCTCCCAATCCCATGGCCATCGACACCTTTCGGATTGCATTGTCCGGGAATGGGGCCGTCGTGTCTGCCGCAGCCACGACAATGTCGGCATGAAGGTGATCCGGTTGAGGGAAGGTCGCGAGCGTTCGTTGCAGCGGCGCCACCCGTGGGTGTTCGATTCCGCAGTGGCCAGGGGCGGCGGCGATCCGGGCGAAACCGTCCGTGTCGAGTCGCAGGACGGCCGCTTCCTGGCCTGGGCGGCGTTCAGCCCGGCTTCGGGCATCCGGGCGCGCGCCTGGAGCTTCGACGAGGCCCAGCGCATCGAGCCGCCGTTCTTCCACGACCGGGTGGCGCGGGCCGTGCAGGCGCGCGAGCGGCTGGGCATTGCGAGCGACGGCGTGCGGCTGGTGCACGGGGAGTCCGACGGGCTGCCGGGCTTGGTGGTGGACCGCTATGCCGACACGCTGGTGGCGCAGTTCCTGTCGGCCGGGGCGGAACGCTGGAAGCCGGTGCTGGCCGACGGGCTGCTGCAGGCCACCGGCCTCGCGAAGCTCTACGAGCGCTCCGACGCCAACGCCCGCACGCTGGAGGGGCTTCAACCCGCCACCGGCTGGCTGCGCGGGGAGGGGGCGACTGAAACCGTGATCCACGAGCACGGCTGGTCGTTCGGCGTCGACATCGCCACCGGGCACAAGACCGGCTTCTACCTCGACCAGCGCGACAGCCGCCGCCGCTTTGCCGACTGGGTGAAGCGGCTGGGCTCGCAGCGCGTGCTCAACTGCTTCTGCTACACCGGCGGCTTCACGGTGGCGGCGCTGGCGGGTGGCGCGGGGCATGTCACCTCCATCGACTCGTCCGGCCCGGCGCTCGAGCGGGCGCGCAGCAACGTGGCACGCAATGGTTTCGAAGCCGGGCGGGCGGACTGGATGGACGCCGACGTCAACGAGTCGCTGCGCCGCTTCCTGGAGGCCGGGCGCAGCTTCGACGCGATCGTGCTCGACCCGCCCAAGCTGGCCCCCACCGCCCAGCACGCCGAACGCGCGGCACGGGCCTACAAGGACTTGAACCGGCTGGCGCTGAAACTGCTGGAGCCGGGCGGGGTGCTGTTCACCTACTCATGCTCGGGCGGCATCAGCGCCGACCTGTTCCACAAGATCGTGGCGGGGGCAGGGGCCGACGCGGGGGCGGATGGCTACATCGCCGAGCGGGTGGGGGCGGCGCCGGACCACCCGATGACGCTGGCTTTTCCGGAAGGGGAGTACTTGAAGGGGTTGATCATCGTGCGCAAGTAGCTGGGGTTGCACCCCAGCCTACACTTGGGGGAAGGAGTATTTGGAATGAGCCTCATCCCCGCCACCATCCTCACCGGCTTCCTCGGCTCGGGCAAGACCACGCTGCTCAAGCGCGTGCTGCACGAAGCGCACGGCCAGAAGATCGCCGTCATCGAGAACGAGTTCGGCGAAGAGAACATCGACAACGAAATCCTCGTTTCGGAGACCAAGGAACAGATCGTCCAGATGAGCAACGGCTGCATCTGCTGCACGATCCGCGAAGACCTGCGCGAGGCGCTGCAGCTGCTGGCCGCCAAGAAGCGCAAGGGCCTGCTGGACTTCGACCGCGTGGTCATCGAGACCACCGGGCTGGCCGACCCCGGGCCGGTGGCGCAGACCTTCTTCATGGACGACGAGATCGCCGAAAGCTACCTGCTGGACTCCATCCTCACGCTGGTCGATGCCAAGCATGCGGACCAGCAATTGGACGCCCGGCAGGAAGCGCGCCGCCAGGTGGGCTTTGCCGACCAGATCTTCATCAGCAAGACCGACCTGGTGGCCAAGGACGAAGTGGACGCGCTGGTGCACCGCCTGAAGCACATGAACCCGCGCGCGCCGCAGCAATCGGTGCACTTCGGCGAGGTGGACATCAACCAGGTGTTCGACCTGCGCGGCTTCAACCTGAACGCCAAGCTCGATATCGACCCCGACTTCCTGAAGGAAGACGACCACGGGCACCACCACGCGCATGGGCACGACCACGACCATGACCACGAGCACGGCGAGCACTGCGACCACCCGCACCACCACCATCACGACGACGACGTGAAGAGCTTCGTGTTCCGCTCCGACCGCGCCTTCGACCCGGCCAAGCTGGAGGATTTCCTGGGGGCGGTGGTCAACATCTACGGCCCGCGCATGCTGCGCTACAAGGGCGTCCTGAACATGAATGGCACCGAGCGCAAGGTCATCTTCCAGGGCGTGCACCAGCTCATGGGCAGCGACCTGGGCCCCAAGTGGGCCGACGGCGAGGCGCGCACCAGCAAGATGGTGTTCATCGGCATCGACCTGCCGAAGGACATCTTCCTGCAGGGCCTGGAGCAATGCCTGACCTGAGCCAACGAAGCTTCCATCGATTTCGGTTAGGCTGGCGGCCTTTCGAATTGGAAGGGGAAGGGCCCTGGTGTTTGTCTCGATTCTGCAACTGATGGGCTTTCCGGCCGGTGGGGCTGCGGCTGCGCCTACACCACGAAAGGCGGAGAACGGTCGTGCGCCGCCCGACAATCAGGGTATAAATCGCCCTCATGACGGCGTTCCACAAACCGAAAAAGGCGACCCGGCGGGCCATCCGCACGGGGGAGCCGGCGCCCGAGAAGCGAGGAGACCCATCGTGAAGGCACAGCCCAAGGCTGCCAAGGCCGCTGTCAAGCCGGCCGCCAAGGCGAAGCCGGCCGCCAAACCAGCGGCCAAGAAGGCCGCCGTGAAGGCGCCGGCCAGGAAGGCGGCCGCCAAGGCCAAGCCTGCACCCGCCAGGAAGGCCGCCGCCAAACCGGCGGCCAAACCCGCAGCCAAGCCCGCCACCAAGGGCGTGGTTGCCAAGGCCGTCAAGGCCGTCAAGGACATCGTGAAGTCGGTCAAGCCCGCAGCCAAGCCCGCGCCCGTACCGGCCAAGAATACTCCCGCCGCCAAGGCAGCGCCGGCTGCAGCCCCCAGGGCCGCAGCCGTGCCCGCCAAGGCTCCCAGCAAGAACGTCACTGCGGCCCCCAGCGGGCTGCAGCCGCGGCCGGGCGCTTCCGCCGCACCGGCACAGGGCTCGTCGTCCCGCTCGGCCCCTGCCCCCGCGCAGCCGGTGTTCCTCGGTTCGACCGCCAAGGCAAGCTACATCCCCATGGCATCCACCTCCGTACTGAACCACCCGCCCATCGCGGCGCCCAAGAAAGACCCGAAGCTGGCCAACAACTGGAAGACCAAGTCTGCCGAGGAGTTGACCGACGCCGAAGTGCTGGCCATGCCGGACGCCGAGTACATGAACGAAAAGCAGATGCAGTTCTTCCGCCTGAAGCTGCTGCAGCTGAAAACCGACATCCTCAATAGCGCCGGCGAGACCACCGAGCACCTGCGCGAGGACACCGTGATCGTCCCCGACCCGGCCGACCGCGCCACGATCGAGGAGGAACACGCCCTCGAACTGCGCACGCGCGACCGCGAGCGCAAGCTCCTGAAGAAGATCGAGCAGTCGATCGCCCGCATCGACGCGGGCGACTACGGGTACTGCGACGAGACGGGCGAGCCGATCGGCGTGGGGCGCCTGCTGGCGCGGCCCACGGCCACCCTGTCGCTCGAGGCGCAGCAGCGCCGGGAACTCAAACAGAAGATGTTCGGGGACTGAACCGCATTCCCCGATAGCTTTCGGGGCGGTTCGCCCGCAAACTACGGTCCATGTCATCCCCCAAGGACGATCCCGGCCTGCTGTCGAAAGTCGTGCGGTTCGTGAAGAACCCCACGACGAACTGGGCCGACCTGGGCGAGCAGGAGATCGAGCGCGAAAGCTCCTACAGCAAGCAGATGCTGAAGGAGATGATCGAGCGCAAGCGGCGCAACGACTTCGTGCGCAAGCGCGAGTTCGACATGCTGCGCAAGATGCGGCGCAGCGAGGTGATGGCCGGCCAGGACCCGGCGGCGCGCCCGTCGTTCTTCCAGAGCTCCATGCCGTCCAAGCCGGACGACCGCGCCACCACGCTGAAGAAGATCGACGAGATCGAGGCGCAGATGTCCATGCAGTGGTGGAAGACCAAGCATGCCGACAGCTCCGTGCGCGCCGGCAACGTCACCAGCCAGTTCCCGCTGTCCACGCACATGCCGCCCGACGCCGTGAGCCGGCCGGTCGGCTCGCCGACGCTCAAGTCCACCGCCTACACGCGCACCGAGCCGCAGCCGCTGGCGGCGGCGAAAGACGGCGAGCAGACCGAGCAGGGCAGCCTGGAGCCCATGCTGGACATCTTCACGCCGGGGGGCGGCGAGTCGGCCGCGCCGTCGGCGGATGCGCCGCCGGGGCCGCCCGCACGGCCGCCGGTGCCGCTCAACTCGCATCTGGCGCCGCTGACGGCGCCGCCCCCGGGCCAGGGCGAAAGCGGGGCGCAAAGCGGCTTCACGCCGTCCAAGCTGTTCGCCATCGACGTCGACGAGTTCGCGCACGACCCCGAGCTGGAAGAAGCGTCGATCCGCTTCGCCAACGGCGACGACGCCGGGGCTGAAGCGGGGTTGCTCGAAGTGCTGGCACCCAGCGGCACGCGCGTGAACCACGACGAAACCTGGCTCACGTTGTTCGACCTGTACCGCGCCACCGGCCGGCAGGACCGCTTTGAAACCGCCGCCATCGACTTTGCCGGGCGCTTCGGCCGCTCGGCCCCCCAGTGGTTCTCGCTGCCTGAACTGGTGGGCCGCATGAGCTCGCCCTCGGCACCTGCCCCGGCCGGGCCGGGCGGCACCGTGGCCGACTGGACGTCGCCCGCGGTGTTCGGCACGCAGACGCTCGCGGCCATGAATGCGGCGCTGGCGAAGTCGCCCGCGCCCTGGCGCCTGAGCTTCGTCAAGCTCAACTCCATCGCCGAGTCGGCCGTGGAGCCGCTTACCAAGACCTTCACCCAGTGGGCGGCGCAGCCGGTGCAACTGCGTTTCGTGGGGGCGGACATTTTCGAGAAGGTGCTGCGCGAAGCCACGCCGTCGGGCGACCGCGGCGTGAACCCGGCTTGGTGGAAGCTGCGCATGGAAGTGCTGCGCGTGATGCACCGGCCCGACGAGTTCGAGCTGGTGGCGCTGGACTACTGCGTCACCTACGAGGTGTCGCCGCCGTCGTGGGACAGCGCGCGCTGCGAGTACAAGTCGCTGCAGGCTGACGGCAGCGCCATCGGCGGCCAGACCATCATCGGCGAGGCATTCCGCGACTCGCTCACCTCGGGCATGACCACGGGCTACGGCGACACGCAGATGCCGTCGCAGCTCAATTCGCAGATGTCCAACGTCTCGACGGTGGAACTCGCCGGCCAGATCCTGGGCGACGCGACCGAAGCGCTCGACCTGCTGGAAGCGCGCCTCATCGGTGCCGACGTGATGGTGATTTCGTGCTCGCGGCTGATCCGCATCGACTTCACCGCTGCCGGCACGCTGCTCAACTGGGTGACGGCGCGGCAGGCCGAAGGCCGGCAGGTGCAGTTCGTCGAGATGCACCGGCTGGTGGCCGCGTTCTTCAACGTCATCGGCATCAGCGAGCATGCGCGGGTGATCCCGCGTCACGATTAGTCGTTGGTGCCATGCCGGGCTCGACCCGGCATCCATCTCGGCAACGCACTACCATGGATGCCGGGTCAAGCCCGGCATGACAATACAGCATGGAACAGTTTCACGGAACCACCATCCTCAGCGTCCGCCGTGGCGCGCAGGTCGCCATCGGCGGCGACGGCCAGGTCACGCTGGGCAACGTCGTCGTCAAGGGCACGGCGCGCAAGGTGCGCAAGCTCTACCACGACAAGGTGCTGGCCGGCTTTGCCGGCGCCACGGCCGATGCCTTCACGCTGTTCGAGCGCTTCGAGGGCAAGCTCGAAAAGCACCAGGGCAACCTGGTGCGCGCGGCCATCGAACTCACCAAGGACTGGCGCACCGACCGCGTGCTGCGCCGGCTCGAGGCGATGCTGGCCGTGGCCGACAAGGACGCATCGCTCATCATCACCGGCAACGGCGACGTGCTGGAACCCGAGCACGGCATCATCGCCATCGGCTCCGGCGGCGCCTATGCGCAGGCTGCGGCCAAGGCCCTGCTGGACAACACGGAGCTCGACGCGAAGGACATCGTGAAGAAGTCGCTGGAGATCGCGGGCGAGCTGTGCATCTACACCAACATGCACCACACCATCGAGGTGCTGCCGTGAGTTCGATGACGCCGCAGGAGATCGTCTCCGAGCTCGATCGCCACATCGTGGGCCAGCATGAGGCCAAGCGCGCGGTGGCGATCGCGCTGCGCAACCGCTGGCGCCGCCAGCAGGTCGACGAGAAGCTGCGCGGCGAGATCACGCCCAAGAACATCCTGATGATCGGGCCCACCGGCGTCGGCAAGACCGAGATCGCGCGGCGCCTCGCACGGCTGGCCGATGCGCCCTTCATCAAGGTGGAGGCCACCAAGTTCACCGAGGTCGGCTACGTGGGCAAGGACGTCGACTCGATCGTGCGCGACCTCGCCGAGATGGCGGTGAAGCAGACCCGCGTGGCCGAGATGCGCAAGGTGCGCACGCGCGCCGAGGACGCCGCCGAAGAACGCGTACTCGACGCGCTGCTGCCCGGCACGAGCAGCGAGGACAACAACGCCACGCGCCAGGCGTTTCGCAAGAAGCTGCGCGAAGGCCAGCTCGCCGACAAGGACGTCGAGCTCGAAGTGGCCGACGCCAAGCCGCAGGTGGAGATCATGTCGCCGCCCGGCATGGAGGAAATGACCGAGCAGCTGCGCGGCCTGTTCACGCAGTTCGGCGGCGCGCGTCGCAAGCTGCGCAAGCTGAAGATCGCCGAGGCGATGAAGCTGCTGGTCGAGGAAGAGGCCGCAGGGCTTGTCAACGAGGAAGAGATCCGCACGCGCGCGGTGCAGAACGCCGAGCAGAACGGCATCGTCTTCATCGACGAGATCGACAAGGTGACGGCGCGCAGCGACTCGGGCGGCCCCGACGTGTCGCGCCAGGGCGTGCAGCGCGACCTGCTGCCGCTGGTGGAAGGCACCACCGTGTCGACCAAGTACGGCACCATCAAGACCGACCACATCCTCTTCATCGCCAGCGGCGCGTTCCACCTGGCCAAGCCGAGCGACCTGATCCCCGAGCTGCAGGGGCGCTTCCCGATCCGCGTGGAGCTGTCGTCGCTGTCGGTGCAGGACTTCGAGGCGATCCTCACCAGCACGCATGCGTCGCTGGTCAAGCAGTACCAGGCGCTGCTGGCCACCGAAGACGTGACGCTGCAGTTCTCGCCCGACGGCATCACCCGCCTGGCGGCCATCGCCTACGAAGTGAACGAGCGCACCGAGAACATCGGCGCGCGGCGGCTGTCCACCGTGATGGAGCGCCTGCTCGACGAGGTGAGCTTCGACGCGGCGAAGCTCGGCGGGCAGACGGTGGTGATCGACGGCGCCTATGTCGACGCACGCCTGAAGGAGCTGAGCCGCGACGAGGACCTCTCTCGCTACATTCTTTGATTCACCGCCGCGAGCGGCGGCGATGAATCACGGATAGCTCCGCCAACATCCGATTACAAGCCGGCTGAGGCTCATCCAACACATTCACAGGCCAGCGTAAGTGCTTGCTTTTGAACGGTTTTCACGTGTGGATGAGCTCAAAATAGCACTCTAAGTCGTTGATTTCATTACGAATTCGCCGTGAGCTCGACGCTTGCAAGCGCAGCTTTTCCTGCTACAGTGCAAAAAAGTGCAATTAAGTGGTGGTTAGTGCCCTTTCAGCCCCGTCACGCATAGCAAGGACTAACTCAGGTGTTCCAAGGTGCCTCGTCGCTCGTGCTCGATGCCAAGGGTCGGCTTTCCATGCCGACCCGGCACCGTGACGTGCTGGCGGCGACCTGCGCGAACCAGCTCACCATCACGAAGCACCCCCACAACTGCCTCATGATTTTTCCACGCCCCGAGTGGGAAAAATTTCGTGAACGCATTGCCGCCCTCCCCATGGACGCGCAGTGGTGGAAGAGAATCTTCATGGGCAATGCAATGGACGTGGAGCTCGACGGCACGGGGCGTGTGCTGGTGTCGCCGGAGCTCAGGGCTGCGGCGGGCATAGCGAAGGAAACCATGCTGCTCGGCATGGGCAACCACTTCGAGCTCTGGGACAAGGCCACGTACGAGGCCAAGGAGGCCGATGCCATGCGCGGTGAGATGCCCCAGGTGTTCAAGGATTTTTCTTTCTGAAGGCAGGCGGTGGACACATGGCAACACACCACCGTCTTGTTGAACGAAGCCTCAGACGCTCTGATCACCAAGCCGGACGCCACCTATGTCGACGCTACGTTCGGCCGGGGCGGGCACTCGCGCGCGATCCTGGCGCGGCTGGCGCCCACGGGCCGGCTCATCGCCTTCGACAAGGACCCCGAGGCGGTGGCGGCGGCGCAGGCGCTGGACGATGCGCGGTTCTCGATCCGCCACGAGGGCTTTCGCCACATCGGCGAGCTGCCGGCGGCGAGCGTGGCCGGCGTGCTGCTGGACCTGGGGGTCAGCTCCCCGCAGATCGACAACCCCGCACGGGGTTTTTCCTTTCGCTCCGACGGGCCGCTCGACATGCGCATGGACACCACGCGCGGGCAGAGTGCGGCGCAATGGCTGGCCACCGCAACGGTCGAACACATGACGGAGGTCATCCGTGACTATGGGGAAGAACGGTTTGCTTTTCAGGTTGCAAAGGCGATTGATGCTCGCCGACAGGAACGGGGCCCTGTTGCAACCACACGTGAACTGGCCGAGCTCGTGGCTCGTGCGGTCAAAACCCGCGAGCCGGGCCAGGATCCTGCAACGCGCACATTTCAGGCTCTTCGGATTTTCGTCAACGCCGAGCTTGAAGAGCTGCAAGAGGCGCTAGGGGCCAGCTTGGACATCCTCGCACCCGGCGGCCGGCTCGTGGCGATCAGCTTCCATTCGCTGGAAGACCGCATCGTCAAGCAGTTCATCGCGAAGCATTCCCGCGAGGTGGTCGACCGCCGCGTGCCGTTTGCCGAGCCCGCTGCGATGAAGCTGAAGGCGCTGGACCGCGTGAAGCCGTCGGCCGCCGAAGTGGCGGCGAACCCGCGCGCGCGCAGCGCGATCATGCGGGTGGCGGAAAGGACCACGGCATGACGAGACTGAACCTCGTGCTGATGCTGGCCGTGATCGTGAGCGCGCTGTACCTCGTGCGCGTGCAGTACGAGTCGCGGCGGCTGTACGCCGAGATCGAGAAGGCGCAGGCCGAGTCGCGCCGCATCGAGGTCGAGAACCACCGGCTCGAGGTGGCCAGGCGCGCGCAGGCCACGCCGCTGCGCGTGGAGAAGGTGGCCAAGGAGCAGCTGCAGATGCGCACGGCAACGCCGGCCATCACGCAGTACGTCAGCGCGAAAGGGGCCCAGCAGTGAGCCGGTCGCGCGCGGTCGCCTACACCTCGAGCCCGCTGCTGGCCAGCCGCACGCCGATCTGGCGCAGCAAGCTGATCGTGGCGGGCATCGCCGTGGGCTTCCTTGCGCTGGCCGCCCGCGCCGCATGGATCCAGGTGATCGGCAACGAGTTCTTCCGCAAGCAGGGCGAGGTGCGCTTCGCGCGCACGCTGGAACTGCCGGCCAACCGCGGCCGCATCTTCGACCGCAACGGCCTGTTGCTGGCCACCAGCGTGCCGGCGCCCAGCATCTGGGCTATTCCCGAGGACGTGGACCGCGACAAGGCCAAGCTCGCCAGGCTCGCGAAGCTGCTGGAGATGCCGCTGCCCGAGCTGATGAAGAAGCTGGAGGACGAGGACCGCAGCTTCGTGTGGCTGAAGCGCCAGGTCGACGAGCCCGTGGCGAAGGAGATCGCCGCGCTGGGCCTGAAGGGCGTGTACGAGCGCAAGGAATACAAGCGGCAGTACCCCGAAGGCGAGTCGGCGGCGCACGTGATCGGCTTCACCAACGTGGAAGACCGCGGCCAGGAGGGCGTGGAGCTCGCCTTCGACAAGCAGCTGGCCGGCCGCGCCGGCTCGCGCCGCGTCATCAAGGACCGCATGGGCCGCATCGTCGAGGACGTGGGCGAGCAGGTGCCGCCGGTGGACGGGCAGGACCTGCAGCTGGCGATCGATTCCAAGGTGCAGTTCTTCGCCTACCAGAAGCTGCGCGACGCCGTGCTCGAGCACAAGGCCAAGGCGGGCAGCGTGGTCGTGCTCGACGTCGCCACCGGCGAGGTGCTGGCGCTGGCCAACTACCCGAGCTACGTGCCGGGCAAGCGGCACAACCTGTCGGGCGCGCAGCTGCGCAACCGCGCGCTCACCGATACCTTCGAGCCGGGCTCGACGATGAAGCCCTTCATCGCAGCGCTGGCACTGCAGAAGGGGCTGGCCCGGCCCGACACCGTGATCCAGACCGCACCCGGGCGCCTGACGATCGGCGGCTCCACCATCAGCGATGCGCACCCGCACGGTGCGCTCACGCTCAACCAGGTGATCCAGAAGTCCAGCAACGTGGGCACCGTCAAGCTGGCGATGCAGATGCAGCCGCGCGAGATGTGGGACCTGTACAGCGAGGTCGGTTTCGGCCAGCGCCCGCAGCTGCCCTTCCCGGGCGTGGTCAGCGGCAAGCTGCGCGCGCACAAGACCTGGCGGCCGATCGAGCAGGCCACCATGAGCTATGGCTACGGCCTGTCGGCCAGCCTGTTCCAGCTGGCGCGCGCCTACAGCGTGTTCGCGCGCGACGGCGAACTGGTGCCGGTGACCCTGATGAAGTCGGACAGCCCCGCGGCGGGGCTGCGCGTGATCGATGCGAAGAACGCGCTGGCCGTGCGCCACATGCTGCACCTGGCCACGCAATCGGGCGGCACGGCGCCGAAGGCGCAGGCAATGGGCTATTCGGTGGGCGGCAAGACCGGCACCGCGCACAAGCAGGAAGGCAAGGGCTACGCAGACCGCAAGTACCGCGGCTTCTTCGTGGGCATGGCGCCGGTGGAGAACCCGCGCATCGTGGTGGCCGTGATGATCGACGAGCCGAGCGCCGGGCGTTACTACGGCGGCGACGTGGCGGCGCCCGTGTTCAGCGCCACCGTACAGCAGACGTTGCGCATGCTGGGCGTTCAGCCCGACATGAACGTCAAGCCGCAGATCGTGGTCGAAGCGGTGGAGGAGTCCTTCTGATGCTGGAGCTGGCCACTCCCAAAGCCGCCGCCGACTGGCTGCGCGCGCACGTGCGCGGCAGCCTGTCTTGCGACAGCCGCAAGGTGGGCGCGGGCGACGGCTTCATCGCGTGGCCGGGTGCCGCCACGGACGGCCGGCGGTTCGTGGCGGCTGCGTTGCAGCAGGGCGCGGCCGCTTGCCTGGTGGAGAGCGAAGGTGCCGAGCCGTTCGGCTTCGACTCGGACAAGGTCGCTGCCTATGCGCAGCTCAAGCCCGCCACTGCCCGCATCGCCGCCGAGTACTACGGCCACCCGACGGCGCAGCTCGACGTGCTGGCGATCACCGGTACCAACGGCAAGACCTCCACGGCGTGGTGGCTGGCGCAGGCGCTGTCGAATGCGCAGGTGCCGTGCGGCTTCGTCGGCACACTCGGCATCGGCCGCCCGCCGCAGGTGGACTTCACCGGCCTTACCACGCCCGACCCGGTGCAGCTGCAAAAGGAGTTCCGCCGCTTCGTGGACGAAGGCGTGAAGGCCTGCGCCATCGAAGCTTCGTCCATCGGCATCATGGAGCACCGCATCGACGGCACCCGCGTGCGCGTGGCGGTCTTCACCAACTTCACGCAGGACCACCTCGACTACCACGGCAGCATGGAGGCGTACTGGGCTGCCAAGGCGCAGCTGTTCCGCTGGCCCGGCCTCGCGGCCGCGGTGGTGAACGTGGACGACGAGAAGGGCCTCGGCCTGCGCGACGAGCTGGCGGGCTCAGCGCTGGACTTGTGGACCGTGTCGTGCATCCGCGAGGCGCGGCTGCGCGCGCTGGACATCGGCTACGGCGCGCAGGGCCTGCGCTTCACCGTGGCCGAAGGCGATGCGCGCGAGCTGCTCGAGACCTCGCTGGTGGGCCAGTACAACGTGTCCAACCTGCTCGGCGTGATCGGCGCCATGCGCGCGATCGGTGTGCCGCTGGTGCAGGCCGTGGCCGCCTGCCGCGACCTGCTGCCGGTGCCGGGCCGCATGGAGCGCATCAACGAGCCCGGCCGGCCGCTGGTGGCGGTGGACTATGCGCACACGCCCGATGCGCTGGACAAGGCGCTGGCGGCGCTGAAGCCGCTGGCCGCGCAGCGCGGCGGCCGGCTGTGGTGCGTGTTCGGCTGCGGCGGCGACCGCGACCCGGTGAAGCGCCCGCTGATGGCGGTGGTGGCCGAGAAGAATGCCGACCGCGTGGTGGTGACCAGCGACAACCCGCGCAGTGAAAAGCCCGAAGCCATCATCGCCCAGGTGCTGCTGGGCCTGTCGCACAACGAATGCGTGAAGGTGCAGGCCGACCGCGCGCTGGCGATTGCCGAGACCATCGCGGCGGCGGCGCCCGAGGACGTGGTGCTGGTCGCGGGCAAGGGGCACGAGGACTACCAGGAAGTGGCGGGGGTGAAGCACCCGTTTTCGGACCAGCAGCATGCGCGCACTGCGCTGGGGAAGCGCGCATGAGCATGTTCACGCTTTCCGAAGCCCTAGGCGCGCTGCCTGGCGCGGTGCTCGTTGGCGACGGCTCGGCCGCCGTCGAGCGCGTGCACTCCGACACGCGCACGCTGCAAGCGGGCGACCTGTTCGTGGCACTGAAGGGCGAGCGCTTCGACGCCAACGACTTCATCGCCGAAGCGCAAGCCAAAGGCGCCGTGGCGGCGCTGGCGAGCCGCGGCCGCATCCCCCGCGGCTTCCACGGCATCGAGGTGGAAGACACCAAGCTGGCGCTCGGTCGACTCGCCCACTGGTGGCGCATGAAGTTCGGGCTGCCGCTCATCGCCGTGACCGGCAGCAACGGCAAGACCACGGTCACGCAGATGATCGCGGCGATCCTGCGGGCCTGGCAGCCCGAAGCCGCGCTGGCGACCGAAGGCAACCTCAACAACGACATCGGTCTGCCGCTGATGCTGCTGCGCCTGCGCGCGCAGCATCGCGTGGCGGTGCTGGAACTCGGCATGAACCACCCGGGCGAGATCGGCTACCTGGCGGGCCTGGCCCTGCCCACCGTGGCACTGGTCAACAACGCGCAGCGTGAGCACCAGGAATTCATGGCCACGGTGGAAGCGGTGGCGCGGGAAAACGGCAGCGTGTTCGACGCGCTGGCGCCCGCCGGGACCGCGGTGTTCCCTGCGGGTGACGAGTTCACGCCGCTGTGGCGGCAGCTCGCAGGCGGCCGCACCTGCCTCACTTTCGGCGAACGCGAAGCGCACGCCGACATCGTTCTGGCCGGGACTGAATGGCTAGACGGCTACTGGCGTGTGCAGGCACAAACGCCTGCCGGGCCTGTCGCGTGCCGTCTCCATATCGCCGGCCGCCACAACGTTCGCAATGCGCTGGCCGCTGCGGCCTGCGCCGTGGCCGCGGGCGCGCCGCCCGCCGCCATGGCACAGGGCCTCGAAGCCTTCGAGCCGGTGAAGGGCCGCTCGCGCGCCGTCGGGCTGGCGCTCGGCTCGCACGCTTTCACGCTGGTGGACGACACCTACAACGCCAACCCCGACTCCGCGCGGGCCGCCGTCGACGTGCTGGCCGAGTTGCCCGCGCCGCAATTGCTGGTGCTGGGCGACATGGGCGAAGTGGGCACGCAAGGCCCGCAGTTCCACGCCGAAGTGGGCGACTACGCGCGCGAGCGCGGCATCCCGCTGCTGTTCACGCTGGGCGAGCAGTCGGTGGCCATGAAGGGCCGGCACTTCGGCTCGGTCGATGCGCTGAACGTCGCCGTGCTGGCCGAACTGCCCGTGGTGCGCAGCGTGCTGGTGAAGGGCTCGCGCTTCATGCAGATGGAACGCGTGGTGCAGGCCATCACGTCGCGCACCACCCCGCAAGGAGGCCGCGCATGCTGATGCACCTGGCCGCCTGGCTGCAGTCGCTGTCACCCGAATTCGGCTGGTTCCGCGTGTTCCAGTACCTGACGTTCCGCGCCGTGATGGCCGCGATGACGGCGCTGTTGATCGGGCTGGCGGCCGGCCCGTGGGTGATCCGCCGGCTCGCCGAGCTGAAGATCGGCCAGCCGGTGCGCGGCTACGGCATGGAGACGCACCTGTCCAAGAGCGGCACGCCCACCATGGGCGGCGTGCTGATCCTGCTGGCCATCACCATCAGCACGCTGCTGTGGTTCGACTGGACCAACCGCTTCGTGTGGATCGTGCTGGTCGTGACGCTGGGCTTCGGTGCCATCGGCTGGGTGGACGACTGGCGCAAGGTGGTGCGCAAGGACCCCGAGGGCATGCGTTCGCGCGAGAAGTACTTCTGGCAATCGCTCATCGGCGTGCTGGCGGCGCTCTACCTCGTGTTCAGCATCTCCGAGAGCAGCAACCTGCGCGTGCTGGAGCTGTTCTTCAAGTGGGTGGCCTCGGGTTTCGACGTGAACCTGCCGCCCAAGGCGGGGCTGTTGCTGCCTTTCATCAAGGAGATCAGCTATCCGCTGGGCGTGTTCGGCTTCGTGATCCTCACCTATCTCGTGATCGTGGGCTCCAGCAATGCCGTGAACCTGACCGACGGCCTCGACGGCCTGGCGATCATGCCGGTGGTGATGGTCGGCTCGGCGCTGGGCGTGTTCGCTTATGTCACCGGCAGCGCCGTTTACTCCAAGTACCTGCTGTTCCCGCACATCCCGGGCTCGGGCGAGCTGCTGGTGTTTTGCGCCGCGATGGCGGGCGCGGGGCTCGCCTTCCTGTGGTTCAACACGCACCCCGCGCAGGTGTTCATGGGCGACGTGGGCGCGCTGGCGCTGGGCGCGTCGCTGGGCACCATTGCCGTCATCGTGCGCCAGGAGATCGTGCTGGCCATCATGGGCGGCGTGTTCGTGGTCGAAGCGATCTCGGTGATGGCACAGGTGCTGTACTTCAAGTACACGAAGAAGCGCTACGGCGAGGGCCGCCGCATCCTGCGCATGGCGCCGCTGCACCACCACTTCGAGAAGAGCGGCTGGAAGGAGACGCAGGTCGTCGTGCGCTTCTGGATCATCACCATGCTGCTGTGCCTGGTGGGGCTTTCGACCCTGAAACTGCGATGAACGGCCAGCACGTCCTCGTCCTCGGTTGCGGTGCGTCCGGCCTCGCGATGGCGCGCTGGTGCGCGGCTGCGGGCGCGCGCGTGACGGTAGCCGACACGCGGGAAGAGCCGCCGCAGCTGGCGGCCCTGCGCGAGCAGGTGCCTGGGGCCGAGTTCGTCGCCGGCTCCTTCACGCAGGGTTTGATCGAGGGCAAGGACCTCGTGCTGCGCAGCCCCGGGCTGACGCCCGAACAGTTCGGCCCGGCAGTCGATGCCGCGCACGCCCAGGGTATGCGCGTGCTGGGTGAGCTGGGCCTTTTCGCCGAGGCACTCGCCCAACTGAAGGTGGCCAACGGCTATGCGCCGCAGGTGCTGGCTGTCACCGGCACCAACGGCAAGACCACGGTCACGGCGCTCACCGGGCAACTGGTGGAACGCACCGGCCGCACGGTGGCGGTTGCCGGCAACATCGGGCCGACGCTGGTGCAAACGCTGGGCGACAAGCTGCAGACCGGCGCGCTGCCGCAGGTGTGGGTGCTGGAACTCTCCAGCTTCCAGCTGGAAGGCATCGACAACTTCGAGCCGACGGCGGCGACGGTGCTGAACGTGACGCAGGACCACCTGGACTGGCACGGCACCATGGAGGCGTATGCGGCGGCCAAGTCGCGCATCTTCGGGCACGGCGCGCTGATGGTGCTGAACCGCGAGGACCCGCTGGTGATGCAGATGTTGCCGGGGCCGGTGCGCGTGAAGGGCGGCAAGTTCGAGCAGCGTGCTCACGTCACCTTCGGCGCCGACCTGCCGCAGCGTCCCGGCGACTGGGGCATCGAAGTCGTCAACGGCATGGCGTGGCTGGTGCGTGCGCACGAAGCCGACGAGACGCTCAAGCGCCGCAAGGACGAGGAAGAGGAGATCCACATCCAGCGCCTGATGCCGGCCGATGCGCTGCGCATCCGCGGGCAGCACAACGCGGTGAATGCGCTGGCCTCGATGGCGCTCGCCACTGCTGCCGGCTGCCCGCTGGCGCCCATGCTGTACGGCCTGCGTGAGTATCGCGGCGAGCCGCACCGGGTGGAGCCGGTCGGCATCGTCAACGGCGTCGAGTATTTCGACGACAGCAAGGGCACCAATGTCGGCGCCACGGTGGCGGCGCTGAAGGGGCTGGGCGCGCAGCGCAAGCTGGTGGTGATCCTCGGCGGCGACGGCAAGGGCCAGGTGTTCGCTCCGCTCGCCGCCCCGGTGTCGCAGTACGCGCGCGCCGCGGTGCTGCTGGGCCGGGACGCGCCGCAGATTCGCGCGGTGCTCGAAGCCACGGGCGTGCCGCTGCTGGATGCGTCGTCGATGGAAGAGGCCGTGAAACTGGCGACGCAGCGTGCCCATGCGGGCGACGCGGTGCTGATGTCGCCGGCTTGCGCCAGCTTCGACATGTTCAAGGACTACAAGCACCGGGCCGAGGTGTTCTGCGCGGCGGTGCATGCGGTGGCGGACGAAGCGGGCATGGTCATCGAAGGGGACACGCGATGATCGGCAACCCCGCGGCACGCCGGTGGATGCGCCCCGATCAAGTCGGGGCCAGGCTCCGTCCGGCCCGGCACGACAAGGTGGCCAGCGGCATCGACCAGCCGCTGATGTGGGTGACCGTCGCCCTGCTCGCGTGGGGCCTCGTGATGGTCTACTCCGCCTCCATCGCGCTGCCCGACAACCCGAAGTTCGCGCGTTACGACCATGCCTACTTCCTGACGCGCCACGCGCTGTTCCTGGGCTTCTCGTTCGTGTTCGGCCTGCTCGCCTTCCAGGTGCCGCTGGCCGCGTGGGAGAAGTGGGCGCCGTGGTTCTTCGTCGCGTCGCTGCTGCTGCTGGTGGTGGTGCTCATCCCCGGCATCGGCAAGGGCGTCAACGGCGCGCGCCGCTGGATCTCGTTCGGCCCGCTGTCGTTCCAGCCGTCGGAGCTGGCCAAGTTCGCCGTGCTGCTGTATGCGGCCGACTACATGGTGCGCAAGATGGAGGTGAAGGAGCGCTTCTTCCGCGCCGTGCTGCCGATGGCGGGCGCCGTGGCGGTGGTGGGCCTGCTCCTGCTGGCCGAGCCCGACATGGGCGCGTTCCTGGTGATTTCCGTCATCGCCATGGGCATCCTGTTCCTGGGCGGCGTCAACGCGCGCATGTTCTTCCTGATCGCCGCGGTGATGACGGTGGCCTTCACCCTCATGATCGCGCTGTCGGACTGGCGGCGCGAGCGCATCTTCGCCTACCTCGACCCGTGGGACGAGAAGCACGCGCTGGGCAAGGGCTACCAGTTGTCGCACTCGCTCATCGCCATCGGCCGCGGCGAAGTGCTGGGCGTGGGGCTGGGCGGCAGCGTGGAAAAACTGCATTGGCTGCCCGAAGCGCACACCGACTTCCTGCTGGCCGTGATCGGCGAGGAGTTCGGGCTGGTCGGCGTGCTGACGGTGATCGGCCTGTTCCTGTGGATGACGCGCCGCATCATGCACATCGGCCGGCAGGCCATCGCGCTGGACCGCGTGTTCGCGGGGCTGGTGGCGCAGGGCGTCGGCATCTGGATCGGCTTCCAGGCATTCATCAACATGGGCGTGAACCTGGGCGCGCTGCCGACCAAGGGGCTGACGCTGCCGCTCATGAGCTATGGCGGCTCGGCCGTGCTGATGAACGTGATCGCGATCGCGGTGGTGCTGCGCATAGACGCGGAGAACCGCACGTTGATGCGGGGAGGGCGGCCATGACCGCACGCTGCGCGCTCGTCATGGCAGGCGGCACTGGTGGCCACATCTTCCCCGGCCTTGCCGTGGCCGAAGGCCTGCGCGAGCTCGGCTGGCGCGTGCACTGGCTGGGCGCCCCGGACAGCATGGAAAGCCGGCTCGTGCCGCCGCGTGGCTTTGCGCTGGAAACGGTGGACTTCTCCGGCGTGCGCGGCAAGGGCCCGGTCACGCTGGCGTTGCTGCCGCTGCGGCTTTTGCGCGCTTTCTGGCAAAGCATCCAGGTCGTGCGGCGCGTGAAGCCCCAGGTGGTGGTCGGCCTCGGCGGCTACATCACGTTCCCCGGCGGCATGATGAGCGTGCTGCTCGGCAAGCCGCTGGTGCTGCACGAACAGAACTCGGTGGCGGGACTGGCCAACAAGGTGCTGGCCGGGGTCGCCGACCGCATCTACACCGCCTTCCCGAACGTCATGAAGAAGGGCGTGTGGATCGGCAACCCGCTGCGCAAGGAGTTCCTCGCGCAGCCCGAGCCAGCCGTGCGTTTCGCGGGCCGCAGCGGCCGCCTGAAGCTGCTGGTGGTGGGCGGCAGCCTCGGCGCCAAGGGGCTCAACGACGTGGTGCCGAAGGCGCTGGCGCTGGTGCCGGCGGACCAGAGGCCGGCCGTGCTGCACCAGAGCGGCGCGAAACAGGTCGACGAGCTGCGTGCGAACTACGCCGCCGCGGGCGTGCAGGCCGAACTCACGCCCTTCATCGACGACACGGCGCAGGCCTATGCCGACGCCGACCTGGTGATCGCCCGCGCGGGCGCGAGCACGGTGACGGAGATCGCGGCGGTGGGCGCCGCGGCGCTCTTCGTGCCGTTCCCGTTCGCGGTGGACGACCACCAGACCACCAATGCGAAATTCCTCGTGGACGCAGGCGGCGGCTGGCTGGTGCAGCAGCGCGACCTGACGCCCGAGCGGCTGGCGCAGATGTTGAAGGACACGGACCGGGATGAGTTGCTGCGCCGCGCCCTGGCCGCCAAGAAGATGCAGAAGACGGAAGCCACCGCGGACATCGTTGCCGCATGCGAAGAGTTGGCCCGAACATGAAACACGCCATCAAGCACATCCACTTTGTCGGCATCGGCGGCGCCGGCATGTCCGGCATTGCCGAAGTGCTGCGCAACCTCGGCTACCTGATCTCCGGCTCGGACCAGTCGGACAGCGCCACTCTGAAGCGCCTGCGCGAACTGGGCATCCAGACGTACGTCGGCCATGCGGCCAACCAGGTGATAGGTGCCGACGCGGTGGTCACGTCCACCGCCGTGCAGCCCGACAACCCCGAGGTCCTGGCCGCGCGCAAGCGCAAGATCCCGGTGGTGCCGCGCGCAACCATGCTGGCCGAGCTGATGCGGCTGAAGCAGGGCATCGCCATCGCCGGCACGCACGGCAAGACCACCACCACCAGCCTGGTGGCGAGCGTGCTGGCCGAAGGCGGGCTGGACCCCACGTTCGTGATCGGCGGGCGGCTCAACAGCGCGGGCGCCAACGCCAAGCTCGGTGGCGGCGACTACATCGTGGTCGAGGCCGACGAGTCCGACGCGTCGTTCCTCAACCTGCTGCCGGTGATGGCGGTGGTGACGAACATCGACGCCGACCACATGGAGACCTACGGCCACGACTTCGGCAAGCTGAAGAAGGCTTTCGTGGAATTCCTGCACCGCATGCCGTTCTACGGCACCGCGATCCTGTGCACCGACGACGCGGCGATCCGCTCGATCCTGCCCGAGGTCCAGTGCCCGGTGACGAGCTACGGCCTGGGCGAGGACGCGCAGGTGCGGGCGCTCGACGTGCGCGCGGTGGGGCCGCAGATGCACTTCCGCGTGCAGCGGCGCAACGGCGTGACGCTGCCCGACCTGGACGTGAAGCTCAACCTCGCGGGCATGCACAACGTGCTGAACGCGTTGTCGGCCATCGCGGTGGCCGTGGAGCTGAACGTTCCCGACGACGCGGTGCTGAAGGCGCTGGCCGAGTTCAAGGGCGTCGGCCGCCGCTTCCAGAGCTATGGCGACTTGCCCGTGCCGGCAGCCAACGGCGGTGGCCAGTTCACCGTGATCGAGGACTACGGCCACCACCCGAAGGAGCTGGAAGCGACGCTGGGCGCCGCCCGCGGCGCCTTCCCGGGACGCCGCATCGTGCTGGCCTTCCAGCCGCACCGCTACACGCGCACGCGCGACTGCTTCGAGGACTTCGTGAAGGTGCTGGGCCTGGCCGACGCCGTGCTGCTGGCCGAGGTCTACCCCGCCGGCGAAGAGCCTATCGTCGCTGCCGACAGCCGCTCGCTGGCCCGCGCGGTGCGGGTGGCGGGCAAGCTGGAGCCGCACTTCGTGGGCGACGTGGCCGAGATGCCGCAGGCCGTGCACGACATGGTGCGCGACGGCGACGTCGTCATGTGCATGGGCGCCGGCTCCATCGGCGGCGTGCCCGCGAAACTCGTCGACATGGGAGGTGCAGCATGAACGCGCCCGATCCCCGGTCTTTTGGCAAGGTCGCCGTGCTGATGGGCGGCCAGTCGGCGGAACGTGAGGTTTCGCTCATGTCCGGCAGCGGCGTGCTGAAGGCGCTGCAATCGAAGGGCGTGGACGCGCACGCCTTCGACCCGGCCGACCGCGACCTGGCGGAGCTGAAGCGCAAGGGCTTCAAGCGCTGCTTCATCGCGCTGCACGGGCGCTTCGGCGAAGACGGCACGGTGCAGGGCGCACTCGAACTGCTGCGCATCCCCTATACCGGCTCGGGGGTGATGGCCTCGGCGCTGTCGATCGACAAGGTCATGACCAAGCGCGTGTGGCTGGCCGAGGGGCTGCCCACGCCGAAGTTCAAGCTGCTCAGGCGCGGCAAGTACACGCGCGAGCAGGTGCGTGCGGTGCCCGACGAGCTGGAACTGCCCCTGATCGTCAAGCCAGCGCGCGAAGGCTCGTCCATCGGCGTGGCCAAGGTGCAGGGTTACTCCGAAATGCAGGACGCGGTGGCCGCGGCGGCAGCGCTGGACGCGGACGTGCTGTGCGAGCAGTTCATCGCGGGCGACGAGGTGACCTGCCCGGTGCTGGGTGCGGGCGACGAAGCACGGGCGCTGCCGGTGATCCGCATCGTCGCGCCCGAAGGCAACTACGACTACCAGAACAAGTACTTCACCGACGACACCAAGTACCTGGTGCCCTGCGGCCTGCCCGAAGGCGAAGAGGCGGCCATCCAGGACCTGGTGCTCAAGGCCTACCGCGTGCTGGGCTGCCGCGGCTGGGGGCGCGCCGACGTCATGATCGATGCGAAGACCCGCAAGCCCTGGCTGCTGGAGATCAACACCTCGCCCGGCATGACCGGCCATTCGCTGGTGCCCATGTCGGCGCGCGCTGCGGGCATCTCGTACGAGGACCTGTGCGTGCTGCTGCTGGCAGGCGCAGCGCTCGACAACGAACCCATGGAGGCGCAGGCGAACTGATGGGCACGCTGCAGCAACCGTTCGACGCCAGGCTGATGAACGCCACCGCTTCGGTGCTGTTCGCGGCTTGCGGCGTGCTGTTGCTGGCGGCGCTGGGCTGGTGGGCGGTACGCCACCAGCTGTTCGCGATCGGCGGCATCACGGTCACGGGGGACACGGCGCACAACAGCGTGGCCATGCTGCGCGCCAACGTGGCGCCGCGGCTCGCCGGCAACTTCTTCACCGTCGACCTGCAGCGCACGCGCGCGGTATTCGAGTCGGTGCCTTGGGTGCGGCAGGCGGTGGTGCGGCGGCAATTCCCCAACCGGCTGCGCGTGCAGTTGCAGGAGCACGTGGCGGTGGCGTTCTGGGGCGCGGAGGGCGAGTCGCGGCTGGTCAACAGCTTCGGCGAGGTGTTCGAGGCCAACGTGGGCGACGTGGAGCACGACGACTTGCCGCGGCTGGCCGGGCCGGACGGGCAGTCGGCGCAGGTGCTGGCGATGTACCGCGCGCTCGAGCCGCTGTTCGAGCCGCTGGACCTGTCGGTGGAGCAGCTGGTGGTGTCGGGGCGCGGCAGCTGGACGCTGACGCTGGACACGGGTGCGGTGATCGAGCTGGGGCGTGGCACGACCGAGGAGGTGCACGCGCGCAGCCAGCGCTTCGTGCAGACACTCACGCAGGTGACGTCCAAGTACGGCCGGCGGCCCGAGGCGCTGGTGTCGGCGGACCTGCGGCATGCCGGGGGTTATGCGGTGAAGTTGAGGGGAGTCAGCACCACGAGTGCGGGCAAATAGGACGGAGATGGCAAAAGACTACAAGGACCTGGTCGTCGGACTGGACATCGGAACCGCCAAGGTGATGACGGTGGTGGCCGAGGTGATGCCCGGCGGCGAGCTCAAGCTCGCCGGGCTGGGCATCGCGCCGTCCAACGGCCTGAAGCGCGGCGTGGTGGTCAACATCGACGCCACCGTGCAGTCGATCCAGCAGGCGCTGAAGGAAGCCGAGCTGATGGCCGACTGCAAGATCACGCGCGTGTACACCGGCATCACCGGCAGCCACATCCGCGGCATCAACTCCAGCGGCATGGTGGCGGTGAAGGACCGCGAGGTGACGCCGGCCGACGTGGCGCGCGTGGTGGAGACGGCGCGAGCGATCAACATTTCCACCGACCAGCGGCTGCTGCTGGTGGAGCCTCAGGAATTCGTGATCGACGGCCAGGACGTGAAGGAGCCGATCGGCATGAGCGGCATCCGGCTGGAGGCCAAGGTCCACATCGTCACCGGCGCGCAGAGCGCCGCCGAGAACATCCTGAAGTGCGTGCGCCGCTGCGGGCTGGAGGTGGAGCAGCTGATGCTGAACCCGCTGGCGTCGAGCCTGGCCGTGCTGTCGGACGACGAGAAGGAGCTGGGCGTGGCGCTGGTCGACATAGGCGCGGGCACGACCGACGTGGCGATCTTCACCGGCGGCGCCATCCGGCACACCGCCGTGATCCCGATCGCGGGCGACCTGATCACGAGCGACATCGCGATGGCGCTGCGCACGCCGACCAAGGACGCCGAAGACATCAAGGTGGAGTCGGGCTGCGCCAAGCAGCTGCTGGCCGATGCCGAGACGCAGGTCGAAGTGCCGGGGCTGGGCGACCGCGGCCCGCGCATGCTGAGCCGCCAGGCGCTGGCCGGCGTGATCGAGCCGCGCATCGAGGAGATCTTCTCGCTGGTGCAGCAGGTGGTGCGCGAGTCGGGCTACGAAGAAGTGCTGTCGTCGGGCATTGTCATCACCGGCGGCAGCGCCGTGATGCCGGGCATGGTGGAGCTCGGCGAGGACATCTTCCTGAAGCCCGTGCGCCGCGGCATGCCGCGCTACACCGGCGCTTTATCCGACATGGTCGCCCAGCCGCGCGCCGCCACGGTGATGGGCCTGCTCGAAGAAGCCCGCCTGGCGCGTGCTCGGGGCCTGCGGGTGGCAAACAAGCAGGGTTCCATGAAGACCGCCTTCGGCCGCATCAAGGATTTCATTGTGGGGAACTTCTGATGGCAAAGCCTGGAACGCAGAAGACGCAGAAGGAAGACCAAAGACGCAGAAGAACTCATGACATGTCTTCTGCGTCTTCTGGATTTCTTCTGCGTCTTCTGCGTTCAGGTCCTCACCGACGGCGACGACGATGCAGGTGCACCGATCCGCCTCTCGAGCGTTACGCATCACCAACAACATCAGCAAATGGCAACTGCAACGGATTCAGGAGAAACGCGATGAGTATCGAAATGATCGAAGTCGAGGAATTCCACCAGGGCACGATGATCAAGGTCATCGGGGTCGGTGGCGGCGGGGGCAACGCGGTCGAGCACATGATCGTGCGCGAAGTCCAGGGCGTGGAGTTCATCTGCGCCAACACCGACGCGCAGCAGCTCGCGCGCAGCTCCGCGCACAAGAACATCCAGCTCGGCACCAGCGGGCTGGGCGCCGGCAGCAAGCCCGACAAGGGCCGTGAGGCGGCCCTGGCCGCCGAGGACTCGATCCGCACGGCCATCGACGGCGCGCACATGCTCTTCATCACCGCGGGCATGGGTGGCGGCACGGGCACGGGCGCAGCGCCCGTGATTGCGCGCGTCGCCAAGGAGATGGGCATCCTCACCGTGGGCGTCGTCACCAAGCCGTTCGACTGGGAGGGCGGGCGCCGCATGACCAACGCCGACCAGGGGCTGGCGGAACTGGAAGCCAACGTCGACTCGCTGATCGTGGTGCTCAACGAGAAGCTGCTCGAAGTGCTGGGCGACGACATCTCCCAGGACGAAGCCTTCGCGCACGCCAACGACGTGCTGAAGAACGCCGTGGGCGGCATCGCGGAAATCATCAACGTGCCCGGCAACATCAACGTGGACTTCGAGGACGTGCGCACGGTGATGGGCGAGCCCGGCAAGGCGATGATGGGCACGGCGCTCGCCGCCGGCCCCGACCGCGCGCGCATCGCCGCCGAACAGGCCGTGGCCTGCCCGCTGCTGGAAGGCATCGACCTGTCGGGCGCCAAGGGTGTGCTGGTGCTGATCACGGCCGCGAAGGGCAGCCTGAAGCTGTCGGAGTCGAAGCTCGCCATGAACACCGTGCGTGCCTACGCCTCGCCCGACGCCCACGTGATCTTCGGCACGGCGTCCGACGACAGCCTGGGTGACCACGTGCGCGTGACCGTGGTCGCCACGGGCCTGTCGCGCCAGGGCCAGCAGCGCAAGACCGCGCCGCCGCTGCAGGTGCTGCGCACCGGCACCGACAACGTGCCGCTGCACGTGCCGACCATCAGCAACGCAGTGGCCGGCCCGGGCGCCATCCAGACGCGCGAGAGCCAGGCGGCTACGGGCGGGCACGTGGACTACGCCGGCATGGCGACGCCGAGCGTGTGGCGCACCAACCGCAGCCAGGCGGCGGCCAAGGTCGACGCGCTGTCCTCGGGCGGCATGGACGACTTCGAGATCCCGGCTTTCCTGCGCAAGCAGGCGGACTGATACCAAGAATTAGAAGAGTGTTCTCCAAGGGGAGTATTTGGGCGGGCGCCTCGAAGGCCCGCCCGTTTTATTTCCCTGCTCGCCGGTCGCCGGCCGCTAATCCCTAGAATGGCTCCCATGCTGCGCCAACGCACCCTCAAGACCCTCACCAAGGCGGTGGGCGTGGGCCTGCACAGCGGCCAGCGGGTCGAACTGACCCTGCGGCCGGCGCAACCCGACGCCGGCATCGTGTTCCGCCGCGTCGACCTGCCGCTGGCCGTCGACATCCCGGTGTCGGCCTATGCGGTCAGCGACACGCGGATGGCGTCGACCATTTCCAACGGCGGCGCCAAGGTGATGACGGTGGAACACCTCATGTCGGCCTGCGCCGGGCTGGGCATCGACAACCTGTACGTGGACATCACCGCCGAGGAAACGCCCATCCTCGACGGCTCGTCGTCGTCGTTCGTGTTCCTGCTGCAAAGCGCGGGCATCGAGGCGCAGGAGGCACCGCGCCGCTTCGTGCGGGTGAAGCGGCCGGTGGAATACCGCGAAGGCGAAGGTGAAAACCTGAAGTGGGCGCGGCTCGAGCCGTACCACGGCTACAAGCTGAGCTTCGAGATCGTGTTCGACCACCGCGTGGTGGAAGGCCAGCGCCATGAGTTCGACTGGGGCAAGGACAACTACACGCGCGACATCGCCCGGGCGCGGACTTTCGGCTTCACCAAGGACCTGGAGATGATGCGCGCGAGCGGCCTCGCCCTGGGCGGCGGGCTGGACAACGCCATCGTCATGGACGACTACAAGGTGCTCAATGCCGAGGGACTGCGCTTCGACGACGAGTTCGTCAAGCACAAGATCCTGGACGCCATGGGCGACCTGTACCTGCTGGGCAAGCCGCTGCTGGGGGCCTACAGCGCCTTCCGCTCCGGCCACGCGCTCAACAACCAGCTGCTGCGCGAGTTGCTGGCGCATGAAGACGCCTTCGAGATCGTGACCTTCGAGGAAGACCGGCTCGCGCCGGCCGGCTTCGACCGGCCGGTCGCGGCCTGGTAGGCCATGCTGGTTTTCCGCTGGGCCTTCTTCGTCCTGCTGATCGCCGCCGGCGTCTGCTTTGCCTTCTATGCGGGTACCGGCCAGGCCAAATTCAGGCACTGGGGGCTGGTGATCCTGAAGTGGACGGTGCTGGCGGCTCTTGGCTTCTTCGCCGTGCTGATCCTCGAGAACGTGCTCGGCTAGTACGCCCGCCCCGCCTTGTACATCCCGCTGGTGCGGCGCGCCGTCTGCGTCGCCAGGGCGATGCGGCTCATCGACTGCGCGGCATGCGCATGGGTGATGGCGAGGCCCAGCGCATCGGCGGCATCCTTTCCCGGCAGGGCAGGCAGCTTCAACAGCCGCTTCACCATCTCCTGCACTTGCGACTTGGCGGCCTTGCCGTGGCCCGCGATGGCCTGCTTCATCTGCAGCGCCGTGTACTCCGCCACCGCCAGGTCGCAGGCCACCAGGGCCGTGACGCAGGCGCCGCGCGCCTGCCCCAGCAGCAGCGTGGCCTGCGGGTTCACGTTGACGAAGACGATTTCGACGGCGGCCACATCCGGCTGGTAGCGCGCACGCACCTCGCCGATGCCGTCGAACAGCACCTTCAGCCGCGCCGGCAGGTTGCCGCGCTCGAGGTGGGTGGTCTTGATGGTGCCGCTCGCCACGTAGGCGATGGCGTGCCCCTCGACATCGACGACGCCGAAGCCGGTGGTCTGCAGGCCGGGGTCGATCCCGAGGATGCGCATGGCCCGAGTCTACCCGCGGACACTCCGCGGACAGGCGCGGACACCCACGGACACTGCGCATCGTTGCGAATCAAGCACTTGGCGCTGGCACGGGTCGTGCAAACAGGGTTTCGCATGATCCGTGACACTTCCGCGCAGGACGTCGCACTGGCCGCACCGGCGGGCCGCCGGCGCCTGCGCATCGCCATGGCCGGCATCGCTGCCGCCGTCGTGGCCGGCAGTGCGGCGGCGCTCATCGCCAACTGGAGTTCGCAGGTGCCCGTGGTGAACGGCTCGCGCCTGCGCATCGCCGAAGTCACCCGCGGCACGCTGGTGCGCGACGCCAGCGTCAATGGCCGCGTCGTTGCCGCCGTCAGCCCGACCCTGTACGCGCCGGCAGCCGGCGCGGTCGCGCTCAAGGTCAAGGCCGGCGACACGGTCAAGAAGGGCGACGTGCTGGCACTCGTCGAGTCGCCGGATCTCGCCGATACGCTCAAGCGCGAGCAGTCCTCGTTCGAGGAGCTGCAGGCCGAAGTGGCGCGCCAGCAGATCCTGTCGCGCAAGGCCCGCCTCGCCGCCAGGCGCGACGCCGACCAGGCCGAGATCGAACGCGCTGCCGCACAACGCGCGTACGAGCGCATCGAGCCCGCGGGGCTGGCCGGCGTGGTGCCCAAGAACGACTTCGAGAAAGCGCGCGACACGCTGAAGTCGGCCGAGATCCGCAGCCGGCATGCAGCGGCCGCCGCGCTGCTGGAGTCCGATGACGTGGACCTGCAGCTGAAGACCCGCATGAGCCAGCTGCAGCGCCAGCGCCTCGCATTCGACTTCGCGCGGCGCCGCGTCGAAGAGCTGGCCGTGCGCGCGCCCATGGACGGCGTCATCGGCAGCCTCGTCGTGGCCGACCGCGCCGCCGTTGCCGCCAACGCGCCGCTGCTCACGCTGGTCGACCTGACCCGGCTGGAGGTGGAACTGGAAATTCCCGAAGCCTACGTGGCCGACCTCGGCCTCGGCATGCGCGCCGAGATCGCCAGCGGGGAGATCCGTGCCACCGGGCGCCTGTCGGCCATCTCGCCCGAAGTCGTGCGCAACCAGGTGCTGGCGCGCGTGCGCTTCGACGGCGCCCAACCCGCCGGCCTGCGGCAGAGCCAGCGCGTCTCGGCGCGCCTCCTGATCGACGAGAAGCCCGGCGCGCTGGTGCTCGCGCGCGGCACTTTCATCGAGGCGCTGGGCGGCCACCACGCGTATGTCGTCGAAGGCGGCATGGCGGTGCGGCGCGCCATCAAGCTGGGCGCCACCAGTGTTTCCGCCGTCGAAGTGCTCGACGGCCTGAAGGCGGGCGACCGCGTCGTCGTGAGCGGCACCGAGTCGTTCGACAACGCGCCGCGCGCCCACATCACCGACTAGAAGGAGAGGCCAACCATGCTGTCCATGAAGGACCTGAACAAGGTGTACCGCACCCACATGATAGAGACGCACGCGCTGCGCGGCTTCGACATCCACGTGCACGAAGGCGAGTTCGTCACCGTCACCGGTCCGTCGGGTTCGGGCAAGACGACCTTCCTCAACATCGCCGGCCTGCTGGAAGACTTCGACGGCGGCGAGTACGTGCTGGACGGCGTCGACGTGCGCGGCCTGTCGGACGACAAGCGCTCGCGGCTGCGCAACGAGAAGCTGGGTTTCATCTTCCAGGGCTTCAACCTGATCCCCGACCTGAACCTGTTCGACAACGTCGACGTGCCGCTGCGCTACCGCGGCTTCTCGCGCGCGCAGCGCAAGGAGCGCATCGAGCACGCGCTCGCCGAAGTGGGCCTCGCATCGCGCCTGAAGCACTACCCGGCCGAACTCTCGGGCGGCCAGCAGCAGCGCGTGGCGATCGCCCGCGCGCTGGCCGGCACGCCGCGCGTGCTGCTGGCCGACGAGCCCACGGGCAACCTCGACACCCAGATGGCGCGCAGCGTGATGGAACTGCTGGAGCAGATCAACGCGCGCGGCACCACCATCCTGATGGTCACGCACGACCGCGAGCTGGCGCAGCGCGCGCAGCGCAACGTGCACATCATCGACGGCTACGTGAGCGACCTTGTGCACCACAAGCCCTCGCTGGTGGGCGACGCCGTGGCGGAGGCCGCGTGATGCTGCGCTACTACTGCATGCTGGGGCTGCGCAGCCTGCGCCGCAACCCGGCACTGACCGTGCTGATGCTCGTCACGCTGGCCGTCGGCGTGGCCGCCAGCATCTCGACGATGACGATCCTGCACATGATGTCGGGCAACCCGATCCCGTCCAAGAGCGACCGGCTGCTCACGCCGCTGTTCGAGCTGGGGCCCCTGCGCAGCTACGACCCCAACGCACCGCGCGAGGAATACGACGTGGTGGTGTCGTACAAGGATTCTTTCGCCATGATGAATTCGGGCGTCGGCGTGCGCCGCACGCCGGTGCTCGACGTGGCCGGCGCGGTGGAGCCCGAGCGGCCCGACCTGCCGGTGCAGGACATCCAGGGCGTGGCCGCCACGCGCGACTTCTTCACCATGTTCGAGGTGCCCCTGCTGCGCGGCTCGGCGTGGAGCGAGGGCGACGACCGCGCGGCTGCGCGCGTGGGCGTGCTGAGCAAGCGCAAGGCCGAGGCCCTGTTCGGCACGGTGGATGCCGTGGGCCGCAAGTTCCGCATCTGGGACCGCGAGTTCACCGTGGTCGGCGTCGCAGGCGAATGGGCGCCGGTGCCGCGCTACATGCACGTGCTCAACGGCTCGGGCGGCGTCTTCAATGGCGTCGACGACATGTTCGTGCCGTTCAACACCGCCATCGCCGCCGAGCAGCGCTCCAACGGCACCACCAACTGCTCCGACGACCCGCTGCCCGGCTACGAGAACTTCCTCAAGTCGGAATGCGCGTGGATGTTCTTCTGGTTCGAGACCGCCAGCGCTTCCGACCGCGCGCAGGTGAAAGCGTGGCTCGACGCCTACCAGGCCGAGCAGAGGCGCCTGGGCCGGCTGCAGCGCCCCGTGCCCCCGAAGCTGTTCGACGTGATGGAGTGGCTGGACTACGTGGGCGTGGTGGAAAACGACAACCGCGTCGCCGTCTGGCTGTCGCTCGGTTTCCTCGCGATCTGCATGGTCAACACCATGGGGCTGCTGCTGGCGAAGTTCTCAGTGCGCGCACCCGAAGTCGGCGTGCGCCGCGCGCTCGGCGCCAGCCGCGCCGCCATCTTCCGGCAGTTCCTGGTCGAAAGCGTGGTGGTCGGCGCGGCCGGTGGCCTGCTCGGGCTCGCGCTCAGCCTCGCGTGCCTGTGGCTGATCCGCAAGCAGGCGCCCGGCCTCGAGAACCTGGCGCACATGGACTGGCGCATGCTGGCCACCACCTTCGCGCTGGCACTGGGCGCGAGCCTGGCCGCCGGAGCGCTGCCCACGTGGCGCGCCAGCCGCGTCACGCCCGCCCTGCAACTGAAGTCCCAGTGAGGCCCGCATGGAAATCCGTCCCATCCTCGCCCAGCTGTCGCGCAGCAAGACCGGCCCGCTGCTGGTGGCCATCCAGGTGGCGCTGAGCCTCGCCATCCTGGCCAATGCGCTGTACATCGTGAACATGCGCGTGGCGTCGGCCTCGCGCCCCAGCGGCGTGACTGCCGAAGAAAACGTCGGCTACGTCTTCGAGCGGCCGATCCAGCGCTTGTCGCACAACGACGCGCTGGCGCGCCAGCAGCAGGCCCTGCAGGCGCTGGCCGCCATCCCCGGCGTCGAGTCGGTGGCATGGGCTTCGCAGATGCCGATGTCGCGCTCCGGCTCCAACTCCAGCGTGCGCGCCAACCCGGCCAGCCCGCACGCCATGGCGCCTTCGTCGGTGTACTCCGCGCACATCGGCTTCGTGAAGACGCTGGGACTGCGGCTGGTGGAGGGCCGCGACTTCACCGAGGCCGACGTGGTGGAGAAGGACGACCAGAAGCAGTCGTGGAACGAGAACTTCCCGCAACACGTGATCGTGAGCCTGCCGCTCGCGAAGCTGCTGTTCCCGGGGGCGACCAGCTACGTCGGCAAGTCGTACTACTTCGGCGCGGAGCCGCCGAACGAGGTGCGCATCATCGGCGTGGTCGAACACCTGCAGACCACCGGCGCGCAATCGGCGCCCAGCGGCGAGTACGCCACCATCGTGCCGTGGCGCATCTCGCTGCCTTTCTCCCGCTTCGTGGTGCGCGCACAGCCCGGGCAGGTCGACCGGGTCCTGAAGGAGGCGGAAGAGGCCGTGCGCAAGTTGTCGCCCACGCCGACGCGCACCTTCACGCGCACGGTCGCCAAGGACCGCGAGAACCGCTACCGCAACGAGCGCGCGCTGGCCTGGATGCTGGTGGCCGTCTGCGGGCTGCTGCTGCTGGTCACCGCCAGCGGCATCGTGGGCATGACGAGCCTGCGGGTGGCCCAGCGCCGCAAGCAGATCGGCATCCGGCGGGCGCTGGGCGCGCGCTGGCGCGACATCCTGCGCTATTACCTGACGGAGAACGTGCTGATCACCACCTTCGGCGTGGCTGCGGGCGTGATCCTCACGCTGGCGCTGAACCAGTTCATGGTGCAGCACCTGCAGGTAGGCCGCCTGCCGGGCGAGTACTTCGCTTACGGCGCCGTCGCGCTGTGGCTGCTGGGCCTGCTGGCCGTGTACGGCCCCGCGTCGCGCGCGGCCAGCACAGCCCCCGCCATCGCGACCCGCACGGCTTGAGTACGATCGGGACCTCCATGGCCACGGTCCTGATCATCGACGACAACCCGGCGGTGGCGACGGCGCTCGACGTGCTGCTGTCGCTGCACGACATCGACTCCGTCACCGCCGGCTCGCCCGCCGAGGGGCTGGCCGTGCTCGATCGCGAGCCGGTCGACCTGGTGCTGCAGGACATGAACTTCGCAGCCGACACGACATCCGGCGAGGAGGGCCACCAGCTGTTCCGCGCAATCCGCGCGCGGCATCCCGACCTGCCGGTAATCCTGCTGACTGCATGGACGCACCTGGACATGGCGGTCGAACTGGTGAAGGCGGGCGCCGCGGACTACGTGGCCAAGCCGTGGAACGACGAGCGCCTGGTCACCACGGTGAAGAACCTCGTCGAGCTGGGACAGGCGAGCCGCGCGCTGCGGCAGCAGGCGCAGCGCGAGCGGCGCCGCCGCAGCGAGCTGGCCGGGCGCTTCGACCTGCGCGGCTTGGTGTGGGCCGATGCAGCCACCGGGCGTGTGCTGGAACTGGCCTGCCAGGTTGCACGGTCCGACCTGCCGGTGATGCTGACCGGGCCCAATGGCGCCGGCAAGGAGCGCATCGCCGAAATCATCCAGGCGAATTCCGCCGTGCGCAACGGACCCTTCGTCACGCTGAACTGCGGCGCACTGCCCGCCGAGCTGATCGAGGCCGAACTGTTCGGCGCCGAGGCGGGCGCCTATACCGGCGCCGGCAAGGCCCGCGCGGGCAAGTTCGAAGCGGCCCATGGCGGTACGCTGTTCCTCGACGAGATCGGCAACCTGCCGCCCGCGGGGCAGGTGAAGCTGCTGCGCGTGCTGGAGACCGGGCGCTTCCAGCGCCTGGGGTCGAACGAAGAGCGGCAGGTGAAAGTGCGCGTGATCAGCGCGACCAACGCCGACCTGCCCGCCATGATTCGCGCGGGCACGTTCCGCGAAGACCTGTACTACCGGCTCAACGTGGTCGAACTGGTGCTGCCGCCGCTCGCCAGCCGGCCCGACGACATCATGCCGCTCGCGACCCACTTTCTCGGCGCGGGCAAGCAGCTCGATGACTCGGCGCGTACCGCTTTGCTGCGTCACAGCTGGCCGGGCAACGTGCGCGAGTTGAAGAACGTGATGCAGCGGGCTTCGCTGCTCGCGCACGGCGACGTCATCACCGCGGCCGACCTCGCGCTGCCGGCAGCAGGGCCCGCCGCCCCTGCGGCAGCCGAGCCCGAGCCCGACCGCGAAGCGATCGAGCAGGCGCTGCTGCGGCACGGCGGCGTGATCGCGCAGGCGGCCGCGGAGCTGGGCCTGAGCCGGCAGTCGCTTTACCGCCGCATGGACCGTTTCGGCATGCGCCGTCCGGCCGCGTGATGGGCGGCACGCGCGTCGGCTTGGCCCTGCGCCTGTCGCTGCTGTGCGCGCTGCTGCTGGTGCTGGCGGTGCTGGCCGTGTTCGCCTTCCTGCGTGTGTTCCCGGACGATCCGCTGCTGGCGGGCCTGGCCACGCTGGCTTGCCTGCTGCCCATCGCCGTCGGCGCCATCGGGCGCGAGGTGCAGCCGCTGCTGGCGATCCTGCGCGCGCTGGGCGGCACGGTCACGAGCTATCGCGACGGCGACTATTCCTTCAGCCTGCACTGGCCGCGCAACGACGAGGTGGCGGACCTGGTCGCTGCGCACAACGCGCTGGGCGACGTGCTGCGGGAGCAGCGGCTGGGCCTGGTGCAGCGCGAGCTGCTGCTCGACACCATGGTGCAGAACACGCCGGTAGCCATGCTGCTGGTGCAGGACGGGGCCACCATCGTATTTGCCAACATCGCGGCGCGCCAGCTGCTGAACGGCGGCAAGACGATGGAAGGCAAGACACTCGGTCAGGTGCTGCAGCGCGCGCTGCCCTCGCTGCGTGCCGCGGTGCTGCGTGGCGGCGATGGGCTGTTCGCGGCGGCGCGCCCCGCGGGCGGGGATACGGAGGACGAAGAAGAGATCTACCACCTGGGCCGCCGGCAGTTCACGCTGAACGGGCGCGCGCACGAGCTGCTGCTGCTGCGCCACCTGACGGCGGAGCTGCGGCGCCAGGAAGTGCAGACCTGGAAGAAGGTGCTGCGCGTGGTGAGCCACGAGCTGAACAACTCGCTGGCGCCGGTGGCGTCGCTGGCAGCGTCGGCGCGCGAACTGCTGCGTCGCGGGCGGCCCGAGCGGCTGCCCGAGATGCTGCAGACCATCGAGGACCGGGCGCGCCACCTCGAGCGCTTCATCGAGGGCTATGCGCGCTTCGCCAAGCTGCCGGTGCCGCGCGTCGAGCCGGTGGCATGGCAAGGCTTCATCGCGGCGCTGCAGACGCAGGTGCCCTTCCGCCTGGCATCGCCCTTGCCGGAGGCCGCCGCGAAGTTCGACCCGGCGCAGGTGGAACAGGCGCTGCTGAACCTGCTGAAGAACGCGCACGAATCCGGTTCGACGCCGGGTGAAATCTCGCTGGCCGTGCGGCCTGCGGGCGACATGCTGGCGATCGAGGTGGCTGACCGCGGCTCGGGCATGACCGAGACCGTGATGGCCAACGCCGTGGTGCCGTTCTATTCGACCAAGCGCAGCGGCACCGGCCTGGGCCTCGCGCTGGCCCGCGAGATCGTGGAGGCGCACGGTGGCCGCATCTCGCTGCACAACCGGCCGGGCGGTGGCTTGTCGGTGGTGCTGGTGCTGCCGGCCTAGGAACCGACGGCGATCACCACGGCGGATTCTTCCACCGCCGCCATCGCCCTTTGCCCGACCTTCAGCCGCGCTGCGCCCGCTGTGAAGCCGACCAGCCGCAGGCCCGGCATGACGAGCAGCGACACCTCGCGGTCGTCGGCCGATGTCATGGCGCGCGCCACCTCCCCTTGCAGCGCGTTGAGCCCCTCGCGCGGCGCCACCTTGCGCGCGATGCCGACGGCAGCGGCCTTGCACAAGGCGAGCGCGGGTACGCCCGGCTGCAGGCCGAGCAGCTCGGAACTCTCCTGTGTGATGCGCGCGTGCAGCAGCGACCCGTCGGGCAGGGTCAGGCCGACGCGCACGCCGTGGCCCATGACGGCCAGCGAAGCCACGGTGCAGGGCAACTGGTTGCGCATGCTGGTGCGCAGGCCCAGGCCCACCAGACCCTGCGGGCCGATGCCGCTGCGCGGGTTCAGGCTGGCCAGCACGGCGGCCCGGGCGCGGGCCAGCAGGCCAGCCGCTTCCAGCAGTTTCTCGCCGGCCGGCGTGAGCTGCGCGCCGCCGCCGCCGCTGCCGCCCACGGCCTTCTGCACCAGCGCCTGTCCGGCCAGGTTGCCGAGCGTTTCCACCGCCTGCCACGCGGCCTTGTAGCTCACACCCGCGCCGCGCGCCGCCTCGGAAATGGAGCCGACCTCGCCGATGCGGCGCAGGATGTCGATGCGCTTGTCGGCCGCTTCGTGGCCTAGGGCCTGCGACAGGTCGAGGGAGGAACGCGCCATGGGTCCTTTCGTTTCGCTATTCCGGTTGGTAATAGCGTGGACTACAATAGCGCCATTCTATTTTTGAATAGCGATCCATGCTCAGGATCCTGGGCCTTGCCCTCCTGCTCGTCTTTTCGGCGCCCGTCCGCGCGGCTGAGGTGACCGTGGCCGTGGCCGCCAATTTCACGGCGCCGATGCAGGAGATCGCGCGCTCTTTCGAGCAGGACACGGGCCACAAGGCGGTGCTGGCCTTCGGCTCGACCGGCACGTTCTACGCCCAGGTCCGCAACGGCGCGCCCTTTCACGTGCTGCTGGCGGCCGACGAAGAGACGCCGCTCAGGCTGCAGCAGGAGGGCCTGGGCGTGGCCGGCTCGCGCTTCACCTACGCCAGTGGCGCCCTGGTGCTGTGGAGCAGGCAGCCCGGCCTGATCGACGGCAAGGGCGAGGTTCTCAGGGGCGGCGGTTTCCAGCGCATCGCCATCGCCAACCCCAAGCTGGCACCGTACGGCCGCGCGGCGACAGAAACGCTGGAGCAGCTGGGCCTGGCCGCCGCGCTGCGGCCGAAGATCGTGCAGGGCGAGAACATCGCGCAGGCCTACCAGTTCGTCGCCACCGGCAATGCGCAGCTGGGCTTCGTCGCGTTGTCGCAGGTAATGGCCGAAGGCCGGATGGCGCAAGGCTCCGGCTGGGTGGTGCCCACCGGGCTGCATGCGCCGATCCGCCAGGACGCGTTGCTGCTGGCCAAAGGCAAGGACAACGCGGCTGCCCACGCGCTGCTTGCCTACCTGAAGGGCGACAAGGCCAATACCCTCATGCGCTCGTTCGGCTACGCGCCATGAACAGCGACGCGCTGCAGGCGATCCGGCTGACGCTGGAACTGGCGACCCTCACGACCTTGCTGCTGCTGGTGATCGCCACGCCCCTCGCGTGGTGGCTCGCGCAGACGAAGTCGCGCTGGCGCGCTCCCGTCGCCGCCGTCGTCACCTTGCCGCTGGTGCTTCCGCCTTCCGTGCTGGGCTTCTACTTGCTGGTGGCGATGGGGCCCGACGGTCCATTGGGCGAAGTGACCCAGGCGCTCGGCTGGGGCGTACTGTCTTTCACGTTCACCGGCCTGCTCGTCGGCTCGCTGGTCTACTCGCTGCCGTTCGCCGTGCAGCCGATCCAGCATGCCTTCGAAGCGATCGGCCCGCGGCCGCTGGAGGTCGCTGCAACGCTGCGCGCGCGCCCGCTGGACGCGTTCTTCAGCGTGGCCTTGCCGTTGGCACGGCCCGGCTTCGTCACGGCGGCGATCCTCAGCTTCGCGCACACCGTCGGCGAGTTCGGTGTGGTGCTCATGATCGGCGGCAACATCCCCGGCAAGACGCGCACCGTCTCGACGCAGGTCTACGGGCACGTGGAAGCGATGGAGTATGCGCAGGCCCACTGGCTCGCCGGTGGCCTGCTGGTGTTCTCGTTCGCCGTGCTGCTGGCGCTCGCGTCGATGAAGCGGCGTTACGGCCGGGTGGTTGCGTGACCGGGGAGCTGCGCATCCGGCTGGAACTTGCCCGCAAGGACTTCAGGCTGGACATCGACCTCACGCTGCCGGGCCGCGGCATCTCGGTGCTGTTCGGCCCGTCCGGCTCGGGCAAGACGACCGTGCTGCGCTGCGTGGCGGGGCTGGAACCGGCGGCCAGCGGGCTGGTACGTGTGGGTGACCAGACCTGGCAGGACGACGGCAGCGGCACCTGCGTGCCCACCTGGCAGCGCGAACTGGGCTACGTGTTCCAGGAGGCCAGCCTGTTCGAGCACCTCGACGTGCGGCGCAACCTGCAGTTCGGCTTGCGGCGCGCGGCAAGGCCTGGCGGCGAGCAGGCGCTGGCCGATGCGATCGGCTTGCTCGGCATCGCCCAGTTGCTGGAGCGGCCGGTCGCCACGCTTTCGGGCGGCGAGCGCCAGCGCGTGGCCATCGCCCGGGCGCTGGCGACCCAGCCGCGCCTGCTGCTGCTGGACGAGCCGCTCGCCGCACTCGACTTCGCGCGTCGCCGGGAGATCCTGCCGTGGCTGGAGCGCCTGCGCGACGAGCTGAGCGTGCCCATGCTGTACGTTACGCACTCTGCCGACGAAGTGGCGCGGCTGGCGGCCCACCTGGTGCTGATGGATGCCGGCCGGATGCGTGCTGCCGGGCCGGCGGCGCAAGTGCTGTCGTCGGTGGAGACGCCGGTCGCCGTCGGCGAGGAACTGGGCACGCTGGTGTCGGCCCGCATCGTCGAGCGCGACGAACAATGGCACCTGGCCCGCGCGGACTTCGGGCACGGCAGCTTCTGGGTGGCCGACCAGGGATCGTCCGTCGGCGCCGCCGTCCGGCTGCGCGTGCTCGCGCGTGACGTGAGCATCCAGCTCGACGAGCCCACCGCCACCAGCGTGCAGAACCACCTGCCGGCCGAAATCGACTCGATAGGCGATGCGCACCATCCGTCGCAAGCGCTGGTGCGGATGCGCTGCGGCGATGAGCAACTGCTGGCGCGCGTGACGCGCCGCTCGGTGCAAGCGCTGGGCCTGCAGCCGGGACTGCGGGTATGGGCGATGGTGAAGGCGGTGGCGGTGATCGGCTGAGACTGGTTAGCGGAGCGCTTCGGTGCGTTCCAGCAGCCAGTCGCGCGCGGCGCCCGACACCAATGGCTGCAGGCGCTCACGCACCGTCGCGTGGTAAGCATCGAGCCATGCCACCTCGTCGGGCCGCAGCAGCGAAACTTCGATGCAGCGGGTGTCGATCGGGCACAGCGTGAGCGTCTCGAACGCCAGCATCTCGCCGAACCGGCCCCGCTCGGGCGTCTCGAAGGGCACGCACATCACCAGGTTCTCGATGCGCACGCCCCATTGCCCTTCGCGGTACAGGCCGGGTTCGTTGGAAGTGATCATGCCCGGCTCCATCGCCATGTGCGGCTCGACCACGGTCTTCGAAATCGTCTGCGGCCCTTCATGCACGTTCATGAAGTAGCCCACGCCGTGGCCGGTACCGTGGCCGTAGTCCAAGCCAGCCTGCCATAGCGGCAGCCGTGCGAACGAGTCGAGCATCGGCCCCGGCGTGCCGCGCGGGAACACCGCCTGCGACAGCGCGATCATGCCCTTCAGCACCAGCGTGTAGTCGCGCTTCTGCGCGGCCGAGACCGTGCCGATGGGCCACACGCGCGTGATGTCCGTGGTGCCGCCGAGGTACTGGGCGCCCGAGTCGATCAGCAGCAGGCCGTTGCCTTCGAGCCACGAGTAGGAGTCCTCGGTGGCGCGATAGTGCGGCAGCGCGCCGTTGGCGTTGAAGCCCGCGATGGTCGAGAACGAGCGGCTCACGAAGCCGGCGCGCTGGGTGCGCGCTTCGGTCAGCCACTCGTCCACCGTCAGTTCCGACAGGCGTTCGCCGCGGGCCAGCGTCGCTTCGAAGCGGGCATAGAACTCGCACATGGCAGCGCCGTCTTCGGCCATTGCGCGGCGCACGAACCCGGCCTCGGCGGCCGTCTTGCGGCTCTTCGCGAAGGTGCTGGGATTGACCGCTTCGATCACCTTGCACTGCGCGGCTTCACGCAGGCCCAGCGTGACGCGCCGCGGGTCGACCAGCAGCACGGCATCGGCGGGCAGCGACTTCAATGCCGCGGCTGCCGTGTCGTAGGGAGCCACGCGCACGCCGTCGGCGGCCAGCCCGGCAACGAGGGCGGCGTCCAGCTTGCCGGCTGCGACGAAGAGGGTGGCCGATTGCGCATCGAGCAGCAGGTGCGCGACGAACACGGGGTTGTATTCGACATCGGCGCCGCGCAGGTTGAGCAGCCAGGCGATGTCGTCGAGCGAGGAGATGAAGTGATGGGTGGCGCCCGCGGTGTGCATGGCCGAACGCACGTCGGCCAGCTTGGACGCGCGCGTAACGGTGGCTTCGGGCGCCAGGTGCTCGTAGACCGGCTCGGTGGGCAGGCCCGCGCGCTGCGGCCAGGCCGAGGCCAGCACGTCGACGTCGGTCCTCAAGCGGATGCCCGCCGCCGACAGGGCCGACTGAAGTTGCTTGGCGGTCGCCAGGTTCAGGACCTGCCCATCCACTGCCAGCGTGTCGCCGCTTTTCAGGCGGGCCGTGATCCACGAAGCGACCGGCGCCAGGCCGGCCACCGTCACCTTTTCCAGCGCCACCCCGCTGCCCGAGAGCTCACGCTCGGCCTGAGACCAGTAGCGGCTGTCGGCGAATATGGCCGCTTCCTCGGTGGTAACCACCAGCGTGCCGGCCGAGCCGGTGAAGCCGCTGAACCAGGCGCGGCCCTTCCAGCGTTCGGGCAGGTATTCGGAGACGTGGGGATCGGACGAAGGGATGTAGACCGCTTGCACGCCGTGCGCGCTCATGGCGCGGCGCAGCTCGTCGATCCGCGTTCGGGCAGGGGAGACGGTGGTATCCATGCGCGGATTATCCCGCGTACCACCTCGCGGAGTGGAAGAAGATGGGCGCTGCGAAACAGAGTGCATCCACCCGGTCCAGCAAGCCGTTGGCCCCGGTCACCGACATGCCCCGCTGGCCCCACGCGGTGACGCCGCGGTCGCGCTTGAGCGCCTTCATCACCAGGTGGCCGAGCGAGCCCGCTACGCAGGCGATGAACGCCATTGCCAGCGCCTGCCCCGGCTTGAAGGGCGTGATGAACGACATCAGGCCGCCGAGGATGCTGCCCACCACCATGCCCAGTGCCCACGGGTACCAGTTGAAGCTCTGGCTGATTTCGGGAATGCTGGGCGGGCGCTTCAGGTTGCGCGTGACGATGTGCTGCACCAGCATGCAGCTCTGCACCACGAACACCAGGAAGAACACCATGAAGGCACCCTTGCCCTGGTAGTTGCGGCGCGGAAAATCCAGCAGCAGCAGCGCCGGCACGTGGCTCATGCCGTACACGCACACCATGATGCCCCACTGCAGCTTGGCGTTGCGCTCCAGGAAGCGGTGCGTGTCGCCCGACAGGGCGCTGGCCACGGGAATCGCGAGGAACACGTACACCGGGATGAACACGGTGAACAGGTCGAAGTGCTCGGTGCCCACCAGCCAGAACTGGATGGGCAGCACCACGAAGAAAGCCAGGATCAGGCTGCGGTGGTCGCCGCGGCGCGTGGGCGACAGCGTGATGAATTCGCGCAGCGCGAAGAACGAGATCAGCGCGAACAGCACCGTGGCCACCGTGTCCCCGGTGACCCAGGCGATCCAGAACACGAGCACCATGAACCACGAGGTGGCCAGCAGCTTGCGGAAGTTGCGCAGCTCTTCGTGGCGGGCTTCGTCGCGCTCGTTCCTGCTCTCGCGGAAGGTGAACAGGAAGGCGCTGATGCTGGCAATCACCAGGATGCCGAAGACGATGAGGAACAGCGCCGCGACCTGCTGCGTGGGCGTGAGGCTGCGCAGGAACTGGTTCATGTCAGACATCGCGCAAGGCGATCACGGCCAGCCGCGCGCGGTCCAGGAAGGCGCGGCGTTCCTCGCCCGCTTCGAGCTGTATCGGTGCGCCGAAGGTAACCGAGCACAGGATGGGCACAGGCACCACTTCGCCCTTGGGCATCACGCGCTGGATGTTGTCGATCCAGGCCGGCACCAGCACGACCTGCGGGAAGCGCTGCGCCAGCGTGTAGAGGCCCGACTTGAACGGCTGCGGCTCCTCGGCGTGGCCGCGCGTGCCTTCGGGAAAGATGATGATCGAGTCGCCCCTGGTGAGTGCATCGGCCAGCGGCGCCAGCGGGTCCTCGTCGCCCTTGCGTTCGCGGTCCACGTAGACGGCGTTGAAGACCGCGGTGGTGATCCACTTCTTGAACGGAGTCTTGGTCCAGTAGTCCTTCGCTGCAATGGGCCGCGTGATGGTGCGCAGTTCCTCCGGCAGCGCCGCCCAGATCATCACCAGGTCGGCGTGGCTCTGGTGGTTGGCGAAGTAGATGCGCTGCTCCGCCTTCGGCGGGCACCCGTACCAGCGTGCCTGCGCCCCCGTGAGCACGCGCACGATGGCCAGCAGGACGAAGCCCATGAGCTTGGCGAGCATGGGGCGATGATATCGGCTCGCTCTTTCCTATCCCGCGCGCTCCGGGACCAGACGCAGGGGGTACCCTGTTGCGCGAATGTCCCCCGCTGACGCGGCCGCGGCCGCTGGCTCCTCCTTTAATTCGCGCAACAGGGTACCCCCTGCGTCTGGTCCCTGCCGGGTGCCGCGCGAAGAAACGAATACCCGTCTGTACCAAAACACCACGACTGTCCTGCGATTGACCATACTCACCTCGGGTGGGCCCGGCCACGCCGGAGACACGTCAACCGCCTTCAGGGAAGCGCTTAGTCCGGTCTGGGCGTACGCGGCTCGGTCGCGATCACACAGAGCTGATTCGCAGTCGAATCAGCCGTGCAGCAAAGAGAGAAGGTGCTGAGGCAACATTGGGGACACTTTTCAAACAACACGTAGTGGGTCCCAAGCAAGGTGACTTTGGAATCATCGGCAATCTGATCTTCGAGTATCAGCGCCGCTTTGGGGCCAGACTGTTCCTGATCCGATTCAAATAGCATGACGACCAACAATCAGTTGAAGAAGGCATTCGTTACCGTGATGCCGTCGCCTTTGAAGGAAGGCTTTGTGCAGGTGAAGGACTCGCATCTGTGCTTTGCCCGGCAGCGTGGCCCCTTCGTTGATCGCCTGGCGCTCTGGGTTACTCGTCATGGCAACTTTGCTGACGCAACTGCAGCGGTCTGGTCTCCGTATCTCCCCATGACGACGGGGTGCACTGGATAAGTTCTCGATGCAGAACACATGTTGCCGCTGATCGGCGGTGACCTGTCCGAGCGTCGAATTCGTGAGAGCTGGATGTGGGATATCAGACCCGAGGTGTTTGAATCAACGGTTCGCGGGCTAGCTGAGGCAGTGGCCTTGGTGGCCCTGCCTTGGTTTGACTCAATCAATTCTGGTGCAGCCCTGGTTCGCGAATGCGCTCTGAATCCGGACTACTGGCGAAAGGTGCCTCGAGCAGAGCGAGACGCTATTGCTGAGCGCGTGGATAGCGCGCTACAAGACAAGGCCAAGGTGCCGCGGTTCCATCTTCTGGACGGGAAATCGGCCGCTCGCCTCGTGGTTCCGGCGAAAACCCCGGCGAGCGATGCTGACGAAGGTGCCGCCTATGAACAGGTCAGCTTCCCGTATCAAAGCGAAGCCGATCCTTCGTTAACCGGAACGATCACGGCACTCACAAAGAAGAAAAAGTAACTGCGTGAGTTCCTCGCCCGCCCAAAGGTTGCAGGTTTGTGGCTCCCCTAAGCATCACTCCGCGAAACTGAGTACGCCTCCACCGCTCCCTTCTGCCGGAGTCGAGTGATGCCGCTGCCGCCCTAGGTCAGGCCTGCCCGAGGTGAGCGTGGTCAACCGCAGGACAGTCGCGGTGTTTCAATACAGTCAGGCATCGGGGTCCTTGCGCGGCACTCCGCAGGGGCCAGACGTAGGGGGTACCGTGTTGCGCGAAATAAAGGAGGAGCCAGCGGCCGCGGCCGCGTCAGCGGGGGACATTCGCGCGACACGGTACCCCCTACGTCTGGCCCCGGAGCGCAAAGCTCCGGATCCCGCCCGCTGTGACGCCTCGCGTGAACGACGCAAGCTACGGCAACTCCGCCCCACCCATTCGCCCGGCGATGACCGACGCACGACTCGCCAGATACCCCGAGCCCGCCAGCTTCTCGAAGTACTTCGGCCGCGGCAGCATCACCGCAAGACGCGCGGCTTCATAGGGACCGAGCTTCGAAGCACTCTTGCGGTAGTAGTGACGTGATGCAGCCTCCGCGCCGAAAACCCCGTCACCCCACTCGACGCTGTTCAGGTAGATCTCCAGGATGCGCTGCTTCGACAGCATGCGTTCCAGCGCGAAGGTGAGCACGATCTCCTGGCCCTTGCGTAACAGCGTGCGCTCGCCCGACAGCAGCAGGTTCTTGGCGAGCTGCTGCGTGATGGTGGAGCCGCCCACGATCTTCGGCTGCCGGGCCGATGCCTTGGGGGACTGCGCGGCGCGCTTCGACGCCTGGGCCTCGGCCCTGGCGTTCTTCTCCCAGGCCTTCTCCAGCGCCTCCCAGTCCACGCCGTCGTGGTTGGCGAAGCTGTCGTCCTCCGACGCGATCACGGCGCGCTTCAGGTGGTCGGAGATCTGCGAGTAGGGCACCCATTCCTGCCGCCAGGGCAGCCGGCCCTTCTGGGTGGCGATGCGCCACGCTTCGGAACGCTGGAAAGTGGTGGATTCCGGGTCGACCACCGCCATCACCGCGATGCGCAGCAGGAAGAACAGCTGCAGCATCAGCGCAGCCAGCAGCACAAGCAGCAGCCAGCGGCCCAGCGACTTCATGCCGCGAGCTTGGCGCGCAGCTCCTCGAGCACCTGCGCCGACGGCGGGCGCACGCCTCGCCAGATGAGGAAGGCTTCTGCCGCCTGTTCCACCAGCATGCCCAGGCCGTCGCGCGGCACCGCGCCGTGTTCGCGCGCCCAGGCCATGAAGCCCTGCGCGGCGGGGCCGTACATCATGTCCAAGGCCAGTGCACCGGGCTTCAGCACGGATGCCGGCACCGGAACCGCTGCGCCGCTCATGCTGGTGGCCGTGCCGTTGATGACGACGTCGAAACTGCCTGTCACGTTTTCCAGGCCGGTCGCGGTGAGCACTACGCCGTTGTCGCGCGCCAGCTGCGCATGCCGCTCCACCAGCGCCGCGGCCTTGTCCACCGTGCGGTTGCACACCACGATACGCGCCGGCCTGGCTTCGACCAGCGGGCCCAGCACGCCGGCGGCCGCGCCGCCCGCGCCGACCAGCAGCACGTCACGGCCGGCGAGCGCAAGCTGCGCGTTGCGTTCGAGGTCGGCCACCAGGCCGATGCCGTCCGTGTTGTCGCCGTACACGCGCTCGCCGTCGAAGCGCAGCACGTTGCAGGCTTCGGCCAGCCGCGCCCGCGCGCCCAGCTCGGTGGCGAGCTTGGGCGCTTCGAACTTGAACGGCACGGTGATGTTGCAGCCCTTGCCGCCACTTGCGCGGAACTCGCGCACCGCCTGCTCGAAGCCGTCCATGGGCGTGAGCATGCGGCCATAGCGCATGTCCTGGCCGGTGAGTTCGGCAAAGCGCGCGTGGATCCACGGCGACTTGCTGTGTTCGACCGGGTTGCCCAGCACGCAGTAACTGTCCATTGGCTCGGGAACAAGTAAGAAAGAAGAGAAGGAATCAGCGCGCGGTCAGCTTGGTTTCCAGCGTTTCGTCGCGCGTGAACTTGAAGCGCGAGACCACCACGATCTGGTCGGCCTTGCGCCGCATCGAGTCGGTGAAGCGGCCGAACGGGCCGGCGGCGCGCGCGATGCCCTGCGCGCGGCGGTCCAGCGTCATGTTGCCCGACGTCTCCACCACTTCGGTGTCCAGCACGCGACCGTCGTTGTTGACGGTGACGATCATGGTGAGTTCGCCGTACAGCTTGCGGCCCGCGGCGGTGGGGAACTGCTCGGTTCCCTTGTTCTCGATCTTGCGGCGCAGCGCGTCGTAGTAGACGGCGTACACCTCTTCGCGCGTCGACGGGCTGATGTAGCGCTTCTTGGGCCGCGCGTTCTCTTCCTCGATGCGCTTTTCGATCTCGGCCAGCAGCTTGACCAGCTGCTTGCGCTTTTCTTCGCGGGCCTGTGCCTGCGGGTCCTGCTCGGCGAGCTGCTTGGGGTCGGGCGGCGGCATGGAGGCCAGCGCCTTCTTCAGTTGCGTGAGCAGCATCATCTGCTGCTCCTGCATCGCCTCGATGCGGCGCTGCGCGTCTTCGGCGGCGTCACCCAGTTCGGTGAAGGCCGACGGCGGCAGCGGCGACATGGCGCGGCCCTTTTCGGCGTCGCCGCCGCCGGCCATGGAGGTCTGCGCGATGGCGGTGGCCTTGTCCGGCCTTTCATTGGTGCGCGCGTTCACCAGGATCACCTCGAGCGGGGTGTCCTGGAAGACGCGGTTGAAACGCTCGGGGTCGACGAAGCGCACCGTGAGCAGTGCCGCATGGAACGCCACGGACAGGCCCAGGGCGATCTGCAGGGTGCTAAACGACGGCCATTTCACAGGGGGGGATTATCTCCGGCGGGAGCGGAACTCTCGGCAGTTTCTTCCACATCCACTGCAATGGCAATCGGGCCGGCCACGGGTTCCTCGTCGCCGTCGTCTTCTTCCGACGTTCCTGCCAGCGCCGGCACGGTATCCAGCCGTTCGGCCACCGTGCCCTTGACATCCAGCGCGATCAGGTCGATGTCGCCCAGCTTCAAGCGCACCCGCGCGCCGCGCGGCAGGTCCTGCGCGCCCATCACCGGCAGCACCAGCGGCAGGTCCTCGGCGCGCGCCAGGTTGTCCTTGAAGACGGTGGCCACGATCTCCCGGGTGCCCGCCTGCTGCAGGAAGCGCAGCGTCCAGAAGCGCTCCATCGCCGCCTGGTTGGCGTTGTAGGCGCTGTAGGCCCCGTCGAAGGCGGAAATGATCGAGAACAGTTCGGCGTCCTTCGGCTTGAAGGGCGCCGCCAGGGCCGCCGTGCGGCCGTGCCGCGCCGCCGCCACGATCTGCCACTGGTTCACCAGGTCGGTGTAGCGGCGCAGGGGCGACGTGCTCCAGGCGTAACTCTTCACGCCGATGCCGGCGTGCGGCAGCGACTTGGTACCCATGCGCACCTTGACGCCGGGCGCCAGGCTGGCCTGGCTGCGGTAGATGGCGGGCACGCCCAGGTCGGCCAGCCACTGGCCCCAGGTGCTGTTGGCGAGGATCATCGCCTCGGAAACCACCAGGTCCAGCGGCGCGCCGCGGCGGCGCACGGTGATCTCGACCTGCTCGTCGCCCTCGGGCACTTGGCCGTCGTTGCCGTGCAGGCGGAAGTTGTAGTCCGGCCGGTTGAAGTTCTCCGGCTTGCCGCGAACGATTTCACGCTGCGCCTTGAGTTGCCGCGCCAGCCGGAACAGGAAAGCCAGCGGCTCGCGCACGCGCACCGCCACTTCCGGCGCGCCGTTGTCGGGCCCGGCGGGGTTCTCCAGCCATTCCTCGGTGAGGAAGGCATCGAGCTGGTCGTGCCGCAGGTTGGCTGCGATCGGCACGCGTTCGAGCTTCGTCTCGGTGGACTTCAGGGCGAGCGACGCTTCGTCGAACGAGGCGTAGAGCGACACGGCGGGGCAGTCGCGGCCCTCCTGCAGCGTGTACGCCTGCACCACGTCGTCGGGCAGCATCGTGACCTTGTAGCCCGGCATGTAGACGGTGGACAGGCGCTGCCGCGCCACCTGGTCCAGCGGCGTGCCGGGCTGCACCGCGAGCCCGGGGGCGGCGATGTGGATGCCCACCGTGACCGTGCCGCTGCCCAGGCCCTGCACCGACAGCGCGTCGTCGATCTCGGTGGTGCTCGAATCATCCACCGAGAAGGCCTGTACGCCGGCCAGCGGCAGGTCCTCCTTGATCGCCGGCGCCGCCAGCGGCGGGAAGCCGGTGCCCTTGGGAAAGTATTCCAGCAGGAAGCGCCGCCAGTGGAACTGGTAGGCGGAATCGATGGCGCCGGCCTTCTGCAGCAGCGCCAGCGGGGCCAACTGCGAACTGCGCGACGCCTCGACCACAGCCTTGTACTCGGGCGCGTTCTTGTCCGGCTTGAACAGGATGCGATAGAGCTGCTCGCGCACGGCAGGCGGGCAGTGGCCCGCAACGAGCTCCGACGCCCACGCGGTGATCTGGGCCTGCAACTGCTTCTTCTTCTCGATGGCGGCCAGCGCCTGCTGGACGATCTCGGCCGGCGCCTTGCGAAAGCGCCCCTTGCCCGCGCGGCGGAAGTAGTGCGGCGCGTCGAACAGGCGCAGCAGCATCGCGACCTGCTGCGCCAGGCTGGCCTTGTCGCTGAAATACTCGCGCGCCAGGTCGGCAAAGCCGAATTCTTCCTCGGACGCGAACTCCCAGGCGAGGTCCAGCTCTATGCCGGCGGCCAGCGCCTGCGCGTCGCGCAGGAGTTCCGCGGGCTGCGGCTTGTCGAACTTCAGCAGGATGTTGGCCGCCTTGGCCTTGACGCGCTTGCCGCTGTCCAGCTCCACCTGGGCAGAGGTGTCGGCCTCGGACAGCACACGGCCCGACAGGAACTTGCCGGCTTCTTCGAACAGGACATACATCGGGGGATTATCCCAGCCCGAGGAAAGCCATCACCTCATCGATGTGCGCGTCGAAGTCCGAGAGCGCATGGTCGCTGGCCTCCAGCAGCTTGGTGCGCACGCCCGGGTAGCGTCCGGTCATCTCGCGCCAGTCCAGCACTTCGTCGCCCTTGGCGATGACCGCGAAATAATTCGACGGCTGGGCTACCGGGCCGTGTTCCAGCGCACGCAGTTCGTCCACGTAGGCCGGGTCGAAGAAGAAATGGTCAGATGGGTCGTGCCAGGACACCTGGTCACCCACGTACCTGGCGAGGTCGCGCGCCGCGTGGACGGCCGGGTTGAGCAGCACGGCCCGGCAGCCGGTGGTCTCGGCCACGTGGGTGGCGTAGTAGCCGCCGAGCGACGAGCCGATCACGCCCATGGCCGCATGCGGCCAGTGAGCAATCCCCTCGGCCACCATCTGCATCGCAGCGCGCGGCGAGGGCGGCAGCTGCGGGCACCACCAAGTGGCTTCGGGATGCCGAACGCGCATGCGCGCCGCCACCATCTGCGCCTTGAAGGACTTGGGTGACGAGCGGAAACCGTGCAGGTAGAGCAGATGTGTAACCGGGGCCATCGCCCGATCATGCCACCGGGGATAATCCGGCCCGTATGTCCGCCGTGTTCGAAAAACCGCCCCTCACGCAGCGCCTGGCGCCCATGCTGCAAGGTTTCGACGGGCCGCTCGCGTTCGCCGTCTTCATCCTGGCCTGCGCGGGCATGCTCACCATGTATTCGTCGGGCTTCGACCACGGCACGCGCTTCGTGGACCACGGCCGCAACATGGTGCTGGCCGGGCTCATCATGTTCTTCGTGGCCCAGGTGCCGCCGCAGCGGCTGATGAGCTTTGCCGTGCCGCTCTACGTCATCGGCGTGGCGCTGCTGGTCGCGGTGGCGGTGTTCGGCATCACCAAGAAGGGCGCGCGGCGCTGGATCAACATCGGCGTGACCATACAGCCCAGCGAGATCATGAAGATCGCCATGCCCCTCATGCTGGCCTGGTGGTTCCAGAAGCGCGAAGGGCAGCTGCGCCCGCTGGACTTCTTCGTGGCGCTGCTGATTTTGGCGCTGCCGGTGGGCCTGATCATGAAACAGCCCGACCTGGGCACCTCGCTGCTGGTGCTGGCGGCCGGGCTGGCGGTGATCTTCTTCGCGGGACTGTCGTGGAAGCTGATCATCCCGCCCATGCTGCTGGGCCTGGCCGCCCTGGTGCTGCTGGTGGTGTTCGAGTCGACCCTGTGCGCGCAGGGCTTCCGCTGGCCCATCCTGCACGACTACCAGCAGCAGCGCATCTGCACGCTGCTGGACCCCAGCAAGGACCCGCTGGGCAAGGGCTTCCACATCATCCAGGGCATGATCGCCATCGGCTCGGGCGGCATCTTCGGCAAGGGCTTCATGCAGGGGACGCAGACCCACCTGGAGTTCATCCCGGAGCGCACCACCGACTTCATCTTCGCCGCCTACTCCGAGGAATTCGGGCTGGTGGGCACCCTGGGGCTGGTCGCCGCATTCCTGTTCCTGATCTTCCGCGGGCTCGCCATCGCGCTGGAGGCCCCCACGCTGTTCGCGCGGCTGCTGGCCGGCGCGGTCACCATGATCTTCTTTACCTATGCCTTCGTGAACATGGGCATGGTCAGCGGCATCCTGCCGGTGGTGGGGGTGCCGCTGCCGTTCATCAGCTACGGCGGCACGGCGATGGTGACGCTGGGCGCGGGACTCGGTATCCTGATGTCCATCGCCAGGACCAAGAGACTCGTCCAATCGTGACCTCCACACTTCCCGTGGGCATCGTCGGCGTCGGCAACATGGGCGGCGGCATGGCGCGGCGCTTGCTGGCGCAGGGCTGGGCCGTGCGCGTGCACGACATCGACCGGGCCAAGGTCGACGCGCTGGCCGTCGAAGGCGCCACGCCCTGCCGCTCCGCGGCCGACGCGGCTGCCGGCGTGCAGGCCCTCATCGTCTGCGTGGTCGACGCGTCCCAGGTCGAAGACGTGCTGTTCGGCGCCTCCGGCGCCACCGAAACGCTCAAGCCCGGGCACGGCGTGCTGCTGTGCCCCACCATCGGCCCGGGCGACGTCGAGCGGTTCGCTTCGCACCTGCAGGAGCGCGGCATCCACGTGATCGACGCGCCCATGTCGGGCGGCCCGGCGCGCGCCCGCGACGGCACCATGAGCCTGATGGTCGCGTGCGACCAGGCGGTGTTCGAGCGCTACTGGCCACTCATCGACACGCTCAGCGAGCACGTGTTCCGCGTGGGCGCCCAGCCCGGCGACGGCGCGCGCACCAAGCTCGTGAACAACCTGCTGGCCACGATCAACCTGGCGGGCGCGGCCGAGGCGCTGGCGCTGGCCGAGCGGCTCGGGCTGGACCTGCAGCGCACGCTGGAGGTGATCGAGCGCTCCAGCGGGCAAAGCTGGATCGGCTCGGACCGCCTGCGCCGCGCCATCGCCGGCGATGTGGAGACGCGCGCGCACATGACGCTGCTGGCCAAGGACTCGCGGCTGGCGCTGGAAGCGGGCCGCGAGGCGGGCTTCGAAGGGCCGCTCGGCGCCAAGGCTGCGGCGGTGTTCGACGCCGCGGTGCAGGCCGGGCTGGGCGACATGGACGACGCGGCGCTTTTCCGGTTCATCGCCGACCGCGCCCGATGACCACCGTCCTCATCGTCGAAGACGACGACGCGATCCGCAACAACGTCACGCGCCTGCTCAAGCTGGAGGGCTACGACATCGTGTCGGCCGTGAACGGCCGCGAGGGCCTGCTGCGGGTGCGCGAGATGAAGCCCGACGTGGTCATCACCGACATCGGCATGCCCGAGATGGACGGCTTCGCGCTGCTGGAGGCGATCCGCGGCGACAAGGCGATCGCCGGCACCTCGGTGATGGTACTCACGGCGCTGGACGACCGCGCCAGCATGCGCCGCGGCATGACGGCGGGAGCCGACGACTACCTCGCCAAGCCGTTCACCCGCGTGGAACTGCTGGAGGCGCTGGAAAGCCTGCTGAAGAAGCGCGGCCGCATCGAGGAGACCATACAGACGGCCGTGCAGGCGAGCGAAGAGCACCTGCAGCGTGCGTTTTCCGAAAGCATCGGCGGGCGCCGCATGCCCGACAAGTTCGGGCTGGAGCGGCCCGACGGCGCGGTGGCCGACCAGGTGATGCACGCCACGGTGCTGTTCTCCGACATCCGCGAGTTCACCTCGCTCGCCGAGAAGCTCAGCTCCACCGAAGTGGCAGAGCTGCTCACGTGGTACTTCGAGCGCAGTTCTTCCCCGGTGCTGGTCAACGGCGGGCGCCACCTCAAGTTCATAGGCGACGGGCTGGTCGCCGTGTTTGCCGACACGCAGTCCGACTCGCCGCTGCCGCCGTCGCGGCGCGCGCTGTCGGCGGCGCTGGGCATGGCGCTGGCGGCGCACGAGTTCCGCGGCTGGCTGCAGGAGCGGTTTGCCGAGCGCGGCTTGCCGCCGTTTGCCATCGGCGTGGGCCTGCACGCGGGCGAGGTGACGATCTGCCGGCTCGGCCCGGTCGACGCGGGCGAGAAGATGCCGATCGGCGACACGGTGAACATGGCGGCGCGGCTGGAGGCGGCCAGCAAGGAGTTCGGCTGGACGGTGGTGGCCACCCAGGAAGTGCTGCAGGAAGCCGGCGCCGGCGTGCAGACCGGCGGCATCACGTCGCTGGAGCTCAGGCCGGGCAACTTCGTCGAAGTAGCCGAAATCGCGGGGCTGCAGACCACCCTGGACGACCACCGCCACGGCATGGCCGGCTTGGCCGAGCGGGCCAGCGAGATCCAGGCGGCGCTGCAGGTCAATTCCGAAATCACGGCGCGCGCGGTGAAGGGAGCGCTGAAGTCGAAGCTGGAGGCGCTGAAGGACCACCAGTTCCAGCCGGGGCAGGAGCCGCTGCGCATGAAGGGCTACCGCATGGTGCGCAAGATCGGCGCCGGCGGCATGACCGAGGTCTACCTGGCGGTGCGCGAGGAAGACGGCCTGGCCGTGGTGCTGAAGGTGCTGGATGCGGGTGGCAAGGCCACCAATGCGCACCTGGCGCGCTTTATCCAGGAGTACACGCTGCTGTCGCGCATCGAGCACCCCAACGTGATCCGCATCTACGACCAGGGCTTCACCGACGATCATGCCTACATCGCGATGGAATACTTCGAGCGCGGCGACCTGCGCAACGAGGTGACGCGCGGCATGAGCCAGGCGCGCGTGCTGCAGGTGTTCGCGCAGGTGGCCGACGCGCTGCAGGCGGTGCACGAACTCGGCGTGATCCACCGCGACCTGAAGCCCGAGAACATCATGATGCGGCCCGACGGCAACGCCGCGCTGGCCGACTTCGGAGTGGCCAAGTCCATGCTGCAGGCCGAGAACGCCGCGTTCACGCAGACCCGCCACGGCGACGTGGTCGGAACGCCTTACTACCTGAGCCCCGAGCAGGCGCTGGGCCAGCACATCACGCCGGCCACCGACCTGTACAGCCTGGGCGTGATGCTGTACGAGATGCTGACGGGCCAGCGCCCCTACGTGGCCGAATCGCTGGACGTGCTGCTGGCGCGGCACCTCACGGCGCCCACGCCGCAGTTGCCTGCAGAGCATGCAATGCTGCAGCCGGTGCTGGACCGGCTGATGGCCAAGAAGCCCGCCGACCGGTACCCGTCGGCGCGTGCGCTGGTGGATGACCTGCGGCAGCGCAAGCTGCTGGACTGAGCGCTGGGGTTGCACCCCAGCCTACGAAGTCCCCACGTTTCCCTGCACTTGTAGGCTGGGGTAAAACCCCAGCGATGCCACCCCCGCCCTAGAATGGCCGGATGATCTCCCGCGAACCCACCCTCGAACGCCTGGCCACGGCCAAGTCGCTGCTGCTGGACCCCTTCGGGCTCGACGAAACCCACCTGGCGAAAGCGCTGGGCGAAATCCGCGCCCATCGGGTCGACGAAGCCGACCTGTACTTCCAGTACACGCGCAGCGAAGGCTGGAGCCTGGAAGAGGGCATCGTCAAGACCGGCAGCTTCAGCATCGACCAGGGCGTGGGCGTGCGCGCGGTGAGCGGCGAGAAGACCGCGTTCGCCTACTCCGACGACATCTCCGAAGCCTCGCTGCTCGACGCGGCGCGCACCGTGCGCACCATCGGCGCGGGCGGCGCCGGCCGCGTGAAGGTGGCGCCGCGCAAGGTGGCGGGCAGCCGCTCGCTCTACGGCGGCGTGGACCCGATTTCCAGCCTGGACAGCACGGCCAAGGTGCAGCTGCTGGAGCGCATGGAGAAGATGGCCCGCGCCCGCGACTCGCGCATCAAGCAGGTCATGGCCGGGCTGGCGAGCGAGTACGACGTGGTGCTGGTGGCGCGGGCCGACGGCACCATCGCCGCCGACATCCGCCCGCTGGTGCGCATGTCCGTCACCGTGATCGCCGAGCAGGACGGCCGCCGCGAGATGGGCTCGGGCGGCGGCGGCGGCCGCTTCGGGCTGGCCTACTTCGACGGCGCCCGCATCGAGTCGTACGTGAGCGACGCGGTGACGGCGGCACTGACCAACCTGGAGTCGCGCCCGGCGCCCGCGGGCGAAATGACCGTGGTGCTGGGCCCGGGCTGGCCCGGCATCCTGCTGCACGAGGCGGTGGGCCACGGGCTGGAAGGTGACTTCAACCGCAAGGGCTCCAGCGCCTTCTCGGGCCGGGTCGGCCAGCGCGTGGCGGCCAGGGGCGTGACGGTGCTGGACGACGGCACCATAGCCGACCGCCGCGGCTCGCTCAACGTCGACGACGAGGGCAACACGACGCAGCGCAACGTGCTGATCGAGGACGGCATCCTGCGCGGCTACATCCAGGATTCGCTGAACGCGCGCCTGATGGGCGTGGCGCCCACCGGCAACGGGCGGCGCGAAAGCTATGCGCACATCCCGATGCCGCGCATGACCAACACCTACATGCTGGGCGGCGAGCGCAACCCGGCGGAGATCGTGGCGAGCATCAAGAAGGGCCTGTACGCCACCAACTTCGGCGGCGGGCAGGTCGACATCACCTCGGGCAAGTTCGTGTTCTCCGCCAGCGAAGCCTTCTGGGTCGAGAACGGCAAGATCCTGTACCCGGTGAAGGGCGCCACCATCGTCGGCAACGGGCCCGACGCGCTGACGCGCGTGTCGATGATCGGCAACGACATGAAGCTTGACACCGGCGTGGGCACCTGCGGCAAGGAAGGCCAGAGCGTGCCGGTGGGGGTGGGGCAGCCCACCCTGCGCATCGACGGCCTGACGGTCGGCGGCACGGCCTGAGCAGGCACGGCTGGCATGCATTCGCGCCTTCCGCTCGATCCCGGGACCAACCTGCCCAGCATCAACTCGTTCGGCGAGTTGAGCCAGTTCCTGCGCAGTGCGGTCTCGGACGAAGACAGCCGGATGCTGACCGACAGCATGGCGCACATGGCCGTGCACATCGAGGCGATCGTGGCGGCGCTCAGGCTGAACCGGCGGCGCGACCTGGTGGCGCCGCAACTGGTGGACCTGCTCACGGTGCTGCGCACGCACCGCAACCTGGTGGTGGGGCTCAGCCTGGCATGGCGCAGCCTGTACGAGTACGCGGGCTACCTGCAGGCGCTGAACAACTTCCGCGTGCTGATCGGGCAATGGCTACTGGAGGGCGGGCCGGACAGCCAGGAACTGGGCCTGTCGGCCATGGACTTCGAGATGGTCGGCTGGCGCACCCTGGGCGAAGGCATGCTCATGATCGACATGTACGACCAGTGGCGTGCCAGCGAGCCCAAAGGCGACGACACGCAGCCCATGGACCACGTCAATCCGTCCGAGCCGCAGGTCGCGCGCGCCATCCAGTGGTGGAAGAAGTTGCGGCTTTGACACAGCCGGCCGTGACTTTTGCTGCACTGCCGCAGCCTTGTGCTACATTCGGCTTCATGGCTCGCGCTTGCTTTTTTGCGTACTTCTGGTTCTCCACGCCCCCCGGCGGTCGAGAGGCCTGAGCGTACCCAGCAGCAAGCGCACAGCCCCCAACCAACCGCCGGAAACCCCGGCGGTTTTTTTATGCCCGCACACAAACCCAGAGGACACCGCCCATGACGCCGCCGAAGCCCGCCACTGCCGCCGCAGAGCCCTGGTATGCGCACCCCGTCGACCGAACCAGCCAGACCGACGACCAGCGCATCAAGGACATCACCGTGTTGCCTCCTCCCGAGCACCTGATCCGCTTCTTCCCGATCGCCGGCACGCCGGTGGAAGCGCTCATCACCCGCACGCGGCGCGCCATCCACGACATCATGCAAGGCAAGGACGACCGCCTGCTGGTGGTGATCGGGCCGTGCTCCATCCACGACCCGAACGCGGCGATCGACTATGCGCGCCGGCTAAAGGAAGCGCGCGAGAAGCACAAGGATACGCTGGAGATCGTGATGCGCGTGTACTTCGAGAAGCCGCGCACCACGGTGGGCTGGAAGGGGCTGATCAACGACCCTTACCTCGACGAGAGCTACCGCATCGACGAGGGGCTGCGCATCGCGCGCCAGCTGCTGATCGAGATCAACCGGCTGGGCCTGCCGGCGGGCAGCGAGTTCCTGGACGTGATCTCGCCGCAATACATCGGCGACCTGATCTCGTGGGGCGCCATCGGCGCGCGCACCACCGAGAGCCAGGTACACCGCGAGCTGGCCAGCGGCCTGTCGGCGCCCATCGGCTTCAAGAACGGCACCGACGGCAACATCAAGATCGCCACCGACGCGATCCAGGCGGCGGCGCGCGGCCACCACTTCCTGTCGGTGCACAAGAACGGGCAGGTCGCCATCGTGCAGACCAACGGCAACAAGGACTGCCACGTGATCCTGCGCGGCGGCAAGTCGCCCAACTACGACGCGCAGAGCGTGGCGGCGGCCTGCAAGGAGCTGGAAGCGGCGCGCCTGAATCCCACGCTGATGGTCGACTGCAGCCATGCCAACAGCAGCAAGCAGCATGAAAAGCAGCTCGAGGTGGCGCGCGACATCGCGGCGCAGGTGGCCCGGGGCTCGCGCAACGTGTTCGGCCTGATGGTGGAAAGCCACCTGAACGGCGGTGCCCAGAAGTTCACGCCGGGCAAGGACGATTCGTCGGCGCTGGAGTACGGCAAGAGCATCACCGACGCGTGCCTGGGCTGGGGCGATTCGCTGGCCCTGCTGGACGTGCTGGCCGAGGCGGTCCTGCGGCGGCGCAGCAAGTAATTGGTATTCATCCCGGTTTACAAACCGTAACGGGATTGTTACAGTGGTGTCACATTCTGCGACACCCCATGACGCCCGAGCTTCCCGCGCTGCGACTTGGCCTGGCCGGTTTTACCGCCAGGCAGATCGACGAAGCGCAGTACCTGCTTGCCGAGCGGCCAGCCGGCCAGCCCGGCTGGCAACTGGCCCCTTTCACCGAGGCCGATGCTCTTTGCATCAACGGTGGCCGCGCGCTGGTCGTCTCCGAAGGGGTGCTGCGCATCGGCCCCGGCACGCCGCAGTCGCGCTCGGTCCACCTGAACCTGTCCGAGGTCGACCGGCCGCTCGGCGTGGCCCAACCCCTGCCGGCAGCAGCCATCGAGCCCGGCATCGCCTTTCGCTTCGACGATCCGGCCGAGGTGCATGCGCTGCTCGACCGCTTTGCCGCATGGCTGCAGCCGCTGGTGGCGCAGTTCTGCCTGGCCGACTCGCTGCTGCAGCACCACGCGGCGCTGGGCACGGGCGTGTTCGAGGTGTTGCATGAGGGCCGCCTGCTGGCCATCGTGGACCTGCGAGGCGCGGTCGGCGTTTTGCCTACGGCGCAGCCCGGCGACTTCGTCGATGCGATGTGGCGGCGCTGCGCCGGCGAGCCCGAAGTCCCCGAGAGTTTTGCGCGCCTGAGCCTGTCGGAGCTGATGTGGCAGTTCGCCAATCGCTCGGGGCGCGACCTGCTGCCGCCGCACTACCGCAGCGGCCTGCTGTACTTCCGCCGGTCGCCGCGGCTGGCCCACCGGCTGCTGCGCGACAGCCACCTGCTGCTGCTGCGCGAACTGTCGGCAGGTTGCGCGACGATGGCCGAGCTGCATGTGCGCACCGGCATGGCCTTGCCCCTGCTTGCGCGGGACCTGGCGGCGCTGTATCTCGTGGGGGCCATCACGTCCAACCCGGGCCGCGCCGCTGCGCGCGCCACGCGCCGGCTGGAAGTCAACGACTCGGTGCTGTTGTCGGCGCCCCCCAGCCTGCCGCCCGACGCACTCGAACGCGCCGTCACGGCCAGGGGCGCCACGGCGCCCGCGCCCCTCAGGCCTCGCTGACGCTCTCTGCGAACTGCAAGGCGGCCAGCAGCTTGCCGTGCACGCCGCCGAAGCCGCCGTTGCTCATGCACACGATGTGGTCGCCCGGGCGCGCGGCTTCGCATACCTGCTGCACCAGTTCGTCGATCGAGTTCGCGACCTGCGCCCGCGCACCCATGGGCTGCAGCGCATCGCGCGGGTCCCAGCCCAGGTTGCCGGCGTGGCAGAAGGCCAGGTCGGCCTGCTCCAGGCTCCACGGCAGCTGCGCCTTCATCGTGCCCAGCTTCATCGTGTTGCTGCGCGGCTCGAACACTGCAAGGATGCGCGCGTGGCCCGCGCGGCGGTGCAGGCCGTCGATGGTCGTGCGGATCGCCGTGGGATGGTGCGCAAAGTCGTCGTAGATCGTGATGCCGCGCACCACACCACGCACTTCCATGCGGCGCTTCACGTTGCGGAACTCGCGCAGCGCACTCGCTGCGGCCTGCGGCGAAACGCCGACGTGCTGCGCAGCGGCTATCGCAGCCAGCGCGTTGAGCTGGTTGTGCACGCCGGTCAGGTCCCACTCGACGCGCGCCACCACCCGGCCGTGCTCGAGCACGTCGAACGCATGCGGCTCGCCCTGCGCGGTGAAGTCGCTGGTGGCCGCGCCGAAGCTGCGCTGCTCGCTGAAGCAGCCCATGTGCAGCACGCGCTGCAGGCTCTCCTCGAGGCCGTTGGCCACCACTCGCCCGCTGGGCGGCACGGTGCGCAGCAGGTGGTGGAACTGGCGCTCGATGGCGGCCAGGTCGTCGAAGATGTCGGCGTGGTCGAACTCCAGGTTGTTCAGGATCGCCGTGCGCGGCCGGTAGTGCACGAACTTGCTGCGCTTGTCGAAGAAGGCCGTGTCGTACTCGTCGGCCTCGATCACGAAGGTTCGGCCGCGGCCGAGGCGCGCGGACACGCCGAAGTTGACCGGCACGCCGCCCACCAGGAAGCCGGGTTCCAGCCCCGCGTGCTCGAGGATCCACGCGAGCATGGCGGTGGTGGTCGTCTTGCCGTGCGTGCCGGCGACCGCCAGCACGTGGCGGCCCTGCAGCACGTGCTTGGCCAGCCATTGCGGGCCGCTCGTGTAGCGCTCGCCCGAGTCGAGGATCGCTTCCATCAGCGGGTATCTGGGCGAGCCGTCGGCCAGGCGCGCGCGCGAGACGACGTTGCCGACCACCCAGCAGTCGGGATGGGTCGCGAGCTGGCCGGCGTCGTAGCCTTCGACGAGGTCGATGCCCAGCGCGCGCAGCTGGTCGCTCATGGGCGGGTACACGCCCGCGTCGCAGCCGGTCACCTTGTGCCCGGCCTCCCGCGCCAGCGCAGCCAGCCCGCCCATGAAGGTGCCGCAGATGCCGAGGATGTGGATGTGCATCTGCGGATTATCCTGTCGCTGTGTAAGCCGGATCGTTACAGCAATACGGACAGCCGGAACGCAGAAGACGCAGAAGTTGCGCAGAAGGCGCTGAAGGAAATAATCGAAGAGTCTTTTCCTTGGAATGCCCTTCTGCGGTTTCTGCGAGTTTCTGCGTCTTCTGCGTTCAAAGCCCCGCCGGAGACTACTTAGGAAACCGCTCCCGCAACTTCAGCTTCCAGAACTTCCCCGTCGAGGTGCGCGGGATCGCATCGATGAACTCGTAGCGGTCGGGTAGTTGCCACTTGGCGAAGCCGTGCTTGAGCAGGTGCGGGGCGAAGTCTGCGGCGGTGGCTTGCGCGCCCTGCTTCAGCACCACGCAGGCGAGCGGGCGTTCGCTCCACTTCTCGTCGGGAATCGCGATCACGGCCGCTTCGGCGACGGCGGGGTGGCCCATCAGGGCGTTCTCGAGGTCCACCGAACTGATCCACTCGCCACCCGACTTGACCAGGTCCTTGGTGCGGTCGGTGATGCGCACGAAGCCCAGCTCGTCGACGGCGGCCACGTCGCCGGTGCGCAGCCAGCCGTCGGCGGTGAACTTGTCGGGCTCCACCGGCACACGGTGGTAGGAGCCCGTGATGAAGGGCCCGCTCACCTGGATCTCGCCCACGCTCTTGCCGTCCCATGGCAACTCGCCCTCGTCGCCCCAAACGCGCAGGTCTACCAGCGGCACGGGCACGCCCGCAGTGGCGGCGCGGGCGTACTTCACGTCGTCGGTGGCCTCGCCCAGCTCGTCGCGCGGGTACGCAACGGTGCAGACCGGCGAGGTCTCCGTCATGCCCCAGCCCTGCTTGATCCAGACCCCGTGGCGGTCGAAAGCGCGGATCAGCGACTCGGGTACGGCTGCCCCGCCCACCATCGACTTCATGCCGCGCGGCAGCTTCCAGCGGCCGTGGTTCGGCGAGCCGGCCGACTGGGCGGCATCGAAAGCCTGGATCAGCCCGAGCCAGATGGTGGGCACGCCCAGCGACAGGGTCGGCGGCTCCAGTTGCATCAGGTCCAGCAGGTCTTCCGGGTGCAGGTGGGGGCCGGGGAACACGACCTTCACGCCCATCATCACCACGCCGTAGGGCATGCCCCAGCAATTGGCATGGAACATGGGCGTGACCGGCAGCACCACGTCGGTGCCGCGCAGGCCCCAGAAGTCGCCCAGGCTCGCCACCAGCGTGTGCAGCACGGTCGAGCGGTGCGAATACACGACGCCTTTGGGCCGCCCCGTCGTGCCCGACGTGTAGCACATCGCGACCGGGTCGTCCTCGTCATGCCCGGCATAGCTGAAACCGTCCGGGTCGGCGCGGGCCAGCAGTGCTTCGTAGTCGTCGAATCCGGCGGGCACGGCGGCACCCGAGAACGGGAACACGATCACCTTCTCGAACTTGTGCAGGTGGGCAAACTGCTTGTAGAGCGGCAGCAGCACGTCGTCGACGATCAGGAAGCGGTCTTCGGCGTTGCCTGCGATCCAGCCGATCTCGTCGGGCGAAAGGCGCAGGTTGAGCGTGTGCATCACCCCGCCCGCCGCCGGGATGCCGAAGTAGCACTCCAGGTGCGCGTGGTGGTTCCAGCTGAGAGTGGCGACGCGGTCACCCTTGCGCAGCCCCGCGCCCTGCAAGGCATGGGCCAGGGCGCGTGCGCGGCGGTAGAACTCGCCGTAGCTGTGCCGCCTGAGCGTCTTGTCGGGCAGCCGCGAAACGATCTCGTTCGCCGCGAACAGCTTGCCGGCGCGCTCCAGCAGGTGGTTCAGCGAAAGCGGCGCCGCCATCATCGTGGACTTCATATAGGTCTCCTCTTTCTCGCGGCACTGTACGTGCACAATCGACGGATGGACAGCGTCGGGATGGAGATCGCCGCAGCGGCGGCTCGGCTGGTGGTGGAAGAAGGGCTGGAGTACGGCCCGGCCAAGCGCCGTGCCGCCAAGCAACTCGGGCTGGCTGCCCGCTCGGCGCTGCCGGACAACGACACGGTGGAAGAAGCCGTGCGTGAATACATCTCGGTGTTCTGCGCCGACACCCAGCCGCGCGAGCTGGCGGCGCTGCGCAAGCTGGCGCTTACCTGGATGGAACGGCTGGCCGAGTTCCGCCCGCACCTGGGTGGGGCGGTCTGGCACGGGAGCGCGACCCGGCTGTCCGACATCTACATCCAGCTGTTCTGCGACGACCCCAAGTCGGCCGAGCTCCTGCTGGTCGACAAGGGAGTTTCCTATGAGCCGCGATCCGTCACCGGCTTCAACGGCGAATCGGTGGATGCGCTGAGCATCTCCAGCCTGAGCCCCGAACTGGGCGAGCACGTCGGGGTTCACCTGCTCGTCCACGACCACGATGACCTGCGTGGCGCGTTGCGCCGCGACTCGAAGGGCCGCGTACCGCGCGGGGACCTGGCCGCGGTGCGCAAGCTCGTCGAGGAAGGGCAGGCATGACGCGCCGCCGCTGGCTGGTCGGGGGCGTGGGCATCGCTGCGATTGCGGCTGGCGCCGGCGTGGCGTGGTGGCGCTACCGGCCGGGCGAAATGTCCGAGCTGGAAGGCACTCTCTGGCCCCTGAGCTTCCAGACGCCCGTGGGCACGCAACTGGCCATGGGCAGCCTGCGAGGCCGGCCCCTGCTGCTCAATTTCTGGGCGACCTGGTGCCCGCCTTGCGTCGAGGAAATGCCCTTGCTGGACGCCTTCTTCCGTCAAAATGCGGCAAAAGGCTGGACCGTGCTGGGATTGGCCATCGACCAGCCGAGCGCGGTGCGGACCTTCCTGCAGCGCACGCCGGTCAGCTACCCGATCGGCCTGGCCGGGATGCAGGGCACCGAACTGACCCGGGCGCTGGGCAACAAGGTGGGCGGGCTGCCCTTCACGGTGGTGGTCGCTGCGGACGGCTCGGTGCGCCAGCGTAGAATGGGCCGGGTCAGCGAGGCCGACCTGAAGGCGTGGTCGCAGCTCGCCTGAAGCCTCTGGGGGTGCCAACCGTTCGGCGCCCCGATAAAAGAAAAAGCGGTCAATAGAAAGAAGTAAGCGAATTTTGCTGTAAATTCGCGTTCCTTCCAGAAAGAACCGTTGGAGAGAACATGGACCTGCGCAAACTCAAGACCCTGATCGACCTGGTCTCCGAGTCCAACGTCTCCGAACTCGAAATCACCGAAGCCGAGGGCAAGGTCCGCATCGTCAAGGGGGGCGGCGCTCTTGTCCAGCCCGTTGCGGCACCCATGATGCCCCCTGCGGCCGTCCCCATGGCGGCACCCGTGCCGGCGGCCCCGGTGGTCGAAGCCCCGGTGGGCCACACCGTGAAGTCGCCGATGGTGGGCACTTTCTACCGCGCGTCCGCGCCCGGCGCCAAGTCCTTCGTGGAGATCGGCAGCCAGGTGAAGGAGGGCGAAACCATCTGCATCATCGAGGCCATGAAGATCCTCAACGAGATCGAGGCCGACAAGTCCGGCACCGTCACCCAGATCCTGTGCGAGAACGGGCAGGCGGTGGAATACGGCCAGCCGCTGTTCATCATCGAATAAGCGCAGCCCCATGTTCAAGAAGATACTGGTCGCCAACCGGGGTGAAATAGCGTTGCGCATCCAGCGCGCCTGCCGCGAGCTGGGCGTGAAGGCCGTGATGGTCTATTCCGAGGCCGACCGCGAGGCCAAGTACGTGAAGCTGGCCGAAGAAGCGGTGTGCATCGGCCCGGCGCCCTCGTCCCTGAGCTACCTGAACATGCCGGCGATCATCTCGGCAGCCGAAGTCACCGACGCCGAGGCCATCCACCCCGGCTACGGCTTCCTGTCGGAAAACGCCGACTTCGCCGAGCGGGTGGAGAAAAGCGGCTTCCAGTTCATCGGGCCCACGCCCGAGTCGATCCGCATCATGGGCGACAAGGTGTCGGCCAAGCAGGCCATGATCAAGGCGGGGGTGCCCTGCGTGCCGGGGTCCGAAGGCGAGCTGCCCGACAATCCGGGCGAGATCCGCCGCATCGCCAAGTCGGTCGGCTACCCGGTCATCATCAAGGCGGCCGGCGGCGGCGGCGGCCGCGGCATGCGCGTGGTGCACACCGAGGCCGCGCTGGTCAACGCCGTGCAGATGACCAAGGCCGAGGCGCAGGCTGCCTTCGGCAACCCGGCGGTCTACATGGAGAAGTTCCTCCAGAACCCGCGCCACATCGAGATCCAGATCCTCGCGGACAAGCACAAGAACGCGGTCTACCTCGGCGAGCGCGACTGCTCGATGCAGCGGCGCCACCAGAAGATCATCGAGGAAGCGCCCGCACCGGGCATCCCGCGCAAGCTGATCGAGAAGATCGGCGACCGCTGCGCCACCGCCTGCAAGAAGATCGGCTACCGCGGCGCCGGCACTTTCGAGTTCCTGTACGAGAACGGCGAGTTCTACTTCATCGAGATGAACACGCGCGTGCAGGTCGAACACCCGGTGACGGAACTGGTCACCGGCATCGACATCGTGAAGACGCAGATCACGGTGGCGGCCGGCGAGAAGCTGCCGTTCACGCAGCGCGACATCCCGGTGCGCGGCCATGCGATCGAGTGCCGCGTGAACGCGGAAGATCCCTACAACTTCGTGCCGTCGCCCGGGCGGATCACCATGTGGCACCCGCCCGGCGGCCCCGGCGTGCGCGTCGATTCGCACGTGTACACCAATTACTTCGTGCCGCCCAACTACGACTCGATGATCGGCAAGATCATCGTGCACGGCGACACGCGCGAGCAGGCGCTGGCGCGCATGCGCGGCGCGCTCGGCGAGACCGTGATCGAGGGCATCAAGACCAACATCCCGCTGCACCGCGAGCTGATGGTGGATGCCAAGTTCATGGACGGCGGCACCAATATCCACTACCTGGAAGAGTGGCTCAGTCACCATAAAAGGTAGGCCTGCCCTAATGCACGAGCTGCGCCTGCTGTGCCCGGAAGACCGAGTCGAATCGGTCAGCGAGGCATTGGACGCGCTGGAAGCCCTGAGCATCTCGGTGGAGGACGCCGACGCGCACACGCCGTCCGAGCAGGCCCTGTTCGGCGAGCCGGGCATGCCGCCGCCGCGTGAAGGCTGGCAGCGCTCGCTGGTGGTCGCGCAGTTCGGCACCGAGGAAGAGGCAAACGAAGCGGCGCGCCTGCTGGCGCCGCAGGACTTCTTCCAGGACTGCCGGTTGCTGGGGGTGCAGGCGGTGCCCGAGGAAGACTGGGTGCGGCTCACGCAGTCGCAGTTTGCGCCGGTGGAAATCACGCCCGAGTTCTGGATCGTGCCGACCTGGCACGAGCCGCCGGAGCAGGCCACGAAGATGATCCGGCTGGACCCCGGTCTCGCCTTCGGCACCGGCACCCACCCGACCACGCGCATGTGCCTGCGATGGATCGCCAGCCACGCGCCGATCGGCCAGCGCGTGCTCGACTACGGCTGCGGCTCCGGCATCCTGGCGATTGCGGCTGCCAAGTACGAGGCCGCCGAAGTGCACGCCGTGGACATCGACGAAGCAGCGGTCAAGTCGACCCGCGACAACGCCCTGCACAACGACGTGGTGGTGCGCTCGGGACTGCCCGAAACGGTCGACGGCCCGTACGGCCTGGTGCTGGCGAACATCCTGGCGACGCCGCTGAAAGTGCTGGCGCCGCTGCTGTGCGCGCAGGTGGCTGCCGGCGGCAGCCTGGTGCTGGCCGGCATCCTGGAGCGGCAGGCCGGCGAGTTGAGGCAGGCCTACGCGCCGTGGTGCGAGCTGCAGGTGAGCGACAGCGAAGACGGCTGGATCCTGATGACCGCGGTGCGCTGAACGGCGGGATGCGCGCCTGCGGCGCTTCGACCCCGCCCTACAATCGAAAACCATGAGCCTGATCACCTGCTGTCCGGCCTGCGGCACGATGTTCAGGGTCGTCCCCGACCAGTTGAAGATCTCCGAGGGCTGGGTGCGCTGCGGCCACTGCGCGGAAGTCTTCGACGCCACCTCCCACATGGTGGGCGAGCCGGCGCTGCGCGCTGCGCAGGAAGAAATACCGCCGGCGCCGCCGCTGGAGGCGGACACCCAGCCGGCGGACGAGCAGCACCAGTTCGAGACAATCCCCACCAACACGCCGCCGCTTGCGCCGCCGCCTGCGCAAGAGGAAAGCCTGCCCCGCGAATCCGCGCTGGACCAGCCCTTCGTGTTCCGCCGCTCCGACCTGGGCGAGCCGGACGCCCCGTCGTCGCTGCCGCCACCGGCGCCCGACTCGCAGTCGGCGCCGCAGTCGCGCCCGGCGCGCCTTGCCTCCGAGGAGGATGACGAGGCGTCGCACGACGTTTCGTTCATTCGGCAGTCGCGGCCGTCGCCGTGGACCCGTCCCGGCGTGCGTGCGATGCTGGCGTTGCTGGTGCTGCTGCTGGGCGCGGTGCTGGTGCTGCAGTTTGCGGTGCACGAGCGCGACCGGCTGGCCGCCGCCGACCCCGCGCTGAAGCCCTGGCTGGATCAGCTGTGCGAAGTGGCCGGCTGCCGGGTCGAGCCGCTGCGACAGATCGAAGCCCTGGCGATCGAGGCCTCGTCCTTCAACAAGCTGCGCACCGACGCCTACCGCCTCGCCTTCACGCTCAAGAACAACTCGCCGCTGGAAGTGGCCGTGCCCGCGATGGAGCTGACGCTCACCGACGGGCAGGACCAGCCGTTGCTCCGGCGCGTGCTCACCCCGGCCGAACTCGGCGCCAGGGCGCCCGTGCTGGTGCCGGGCGCCGACTGGTCCGCGTCGGTCGCCATCGCCGTCAGCAGCAGCGAGCCCGCCCCGCGCATCGCAGGCTATCGCCTGCTCGCTTTCTATCCCTGACCCACACCAACCATGGCAGCCCTCATCTGCGGATCCCTCGCTTTCGACACCATCATGAGCTTCGAGGGCCGCTTCGCCGAGCAGATCCTGCCCGACCAGCTGCACATCCTGAACGTGTCGTTCCTCGTGCCCGCGCTGCGCCGCGACTTCGGCGGCTGCGCGGGCAACATCGCCTACAGCCTGAAGCTGCTGGGGGGCGAGCCGCTGCCGGTGGCCACGCTGGGCATCGATGGCGACGTGTACGTCGAGCGCTTGCGTGCACTGGGCATCTCCACCGCGTTCGTGCGGCAGGTGAAGGACACCTACACGGCGCAGGCGATGATCATGACCGACCGCGACAACAACCAGATCACCGCCTTCCACCCGGGCGCCATGATGCAGGCGCACGAAACACGGGTTGATGCAATGTCCGGCGTGAAGCTGGGGATGATCTCGCCCGACGGGCGCGACGCGATGGTGCAGCACGCGCAGCAGTTCCACGACGCGGGCATCCCCTTCGTGTTCGATCCCGGCCAGGGGCTGCCGATGTTCGACGGCGCCGAGCTGCGCGCATTCATAGGCCGGGCCGGCTGGGTCACGGTGAATGACTACGAAGGCAAGATGCTGAGCGAACGCACCGGCTGGGACAGCGCGGAGATTTCGCGCCGCACCCGGGGGCTGGTGGTCACGCTGGGCGCCGACGGCTGCGAGGTGTGGGTCGGCGGCGAAAAGTCGGTGGTGCCGCCCGTGCGCGCCACCGAGGTGGTCGACCCCACCGGCTGCGGCGATGCCTGGCGCGGTGCGCTGCTGTACGGGCTGGAGCAGGGCTGGCCGCTTGCGAAATGCGCGGAACTCGGCAACCGCGTGGGCGCCGCCAAGATCGCGACGCGCGGGCCGCAGAACTGGAAGGTCTAGGCGCCGCAGGGGGGCAGACCGTGGCCTTCCTCCAGGGTTCGGAACGCAGAAGACGCAGAAGTTGCGCAGAAACCGCAGAAGTTCTTACGCGAATCCTTCTGCGTCTTCTGCGGGTTTCTGCGTCTTCTGCGTTCAAAGCCCCAGAGGAAGGCCCGGGCTATCCCCGCGCCATCGACACACCGCCATCGACCACGATGGTGTCGCCCACCACGTAGTCACCGGCGCGTGACGCGAGGAAGATCGCCGCGCCCGCCATGTCGTCTTCGGTGCCGATGCGCCCCACGGGCACGCGCTCTGCGACCTCGTCGGCGTGGTCGCGCGCCTGCTTGTTCATCTCGGAGGCGAACGGCCCGGGGGCGATGCCGCTTACCACGATGTTGTCCTGCGCAAGCCTGAGCGCCATGCGCTTGGTCAGGTGGATCAGCCCCGCCTTGCTCGCGGCATACGAGTAGGTTTCCCAAGGGTTCACCGAGATGCCGTCGATCGACGCGATGTTGATCACCTTGGCGGCATGCGCCTTCGCACCGTTCTTCAACAGGCCGTGCAGCGCCTGCGTGAGGAAGAAAGGGCTCTTCATATTGAGGTCGACCACCTTGTCCCAGCCTTTTTCCGGGAAGGTGTCGAACTCTTCGCCCCAGGCCGCGCCCGCGTTGTTCACCAGGATGTCCAGCGCGCCCTCGCGCTGGGCGATGGCGCCGGCCAGGGCACGCACGCCCTCCATCGAAGAGACGTCGGCGGGCAGCGAGACGCAGGTGCCCAGCGCCGACAGCTCGGCTGCCGTGGCGTCGCAGGCCTCGGCCTTGCGCGCCGAGATGTAGACCTTGGCGCCCTGGCGCAGGAAGCCGGCCGCGATCATGCGGCCGATGCCGCGCGAGCCGCCGGTGACGAGGGCGACGCGACCCTGGAGCGAGAAGAGGGAGTCCATGGCGTGCAGGGTAGCGCCGGCCGCCGCGCGGGGCAATCGCCTGGATGACACCCCCGGGTGCGCCACATTGACGGGCGGGCACAAAGCCCGAAGACTGGCATTCGCGCCGTGTGCGCCCGCGCGCGGGCACCCCCAGGAGTATTCCAATGTTGAAAAAGAAGTTGCTCCTTTCACTGGTTGGCGGGCTGCTGGCCTTCGGTTCGCTGGCCCAGACACCTCCCCCGGCGGCGGCCCCTGCACGCCCGCAGATCGCCACCACCAAGGTGCCGGGCACCGACAACGTCTACGTGTTCCGCAACGGCGGCCACCAGGCGATGTTCATCGTCACGAGCGCCGGCGTGATCGCCACCGTCCCGGTGGCCTATGGCCGCCCCAGTGGCGGGCAGACCATCCCGGTCGGCTCGTTCCCGGGCCGCGGCATGATCGACTTCCATCCGCTCGAAGCCGAGGGCTTCCTGCAGAAGATGCTGGAACAGGAATGGGACACGCTGATCCCGGGCCACGCCGGACCCGGTGATCGCCTTGGCACCAAGCAGGACGTGCGCGACCAGCTGAAGCTGCTGAGGGATGCGTCCGCCGAGAGGAAGGGGGGCCGGGGAACATGAGCCTCAGCCCGGACCTCGCGAGCACCGCCGGCAGGAGGAGATGAGCGCCGGCGGCGCGCCGTCGCCCGTGCGCGCCTTCCGCCAGGCGCTGCTGTGGCCGCTCAGGCTGGTGCCGGTGCCGGGCAGCCGCCTGCCGCCGTGGGAAGTGCTGCGCCAGATAGGCGCTGGCTCGCCCTGGGCCGAAGTGGTCGACGAGTACACCGGCGACCGCGAAGGCTTCCACGAGAGGCACTACCAGGAGTTCGTGTCGTTCCTGCCGTACGTGCAGCGCTTCCTGTATGGCGAAGGGCGATCCCGGCGGCGGCCGGGCGAGGCGGCGGGCTCGCCGATGCGCGTGTTCCGGCGCAGCGACCTGAAACGCGTTCGCATCGTGCCGCAGCCGGGCGACGAGGCGATGGTGCTCGACATCGTGCACTGCGACCTGTACTTCTTCTTCGACGTCGACCTGGTGCTGCTGAACGTGGAGGTCAGCTCCAGCGAGCTGTCGCTCGCCCAGGTGCAGGAGCTGCTGTACCGGTTCGGCCGCGCGTATCCCGGCGGCTGGGACGCCGAGGGCCGCGCGCTGCATTGCCTGGACCACGTCGAGTGGATGGCGGCCGACGGGCACGTGCTCGCGCAGTCAGACGCACAGGACAGCGGCGCCTTCCTGGCGCACGTGTGCGAACACCGTGCGCCACGCATCGCTGCCCACTGGGCCTTCCTGCTCAGGCCGCTGGTCGCGGACCACTCCGCCGAAGCGGGCCTGCTGCGCTACCGGCAGATCGAGTACTACCGCATGCCGGTGATGGGCTACCTGGCCGTGGACGACCCGCGCGCGCTCACGGGCGCCGACTTCGTGCAGCTCGCGCAGGCGGCCGGCCGCGAGGCCGGACCCGCGTCGCTGTCCATGCCGCCCGGATTCGAGGAGCGCCACTGCTACGACCGCTTCTGGGCGCCGGAGGGGCTGGCTCCCAACACGCGCTACCTGTGCAACGGGCATTCGCTGATCGTGGTCGGGGCGGCCGGCTCCGAGTTCTTCACATGCCGCCTGCGCGGCGTGCTGGCGCAGTTCCGCCACCAGCACTTCATGCTGTTCCTGATCGCGCACTTCCACAAGGCGGCGCTGCTGATGTTCTCGGACCGGCTGGTCGAGGCGCTGATGGACCTGGACGTGCGCAGCCCCACCAGCGTGCGGCGCTTCAAGCGCGCGATCCGCTGGTCGTTCGAAGCCTTCCTGCGCTTCACGCACCGCTACTGGTTCCACGAGATTTCGGAGCAGGCGCACGTGAAGGCGCTGTGGCACCTGTGTGCGAGCCACCTCGGGCTGGACCCGCTGTACGCCGAGGTGAAGGAGCGCATCCACGACATGAACAGCTACCTGGACGCCGACAGCCTGCGCCGGCAGGCCAACACGGTGGTGCGGCTCACGGTGGTGACGATCTTCGGCCTGATCGGCACCGTGACCACCGGCTTCCTGGGCATGAACCTGGTCGCCGAAGCCGATGCGCCGCGCTGGGAAAAGCTGCTCTACTTCCTGCTCGTCTTCGTGCCGACGATCGCACTGACCTTCTACACGATCGTGAAGTCGAAGGGACTGTCGGACTTCCTCGATGCGCTGTCGGACGAGAAACTCGGCGTCCGCGAGAAGTTCAGGGCGCTGGTGGCGGTGTGGCGGCGGCCGGTGGAGTGAGTGCCTGGGCCCGGCTCCTGCGCCGGTCGCGCCAGGCGATGAGCTCGCCGACGATGCCCTTGCGGAACACCAGCACGCAGGCGACGAAGATGACGCCCTGCACCACCGTTACCCAGGCGCCCAGCTGGGCGAGGTAATTCTGCATGGTGATGATGACCGCCGCGCCCACGACGGGCCCGAACAGCGTGCCGAGGCCGCCGAGCAGGGTCATCAGCACCACCTCGCCCGACATGGTCCAGTGCACGTCCGTGAGCGATGCGAGCTGGAACACGAGCGCCTTGGTGGCGCCTGCCAGCCCCGCCAGCGTCGCCGAGAGAACGAACGCCAGCAGCTTGTAGCGGTCGGTGTCGTAGCCCAGCGAGATGGCGCGCGGCTCGTTCTCGCGGATCGCCTTCAGCACCTGGCCGAACGGCGACTCGACCGTGCGCCAGATCAGCAGGAAGCCGCCGATGAAGATGACGTAGACCACCGCGTACATCGCCCACGGGCTCGACAGGTCCACCAGCCCGAACAGCCGGCCGCGCGGGACGGCCTGGATGCCGTCCTCGCCGCCCGTGAACTTCGCCTGCAGGCAGAAGAAGAACACCATCTGCGCCAGCGCGAGCGTGATCATCGCGAAGTAGATCCCCTGGCGCCGGATGGCCAGCAGGCCGGAGAGCAGGCCGAGCAAGAGTGCGGTGGCGGTGCCGGTGAGGATCGCAAGCTCGGGGGTCAGCCCCCAGACCTTGGCCGCGTGCGCCGAGAGGTAGCCCGCGCTGCCGAGGAACATGGCGTGCCCGAAGGACAGCAGGCCTCCCAGGCCGATGAGGAGGTTGAAGGCGCACGCGAACAGGGCGAAGCACATCACCTTCATCATGAAGATCGGGTAGACCAGGAACGGTGCGATCGCGAATGCGATGGCCATCGCCACGAATGCGACGCGTTGGGCGTTGCCCGAGCCCTCCACGCTCGCGGCGGGGGACGAAGCGGCCGTCGAGGGAGCGCCGTGGTTCATTTCTGCGTCCCGAACAGCCCGGCCGGCTTGATCAGCAGGACGATGGCCATGATGATGAAGATCACGGTGCTGGATGCTTCCGGATAGAACACCTTGGTCAGCCCTTCGATGATGCCCAGCCCGAAGCCGGTGACGATGGCGCCCAGTATCGAGCCCATGCCGCCGATCACCACGACGGCGAAGACGACGATGATCAGGTCGGCGCCCATCTGCGGGCTGACCTGGTAGACCGGTGCGGCCATCACGCCGGCCAGCGCGGCCAGGGCGACGCCGAAGCCGTAGGTGAGCGTGATCATGCGCGGCACGTTGATGCCGAACGCCTGCACGAGCTGCGGGTTCTCGGTGGCCGCGCGCAGGTACGCGCCGAGCCGGGTGCGCTCGATGACGAACCACGTGCCCAGGCACACCGTGGCGGAGGCGACGATGATCCAGGCGCGGTAGTTCGGCAGGAACATGAAGCCGAGGTTCTGGCCACCCTGCAGTTGCGAGGGAATGGCATAAGGCTGGCCCGAGGAGCCGTACTCGTTGCGGAACAGGCCCTGGATGACCAGCGCCAGGCCGAAGGTGAGCAACAGGCCGTACAGGTGATCCAGCTTGTACAGGTGCGCGAGCATCAGCCGCTCGATGACGACGCCAGTGGCGCCCACGATGAGCGGCGCGATGAGCAGGGCCCACCAGTACCCGATGCCCAGCTTGTTGAGCAGCAGGTAGGCGGTGAAGGCGCCCAGCATGTACTGGGCGCCGTGGGTGAAGTTGATGATGTTCAGCAGGCCGAAGATGACCGCCAGGCCCAGCGAGAGCAGCGCGTAGAACGAGCCGTTGATCAGCCCGATCAGCAACTGCCCGAACAGGGCCTGGGTGGGAACGCCAAAGATTTCGGTCATCGGCCGGCCTGCTTGCGCGTCGGTTACTTCACCAGCGGGCACTCGCCCTGGTTCAACGGACGGAACGCCTGGTCGGCCGGGATCGTGGCGCGAACCTTGTAGTAGTCGTACGGACCCTTCGATTCCGCCGGCTTCTTGACCTCGACGAGGTACGCCGGGTGGATCTTGCGGCCGTCGGCGCGGATCGAACCCTTGCCGAAAAGCGGGTCGTCGGTCGGCATCGCCTTCATCTGCGCGATGATCTTCGCCCCGTCGTCGGTCTTCGCCGCTTCCACGGCCTTCAGGTAGTGCAGCACCGCCGAGTACACGCCGGCCTGCACCATCGACGGGTACTTGCCGCCGTTGGCCGCGGCGAACTTGCGGCTCCAGGCGCGCGTCTGGTCGTTCAGGTCCCAGTAGAAAGTCTCGGTGAAGATCAGGCCCTGCGCCGTGTTGAGGCCGAGCGCGTGCACGTCGGTGATGAACATCAGCATGCCGGCCAGGTTCTGCCCGCCCTTGGTGATGCCGAACTCGGCCGCCTGCTTGATGCTGTTGATGGTGTCCCCGCCGGCGTTGGCCAGGCCGATGACCTTGGCCTTGGACGCCTGCGCCTGCAGCAGGAAGCTGCTGAAGTCGTTGCCGGGGAAGGGATGGCGCACCTTGCCCAGCACCTTGCCGCCGCCCTTGATGACCGCCGCCTCGGTGTCGCGCTCGAGTGCGTGGCCGAACGCGTAGTCGGCCGTGAGGAAGAACCAGCTGTCGCCGCCGGTCTTCACGATCGCGCTGCCGGTGCCGTTGGCCAGCATCCAGGTGTCGTAGGTCCAGTGGATGGTGTTCGGGCTGCAGGCCTTGCCGGAGAGGTCGGCCGTCGCCGCGCCCGAAACGAGGAAGGCCTTGCCCTTCTCGCGCGTGATCTGGTTGACCGCCAGCGCGACCGAGCTGGTCGGCACGTCGACGATCACGTCGACCTTGTCGACGTCATACCAGGTGCGCGCGATCGTCGAGCCCACATCCGGCTTGTTCTGGTGGTCGGCACCGAGGACCTCGACCTTGATGCCCTTGCGGGCCGCGCCGAAGTCCTCCACAGCCATCTTCGCGGCCGTCACCGAGCCGGGTCCGGCGATGTCGGCGTACAGGCCCGACATGTCGTTCATCACGCCGATCTTGATGACGCCGTCGGAGATCTGGGCCTGGGCGAGGCCGGCGGCGCTCGCGAGCGCGGCGGTGGCGGCGATTGCGGTGAGCTTGTGTTTCATGTCGACTCCTGTGGTTGAAGGAAATAGGGAATCACACCCCGAGATATTCGTTGAGCAGCTGTGTCTTGGCCTGCAGTTCGGAAGCACCGAAGCTCTCGACGATGCGGCCGTGTTCCATCACGTAGAAGCGGTCGGCCAGCGGGGCGGCGAAGCGGAAGTTCTGTTCAACCAGCACGATCGTATAGCCCTTGGCCTTCAGCATGCGGATGGTCTCGGCGAGCTTCTGGACGATGACCGGCGCGAGGCCTTCGGAGATTTCGTCCAGCAGCAGCAGGCGCGCGCCGGTGCGCAGGATGCGCGCGACGGCCAGCATCTGCTGCTCGCCGCCCGAAAGGCGCCCGCCGGGGCTGGCGGCGCGCTCCTTGAGGTTCGGGAACATCTCGTAGATCTCGGCCAGGCCGAGCCCGCCGCCGCCGATCACGGGGGGCAGCAGCAGGTTTTCTTCCGCCGACAGCGTGGCGAAGATGCCGCGTTCTTCGGGGCAGTAGCCGATCCCCAGGCGCGCGATGCGGTGCGGGGGCAGCGCGATCGCATCCACGCCGTTGATGCGGATCGTGCCCGTGCGCCGGCCGGTCAGGCCGAGCATCGCCCGCAGCGTGGTGGTACGGCCAGCGCCGTTGCGCCCGAGCAGCGACACGACCTCGCCCTCGTCGACGGTCATGTCGACCCCGTGCAGCACGTGCGACTCGCCGTACCAGGCGTGCAGGTTCTCGATGCGCACCAGTTCCTTGGCGCTCATTTCAGTGCGCACCCTGCAACTCGGCGGCCTCGGTGCCCATGTAGGCCTCGATCACCTGCGGGTTGCGCGAGACCTCGGCGTACGGCCCGTCGGCGATGACGGTGCCGCGCTGCAGCACCGTGATACGGTCGGCGATGGACGAGACGACGTTCATGTTGTGTTCCACCATCAGCACGGTGCGGCCCACGGACACCTTCTTGATGAGCTGCGTGACGCGGCTCACGTCCTCGTGGCCCATGCCCTGCGTGGGCTCGTCGAGCAGCATCAGCTCGGGCTCGAGCGCCAGGGTGGTGGCGAGTTCCAGCGCGCGCTTGCGCCCATACGGCAGGTTCACCGTGAGTTCGTCCTCGAACTCCCGCAAGCCCACCTCGGCCAGCAGCTGGCGGGCGCGCTCGTGCAGGACGTGCAGGGAACTCTGGGGCTTCCAGAAGTGGAAGGAAGTGCCCAGGTTGCGCTGCAGGGCCGTGCGCACGTTCTCCAGCACGGTCATGTGCGGAAACACGGCAGAGATCTGGAACGAGCGCACGATGCCGCGCCGGGCGGTCTGCGCCGGCCTTTCGTGCGTGATGTCGGTGCCCAGGTAAGTGATGGTCCCGCGGGTGGGCGGGAGGAACTTCGTCAGCAGGTTGAAGAACGTCGTCTTGCCGGCGCCGTTGGGGCCGATCAGCGCATGGATGTCGCCCCGCCGCACCTTCAGGTCGACGCTGTTGACCGCCACGAAGCCCTTGAACTCCTTGGTCAGTCCCTGCGTCTCGAGAATGTACTCAGCCGTCAATGTGCGCGTCTCCCGCGGGCTCGAGGGCTCCGCAAGAACGCGACTGTAGGCGCATGCTGCGCCGCGGCAAGCGCGGGAAGACCCTAAGTGGATCTTCTGGCCCGGATCCTGTCAGAAGGCTGACTGCGCGCGCGCCACGAGTTCGTCGGGAAAGGGACAGGCCTTGCGCGCGTCGGTGTCCATGTGCACCCCCAGCAGCTCGGTGACTGCGGCGACCTCGCCCGTGCCCTCGTTGACCATTTCGTGGCGGAAGCGGATCTTCTTGCCACCCAGCTCGAGCACCCGGGAGCGCACCGTCACGACGTCGCCCGCGCGCAGCTCGCGCCGGTACTCGATGTGCTGGTCCACCGCCGCCATCCCGCGCCGGTTGCTGCGCAGGTACTGCGCCGTGATGCCCACCCGATGGAACAGGTTCCAGGTGGCCTCGTCGAACTTGCCGACGTACCACATCACGTTCATATGGCCCACGTGGTCGCAATGCCACGGATAGACAACCCCGCGGTAGGTGAGCGTCGCGTCGTCCATCACATGTTGCGCCGGTACTGCCCGCCCACTTCGAACAGGGCGGCGGTGACCTGGCCGAGCGAGCACACCCGCACCGCGTCCATGAGGACTTCGAACACGTTGCGGTTCTCGATCACGGCCTGCTGCAGGCGCGCCAGCATCCGGGGGGACTCGGCGGCATGGCGCGAATGGAAGTCCTGCAGGCGCTTCAGCTGGCCCTGCTTCTCTTCGTCGGTCGACCGGGCCAGCTCCAGCTTCTCGGGCGTGGTGTCGCCATGCGGGTTGCGGTAGGTGTTGACGCCGATGATCGGGTACTCGCCGGTGTGCTTGAGCATCTCGTAGTGCATGCTCTCGTCCTGGATGCGGCCTCGCTGGTAGCCGGTTTCCATGGCGCCGAGCACGCCGCCGCGCTCGGAAATGCGCTCGAATTCCGTGAGCACCGCCTCTTCCACCAGCTCGGTCAGCTCGTCGACGATGAAGGCGCCCTGGTTGGGGTTCTCGTTCTTCGCCAGGCCCCATTCGCGGTTGATGATGAGCTGGATGGCCATGGCTCGGCGCACGCTCTCCTCGGTGGGCGTGGTGATCGCCTCGTCGTAAGCGTTGGTGTGCAGCGAATTGCAGTTGTCGTAGATGGCGATCAGCGCCTGCAGCGTGGTGCGGATGTCGTTGAAGGCGATCTCCTGCGCGTGCAGCGACCGGCCCGAGGTCTGCACGTGGTACTTGAGCTTCTGGCTGCGTTCGTTGGCGCCGTACTTCTCCTTCATGGCCACCGCCCAGATGCGGCGCGCCACGCGGCCCATCACGGTGTACTCCGGGTCCATGCCGTTGGAGAAGAAGAACGACAGGTTGGGCGCGAAGTCGTCGACGTGCATGCCGCGCGCGAGGTAGGCCTCGACGAACGTGAAGCCGTTGGACAGCGTGAAGGCGAGCTGGCTGATGGGGTTGGCCCCGGCCTCGGCGATGTGGTAGCCCGAGATCGACACCGAGTAGAAGTTGCGCACGTTGTGGTGAACGAAGTACTCCTGGATGTCGCCCATCACCTTCAGCGAGAACTCGGTGGAGAAGATGCAGGTGTTCTGGCCCTGGTCTTCCTTCAGGATGTCGGCCTGCACGGTGCCGCGCACGTTGGCCAGCACCCACTCCTTGATCTTGGCCGTCTCGGTGCCGGTCGGCTCACGGCCGTTGTCCTGCACGAACTTGTCGACCTGCTGGTCGATGGCCGTGTTCATGAACATGGCGAGGATCGAAGGCGCCGGGCCATTGATGGTCATGGACACCGAGGTGCTGGGGTTGCACAGGTCGAAGCCCGAGTACAGCACCTTCATGTCGTCCAGCGTGGCGATGGACACGCCCGAGTTGCCCACCTTGCCGTAGATGTCGGGGCGCAGGTCGGGCTCGTTGCCGTACAGCGTGACCGAGTCGAAAGCCGTGGACAGGCGCTTGGCCGGCAGGCCGTGCGACAGCAGCTTGAAGCGCTTGTTGGTGCGGAATGGGTCGCCTTCGCCGGCGAACATGCGGGTAGGGTCCTCGCCCTCGCGCTTGAAGGCGAAGGTGCCGGCGGTGTAGGGGAAGCTGCCCGGCACGTTCTCCAGCATCAGCCACTTCAGCACCTCGCCGTGGTCCTCGTACGCCGGCAGCACCACCTTGCGGATGGTGGTGCCCGACAGCGACTTGGTGGTGAGCTTGGTGCGGATTTCCTTGTCGCGGATCTTCACCACGTACTCGTCGCCCGAATACGCCTTGCGCATGTCGGGCCACTGCTTGAGCAGGTGCAGCGCGTCGCGGTCCATGCGCGCCAGGCGCCGGGCGGCCAGGTCGAGCGAGGCTTCGGCGGCGGGTGCGCGGTCGGGCTTGTCCACCGACAGCATGCGCGCGGCTTCCTTCAGCTGCTGCACCTCGCGCGCCAGCGTGGCCTGCTCGCGCGCGCGCAGCTTGTAGCCGCGCACCGTCTCCGAGATTTCGGCCAGGTAGCGCGTGCGGTTGGGCGGCACCACCGGCGTCTGGTTGGTGCTGTGGCGCACGTTGACGCCGGGCAGGGTGCCTTCCTGCAGGGGCAGGCCCAGCTGGGCCAGCCGGGGTTTCAGCGCCTGGTACAGCGCGGTCACGCCGTCGTCGTTGAAACGCGACGCCATGGTGCCGAACACAGGCATCTCGTCGGGGCGCTGCTTGAAGGCTTCCTTGTTGCGCTGGACCTGCTTGGCCACGTCGCGCAGCGCATCGGCCGCGCCCTTGCGGTCGAACTTGTTGATGGCCACGAACTCGGCGAAGTCGAGCATGTCGATCTTCTCGAGCTGGCTCGCCGCGCCGAACTCCGGCGTCATCACGTACAACGGCACGTCGACGTGCGGCACGATGGCCGCGTCGCCCTGTCCGATGCCGGACGTCTCGACCACCACCAGGTCGAAGCCGGCCGCCTTGCACGCGGCCACCACGTCGGGCAGTGCCTGCGAAATCTCGCTGCCGAAGTCGCGCGTGGCGAGCGAGCGCATGTAGACGCGCGGGCCGTTGCGCCACGGCGAAATCGCATTCATGCGGATGCGGTCGCCCAGCAGCGCCCCGCCGCTCTTGCGGCGCGACGGGTCGATGGAGATCACCGCGATGGCGAGCCGGTCGCCCTGGTCCAGCCGCAGGCGCCGCACCAGTTCGTCGGTCAGCGACGACTTGCCCGCGCCGCCGGTGCCGGTGACGCCGACCACCGGCACGCGGCGCTTGGCAGCGTCGGTGCGGATCGCATCCACCAGCACGGCGTCGGCGCTGCCGGCCTCCAGCGCGGTGACGAGCTGGGCCAGTGCGCGCCAGTGCTTTTCTTCCCCGCCCTGGATGGCCGCGAGTTCGCGCGGCGCGTAGGACGAGATGTCCTTGTCGCAGCGCATGACCATTTCGCCGATCATCCCCGCCAGGCCCATCTTCTGGCCGTCCTCGGGGCTGTAGATGCGCGTCACGCCGTAGTCGTGCAGTTCGCGGATCTCGGCCGGCACGATGACGCCGCCGCCGCCGCCGAACACCTGGATGTGGGCGCCGCCGCGCTGCTGCAGCAGGTCGACCATGTACTTGAAATACTCGACGTGGCCGCCCTGGTAGGAGCTGACGGCGATGCCCTGCACGTCCTCCTGCAGCGCGGCCGTGACGACCTCGTCCACGCTGCGGTTGTGGCCCAGGTGGATCACCTCGGCGCCCATGCCCTGCAGGATGCGCCGCATGATGTTGATCGCCGCGTCGTGCCCGTCGAACAGGCTGGCGGCCGTGACGAAGCGCACCTTGTGCGTGGGGCGGTAGTTGGCGAGCGCCTTGAATTCGGCGGACAGGTCGGTCATCGGCAGTCTCCTGGACGCAGCAGCTTAATTGACGTTTACGTAAACGTCAATCCCGGGCCGGATCGTTGGCATGCTAAGCATCATCACCCTCTTTCGGGGTATTCCCGCACAGACACCGGCCCCCAAGCTCGTAACGTAGCAGCGGAGCCGTTGACCGGGCGCGTGCCTGGTTTCGGCTTGCACCGTTTGTACCTACGTTTTCAGATTAACAGCGAAGGAGACAAGACATGAGCGAATCCACCGCATCCGGCAACCATCCGCCCCGCCGCAAGTTCCTGCGCGCAGCCGTCGGCGGCGCCGCCGGCGCTGCGGCAATGACAGTGCCGATGGTGTCGGTGGCGCAGTCGCCCATCGTGCTGAAGATGCAGGGCGCCTGGGGGGCCAAGGACATCTTCAACGAGATGGCCGAGGAATACGTGAAGCGCGTCAACGAGATGGCCGGCGGGCGCCTGCGCATCGACTACCTCGTGGCCGGCGCGGTGGTGAAGCCCTTCGAGGTGATGGACGCCACCAGCAAGGGCGTGCTCGATGCCAGCCACGGCGTGCCGGTGTACTGGTACGGCAAGAGCAAGGTGGCGTCGCTGTTCGGCTCGGGGCCGATCAACGGCATGGACGCGCCCCAGACGCTCGCTTGGATCTACCGCGGCGGCGGCCTCGACCTGTACAACGAGCTGCTGCAGAAGATCCATCTCGACGTGGTCGGCTACTTCGTGATGCCGATGCCCACGCAGCCGCTCGGCTGGTTCAAGAAGCCGATCAAGGCCGCCTCCGAGCTGAAGGGCCTGAAGTACCGCACCGTCGGGCTCGCCGCCGACCTGTTCCAGGCGATGGGCGCCAAGGTCACGCAGCTGCCGGGCGGCGAAATCATGCCCGCGCTGGAAAAGGGCGTGATCGACGCGTTCGAGTTCAACAACCCCACCTCCGACATGCGGTTCGGCGCGCATGACGTGATCAAGAACTACATGATGGGCAGCTACCACCAGGCCATGGAGTTCTTCGAGATCGCGTTCAACAAGAAGAAGCACGACACGCTGCCCCCCGACCTGAAGGCCATCCTTCGGTATGCGGCCGAGGCGGCGAGTTCGTCCAACTGGTGGACGGCCATGGACAACTACTCGCGCGACCTGCAGGACCTGCAGACCAAGCACAAGGTGAACGTGATCCGCACGCCCAAGGCGGTGTTCACGGAACAGCTGAAGGCCTGGGACGTGCTCACCAAGAAGATGTCCGACGAGGACCCGTTCTTCAAGAAGGTGGTCGACTCGCAGTTGGCTTTCGCCAAGCGCGTGGCCTACTACATGTTCGTGAACGAGGCCGACTACCGCACGGGCTACGAGCACGTGCACAAGACCAAGCTGCCATCGGCCTGACCGGCGGGCAGGGACAGGGGCGGTCGGTGACCGCCCTTTTTTACGAAGAAGAAACCGGGACCCTTCCGTGCAACCCATCATCCTCGCGATCGACCAGCTCTCCAAGACGGTCGGCCACGCCTTCGCGTGGTGCATCGTCATCCTCTCGCTCGGCACCTGCTACGAGGTCTTCGTGCGGTACCTCCTGAACGACCCGACCAGCTGGGCGTTCGACCTGAGCTACCTGATGTACGGCGCCACGTTCTACATGGCGGGCGCCTACACGCTCTCGCGCGGGGGCCACGTGCGCGCGGACATGTTCTACCGCAAGTGGCAGCCGAAGACGCAGGCCAGGGTAGAGCTGCTGTTGTACGTCTTCTTCTTCTTCCCGGGCATCCTGGCGCTCGTCATCGCGGGCAGTGCCTACGGGCTCGAGTCGCTCAGGCTGCGCGAGGTCAGCGTGAACAGCCCCGCGGGCATGCCGATCTGGCCGCTGAAGATGATGATCCCCGTGGGCGCCGCCCTGATCGCGGTGCAGGGTTTCGCCGAAGTGCTGCGCTGCCTCGTGTGCCTGCGCACGGGGGACTGGCCGCCGCGCCTGCATGATGTGCAGGAACTCGAGGAGCAGATCCTGCAGCAGCACGCGCAGGCACCCGATGCCACCGCCGAAGGAGCCGCGCGATGAGCGACCCTGCAGTCGCCCTCGCGATGATGGGCATCCTGGTCTTCGTGATCTGCATCGGCTACCCGGTGGCGTTCACGCTCATGGCACTGGGTGTCGGCTTCGGCTACTACGGTTACTACCAGGCCGGCCAGGCCTTCTTCGACAACCGCGTGTTCTACCTGCTCACGCAGAACACCTTCACGGTGCTCAACAACGATGCGCTGGTGTCGATCCCGCTGTTCCTGCTGATGGGCTACCTGGTCGAGCGCGCGAACATCCTCGACAACCTGTTCCGCAGCCTGCAGATCGCACTGAAGCACGTGCCGGGGTCGCTGGCGGTGGCCACGCTCGCCACCTGCGCGTTGTTCGCCACCGCCACCGGCATCGTCGGCGCGGTGGTCACGCTGATGGGACTGCTTGCCTTGCCGCAGATGCTGAAGGCGGGCTACGACTCCCGCCTGGCCGCCGGCGTGATCTGCGCGGGCGGCTGCCTGGGCATCCTGATCCCGCCTTCGATCATGCTGATCGTGTACGGCGCGATGGCCGGCGAGTCGGTGGTCAAGCTCTATGCCGCCGCGATGGTGCCGGGGTTCTTCCTGGCCGGCATGTACGTCGTCTACGTCATCGGCGTGGCGATCGTGAAGCCGGAGAAGGCGCCCAGGCTGCCGAAGGAGGAGGGGAACATCCCCGTGGCTCAGGTGGTGGTCCTGCTCGCCAAGTCGTTCCTGCCGCTGTCGCTGCTGATCCTGTCGGTGCTGGGCGCCATCATGTTCGGCATCGCGACGCCCACCGAGGCCGCCGCCGTGGGTGCGCTGGGCGCTGCGCTGCTGGCCGCAGCCTACCGGTCGCTGACCTGGCAGGGCCTGCGCGAGTCGGTCTTCCTGACTGCCCGCACCTCGGCGATGGTGTGCTGGCTGTTCGTGGGCTCGGCGACCTTCGCCTCCGTGTTCGCCTACCTGGGCGGCAACCAGATCATCCAGCAATTCGTCACCCATTTGAACCTCAATCCGATCACCTTCATGCTGCTGGCGCAGGTGATCATCTTCCTGCTGGGGTGGCCGCTGGAGTGGACGGAGATCATCATCATCTTCGTGCCGATCTTCCTGCCGCTGGTGGCGCACTTCGGCATCGACCCGATCCTGTTCGGCGTGCTGATCGCCCTGAACCTGCAGACGGCCTTCCTGTCGCCGCCGATGGCGATGTCGGCCTACTACCTGAAGGGAGTGAGTCCACCGCACGTGCTGCTCACGCAGATATTCAGCGGGTGCATGCCCTTCGTCTACGTCGTGATCGTGACGATGCTCATGGTGTACATCTTCCCCGGCATCGCGCTGTGGCTGCCCGGGTTGCTTTACGGGCCGAAATGACATGGATGGGTTGAAACCGCAATGGCTGGGTGCGGCCGAGGCAGCGCGCGCCATCGCCCGGGGCGAGCTGACCTCGGAGGAGCTGGTGCGCTCGTGCCTGGCGCGCATCCGCGAGGCCGAGCCGCAGGTGCAGGCCTGGCAGTACCTCGACGAGGAGCATGCCCTGCGCCAGGCATGTGCGCGCGATGCGGACCGTGCCGAAGGCCGGGCGTGCGGGCCGCTGCACGGCGTGCCGGTCGGCATCAAGGACATCATCGACACGGGCGACATGCCCACCGAAGACGGCACGGTGCTGCATGCGGGGCGCATCCCCGACGAAGACGCTTCGGTCATCGTATCCCTGCGCAGGGCGGGCGCCGTCATCCTGGGCAAGACGGTCACCACCGAACTGGCGACCTATTCGCCGGGCAAGACCCGCAACCCGCACGATGCGAGCCGCACGCCCGGCGGTTCGTCGTCGGGTTCCGCGGCGGCAGTGGCCTGCGGCATGGTGCCCGTGGCGCTGGGCACGCAGACCAACGGATCGATGATCCGGCCCGCTGCCTTCTGCGGCGTGGTCGGCTACAAGCCCACGCACGGTTGGGTGCCGCGCCACGGCATCCTGAAGCTGTCGCGCACGCTGGACACCGTGGGGCTGTTCGGCCGCTCGCTCGAGGACGTCGCGCTGGTGGCCGAGCAGCTCATCGGCTTCGACGCGAACGACCCCGACACGTCGATGCGTGCGCGCCCGCCGCTGGTGGCCGGCGTGGCCCAGGAGCCGCCCCTCCCGCCCAAGCTCGCGCTGGTGAAGACGCACCTGTGGGACGACGCGGACCCGGCCCTTCGCGAGGCTTTCGGTGAGCTGCGCGAAGTGCTCGGCGACGCCTGCGAGGCCTACGACCTGCCGGACTCGGCGCGCGCGGCCTGGGACTGGCACCGCACGATCATGGAAGCCGAGATGGCCGCCAACCTGGATGTGGAATGGCAGCGCGGCCGCGACAAGCTGTCGGCGCACCTGCAGGAGCAGCTCGCGCGCGGCCGTGAGGTGAAGGCGCTGGCTTACCAGCAGGCCGTCGCCAGCGCCCGACGGCTGGCCGAGGGCTTCGACGACCTGTTCGACCGCTACGACGCCATCCTCACTCCTTCCGCGCCGGGCACCGCGCCGCCGATCGCTTCGACCGGCGACCCGTCGTTCTGCACCTTGTGGTCGCTGGCCGGCATGCCGGCCTGCAACCTGCCGCTGATGACCGGGCCTGACGGCCTGCCGTTGGGTGTGCAGCTCGTGGGCCGCCGCCACGGCGACGCCCGGCTGCTGCGCACGGCGGCCTGGCTCACGAAATACGTTGCCACCTGAAAGGGGACCCCTCCATGCCCGTCAAGTACTTCGCAGCCGTCGTGGCCATCGTCCTGCTGCTGGCCTTCCTGGTCCCGATTGCCTGGAAACTCAAGGAAGTCGAGCTGGCCATCGTGCTCGCCATCGGCTTCGTCATGGCCCTGGTAGACCTGGGGCAATCCCTGCGCGGCAAGGAGCCCTGACAATACGGGGATGGCCCCGATCCAGCTTTTCGACCCTGCGTCGAGCACCTACACCTACATCCTGGCCGACGAGGCCACGCACGAAGCCCTGATCATCGACCCAGTGGATGAGCAGCTCGAGCGCGACCTCGCGCTGCTGCGCGAGCGCGGGCTCAAGCTCGTGTGGAGCGTCGAGACGCATGCCCATGCCGACCACATCACCAGTGCCGGCGAACTGGCCGAGCATGCCGGCGCGCACACCGCCGCGCCGCAAGGCTGCCACATCGGCACGGCGGGCACCCAGCTGCAGGACGGCGACGTGCTGGAGTTCGGCAACGAGTCGATCCGGGCTCTCCATACGCCCGGCCACACGGCCGGCAGCATGAGCTACGTGTGGCGCAACCATGTGTTTACCGGCGACACGCTGCTGATCGGCGGCTGCGGGCGCACCGACTTCCAGTCGGGCAGCTCGACCGACCTGTACCGCAGCATCACCGAGGTGCTGTTCGCGCTGCCCGACGACACCATCGTCTGGCCCGCGCACGACTACCACGGCCGCACGCATTCCACCATCGGCCGGGAGAAGGCCACCAACCCGCGGGTCGCAGGCAAGTCGCTGGCAGAATTCAAGGCCATCATGGAACAGCTGGACCTGCCCAAGCCCAAGCGGATCGACGAAGCCGTCCCGGCCAACCTCACCTCCGGCCTGCGCCACGACGCCGGCGGCGGCGCGCTCGACGCGCCCCGGCCGGCGCCCGGTTACGCCGGCGACGTGTCGCCGGAACTGGCGCACCGCTGGTGGCGCTCGGGCGTTGCCGTGCTGGTGGACGTGCGCAGCGACGCCGAGCGCGAATGGGTCGGCTTCGTCCCCGGTGCGGTCAACGTGCCGTGGAAGCAATGGCCCGGCATGAAGCCCAACCCCGACTTCGACAGCGCCATCAAGGCGGCCGTGCCGCCCGGCAAGAAGGCAGTGCTGCTGTGCCGCAGCGGGCACCGCTCGATCGCGGCGGCGAAGCGCGCCACCGAATTCGGCATCGAGGCCTACAACATCCTCGAAGGCTTCGAAGGCGACCCCGACGAGCACGGGCAGCGCGGCCACAGCGGCGGCTGGCGCCACCTGGGCCTGCCCTGGCGCCAGAACTGAGCAAGGAAGCACCCATGCCCGTGAACCTCCCGGCGCCGCAGGCCGCCCAACTGCACCCCGTGCCCGGCGTGCGCATCGGCGTCGCCGAAGCGGGCGTGCGCAAGGCGAACCGCAAGGACCTGTCGGTGTTCCTGCTCGACCCCGGCGCATCGGTGGCGGGCGTGTTCACGCGCAACCGCTTCTGCGCGGCGCCCGTGCAGGTGTGCCGCGAACACCTGGCCCATGGCGACATCCGCGCCATGGTCATCAACACCGGCAACGCGAATGCGGGCACGGGCGAAGACGGCCTGGCGCGCGCACGCGCCACCTGCAGCGCGCTGGCCCGGCACCTGGGGCTGGCCCCTGGGCAGGTGCTGCCTTTCTCCACGGGCGTCATCATGGAGCCGCTGCCGGTGGACCGCATCGAAAAGGGCATGCCGGCGGCGATTGCCGATGCGAACGCCGCCAACTGGCTGCGCGCGGCCGAAGGCATCATGACCACGGACACGGTGCCCAAGGCTTTCAGCCGGCAGGTAAAGGTCGACGGCGCGACCGTCACCGTCACCGGCATCAGCAAGGGCGCGGGCATGATCCGGCCGAACATGGCGACCATGCTGGGCTTCATGGCCACCGACGCGTGCATCTCGCAGGGCGTGATGCAGCAGCTGGCCTTCGAGCTGGCAGAAGGCTCGTTCAACCGCGTCACGGTGGATGGCGACACCTCCACCAACGACTCGTTCATCGTGATTGCCACCAACCAGGCCAGGCATGCGCCGGTGACGTCGCTGGACAGCGCCGCCGGCAAGGTGCTGAAGGATGCGATGGCCGAAGTCGCGCGAGCGCTGGCGCAGGCCATCGTGCGTGACGGCGAGGGCGCCACCAAGTTCATCACGGTGCGGGTGGAAGGCGGCGCGACGCGCGACGAATGCCTGAAGGTGGCGTACGCCATCGCGCATTCGCCGCTGGTGAAGACGGCATTCTTCGCGAGCGACCCCAACCTCGGGCGCATCCTGGCGGCAGTGGGCTATGCGGGCATCGAAGACCTGGACCAGGCGAAGATCGACCTGTTCCTCGACGACGTCCACGTGGCCGCCGGCGGCGGGCGCAACCCTTCGTACCGCGAGGAGGACGGGCAGCGCGTGATGAAGCAAAGCGAGATCACCGTGCGCGTAGTCCTCGGGCGCGGCAGCGCTGCCGACCAGGTGTGGACTTGCGACTTCAGCCACGAGTACGTGACCATCAACGCCGACTACCGGTCCTGAATGAACGAAAAATTCGAGAGACTCCTCGAGCAGGCCGGGCAGTTGCTCGAGCGCATCGAAGCCGTCCTGCCCCAGCCGCTGTCCGCGCCCGACTGGGGCGCTTCGGTCGCCTTTCGCTACCGCAAGCGTTCGTCGGGCCACGGCGTGCTGGAGCCGGTCAGGCACATCGGCCCGATCCGCCTGGGCGACCTGAAGGAGATCGAGCCGCAGAAGGAGAAGATCCAGCGCAACACCCTGCAGTTCGTGCAGGGCCATGCCGCCAACAACGTGCTGCTGACCGGCGCGCGCGGCACCGGCAAGTCGTCGCTGATCAAGGCCTGCCTGAACGAGTACGCGCCGCAGGGCCTGCGCCTGCTCGAGGTGGACAAGGCCGACCTGGTGGACCTGCCCGACATCGTGGACGTGGTGGCGGGCCGTGAAGAGAAATTCATCGTGTACTGCGACGACCTGTCGTTCGAGGAGGGCGAGGCAGGCTACAAGGCGCTCAAGTCCATCCTCGACGGCTCGGTGGCGGCGGCGACGCCCAACGTGCTGGTCTATGCAACCAGCAACCGGCGCCACCTGCTGCCCGAGTACATGAAGGAAAACCTCACCTACACGCACACCGAGGACGGCGAGGTGCATCCCGGCGAGGTGGTTGAGGAGAAGATCTCTCTGTCCGAGCGCTTCGGGCTGTGGGTCAGCTTCTACCCGTTCAGCCAGGACGAGTACCTGGCGATCACCGCGCAGTGGCTCTCGCACTTCGGCGTCGATGCCGCAGCCATTGCCGCCGCGCGCCCCGAGGCGCTGGTGTGGGCACTGGAGCGCGGCTCGCGCAGCGGCCGCGTGGCTTACCAGTTCGCGCGCGACTACGCGGGCCGGCACCACGCGTGAGCAAGCCCGCGATCGTGGCGGACGCCCATCGCGCGCGCGAGGGCGGCCCCGACCGTGCCGAGGTGGAGGTGGCGGTGGGCGTGCTGATCCGGGGTGACGGCGCCTTCCTGCTCACCAGCCGCCCGCCCGGCAAGGTCTACGAGGGCTACTGGGAATTCCCCGGCGGCAAGGTGGAGCCGGGCGAGACGGTGGAGGAGGCTTTACGCCGCGAACTCATCGAGGAGATCGGCGTCACGATAGGCGCCGTGCATCCGTGGCATGTCGAGCGCGTCGACTACCCGCATGCGCTCGTCCGCCTGAATTTCTGCAAGGTCTACGAGTGGACCGGCGAGCTGCACATGCATGAGGGCCAGTCGTTCTCGTGGCAGCAGTTGCCGGTCGATGTGCAACCCGTGTTGCCGGGGACGGTGCCGGTGCTGGACTGGTTCGCCGAAGAGCGCGGCTTTCGTGGCGCTACCTACTCCGTAGCTGAAGGCATGGAAGGAACGCAGAAGGCGCAGAAGTAAATTCAAAAAAATCGCAGAAAAAGTCCAAGTGAATCTTTCTGCGTCTTTTGGAATTTAGTTCTGCGTCTTCTGCGTCCTATTCCTTACCATTGGCGAAGTCGTCGGGTGACGTGTCATCGGGAACACGAAAACTCTCGCTCGCCCAGTCGCCGAAGTCGATCCCCTTGCACCGCGCACTGCAGAAAGGGCGATACGGATTGCGCAGCGAGTACAGCGTGTCGCCGCCGCACCCGGGGCAGCGCACGATGCGCTCCTTCAGCTCGCCCGGCTGCATCACGAACAGAGCGTCAGCTCGAAAGGCGCGGCATCGCTCGATGCCTGCAGGCGGTCGCCTTCCTGCCGCATCAGGCGCACCGACACCATCAGGCGGTTGCCGCTGATCTCGGGCACCAGCCCGAGCTCGGGGTTGATGCGCAGGCGCAGCAGCTGGAACGTGCGGCCTTGCGGCAGGTTCTGCTGCAGCTGGCCATTGGCGGCCAACACCTTCTGCGGGGCGCCCGAGTCGCGCAGCAGCTTCAACAGCAGGTGGATCGATTCGGCCAGCGGAGCCAGCGTCGCCGTCCAGCGGTCCAGGTCGGCCTGCCGCGAAGTGCTGGGGCGGTGCTGCCACGCGTAGTAGGCGGGCAGGTCGAACTCGCACGTGCCGCCCGGGATGTTCACGCGGCTGCGGATGCTCATCAGCCATTCGTTCTCGGTGAGCGAGTGGCCGGCCTTGCCGGGCAGGTGGTTCAGCGCCGAAAAGCAGCCGTCGAGCTGTGCCACGACGGCGTCGAGCGCCTGCACCGAGATCGCGGGGTTGCCGCGGTACGAGTTGAGCAGCTGCTTCTGCTTTTCCAGGTCCTTCATCACGTCCGACTTCAGGTCGGCGCGCGCGGCCACGTCCATGATCTCGAAGATGGTGGCCAGCGCGTAGTGATGGTCGATCGGCTGCTCGCGCGGCACCAGTTCGGCCAGGCGCCGGAACAGGTGCTCCAGGCGCAGGTAGGTGCGGATGCGTTCGTTGAAGGGATATTCGTAAAGGATCACGCCAGCAAGCTTCTTTCGGCGGCTTGCATCATAGCCCGAAGGACCGGGCCGCTTCGGCCACTTCGGCTTCCAGCGCAGCCAGCGCTAAAGCTTCGTTGCAAATCACCAGGTCCGCCGCTGCCAGCCGGAGCCCGCGCGGCGCCTGCGCGGCGATGATCGCGCGGACTTCCCCGGGCTTCAGCGCACTGCGGGCAACCACGCGGGCCACCTGCGTGTCGGGCGTGCAGTCGACCACCAGCACCCGATCCAGCTGGGCCCGCCAGCGGCCCGACTCCACCAGCAGCGGGATGTCGAACACGATGCAGGGGTGGCTGCTCGCCACGGCGGCTTCGACCTGGCGCGCGATCTCCTGGCCCACCAGCGGGTGCACGATCGCCTCGAGCTGGCGGCGCGCTTCGGGGTCGGCGTAGGCGGCTTCCCGCATGCGCACGCGGTCCAGCGCGCCTTCGGCGGTGACGAACGAAGCCCCGAAGCGCTCGCTGATCGCGGCAATCGCGGCGCCGCCCGCGGCCGTGGCCGCGCGCGAAATCGCGTCGGCGTCGATGGCGGCCGCGCCGTGCGCCACCAGCATCTGCAGCACGGTGCTCTTGCCGCTGCCGATGCCGCCGGTCAGGCCGATGCGCAGCGCCATGCCGTCACTTGATGCCGACCACCGACAGGATGGCGGCCGGGCCGAACACCATGCCGGTGAGCCCGGCCAGCGCCAGCAGCGGCCCGAAGGGAATGGCGCGCGTGCCGCTGCGCAGCTTGAGCGTGATGCCGATGACGGCGCCGATCACCGAGGCCATGAGGATCAGCGGCACCAGCGCGGCCCAGCCGAACCACGCGCCGAGCGCGGCAAACAGCTTGAAGTCGCCGTTGCCCATGCCTTCCTCGCCGCGCAGCAGCTTGTAGCCCTGCGACACCAGCCACAGCGACATGTAGCCCGCCACCGCGCCCCAGATGGCCGACTTCAGCGGCAGCGCGGTCCAGCCCAGCGCCGCCACCAGCAGCCCGGCCCACAGCAACGGCTGCGTGATCACGTCGGGCAGGTACATGGTGTCCAGGTCGATCAGCGCCAGCGCCACCAGTGCCGCCGCAAAGCCGCACCACGCCAGGCCCGCCGGCGTGAAGCCGCCCCACCACACCGAGTAGGCGAACAGCGCGCCGGTGGCCAGCTCCACCAGCGGGTAGCGGATGCCGATGGCCGTGCCGCAGTTGGAGCACTTGCCGCGCAGGGCCACGTAGCTCGCCACAGGGATGTTCTCGTACCAGCGGATCGGGTGGCCGCATTGCCGGCAGCGCGAGCGCGGCGTGACCAGGTTGAAGGGCTCGGCCGGCTCGGGCTGCTTGCCGCAGATGTCGGCGCAGTCGTCGGCCCATTGCCGCTCCAGGATCTTCGGCAGCCGGTAGATCACCACGTTCAGGAAGCTGCCGACCATGAGGCCGAGGACGCCGGCCAGCGCGGCGTCCACCACGGGGGACACCAGCATCAGACGACGGCGCCCAGCTTGAAGATCGGCAGGTACATCGACACCACGATGCCGCCGATCAGGCCGCCGAGGAACACGATGATGATCGGCTCCATCAGGCTCGACAGGCCGGCCACCATGTCGTCGACCTCGGCTTCATAGAAGTCCGCCGCCTTGCCGAGCATGTGGTCGATCGAGCCCGACTCCTCGCCGATCGCGCACATCTGCAGCACCATGGTGGGGAACACGTTGGCATTGGTCATGGCCGCCGTCAGGCTGGTGCCGGTGGAGACTTCGGCCTGGATCTTCTCGGTGGCCTTGGTGTACACCGAATTGCCCGAGGCGCCGCCCACCGAGTCGAGCGCTTCCACCAGCGGCACGCCGGCCGCGAACATGGTCGCCAGCGTGCGCGTCCAGCGCGCGATCACCGACTTGTAGACCAGGTCGCCGAACACCGGCAGCTTCAGCATCAGGCGGTCCATGAACTGCTGGACCCCTTCGTTGCGTTTCCAGGCCTGCATGAAGAAGTAGAGCCCGCCGCCGATCACGCCGAAGATGAGCCACCAGTACGCGACGAAGACCTCGCTGATCGCGATGACGAACAGCGTGGGGCCGGGCAGGTCGGCGCCGAACGAGCTGAACACCTGCTTGAAGGCCGGGATCACGAAGATCATGATCACGGTCACCACGACGAAGGCGACCACGACCACCGCGATCGGGTACATCAGCGCAGCCTTGATCTTCGACTTGATGCCCTCGGTCTTCTCCATGTAGACCGCCAGCCGGTCGAGCAGGTTTTCGAGGATACCGGCCGCTTCACCGGCTTCCACCAGGTTGCAGTACAGGTTGTCGAAGTACAGAGGGTACTTGCGGAAGGCGGCCGACAGCGAGGTGCCGGTCTCGACGTCGGTGCGGATGTCGTTGAGCAGCTTGGTCACGCTGGCGTTGGCGTTGCCGCGGCCGACGATGTCGAAGGCCTGCAGCAGCGGCACGCCGGCCTTCATCATCGTGGCCAGCTGGCGCGTGAAGATGGCGATGTCCTTGGCCCGGATCTTCGCGCCCGAGCGCATGCGGCGCTTCTTGATCTTGGTGGGCGAGACGCCCTGGCGCCTGAGCGCCGCCATCACCTGGTTCTCGCCCGAGGCGCGAGTTTCGCCACGCACCTGCTTGCCGTTGCGGTCGCGTCCTTCCCATTCGAAGACGAACTCGGTGACCTTGGTGGTGGTTGCTGCTGTTGCCATGGCTTGCTCCTGTTACCCCTCTGCCCTTATTCGTTGGTGCAGGCGAGGACTTCTTCCAGCGAAGTCACGCCCTGCTTGACCTTGTGCAGGCCCGACTGCCTGAGCGACCTCACGCCGTCGGCCTTCGCCTGCCTCGCGATGTCCAGCGAGGAGCCGTCGCGCAGGATCAGCTGCTGCATGTCCTCGTTGATCGGCATCACCTGGTAGATGCCGACGCGGCCCCTGTAGCCGTTGTTGCACATGCTGCAGCCCACCGGGCGGTACGGCGTCCACGTGCCGTCCACTTCTTCCTCGGTGTAGCCGGCTTCGATGAGCGCTTCGTACGGGATGTCGGCCGGCTGCTTGCAGTTGGCGCACAGGCGCCGCGCCAGCCGCTGCGCGGTGATCAGGATCACGCTGGAGGCGATGTTGAAGGGCGCAATGCCCATGTTGCGCATCCGCGTGAGGGTGGCCGGCGCGTCGTTGGTGTGCAGCGTCGACAGCACCAGGTGGCCCGTCTGCGCCGCCTTGATCGCGATGTCGGCGGTCTCGAGGTCGCGGATCTCGCCGACCATGATCACGTCGGGGTCCTGCCGCAGGAAGGACTTGAGCGCCGCCGCGAAGGTGAGGCCGGCCTTCTCGTTCACGTTCACCTGGTTCACGCCCGGCAGGTTGATTTCGGCCGGGTCTTCCGCGGTGGAGATGTTCACGCCCGGCTTGTTCATCAGGTTCAGGCAGGTGTACAGCGACACCGTCTTGCCCGAGCCCGTGGGGCCGGTCACGAGGATCATGCCGTAGGGACGGCTGATCGCGTCGAGCAGGCGCTTCTTTTCCTCGGGCTCGTAGCCCAGTGCCTCGATGCCGAGCTTGGCGCTGGACGGGTCGAGGATACGGATCACGATCTTCTCGCCGAACAGCGTGGGCAGCGTGCTCACGCGGAAGTCGATCACCTTGTCGGGCCCCACCTTCAGCTTCATCCGGCCGTCCTGCGGGATGCGCTTTTCGGAGATGTCCAGCCGCGAGATCACCTTGATGCGCGAGGCCAGCTTGTCCTTGATGGCGACGGGCGGCGAGGCGATCTCGCGCAGTTCGCCGTCGACGCGGAAGCGCACGCGGTACTGGTGCTCGTAAGGCTCGAAGTGCAGGTCGGAGGCGCGCGCGCCGATGGCGTCGAGCAGCATCTTGTGCAGGAACTTGACGACCGGCGCGTCGTCGACGTCGGCGGTGGCGCCCTTGTCGTCCTCGTCGACGACCGACTGGTCCATGGTGGACTCGTCGAACTCGAAGTCGTCGCCGACGATGCTCTCCATCTCCTGGGTGGCCGTCGTCGCCTGCTGCTCCACCATCTTGGTGAGCTTGTCGAACTCGGCGATCACCCAGTCCACGCCCATCTGCGTGGCGAACTTGATCTTCTCGGCGGCCTGCTGGTCCGACGGGTCGGCCGTGGCGCAGGTCAGGCGGTTGTTGCGCTTGGACAGCACCACCACCCGGTACGACTGGCAGATCTTGGTGTCCAGCAGGTTCTTGGGCAGCCGGTTGGCGTCGATCGCGTCCAGGTCGAGCAGCGGCGCGCCGTACGCGGCCGACATGGTGTGCGCGAGGTCGAAGGCCGACACGGCGCCCGAGCCGGTCAGCTCCGCTATGAAGCTGGTGCGGTTGGCCTGAGCCTTGCGGTAGAACTCTTCGGCCGATTTCTGGCCGAGCTTGCCCGCGGAGACGAGCGCCCGGGCCAGGCCGGGCAGGGCGACCGATGATGCTTCAGCAGAGACGGGGTCGACGGCGGCCATGGCGAAATATAACTACGGGCGTGGACGCGGCTGACAGCCGGGGCAGGTCATCGGTGCATCATCGCTGAAATGGGGGAACGCGTAAATTGGCGAGGGCCCCGGACCGCCCGGGTAGTTGGCAAGAAGTCACGCTCGGGGTGCGGCCCTGGCGAGCCGCCGCAGCTCGCCGGCAGCGCGCGCCAGCACCGGGTCCCACTCGATCGGCGCGGGCTGCCGGAACAGTCGTAACGATGCGTACCAGGGACTGTCTTCGCGCTCCAGCAGCCAGCGCCAGTCGGGCGCGAAGGGCAGCAGCACCCAGGCTGTACGGCCGAGAGCGCCCGCCAGGTGCGCAATGCTCGTGTCCACCGTCAGGACGACATCCACCAGGCTGCACAGCGCGGCGGTATCGCCGAAGTCGGCGAGTGCGTCGCCGAAGTGGCGGATGTGCGGGTGCGCTGCCAGCACCTCGCGGTCGGCGGCACGCACGTCCTGCTGCAGGCTCACGTAGTCGAAGCCCGGCGGCAGGTGCGCAGCGAGCCGCTCGAGCGCGAGGCCGCGGTTGTGGTCGTTGCGGTGCTCCGCGCGGCCGCTCCACGCGAGGCCGACCCGCACAGAACTCGTGGCACCGAGACGCTCGCCCCAAAGCGCCAGCCGGTCGCTCGGTGCCTGCAGGTACGGGCCGCTCGCCGCCGGGATGCTGCCCAGCGTCGTGCCGAAAGCGAGCGGCAGCGACAGCAGCGGGCATTGCAGGTCGAAGCGCGGCAGGGGTTCGCCCTGCATGACCAGGGTGGCCACCCCGGGCAGTTGCCGCAGCAGCGGGGCCAGCGGCGGCTGCACTTCGAGCAGCACGGTGGCACCCGCCGCCGCCACCTGCGGCACATAGCGGCAGAACTGGAGGGTATCGCCCAGGCCCTGTTCGGCATGCAGCAGGATCGTCCGGCCGGCCAGCGGCTCACGGCCGGTCCACTGCGGCTGCCGGAAGGGCCGGCGCGATGCTGCCGTTCGGTCCCAGCGCGCCTCGTACAGCGGCCAGCCTTCCCCGAAGCGGCCCGCCAGCAGCAGCGCCAGCGCCTTGTTCCAGCGCGCTTCGGCGTGGCCCGGCTGGCTCAGCAGCGCCGCGTCGAAATGCCTGAGTGCGGCGTCGACGCGGTTGCGCTCGAGTTCCGCGCAGCCCAGGCTGCTGCGCGCATCCGCCGATTCCGGCTTCAAGCGCACGGCTTGCTCGAAACTGGCCCGGGCGGCTTCGCGCTGCCGCAACTGGCGCAGCACGATGCCGCGGTTGTGGTGCGCTTCAGCGAAGCCGGGCGCCTGCCGGATCGCCTCGTCGAAGTCGGCCAGCGCCGCTTCGGGCTGCCCCAGGTCGATGCGTACCTTGCCGCGGTTGCTGAGGGCATCGGCCAGCCGGGGGTCGAGCGCGAGCGCGCGGTCGAAGCTCTCGATGGCCGCCTCGGGCTGCTTCAGTTCGGCCAGCATGATGCCGCGGTTGCTGTGTGCGGCTGCATGGCCCGGGGCCGCGGCTATGGCCTGCTCGAAGCTGCGCAAGGCCTCTGCCGGGCGCTGCAGCATGCGCAGGGCGGCGCCCATGGCGTTGTAGGCGTTGGCATGTGCCGGATCGGCTGCGACCGCCTGCTGCAGCCGCACCAGCGCTTCCTGCGCACGGCCGGCCCGCACCAGCGCGAGGCCGGCGTCGAAGGGGGAGGGTTCGGGACGGTGCGCAGGCATGGCAGCAGTCCTGAAATGATTGGTCGGGGTGAGAGGATTCGAACCTCCGGCCTCTACGTCCCGAACGTAGCGCTCTACCAGGCTAAGCTACACCCCGATTTTGCGGCGGTGCGGTGCGAGCCCGTGTAGTCAGGTGCGCCGCTGCAGCAGTTGAGCCGCCAATTGTAGCAAACCTTGCGTGAAGGCATTCGCGGGCAGCTCGCGAGCGGCGTCGATCGCGCGCTGAGCCTCTTCGGCGGCGGCGGCGCGCGCCGCATCCAGCGCGCCGGTTGCGCGCACGATCGCCACCACCTGGTCCAGCTCGCCCAGCGCCCCGGTCTCGATGGCGTGGCGGATCAGGTCGCGCTGCGCCGTCGTGCCGCGGCGCATCGCCGCGATGAGCGGCAGGGTGACCTTGCCTTCGCGCAGGTCGTCGCCCAGGTTCTTGCCGAGTTCGGCGACGTCGCCGTCGTAGTCGAGCACGTCGTCGATCACCTGGAACGCGGTGCCCAGTGCCTGCCCGAAGTCGGCACAGGCCTGCTCCTGGGCCGCCGGCGCCTTCGCCAGCACGGCACCCAGCCGCGCGCTGGCTTCGAACAGCTTGGCGGTCTTGGAGCGGATTACCTGCAGGTAGCCCGCCTCGTCGAGGTCGGGGTCGTGCATGTTCACCAGCTGCATCACCTCGCCTTCGGCGATCACGTTGGTGGCGTCGGCCAGGATCTCCATCACGCGCATGTCGTGCGCGTCCAGCATCATCTGGAAGGCGCGCGAGTACAGGAAGTCGCCCACCAGCACGCTGGCCGGGTTGCCGAAGCTCTCGTTGGCCGTGGGGCGGCCGCGCCTGAGCGTGGACTCGTCGACCACGTCGTCATGCAGCAGGGTGGCGGTGTGGATGAACTCGACCACGGCCGCCAGGTTGTGGCGCTGCTCGCCACGGTAGCCCAGCGCCCCGCACACCAGCAGCAGCAGCGCGGGCCGCAGCCGCTTGCCGCCGGCCGAGATGATGTACTGCGACACTTGGCCGACCAGCGGGACCCCCGAAGCGAGCCGCCGGGCGATGACTGCGTCGACCTGCGCCATGTCGTCGGCGACCAGGGCGAGTACGGATGCGGTGCGGTTGGAAGGATCGGTCAAAGCGAACCGATTATAGGAAGACGCGGGGGCGCCTTGTGAGTGGTCGCAAACTATGGCATAATCTTGGGCTCACCGGAAATCCGTCTGGTGGGCCTATCCCCCAATGAATGAGGTCAAACCATGTACGCGGTCATAAAAACCGGAGGCAAGCAGTATCGTGTTGCTTCCGGCGACAAGATCAAAGTAGAACAGATTGCTGCGGACATCGGCCAGGAACTCACGTTTGACGAAGTGCTCGCTGTCGGTAACGGCAGCGACCTGAAAGTCGGCGTGCCCCTGGTGTCAGGTGCCACGGTGAAGGCGACGGTCGTCGCGCACGGCAAGCACGACAAGGTGCGCATCTTCAAGATGCGCCGCCGCAAGCACTACCAGAAGCACCAGGGCCATCGGCAGGCTTTCACCGAGCTGCAGATCGGCGCCATCGGAGTCTGACGAAATGGCACAGAAAAAAGGCGGCGGCTCTACGCGAAACGGGCGGGATTCCCAGCCCAAGATGCTCGGTGTCAAGGCGTTCGGCGGTGAGCTGATCAGCGCCGGCTCCATCATCGTGCGCCAGCGCGGCACCAAGTTCCACCCCGGCACCAACGTCGGCGTGGGCAAGGACCATACCCTGTTCGCGCTGGTCGACGGGCACGTGAAGTTCCAGGTGCGCGGCGCGCAGAACAAGCAGACCGTGAACGTGGTTCCGGTCGCTTGAGATAATTCGCAGGAGCAAGGACAAAGCCCTGAAACGGGCGAAAACAAGGCCCCGCTCCGCGGGGCCTTGTCCTTTATAAGATCAACCTCATGAAGTTCGTAGACGAAGCCTACATCGACATCTCCGCGGGAGACGGCGGGAACGGCTGCGTCTCGTTCCGCCACGAGAAGTACAAGGAGTTCGGCGGGCCGAACGGCGGCGACGGCGGGCGCGGCGGGCACGTGTATGCCGTGGCCGACCCGGCCCTGAACACGCTGGTCGACTACCGCTTCTCGCGCCGCCACGACGCCGGGCGCGGCGAGCACGGCATGGGCTCCGACATGTTCGGCGCCGCCGGCCACGACATCACGCTGAAGATGCCGGTGGGCACCATCATCACCGACGCCGAGACCGGCGACGTGCTGTACGAGCTGCTGACCCCGGGCGAGAAAGTCCTGATCGCCAAGGGCGGCGACGGCGGCTTCGGCAACATGCGCTTCAAGAGCTCGATCAACCGCGCGCCGAGGCAGAAGACGCCCGGCTGGCCCGGCGAGAAGAAGAACCTGAAGCTGGAACTGAAGGTGCTGGCCGACGTCGGCCTGCTGGGCATGCCCAACGCCGGCAAGTCGACGCTGATCGCCGCTGTGTCCAACGCGCGGCCCAAGATCGCCGACTACCCCTTCACCACGCTGCACCCCAACCTGGGCGTGGTGCGCGTCGGCCCCGAGCAGAGCTTCGTGATCGCCGACGTGCCGGGCCTGATCGAAGGCGCCTCCGAAGGCGCCGGGCTCGGCCACCAGTTCCTGCGCCACCTGCAGCGCACGCGCCTCTTGCTGCACATCGTCGACATCGCGCCGTTCGACGACGCGGACCCCGTCGCGCAGGCCAAGGCGATCGCCGCGGAGCTCAAGAAGTACGACAAGGCCCTGTACGACAAGCCGCGCTGGCTGGTGCTGAACAAGCTCGACATGGTGCCCGCCGGAGAACGCGAAAAGCGCGTGAAGGACTTCGTGAAGCGCATGCGCTACAAGGGCCCGCTGTTCCAGGTCTCCGCGCTCACTCGCGAAGGCTGCGAGCAGCTGGTGCAGAACGTGTACCGGCACCTGGCCGCACAGCACAAGTCCGAACAGGTGCCGGTGGACGTCGATCCGCGCTTCGACGAGGCGCGCAAGTGAACACGGCGCTGGCCGAAGCGCGGCGCATCGTCGTCAAAGTTGGCTCCAGCCTGGTCACCAACGACGGCCGCGGGCTCGACGAGGCGGCCATCGGCGAATGGTCGCGGCAGCTCGCCGCGCTGGCGCGCGACGGCCGCGAAGTGATCATGGTGTCCAGCGGCGCCATCGCCGAGGGAATGAAGCGCCTGGGCTGGACGACCCGCCCGCACGAAATCCACGAGCTGCAGGCCGCCGCCGCGGTGGGCCAGATGGGCCTGGCGCAGATGTACGAAAGCAAGCTGCGCGAGCAGGGCATGGGCTCGGCGCAGGTGCTGCTCACGCACGCCGACCTGTCCAACCGCGAACGCTACCTGAACGCGCGCTCGACGCTGCTCACGCTGATCGGCCTGAACGTCGTGCCGGTGATCAACGAGAACGACACGGTGGTCAACGACGAGATCAAGTTCGGCGATAACGACACGCTGGGCGCGCTGGTGGCCAACCTGGTCGAAGCCGACCTGCTGGTGATCCTGACCGACCAGAAGGGCCTGTACAGCGCCGACCCGCGCAAGGACCCATCGGCCCGCTTCATCCAGCAGGCGCGCGCGGGCGACCCCGCGCTCGAGGCGATGGCGGGCGGTGCCGGCTCTTCCATCGGCCGGGGCGGGATGATCACCAAGGTGCTGGCCGCCAAGCGTGCGGCCAACTCCGGCGCGTCGACCGCCATTGCCTGGGGGCGCGAGCCCGACTGCCTGCTGCGCCTGGCGCGCGGCGAAATCATCGGCACGCTGCTGGTCGCGCCGACGCAGAAGAACCAGGCCCGCAAGCGCTGGATGGCCGACCACCTGCAACTGCGCGGCGCCGTGACGGTCGATGCTGGCGCCGTCGGCAAGCTGCGCGACGAAGGCAAGAGCCTGCTGCCGATCGGCATGACGGCGGTGGAAGGCGACTTCGCCCGGGGCGACGTGATCGCAGTGCGCGATCCGTCGGGCGCCGAGATCGCGCGAGGCCTGGCCAACTACGCGGCCGCCGAGGCGCGCCTGCTGTGCCGCAAGCCCTCGGGCGAGATCGAGAAGCTGCTCGGCTACGTGGCCGAGCCGGAGATGATCCACCGCACCAACCTCGTCCTCACGAGGTAGCCATCGCGCGCGTCAGCGCGTCTGCGGCGAGAATTTCGTGTCGTACGGCGCGCGCAGGTCGCGCGCCACCTGGCCCGGGTTGCCGTTGGGCGTACGGCCCAGGCATGCACCCTGCTGTGCGATCTGCATGCTGTACGAGGAATGCGGCGCGCCGGACAAGGGCTTCCAGTCCGCGTCGGCCTGCATCACCCAGCCAGCGCCGCCGTTGTGCCGAGCATAGACCTTGGCTTCAGCCGTCTTGCAGTGCAGGCCCTCGTAGATGCCCGTGACGTTGCCGCCCGCGCTGCGCACGACCACCACGTAGCGCACGATGCGGTCCCGCCCGACCGAGATGGAGGCGGGGTCCACGCCGAAGCGCAATTCGCTGCGCGGCGAATCGATCTCGATCAGGCCCGATGTGCGCAACGCCGGCGGCGGCGGCACCTCGGCTTCCTTCCAGTCGGGGTCGAGCGGCGCGAACAGCTGCGCGGATGCTGAGCAGGCGGCGGCAAGCACGAAGGCCGCCGTGAAGAACTTGCCAGTGAACATGCTTACGGTTGCGGGTTGGGGTCGAAGGTGGCGCCGGGCGGCAGCTCCATCGGGGCCGGGCCGCCTTCCTGCCCGTGGTGCTCGTGGTCGCGCCCGCGCATGCCGCTGCGCAGGTAGCGGTTGCGGTGGTCGTTGCGCGGCAGGTAGCGCGCGAGTTCGCGCAGCGCCATTTCGTACACGCCGCGCTTGAATTCCACCACCACGTCGAGCGGCACCCAGTAGTCGTTCCAGCGCCAGGCGTCGAACTCGGGGTGGTTGGTGGCGCGCAGGTTCAGGTTCCAGTCGTTGCCTGTCAGCTGCAGCAGGAACCAGATCTGCTTCTGGCCCTTGTAGTGGCCGCGCGCGTCGCGGCGGATGTAGCGCTCCGGCACTTCGTAGCGCAGCCAGTCGCGTGTGCGCGCGACGATGCGCACGTGCTCCGGCATCAACCCGATTTCCTCGTGCAGCTCGCGGAACATCGCCTGTTCGGGCGATTCCCCGCGGTCTATGCCGCCTTGCGGGAACTGCCAGCTATGTGTCCGGATGCGTTTGCCCCAGAACACCTGGTTTTTCTGGTTGAGCAGGATGATGCCGACGTTCGGCCTGAAGCCGTCCCGGTCAAGCATAATCAAACCCCAAATTTGTACTGAGTTCATTATGCACGGCGCACCGGCGCGCTGTGAAGGGCTCAGCTGCCGGCGCACCCACCTCCCCTGTCGATGAAAGCCTCCCAGTTCCTCATTTCCACCCAGAAGGAAGCCCCCGCCGACGCCGAGGTCGCCAGCCATCGGCTGATGACGCGCGCCGGCATGATCAAGAAGCTCGGCGCCGGCATCTACACCTACATGCCCATGGGCCTGCGCGTGATCCGCAAGGTCGAGAAGATCGTGCGCGAGGAGATGAACCGGGCAGGCGCCGTCGAGTGCACCATGCCTGTGGTGCAGCCGGCGGAGCTGTGGCAGGAAAGCGGCCGCTTCGAGAAGATGGGCCCCGAGCTGCTGCGCATCAAGGACCGGCACGACCGTGACTTCATCGTGCAGCCGACCAGTGAAGAGGTGGTCACCGACATCGCGCGGCAGGAGTTGCGCAGCTACAAGCAGTTGCCCAGGAACCTGTACCAGGTGCAGACGAAGTTCCGCGACGAGCGCAGGCCGCGCTTCGGCCTGATGCGCGGGCGCGAGTTCATCATGAAGGACGCGTACAGCTTCGACCGCGACGAGGCTGCAGCCAAGCGCAGCTACGAGGTGATGGCTGCGGCCTATCGCGCGATCTTCGACCGCTTCGGCCTGCGCTATCGCGCGGTGGCCGCGGACAGCGGCGCCATCGGCGGCGACCTGTCGGAAGAATTCCAGGTGATCGCTTCCACCGGCGAGGACGCCATCGTGTACTGCCCCGGCAGCGACTACGCGGCCAACATGGAGAAGGCCGAGGCGCTGGCGCCCCGGGGCCCGCGCCCGGCGCCTGCCGAGGACATGAAGAGGGTGCCGACCCCCGGCAAGGCCACCTGCGAAGACGTAGCCGCACTGCTCGGCGTGCCGCTGCAACGCACGGTGAAGTCGCTCGTGGTCATGAGCAACGCCGGCGAGCTGTGGCTGGCGCTGGTGCGCGGCGACCACGACATGAACGAAGTGAAGCTGAACAAGGTGCTGGGCGGCGACGGCTTCCGCTTTGCCGCCACCCGCGAGATCGAGCAGGCGTTCGGCTCGCAGCCCGGCTACCTCGGCCCCGTGGGGCTGCCCGCGACCATCAAGGTGGTGGCCGACCGCGAAGTGGCGCTGATGGCCGACTGGATCTGCGGCGCGAACGAAGAGGACTTCCACATCACCGGCGTCAACTGGGGCCGTGACGTGCCCGAGCCGGTGGCCGTAGCCGACATCCGCAACATTGTCGAAGGCGATGCCTCGCCCGACGGCAAGGGCGTGCTCGCCATCGAACGCGGCATCGAGATCGGGCACGTGTTCTACCTCGGCACCAAGTACAGCAAGGCCATGAACGCGACCTTCCTCGACGAGGACGGCAAGCCGAAGCACTTCGAGATGGGCTGCTATGGCATCGGCATCACGCGCCTGCCGGCCGCGGCCATCGAGCAGAACCACGACGAGCGCGGCATCATCTGGCCCGATGCGATCGCGCCTTTCACCGTGGTGATCTGCCCGATCGGCATGGACCGCAGCGCCGACGTGAAGGCGGCGGCTCAAAAGCTGCACGACGAACTGGCGGCCGACGGTGTCGACGTGATCATCGACGACCGCGGCGAGCGTCCCGGCGTGATGTTCGCCGACTGGGAACTGATCGGCGTGCCGCATCGCGTGGTGATCTCCGACCGCGGCCTGAAGGAAGGCCAGCTCGAGTACCAGCACCGCCGCGACTCGGCGGCGACCAAGGTGCCGGCAGGCGAAGTGTCCGGCTTCGTCAAGGGCCGGCTCGCAGTGTGATCACGCGCCGCGCCTGCGCCCTGGCCACCGGCCTGGGCCTGCTGGGTGTGACGGGCCGCGCGTCGGCGGGAGCGCAGGTGGAAGAGCCGCTCGCCGATTCGGTGCGCAGCATCCTCAGTGCCGCGGTGGCCGACCGCGCGCCGCCCGAGCCGGTGTTCGGCGACCTCGACGCCCGCCTGCGCTACCTGCGGTGGCTGGGCGCGATGAGCAACCGCCTTCGGCAGCGCAAACCCGAGTGGCAGGAACGCAGGGAGTTCCTGCAGTCGGTGTGGTACGAGACGAAACGCGCGGGCCTGGACACCGGCATGGTGCTCGGCCTGATCCAGGTGGAGAGTGCCTTCCGCAAGTTCGCGGTGAGCCGTGCCGGTGCGCGCGGCTACATGCAGGTCATGCCGTTCTGGAGCCGGCTGATCGGCGACGGCGACGCCGGCAAGCTGTTCCAGCTGCAGCCCAACCTGCGCTTCGGCTGCGTGATCCTGCGGCACTACCTGGACCGCGAGCGCGGCGACCTGTACATGGCGCTGGGCCGCTACAACGGCAGCCGCGGCCAGCCGCAATACCCGAACGCGGTGTTCGCTGCGGCGAAGAACTGGGAGTGGCGCGACGCGCCGTTGGCGCTGCCGTCGCCCGATCCGTCGAAGCCGGCTGAACGCGTGCCGGGTGGGCCGTGAGGTTGAAAGCGCGACCTACTTGCGCACGTCGTAGGAACGGAAGACATCGCGCACCGGCCGGGTTTCGGGCAGCACATACACCACGGCACTGCTGGCCCTGAGCGCAGTCGCCACCACTTCGTCGAAGAACTTCACCGGCACGTTGATGCAGCCGTAGGTGATCCGGCGATCGGATGCGGTGCGGCTGGCCAGGCGTTGCAGCCTGCGCTCCTTGGGCGCGGTGGCGATCACGCGGTGCAATGCGACCGCGGCGTCGTAATCCACCCAGACGATCTCATCGCCCTTCAGCGTCTTGCCGAGCGAGGCGACGAAACGTCCGGCCGGCGTGGTGCGCTCCTGCGGCAGGATGGTCGACAAGGGGCGGCTGCCGATCCCGGGCACGGACTCGTCCCCGCTCGCCTGCCCGATCAGCGCGGCAGCGGCGCCGAGCAGCCGGCCGCCGGCATCGAAGACGAAGACCCGGGCTTCGACCTTGTCCACGATGATGAAGGGCATGCCCTGGTGGTCCTTCGAGTCCACGGCCCAGTCGGCGACGTGGCGCACCTGCTGCGATGCATGCTCCCCTTCGAAGGCCGCCTCGGCCGCGCTGGCCGCGTGCGGGGCGAGGCCCGGCGCGGCCAGCAGCAGGGCCAGCAAGGCTGCGCGCATGTCAGTTGCGGAATGCCTTGGGTGGCAAGACCGGCGCGACATAGGCCGGGGGCGGTGCCACCACCGCCACCTCGGGCGGCGGCACGGGCTGTGCCGCGGGCGGTGGCAATTCGGCCTCGGCGACAACCAGCGCGACGGGCACAGGCGGCGGCGGCATGACGATCACCACCGGCGGCAGCGGTGGTGGCGCCAGTACGGCCGGTGGCAGGAACGGTGGCGGTTGCAACGGCGGCGGTTGCAATGGCGGTGGCCCAGGCGGCGGCGGTGACACCGGCGGCGGCGGCGGTGGTGGCGGTGGTGGTGGTGGTGGTGGTGGTGGTGGCGGTGGCGGTGGTGGTGGTGGTGGCGGCGGCGGCGGCGGCGGCGGCGGCGGGGGCGGCGGCGGGGGCGGCGGAGGCGGCGGCGGAGGCGGCGGAGGCGGAGGCGGCGGCGGTGCCGGTGCAGCGCTGATCGTGCCCGTCGTCTTGCCGACAACCGGCCCACAGCACGACAGCGGCAAGGCAAACGCACTGGCATTGGGGCCTGCCAGTTCGTAGCCCGTGAACGTGATGATCTTGTCAATGCCCGCGCTCGCAGTGGCATAGCTGGCCTCTGCCTGCGGCGTGGCCACCAGCGTGACGCCGAGTGGGTTGTCCTTCAGTCCCTCCAGCGAGGCCGTGGTCGATCCATTGGCCTGCCGGCTGCCGCCGTCCGGGAACACCAGCATGCGCTGGGTTAGGACTGCACCTTCGGTCAACGTGAAGTTGGTCCCGTAGTCCGTCGGCGCTGCGTACGACACCGGGTTGTAGTCGAGGAGCACCGGCGCCGCCGTGACGGTCAGCAGCTTGGCCCCCGGATCCCCCACCGGCGGCTCGATGAAGACCGTCCCGCCGGCGATGCCGGGGCCGGTGCCGCCGATCCCGGCCCTCAGCACCAGGCCTTGCGGCAGTCCCAGGTCCTGGGAGTCGATGGCGCTGCCATTGGTCACCGTGACCGGCCCGCGAATGAACAGGTCGCGCGCGGCGCACATCATGATGTTGCCGTCGGTGGCCTTCATGGTGGCACCCGCGGCCAGCGTCAGGTCGCGTCCGGCCGCCAGCAGGATGCTGCCGTTGGTGGTCGTGATGGTCGAATTCGCCAGGATGTCGCGGCCGCAACAGACCACCAGGTTGCCCTTGGTGGCCGTGATCGTCGCGTTCAGCACCACGTCGCGCGTGCCCAGCAGCGACAACGTCGTCGGCTCGCCGCTGGCCGTCCATGTGACCACACCGTTCACGGTGATGTCCCCGGCACCTGGACCATCCGGGTTGGTGATCGTGACATTGGTCGTCACCAGTTGGGCCGACAGGTCGACGCCGGAGATGTTGTCTCCCGCCTCGCTGCCGACGACGAAGTTCTGCGGATCGATCAGCCACTCCCCGGTGCGGCCCTGGGCCGCTGCCGTCGTGACGATCGCGCCCGGGTGGACCTTCACGAAGCCCGAGGACGTTTCGATGAAGCCGCCGTCGCCGCCGTCGGGCGCGCTGGCGTCGAGCGTGCCGCCCACATTCAGGGTCCCGGACTCCATGTCGCCCAGCAGCCTGATCACGCCATTGCGGTTTTCGAGGGTGCGCGCCCGGATCACGCCGGTGTTGTTGACCACCGTGGAGAGCAGGTCGCCCGCTGCTTGCGCAGTGAGCAGGACCTGGCCGCCGTCGGCGCGGATCAGCCCGCCGTTGCGCACGAGCGCGTCGACCGCGCCTTCGTCGACCGTCACGTTGATCAGGTTGTCGCCGCGCAGGTCCAGGGTGACGGCCTTGCCCGCCGCCAGCGTCACGCTGCCCCGGTCTGCCGTGATGGTCCCGTCGTTGACGACCCGCGCCCCGAGCAGCACGACCGAGCCACCGTCCGCAAGGATGTTGCCTTCGTTCACGACGCCGTCGCGGCTCGTGCCGGAAAAGCTGTAGCGCCCCGCCATGAAGTCCGCGGTTGAAATGGCCAGCGTGCTGGCGACCAGGCCGCCGACGTTGACCGACGCCCCGCTGCCAAACAGGATGCCGTTCGGGTTGACCAGGAACACCTTGCCGTTGGACGACAGGCTGCCGAAGATACCGGAAGCGTCGCTGCCCAGCACCCGGTTGAGCATGACCGAGCTGGCGGCGGGTTGCTGGAACTGCACGGCTTCGCCTGCTGCAATGCCGAAGCTTTGCCAGTTGATCGCCGCGCTGGGCGTGGACTGGACGATGGTGGTGGTGTTGCCGTTCACCGAGGTGGTCGCGGCCCCGGCAGCGAGCACACCGCCGGCAGGTGCTGCATGTGCACCGCCCGCGAAGCACAACATCAGGCTCATGGCCAGTGCGTGCGGCGCAAAGGGCGCGCGGCCGACCGGATGGTGATTGCGATTCATGTGGCTCACGTCTTTCAGAAGTACTTGACCAGCTGGACCCAGAAGCGGCCCGGCTTGTCCGGCGCGGAGGTGGCAGCCTCGTTGCCCAACCTGCGGGCGTAGTAGGCCCGCACCATGAAATTGCCCGCATCGGCCCACTCGGCACCGACGCCCGCACCGCTCAAGGTGCGACGGTTGTCGCCCGGTGCCCAGGGCTTCTTGTTGATCGTGACGCTGCCGCCGTCGATGAACGCGACCAGCTGCACGTGCCCGGGCACGGCGGTGGGCTTCGGCAGGTCCATGCGGGCTTCCAGTGTCACGATGTAGCCCTCGTCGGCATAGGCCTCGCCTTCCGGGTAGGCCCGCACGCCCTGCATTCCGCCCAGTTCCATCTTTTCGGACACGTCCAGGTTCTTCGATGCGAGCTGGCCCCTGATGGCCGCCAATACCGAGAACGGGCCCGCCAGGCGCTGCACGCGCGCGGCCTGGAACGACAGCCTGCTGAAGTGGCCGTTGGTGCGGGCGGTCAGGGCGTCCGCTGCCTGCGCCGCCGGGGTATCGATGTCCAGGCTGCCCGCTGCGAGCGACACGTAGTACGAGTTCGCGCCGCCGCCGCCGAACGAGTCCTGGTTGTCGCCGTACAGGCTGGCAAACAGCACGCGGGACTTCCGGTCGGTGAACGAGGGGACCGAGTCGACCCGGTCGTGGAAGGCCTTCGCATCCAGCCCGAGCAGCACATACAGGTTGCTGGCGCGCGAGCGCACGAGCGGATAGCGGCCGTAGACGCTGGCGACCTGCGCGGTTCCGCTCGCCAGCAAGGGCTCGAACTCGCGGCCGAGCTCGTAGTCGAGCCGGCTGTAGGCTACCCCGACCTGGCCGCGACCAGCCTGGACCTGATAGGAAATCCTGCCGTATTTCAACCCGGGGCCGGATGTCAGCAGGCGCAGGCTGGCCCGGTCACCCAGGCCCAGCGGGTTGTCCAGGTTCACGGTCGCGCCCACGCGATGGGCGCCGGTGTAGCGGTTGCCCGCGTTGTCGGCGTCGAAGCTGCCGCTGATGCGCGGTGCGGGCTTCAGGTCGACGACCAGGTCGGACGTGCCCTCAGCGGTGCCGGGCGCCAGCGTCGAGCTGACGCGGATGCCGGGGATGTCGCCCAGCAGCAGCAGCCGGTTTTCCAGCGGCGCCGTCGCAATCACGTCGCCGCTGCCGAGGCCGTGCAACTGGCTGCGTGCCAGCCCATCGCGCAGGCTGGTCTGGTTGCGCAGTGTGACCTGGCCGTAGCGGCCTTCGCTCACGGCGATGGTGACTGTGTTGTCCCGGATGTCCTGCGCCGGCACCACGGCCTGCGCCGCGAAGAAACCGTTGCTGCGGTAGTGCGCAGCAATGCGCCGCGCCATCTCTTGCAGTTCCGCCAGGGTGAACTCACGGCCGGGCGTGAACCCGGCCAGCGCGACCAGCTCGGCTTCGGGATAGATTGCCGCGCCGGTGATGCGCAAGGCATTGACCACGATCTTCGTCGAGGCGGATGGACCTTCGGGCGGCGTGGCCCGCTGCTCGATCCGGATCTCGGGCGGCGCCCTTTGCGGCTGCGGCGCCGCAGGGATCTGCTGCAACTGGCTGCCGCCCGTCGGAGGCTGCTGTGCCACGACGGGCTGGCCCATTGCCAGCAACGCCAACGGCAACAAAGCCGTGCGGAACCGATGCTCTTTCATGCGAACCCGCCTTGCGAATCATCCGAGAACAGGCCTGGATGATCCCGAGGCGCGGCCGTGCGCTCTGTGCGCCACCGAACGCAAGCCTGCAGTGTCGCCGCCGACCTGCACGGCCGCGGCGCGGAGTCCTACGGTTTCAGGTCGGGGTGCCCAGCACCTGTTGCAGTTCGCCCGACTGGTACATCTCCATCATGATGTCCGAGCCGCCGATGAACTCGCCCTTCACGTAGAGCTGCGGGATGGTGGGCCAGTTGCTGTATTCCTTGATGCCCTGGCGCACCTCGTCGTCCTCGAGCACGTTCACCGTGGTCACCTGCTTCGGGTCTACGCCGCAGGCTTTCAGGATCTGGATGGCGCGGCCCGAGAAGCCGCACATCGGGAACGAGGCCGTGCCCTTCATGAAGAGCAGGACTTCGCTCGACTTGACGAGCTGGTCGATTCGTTGCTGGGCGTCGCTCATGGCGGGGTTCTCCGGGTAGCAGTTCGGTTCGGGGTCAGTTAAGGCTGGATTATCCCAGTTCAAGCAAGCGGCCGCCCGAGCAGCGCTCGATGCCGGCCAGGTCGAGGCGGCTTGCGACTTGCGTGAAGCCTGACTGGCTGAGCAGCGCGCGCACGCTGGCGGCCTGGTCCCAGCCGTGTTCCAGCAGCAGCCAGCCGCCCGGGCGCAGGCGCGTGGGCGCCCCAGCGACGATGCGCCGGATGTCGTCCAGCCCATCGGCGCCGGATGCCAGTGCAGCCAGTGGTTCGTGGGCCAGGTGGGCCAGGTGCGGGTCGCCGGCGGCGACGTAGGGCGGGTTGCTCACGATCAGGTCGAAGGATTCTTCGACGCCGGCCAGCCAGTCGCCTTGACGGAAGTCAACCGGCAAGCCGAGCGCCTCGGCGTTGGCGCGGGCGACCTGCAGTGCGGCTTCGCTGGCGTCGATGGCCGTCACGTGGGCGTCGGGGCAGACCTTCTTGATGGCGAGCGCGATGGCGCCGCTGCCGGTGCCGAGGTCGGCGATGCTGGGGTTGCACCCCAGCCTACAGGGCAGACGCATCCCACCAGTCGCACCCCTAGGCTGGGGTGCAGCGAAGCGTAACCCCAGCGTTTCCACCGCCCAGTCCACCAGCGTCTCGGTATCCGGCCGCGGCACCAGCACGCGCCGGTCCACCTGCAGCCTCAACCCATGGAACTCCTTGTGCCCGACGAGATACGCCACCGGCTCGCCCGTCAGCCGCCGCTCGCACATCGACATGAAGGCCGCCTGCTGCACCGGCGACAACACATCCGTGTCATGCGCATGCAGCCACGCGCGATCCTCTTCGCGCCGGTGCAACGCGTGCAGCAGCAGCAGCTGCGTGTCCAGCCGCGCGAGCCCGAGCGTCGCCCCTGCTGCCAGCGCGCCCGCGACGTTCACGGGCGCGCCGCTCCCATGCCCACTTCCAGCTCCTCGAGCTGTTCGGCCTTGCGCGCCAGCAGCAACGCGGCCACCACCTCGTCGAGGTCGCCCTCCATCACCGACTGCAGCTTGTACAGCGTGAGGTTGATGCGGTGGTCGGTGATGCGGCCCTGCGGGAAGTTGTAGGTGCGAATGCGGTCTGAGCGGTCGCCGCTGCCGATGAGGCCCTTGCGCGTGGCCGCTTCCTTCGCGGCGCGCTCGCTGCGCTCCTTCTCCTGGATGCGCGCCGCCAGCACCTGCATGGCCTTGGCCTTGTTGCGGTGCTGCGAGCGGTCGTCCTGGCATTCGGCCACGATGCCGGTGGGCAGGTGCGTGATGCGCACCGCCGAGTCGGTCTTGTTCACGTGCTGGCCGCCGGCGCCGCTGGCGCGGTAGGTGTCGATGCGCAGGTCGGCCGGGTTGATCTGCACGGCCTCGGCTTCGTCGGGCTCGGGCAGCGCAGCCACGGTGCAGGCGCTGGTGTGGATGCGCCCCTGCGTCTCGGTGGCCGGCACGCGCTGCACGCGGTGGCCGCCCGATTCGAACTTGAGCTTGCCGTAGCAGCCATCGCCCACGATGCGCACCACCACCTCCTTGTAGCCGCCCACTTCGCCCAGGCTCTCGCTCACGAGTTCGGTGCGCCAGCCCTGCCGCTCGGCGTACTTGGTGTACATGCGCAGCAGGTCACCGGCGAACAGCGCGGATTCGTCGCCCCCGGTGCCGGCGCGGATTTCGAGGAAGGTGTTGCGCGCGTCGTCGGGGTCCTTGGGCAGCAGCATCGCCTGCAGCTCGCTTTCGAGCTGCGGCAGTTCGTCCTCGATCGCGGCGATCTCCTCGCGCGCCATGTCGGCCATCTCGGGGTCGTCGAGCATCTCGCGCGCCTGCGCCAGGCTGGTCTCGCGCGCCAGGAAGTGCTGGAAGCGCCCGGCCACTTCGGTCACCTCGGCATGCTCGCGCGTGAGCGCGCGGAACTTCTGCATGTCGTTCACCACTTCAGGCTGCGACAGGTAGAAGTCCAGTTCCTGCAGGCGGACGGGGAAGCGTTCGAGTTGCTGGCGGAGGAATGTTTTCACGGGAGGCTTGTCGTCATTGCGGGCTTGACCCTCGCGGGCCGCGATGGATCCCGGGTCGGGGCCCGGGATGACAACAAGCGGAGCTAACGCTCCTTGCGCAGGAAGAAGTGCTCGATCGCCGTGCTCGCGCGCAGCCGCGCTTCGGCGTCGCCGGCACGCAGTTCGGCCATCGCGCCGTGCAGCATCTTCTGGGTCAGGCCCTTCGTCAGCTGCTCCAGCACGGCGTCGACGTTGTCGCCGCGCGCCAGCGCCTTGCGCGCCCGCGCGATCTCGACCGCACGCCACTCGTCGGCCTGCGTGTTGAGCTGCTGGATCAGCGGCACCGCACCGCGCTGGTCGACCCAGTGCATGAAGCTCTGCACGCCCGCGTCGATGATGGCCTCGGCCTGCGCCACCGCCGCCTGCCGGTTGGCCTGCCCGGCCTGCACCACGTGGGCCAGGTCGTCCACCGTGTACAGGTACACGTCTTCCAGGCTCTTGACTTCGGGCTCGATGTCGCGCGGCACGGCCAGGTCGACCATGAACATGGGCCGGTGCTTGCGCGCCTTCAGCGCGCGCTCGACCGCGCCCAGGCCGATGATCGGCAGCTGGCTGGCGGTGGAACTCACCACCGCGTCGAACTCGTGCAGGCGCCCCGGCAGTTCGGCCAGCCGCATCACCTCGCCGCCGAAACGGCTGGCGAGCCGCTCGCCGCGCTCCAGCGTGCGGTTGGCGATGGTGATGCCCAACGGGCTCTTCGCCGCGAAGTGCGTGGCCGCCAGTTCGATCATCTCGCCGGCGCCCACGAACAGCACCCGGATCTTGCCGAGGTCTTCGAACAGCTGGCCGGCCAGCCGCACCGCGGCCGCGGCCATGCTGATGGAGTGCGCGCCGATCTCGGTGGACGAGCGCACTTCCTTGGCCACCGCGAACGAGCGCTGGAACAATTGGTTGAGCGTGGTGCCCAACGCCCCGGCTTCCTCGGCCGCGCGCACGGCGTCCTTCATCTGCCCGAGGATCTGCGCTTCGCCCAGCACCATCGAGTCGAGGCCGCTGGCGACGCGGAAGGCATGCCGCGCCGCATGCCCGTCACGCAGCGTGTAGGTGCAGCTCTTCAGCTCCTGGACGGCCACGCCGCCCGAGTGGGCGAGCCATTCGATGGTGGGCTCGATGTCGTGCTGGTTGCCCGCGCAGTAGATCTCGGTGCGGTTGCAGGTGGACAGGATGGCAGCCTCGGGCTGGCGCGCCAGCGACTCGCGCAACGAGGTGAGCGTGGGTCCCATGCACTCCATGGCGAAGGCGAACCGGCCGCGCAAATCGACCGGTGCCGTCGTATGGTTGATCCCCAGGGTCCAGACTGCCATCCCCCCGATTATAAAATTCAGGCCCCTTGGCACTTAACCTAAGTCAAATGCCCCCGGTATGGGCCCGCTGGATGTCCTTTTCCACCTGCTGAGCTTCGCTGCTCCCGCCCTGGCGCTGGCCGTCGGCGTGGCCGCGTCAGCCCGGCTGGTGGGCCTGGACCGCAGCCGCGGCAGCTGGTGGCTGCCCGTGGCCGTCAATTTCGCCGCCGGGCTGGCCGTGCTGGTGGCGGGCCTGTGGTGGTTCGGGCGGGACGGCAAGATGGCTACTTATGCCGCCCTGGTCGCCGTTGTCGCCACCACCCAGTGGCTGGCTGGCCGCGGGTGGCAGCATTAGGCAGAATGTATCCAATGAGCAGCAGCAGTACCCAGGCGAGCCAACCCATCACCCCCGAACTGCGCAAGTGGATCGTGGACCAGGCGCAGGCCGGCCACAGTGCCGAATCGGTCCTGAGGGCCATGATCGCTTCCGGCTGGAACGAAGACGTGGCGGTCAACGCCATGGAGTCCACCCTGCGCGGCCACCTGGAGCAGCAGGCCGTCGAGAAGGGGCTGCCGCTGGCCGTCCCCGTGCCCGAACCGTCGCTCGGCGAGTCGCCCCTGTACCTGGACGCCGGCGACCGCCGGGTCCACGTCCTGCAGTCCATGCTGGACCCGCGCGTGGTGGTGTTCGGCGACCTGCTGTCCGCCGAGGAATGCGAGCAGCTCATCGCGCTGTCCCAGCCGCGGCTGGCGCGCTCGCTGACCGTGCAGACCAAGACCGGCGGCGAGGAGGTCAACGCCGACCGCACCAGCCATGGCATGTTCTTCCAGCGCGGCGAGAACGAGCTGGTGGGCCGCATCGAGGCGCGCATTGCGCGGCTGGTCAACTGGCCGCTGGAAAACGGCGAAGGCCTGCAGATCCTGCATTACACGCCCGGCACCGAGTACAAGCCGCACTACGACTACTTCGATCCCAAGGAGCCCGGCACCCCCACCATCCTGCGCCGCGGCGGCCAGCGCGTGGCGACGCTCATCATGTACCTGGCCGAGCCGGAAAAGGGCGGCGGCACGGTGTTCCCCGATGCCAACCTCGAAGTGGCGCCCAAGCGGGGCAACGCGGTGTTCTTCAGCTACGACAGGGCGCATCCCGCCACCAAGTCGCTGCACGGCGGCGCGCCGGTGCTGGCAGGCGAGAAGTGGATCGCCACCAAGTGGCTGCGCGAACGCAAGTTCGAATGATGGCCGGATGAAAGTCCGCGCCAACAACCTCGCCATCGAAGTCGAGGACACCGGCGGCGAAAGCCGCCCCGCCGTGCTGCTGGTCATGGGGCTGGGCATGCAGCTCGTGGCGTGGCCGCCCGAGTTCGTGCAGGCGCTGGTCGATGCGGGGTTCCGCGTGATCCGTTTCGACAACCGCGACATCGGCCTGTCGCAGCACCTCGACCACCTGGGCGTGCCCAACCTGCTGTGGGAAAGCCTGAAGCTGCGCGTCGGCATGCCGGTGAAGGCGCCGTACGGCGTGCACGACATGGCCGCCGACGCGCTGGGCGTGCTGGATGCGCTGGGGGTGGACAAGGCGCACGTCGTCGGCGTCAGCATGGGCGGCATGGTCGCGCAGCGTGTGGCGCTGGCTGCGCCCTCTCGCGTGCTGAGCCTGGCCAGCATCATGAGCTCCAGCGGGGCGCGCTACCTGCCGGGGCCCAGGGCCCACGTGCTGCAGGCCCTGCTGGCGCGTCCGCAGGGGACCAGCGAAGAGGCGATCGCCGACCACTACGTGCACCTGTTCCGCGTGATCGGCAGCCCCGGTTTCCCGCTGGACGAGGCGGCGCTGCGCGAGCGCATCCTGGCCGGCGTGCGGCGCAGTTTCCATCCGGCCGGCACGATGCGGCAGCTGGCCGCCGTCGGCGCCGACACCGGCCGCGCGGACGACCTGGCGCGCGTGCAGGCACCGACGCTGGTGGTGCACGGCATTGACGACCCGCTGGTGCCTTACGTCTGCGGCGTGGACACGGCGCGGCGCATCCGCGGCGCGAAGCTGGTGGGCGTGCCCGGCATGGGCCACGACCTGCCGCCGGGCGTGGTGGACCGCCTGCTCCAGCCGCTGGTGCCGCACCTGTCGGCAGCGGCGCAACCTGCATGAACACGCCGGAAGACTCGCAGCTGGGCAAGCCGGCCCCCTATGTGGACCGGTACGACCCGTCGCTGCTGTTCCCGATCTCGCGCGAGCCCAAGCGCGCCGAACTCGGGCTGGCTGCCGCGCTGCCGTTTTCCGGCGCCGACATGTGGACGGCCTACGAGCTGAGCTGGCTCAATGCGCGCGGCAAGCCGCAGGTGGCGCTGGGCCACTTCACGGTGCCGTGCGAGACGCCCAACATCATCGAGAGCAAGTCGTTCAAGCTGTACCTGGCCAGTTTCAGCGGCAGCACGTTCGGCTCGGCCGCGGAAGTGCGAGAGCGCATTCGAGCCGACGTGAGCGAAGCGGTGTGGCGCGGCGCGCCCACGCAGGCCAGCGTGGGCGTGCGCCTGCTGATGCCCGATGTGTTCGATGCCGAGCCGGTGGAGGAGCTGGATGGCCTGAGCCTGGACCGGCTGGACGTCGAATGCACCGACTACACGCCGGCGCCCCACCTGCTGACGGCCGCCCAGGGCGAGCAGCCGGTGCACGAAACGCTGACCAGCAACCTGCTCAAGAGCAACTGCCTGGTCACCGGGCAGCCCGACTGGGGCAGCGTGCAGGTCACTTACACCGGCGCGCAGATCGAGCAGTCGGGCCTGCTGCGCTACCTGGTGAGCTTTCGCAACCACAACGAGTTCCATGAGCAGTGCGTGGAGCGCATCTTCATGGACATCTGGCGGCGCTGCCGGCCGGTGAAACTCGCCGTCTATGCCCGCTACACGCGGCGCGGCGGGCTGGACATCAATCCCTTCCGCACCAGCCATCCGATGGCGCTGCCGCGCAATGTCAGGACCGCGCGGCAGTAAATGTCTTGAACGCAGAAGACGCAGAAGGGAATCCAAAAAACGCAGAAGAAGTCCATGAAAATTCTGCGTCTTTTGGATTTCCTTCTGCGTCTTCTGCGTTCAATTCTCCTTGAAGGACTGCAGGGCCGCGAGTGGCGCAAACTCGCCAGCCCGCTTCTCCTTCATCGCAACAATCGCCTCACGCACATTCGCATTGCTCCAGATTGCGCCCTGGATCCAGCCCATGTGCTTCAACGCATCGTCCACGGGGTGGTCGCGCGTGTAGTTGATCACCTGCTTGGTGCCCCAGATTGCCACCGGCGGCTTGGCTGCGATCTCGCGGGCGCACTGCAGCGCGGCTTCGACCATCGCCGGCTGCGTGTCGAAGACCTCGTTGACGAGCCCGCAGGCCAGCGCCCGCGCTGCGGGCATCCGGCGGCCCGTGTACGCCAGCTCGCGCGCGACGCCGATGGGAATGAGCTTGGGCAGGCGCTGCAGCGTGCCGACGTCGGCCACCATGCCGATGTTGATCTCCTGCACGCAGAAGAAGGCATCCTGCGTGGCATAGCGGATGCAGCACGCCGTCACCATGTCGACCGCGCCGCCGATGCAGCCGCCGTGGATCGCCGCGATCACCGGGATGCGCAGCGTCTCCAGCTTCGTGAACGTGGCCTGCAGGTCGGTGAGCAGGTCGAAGATCGCCGCGCGGCCTTCGGCCGTGCGGTCGTCCATGGCGATGGCATCGCCGAACGTGTCGAGGGCCATGCCGGCCGAGAAGTGCTTGCCGGTCGAAGAGATCACCAGTGCGCGCGCCGTGCCCTCGCGATGCAATCGCGTGAGCACTTCGTCCAGCTCGCGCCAGAACGCGGGGTTCATGGTGTTCATCGCGTCGCCGCGGGCGAGCACGAGGTGGGCGACGTGGCCCTCTTCGGTGAGCTTCAAGCAGTTCATGGCGGGCTCCTGTGGCCCGCCGATGCTACCTTGCGATCCAGTCGCAGCGCAGCTTGTGCGCGCGGTGGGCCCGCCCGCGCCACGAGACGTACAGCGTGGGCGAGGACATCGCCAGCAGGCACAGCGGCACGGCCCAGACGGCCTCGAACGCGAAGGCCGGCAGCCAGCCCACCCAGCCCATCACCCACAGGGTCAGCATGACGTCCCACAGGTGGTATTCGACGGGGTGGTCGGAGCGGTGGGCAACATGCCACTTCTTGATGCGCTGCAGTTCGTCGAGGGTCATGGCCAGGGTCCCGGTCTTCGTAAGGCTCACGTAAGAAGCAATGTAAGCCTGAAGTAAGTTGGCGTCAATCGCTATCGAAACGAGAGCGCCCGCCAGAGGCCGCACCGACCTTGGGCCCCGCCTTGTAAGGCAACGCTCAGTTTCGGTCAGCGTAAACCCCGAGAGCGGCTGTCAGCCGACCGTCAGTGCCGGCGACCAGATTGGCATGGCGTCGGGGAGCAGGAAAGAAGTGAAGGAGACACGCCATGGGCACCCGCCAGTTTTCTCCCGAAACCCTGAGCCTGGGTTCGCGTTGCTACCGCCTCACCGCACGGGGGCAGGCCTGCGTGGACATTGTCGAGTCCGAGCAGCAGACCATCGGCTCGCTGTCGCGCTACCTGCATGACGTGTTGATGATGTGCGGTTCGGGCGCCTGGTTCGAGCAGCTGCGCCAGTTCATGCCGCCGCGCTCGCTGGAGGAGTCGCTGCAAGCCCTGCTGGCGCTGGAGCTGATCGAACGGGTCGAAGCCGAGGAACTCTCCGCCCTTCAGCCGCGCTGGTGCAGCGTGATGCGCGACTCGGCAGCCTGGTCGCCGCGCGTTGCCATGACCGAGACGTCGTAACGCATCCCCGGCACCACCGGTATGCGCGGCTGCACGCGTACGCTGAAGCGCCCGTCGCGGTCGGCCTCCACCGTGTCGCTGTACACCAGCTGGGCCACGCCCAGCATCTGGCCGAACACCGGCGGCACGGCCTCCACGCGGATGCGCACCGTGGCCCACGGGACCGTCGCACCCCGCACCACCAGGTCGCCATTGGCGTCCACCTGCGCGCCGTGGGCGGGCGCGGCCAGGTGCAGCGGCATGGCGCCTGGGGGCGCCGCGGCCACGCGCGACTGGCCCACGTCGAAGCGCCAGGTGCGGCTGACCACCTTGCCCGAGAAGTCGCGCACGGTCACGTCCACCGTGTGGTGCCCGGGCGGCAGGTCGGCCCGGTACTCGAATCGATCCGGCGTCACGCGTACCTGCGGCGTGACGTCGCGGCCGTTCAGCACGAGCCGGACGGAGCGCGGGTCGACCCCGCTGCCGGCGCCGTCGTCGAGTTCGCCGGCGATCAGGGTGGTGCCCACCGGGGAAACGATGTCGCCTTGCTGCGGGCTCAGGTTGGAGATGGTCGGCGCCCGCTGGTCGCGGTCGCGCACGAAAGCACGCTCCAGCCGCGACATGACCCAGCGCTCGCCGGTGCGCAGCGTGGCGATGGCGGTCGAGAACGCGTCGAGGTCGTCGCGCTGGCGGATGGTGTATGTGCCTTCGTACACGCCGGGGCCCGCCTCGCGCATCGGCAGGTCGCTCGCCACGCCTGGGATGTCGAGCGTGACGACGGCGCCCGGTGCGCCATGGACGCGGTAGCGCAGTTCGCGGCCCGGCTCCAGGCGCGCCACCGGTACGGTGGTGAAGCGCTCGATGCGCGGCACCACGGCCTGCAGGCCGGGCGGCGATGCAGCGGCGGCGCCCATGGCGAGCGCCTGGAACGAAGGCGGGTAAGTGAACGAGTGGCGCGTGGTCACTTCGCCGCGCGTCAGGCGCACGTTGATCGTCGAGGTCGGGTCGATGCGGTCGTCGCGCTGCACCGTGTACCGGGCCCGGTACACGCCGCTCTCCGTCTCGCGCAGGCCGACGCGGATGTCGGTCTTGCCGAAGTTGGCGGAGGCAGCGCCGCCGGGCGTGCCCCGCACTTCGATGCGCAGCACCGAGCCGGGATCGAGCCCGTTGTCCGCGTTCAGGGACATCCCCGTGATCCTGGGCGCGCTCACCTGCTGCTGCGCAGCGGCCGGCTGCGCCACGAACGCGAGGCCCACCGGCGCCAGCAGCGCGAGGCCCGCCACCTGGTTGCGTAGCTTTGCTTTCATCATGTGCCGAAGGCTAGGGCTCGCCCGGCAAGGCCCCTGTAGGTGTGCCTTGGTTCGGGCGGTAGGAACCGGTTGCTGAGCCTTGATACCATGCGCGCCATGCAGCGCCGCCACTTCCTCCTGGCTGCTTCCTTGTTGACGGGAGTCCATGCCATGGCCGACGAACCCCGCGTGCAATCGCTTGACGATGCCATGCAATGGCTGGACCGGCTCGGCCGTTCGGGGCGCGCCGCGGCGTCGGGTGCATGGCCGCTGTCCACGGTGCTGGACCACCTGGCCCAGAGCATCGAGATGAGCGTGGACGGCTTTCCCGAGCCCAAGGGGGCGCTGTTCCAGAACACGGTGGGCTCCGCCGCGTTTGCCGTCTTCAAGTGGCGCGGGCGCATGAGCCACGGGCTGGCCGAGCCGATTCCGGGCGCGCCGACGCTGGCCGCCGGTGCGGACTGGCGCCCGGGAGCCGAACGGCTGAGGCGGGCCATCGCCCGTTTCCAGTCGCACACCGGGCCGCTGAAACCGCATTTCGCCTACGGCGCGCTCGACAAGGCCGACTTCGCGCTGGCGCATGCGATGCACATCGCAAACCACCAGGACGAGATCAGGCTGGGATGAACACGCCGGAGGGGGGTGGCGTGCGCCTCGCCGCGCTGATGGCTGCCCTGTCGACGGCCACCGACCTCGCCATGGGGCAGCCCATGGAAAACGCAATGGCGAGTTGCGTCGTCGCCGTGCGGCTGGGCGAGGCCTTGGGCGTCGACGCGCCCACGCTGCGAGACACCTACTACCTGGCCCTGCTGCGCTACATCGGCTGCAATGCCGACGTCTCGTGGCTGGCCTCGATCGCCGGCGACGAGCTGGCGCTCAGGCGCGAGGTCGCCAAGGTCGACTTCGCCGACCAGCCCGCGCTGCTGGCGATCACGCTGCGCTCGGTCGTCCGCGCCCATGCGGGACGCGGCACCCTCGCGACCGTGCAGGCGGTGGTGCGCGCCTTGGCCCAGTTGCCGCAGTTGCGCGCGAGCTTCTTCCCCGGGCACTGCGAGGTGGCGGCCCGGCTGGCCGGACGCATGGGCTTCCCGCCTTCGTTCGTCCAGTGCGTCGGGCAGCTGTATGCGCGCTGGGACGGCAGGGGTGTGCCAGCGCTGCGCGGCGGCCAGGTGGCCCTGCCGATGCAGCTGGTGGCGCTGGCGCAGGATGCGGTCAACCTGCACGCGGTGGGCGGGACGGATGCCGTCATCGCCATGACCCACGCGCGCAGCGGCAAGGCCCATTCGCCGCGCCTGGCTGCTCGCTTGCGCGAATGCTGGCCCGCGTTGGCGCCCGGTCCCGCCGAGCCGCCGTTGTGGGACCAGGTGTTGGGGCTTGAACCCGGCCCACCGGCGTGGCTGCACGGCGATTCGCTGGATGCGGCGCTGCAGGCCATGGCCGACTTCGCCGACCTCAAGTCGCCTTGGCACCTGGGGCACTCGCGCCGCGTGGCACTGCTGGCCGAGCAGGCGGGCCGCAACCTCGGGCTGCCCCACCCCGATTGCGAACGGCTGCGCCGCGCCGGCTGGCTGCACGACATAGGCCGCACCGGTGTGGGCGCGACGCTGTCGCTCGCCCGCGGGCCGCTGTCCGACCGCGAACGCGAGCAGCTGCGCCTGCACCCCTACCACACCGGGCGCATCCTCGCGCGCGGCGGTGAGCTGGAGGCCATCGGCCAACTCGCTTCGCTGCACCACGAACGGCTCGACGGTTCGGGCTTTGCGAAGGGACTCGACGCTTCTGCGCTGACGCTGGCAGCCCGCGTGCTGGCGGCTGCGGACCGCTACTGCACGCTGACCGAGGCGCGGCCGCACCGGGCGGCCCTGCCAGCCGCCGAGGCCGCATCCGCTATGCGCGACGAGGTGCGGGCGGGCCGGCTCGACGGGCCCGCCGCCGGCGCGGTGCTGGCTGCGGCCGGGCATGCCGCCCGGTCATCGCCTGCCGTGCGGCCGGGGGGGCTTACGGCCCGCGAATGCGAGGTGCTGCGCCTGCTTGCACGAGGCCAGACGGTCAAGCAGGCGGCGCGCGAACTGGGCCTCGCACCCAAGACGGTGGACCGGCACACGCAGAACATCTATACCAAGATCGGCGTGACGACACGCGCTGCGGCGACGCTGTACGCGGTCGAGCAGCGGCTGCTCGACTGATGGGGTGTTCGCCCGATGCAGAGGGCCGCTGCCGCGGCCTACCGTCGAGGCTCGTTTGCGAGGAGCGCACATGATGAACGACCTGCCACTGACCGCCCTCGGGGCGGCCGAACTCGCGCGGCTCATCGCCCGCCGCGAGTGCACGGCCATGGAGGTGATGGAGCAGCACATCGCCCGCATGCGCGAAGTGGATTCGCGCATCCATGCCATGGCTGCGGAGCGCTTCGACGCCGCGCGTGAGGAAGCCCGCGCCGCCGACGCCCGGCAGGCCGCCGGCGCGCCGCTCGGTCCCCTGCACGGCGTGCCGGTCACGGTGAAGGAATCGCTCGACCTCACGGGGATGGCATCGACCTTCGGCATTGCGGCGTGGCAGGGCCGCCTGGCTGCGGCTGACCAGATGCACGTGGCACGGCTGCGCGGTGCGGGCGCCATCGCCCTCGCCAAGGGCAACGTGGCACAGGCGCTGTTGTTCTACGAATGCGAGAACCCAGTGTACGGGCGCACCCTGCACCCGCTGGATGCGGCCCGCACGCCCGGCGGCTCCAGCGGTGGCGAGGCGGCGCTGGTGGCGACCGGCGCCACCCCGCTCGCGTTGGGCACCGACATTGGCGGCAGCATCCGCATCCCTGCTGCCTGGTGCGGCGTCGCCGGCTTCAAGCCGACCGGCGGCCGCTGCAACGACCCCGGGCTCGGCAGCGTCCCCATCGGCCAGCAGGCCGTCCCCAGCCAGGTCGGCCCGCTCGCCCGGCGGGTGGAAGACCTCGCGCTCGCCCTCCACGTGTTGAATGGCGGTCGCGCCCCGGCCGCGCCGGGGCGGTCCCTTGGCGACTGGCGGGACGTGGACGTTGCCGGCTTGCGCGTGGCCTGCTGCACCGACGACGGCACCTTCGAGCCGTCGCCCTCCGCGGTGCGTGCGGTGAGGGAATCGGCGGACGTCCTGCGTCGGGCCGGGGCCGCCGTCCACGACTGGTCGCCACTGGCTGCACGCGAAGGCATGAACCTGTTTTACGGCCTGCTGGGTGCGGACGGCATGGCACTGCTGGGGCGGCGGCTGGCCGGCGGGCCTCGCGCGCCGCAGCTGGGGCAACTGATGGCGCTGGCCGGTCTGCCACGGGCTGCGGTGCAGGCCCTGCGCGCGTTGCTGCGCGCGGTCGGGCAGCCATTGCTCGCCCAGGGCCTCGAGGCGTTCGGGTTCCGGGACACGGCGCACTACTGGGCGCTGGTGGAAGCGCAGGACGACTACCGGCAGCGTTTCGCGCAGTCGCTGGATAGCAGCCCCGGCGGACCTTTCGACCTCATCCTGTGCCCGCCGGCGCCACTGCCCGCGCTCACGCATGGCGCGACGAAAGAACTCGCAACCTGCGGCGCGTACGCGTGCCTTTACAACCTGCTCGGATACCCCGCGGGCGTGGTGCCGGTCACGAAGGTGCGTGCGGGCGAAGAGTCGCGGCGCGCGCCGTCGCGCGACATCGTGGTGAAGAAGGCACGCTCGGTCGAGCAGGGCAGCGCCGGGTTGCCGGTCGGCGTGCAGGTGGTGGCCCGCCCGTGGGACGACCACGTGGCGCTGGCTGCGATGGCGTGCATCGAAAGTGCCGTTCAGGGGCCGAAGAGGTCCGGCGTCGGCTCGGCCACCTGAAGCGGCTGAGGCGCTGCGGCCGGCCATCTCGTGTGGTCCGGTGAACCTGCCTTGGCCAGCTTGCCCACCCGCACACCCAGCAGCCTGAGGCGCCGCTTCAGGTCCACCCGCTTCAGGCACTGGCCTGCCGCCTGCCGGATGGCCTTCGCGTCGTCGGTGAAGTGGTCGAGCGTGAGGTCGCGCGTGGCCGTGCGGAAGTCGTCGTAGCGCAGCTTGATGCCGATGGTGCGCCCCACGTAGCCCTTGCGCTGCAGGTCCTCTGCCACGCGCGCGCACAGCTCGGTGAAGATGGCCGACAGCTCGCCGCGGTCGCGCACGGCGTGCAGGTCGCGCTCGAAAGTGGTCTCGCGGCTCATGGAGACCGGCTCGCTCTCGGTGACGACCGGGCGGTCGTCGCGCCCCCAGGCCGCGTCGTGCATCCACGCGCCGTACGACTGCCCGAAGTTGTCGATGAGCCAGCCGCGGTCCTGCTGCGCGATGTCGCCGATGGTGTGCAGGTGCAGCTTCGCGAGCTTCACTTCCGACTTCGGGCCGATGCCGTTGATCTTGCGCACCGCCAGCGGCCAGATGCGCGAGCGGACGTCGGCTTCGTACAGGATCGTGATGCCGTTGGGTTTGTCGAACTCGCTCGCCATCTTGGCGATGAGCTTGTTGGGTGCGACGCCGATGGAACACGTGAGCCCGGTCGCATCGAAGATCGACTTCTGGATCAGGCGGGCCAGCACGCGGCCGCCTTCGCGCTGGCCGCCGGGCACTTCGGTGAAGTCGATGTAGACCTCGTCCACGCCGCGGTCCTCGACTACCGGGGCGATCTCGCGGATGATGGCCTTGAAGGTGCGCGAGTACCGGCGCACCTCCTCGAAGTCCACCGGCAGCACGATCGCCTGCGGGCACAGCTTGGCCGCCTTCATCATGCCCATGGCGGAGCCCACGCCGAACTGGCGGGCGGCATAGGTGGCCGTGGTGATCACGCCGCGTCCCGCGTAGTCCTTCAGCAGCGGAAAGGCTTCGGGCGGGATCGCCGACAGGGGCCTTCCGGCATGACGCTCGCGCAGCAGGTCGTCCACCTTGCGGTGGCCGCCGCCGATCACCACCGGCAGGCCCTTCAGCTGCGGGTAGCGCAGCAGCTCCACGGAGGCGAAGAAGGCGTCCATATCCAGGTGGGCGATGCGGCGCAGCAGGGTCACCCCCCGATTGTGCCGAGCCCTAAACTCGGGGGCGTGATCCGGCCCGCGCATCCTGACGACTTCGAAGCGATCCTGCGCCTGAACGTGGAGTCCGAGCACTTCATGAGCCCGCTGGCCGCGGCGCGGCTGCAGCAGCTGCACGGGTGGGCCGCGCATCACCTCGTCGTGGACGACGGCGGCGTGGCGGCTTTCCTGCTCGCGTTCCGCGAAGGCTCGACTTACGACAGCCCCAACTACCGCTGGTTCGCCGCGCGCTACCCGGCCTTCCTGTACATCGACCGGGTGGCGGTGGCGGCGCCGCAGCGCGGCCGGGGCTTCGGCAGCCGTTTGTACGAAGAAACGTTTGCGTTGGCGCGCAGTGCCGGCGTGCCGGTCACCTGCGAATTCGACCTGGAGCCGCCCAACCCGGTGTCCGGGCGCTTCCACCTGAGGTTCGGGTTCACCGAGGTGGGCCGGCAGCGGTACGGCGCCGCCGGCAAACTCGTGTCGCTGCAGCACGCGGCCCCCGGGGCCACTTGACGTACCTCAAGCCCACGCCACCAGCGTGCGCGCACGATGGGGGGATGCAGGTGTCCGACCCCCAGCCCGCAGTGCGTGCCAGCGATGCGGTCGTGGCGCGCATCGTCTATGCCAGCGAGGCGCGCATCCACGAATCCGTCTTTTCGGAGATGGAGGGCATTCGCGCGAGCGCCCTGAAACACAACGAGCCCGCCGGCGTGTTCACCGCGCTGCTGTACCAGTCGGGCTGGTTCGTGCAGTGGAAGGAAGGGCCCGGGGCGGCGCTGCTGCGCATCATGGACAAGGTGGCGGGCGACCGACGGCACTTCGGGCTTCGCATCGTCCATTCCAGCCGCGGGCCGCGGCTGCTCTCCGGGCCGTGGTCCATGGCCATCGTGCAGGCCGACGAGACGCCGGCCGAGATGGCGCAGCGCGTCGCCGAACTGCGGCACAGCCTCGACCAGGGCATCCAGTACGCGCCGCCGGCGATCTGGCGCAAGTTGTCCACCCCCATGCGCCACCCCGGCGCCCACCTGCACGGCGACCGCGACGGCTTCCACCGGGTGATGGTCTGCAGCGCCGTAGGCGAGTCGTCGTTCCAGCTGGTGCACTGGCTCGCCAGGCGGCACGAGCAGGAAGTGGTGCATCGCCGCTTTGCGGGCGCCACCCGGCTCGACGTGGGCACCGACTACGTCGACTTCGCCGCCGGCGGCGGCGTGTTGCGGGTGATCGCGATGGCGCGCAACGGCCTGTCGCTGCCGCTCACCCAGGCCTTCATCCCCGACTATTCGCACCTGGTGCTGCTGCTGTGCGGCGAGCCCGAGCGCGACGTGCAGCTGGTGCAGCGCGTGGCCGACGCCTGCGCCAACATCGTGAGCCCGCCGGCACTGGTGGCGGTGGCGCCCGAGGCGCAGCATCACGAGCAGCCGTTCGCGCTGGCGCACCAGCTCGGGCTGGTCTACCTGAAGGCCGAAGCCAACACCGAGCACAGCGCCGAGTCGTGGGCGGTGGTCGAGCCGGTGCTGGCGGTCTGGCGCGACGCCGCAACCAGCGGCGCGCCGATCGACACGCGGCTGGGGCGCGGCTCGCAGTTCGCCTGAGGCTCCTAGCCGTGCGGCGGCCGCAGGATGCTGCGGTCGACCGTGTTGATGTCGGTGCGGCCGCAGAACGCCATCGTGAGGTCCAGCTCCTTGTGGATGATGCGCAGCACGTGGTCCACGCCTGCTTCGCCCATGGCGCCCAACCCGTACAGGAAGGCGCGGCCGATGTAGGTGCCCCTGGCGCCGAGCGCCACGGCCTTCAGCACGTGCTGGCCCGAGCGGATGCCGCCGTCCATGTGCACTTCGATGCGGTTGCCCACGGCTGCCGCTATCTCGGGCAGCACCGAGATGGAAGAGGGCGCGCCATCGAGCTGGCGCCCGCCGTGGTTGGAGACGATCAGCGCATCGGCGCCCGAGTCCACGGCCAGCTGCGCGTCGGCCACTTCCTGGATGCCCTTCAGGATCAGCTTGCCGCCCCAGCGCTTCTTGATCCATTCGACGTCGGCCCACGAGAGGCGGGGATCGAACTGCCTGGCCGTCCATTCGGACAGCGACCCCATGTCCGCCACGCCCTTCACGTGGCCCACGATGTTGCCGAACTGCCGCCGCGAGGTGCCCAGCATCCCCAGCGCCCAGCGCGGCTTGGTCATCATGTTCAGGATGTTGGCCACCGTGAGCTTGGGCGGTGCCGACAGGCCGTTCTTCAGGTCCTTGTGGCGCTGGCCGATGATCTGCAGGTCGAGCGTGAGCACCAGCGCGCAGCAGTTGGCCGCCTTCGCGCGGTCGATCAGCCGCTCGATGAAGTCGCGGTCGCGCATCACGTACAGCTGGAACCAGAACGGGTGGTTGCCGGTCTCCTGTGCCACGTCTTCGATGGAGCAGATGCTCATGGTCGACAGCGTGAAGGGGATGCCGAACTTCTTGGCCGACTTCGCCGCCAGGATCTCGCCGTCGGCATGCTGCATGCCGGTGAGGCCGGTGGGCGCGATGGCGACCGGCATCGCGACGTCCTGCCCCACCATCTTCGTGCGGGTGGTGCGCTCCTCCAGGTTGACCGCCACGCGCTGGCGCAGCAGGATCCGGTCGAAGTCCGACTCGTTGGCGCGATAGGTCGATTCGGTCCACGACCCCGAGTCGGCGTAGTCGTAGAACATGCGCGGTACGCGGCGCTCGGCGAGCACGCGCAGGTCTTCGATGTGGGTGATGACGGGCACGGGGGTCTCCTCTCGGGCTGGATGTTACAGAGACGACGGTGGGGTCAGAGCGCGCAGCGCGTACCCCACCGGTTCAGGCGCCCAACCGCCCCCTATGCCGCTCCACCTGCGCCCGCACCTGCGCCGGCGCCGTCCCGCCCAGCGTGTTGCGCGCATTCATCGAGCCGCGCAGCGACATCGCGTCGTACACATCCTTCTCGATGGCCCCGTTGAACTGCTGCAGCACCGCCAGCGGCAGCTCGGTCAGGTCGCAGCTGTGCGACACCGCGGCCTTCACCGCATGCGCCACCGTCTCGTGGGCGTCGCGGAAAGGGATGCCCTTCTTCACCAGGTAATCCGCCAGGTCGGTGGCCGTGGCATAGCCCCTCAGCGCGGCCTGCTCCATGGCTTGCGGGTTCACCGTCAGGCCCTCGACCATCTCGGCAAAGATGCGCAGCGTGTCCTTCAGCGTATCGACGGTGTCGAACAGCGGCTCCTTGTCTTCCTGGTTGTCCTTGTTGTAGGCGAGCGGCTGGCCCTTCATCAGCACGAGCAGGCCCACCAGGTGGCCCACCACGCGGCCCGTCTTGCCACGCGCCAGCTCCGGCACGTCGGGGTTCTTCTTCTGCGGCATGATCGACGAGCCGGTGGTGAAGCGGTCGGCGATGCGGATGAAGCCGAAGTTCTGGCTCATCCAGATCACCAGCTCCTCGGCGAGCCGGCTCACGTGCACCATGCACAGGGCGGCCGCAGCTGTGAATTCGATGGCGAAGTCGCGGTCGCTCACGGCGTCCAGCGAGTTCTGGCAGACGCCGTCCATCGCCAGTTCGCGGGCCACCCATTCGCGGTCCAGCGGGTAGCTGGTGCCGGCAAGGGCCGCGGCGCCCAGCGGCAACTGGTTGACGCGCCTGCGCACCTCCTGCAGCCGCTCGTGGTCGCGCGCGAACATCTCCACGTAGGCCAGCATGTGGTGGCCGAAGCTCACCGGCTGCGCCACCTGCAGGTGGGTGAAGCCGGGCAGCACCACGTCGACGTTCTTTTCGGCCACCCCCAGCAGCGACTTCTGCAGCGCCACCAGCAGTTCGCCGGCCTGGTCGATCTCGCCGCGCAGCCACAGGCGGATGTCGGTGGCCACCTGGTCGTTGCGGCTGCGGCCGGTGTGCAGGCGCTTGCCCGCGTCGCCCACCAGCTGGGTGAGCCGCGCCTCGATGTTCAGGTGCACGTCCTCCAGGTCCAGCTTCCATTCGAAGGCGCCCGACTCGATCTCGGCGGCCACCTGGGCCAGCCCTTCGCGGATCGCCTTCTCGTCGGCGGCGCCGATCACGCCCTGGCGCGCCAGCATCGCAGCATGCGCGAGCGAGCCCTGGATGTCGGCGCGCCACATGCGCTGGTCGAACGACACGCTGGCCGTGTACCTCTTGACCAGGTCGCTCATGGGTTCGTCGAACAGGGCGGACCACGCCTGCGACTTCGATTCAAGCTGGGACATTCTGGGTGTGGGCCAGATAATGAAGACCTGGCCCCGAACGATGGATGATTCGCAAATTTTATCGGCCTTCTCCGAACTGGGCGGCCAACCACCGCACCAGCAGCAGGAAAAGCCGCGCGCGCGGCGCCGGGCGCTGGTGTTCGACGCCTGCCAGCTGGGCGTGGTGCTGCGCGCCGTGCTGTTCGTCGAATCGGTGGCGGCGGTGGCCGCGATGTTCTCGTCCACCGGCTGGCTCGACTGGGTGATGCGGCTGGCAGTGGTGAGCGGCGCCGCGCTGCCCGGCACCCTCGCCTGGCTGCTCGTGACCTGCAGCCTGAAGAAGGTCCTGGCGGCGCTGCCATCGTGGGCGCAGCAGGCGGCGGGCATCCTGCTCGGGGCTGCGGCCGGCGTGGCCGGCTGCGCCGTGGTGGCGCTGGTCGGGATTCCGGGCACGGCGCCCTGGCTGGCGTCGGCTTTCGCCGGCGCCCTGCTGTCGGCCTTCATGGTGGCCGCGCTGGTGCTGCGCGCCAAGGGGCGCCTGCCGGCCGAGGCCGCCGCCCGGCTGGCCGAACTGCAGGCGCGCATCCGCCCGCACTTCCTGTTCAACAGCCTGAACAGCGCCATTGCACTGGTGCGGGAAGACCCGCGCCGCGCCGAGTCACTGCTGGAAGACCTGAGCGAGCTGTTTCGCCACGCCCTGGTGGACCAGGGCGAGGCGGTCACCCTGTCGGAGGAAGTGGCACTGGCGCGCCGCTACCTGGCGATCGAGGAGGCGCGCTTCGGCGACCGCCTGCGGGTGGAGTGGTCGATCGACCCGCTGGCGGGCAGCGCGCGGGTACCCCCTTTGTTCCTGCAGCCATTGGTGGAGAATGCGGTGAAGCACGGCGTGGAGCCGAGCCCGTCCGGCGCGCAGGTCAAGGTCAGCACCCAGCGCCGCGGCGGGGTGGTGGTGGTGAAGGTCACCAACACCGTGCCGGCCGGCCAGGGGAAGCCGGGCCACGGGGTGGCGCAGGACAACGTGCGCGATCGGCTGCGCCTGATGCATGACGTGCAGGCCCAGTTCCAGACCGCGCTGAAGGATGGGGTGTACCAGGTTCGGATGGAGGTACCGGCGTGACGGGAAGCCTGCAGGTGCTGGTAGTGGACGACGAGCCGCTGGCGCGCAGCCGCCTGCGCACGCTGCTGGCCGACTGTGCCTGGCCGGCCGCCGCCGTGGCCGCCGACGCCGCCAACGCCACGCAGGCGATGGAGCAGCTGCGCCGCAGCACCTTCGACGCCGTGCTGCTGGACATCCACATGCCCGGCGCCGACGGGCTGGCGCTGGCGCAGGCCATCCGCACGCTGCCCGAGCCGCCGGCCGTGGTGTTCGTCACCGCGCATGCCGAGCACGCGGTGTCGGCCTTCGAGCTCGACGCCGTCGACTACCTGACCAAGCCGGTGCGGCTGGAACGGTTGCAGACGGCCCTGCAGAAGGTGGAAAGGCACCTGCAGGCGCGGCGCGGCACGGCCGAGCCGGCTGCGGAAGAGGTGCTCATCATCCAGGACCGCGGCCGGACGGAGCGCGTTCCCTTGTCGGAAGTGCTCTATTTCAAGGCCGAACTCAAGTACATCACCGTGCGCACGTCCGGCAGGAGCTATATTCTGGATGGCTCGCTCAGCGATCTCGAGGAGCGGCACCGCACGCTGTTCCTGCGCATCCACCGCAACGCGCTGGTCGCGCGCCGCGCGGTGCGGTCCCTCGAGAAGCATTACGACCCCGAAGAGGGTGAAGGCTGGGCAGTGCGCCTGAACGGTGTCGACGAGTCGCTGGGGGTTTCGCGGCGCCAACTCACCGCTGTGCGGGAGGCGTTGGCCGGGTAGGTTCTGGGGAGAACGGGACTCGAGCCTGGAGAATCCTTGGAATCCGAAGTCGAAGAAGCCGCCGAGATACCTCCGCGCAAGAAGATAGACCCCAAGCTGCCCCCGCAGGTGCTGCTGCGCATGCAGGTGGTGGACGTGCGCAGCATGACGCTCGTCGTGCTCGCCGTACTGGGCGTGCTGGCTGCCCTGCGCTTCGCCAGCGGTTTTTTCATCCCGCTGATGCTCGGGCTGGTGTTCACCTACGCGCTGGCGCCGGTGGTGGACGCGCTGGAGCGCCTGCGCATCCCGCGCGCCCTCGGCGCCGGCGTCCTCATCCTCGCGATCCTGGGCAGCATGGGCGGTGCGGCCTACTCGCTTGCCGACGATGCGAACGAGCTGATCGAGTCGCTGCCGGCGGCGGCGCGCAAGCTGCGCGACTCGATGCGCAAGCAGCCCCAGCAGGCTTCGTCACCGCTGGAGACCGTGCAGAAGGCCGCGGCCGAACTGGAACGTGCAGCCGAAGAAGCGGGCGGCGGCACGCCCGCCGCGCCCGGCGCGCGGCCCGCGCAGAAGGTGACGATGGAGAAGCCGCGCTTCGACCTGCGCGCGCACCTGTGGACCGGCACGCTGGGGCTGGTGAGCTTCCTCGCGCAGGCGGTGGTGGTCACTTTCCTCACCTACTTCCTGCTGCTTTCGGGCGACACCTTCCGGCGCAAGGTGGTGAAGATCGTGGGCCCCGGCATGGCCGAAAAGCGGCTCGCGGTGCAGGCGCTCGACGAGATCAATGCGCAAGTGCAGCGCTACCTGCTGGTGCAGCTGCTCGCGAGCCTGGGGGTCGGGCTCGCGACGGGCATCGCTTTCGCGGCCATGGGCCTCAACCACGCCGCCGTCTGGGGCGTGGCCGCGGGCGTGCTGAACATGGTGCCGTACATCGGCTCGGTGGCTGTGACGGCCGGGGCTGCGCTGGTCGCCTTCCTGCAGTTCGGCACGCTCAACATGGCGTTGCTGGTGGGCGGTGTGTCCCTGCTCATCAACGTCATCGAAGGCTACCTGCTGGTGCCCTGGCTCACCAGCCGGGCGAGCCGCATGAACCCGGTGGTCGTCTTCGTCGGCGTGCTCGGCTGGGGCTGGCTGTGGGGCGTCTGGGGCCTGCTGCTGGGCATCCCCATCCTCATGGCCATCAAGGCCGTCTGCGACCGCGTCGACCACCTCAAGCCGATCGGCGAACTGCTGGGCGAATGAAAGGAGAACCCGAAATGCCTGACGCGAAAGTCCCGCGCTCCGCGCGCATCGACGGCAAATCCTACCGCTTCGAGTGGGGGTCCGGCCCGACCGCCGGCCAGACGCACGAGCACGTGTTCCACCCCGACGGGAGCGTGTCGTACGGCGAAGTGAAGGATGGCCAGGCCGGCGAGATGGCCACCGAGAAACAGTACGCGGCCTTCGACGTCGGCCCCGACGTCGTGCTGGTGTCGTACCTTGGCAGCTCGGGCTACACGCTGACTGTTGCCATGAACTTCAGCGACCACCGCTTGCACGGGGTCGCCTCGGGCGACGGCCAGTGGTTCCCGGTGGCAGGGACCTTCAGTAGCCGATGACCTCGACCCCGCCGCCGGCGCCGAGGATGTGCCTGAGCTGCTGGGCCAGCGAGCCGAACAGCCTTTCGTGGGCGCGCGGCTTTTCCTGCGAGCCCAGCAGGATGCGGTCGCAGTTGAGCTCGCGCGCCACCTCGGCGATGCTTTCGGCGCGGCGGCCGACGATGACTCGGCACGAGTAGGGCACCCGCAGGGCGTCCAGCCGCTGCCGCGCTTCCTCGAACTCTTCCCGCGCGGCCTGCTCGACGATGCCCTGCAGCTCGCCCGGTGCGAAACACATGGCGACGTGCCCCGAAATGCGCGGCTGCACGCTGAGCAGGTGCACGGCGGCGCCTTGGTCGGCGTACAGCTTGATGGCCGTCTCCACGGCCGAGCGGGTCTTACCGGGTTCTTCGGGCTGGGTGGGGATGAGCACCTTCATGGCGTCCTCCTCAGGCCGGGTGGACGGTCTCGGCGCCGGCGCGGCGGCCCATCAGCCACTTGCCGAAGCCGACCACGAAGATGGCGCCGGCGACCGGTGCCAGCGTATGCAGCCAGTCCTTGCCGACCATCCAGTCCTTGACGGCGGGATCGGTGACGGCCATCTCACCGGCCACCCAGCCCAGCAGGGCGGCGCCGATGGTGATGATGACCGGGAAGCGCGCCATCAGCTTCAGCAGCAGCTGGCTGCCGAAGATGATCAGCGGGATGCTGATGACCAGGCCGATGACCAGCAGCGGCACGTTGCCCTTGGCCGCGGCGGCCACGCCGATCACGTTGTCGAGGCTCATCACCAGGTCGGCGATGATGATGGTCTTGATGGCGGCCGCGAGGTTGGCGTTGTCGTGCACGTCTTCCTCGTCGTCGTCGCCTTTCAGCAGCCCGATGCCGATCCACAGCAGCAGCGCGGCGCCGACGAGCTTGAGGTAGGGCTGCGTGAGCAGGTAGACGGCGAAGAAGGTCAGGATGATGCGCAGGACGATCGCGCCGACGCTGCCGAAGATGATGGCGTTCTTCTGCTGCTTCGGCGGCAGCGACCGGCAGGCGAGCGCGATGACCACGGCGTTGTCGCCGGACAGCACGATGTTGATCAGGATGATCTGGCCGAGTGCGATCCAGAACTCGGGCGTCGACATGAATTCCATGGGGTTATGTCCTCGTTGGTGATGCAGCGAGGATAGGAAGCGGCGCTGAACGGCACTTGCCGGTGTGCTGTCGGGAGCTTTCGCGCAGGCTGTCGGCAGCTTGTCGCCCAGCTGAACGCCAGCTTACGCGCCCAGGCTGGCGTCGGCCGGCGCGCGGCGGAAGCGCACGGTGAAACGGTTGCCGACGCCGTCGTCGTCTTCTTCCAGCTCGATGCGCGCGCCGTGCAGGCGCGCAATCTCGCTGACGATCGCCAGCCCCAGGCCGCTGCCGTCGGTGGACGTGCCCAGCATGCGGTGGAAACGCTCGAAGATGCGCTGGCGCTCCTGCACGGGGATGCGGGGCCCGTCGTCGCGCACGGTGAGCTCGACGTCCGCTTCGCCGGCGCGGCCGACCTGCACCGTCACGCGCCCGCCCCGGTGGCTGTAGCGGATGGCGTTGTCCACCAGGTTGTTGATCAGCTCGCGCACGCGGTCCGCGTCGGCTTCGATCATCAGGGGGTCGTCGCCGCCCTCGAAGCCGAGGTCGACCCCGGCCTCCAGCGCGGCCGGCACCCAGTCCATGCTGGCATCGAAGGCCATGACCTTCAGCGACATGGGCTCCATGCGAACGCTCGTGGCGGCCGACGGCTCGTTGCGGGCCAGCGACAGCAGCTGCCGCACCAGCCGCGACAGGCGGTCGGCGCTCACGTACAGCTGGCCCAGCGAGTGGCGCACCGCCTGCGGGTCGTTCTCGCGCAGCGCCAGTTCGATCTGCGCCTTCAGCCCGCTCACCGGCGTCTTCATCTGGTGCGCCGCATCGGCGACGAAGCGGCTCTGGAAGTCGAGCACCTTGCCCAGGCGCTGCATCAGCTCGTTCACTTCGTCCACCAGCGGGCGCACTTCGGCCGGCACGCCTTCGGTGTCGATGGGGCTCAGGTCCACGTGCGAGCGGCGCGAGACCGCCTGCGCCAGGCGCAGCAGCGGCCTGAGCCCCCGCGAGACGCCGATGTACACGGCGACGGTGGCCATCAGGATCAGCGCCAGCTGCGGCAGCACGGCGTTCAGCAGGATGTCGCGCGCGAGCGCGTTGCGCTTGTTCACCGTCTCGGCCACCTGTACCAGCACGGGCTTGCCGAGCGAAGGGTCTTCCAGCTGGCTCCAGAACGCCGCCGCACGCACCGGCTGCCCGCGGAACTCGGTCGCGTAATAGACGGGGCGGCCCGCGCGCACCGGCAGCGCCGGCGGCGACGGGAAGTCCTCGTCGCCGCCGACCGTGCGGCCGTCGGCGCCGGAGATGCGGAAGTAGACGGTATCGTCGAGGTCGTCCAGCAGGATGCGGCGCGCAGCGGGCGACAGCTCGAGCCGGGGCTCGCCGGACGCGGGTTTCACGTGCAGCGCGATCTCGCGGCCGATCTCGTACAGCGACCGGTCATGCGCCAGGTGCGAGAAGTTGTGCGAGCTCCAGTACGAGTAGGCCGTGTCCAGCACCAGCAGTGCAAGCAGCGGCCCCAGCAGCCAGCCCAGCAGCTTGCGCTGCAGCGCCGTCTCAGGCGCCCTCATGCCGCGCGCGCTCCATCAGGTAGCCCATGCCGCGCACGGTGCGGATCTCGCAGCCCAGCGGCTCCAGCTTCCTGCGCAGCCGGTAGACGAACACTTCGATGGCGTTGTCGGCAACCTCTTCGTCCCAGCCATACAGGTGGTTGGCGATGTGCTCCTTGCTCACCACCCGGCCCTCGCGCAGCAGCAGCAGTTCGAGCAGTGCGAGTTCGCGCGCCGACAGCTCCAGCGGCTTGCCGTCGAAAAAGGCGCGGCGCCCGACGGTGTCGAAGGTGAGGCTGCCGTGTTCCAGCATGGGCGCGACGCTGATGCCGCGGCGCAGCAGGGCGCGTACTCGTGCTTCCAGTTCGGGCAGGTCGAAGGGCTTCGCGAGGTAATCGTCGGCGCCGAGGTCCAGCCCCTTCACCCGGTCGGCCAGCGTGTCGAACGCCGTGAGCATCAGCACCGGCACGCCCGAGCGGCGCGCGCGCAGCCGCTTGAGCACTTCGAGCCCGTCGATGCCGGGCAGGCCGATGTCGAGGATGGCCAGGTTGTACACGTCGTGCGCCAGCGCCTCGTCGGCCTGCTCGCCGGTGCCCACTACATCCACCGTATGCGCGGCCTGCACCAGCGCCCGGCTGAGGGCGTCGGCGAGGACCTTGTCGTCTTCAACCAGCAGGATGCGCATGGGGGATCCATCGTAGCGCTCCGGAGAGGCCAGGAACGCAGAAGTCGCAGAAGTGACGCAGAAGTCGCAGAAGAATCCATGAAATCACTTCTGCGACTTCTGCGCTTCTTCTGCGCCTTCTGCATTCAAGACCATTGCGACAGGCTGGCTACCCCGTGTTGCGCAGTCCCGCGGCGATCCCGTTGATGGCCAGGTGGATGCCACGCCGGGCGCGCTCGTCGGCCTTGCCTTCGCGCCAGCGCCGCACCAGTTCCACCTGCAGGTGGTGCAGCGGGTCGATGTAGGGAAAGCGGTGTTTGATGGACCGCGCGAGCGAAGGGTTGCCGGCCAGGCGCTGCTTTTCGCCGGTGATGGCGGCCAGCGCGTCGGCGGTGCGATGCCACTCTTCCTCGATCGCGCCGAAGATCCTCTTGCGCAGGCGCGCGTCCCCCACCAGTTCGGCATAGCGCGACGCCAGCGCCAGGTCGCTCTTGGCCAGCACCATGTCCATGTTGGACAGCAGCGTGCGGAAGAACGGCCACTGCCGGTACATCTTCTGCAGCAGCGCGAGCTTCTCCTTGGGGCTGTCGCCCAGGAAAGTGCCCACCGCGGAGCCGAAGCCGTACCAGCCCGGCAGCGTGACGCGGCACTGGCCCCAGCTGAAACCCCAGGGGATGGCCCGCAGGTCCTCGATGCGCTGCGAGGCCTTGCGCGACGCCGGCCGCGAGCCGATGTTCAGTTCGGCGATCTCGCGGATCGGCGTCGCGCCGAAGAAGAAGTCCGCGAAGCCCGGGGTCTCGTACACCAGCGCCCGGTAAGCGGCCATGCTGGCCTGCGAGAGCTGCGCGGCGGCTTCGAGGAAAGCCCGTGGCGCCGTCTTGGTGGGCTGCAGCAAGGTGGCCTCGAGCGTGGCGGCCACCAGCGTCTCGAGGTTGCGCCGGCCGATCTCGGGGTTGGCGTACTTGGAGGCGATCACTTCCCCCTGTTCCGTCAGGCGGATCTGCCCGCGCACGGTGCCCGGCGGCTGCGCCAGGATGGCCTGGTAGCTCGGGCCGCCACCGCGGCCGACCGTGCCGCCGCGGCCGTGGAACAGGCGCAGCTGGATGTCGTGCGAATTCGCGAGCCGCTCGAACAGTTCCACCAGCGCGATCTCGGCGCAATACAGCTCCCAGTTGCTGGTGAAGATGCCACCGTCCTTGTTGCTGTCACTGTAGCCCAGCATGATGTCCTGCTCGGCGCCGGAGCGCTGCACCAGCTTGGCCACGCCGGGCAGGGCGTAGAAGTCGCGCATGATGGGCGCGGCGTTGCGCAGGTCCTCGATGGTCTCGAAGAGCGGCACCACGATCAGGTCGTTGGTGGCTGTCGCGTCCAGCGTGCCGCGCACCAGGCCGACCTCCTTCTGCAGCAGCAGCACCTCCAGCAGGTCGCTCACCGCCTCGGTGTGGCTGATGATGTAGTGGCGGATCGCCTCGGCGCCGAAGCGCTCGCGCATGCGCATGGCCGTCTCGAAGATCGCCAGCTCGCGCAGGGTGTGCTCGCTGTACGCGTGGCCGTGCACGCGCAGCGGCCGCGCGTCGCACAGCAGCTTCACCAGCAGCTCGCGCTTGGCGGCTTCGTCCAGCTTGCGGTAGGCGGGCTCCAGCCGGGCCGTGGCCAGCAGTTCGGCCACCACTTCCTCATGCTGTTCCGAGTTCTGCCGCAGGTCGACAGTGGCCAGGTGGAAGCCGAACACCTCCACGGCTCGGATCAGCGGGGCCAGCCGCTGCTGGGCCATCGCGTCGCAGTGGGTGGCCACCAGCGAGTCGCGGATCACGCGCAGGTCGTCCAGCAGCGCCGCCGCGTCCGGGTACGGGTTGCCGGGCGGTACCGCGTGGCGGGCCGCTTCGCCGCCGGTCAGTTCCTTCAGCGTCGAGGCCAGCCGCGAATACATGCCCGTGACGGCGCGGCGGTACGGCTCGTCGAGCCGGTGCTCGTTGACGTCGGGCGAGCGGTCGGCCAGCGCGCGCATCGCGGGCGTCACCTCCACCAGCAGCGCCGACAGCGACAGCTCGCTGCCCAGCCAGTACAGCTCGGTCAGGTAGTGGCGCAAAGCCACTTCGCACTGGCGGCGCAGCGCGTATTCCAGCGTCTGGGCGGACACGTTCGGGTTGCCGTCGCGGTCGCCGCCGATCCACTGCCCCATGCGCAGGAACGAGGCGATGTGGTGGTGGCCCAGCTCGCTTTCGAGCTGGCCGTACAGCTTGGGAATCTGGCGCAGGAACGTGGCTTCGTAGTACGAGAGCGAAGTCTCGATCTCGTCGGCGACCGTGAGCTTGGTGAAGCGCAGCAGGCGGGTCTGCCACAGCTGCATGACGCGGGCGCGGATCTGCGACTCGTTGGCCGCCAGCTCGCGCGGCGCCAGCGCATCCTTCGGCTGTGCGCGCGAGCGGATCTCGTCGCGCTCGGTGAGCAGCCGCGCGATGTCGCGCTCGGCGTCGAGGATGCTCTTGCGCTGCACCTCGGTGGGGTGCGCCGTGAGCACGGGCGACAGGTAGCTGTGCGCCAGCGTCTGCGTGATGGTCTTGGCCGCGATGCCGGCCCAGCGCAGGCGGGCCAGCGCCACTTCGATGCTGCCTTCCTGCGTGTCGCCCGCGCGTTCGTGCACTTCGCGGCGCCGGATGTGGTGGCGGTCCTCGGCCAGGTTGGCGAGGTGGCTGAAGTAAGTGAAGGCGCGGATCACGCTCACCGCCTGGTCGCTCGACAGCGTCTTCAGCAGCTGCTTCAGGGCCTTGTCGGCATCGTGGTCGGCGTCGCGCCGGAACGCCACCGACAGCTTGCGGATGCGCTCGACCCGCTCGAACGCCTCCACGCCTTCCTGCTCGCGGATCACGTCGCCCAGGATGCGGCCCAGCAGCCGGATGTCCTCGACCAGGGGGCGTTCGTTATCCCTGGCGCGGCGGGCAGGCGGCAGCGAGCTCGATGGCATTGCGTTTCCTCAAGTCAAAGTGGTCTTCCGGGGGAAGGGCCATGCTAGCATCGACTTCCACCTAAGCATTACATACCGGTTACGACATTGGCCAAGCTCACCATCGCCACTCGCGAAAGCCGCCTCGCCTTGTGGCAGGCCGAACACGTCAAGTCGCTGCTGGAGCAGCAAGGCCATGCAGTGACCCTGCTTGGCATGACAACGCAGGGCGACCAGATCCTCGACCGTGCGCTCAGCAAGGTCGGGGGCAAGGGCCTGTTCGTGAAGGAACTGGAAGTCGCCCTCGAGGAAGGCCGCGCCGACCTGGCGGTGCATTCGCTGAAGGACGTGCCGATGGACCTGCCGGCCGGGTTCGAACTGGCCTGCGTGATGGAGCGCGAAGACCCGCGCGATGCCTTCGTGTCGCCGCGCTACGCGAGCCTGGCGGAGCTGCCGCAGGGCGCGGTGGTGGGCACTTCGAGCCTGCGTCGCGTGGTGCTGCTGCGCGCGCAGCGGCCCGACCTGCGCATCGAGCCGCTGCGCGGCAACCTCGACACGCGCCTGCGCAAGCTCGACGAGGGCCAGTACGACGCCATCGTGCTGGCGGCCGCGGGCCTCAAGCGGCTGGGCCTTGGCGCGCGCATCCGCGCGACTTTCGATCCCACCGAGATGCTGCCGGCTGCGGGCCAGGGCGCGCTGGGTATCGAGATCCGATCCGGCCGCGGCGACGTGGCCGAGGCGCTGGCACCGCTGGCGCACCAGTCGACCTGGCTGGCGGTGGCGGCCGAGCGCGCCGTGAGCCGTGCCATGGGCGGCAGCTGCTCGATGCCGCTGGCTGCGCATGCGGTGTTCTCGGGCGAGTACCTGCGGCTCGAAGCGGCCTGGGGCGAGCCGGGCACCGCGGCGCCGCTGGTACGCGCGCGCGAGACCGCCGCCATTGCCGACCTGGGGCAGGCTGCCGCGCTCGGCGCCGAAGTGGCCGCCCGGCTGCGTGCGGGCGGCGCGCACTGACTGCTGGGGCCACCGTGCCGGTGATCGTCACCCGCCCGCAGCCCGAAGCGGCGCGGTGGGCGGCAAGGCTGCGCAGTGCCGGCCTGGCGGCTGAGGTGCTGCCGCTCATCGCCATCCTTCCGTCGCCCGACGCGGCCTCCTTGCGCGAAGCCTGGCGCCGCATCGCTTCATTCCGCGCCGTGATGTTCGTCAGCGCCAACGCCGTGCGCGGCTTCTTCGCCGCGTCCGAAGGGACGCCCTTCACGTCGCGCGCGTGGGCACCGGGACCCGGCACATCCGGCGAGCTGCTGGAGCACGGCGTCGATGCGTCGCTCATAGACGGTCCCGGCGCCGGCGCCGTCCAGTTCGACTCCGAGGCCTTGTGGCAGGTTGTGGCAGGCCAGGCCGCAGCGGGCGACCGCGTGCTGGTCGTGCGAGGCGGTGATGCCGCCGGCCAGTCCGCGGGCCGTGACTGGCTGGCGCAACGCCTGCACGAGTCGGGCGTGATCGTGGACACGGTCGTCGCCTACCTGCGGCAAGCGCCGGCGTGGGGCGGTGCCGAGCGTGCCCTGGCGACACGAGCGGCCAGCGATGGGTCGACGTGGCTGTTCAGCAGCTCCGAAGCCGTCGGCAACCTCGCGTCGCTGTTGCCGGGCCAGCGCTGGCAAGGCGCACGGGCCGTCGCTACGCACCCGCGTATCGCGCAGGCCGCGCGGGCCGCGGGTTTTGGCGAGGTGCGCGAGTGCCACCCCGCCTTCGAGGAAGTTCTCGCTTCCCTACAATCCCCGCGATGAGTCCCGAGCCGACCCCCACGCCCGAGCCAGTTGCCGAACGGCTGCCGGCACCACTTGTGGAGCAGGCGGCGCCGATGCCCGCGCGGGGCGTGCTTGTCTTCCTCGTTGTCCTCGCAGCGGCTGCGCTCATCTCCACCGCCATGCTGTGGCAGAAACTGGCCACCATCCAGGAGCAGCTCGCCCGCCAGAGCGCCGACAGCGGCGCCCAGGCCATCGAAGCGCGGGCGCTGGCCCGGCAGGCGCAGGAGCTCTCGCGCGACGCCGTGGCGCGGCAAACCGTGCTGGAGAACCGGCTGAACGAGGTCGCCATGCAGCGCGGCCAGCTCGAGGAGCTGATCCAGTCGCTGTCGCTGTCGCGTGACGAAAACCTGCTGGTGGACATCGATTCGTCGCTGCGCCTCGCGCAGCAGCAGACGCAGCTGACCGGCAGCCCCGAGCCGCTGCTGGCGGCGCTGCGCACGGCCGAGCAACGCCTGGCGCGCACGCCGCAGCCGCGGCTGGCCCGCCTGCGCGCCGCGATGGCGCGCGACATCGACCGCGTGAAGTCGGCCAGCGTGACCGACGTGCCCGGCGCCATGGCGCGCCTCGACGAACTGGTCCGGCAGGTCGACGACCTGCCCGTGGCCAATGCGGTCGGCCCGCGGGCCGCCAGCGAGGCTGCGCGCAAGGCGGCCTCGGCGCCTGCCGCCCCCGACTGGCTGCATCGCTGGTTCGACTCGGTGGTGCAGGAGGCCCGGGGCCTGGTGCGCGTGAGCCGCATCGACCATCCCGAAGCCGCGCTAGTCGCTCCCGAGCAGGCATTCTTCCTGCGCGAGAACCTCAAGCTGAAGCTGCTGAACGCGCGCCTGTCGCTGCTGGCGCGACAGCTCGACGTGGCGCGTGCCGACGTGGCGTCCGCGACCACGGCCCTGCAGAAGTACTTCGACCCGTCGGCCCGCCGCACACAAGCGGCTGCCGGGCAGCTGCAGCAGCTGCAGGCGCAGCTGAGGAGCACCGAGCTGCCGCGCATCGACGAAACGCTGGCAGCGCTGGCAGCCGCCGGCGGCTCGGGGCGCTAGGCCATGCGGGCCGTCCTGTGGCTCCTCGCGCTGTTCGCGGTCGCCGCCGCGGTGGCGCTGTTCGCCGGCAACAACCAGGGCACCGTCACGCTGTTCTGGCCGCCGTACCGCATCGACCTGTCGCTCAACCTCGTGCTGCTGGTGCTGCTGGGCGCGTACCTGCTGCTGCATGCGGCGCTCAATGCGCTGGCGGCGCTGTTCGACCTGCCGCGGCAGGCGAAGCGCTGGCGCAACCAGCAGAAGGAAAGGGCGATGCATGCGTCCATGCTCGACAGCCTGTCGCACCTGCTGGGTGGCCGCTACATCCGCGCGCGGCGCTCGGCCGAAGGCGCGCTGTCGCAAGAGCAGTCGCTGGCCGACGCGGGCCAGTCGCTGGCCAACGCCTCGCAACTGCGCGCGCTGGCCAACCTGCTGGCTGCGGAAAGTGCGCAGGCACTGCAGGACCGTACGGGCCGCGAGGAACACCTGAAGCTGGCCCTGCAGGCCGCGGCCCGCGATGCGCAGGACACGCACGACGGCGCCCTGATGCGCGCGGCGCGCTGGTCGCTGGAAGACCGCGAGCCGAATGCCGCACTGGGCTGGCTGAAGGGCATGCCGCACGGTGCGGCGCGCCGCACGCTGGCGCTGCGCACGCGCCTGAAAGCTTCGCGGCTGGCGGGGCAGAGCGCCGAAGCGCTGGAGACGGCGCGGCTGCTCGCGAAGCACCACGCCTTTTCGACCGAGGCGGCGCAGAGCCTGGTGCGCGGGCTGGCCATCGACCTGTTGAACGGCGCTTACGACACCGCGCAGCTGACTCGCGCATGGGCGCTGCTGGAGCCTTCCGAGCGCCTGATGCCCGAGGTGGCCGTGCACGCCGCGCGCCGGCTGGCGGCGATGGGGGGCGAGCCGCACCTCGCCCGCGACTGGCTGCTGCCGGTGTGGGAACGCTACGGCACGCTCGGCGACACGCTGAAGATCAGGCTGGTGCACGCGCTGGAAGACGGGTTGGACAGCCTGGACGGCGCCTGGCTCGCGCGGCTGGAGGCGGCGCAGAAAGCGAACCCCCGCGATCCGACGCTGCAGTACCTGGCCGGCATGGCCTGCATGAAGCGCCAGCTGTGGGGCAAGGCGCAGCAACTGCTGACGCAGGCGGCGCTCGGGCTGCAGGATGTGAAGCTGCACCGGCAGGCCTGGCGCTCGCTCGCCGAATTGGCCGAGCGCCGCGGCGATGGCGACAGCGCCGGGCAGGCGTGGAAGCGCGCGGCCAGCGATTGATTCGGTTGTCATGCCGGGCTTGACGGAGCCTGCCCCGGCGAAAGCCGGGGGCATCCATCGTTGCGTAGTGACGATCCAGCATGGACCCCGGGTCGAGCCGGGGTGACAAAGCTAGAACGGAAGAGGCAAGCTGCGCAAATCCTTGCGCGTCTCCACCAGCACCAGCGGCCCTTCATCGACCACCACTGCCGGCGGCCGCTCGCGCGGCACGTGCACGGCCTTCGGCTCGGCGGCGATGGCAGCTTGCGCGGCCGCGATCTTCTCGGGGTCGGAATTGACCCACTGCAGGCCCGAGCCTTGCGCCACGTCCACCAGTTCGGCAACCGGCAGGTCAAAGGGACGGATGGCCGGCAGCGCCGCACGCGCGGCCACGGGCATCGAAGGCGCAGGTGCCTGCACCGGCGTGGCATCGGCCACGTAGTTGATGGGCTCGGTTGCCGTTGCGCCTTCGGCCGACTCGTCGCGCGGCGGGCGGTCACCGCGTTCGCGGCGGTCGCGGCCATAACGGTCGCGCGAGCGGCGGTCGCGGCGGCCTTCGTCGCCGCCTTCGCGGCGCGCGTCGAAATGCGTGTGCGACTCGAGCACGGCGTCGGTCGCGGGCGCCTGGCTCTCCGGCGACTCGGTCACTTCGCCGACGGAACCTGCGGCCCCGGCCAGCGCTTCGGCTGCCTCGGGTGCCGGGGTCTCTTCGCGCGGCGGGCGGTCGCCGCGGCGCTCGCCACGCCGGCCGTCCGGGCTGCGTTCGCCACCGCGCTCGCGCCGGCCCTCGCCGCGTTCACCGCGCGGGCCGCGGTCCTGCCGCGCTTCGCCCGGCACACCTTCCTGCGGGGCGGTCCCGGGTGCAGCCTGCGTGCCCTCGGTCACCGGCTCGCCGGACTCCCCCGCCAGGCGGCGCTGGCGTGCCTCGTAGCGGTCGCGGCTCTCGCGCGGCTCACGGCTTTCGCGCGGTTCGCGGCTTTCGCGGGGCTCTCGGTTGTCGCGGGCCTCGCCACGTTCACCACGTTCGCCCCGCGGCTGCTGGTCGCGGCGCTGGCCTTCGGGGCGTTCGCCGCGCTCGCCACGGTCGCGGCGCTGTTCGTCGCGGCGGCCTTCGCCGCCACGTGCCTGTTCACCTTCGGCGGCGGCGCGCTCGCGGCGCGGTTCGCCATCGCGGCGCGGCTCCTGCCGGCCGTCGCGGCGGCCGCCGCGGCCTTCGCCACGGCGCCCGTCACGCCTTTGTTCGCCGCGGGGCTGCTCGCGTTTGTCTTCCTTGCGCGTCTCGGCAACGGCCGGCGCGGGCACCGGCGCGGCCGGGGCCATGCCGAACAGGCCCTTCAGCCAGCCGATGAAGCCGGTCTCGGCCGGCACGGGCGCGGCCACGGGAGCAACCGCCGGGGCCGGGGCCCTGGCCGCGGGTGCGGGGGCCGGCACCGGTGCGGGCTCGGGCTTCACCACCGGCAGCGGCGCCGGCGCGTCGGGCAGCACGCCCTTGATCACCGGTTCCTGCTTGTTGGTGCGCTCGTGCGAGCGGCGCGTGACGGTGGTGGCCTCGTCGAAGTCCTCGGCCATGTGGTAGCTGGCCTTCAGGTTGTCCAGCCGCGGGTCGTCGTGCTTCAGGCGCTCGAGCTTGTAGTTGGGCGTCTCCAGCGTCTTGTTGGGCACCATCAGCACGCTGATGCGCTGCTTCAGCTCGATCTTGGCGATTTCGGTGCGCTTCTCGTTCAGCAGGAACGAAGCGACTTCCACCGGCACCTGCACCTGCACGGCCGCGGTGGCGTCCTTCATCGCTTCTTCCTGGATGATGCGCAGGATCTGCAGCGCGGAGCTTTCCGTGTCGCGGATGTGGCCGTGGCCGCCGCAGCGCGGGCAGGGGATGGACGCGCCTTCCGACAGCGCGGGGCGCAGCCGCTGGCGGCTCATCTCCATCAGGCCGAACTTGCTGATGGAGCCGAACTGCACGCGCGCACGGTCCTGCCGCAGCGCGTCGCGCAGGCGGTTTTCCACCTCGCGGCGGTTCTTCGACTCTTCCATGTCGATGAAGTCGATGACGATCAGGCCGCCCAGGTCGCGCAGGCGCATCTGGCGCGCCACTTCGTCGGCGGCTTCGAGGTTGGTACGGGTGGCGGTCTCCTCGATGTCGCCGCCCTTGATGGCGCGGGCCGAGTTGACGTCGATGGAAACCAGCGCCTCGGTGTGGTCGATCACGACCACGCCGCCCGAGGGCAGCTTCACCTCGCGCGCATAGGCGCTCTCGATCTGGTGCTCGATCTGGAAGCGCGAGAACAGCGGCGCGTCGTCGCGGTAGCGCTTGACCTTGGCGGCATGCTCGGGCATCACGTGCGACATGAACTGGTGCGCCTGCTCCCAGATGTCGTCGGTGTCGATCAGGATGTCGCCGATGTCGTTGTTGAAGTAGTCGCGGATGCAGCGGATCACCAGGCTCGACTCCTGGTAGATCAGGAAGGCGCCCTTGCCGCCCCTGGCCGCGCCGTCGATCGCGTTCCACAGCTTCAGCAGGTAGTTCAGGTCCCACTGCAGTTCCGGCGCGCTGCGGCCGATGCCGGCGGTGCGCGCGATGATGGACATGCCGTTGGGGTACTCCAGCTGGTCCATGTTCTCCTTCAGCTCGGCCCGGTCGTCGCCCTCGATGCGCCGGCTCACGCCGCCGCCGCGCGGGTTGTTGGGCATCAGCACCACGTAGCGGCCGGCCAGCGAGATGAAGGTGGTGAGCGCGGCGCCCTTGTTGCCGCGCTCTTCCTTCTCGACCTGCACCAGCAGCTCCTGCCCTTCGCGGATCACGTCGTTGATGCGCGCCTGCGAGGGCGGCGTGGCGCCCTGGAAGAACTGCCTGGAGATTTCCTTGAAAGGCAGGAAGCCATGGCGCTCTTCGCCGTAGTCGACGAAGCAGGCTTCCAGCGAGGGCTCGACGCGCGTGACGACGGCCTTGTAGATGTTGCCCTTGCGCTGTTCGCGCCCCTCGATCTCGATTTCGTAGTCGAGGAGCTTCTGCCCGTCGACGATGGCCAGCCGGCGCTCTTCGGCCTGCGTGGCATTGATCAGCATCCGCTTCATGGCGTGCGTCTCTTTCTCGTGTCAATCCATCAACCGCCCCATGACGGAGCAACGACGCCTGCACAGACGCTTCGAAACGACGGGAATTGCCGGGTGGGCGGCGCGAGGAGCGGCTAGCTCGTCAGGCGCGGCCAGGGCACGTGGATGGTGGCGAGAAGGACGAGGCGCGGCCGCGCCGCAGGAGCGGCGGCGATGGCGGGGTGCGTCTGGGAAAAGGCTGCCGGCAATGCGCCGCCCCGCGGGGCAGCCATGAGCCACCGCCAGCAGGCCAGGAGGAATGCCATCAGCACTTGCTTGTCTCGCTTCGATCCGCCCGCCAGCGCAACTCTGGCAGGCTTGTATTCCGTTTCGGTGTTTCGAAGAGCCGGTGGCACGCTGCAGTTGGCAGCGCGGCATCGACCAGCCAGCGCGGCTGCGGGTGGGTCCTGGACTAAACTCCGAGGCAAATCAACCACTTACAGCGTCACGCTAGTGAAACCGATTATAGGCGGCGGCGGCGAGCCTGCAAGCGCCCGGGTTCGAATCCTGTCGGTGGGTGAGGAATCGGCCGGCCAGCGGCTGGACAACTTCCTGATTCGCCACCTGAAAGGGGTGCCCAAGACGCATGTCTACCGCATCATCCGCTCGGGTGAGGTGCGGGTGAACAAGGGCCGGGCGGCGGCCGATACGCGGGTGGCGGCGGGCGACCAGGTGCGCTTGCCGCCGGTCCGCACTTCGGAGGCGGCCGGCGACAAGCTGGCCAAGCCGGCTCCCGCGCGCGAGTTCCCGGTCATTTTCGAGGACGACCACCTGCTGGCCATCGACAAGCCGGCCGGCGTCGCGGTGCACGGCGGCAGCGGCGTGAGCTTCGGCGTGATCGAGCAGTTGCGGCAGGCGCGGCCGGCCGCGAAATTCCTGGAACTGGTGCACCGGCTCGACCGCGAGACTTCCGGCCTGCTGCTGGTGGCCAAGCGCCGGTCGGCGCTGACCGGGCTGCAGGACCAGTTTCGCGAGCGCGAAACCGGCAAGACCTACCTGGCGCTGGCCAGGGGCAGCTGGCCGGCCAACAAGAAGGTCATCGACCAGCCGCTGCACAAGTACCTGCTGGCCGACGGCGAGCGGCGCGTGAAGGTGGTGGCCAAGGACGACCCGGACGGGATGCGCGCGGTGACGCTGGTGAAAGTGGCCGAGCGTTTGCACGACGCCAGCCTGCTGGAAGTGACCATCAAGACCGGCCGCACGCACCAGATCCGCGTGCACCTGGCGGCCCAGGGCCACCCGATCGTGGGCGACGACAAGTACGGCGACTTCGAACTGAACAGGGAAATGGCGCGGCAGGGCCTGAAGCGCATGTTCCTGCATGCCTGGCGGCTGCGGTTCACGCACCCTGCGACGGGCGAAGCCATCGCGCTCGAATGCCCGCTATCGGCGGACCTTGCGGGGTTTCTGCGCCGCAGCCCATAGCGCCAGCGCCTGAGCCACGTCGGCCACGGCATCGGTCCAATCGCCCGGGACGCGCTGGCGGAAGAGGCGCAGCGTGCCGGGATACCAGGGCGAGTCGCCGCGCCCGGTGAGCCAGCGCCAGTCGGCGGCACGGCCCTTCAGCAGCACCCAGCAGGGCCGCCCCAGCGCGCCGGCGACGTGCACGGCGGCCGTGTCCACCGAGATCAGCAGGTCGAGCCGTTCCAGCAAGGCGGCCGTGTCCGCGAAGTCGCGCAGCTTGCCCCCCAGGTCCAGGGCGGGCTGCGTCGCGGCGAACTGCGCCAGTTCGCCGCCTTCACGGTCCTTCTGCAGGCTGACGAAGGTGAGGCCGGGCACCGACCACAGCGGCGCCAGCGTGGCCAGCGAGGGCAGCGAGCGGTTGGCGTCGTCGGCGTGCCCGGCCGCGCCTTTCCACACGAGGCCCACGCACGGGCCCGATGCCGGAAGCTCTTTCTTCCAGGCGTCGCGCGCCGTCTTGCCCACATGCAGGTAGGGCAGCCGTGCCGGGATGGTGGCCAGCGTGGTGCCCAGGTGCAGCGGCACGTCCAGCATCTGGCACCAGAAATCGTGTTCGGGCATGGGCTCGCCGACTTGCACCACCGCGTCCACGCCATCGGCGCTGTCCAGCAGGCGCAGCAAGGGGGCGCGGCAAGCCACGGTCACACGTGCCGCGCCGCGTTGCTTGAGCTCGGTGGCGTAGCGCACGAACTGCACGGCGTCGCCATAGCCCTGCTCGGGCCACAGCAAGATCGTTCGGCCGGCGAGCGGCTCGCCCTGCCACTGCGGCCACGCCGGCCATCCCGGCACGTGCTGCGGAAGGGGCAACCGGTGGCGCGCTGCGAGCTGACGCCAGCCTTCTTCGAATCGTCCCTGTGCGAGCAGCACCAGCCCGAGGGTGGTTGCCGCCCCGGCATGGGTGGGGTCGACGGCGAGCGCGCGGCGCAGGGCCGCTTCCGCTTCGTCGGTGCGGCCCATCATCTCGAGCACGGCGCCCAGGCTGGTCAGGCCCAGCAGGTGGTCGGGCGCGAAGATCAGTGCCTGGCGGTAGTGCGATTCGGCTTCTGCAGTAAAGCCGGCATCGCGCCGCGCATGGCCGCGCTGGATCTCCGCAAGTGCCGCGGCTTGCGCCTCGGCGCGCGTCTTGTCGATCGCCTTGCGGACTTCGGCGCTGCCAGGCGCCAGCCGGTCCCAGCGTTCCAGCAGCGGCAGGGCCTCGTGCGGCCGGCCGGTCTTGCGCAGCAGCAGCGCCAGGTTCTTCAACGCGCCTACGGTTTCGCCACCGGCGAGTGAGCGGCGCAACAGCGGCTCGGCCTCGTCCAGCCGGCCCTGCCCGGCGCGCATCGTCCCCAGCAGCTGCAGCGCTTCCACGTCGCCGGGGCGGTGTTGCAGCACTTGCCGGCACAGCCGCTCCAAGGTGGCACCGTCGCCGGCGGCGACCGCCGCGGCCAGCGCGTCCTGGCCCGGCGCGCGCGCGAGCGCTTCGAGTTCACGCGCGACCCGCTCGATGACCGGCGCCCAGTTGCCCGGCCGCTGCTGGCGAAAGAGCCGCAGCACGCCGGGGTACCAGGGCGAATCTTCGCGCTCGAGCAGCCAGCGCCAGTCCTGCTGGATGGCCGGCAGCAGCACCCACACGCGTTGGCCCATGGCGCCGGCCAGGTGGGCGACCGACGTGTCGACGCAGATCAGCAGGTCGAGCGATGCGATGACGGCCGCGGTGTCGGCGAAGTCGCGCACCTGAGAGCCGATGTCCACGATGGGCTGGCCCGCCGGAGGGTGGGCGGCTTCCTCCATGGCGGCATCCCTCTGCAGGCTGATGAACTGCACGCCGGGCACCTGCCACAACGGTGCCAGCGCGGCCAGCGACGGCAGCGACCGCTGCCGGTCGTTGCCGTGCCGCGGAGAGCCCCGCCACACCAGCCCCACGCGCAAGCCCCCGTGCGGCAGCCGCGCCGCCCACTCGCGCACCGCGAGCGCATCGGCGAACAGGTAGGGCAGCTTCGCCGGGATGGTCTGCAGGTTGGTGCGCAGGTGCTTGGGCACTTCGAGGTAGTACGACCAGAAGTCGTAGCGCGGCGCGCCGTCGGTCTGCGTGAGCACTTCGTCGATTCCGGGCACCGTGGCCAGCAGCCGAGACAGTGCCGGCGGGCATGCGACCCCGATGCGTGCCGCCCCCATGGCCTTGAGCAGCGGCACGTAGCGCACGAACTGCATGCAGTCGCCGTAGCCCTGCTCGTGCCACAGCACGAGCGAGCGGCCGGCCAGCGGCTCGCCGTCCCAGCGCGGCAGGTCCGGCGGCGGCACCATGCCTTCGATGGCCTGTGCGTTGCGCGCGGAGAAGTTGGTCCAGCCTTCGTCGAAGCGGCCGTGCAGCAGCTGGAACTGGCCCAGGTTCATCCTGGCCTGCCAGTGGTCCGGCGCGAGCGCCATGGCCTTGCGCAGCACGGCCTCGGCTTCGTCGAAGCGGCCGAACTGCTGCAGCGCCACGCCCAGGTTGTTCCAGGGGTCGGGGCTGTCGGGCGCCGCGTCGGCCGCCTTGCGAAAGGCTTCGAGCGACCGGTCCGCAGCTGGGGGCAGCGCGGCGGAATCGCGCGGCACGGCCGCCTGCTCCATCGCCAGGTCGTCGTACACGCGTCCCAGCTGGTCCCACGCCGCCACGCTGCCGCGCCGCGCTGCCGCTGCCTGTTCCAGCAGGGCAGCGGCCTGCTCCAGCCGGCCGCGCCGGTGCAGCAGCAGCCCGAGATCGGCCTTCGCCTGCACCTGCTTCGGGTCGATCTCCAGCGCGCGGGCATAGGCGGCTTCGGCTTCGTCGAAGCGTTCCAGCCGGTCGAGGGAGCGCGCCAGCGCGGCCCAGGCGGATGCCGATTTCGGCTGCAGGCGCGTCCACGTCTCGAGCAGGGGCACGCCCTCGGCTTCACGGCCGGTGCGCCTGAGCAGCAGCGCCAGGTTGCCCAGCACCACCGGTGACACCTGCACGGCCAGTGCCCGGCGCAGCAGGGCTTCGGCTTCCTCGACGGAGCCGGTGCGCGCGCAGATGGCGCCCAGCAATTGCAGCGCATCGCCCTGTTGCGGGTCCTGCACCAGCACCGAGCGGCACAGCCGCTCGGCTTCGGCCGTGTCGCCTGCGTTGTGGGCGGCGACCGCGCGGTGCACGGCACGAGGGACATCGGATGTTGCGAACGAAGACAGGGCCCTGGCGACTTCGGCGATCACGGGCGCCCAGTCGCCATCGTCGCGCTGCCGAAACAGCCGCATCACGCCCGGGTACCACGGCGAATCGCTGCGGCCCAGCAGCCAGCGCCAGTCGGGCAGCGGCGCGGGCACCAGCACCCAGACCGGCTTGCCCAGGGCGCCTGCCAGGTGCGCCACCGACGTGTCGACGGTGATCACCAGGTCGAGGTTGGCCACGATGGCCGCGGTGTCGGCAAAGTCACCCGACTTCGAAGCGGCATCCACCAGCGGCTGCCCGGCCGGGGGCTGGGCAGCTTCCTCTTCGCCCGGACCCTTCTGCAGGCTCACGAACTGCACGCCGGGCACCTGCCATAGCGACGCGAGCGAAGCCAGGCCGGCGAGCGAACGCCGCCTGTCGTTGCGATGCTTGCTCGACCCCTTCCAGCAAATCCCCACGCGCAGGGCAGCGGCGGGCAGTTGCTTCGCCCAGGCAGCGGCGGCTGCGGCATCGGCATGCAGGTAGGGCAGCTTCGCCGGGATGGTCGCCAGCGTGGTGCCGAGGTGCATGGGTGTGTCGAGGTAATAGCACCAGAAGTCGTACGCCGGCTTGGCGCTGACCTGGGTGAGCACCTCGTCGAGTCCCGGCACGGTGGCCAGCAGGCGCGCCATCGGCTTGGCACACACGCAGGCCACGTGCGCGGCGCCCTGCGCTTTCAGCGCGGCGACGTATCGCACGAACTGGATGCAGTCGCCGAAACCTTCCTCGTGCCACAGCACGATGGAGCGGCCCGCCAGCGGTTCGCCCTGCCAGGCCGGCAGGTCGGGCTGGGCGATGGTCCGCAGGTCCAGCCGCGCGTGGCGCGCCGCATAGTGGCGCCAGCCTTCTTCGAGGCGGCCGAGCAGCAGCAGCAGCTGGCCGAGGTTGATGTGCGCCTGCACGTGGCCGGGGTCGAGCTGCAGCGCGCGCCTGAAGAAGGCTTCCGCTTCGTCGAAGCGACCCGCCTGGTGCAGCACGGCACCGGCATTGCACAAGGGGTCGGGACTGTGCGGTGCCAGGCTTGCCGCCTTGGTGTAGGCGTGCAGCGCCTGTTCGGCCGCCGCCGCGGCGCTCGGGCCGACGAGCTGCATGGCCCGCTCGTGGTGCTCCAGCCCCAGCCGGTTCCAGCGGTTCGCCTCGCGCACGGTGCGCTGCAGTTTGTCTTTGGCGGTGGCCTCAGGCATGTCGTCGCATTTCCCGTAGGACAATCGCACGCATGGTATCTGCTCCACCGGCGACCCGCCCCCGCCACAGCACCCCTGGAAATCGCGAAGCGATTTCCAGGGGACCCCGCCGCTTCGACCTGGTCGCTTTCGACTGGGACGGCACGCTGTTCGACTCCACGAAGATCATCGTGCGCTGCATCCAGCGCGCCGTGGCCGACGTGGGCGGCTCGGTGCCGGGCGACCGGGAAGCGGCCTACGTGATCGGCATGGGGCTGGCGGAAGCGCTGGCGCACGCCGCACCCGACGTGCCGCGCGAGCGCTACCCGCAGCTCGGCGAGCGCTACCGGCACCACTACATGGCGCACCGCGACGACCTGAGCCTGTTCGACGGCGTGCTGCCGCTGCTGCAGGACCTGCGCGCGCGCCATCACTGGCTGGCGGTGGCCACCGGCAAGTCGCGGCGTGGCCTCGACGACGCCTTGCAGTCGGTGGAGCTGAAGGGCGTGTTCGACGGCTCGCGCACGGCGGACGAAACCGCGGGCAAGCCGCACCCGCGCATGCTGCACGAGCTGATGCGAGAGTTCGGCACCGAGGCTGCTCGCACGCTGATGGTGGGCGACACCACGCACGACCTGCAGATGGCGCTGAACGCGGGCTGCCCTGCAGTCGCCGTGAGTTACGGCGCGCACGACAGCGCCGAGTTCGAGGCCCTGCAGCCGCTGGCCATCGTGCACTCCGTGCGCGAACTGCACGACTGGCTGCTGCAGAACGCGTGATGGAAGACCTGCCGATTCCCCTGTGCAATTCGGCGGACCTGGCCGACGGCGGCCTGGCGGTGCCGTTCGACGTGGTCTACGGCGGCCAGACCTGCCGCGCTTTCGCGGTGCGCTGGCGCGGCCAGGTGCACGCCTACCTCAACCGCTGCGCGCACGTGGCGATGGAGATGGACTGGCAGCCCGGGCGCTTCTTCGACGACAGCGGCGAATGGCTGCTGTGCGGCACGCACGGCGCCGTTTACCGGCCCGACAGCGGCGAGTGCGCGGGCGGACCGTGCCGGGGCGGGCTGGTGAAGATCGCGACGAGCGAGGGGGGCGGCGTCGTGCACTGGCATACTGCCTTCAACCTGAAACCGGTCGAGTTCGACACATGAACAACGAAGAACAGCCTCCTGCGTCCCCTGAACCCACGTCGCCGCCCGCGACCGAGTGGCGCACCACGGCGAGCACGCCGGCGGCTGCGCCGACCGCCACGGCTGCCGCGGCCGCCCGGCCCGAAGTGCCCGGCTGGGAGCGCGACACGCTCGAGAAGCTGATGTTCGCCACGCTGGAAGAGCAGCGCCAGCAGAGGCGCTGGCGCGCCTTCATCCGCATCGCGTGGCTCGCCTTCTTCGTGTTCCTGATCTGGACGCTGGCTTATCGCGGCACGCCCTCGACCGACAAGGCCCTGCCGCACACCGCGCTGATCGAGGTGAAGGGCGAGATCGACTCCGACGGCGAGGCGAGCGCCGAAGCCATCGTGGCCGCGATGAAAGCCGCCTTCGAAGACGCGGGTGCACAGGGCGTGGTCCTGCTCATCAACTCGCCGGGCGGCAGCCCGGTGCAGGCCGGCATCGTCAACGACGAACTGCGGCGCCTGAAGGCCAAGTACAAGAAGCCGGTGTATGCCGTGGTCGAGGAGTCTTGCGCCTCGGCCGCTTACTACATCGCCGCCGGCACCGACAGCATCTACGTCGACAAGGCGAGCATCGTGGGCAGCATCGGCGTGCTGATGGACGGCTTCGGCTTCGTCGGCCTGATGGACAAGCTGGGCGTCGAGCGCCGCCTCATGACGGCCGGCGAGAACAAGGGCTTCCTCGACCCCTTCAGCCCGCAGACGCCCACCCACCGCGAACACGCGCAGACCATGCTCAACCAGATCCACCAGCAGTTCATCAGCGTGGTGAAGGCGGGCCGCGGCAAGAAGCTGAAGGACAGCCCCGAGCTGTTCAGCGGCCTGTTCTGGACCGGCCAGCAGGCCGTGGAGCTCGGCCTGGCCGACCACCTGGGCAACGTCGACTACGTGGCGCGCGAAGTGATCAAGGCCGAGGAAGTAGTGGACTACACGCGCCGCGCCAACGTGGCCGAGAAGCTGGCCAAGCGCTTCGGCGCTTCGGTCGGCGAAGGCGCGGTGCGGGCGCTGCGCGCCACTTCTAACGTCCGATAGCGAACACGGCCGGCGTGTCGTTGGCGATGGGCACTGCCGCCGTGCGCCATGCGGCTGCCGTCCTGCACCCCACCGTGCCGCCCGGCAGTGTCAGGCCGCTGGCGACGGCGACGCGTGTGGCGCCCTGCAAGGCCTTCAGCAAGGCCTGCCACACGGCCACGTTGCGATAGGGGGTCTCGATGAAAAGCTGCGTCTGCCCGGTCTTCTGCGCCAGGCCTTCCAGCTCGCGGATGCGCCGCTCGCGCTCCGCAGCGTCCTGCGGCAAGTAGCCGACGAAAGCGAAGTCCTGCCCGTTCAGCCCGCTCGCGGCCAGCGCGAGCAGCAGCGAGACCGGCCCTACCAGCGGCACCACCGCGATCCCCAGTTCATGTGCTGCGCGCACCACTGAAGAGCCGGGGTCGGCCACGGCCGGCATGCCCGCTTCGCTGAGCAGGCCCACGTCGTGGCCTTCCTGTGCGGCCGCCAGCAGGGGCCGCGCGTCGAAGCCGCCCGCGTGGTCGCCCTTCTTGTGCACTGCGCGCGGCAGTTCGGCCAACTGCTGCTGCTGCAGGGGCAGGGCCAGCGGATGGATTTCACCGACGCGCTTCAAGTAGGCGCGAGCTGTCCTGGCGTTCTCGCAGATCCAGTGCGTGATGCGCGAGGCTTCCAGCAGCGTGCCGTCGGGCATCACCTGCGCCAGCGGCGCCTGCTGGCTGCAGCCGAAGTCCAGCGGCGCAGGCACCAGCACGAGCCTGCCCGGCATCAAAGCACCCTGATGCCGGCGGCGCGGATCATGCGGCAGGTGCGGATCAGCGGCAAGCCGACCAGCGCCGTCGGGTCGTCGTTGTCGATCGACTCCAGCAGCGCGATCCCCAGCCCTTCGCTCCTGGCGCTGCCCGCGCAGTCATACGGCTCCTCTGCGCGCAGGTAGTTTTCGATCTCGCCATCGTCCAGCGCACGAAATTTCACACGCACCGGCGCAAGGTCGACCTGCTCGAACCGCGTTTCAAGGCACACCACGGCCAACGCCGTCTGGAACACGACAGTGCGCCCGCTCATGCGCCTGAGCTGCCGCGTCGCCACGTCGTGCGTGCCGGGTTTGCCCAGCGGCTCGCCGTCGAGGTCGGCCACCTGGTCGGAGCCGATGACGACGGCTTGCGGATGCTGCCGGGCTACGGCCATCGCCTTGGCGAGCGCGAGCCGCACGGCCGTTGCCGCAGGCGTTTCCCCCGGCAACGAACTCTCTTCGACCCCCGGGGCCGCGACCTCGAAAGGGATGCCGAGCCGCGACAGCAGGTCGCGGCGGTAACGCGACGCAGAGCCGAGGATGAGGGTGCGGGGCACGGGCGAAACCATGGCGCGATTCTCTTACACTGGCCGCATGTCCAAGCCGTTCGACCCGCACCGCCTCGACGTGAAGCGTTTCGCGGAGCAGGCGGGCCGACTTGAATCGAGCGAAGCGGTGGCCGCCTATCCGCGCCTGATGGCCGAAACGCAGGGGCGCGGGCGCGACAACCGCGTCGAGTGGCAGGCGCGCGGCGAGCTGCGCAACCCGAGCCACCTGCAGCCGGGCGTGTGGCTGTTCCTGCATGCCGCCACGCGGCTGGAGCTCGTTTGCCAGCGCTGCCTGCAGCCGGTGGCGGTCGACGTGGCCGTCGACCGCACGTTCCGCTTCGTGCCCGACGAGGCGACGGCGGCCCAGCAGGACGAGCACTGCGAAGAAGACGTGCTGGCGGAAAGCCGGTCGTTCGACCTGGCCCAGCTGGTCGAGGACGAGCTGCTGATGGACCTGCCGCTGGCGCCGCGCCACGACGCTTGCCCGGTCACGCTGCCCACCTCGGCGGGTGAGGAAGAACTGGCCGCCGTCCAGGAGGTGCGGGAGAACCCCTTCGAGATCCTGGGCCGGCTGAAGGCCCCCAAACACTAACTTCAGCAGAATCAAGGACTTGGGCTATAATGGCAGGCTTCGCGCCGCTTGCGCGTACCCTTGTCCAACCCGAATTCCAGGAGCCCTCCATGGCCGTCCAGCAAAACAAGAAGTCGCCCTCCAAGCGCGGCATGCACCGTTCGCACAACGCGCTGCCGGTGCCGGGCCTCGCGGTGGAACCCACCACCGGCGAAACGCACCTGCGCCACCACGTCAGCCCCACCGGGTTCTATCGCGGCCGCAAGGTGCTGAAGACCAAGAACGAAGCCTGAGCCCCGCCAGCCTTCGCCCGGCCATGAAGCCCGGTTGTGATGCAGCCGGGCTTTTTGTTTGCGGCAATGCCCTACAGTTGAGGCCATGACGACTGTTGCCGTCGACTGCATGGGGGGCGACCACGGGCCGCAGGTGACGCTGCCTGCCTGCCGCGCGTTCCTCGACCACCATCCCGAAGCGAAGCTGCTGCTGGTGGGGATGCCGGACGCGCTTGCCGGCTTCACCCACCCGCGCTCCGAGGCCATCGGTGCCTCCGAAGTGGTGGCCATGGACGATGCCGTGGAAGTGGCCCTGCGCCGCAAGAAGGACTCTTCGATGCGCGTCGCCATCCAGCAGGTGAAGGACGGCCGGGCCGATGCCGCCGTCTCCGCCGGCAACACCGGTGCGCTGATGGCGCTGGCGCGCTACCTCCTGAAGACGGTGGAAGGCATCGACCGCCCCGCCATTGCCTATCCCATGCCCAACGCCACAGGCGGCGCGACGACAGTGCTGGACCTGGGCGCCAACGTGGACTGCACCGAGCAGCACCTGCTGCAGTTCGCCGTGCTGGGATCGGCGCTGGTGGCGGCCCTGTCGGGCAACAACTCGCCCAGCGTGGGCCTGCTGAACATCGGCGAAGAGGTCATCAAGGGCAGCGAGGTCATCAAGCGGGCGGGCGAGCTGCTCAGGTCCGCGGGCGACGCGGGCGACCTCAACTTCCACGGCAACGTGGAGGGCAACGACATCTTCAAGGGCACCACCGACATCGTGGTGTGCGACGGCTTCGTGGGCAACGTGGCGCTGAAGACCAGCGAGGGGCTCGCCACCATGATCGGCGGTTTCCTGCGCGAGGAGTTCTCGCGCAACGTGCTGACGAAGATGGCCGCCGTGGCGGTGTACCCGGTGCTCGCGGCCTTCAAGAAGCGGGTGGACTACCGCCGCTACAACGGTGCCGCGCTGCTCGGCCTGCGCGGCCTGGTCTTCAAGAGCCACGGCTCGGCCGATGCCTTCGCCTTCGAGCAGGCACTCAACCGCGCGTATGATGCGGCCCGGAACAACCTGCTCGAGCGCGTCCAGGCGCGCATCGCGCACGCGCGGCCCCTGCTGGTCGGCGCGGCCGATGCTGCGGGCGCCGAAGCTGCCACTACATGAACCGATATACGCGCATCGCCGGCACCGGCAGTTACCTGCCGCCCCGGCGAGTGACCAACGCGGACCTTGCCGCCGAGCTGGCCGCCCGCGGCCTCGAAACCTCCGACCAGTGGATCGTGGAACGCACCGGCATCCGCGCGCGCCACTTCGCCGCGCCCGACGTGACGAGCAGCGACCTCGCGGTGCATGCGTGCCGCCAGGCCATGGAGTCCGCAGGCGTGGGCCCTGCCGACATCGACCTGATCATCATGGCGACGTCGACACCCGACATGGTGTTCCCGTCGGCAGCGTGCATCCTGCAGAACAAGCTGGGCATCGCGGGCTGCCCCGCGTTCGACCTGCAGGCGGTGTGCAGCGGCTTCGTCTACGCGCTCACCGTCGCCGACTCGATGATCCGCTCGGGCGTTGCCACGCGTGCGCTCGTGGTGGGTGCCGAGGTCTTCTCGCGCATCCTCGACTTCAACGACCGCACCACCTGCGTGCTGTTCGGCGACGGTGCCGGCGCCGTGGTGCTCGAGGCTTCCGACCAGCCGGGCATCCTGGCCACCGACCTGCACGCCGACGGCAAGCACGTGGGCATCCTGTGCGTGCCGGGCACGGTGTCGGGCGGCCAGGTGCTGGGCGACCCCTTCCTCAAGATGGACGGCCAAGCCGTCTTCAAGCTCGCCGTCGGCGTGCTGGAAGACGCTGCGCGCGCCACACTGGCCAAGGCGGGGCGTACCGACGCCGACATCGACTGGCTGATCCCGCACCAGGCCAACATCCGCATCATGCAGGGCACCGCGAAGAAGCTGAAGATGCCGCTCGACAAGCTGGTGGTCACGGTGGACGAGCACGGCAATACTTCGGCCGCGTCGATCCCGCTCGCGCTGGACGTCGCAGTGCGCAGCGGCCGCATCCGGCGCGGTGACACGCTCATGCTCGAAGGCGTGGGCGGCGGCTTCACCTGGGGCGCCGTGCTCGTCGATTACTGAACCAACAAGCCATGAAACCGTTCGCTTTCGTGTTCCCGGGCCAGGGCTCGCAGGCCGTCGGCATGCTCGACGGCTGGGGCGGGCACCCGGCCGTCGCACAGACACTTCAGGAAGCCTCGCAGGCGCTGGGCGAAGATATCGCCAGGCTGGTCAAGGAAGGGCCGAAGGAAGCGCTCGCGCTGACCACCAATACGCAACCGGTGATGCTGGTTGCGGGCGTCGCTGCGTGGCGCGCCTGGAAAGCCGAAGGCGGAGCCGACCCGGTCGTGATGGCGGGCCATTCGCTGGGCGAATACTCGGCGCTGGTGGCCGCAGGCACGCTGAGCCTGGCCGACGCAGCGCCGCTGGTGCGTTTTCGTGCGCAGGCCATGCAGGAGGCGGTGCCGGTGGGTACGGGTGCGATGGCGGCGATCCTCGGCATGGAGGCGCAGAAGGTCATCGAAGGCTGCGCCGAAGCCGTGCGCAGCTTCGGCACCAACTCTGCCGAAGTGGTGGAAGCCGTGAACTTCAACGACCCGATGCAGACAGTGATCGCCGGCAGCAAGGCCGCGGTCGAGAAGGCGTGCGAAGTGCTGAAAGCCAATGGTGCCAAGCGCGCATTGCCGCTGCCGGTGTCGGCGCCGTTCCATTCCAGCCTGATGAAGCCCGCCGCCGAGCGCCTGAAGGAGAAGCTGGCCGCGACGGCATTCGCCGCCCCGCGCATCCCGGTGGTGAACAACATCGAGGCCAAGGCCGAGAGCGACCCGGACCGCATCCGCGCGGCCCTCTACGAACAGGCCTATGGCCCCGTGCGCTGGGTCGACTGCATCCGCGCCATCGAGGCGATGGGTGCCGCCACGGTGGTCGAATGCGGGCCCGGCAAGGTGCTCGCCGGCCTGGTCAAGCGCATCGACGGCGAACTGGCATCGGCCGCGATGTACGACCCTGCGACCCTGGCCGAAGCGAAAGGACTGCTCGCATGAGCCGCCGGGCCGCCCCAAGGCTCATAGTCCCGCAGCGCGCAGCGCGGAGGGTAGTCGAATGAGCACTGGCATCCCTGTGCAGGCCCAGGTGGCCCTGGTCACCGGCGCGTCGCGCGGCATCGGCGCGGCCATTGCGAACGAACTCGCGCAGCGCGGCTTCAAGGTGGTGGGCACCGCGACCACCGACGATGGCGCCGCGAAGATCTCCTCGGCGCTGGCCGCCTTCGCGGGCTGCCGCGGCGCCCGGCTGGACGTGAACGACGCTGCCGCCTGCGAAGCGCTGGTCGACGCCATCGCCCAGGAGGCAGGCGGCTTGCACGTGCTGGTCAACAACGCCGGCATCACGCGCGATACGCTGGCCATGCGCATGAAGGACGACGACTGGGACGCGGTGCTCGACACCAACCTGAAAGCCGTGTTCCGCATGAGCCGTGCCGTGATGCGCACGATGATGAAGCAGCGCTACGGCCGCATCGTCAACATCACCAGCGTGGTCGGTGCTTCCGGCAACCCGGGCCAGGCCAACTACGCCGCGGCCAAGGCCGGTGTGGCCGGCATGACCCGCGCGCTCGCCCGCGAACTGGGCAGCCGGGGCATCACGGTCAACTGCGTGGCGCCCGGCTTCATCGAAACCGACATGACCGCCAGCCTGCCGGAAGAGCAGCAGAAGGCGCTGCTGGGCCAGATCCCGCTAGGCCACCTCGGCAAGCCCGCCGACGTCGCCCATGCGGTCGCCTGGCTGGCCTCGCCGCAGGCCGGTTACGTGACCGGCCAGGAGATCCACGTCAACGGCGGCATGTACATGGCTTGAACGCGCTCGAAGGGCCTGCGCCCGGGTCCTACCCAGCCGGTCAATCCGCCCGGCTTAAAATCGCGGATTCAATCACAACCCTCTGAGGGAACCCATGAGCGATATCGAAGCACGAGTCAAGAAGATCATCGCCGAGCAGCTCGGCGTTGAAGAGTCCCAGGTCACCAGCGAAAAGGCCTTCGTGGCCGACCTCGGTGCGGACTCCCTTGACACCGTGGAGCTGGTGATGGCGCTGGAGGACGAGTTCGGTATCGAGATCCCCGACGAGGACGCGGAGAAGATCACCACGGTGCAGAACGCGATCGACTACGCGAACGCGCACCAGAAGGCGGCCTGAGGCGAAATGACTCGTCGTCGTGTCGTCGTGACCGGCCTCGGGTGCGTGAGCCCGGTGGGCAACACCGTGGCCGAGTCCTGGGCCAACCTGCTGGCCGGGCGGTCCGGCATCGACCATGTCCAGTCGTTCGATGCCAGCGGCTTCGCGTGCCGGTTCGCGGGCGAGGTCAGGGGCTTCAACATCGCGGACTACATCCCCGAGAAGGAAGCCCGGCACATGGACCGGTTCATCCACCTCGGGCTGGCCGCGGCCTGCCAGGCGGTGGCCGACGCCGGGCTGCCCTCGGGCGACCAGCTGGACGACGAGCTGGCCACGCGCATCGGCGTGAACATCGGCTCGGGCATCGGCGGCCTGCCGATGATCGAGGACATGCACTCCGAGCTGGTCAACCGCGGCCCGCGCCGCATCTCGCCTTTCTTCGTGCCCGCATCGATCATCAACATGATCTCGGGGCACGTGTCCATCAAGTACGGCTTCAAGGGGCCCAACATCGCGGTGGTCACGGCCTGCACGACCGGCCTGCACGCGATCGGCCTGTCGGGCCGCATGATCGAGTCGGGCGACGCCGACATCATGGTGGCGGGCGGTGCCGAATCGTGCGTCTCGCCGCTGGGCATCGGCGGCTTCGCCGCGGCCCGCGCGCTGTCCACGCGCAACGACGACCCGAAGACGGCGTCGCGGCCGTGGGACAAGGACCGCGACGGCTTCGTGCTGGGCGAAGGCGGCGGCGTGCTGGTGCTTGAAGAGTACGAACACGCGAAGAAGCGCGGCGCGAAGATCTACGCCGAGCTCTGCGGCTTCGGCATGAGCGCCGATGCCTTCCACATGACGGCGCCCAACGTCGACGGCCCGCGCCGCTCGATGGCCATGGCGCTGGCGAACGCCGGGATCAACGCCGGCGATGTCGACTACGTCAACGCGCACGGCACGTCCACGCCGCTCGGCGACGTGAACGAGACCAACGCCATCAAGCTGGCGCTGGGCGGGCATGCGAAGAAGGTGGTCGTCAATTCGACCAAGTCGATGACCGGCCACCTGCTGGGCGGCGCCGGCGGCATCGAGTCCGTCTTCACGGTGCTTGCGGTGCACGAGCAGAAGAGCCCCCCCACCATCAACATCTTCAACCAGGACCCCGAGTGCGACCTGGACTACTGCGCCAACGTGGCACGGGACATGAAGATCGGCGTGGCCGTGAAAAACAACTTCGGCTTCGGCGGAACCAACGGCACGTTGGTTTTCAAGCGGGTCTGAGCCCGGCCGCCATCCCATGCACGGCGCCCCATCGGTGAGCTACCCGGTGGCGCGCTGCCGTTTCGCGCTCGCCGTCGCGGCGCTCCTGTGGGCGCTGGGTGCCGGGGCGCTGGCGGCGTGGGCCCGGCAGTCGGCCGTCGCACCGTCGCTGCTGGCGGCTGCGGTCGGGGTGTGGGCTGCTGCCGGGGCCCTTGCCGCAGTGTCCTGGCTGCGCTCGCCCGCGGGCGAACTGCGCTGGACCGGCAGCGAGTGGACCTTCCGCGGCGTGCCGGCCGGCGCCCCGGAGGTGGCGGTCGACTTGCAGCGATGGCTGCTGGTTCGGCTGGCCGGCGGTGGGCGCCACGCCTGGCTCTGGCTGGAACGAGGGCAGGGCGCCGACTGGGACGCGCTGCGGCGTGCGGTATATTCGCGCGCCAGCGCCAAGGTGCCGCCAGGGCCGGTGGCATCACCATGACGAAGACTCCCGCCGCGCCAGCCCCCACCCCCGCCGACACCGACCTGGTGCTGGTCCGGCGCACGGTGGCTGGCGACCAGAAGGCGTTCGAGCTGCTGGTCATCAAGTACCAGCGCCGCATCGAGCGGCTGATCGGCCGGATGGTCCGGGACCAGGACCTGGTGCAGGACATTGCCCAGGAAACGTTCATCCGCGCCTACCGGGCGCTCGGGCAGTTCCGCGGCGAGGCCCAGTTCTATACCTGGCTGTACCGGATTGCCGTGAACACGGCCAAGAAGGCGCTGGTGGACCTCAGGCGCGACCCGGTCATCTCCGAAAGTGCCCTGAAAGGTGGCGGCGGGGACGATGATGACGAAACTTCCGGCGTGGAGAACGAACTAACCTCCGCGGAAACGCCCGAGACGGTCCTGGCCGCCAAGGAAATCGCTGCCACGGTGAACTCTGCCATGGAAGCCCTGCCCGAGGAATTGCGCCAGGCGGTGACGCTGCGCGAGATCGAGGGACTGAGTTACGAGGAGATCGCGGAAGTGATGAACTGCCCGATCGGGACGGTGCGGTCGCGGATCTTCCGCGCCCGCGAGGCAATTTCCGCCAAGGTCAGGCCCATGCTGGAAAACCAGTCGGGCAAGCGCTGGTAGTCGTGGCGCACAGGTGATGCAATGGACAACATGAATACGCAGGAATTGGTTTCGGCCCTGGCCGACGGGGAACTCCGGGGCGACGAGCTCGCGCGCGGCATTGCGGCGGCGGCAGCCGGACCGGTTGCAGGCGGCACCTGGCACGCCTACCACGTGATAGGCGACGTGCTGCGCTCGAGCGACCTCGCGCATGCCACGCCTTCGCAGGCATTCCTGCAGCGCCTGAACGAAAGCCTGAAGGCCGAGGCGGCCATCCGGCCCACTCCCGCCGCCGAGCCCGTGCACGCCATCGACACCAGCCGCGCGGCCGCCAACGACAGCCAGCGCTGGAAACTGGTCGCCGGCTTCGCATCGGTCGCCGCCGTCGCGGCCATCGGCTGGTCGGCAGCAGGTGTCGCGCTCGACAAGCCCGCCGCCCCCCAGCTTGCCGTGTCGCCTCCGGCGGCAGCGCCGGCCCAACCAGCCACGCTCGCCGAAGCCGGCCGCAGCCGGATGATCCGCGACGAGCAGCTCGACAAGCTGCTGGCGGCGCATCGCCAGTGGGGCGGCTCGACCTCGCTGCAGACGCCCAGCGGGTTCCTGCGCAACGCCACGTTCGAAGGACCCACGCGCTGAGGGTCCCTTCCATGCGGCAAGCCCTCTACTCCCCGCTCCTAGCCGCCGCCCGGCGCACCCTGGTCGTCTGGGCCGGGCTGGCCGTGCTGTGCGCGCATGCGGGGCCGCCGGCGAAGGGCGCCGAAGCGAAGCCGGCCGAACGCAGCGTCACCGAATGGCTGCTGCGCATGCACGACGCGTCGCGCCTGCGCAGCTACATCGGCACCTTCGTCGTGTCGTTCAACTCCGGCGAGATGTCCTCGGCGCGCATCTGGCATGCGTGCGACGGCCAGCTGCAGGTCGAGCGGGTCGAGTCGCTGACCGGCGCGCGGCGGTCCACCTTCCGCCGCAACGACGAAGTCGTGACCTTCCTGCCCGAAAACCGGCTGGCCCGTTCCGAAAAGCGCGACTCCATCGGCGTGTTCACCGACCTGCTGAAGGCGGCGGACACCTCCATTGCCGACCTGTACGACGCGCGGCGCGTCGGCGACGACCGCGTGGCCGGATTCGACGCCGACGTCGTGCAGCTCACGCCGAAGGACACGCTGCGCTTCGGCTACCGCATCTGGAGCGAGAAGAAGACCGGCCTGGTGGTGAAGACGCAGACGGTCGACGCCATGGGCGGCGTGCTGGAGCAGGCCGCTTTCTCCGAACTGCAGCTCGATGCGCCGGTGCGCGTCGAGAAGCTCACCCAGATGATGGCCATCCCCGAAGGCTGGCGGGTCGAGCGCACCGAGTCCACGCGCACCACGGCAGCGGCCGAAGGCTGGTCGCTGCGCACGCAGGTGGCGGGGTTCAGGCAGCTGAGCTGTTCCAAGCGCCCGGCCGAAGGCATGCTGCAGTGGGTGTTCTCCGACGGGCTCGCCTCGGTGTCGCTCTTCATCGAGTCGTACGACCGCAAGCGGCACGCCCAGGAAGGGCTCTACTCGAGCGGCGCGACGCACACGCTCACGCGGCGCATGCAGGACTGGTGGCTTACGGTCGTGGGCGAAGTGCCCCCGCAGACGCTCAAGGCATTTGCGCAGAACCTTGAACGGCGCCGCTGAGCCCTCAACTGGCGTGCAGGCCGAATGCGCGTTTGGCTGACGCTGAACCATTTCCGCCGGGCGTATTCTCAGCCATATCCGTGACTCTCTTCGTCGTCGAAAGGTGACTATGTTCCGCATCGAATGGAAAGCCGTGCGCGGCTCCGTACTGGCCGCCGCCGTGGCCGTGGCGGGCACGCTGGCACTGGTGCCGCACCCGAGCGTGGTTGCGCAGTCCGCTCCCCAGCCCCGTACCGGCCTGCCCGACTTCACCGACCTGGCCGAGCAGGTCGGCCCTGCCGTCGTCAACATCCGCACGCTGGAGCGCGGCCGCGCCGGCGCCGGCGGCCAGATGGACGAGGAAATGCAGGAATTCTTCCGGCGTTTCTTCGGCGTGCCGATCCCCGGCAATCCGCGCCGCGGCACGCCGCCTGGCCGCCAGCAGCCGCAGCCCGAAGAGGAGCAGCCGCGCGGCGTGGGCTCGGGCTTCATCCTGAGCCCCGACGGCTACGTGCTGACGAACGCGCACGTGGTCGAAGGCGCGGACGAGGTGCTCGTCACCCTCACCGACAAGCGCGAGTTCAAGGCCAAGGTGGTGGGCACTCCCGACAAGCGCACCGATGTCGCGGTGATCAAGATCGAAGCCACCGGGCTGCCGGCCGTGAAGATTGGCGCTGCCGACAGGCTGAAGGTGGGCGAATGGGTGATGGCCATCGGCTCGCCGTTCGGGCTGGAAAACACCGTCACCGCGGGCATCGTGAGCGCGAAGCAGCGCGACACGGGCGACTACCTGCCGTTCATCCAGACCGACGTGGCGATCAACCCCGGCAACTCGGGAGGGCCGCTCATCAACCTGCGTGGCGAAGTGGTCGGCATCAACAGCCAGATCTATTCGCGCTCGGGCGGCTTCATGGGCATCTCGTTCGCGATCCCGATCGACGAAGCCATGCGCGTGGCCGACCAGCTGCGCGCGAGCGGGCGCGTCTCGCGCGGCCGCATCGGCGTGCAGATCGACCAGGTGACCAAGGACGTGGCCGAATCCATCGGCCTGGGCAAGGCGCAGGGCGCGCTGGTGCGCAGCGTCGAGTCGGGCTCGCCGGCCGACAGGGCAGGCGTGGAAGCGGGCGACATCATCACCAGGTTCAACGGCGTGGCGATCGACAAGGCGACCGACCTGCCGCGCATGGTGGGCAACACCAAGCCCGGCAGCAAGGTGAACGTCACCGTGTTCCGCCGCGGCGGCTCGCGCGACCTGAACCTCACCGTGGCCGAGATCGAGCCCGAGCGCGCGGTGCGGCGCGCGGCCGCGCCCGATGACAAGGCCAAGGGCGCAGCCGGCGCCGGTGCGAAGGCCATGGGGCTGGTGGTGAGCGACCTCACCGAAGCCCTGAAGAAGGAACACAAGGTCAAGGGCGGCGTCGTGGTCGAGTCGGTCACCGACCAGGCGGCGCGCGCCGGCATCCGCGAGGGCGACATCATCGTCGCCATCGGCAACACCGAGATCAGCAACGCCAAGGAGTTCGAATCGGTGATCGGGAAGGTGGACCGCAGCAAGGCGATTCCCGTCCTCCTGCGCCGCGGCGAGCTGGCCACGTACCTGCTGATCCGCCCCGCACGCGGTTAACGAAAGTCCGCTTTTCGTTCCCGCAAAGCCCCAGCCCTGCGAGAGGGTTTGGGGCTTTACTTCTGGCAGGTGAACAAAAACAGACAAGGGCCGAAATATTTTTCAGGACCTCTCCGACCCCGATTTGAGTTAGCAACTGCTCACTTGGCGGGGGGCTAACGATGAATTTGGATAGAATCGAGCTTCGGCAGGGGCGATTGCCCGCATATCACCGCAGCTCCGCACCACGATGCGGGATCGGTTTCCGGGCTCCACCGGGCATCCACAGATCGCCCACAAGTTGTCCCAACACCTGCCCCCATATTTTGTTGACAAGCTGTGAGTAACTATCTAGTTGCGACCCTGCAACGGACCATGCGAGGCGGTGTGCCGACTGTACGCCCCGGGCTTTTTGCCTACAATGAAGTTCCAACTATCGCAGTTGCCATAGATTGTTGGTTCGGGGCGCGTCACATGTGGGCGCGCCCTTTTTTCTTTGTGCGCTCCCTTTCTAATCAATCACTTGAGCGTTCCCGTTGATGAATCACATCAGAAACTTCTCGATCATCGCGCACATCGATCATGGCAAATCGACGCTCGCCGATCGCCTGATCCAGCGCTGCGGCGGACTCACCGACCGCGAGATGGAGGAGCAGGTGCTCGACTCGATGGACCTCGAGAAGGAGCGTGGGATAACCATCAAGGCACAGACCGCTGCGCTCACCTACAAGGCGCGTGACGGGCAGGTCTACAACCTCAACCTGATCGACACGCCGGGGCACGTCGACTTCTCGTACGAAGTCAGTCGCTCGCTCTCCGCATGCGAAGGCGCGCTGCTCGTCGTCGACGCGAGCCAGGGCGTCGAAGCGCAGACGGTGGCCAACTGCTACACCGCGCTCGACCTGCACGTCGAGGTGGTGCCCGTGCTGAACAAGATGGACCTGCCGCAGGCCGACCCCGAGCGTTCGAAAGAGGAAATCGAAGACGTGATCGGCATCGACGCGAGCGGCGCGATCCCCATCTCGGCCAAGACCGGCATGGGCATCGACGACGTGCTCGAAGCCATCGTCGCGCGCATCCCGGCGCCGCGCGGCAACCCCGACGGGCCGCTGCGCGCGATGATCGTCGACAGCTGGTTCGACACCTACGTGGGCGTGGTGATGCTGGTGCGCGTGGTCGACGGGCGCGTCGCCCGGGGCGACCGCATCAAGATGATGGCGACCGAGGCGAGCTACGAGGCCAACCAGCTCGGCGTCTTCACGCCGACCAACGTGTCGCGCGAGTCGCTGGAAGCGGGCGAGGTGGGCTACATCATCGCGGGCATCAAGGAACTGCAGGCGGCCAAGGTCGGCGACACCGTCACGCTCATCAAGGGCGGCTCGGGCGGCGCGGCCTTCACCGCCACCGAGCCGCTGCCGGGCTTCAAGGAAATCCAGCCGCAGGTGTTTGCCGGCCTGTACCCGGTGGAGGCCAACCAGTACGACTCGCTGCGCGACAGCCTGGAGAAGCTGAAGCTGAACGACTCGTCGCTGCACTACGAGCCCGAGGTGAGCCAGGCGCTGGGCTTCGGCTTCCGCTGCGGCTTCCTGGGCCTGCTGCACATGGAGATCGTGCAGGAGCGCCTGGAGCGCGAGTTCGACCAGGACCTCATCACCACCGCGCCCAGCGTGGTCTACCAGGTCGAGCGCAACGACGGCGAGGTGCTGATGGTGGAAAACCCGGCCCGCATGCCCGAGCAGGCCCTGATCCGCGAGATCCGCGAGCCCATCGTCACGGTGCACCTGTACATGCCGCAGGAGTACGTGGGGCAGGTGATGACGCTGGCCAACCAGAAGCGCGGCGTGCAGCTGAACATGGCCTACCACGGCCGGCAGGTGATGCTCACCTACGAGCTGCCGCTCGGCGAGATCGTGCTGGACTTCTTCGACAAGCTGAAGTCGGTGAGCCGCGGCTACGCCTCCATGGACTACGAGTTCAAGGAATACCGGGCCGCCGACGTGGTGAAGGTCGACATCCTGCTGAACGGCGAGAAGGTCGACGCGCTGTCGATCATCGTGCACCGCAGCCAGTCGCAGTACCGCGGCCGCGCGGTGGCCGCCAAGATGCGCGAGATCATCAGCCGCCAGATGTTCGACGTGGCGATCCAGGCGGCCATAGGCGCCAACATCATCGCCCGCGAGAACATCAAGGCGCTGCGCAAGAACGTGCTGGCAAAATGCTACGGCGGCGACATCACCCGCAAGCGCAAGCTCCTCGAAAAACAGAAGGCAGGCAAGAAACGCATGAAGCAGATCGGATCGGTCGAAGTGCCCCAGGAAGCTTTCCTGGCGATTCTCCAAGTCGAGGAATGATGCCGGCCCTCACCGCCGCGGTGCTCGCGGCGTTCGTCGGCTACGCCGCGGCCTGGTACTTCGAGATGGTGGAGGGCAACTTCGCCCTCCTGCTGTTCCTGGCCACGCTGGTCACCGGCCTGTACTGGGTGGCCGAGCGCCTGTACTTCCTGCCCCGGCGGCGCGAAGCCGCTGCCAGCATGGAAGCGCAGGCGGTCCAGCGCAAGGCGCAGCTGTCGGCGCGCGGCATCACGCAGGTCGACAACGTGGACCTCGCCGAGGCGCGCCACCGCATCCTGATGCAGCCCTGGTGGCTGGACTGGACGGCCGGCCTGTTCCCGGTGATCGTGGCCGTCTTCGTGCTGCGCTCGTTCCTGTTCGAGCCGTTCAAGATCCCGTCGGGCTCGATGGTGCCCACGCTGCTGATCGGCGACCTGATCCTGGTGAACAAGTACACCTACGGCTTGAGGCTGCCGGTGCTGAACACCCGGCTGACCGAGGGCAACGCGCCGCAACGCGGCGACGTGATGGTGTTCCGCTACCCGCCCGAGCCGAACAAGGACTACATCAAGCGGGTGGTCGGGGTGCCGGGCGACGAGGTGGCGTACCTGAACAAGCAGCTCACCATCAACGGCCGGCCGGCCCCCAAGAAGGCGCTGCCGGAATACTTCGACCCCGACACGATGCGTTACTTCCGCCAGTTCGACGAGGCTTTCGGCGACCGGACGCACCGCATCCTGAACGACGACGACCGCCCCGCCTTCGTCACGGGCACGCTGGACTTCCCCTTCAAGCAGAATTGCCGCTACAGTGTCGAGGGGGTGGCTTGCAAGGTCCCGCCCGGACACTACTTCATGATGGGCGACAATCGCGATAATTCGCTCGATTCGCGGTTCTGGGGGTTCGTGCCCGAGCGCAACATCGTGGGCAGGGCCTTCTTCATCTGGATGAATTTCGGCAGTTTCGGCCGCATCGGCTCGTTCGAATAGACGGTGCTTGAACAGCGAGAGGGGTTGGTAGATGAGACAGCAACTGAGGGCCCGGCAGAAGGGCATTTCGTTCTTCGGGCTGATCTTCGTGATCGCCGTGCTGGCCGCGGTGGGCGTGGTGGCGGCCCAGGCTTTCCCGACGGTGATGGAGTACCAGGCCATCCTGAAGGCAGTGAACAAGGCCGCGCTCGAGAACACCGTCCAGGGCGTGAAGACCTCGTTCGACAAGGCGGCGCAGATCGACGACATCCAGTCCATCGGGGGCAAGGACCTGGTGATTACGAAGGAGGGCGACAAGGTGGTGGTGTCTTTCGCCTACGACAAGCAGATCCACATGTTCGGGCCGGCGTACCTCCTGCTGAAGTACAAGGGCGCGTCCAACCAGTCGCAAAGGTAGCGGCCGCGCGGCCGGCAGTACCCTTGGATGACCCGCTCGCAGCGCTGCAGGCGCGCTTGCAACACCGGTTTTCCGACCCGCGGCTGCTGGCGCGGGCCCTGACGCACCGCAGTTTTTCCGCCGAGCACAACGAGCGCCTGGAGTTCCTGGGGGACTCGGTGCTCAACCTCGCCGTGGCGGCGCTCGTCTACCAGCGGCTCGACAAGCTGCCCGAAGGCGACCTGTCCCGGGTGCGCGCGAACCTCGTCAAGCAGGAAACACTGCACCGCATCGCCACCGAGCTCGGGTTGCCCGGCATGCTGCGGCTGGGCGAGGGCGAAGCCCGGTCGGGCGGGCATCGCCGCCCTTCGATACTGGCCGACGCCGTCGAAGCGGTCGTCGGTGCAGTCCACCTCGATGCCGGCTACGGCGCGGCCGAGGCTCTGGTGCACCGGCTCTTCCAGGACGTCGAGATCAACCCCCACATGTCTGCGGCCGCGAAAGATCCCAAGACCGAACTCCAGGAATGGCTGCAAGGCCGCAAAATGAGGCTGCCCGTGTACCGCGTGGCGGCTACGCTGGGCGCGGCGCACAAGCAGACTTTCGACGTGGAGTGTGAAGTGACCGAAATGGGCGTGGTCGAGCGCGGCATCGGCGCGTCGCGGCGGGCCGGCGAGCAGGCCGCGGCCGCGGCCGTTCTGATGGCGCTGAAGGCGCGCGACAAGTGAGCGATACCCCCGCGGCTGCGCCGGCGCCCGCGCAACGCTGCGGCCTGATCGCCATCGTCGGCAAGCCCAACGTGGGCAAGTCGACGCTGCTCAACGCCCTGGTCGGCCAGAAGGTCAGCATCACGTCGCGCAAGGCGCAGACCACGCGGCACCGCATCACCGGCATCCGCACGGTAGGCAATGCGCAGTTCGTGTTCGTCGATACGCCCGGCTTCCAGACGAAGCACGGCTCGGCCCTCAACCGGTCGCTCAACAAGGCCGTGACGGGCGTGGTGGGCGACGTCGACCTGGTGCTGTTCGTGGTCGAGGCAGGCAACTTCGCACTGGCCGACGCCAAGGCGCTGGCGCTGCTGAAGCCGGGCATACCGGCCATCCTGGTGGCCAACAAGCTCGACCAGGTGCACCGCCGCGCGGAGCTGGCGCCCTGGCTGCGCGACATGCAGCAGCGCCACCCGTTTGCCGAGTACGTGCCGATGTCGGCCAAGAACCCGAAGGACGTGGAGCGCCTGTTCGCGATCTGCGAGAAGTACGTGCCCGAGCAGCCGTGGTGGTACCAGGAGGACGAGCTCACCGACCGCAGCGAGAACTTCCTGGCCGGCGAGATCGTGCGCGAGAAGCTGTTCCGCCTGACCGGCGAGGAGCTGCCCTACACCTCGACCGTGGTCATCGACAGGTTCCAGGAAGAGCCGAGCCCGAAGCACGGCCGCATGGTGCGCATCGCCGCGACCATCATCGTCGAGCGCGATGGCCACAAGGCGATGGTGATCGGCGAGGGCGGCGAACGCCTGAAGCGCATCGGCACCGAGGCGCGGCAGGAACTGGAAAAGCTGATGGGGGCCAAGGTGTTCATCGAAATCTGGGTCAAGGTGCGCAGCGGCTGGGCCGACGACGAAGCGCGCGTACGCAGTTTCGGCTACGAATGAAGAGGATCGGCGACGAACCGGCGTTCGTCCTGCACCGCTACGACTGGAGCGAGTCGAGCCTGATCCTCGAGGTGTTCACCCGCCACTTCGGGCGGATCGCGCTGGTCGCCAAGGGAGTCAAGCGGCCCAGTTCCAACTTCCGGCCGGTGCTGCTGCCCCTGCAGCGCCTGCACCTCGCCTTCGGCAGCGAAGGCGAAATCCGCCCGCTGAAGGCCGCCGAGTGGGCCGGCGGGCAGGTCATGCCGACCGGCGAGGCGCTGCTGTCGGGCTACTACCTCAACGAGCTGGTGATGCGCCTGCTGGCGCGCGACGACCCGCACCCGCAGCTCTTCGACGCCTACGCCGCCGCGGTGCGCGTGCTCGCCAGCGAGCATGGGCAGGCGCTGGAGCCGGCGCTTCGGACGTTCGAACTGCTGCTGCTGCGCGAGATCGGGCTGCTGCCGTCGCTGGACGCGCAGACGTCCACGCTGGCGCCGTTGCACCCCGACGACGCCTACGCGCTCCTGCCTGAAGCCGGGCTCGTCGAGTCGCGCGACGACGGCCGGGCGACGCTGGCCGGGGCCGACTGGGCCACCCTTCAGGGCGCTCTCGTGCAGCCCGACCCGTTCTCCGCCGTGCTGCCCCTCACCGCCCGGATGCTGGGTGCGCTCAAGCCGCAATTGCGGGCGCTGCTGCACTACCATTGCGGCGTGTCCGTGCTGCGCACGCGGCAGATGATGATGGACATCCAGTCCCTATGACCACAGCCCTCTCCGTCAACGTCAACAAGGTCGCGCTGGTGCGCAACACGCGCCACCTCGGCATCCCCAGCGTCACGCGTGCAGCCCTGCTGTGCCTGCAGGCCGGCGCGCACGGGATCACGGTGCACCCGCGGCCCGACGCGCGGCACATCCGCGCGCAGGACGTGCACGACATCGCCGCGCTGATGAAGCAGTGGCCGCGCGCCGAGTTCAACATCGAAGGCAACCCGTTCCACAACCTGATGGACTTCGTGCGCGAAGTGCGGCCGCACCAGTGCACCTTCGTGCCCGACAGCGAAGGCCAGTTCACCAGCGACCACGGCTGGGACCTGGCGCGCGACGCCGACCGCGTGCGGCCGCTCATCGCCGAAGCCAAGGCGCTGGGTGTGCGCGTAAGCCTGTTCATGGACGCCGACCCGGCTGCCATGCGGCTCGCCCGCGAGGTAGGCGCCGACCGCGTGGAGCTCTACACCGAGCCCTATGCTGCCGCGTGGGGCACGGCCGCGCAGGAACCGGTGTTGCAGCAGTTCGCCGCCGCCGCGCGCGCCGCGGCTGAAGCCGCGCTGGGCGTGAACGCCGGCCACGACCTGAACCGCGACAACCTGCCCGGCTTCGTGCGCAACGTGCCCGGCGTGCTCGAGGTGTCGATCGGCCATGCGCTGGTCGCCGACGCGCTGGAGTTCGGCTATGCCGAGACGGTGCGCCTGTACCTGGCAGCCATCGGCGGGACGCAGTGATCTACGGCATTGGCACGGACATCTGCGACGTCCGCCGCATCCGCGCCACGTTCGAGCGCAACGGCGAACGCTTCGCGCGCCGGGTGTTGAGCGACGGCGAGCTGGCGGTCTGGAAAGCCCGCTCGGCGCGCTGGCCCGACCGCGGGGTGCGCTTTCTCGCTACGCGCTTCTCGGCGAAGGAGGCGTTCAGCAAGGCCGTGGGCCTGGGCATCCGCATGCCGATGACCTGGCGCTCCTGCGAAATCGCCAACCTGCCCAGCGGCCAGCCGGTGGTGGTGCTGCACGGCGCGCTGAAGGCATGGTTCGACGAGCGCGGCCTGAGCGCGCAGGTGAGCGTCACCGACGAAAGCGACTATGCGGCGAGTTTCGTCGTGGTCGAAAGGAAAGAAGAAAAGGCATGAGCGAACACTCGCCCCTGGTCATCGACGTGGCCGGCACCGAACTGAAGCCGGTGGACCGGCAGCGCCTGGCGCACCCGCTGGTAGGCGGCATCATCCTGTTCGGCCGCAATTGGCGCGACCGCGACCAGCTCACCACGCTGTGCGCCGACATCAAGTCGGTGCGGCCCGACCTGCTGGTGTGCGTGGATCACGAAGGCGGGCGCGTCCAGCGCTTTCGCACCGGCGGCTTCACGCACCTGCCGCCCATGCGCGCGCTGGGCGAGATGTGGATGGTCGATGCGATGCAGGCCACCAACGCCGCCACGGCCTGCGGCTACGTGCTGGCCGCCGAACTGCGCGCCTGCGGCGTCGACTTCAGCTTCACGCCGGTGCTCGACCTCGACCACGGCGCGAGCGGCGTGATCGGCGACCGCGCCTTCCACCGCGATGCGCGCGTGGCGGCGCTGCTGGCCAAGAGCCTGATGCATGGGCTGCTGCAGGCCGGCATGGCGAGTTGCGGCAAGCACTTCCCGGGGCACGGCTTCGTCAAGGCCGATTCGCACGTGGATATGCCCGTCGACACGCGGCCGCTGAAGGACATCCTGGGCGACGACGCCCTGCCGTACGGGTGGCTGAGTACCTCGCTCGCCAGCGTGATGCCGGCGCACGTCGTCTATTCGAAAGTGGACAAGCGCCCCGCCGGTTTTTCGCAGAAATGGCTCAACGACATCCTGCGCGGCCAGCTCGGCTTCCAGGGCGCGGTGTTCAGCGACGACCTGGGCATGGCCGGTGCGCGCCGCATCGATGGCCGTGCGGTGAGTTACAGCGAGGCGGCCACCGAGGCACTCAATGCCGGCTGCGACCTGGCGATGCTGTGCAACGAATCGGCCCAGTCGGGTGGCAAGGCCATCGACATGTTGCTGGAGGAGCTGGAGTCCGCGCGCGTGGCCGGCGACTGGCGCGCCAGCGAGCGCAGCGAGCAGCGGCGCCTCGCGCTGCTGCCCGCCACAGGCGCGCCGTCATGGGATGCGCTGATGGGCGATCCCAATTACATCCATGCGTTGGGGCTGGTGCCTTAGCTGTGTTGGTGGCGGACTTCAGCAGAGTGATCTCCGGTCAGGTCTTGAACGCAGAAGACGCAGAAAAGAATTCAAAAGACGCAGAAGAGGAAATTTCCTTCTGTCTTCCTTCTGCGTCTTTGGTATTTCTTCTGCGTCTTCTGCGTTCAAGACCTCACCCGGAGCCACACACCTAGCGAGCAGCAGCACAAGCGAGGCCAGCCGCCACGCCGCCGAACAGGTCACCGACGACCCGCTGCGCGTCGGGAAAGGCATTCGCCAGCCTTTGCTGGAAAGCGGGCAGGGCCGAAGAGCCGCCGGTGAGGTAGACGCAGTCCAGCTTGCCGGCCGAAACGCCTGCCGCGGCCGCGCACTCCTGCCCGCACCGAACGACTTCGTCGAGCAACTGCGACAGGTCGGCATCGACTTCCGCGCGCGAAAAGCGAGCCAGCAACCCGGCTTCCACTGCCCCCAGGTCCACGCTGACCGCGTCCTCGGTGCCCGAGGTGCGAATCTTCGCGGCTTCGACGTCAGCAGCGATGCGGTGGCCGAGCCGCTCGCGCAGCACTTCCATCAGGCGAACGTGCAGCACCGGTTCCGCGTAGTTGGCCCGCAGGTCCTCGGCGCCGCGTAGCGCCTTGGGCGTATACAGCCAGTTGATCAGGTGCCAGGTCGCGAGGTCGAAGAACACGCCGCTGGGCACCTCGCGCCCGTCGAGCCCGCGGTGGCGGAAACCGAAGAGCGGCATGACGCGCTCGAGGCTCAGCCGCCGGTCGTAGTCGGTCCCGCCGATGTGCACGCCGCGCGTGGCCAGCACGTCCTCCTCGCGGTCCGTCCGGCGGGCCCGCTCGGGGCCGAGTCGCACCACCGTGAAGTCCGACGTGCCGCCGCCGATGTCGACGATCAGCACCAGCTTCTCGCGATCGATGCGCTGCTCGTAGTCGAATGCCGCTGCGATCGGCTCCAGTTCCAGCGTCACGTCGTCGAAGCCGGCCTGCTGCGCCGCCGTCGCCAGCGCTTCCTGCGCGCGCTGGTCGCGCGCGGGGTCGCCGTCGACGAAGTGCACCGGCCGCCCCAGCACCACGCGCTTCACCTCGGTGCCGAGCTGGCGGCCCGCACGCAGCCGCATCTCGCGCAGGAAGCGCGCAATGACGTCGCGGAAGCTCACCATGCCTTCGGGCACGCGGGTCTGCTCTTCCAGCAGGCTCGTGCCCAGCAGGCTCTTCAGCGACCGCATCAGGCGCCCGTCGACCCCCGCGAGGTACAGCGAGATCGCTTCGCGGCCGAAGTGGATGCTGCGGTCCTCCGCGTTGAAGAACACGGCTGTGGGCAGCTGGTGGAACTCGCCTTCGGCCGCAATCGGCGCGGCCTGCCCGCCCGGTGCACGCCAGGCCATCGCCGAATTGGAGGTGCCGAAGTCAAGGCCGATCGCGGGCGACGGGCCTCGCCGACGGGTCACCCTTCGCGCCGCAGCGCCGGGAACAGGATCACGTCCCGGATGCTGGGGCTGTCGGTCAGCAGCATCATCAGGCGGTCGATGCCGACACCGCAGCCGCCGGTCGGCGGCATGCCGTACTCCAGCGCGCGCACGAAATCGTGGTCGTAGAACATGGCCTCGTCATCGCCTGCGTCCTTGGCGTTCACCTGCGCGGCGAAGCGCGCGGCCTGTTCCTCGGCGTCGTTCAGCTCCGAGAAGCCGTTGGCCATCTCGCGGCCGGTGATGTAGAGCTCGAAGCGCTCCGTCACTTCCGGGCGTTCGTCGTTGGCGCGCGCCAGCGGCGAGATCTCGGTGGGGTGCTCCATGATGAAGGTGGGCTGCCACAGCTTCTCTTCCACCGTCTCTTCGAAGAACAGCACCTGCAGCGAGGCGAGCGAGCGGCCGGCCAGGCGGTCCTTCTCTTCGGCCAGGCCGATCCTGCGCAGCGCGTTCACCAGCCAGTCGCGGTTGTCCACGTTCTCGCCGGCTTCGGTGTGTTTCAGGATGGCTTCGCGGATGGTCATGCGCTCGAACGGCTGGCCCAGGTCCACGGGCTTGCCGCCGTACGAGAGTTCATGCGTGCCCACGGCGCTCATCGCCATGTCGCGCACCAGCGCCTCGGTGAAGTCCATCAGCTCGCGGTAGTCCCAGTAGGCCGCGTAGAACTCCATCATCGTGAACTCGGGGTTGTGCCTGACCGAGATGCCTTCGTTGCGGAAGTTGCGGTTGATCTCGAACACGCGCTCGAAGCCGCCCACCACCAGCCGCTTCAGGTACAGCTCGGGCGCGATGCGCAGGTACATGCCCTGGTCCAGCGCGTTGTGGTGCGTCACGAAGGGCTTGGCATTGGCGCCGCCGGGGATGGGGTGCAGCATGGGCGTTTCGACTTCGAGGAAGTCGTGGCGGACCATGAAGTCGCGCAAGGCCGACACCGCGCGGCTGCGCGCGACGAATCGCTGCCGCGCGTCTTCGTCGGTCATCAGGTCGACGTAGCGCTGGCGGTACTTCACTTCCTGGTCGGCCACGCCGTGGAACTTGTCCGGCATGGGCCGCAGGCTCTTGGTGAGCAGCCGGATCGATGTGACGTGCAGCGACAGTTCGCCGGTGCGCGTCTTGAAGACCCGGCCTTCGGCACCGAGGATGTCGCCCAGGTCCCAGTGCTTGAAGGCGGCGTACACGTCGGCTCCGACCGCGTCGCGGGTCACGTACAGCTGGATGCGGCCGCTGCCGTCCTGCAGCGTCGCAAAGCTGGCCTTGCCCATCTCGCGCTTGAGCATCATGCGGCCGGCCACGCGCGCCACCGTGCCTTCGGCTTCCAGCACTTCGGCGGTCTTCGCATCGTGCGCGGCATGCAGCTCCCCGGCACGGGCGCCCGGCTTGAAGTCGTTGGGGAATGCAGGGCCGGCGCCGGCCTTCGCAGCGTCACGCAACGCCTGCAGTTTCCTGCGGCGCTCGGCGATCAGCTGGTTGTCGTCGGCGGCGGGGACGTTGGCAGGCGTTTGGGGTTCGGGCATCAATGGCTCAGGCGAAACCCATCATTCTAGATAATCCGGGTATGTTCCTCCGCGCCGGTGTCCTGTCCCTGGCCCTGTTGCTGGCCAGCCGGCTCCTGGGGCTCGCGCGCGAATCGGCGCTGGCCGCTGCATTCGGCGCATCGGGCGCGGCCGACCTGGCCGTGCTGATGCTCACGCTGCCCGACTGGCTGGCCGGCATCGCGGCGAGCGGCGCGCTGGCCTACGTGATGCTGCCGGCGTGGGCGGGCATGGACCCGCAAGCGGTCGCTGCCACCCAGCGCCGGCTGGCGCGGGTGCTGCTGGCCATGGGCGTGGGACTGGCCGCGGCGCTGGCCCTGCTGCGGTTCGACGTGCTGGATTTGCTGGTGCCGGGGCTGGGCGCCGGGCTGCATGAGGCGGGCGTGGCGGCCATCCTCTGGAGTGCGGCCGCCGTGCCGCTGGCGCTGCTGGCTTCGCTCTGGGCCACGCGGCTGCAGCACGAGCGTGACTTCACGGGCATGTACGGGGCGAACCTGGTGGTCAACGGGGTGCTGGTGGCGGTGTTGGGGGCGATGGTGGTTTCGGGGCAGGCGATGGTTGCGGCGCTGGGGGCGGGGTTGCTGGCGGCCATGGGGTTGCGGTTGTTGTGGTTGCGCAGGCGGCTGGTGCTGGGGTGTTACCCCAGCCTACGGGGGCCGAGCCCGGATGAGCCTGCCGCACTGCCTCCTGCTGCCACGTGGCTATGGGCGGCGGCCGCGGCGGGCCTGCCGCTCACGCTGCCCTTCGTCGCCCGCTCCATGGCTTCGGCCTCCGGCGAGGGTGCCCTGGCTACCTTCAACTACGCCTGGAAGCTCGTCGAGCTGCCGCTGATGCTCGCGATCCAGCTGGTCGCCACGCTCGCCTTTCCGCACATCGCGCGCGCCTTCGCATCGCCCGACGGCGACCTGGCCGCGGCCGTGCGGCCGGCCTTTGCACTGGCCTGGTCACTCGCATGCGCCGCCGCCGCCGCGCTCGTCGTGGCGTCGCCGGGCCTGGCGCAACTGCTCTTCGGCTGGGGCCGCATGGACCCCAAGTCGCTGCAGCAAGTGGCCGAGCTGGGCAGCATCGGCGCCTTCAGCCTGCTGCCGCAGGCATTGGCGGCGGTAGGCCTCACCGTCCTGGCTGCGCAGCAGCGCATGCACATCGCGGTGGCGGCCTATGCCGCGGCACTTTTCCTGCTGCTGGCCTATCCATCCCCGCAGGGCGCGACGGTCATGGCGCAACTGAACCTGCTGTTTGCCGGCGTCGCCGTCGTCGTGCTGGCTGCGCTCGGGCGCCGGCTGGTGGCGTGGCTGCCCTGGAGCGCCCTGGCCGCGGCCTTCGCTGCGCTCGCACTCAGCGCGTGGACCCGCACGCACGTCCCGACGATGCCCGCGTGGCCCATCGCCGCCCAGCTGGCCGTGGCCCTCACCGCAGCCGCATTCGTCATGGCCGTGGCCGCTGCCGCCAGCGCCGACCTGCGCCGGGCCCTGCGAAGATAATCGTTGTCCCCATGCTGGAGCTGATACAGATCACGAACGACCCGGCGTTCGCCCGCCGTTGCGACGCGATCGGCGGCTTCCGGCTGTTCGTCGACCTCGAGCGGCTGGGCAAGGCCGAGCGGCAGGCCGGCCGCAACACCTTCATCAGCGAGCACCAGCCGGACGACGTGGCACGCATCTGGTCAGTGCTGCAGCGCTCGCGCCTCATGGTGCGCGTGAATCCCTTGCACCCCGGGACGGCCGCGGAGCTCGACGCGGTGCTGGCGCAACGGCCCGACCTGGTGATGCTGCCGATGGCGCAGTCGGCACGAGACGTCGCCGAGTTTTCGCGGCAGGTCGACGGCCGCGCTCCCATCGTCGTCCTGCTCGAAACCGCCGGTGCGCTGGCATCGCTGGACGAATGGCTGGGCACGCCCGGGCTGGCCGAGGTCTACGTGGGCCTGAACGACCTGCACCTGTCGCTGGGCCTCAAGTTCATGTTCGAGCCGCTCGCCAGCGGGCAGGTCGAGCGGGTGGCGCGGGCTGCACGCTCCCGGGGATTGGCCTTCGGCTTCGGCGGCATCGCGCGGCTCGACGAGGGCCTGCTGCCCGGCCGCGACGTACTGGCCGAGCACTTGCGGCTGGGCTCCGGCGCGGTGATCCTGTCGCGCACTTTCCACCGCCCCGACTCCGACGCGGTGTTCGAGGACGAAGTGGCGGCACTGCGCCAGGCCGAACGCCAGCTCGCGGCGCGCAGCGGCGTGCAGGTCGAAGACGACCGCAAGCGCATCGCCGCGCGCATCGCGCAGATCGCGGGCCGGCAGGCATGAAGCGCGCCATGGACGTCTTGCTGTCGCTCGCCGCGCTGCTGCTGCTCGCACCGCTGCTGGTGGCGACCGCGATGGCCATCGTGCTGGAAGACGGCACGCCCGTGCTGTTCCGGCAGGTGCGCATCGGCCGCGGCGGGCGCGAGTTCGGCATGTTCAAGTTTCGCAGCATGGTGAAGGACGCCGCCGCCATCGGCGCCTGGTTCACCTCGGCGAACGACCCGCGCATCACGCGCGTGGGCCGCTTCATCCGGCGCACCAGCATCGACGAACTGCCGCAGTTGATCAACGTGCTGAAGGGCGACATGAGCCTGGTAGGCCCGCGGCCCGACGTGCCGGCGCAGCGCAGCCTGTACAGCGAGGCCGACTGGGCACTGCGTTGCAGCGTTCGCCCGGGCATCACCGGGCTGGCGCAGGCCACGTTGCGGTCGGCCGCTACTGAAGACCAGCGGCGCGAACTCGACCTGCAGTACGCGCGCGAACACGGCATGGGGCTCGACCTGCGCATCCTGGCGATGACGCTGGGACGGCTGGCGGGAAGGGGGGCGAACTAGCCATGTGCGGCATCTTCGGCTACTGGGACCGCGAGCGCCGCGCCATGCCTGAGCGGCAGCTCGCGGGCATGGGCGAGATGATCGCGCATCGCGGCCCGGACGACGAGGGTACCCGGCACCAGCCGGCGCGCGGCGTGGCCCTGGGCAACAAGCGCCTGTCGATCATCGACATCGCCGGCGGCCACCAGCCCTTCGTCTCGGACGATGGGCAAGTCGCCGTCGTGCAGAACGGCGAGATCTTCAACTACGTGGAACTCGCCGCGGGGCTGCGCGCGCAGGGCGTGGCGCTGCGCACGCATTCCGACACCGAGGTCATCCTGCGCCTGTACGAGCGCGAAGGCATCGCGTGCCTGCGCCGGCTGAACGGCATGTTCGCGATCGCCATCGACGATGCCCGCGAGGACGTGCTGTACCTCGCGCGCGACCGCATCGGCGTGAAGCCCCTGTACGTCATGGAGCAGGGCGGCCGCACGCTGTTCGGCTCGGAGATCAAGGCGCTGCTGGCCGCGGTGGAGCGCCGTCCGCAGATCGACCTGGAGGCGGTGCATCACTACCTCACCTTCAACTACATCCCGGCGCCGTGGACGATCTGGCAGGGCGTGCGGCACGTCATGCCCGGCACCTGGGAGAGGTTCACGCGCAACGGCGTCGAACGCCAGCGCTGGTGGAGCCTGGCCGGCCAGCGCGAACAGGACCACGCCTTCGACGCCTGGGCCGAGGAGTTCCTGGCGCTGCTGGACGACGCCACGCGCATCCGCCTGCGCGCCGACGTGCCGTGGGGCGCCTTCCTCTCGGGCGGCGTGGACTCCAGCACCATCGTCGCGCTGATGGCGCGGCACGTGTCGCAGCCGGTCAAGACCTTCTGCATCGGCTTCGCCGACCCACGGTTCGACGAGTCGCCGTACGCGGCCGAGGCCGCGCAGCGCTTCGGCTGCGACCACACGATGGAAGTGGCCGAGCTGGACATGCTGGACCGCTGGCCGCAGGTGCTGTACCACCTGGACCAGCCGCACGGTGACGCTTCCTTCATGCCGACGCTGCGGGTGAGCGAACTGGCGGCGAAACACGTGAAGGTGGTGCTCACCGGCGACGGCGGCGACGAGCTGTTCGCGGGCTACGACAAGTATTCGGATTTCTTCGCGGCCCCCGGCGTGGCAGGACTCGCGGGCGACGCTTTCCAACGCGCGTACTTCGACTCGATTTCCCTTTTCACGCCCGAGGCGAAGCTGGCCCTGTATCGCCCGGAAGTCGCCGCGCAGCTTTCGGGCATCGACAGCTTCACCGTCGCGGCCAAGCCCTGGTTCGACGAGGCCGCGCACTTCGACCGGGTGAACCAGGCGCTGTACCTCGACATGCAACTGCTGCTGTCCGGCAACAACCTGGTGAAGCCGGACCGCATGGGCATGGCCGTCTCCATCGAGGCGCGCACCCCTTTCCTCGACTGGCGCGTGATGGAATTCGCATTCCGCTCGCGCGGCCACACCAAGCTGCACGCAGGCGACAAGAAGCACTGGTACAAGCAGGCGGTGACGCCGCTGATCGGCCGCGACCTGGCGTACCGGCGCAAGCAGATGTTCACGGTGCCGGTGGGCGAGTGGTTCCGCTCCAGCAGCTACGGGTGGCTGGGCGCCCTGCTGCAGGGCAGTGACCTGCTGGCTCGCCTGTTCCGGCCGGAGCAGGTGCGGGCGCTGCTGGAGCGCCATCGCGACGGCAGTGCCAACCACACACGCGAGCTGCGGGCGCTGGCGGCGCTGGCTTTGTGGGCGCAGGCATGAGCAGCCTGCCCACCGTTCTCTTCGTCTGCTACGGCGGCGGCCACGTTCGCATGGTGCTGCCGGTGGTGCGCGAGGTGCAGCGGCGCGGCCTCGCGCGGCCGGTGATCCTGGGCCTGACTTCGGCTCGTGCCGAGGTGGAGGCTGCCGGCTTCGAGTGCCTGGGCTTTGCCGACTTCGTTCGGGCGCAGGATGCCGCAGCCCTGGCGAAAGGCGAGAAACTCGCGCATCGCTTGCAGACGCACGCGACCAACCTGCGCGAGAGTGCGGCCTATCTCGGCCTCAGTTACGCCGACCTGGTGGAAGACCACGGCGCGGCGGCAGCGCAGGCCCTGTATGCGGAGCACGGGCGCTTCGTGTTCCTGCCCGTGCACACCCTGCAGCGCATCGTGCGTGCCACCGGCGCGGCGGCGGTGGTGGCGACCAGCGCGCCACGGGCCGAGCGTGCGGCCATCCTCGCAGCGAGGCACTGCGGCGTGCCTTCCCTGTGCATGGTGGACCTGTTCGCAGCCTACGAGATCGAGTGGCTGAAAGCCCCGGGCTTTGCCGACCGCGTTTGTGTGCTGAACGAGCGAGTGCGCGACCGCCTCGTCGCCGCAGGGCGCGATGCCGGGGACATCGTCGTGACGGGCAACCCCGCTTTCGATCGCATCACGGACCCTGACGTGCGCGCTGCGGGCGTGGCGCTGCGCAAGCAACGCGGCTGGGAAGGCCAGACCGTGGTGCTGTGGGCTTCGCAGGTCGAGCCCGAGCACCACCCTTCCAACCCGGGACGCGGCGACCCGGCGCTGCCGCAGCGCATTGCCGACACCCTGCGCGCCATGTTGCCTGCATATCAGCAACTCGAACTCGTGGTGCGGCCGCACCCCTCCGAGCCGCCCGCGCCAGCGCCGGCGCAGCCGCGCGAATGGCTGTCGCCGCGCAGCGAAGACCTGCACGCGCTGCTGCACGCGTGCGACATCGTGGCCGTGCTCACGTCCACGGTGGGCATCGAGGCGCGGCTGGCGGGCTGCCATGTGATCCAGGTGCTGGGCTCGCTCTATTCGCCCGACGCCCCCTACCTGGCCTACGGCATCGCCGACCAGGCCGTGCCGCTGGAGCAGTTGCCGCAGGCCGTGCTCGCGGGCCAGCGCCGCGTCCACGCTCCGGCCGGCCGGCCGCAGGCAGCGCGGCAGGTGGTGGACCAGCTCGCAACCTTGCTGGCCGCATGAACATCGAGAGCTGGTCCCTCGAGCGGGCGCAACAGGTGTTCGACACGCTGCCGCCGCAGCAACGGATCGTGAGCCTCAGTCCCGCATTCGCGGCGGCCGACGCGGTGCGCGACCCGCTGCTCGAGGCGTGCTTCCTGGGCATCGAGCAAGCAGGCCGGCTCTGGCTCAACAGCATCCACTTGCGGCCCCTGCCGAACTCGGACGGTGCGTTCGGCGCGATCTCGCCTTACGGCTATGGCGGCCCGCTGTGCAACACCGAGGATGCGGCTTTCGTGGCCGCTGCCTGGCAGGCGTACTCGGCCTGGTGCCGCCGCCACGCCGTGCTGGCGGAGTTTGCGCGGTTCCACCCGCAGGCCGGCAACGACCGCTTCTACGGCGGCCAGGTGTCGCATAACCGGCGGACCGTGAGCGTCGACCTCACGCTGGACGACCTCACGTCGCAGTACGCCACGCTGGCCCGGCGCAAGCTCAAGCGTGCGGCCGCCGCGGGCGCTGTCGCCCGCTTCAGCCGCGACACGGCCGACTGGCGACGTTACGGCGCCTTCTACCGAGCCGGCATGCAGGGAGCCGGCGCCACGGCCTGGTACCTGTTCGGCGACGCGTACTTCGAGTCGATGGCGCAGGTGCCGCAGGCGTGGCTGTGCATCTGCGAACGCGGCGGCCAATGGCTCTCTGCAGGGGTGTACCTCTTCGGTGAGGGCGTGGTGGAATACCACCTGGGGGCCAGCTCGCTCGAGGGCCACGAAACCGGCTCGGCCACGCTGATGCAGCACGCCGCGGCCCTGTGGGGACAATCGCAGGGTGCCCATTCGCTGTACCTGGGCGGCGGGATCACCGCGCAGCCGGATAATCCGCTGTTGTTCTACAAGATGTCGTTCTCCCGCCGGCTCCTGGACTTCAAGATCGGCCAGACCCTCCATGACGAGCAAGCCTACTGGGCCGTCGCCGCGCGCAACGGCTTCGACCGTGACCACCCGCCGCCGCGGGTCCTGATGGATTGACATGAGCCGCGACCGCATCTGGGAAGACATCTTCAGCTCCCGGCCCTGGGGCAAGTACCCGGCCGAGGAGTTCATCCGCTTCATGGCGGGCCATTTCTACCGCGTGCAGCCGCGCCATGCGGTGCAGGTGCTGGAGGTCGGCTTCGGCACCGGCTCCAACCTCTGGTACGCCGCGCGCGAGGGATTCACCGTGCACGGGCTCGAAGGCGCGCAGGCGGGCTGCGACATCGCGACGGCACGGCTCGACGACGAAGTGCCGGGCTGGCGCGACCACGGCGCGACATTGAAGGTGGGCGACATGTGCGACTCGCTGCCTTGGGCCGACGCGCAGTTCGACGCCGTGTTCGACAGCGACGCCGTCACCTGCAACAGCCACGTGGAGGCGCAGCGGGTGTACGCCGAGATGCATCGGGTGGCGAAGCCCGGCGGCATGCTCTACGTGCGCACGCCGGCCGCCGGCAGTTGGGGCGACGGCACGGGTGAGCCGCACGGCCACGGTGCGTGGCGCTGCGCGGAGGGACCCTTCGCGGGCACGGGCATCGTGCGCTTCGCGCGCGAGGAAGACCTGCCTGAGCTGCTGGGCCCGTGGCGCGTGCAGCAGGTCGAGCAGGTGACGCGCACCATGGGCAACCGGCAGCACCACGTGAGCGAGTGGGTGGTGGTCGCACGCAAGGATGCAGCGTGAAGACGATCGCCACGATCTGCGCCAGGGGCGGCAGCAAGGGCCTGCCGGGCAAGAACCTGCGCCCGTTCGCGGGCAAGCCGCTCATTGCGCACAGCATCGAGCAGGCGCTGGCCTGTCCGCTCGTCGAAGGCGTTTACGTTTCCACCGACGACGAGGACATCGCCGCGGTGGCGCGCAGCCATGGCGCACAAGTGCCGTACCTGCGGCCGGCCGAACTGGCGACGGACGAAGCGCCCAAGCTGCCGGCCATCGAGCACCTGGTGCGGCACCTCGAAGCCGCCGGCATGGCGGTGGACCGCATCGTGGACCTGCAGCCGACGTCGCCGCTGCGTACGCAGGAAGACCTGCGCCATGCAATCGAAGCCAGTGAAGCCGCATGCGACCTCGTGGTCAGCGTCAGTGAGCCGTCGCACAGCCCTTACTTCTCGCTGGTGGAAGCGCAGGCCGACGGCAGCCTGCAACTGTCCAAACCGGCCCAGCACGTGCGCCGGCAGGACTTGCCGCCGGTGTGGGGGCTGAACGGCTCGATCTACGTCTGGCGGCGCGCTGCGCTCACGCGTGCGGCCACGCAAGGCTTCTGGAGCGTGCGCGTGTGCCCGTCGGTGATGCCGCGCGAACGCTCCGTCGACATCGACGACCTGCTCGACTTCGAGTGGGCCGAGTGGCTGTACCGAAGGGCGGCATCATGAGCGTCTTCATCATCGCCGAGGCCGGCGTCAACCACAACGGCAGCACCGAGATGGCCATCGCGCTGGCCGACGCGGCCATGGCCGCGGGCGCCGATGCGGTGAAGTTCCAGACCTTTCGTGCCGAAGACGTGGTGACGCCGACCGCGGCCACCGCCGACTACCAGCGCACCAACACCGGCGAGACCAGCCAGTTCGACATGATCCGGCGGCTGGAGCTCGACGAAGAGGGCCATCGCAAGGTGGCGGCACACTGCGCGGCCAAGGGCTTCGAGTTCTTCTCCACGCCGTTTTCCGAAGCGGCCGTGGCGCAGCTCGTGGCGCTGGGCGTCAAGCGCATCAAGCTGCCTTCGGGCGAAATCACCAACCGCCCGCTGATCGAATGCGCCGCCGCCACGGGCTTGCCTTTGCTGCTGTCCACCGGCATGTCGACGATGGACGAGGTGCGCACCGCGATCGGCTGGATCGGCCAGCGAGAGCTGGCGGTGCTGCATTGCACATCGGCGTATCCCGCGCCTGCCGATGCATTGAACCTGCGGGCCATCCGCACCATGGCCGACCAATTGAAATTGCCGATCGGCTATTCCGACCACAGCCAGGGCATCGAAGCCGCTGTCGCCGCCGTCGCACTGGGTGCCACGGTGATCGAGAAGCACCTGACGCTGGACAAGGCGTTGCCCGGCCCCGACCACCGCGCCTCGGCCGACCCGCAGGAATTCGCGGCCATGGTGGCGGCTATCCGCAAGATCGAACCGATGCTGGGCGACGGCGTGAAACAGCCGCAAGCGGTGGAAGTGAACACGCGCGACGTGGCCAGGCGCAGTATCGTGGTCTTGCGTGCGCTTCCAAAGGGGCACCAGTTGCAGGCCGAAGACCTCGGCCTGCGCCGGCCGGGCACCGGCATACAGCCCGCCGAGTGGGGCAGGGTCCTGGGCCACCGGCTGCGCTCCGGCGTTCCTGCACACACCACGCTCGACTGGTCGATGCTCGAATGACCATGCGGCGCGTCCTCTACGTCACCGGCACGCGGGCCGACTTCGGGCTGATGGCCTCGACGCTGCAGCGCATCGACGCGCACCCGTCGCTGTCGCTGGAGATCGCGGTGACTGGCATGCATCTGGCCGAAAGCTATGGCATGACGGTGCGCGAGGTCGAGGCGACCGGCCTGAACGTGGTGGCGCGCATCCCGAGCGACGTGGAGAGCCGCTCGCCAGCGGGCATGTCGCGCGGCATCGGGCAGGCCCTGGTGGGGCTGACACAGGCGATGGAAGCATCGCCGCCCGACATCGTGCTGCTGCTGGGTGACCGCGGCGAGATGCTGGCCGGCGCCATTGCCGGCGCGCACCTGGGTTGCGTGGTCGCGCACCTGCACGGCGGCGAGCGATCCGGCACCGTCGACGAGCCGGTGCGCCATGCCATCAGCAAGCTGAGCCACTGGCACTTTGCGGCCACCGAGCAATCGCGCGAGCGGCTGGTCCGCATGGGCGAGCGGCCCGGGCACATCTGGGTGACCGGCGCACCCAGCCTCGACGGCCTGCAGCTGCTGGGCGCCCGGCCGCGCGAGGAAGTGCTGGCTGCCATCGGCCTGGCGGCCCACGAGAGCTACCTGCTCGTGCTGTTCCATCCCGTGCTGCAGGAAAGGGACGATGCCTATGAGCAGGCCGGCGCGCTGGCCGACGCCTTGCTGCAGGCCGCCGGCGACCGGCGCATCGTGTGGCTCGCGCCCAATGCCGATGCCGGCTCGGCCGCCATCCTGCAGCGGCTGGCCGATGCGGGCGACGCGCGTATCCACCGCATCACGCACCTGGAACGCCCGCTCTACGTGGCGGCGCTGCGGCACGCCGACGCCTTGGTGGGCAACTCGTCTTCCGGCATCATCGAGGCGGCGAGCTTCGGCACGCCGGTGGTCAACGTGGGCGAGCGCCAGCGTGCACGCGAGCGCAACGCCAACGTGGCCGATTGCGAAGTTCGCAGGGACGCCATCGCGGAAACCGTCGCCCATGCGCTGGCGCATGGCCCATGGCCCCGCGGCAACGCGTATGGTGACGGCCATGCGGGCAAACGCATCGTCACGCGCCTCGCCGAGGAGCCGATCACGCCCGAGCTGCTGCACAAGGTCAACCTGTACTGATGAACACGCCTTTCGAGCAACTGCTCGTTCCCATCACCGAGCGCTGGACGCAGGCGGTGGCGCGCATGGACGCGGGTGGCCAGGGGATCCTGCTGGCGGTGGACGCGCACGGCAAGCTCCTGCGTACGGTGACCGACGGCGACCTGCGCCGTGCCATGCTGCAGCACCTGCCCGAAGGCGTGACGCTGGAGCAGTTGCCCGGGCACGCACCGTGGGTCGTCAACGAAAGCGCCACGCTCACCGACGTGCAGCAGCTGATGCAGCGCGAGTCGATTGCGCACGTGCCGGTGGTGGATGAGCAGGGACGCCCGGTCGACCTGGTGCACAGCCGCGACCTCGCCAACCGCATCTGGCTGTCGTCGCCGCACCTCGGTGAGGAGGAAACGGCCTTCGTCGAGGAAGCTTTCCGTACCAACTGGATAGCGCCGCTGGGCCCGCACGTCGACGGCTTCGAGCGCGAACTGGCCGAGTACGCGGGTGTCGGCCATGCAGCCGCCCTCAGTTCCGGCACGGCGGCGATCCACCTGGCGCTGTTGCTGCTGGGCGTGCAGCCCGGCGACACGGTGTTCTGCTCGGCGCTCACTTTCGTGGCGAGCTGCAACCCCATCCGCTATTGCGGCGCCGAGCCGGTGTTCATCGACGCCGAGCCGCAAAGCTGGAACATGTCGCCGGCGGCGCTGGAGCGCGCGTTCGAATGGGCCAAGAAGAATCGTCGCATGCCGCGCTGCGTGATCGTGGTCAACCTGTATGGCCAGAGCGCGGACATGGACCCCATCATCGAGCTGTGCGACCGCTACGGCGTGCCGGTGCTGGAGGATGCCGCGGAGTCGCTGGGCGCCACCTACAAGGGCAAGGCCAGCGGCAGCTTCGGCCGCATCGGCGTCTATTCCTTCAACGGCAACAAGATCATCACCACCTCGGGCGGCGGCATGCTGGTGTCGGATGACCCGGCGCTGGTCGCCCACGCGCGCAAGCTCGCCACGCAGGCGCGCGAACCGGCGGCCCATTACGAGCACACCGAGATCGGCTTCAATTACCGCATGAGCAACGTGCTGGCCGGCATCGGGCGCGGCCAGTTGCGCGTGCTGCCGCAGCGCGTGGCGCGCCGCCGCCAGGTGTTCGAGACCTACCGTGCGGCGCTGGCCGACATCCCGCAGTTGCAATGGATGCCGCAGCCGGAGGGCATGGTGTCCACGCGCTGGCTCAGCTGCTTCACGCTGGACGGCACCGGCGAGGCCGGGCGCGACCACGTGCTGCGCAGCCTGGAGCGCCATTCGATCGAAGCGCGGCCCGTGTGGAAGCCGATGCAATTGCAGCCGCTGTACGGGGGCGCGCCGTACTTCGCGCATGCCGACGGCGACGATGTCTCGGCGCGCCTTTTCGCGTCGGGCGTCTGCCTGCCTTCGGGCTCCAACCTCAGCGACGAGCAGCTGCAACGAGTGATCGGCCAGTTGCGCCGCGCGCTCGGATACGCGGAGGAGCCCCGTGCGCTTGCCTAGGAGCGCGTTCGCGCTGCTGGCGCTCGACCTGGTGCTGGTGCTGTTCGCGTGGTGGGCTGCCTTCTGGCTGCGCTTCAACCTCGACCTGCCGGCGGAGTTCGAGGAGCTGGCCCTGATGTCCACGCCCTGGTGCCTGCTGGCCTATGCTGTGGGCCTCGTGATGGCCCGCGTGTACCGGCAGGTCTGGCGCTTCATCGGGCTGCCCGAGTTGCGCCAACTCGCCAAGGGCGTGGTGCTCGGCGGCTTGCTCACTGCCGCAGTGGTGCTGATGCTGCGCATGCCGTCCTTCCCGCGCTCGGTGCTGCTGCTGCAGCCGGTGCTCGCGCTGGTGCTGCTGGGTGCCGCGCGCGCGGCCTGGCGCACCCTGGCCGAACGGCAACTCCTGCACGACGGTGCGCCGCCGCTCGTGATCGTGGGCGCGTTGCAGCACGCCGCCGATGCCTTGCGGGCACTGCGCGGCTCGCACCAGTGGCATGCCGTGGGCATCCTGTCGCCGCTTGCGCTGGAAGCCGGGCGTTCGCTGCAGGATGTGCCGGTGCTCGGCACCATCGCCGACCTGCCGCGCGTGTGCGAAGCGGTCGGTGCGCGGGCGGCGCTGGTGGCCAGCCCGCCGGGCTCCAACGAAAGGCGCGAAGCTCTGCTGGCCGCAGCCGATGCCGGCATCACCCTGCTCACGCTGCCGCGGCCGGACCAGTGGCTCAACGCCGAAAGCACGGGCCCGCGCAAGATCGAACTGGAAGACCTGCTGGGGCGCCCGCCGGTGCAGCTGGACGTGGCCGGCCTGTCGCAGCTCTTCTCGGGGCAGACGGTGCTGGTGACGGGCGCGGGCGGCTCCATCGGCTCGGAGCTGTGCCGCCAGATCGCGCGCTTCGGCGTGGGCAAGCTCGTGTGCCTGGACGTTTCCGAGTACGCCATCTACCAGCTCGAGCAGGAACTGCGCGAGGCGCACCCGCAGATGCAGGGCGTGTACTACACGGCCAACGTGCGCGAGCTGGAACGCCTGCGCGCAATCTTCGCGCAGCATGCGCCGGCGGTGGTGTTCCATGCGGCCGCCTACAAGCACGTACCGCTGATGGAGCAGCACAACGAAGTGGAGGCGCTGCGCACCAACATCCTGGGCACCTGGAACGCGGCGCTGGTGGCGGGCGAGGCCGGCGCGCGCCGCTTCGTGATGATCTCCACCGACAAGGCGGTGAACCCGACCAACGTGATGGGTGCGAGCAAGCGCCTGGCCGAGATGGTGGTGCAGTCGGTCGCCGCGCGGCTGCCGGGCACCGAGTACGTTTCCGTGCGCTTCGGCAACGTGCTGGGCTCCAGCGGCTCGGTGGTGCCGCTCTTCACCGCGCAGGTGGCGCGCGGCGGCCCGGTCACCGTGACGCACCCCGACATCGTGCGCTACTTCATGACGATTCCCGAGGCCGCGCAGCTGGTGATGCAGGCCGGCCTGATGGGCCGCTCGGGGCAGATCTTCGTGCTGGACATGGGCGAGCCGGTGAAGATCGTGGAGCTGGCGCGCATGCTGATCCGGCTGTCGGGCAAGACCGAGCAGGACGTGCCCATCACCTACACGGGCCTGAGGCCCGGCGAGAAGCTGTTCGAGGAACTGCTGGCCAACGACGAAACGACCGAGCCCACGCCGCACCCGAAGCTGCGCGTCGCCAAGACAGGCGGCCCGGTGCGCGATGCGCCTGCGGTGATTGCGTGGGTCGAGCAGTCGGGCGCCGACCCTGCGGCTGCGGACATTCGCGACTGGCTGCGTGCGAACGTGCCCGAGTACCAGCCGAGAGGACCATGAACCGACCCTATAGCCTGGACCCCATCCGCGAAACCGAACAACCGCTGGCGCGACTTCGTGCCCGGCATCATGCAGCCTGCACGCCCATTACAAATTCGTTACCTGGCGACGCGCACTCGGCGCGCATTGACTCTTGTCAATAGCCTCTGGGATGGGCGCCCATACGCTGCGACCATGGAGCGAGTGCAGCAGCAATGAGCCACCAACACCACGATCATGGACAGCTTGGCAGCGGGGTGTCGCCGGGACCCGGCCGCGCACTCCGCAGGAACGTGGCATTCGCGGTCTTCCTGGCCATCGCCCTCTTCTTCCTGCTGACGGAACACCGGGCACACTTCTTCGGCGTGCTTCCCTACCTGCTGATCCTTGCGTGCCCGCTCATGCACCTGTTCCATCACGGAGGGCATGGAGGCCACGACGGGCCGGGCCGCACCAGCGAGGAGAGGCGAACATGACCGAAGCACCGTCCTACGGGCTGTGGAGCCTTGTGATCCTGAACTCGCTGGTGTTCATCATCTTCGCGCTGAGCTTCACCAAGCCGCAGACCGCGCGCGACTGGCGGTCGTTCGGCGCCTTCTCCGCATTCATCGTAGCGCTGTTCACCGAGATGTACGGCTTCCCGTTGACGATCTACCTCCTGTCGGGGTGGCTCGGCTCGAGGTTCCCGGACATCGACTTCCTGTCGCACGACGCCGGCCACCTGCTGGAGGTGATGTTCGGCTGGAAAGCCAACCCGCACTTCGGGCCGTTCCACCTCTTGAGCAATGTGTTCATCGTCGGCGGCTTCTTCCTGCTCGCATCGGCGTGGCGGGTTCTCTACGCCGCGCAGCGCTCGCATGAGCTGGCGACGACGGGCATCTATGCACGCATGCGGCATCCGCAGTATGTGGCTTTCGTCCTCATCATGTTCGGCTTCCTGCTCCAGTGGCCGACGCTGCTGACGCTGGGCATGTTCCCGGTGCTGGTGTTCATGTATGCCTTCCTCGCCCGCAAGGAAGAGGGGGACATGGACGTGCAGTTCGGGCAGGAGTACCGCCAATACGCCGCCCGCACGCCGCGCTACGTGCCGAAGGGGCCCAACACACGCGCAGCCCCATGAGGCTGGCTCAATCGGTGCGAATCGCCCTGAGCCGCAATGCGTTGGCGATCACGCTGACAGACGACAGCGCCATCGCAGCGGCGGCAACCACAGGCGAGAGCAGCAGCCCGAAAGCCGGGTAGAGGACCCCCGCTGCAAGGGGGATGCCGGCGACGTTGTAAGCGAAGCTGAGAAACAGGTTCTGCCGGATGTTGCGCATCGTGGCCCGCGAAAGCTGGCGGGCCCGTGCGATGCCCAGCAGGTCGCCCTTCAGCAACGTGATGCCCGAGCTTTCCATCGCCACGTCGGTCCCCGTGCCCATCGCAATGCCGACGTCGGCCGCAGCCAGGGCCGGGGCATCATTCACACCGTCCCCGGCCATCGCAACCACGCGTCCTTCGCCGCGCAGCTTCTGGACGATGGCAGCCTTGTCCTCAGGGAACACTTCGGCCACCACATCCTCGATACCGAGTTCCCTGCCGACCGACTCGGCCGTGGTCTTGCCATCCCCGGTCAGCATGACGATACGGACACCGGCCTCCCGCAGCGCTTTCAGCGCCGCCGCAGTGGTCTGCTTGATCGGGTCGGCGATCGCGACAAACCCTGCGAGCTTGCGGTCGAGTGCCACGAAGATGACCGTCGCCGACCTGGCCCGCTGCTGTTCGGCGGCAGCGGCGAGCGCGGCGACATCGATTTCGTCTTCGGCCAGGAAGCGCGCCGCCCCGCTGGTCACGCGGGTGCCGTCGACAGTGCCGACGACGCCCTTTCCGAGCGGGGAGTCGAAGGCGGAGACTTCGGCAAACGGCAGTTTTCGCTCCTGGGCTGCCGCAACGACGGCCATCGCCAGCGGGTGTTCGCTGGCGCGCTCGACGCTTGCCAGCTTCTGCAGGATGTCGTCGCTCCCGAATCCCTCAGCGGCTTCCACGTGAACGACGCGTGGGCGGCCTTCCGTCAGCGTCCCGGTCTTGTCAACCACCAGTGTGTCAACCTTCTCCATGCGCTCGAGCGCTTCCGCGTCGCGAATCAGGACGCCGTGCTGCGCCCCCCGCCCGACTCCGACCATGATCGACATCGGCGTGGCCAGGCCCAAGGCGCATGGGCAGGCGATGATGAGCACGGCCACCGAGGTGATCAGCGCGTACGACAGGGAAGGACTGGGTCCCCAGGCCAGCCATACGCCGAACGTGACGATCGCGACTCCCATCACGACGGGCACGAACCAGCCGGATACCTGGTCAGCCATGCGCTGGATCGGTGCGCGGCTGCGCTGGGCCGCGGCGACCATGTGCACGATCTGCGAGAGCAGCGTATCTGCGCCGACCTTCTCGGCGCGCATCACGAACCCGCCCGTCTGGTTGATCGTGCCGGCGGTCACTTTCGATCCGGGCGACTTGGCCACCGGCATCGGCTCGCCCGTGACCATGGATTCGTCCACCGTACCCCTGCCCTCGGTCACTTCGCCGTCGACCGGCACCTTTTCGCCCGGGCGCACGCGCAACAGGTCCCCCACCGGGATGGCGTCGATCTGGACTGTTTCGTCCTGGCCATCCGGGCGGACCCTCAGTGCCGTCTTCGGTGCCAGGTCGAGCAGTGCCTTGATGGCGCCCGATGTCTTTTCGCGGGCGCGCAACTCGAGCACCTGCCCCAGCAGGACCAGCACGGTGATGACCGCCGCAGCTTCGAAATAGATGGCGACCGCGCCATCGGTGTTGCGCAGATCCGCGGGAAACACGCCGGGCAGGAGCGTGCCGACCATGCTGTAGAGCCATGCCGCTCCCGTGCCGAGCGCGATGAGCGTGAACATGTTGAGGTTGCGTGTCTTCAACGACACCCACGCGCGCTGGAAAAAGGGCCAGCCGGCCCACAGGACAACCGGCGTGCCCAGCAGCATCTGGGTCCAGTTGGATGCCTGTGCACCGATGAAATGGCTGAGCCTGAACAGGTGGGCGCCCATTTCGAGCGCCAGCACAGGCAGCGAGAGCGCCAGCCCGATCCAGAACCTGCGCGTCATGTCACGCAGCTCCACGCTGTCGCCGGCCTCTGCCGCCGCGAGCACCGGCTCCAGCGCCATGCCGCAGATCGGGCAGTTGCCGGGCCCTGTCTTGCGCACCTGGGGGTGCATGGGGCAGGTGTACTCGACGCCCTTCAATGCATCGTGGCCGTGATGCTGGTGCGCCTCGGCATTGTCCGGAGTCACGGCCGGTGCGGCCGACGCGTGCGCATGATGCCCGTGGGTCTCGTGATGGGCTGCGTTCGCGGGAGGAGCGTGCTTCATCTCTTGCCTTGTCGTTCTTCGGCTCGCGGGGTGGTCAGGTGAAGAAAGCTATGGCTCCCATCCAGGCCGCGAGCACGGCCAGCGCGGCCCAGCAGACCCAGAACAGAACCTTCTCCCACCAAAGCATCATGCCGCTGCGCACCTCCAGTCGGTGCTTCAGCGTCATGCCCGCTCCGTGCACCAGCACGCCCGTGATGAAGCTGGGCGCGGCCATCTCACGCCATGTCGGGGGCGCAAACAGCGCCAGCCCCGAGCCAAGCACGATCGCACCCACGCCAGACGCCAGCTCGGCGGCTTTGACGGATCGTCGGTGCATCCTCGACTCGTTTTCTCAGGCGGGCGAATGTGCCTCGCCGTCGCGCGCGACGGCGGCTGCTGGCTCGCGCCTGGCGCAGCAGCAGCCCGATGGGGTCGGGGCTACTGCCTGTTGGGCAGCTGCAGGCGTGTATCCCGATTCCCGGATGGCGGTAGCGTAGTCTTCTTCGGTCCCTGTACCCGTGATGCGCACCAGCCGATCAGCAACGCTGGTCTCGACATGCGCGTGCTGGTCGAAACTGGCGACAGCCTGCGAGATCCGCGCAGCGCAATGGCCGCAAGTCATGTCGGCCACTTCAAAGAGGAACATGCAATCTCCCTTGGATGGGCCCAGTATGAACCTTCCCATCGGGGCAAGGTCAAGCCCCCCGGTTCGTTGCCGCAGCCAGGCGGCTGCCGTAACGAGCCGGGTGACCGGTCACCGGCTGATCGAGGCGGACTGTGGTGCCCGCGAAGGCACCACCATGGCGTGCGTCTTCGCATCGACCTTGACCATCCCGAGCTTCGGGTGCAGCCAATAGTGCGTCTCGCGTTCGGCGGTGGCAGCGTTGCCGCCAGTACCGGCGACGGCAGCGCAGCCGGACAGCACCAATGCGGCGGAAATCATCAGGATGCTTCTCATATTCGTCCTTTCGTCGCTGCGGCCCTTGCAGCGTGACTGGATTGTCGAACTGCAAATGCGACAGTACGCTGGACTGCGCATGACGGTTCGGTCATCCTGGCGCAGCCCGTTCCCACGCGATGCTCTCACGGGACATCAGTTCGGACCGCCGTTGGCATAGGGGTCGAATCCCGCGGGCGCGCCAAGGTGGCGCGTGTTGACGGCGGGCTCGGCCATGAGCGCCACTGGCGTTGCCGGGTCGAAGTATTCCCGCTCGCCGGCGGCGAGTTGCCCGCCACGCTTGACGAAGCCAACGAACTCCATCTTCACCTGCTCGCGGGTGAGGGTGGCCATCGGTGCAGCGGGGACGAACCCGATCTCGCCGGGGACCCATTGGCCCGGGCCGGCGAAGGCGGCGGGCGCAGCAGCGATAGCGGCGATGAAAGCGATGGCGGCTTGGCGGAACGACATGATCAACTCCTTCGAAAACTTCGGAGGGCTCCTTGTGAGAACCCGCGATGCAACCCCTGCATCACGGTTTCAACTGTAGGAAGCACCCGGGGTCTCGACGCTGACCCGGCAATTACGCTTTGGAAACCTGGCCGGGCCTGCAACAGGCGCCAGATATCGAAGGGACTACATGGGGATTACAAAGCTGCAATGCACGGCGTGCGGGGCGTGCACCTGTGCATGATCGACCTCTTTTACCATAGGGTGTCAGCAGTCGGAGCGTGAGGACTCTGATGCACAGCGCGCCACCGTTCCTCGCCACCCCCGAGCGTTTCCAATGAAGATCCTGATCGTCGAAGACGAACCCAAGGCTGCGGAGTACATCCGGCAGGGCCTGGCCGAGGGCGGGTACGCGGTGGAAGTGCAGCACAACGGCACGGACGGCCTAGACGCAGCGGCGAATGGCGACCACGACCTGGTGATCCTGGATGTCATGCTGCCTGGCATCAACGGCTTTGCCCTGTTGACTGCGTTGCGCACCTCGAAGGAAGTGCCGGTGCTCATGCTGACCGCAAGGGGTGCAACCGACGACAAGGTGCGCGGCTTCAACCTCGGCGCGGACGATTACCTGGTCAAGCCCTTCCAGTTCCCCGAGCTGCTGGCGCGTGTGCGAGCCCTGCTGAAGCGCGGCCAGTCACACCCCAGGGATTCGAACGTGCGTGTGGCCGACCTCGAGATCGATCCGGTGCGGCATCGGGCGACAAGGTCGGGGCAGCGCATCGACCTCACGGCCAAGGAATTCGCCCTGCTGACCCTGCTGGCCCAGCGCGCCGGCGAGGTCCTGTCGCGCACGCAGATTGCATCGCTGGTCTGGGACATTCATTTCGACTCCGACACGAACGTGGTGGAAGTGGCGATCCGCCGGCTGCGCGCGAAGATCGACGATCCGTTCGAGGCGAAGCTGATTCATACCGTCCGCGGCGTGGGCTACGTGCTGGAGCACCGCGGGTGAGACAGCGATGGCGGCTTGCCGCGTCCCTGGCCGCCCGCACGACCCTCGCCAGCACGCTGGTCGGCCTTGCCGTAGCAGCGGCAGCGGGCCTCTTTGGATATTGGGCCGTTGTCGAGCACCTCGACGAGCGCATCGAGATCGAGCTTCGAGGTCGTCGGCAACAGGTGCTGCATGTCCTGTCGGAGTTGCCTTCCCCGGCCGAGATCAGTTCCGTCCGGCATCGCTTCGATGACATCCTGATCGGCCACGAAGGCCTGCACCTGGCGCTGGTTCGTCCTTCCACGGGTGCGGTGCTCGCGGCTTTTTCCCCGGTCGCCCAACGCTCGCTGGCTGCCTTGGGCGATGCCTCCGACGGTGACGAAGTGCGAAACTGGCGCCACGGCAACGAAAGGCTGGCGGCGCTGCGAGGCATTGCCACGTTGGCGAGCGGCGAGCAGGTTCGCTACTTTCTTTCCACGAGCAGGGCCCTGGACGATGAACTCATCGGCCACTATGCCGGGGCAATCATCGTCGGCCTGCCGGTCCTGCTGCTGGTGGTAGCCCTGGGCGCATGGGCCGTCGCAAAGACGGGCCTGGCGCCCCTGCACCGTTTCAACCGGCTCGCGGCATCCATCGGTGTCCGCTCCTTGCATGCTCGGCTGGCAGTCGAAGACCTCCCTGAGGAACTGGCCAGGCTTGCGCAGGAATTCAATGGCATGCTGGACCGGATAGACGACGCGTACTCCAGGCGCAGGGGTTCTCGGGTGACCTGGCCCATGAGATGCGTACGCCGGTCGCCACGATTCTCGGGCGTAGCCAGGTCGCGCTCAGCCAGTCGAGGCCGGTGCACGAACTCAGGGACGTGCTCGAGGGCAATGTCGAGGAGATGGAACGGCTTTCGCGCCTGATCGGCGACATCCTGTTCATGGCGAAGGCAGAAGAGGGCGCGACGCCGATCGAGCCCGAACAGGTCTCGCTATCGGCCGAAGCGCGCCGCGTCGTCGACTATCTCTGCGTGCTGGCGGAAGAGAAGAACGTGAGCATGGAACTGCAAGGCTCGGCCATGGTGCATGCGGACAGGCTGCTGGTCGAGCGCGCCATCACCAACCTGCTGTCCAACGCAGTGAGGCATGCCACACCTGGCTCCCGCATTCTGGTCTCCGTGTCGAGCGAAGGCGCGCCCCGGCTCGCCGTCTCCAACCTGGGCGAAGGGATTGGGGCAGAGCACCTGCCGCGACTGTTCGATCGCTTCTACCGCGTAGACCCCGGGCGGGCGCGCAACGACGGTGGCACCGGCCTCGGGCTTGCCATCGTGCGCACCATCATGCGGGCGCACGGTGGCGATGTCACCGTCGAAACCCAGCCGGGTGGACCGACGACCTTCACCCTCCGGTTTCCCGCGGCTACTTTCGAGCCTGGATGTGCGTAACGACGAGGCCGCCGTTGACCGACTCCGCGCGAAACACCACCTTGTCGCCGGATTTCACTGCCTTCAGCAGTTCCTTGTCGGCGCTGAACACCATCGTCATCGCAGGCATGTCGAGGTTCGCAATGGGTTCGTGCCGGATCGTCACCTTTCCAAGTTCCCCGTCGACCTTTCGCACTTCGCCCGCCGTCATAGCCAGGGCCGCGGCCCCCACGGCGGCCGGAGGGTGGTGCTGAGAGTGCTCCTGCGCGGCCACGGCAAGCCCGGCCGCGAACAGGATCGCACTGCCGGCAAGCGTACTGATCACTCGATTCATCGATCAACTCCCATGAAGGTGGTCCGGCGCACTGCGCCGTCGGTAGCAACTGTAAGGGGGGCAGGGCGACCTCGCGCTGGCCGCGAGATTACGGTCTTGTCACCTTGGCGAGGTAGCGTGATCGCTACTTCGTGATGCCCGTGCGGGTGAGCACGTCGCTCACCAGCTCCAGGCGCACGAGCGGATTCTCCAGCTCCATCAACTGCTGCTTCAAGGGCAGCGGCAGCGGCAGCAGTTCGCACCAGCGGTTGGCGACCCAGCCGCAATCGTCCAGGTGCCAGGGCTCGGGAACCGGCGCCTGCCCGGGCGTGGCGGCGCGTTGCTGCAAGGAAGTCACGACCTTTTCCAGCGCATCCGAGGCGACTTTCAGGTCGTCGGGCACTGCAACCGGTTTGTCCGGCTCGATCTGCTGGACGTCGGCCACCCAAAGGCCGTGCTTGAGCTGGTCGCGCGCGGTGATGCGAAAGCGCTGGGCGCCGGCAGCACGCACCAGCATCAGGCCGGGTTGCGGGGTTTCGAACTCGACGATGGTGGCGAGTGTGCCTACGGTGGAGAAGGCCTCGCGCTGTCCGGGTTGGCGCACCTCGTTGCCCTGGGTCAACGACACCACCCCGAAGGGCGCACCCGCCTTGTGGCATTTGCCGACCATGTCGAGGTATCGAACCTCGAACACCCGCAACGACATCATTCCGTCGGGGAACAGGACGGCGCTGAGCGGAAACAGCGGCAGGGACTGCAGGGTGAGGACGCTTGTCACGATGAAGGCCGGTTCTGCCCGCTATCATCCCACGGCCGGCTACACCCTGTTCCATGCTCTTCCAAATCATCCATTTCCTGCTCGACGTCGTCGTCGGCCTGCTGGCCGGGGCCTGCCTGCTGCGGCTGTACATGCAGTACCAAAGGATTCCATTCGGCAACCCGGTGGGCCGCTTCATCTTCGCCCTGACCGACTGGCTGGTGCTGCCGCTCCGGCGCATCCTGCCTGCCGCGGGCCGCGTGGACTCCGCCAGCCTGGCCGGCGCCTTCCTGCTGGTGCTGGCGCAGTACTCGCTGCTGTGGCTGCTGGCCGGCACGGTGTGGCCGGTCCTGTCCGTGCTGGTGCTGGCCCTGTTCGGGCTGGTGCGGCTGGTGCTGTCGGCCCTGATGGGACTGGTGATCGTCTATGCGGTGCTGTCGTGGGTACGGGCCGACTCGCCCATCACCGATGTGATCGACCGGCTCTGCGCGCCGATGCTGAGGCCGTTCCGCAAGGTAATCCCGCTGGTCGGCGGGATCGACCTGTCGCCGCTGGCCTTCCTGGTGGTGGTGCAGGTGCTGCTGATCGTCGTGGGGTCGATCCAGGGCTCTGCCCTGCGCTGACGGTCAGCTGATCGCGTCGGCGGGTTGGCGCTGCAGCATCGCCAGCACGCTGGCCACCGTCTTGCGCAACTCGCGGCGGTCGCAGATGAAGTCGACCGCGCCCTTCTGCTGCAGGAACTCGGCGCGCTGGAAGCCCTCGGGCAGGGTCACGCGCACGGTGGACTCGATGACGCGCGGGCCGGCAAAGCCGATCAGCGCCTTGGGCTCGGCGATCACCACGTCGCCCACGAAGGCGAAGCCGGCACTCACGCCGCCCATGGTCGGGTCGGTCAGCACGCTCACGTAGGGCAGGCCCTTCTTGGCCAGCCTGGTCAGCGATGCATTGGTCTTGGCCATCTGCATCAGCGACAACAGGCCTTCCTGCATGCGCGCGCCGCCGGTGGCGGTGAAGCAGATGAAGGGCACCTTCTGCTCGATGGCGGTCTCCACGCCGCGCACGAAGCGCTCGCCCACCACGCTGCCCATGCTGCCGCCCATGAAGTCGAACTCGAAAGCGGCGGCCACGACGCTGATGCTGTGCACCGCGCCGCCCATCACCACCAGCGCGTCGGTTTCACCCGTGTTCTCCAGCGCTTCCTTCAGGCGTTCCGGGTAGCGGCGGCTGTCCTTGAACTTCAGCGGGTCGACCGGCAGCACTTCCTGCCCGATCTCGTAGCGGCCTTCGGGGTCGAGGAAGGAGTTGAGGCGCGAGCGCGCATTCATGCGGTGGTGGTGGCCGCAGTTGGGGCAGACGTTCTGGTTGCCTTCCAGGTCGGTCTTGTACAGCACCGTCTCGCAGCTCGGGCACTTGACCCACAGGCCCTCGGGCACGCTGCGGCGCTCGTTGGGGTCGGTAGGCTGGATCTTCGGGGGGAGGAGTTTTTCGAGCCAACTCATCGGGTGCTCCGTAACTGGGCCATTCAGGAGTCTAGCGCAGAGCGGATGTCGGACAGGAACGCCTTCAGGGCCGGGACCATGCGCTCCCGGGGCTGCTCTTCGACGACCTGGATCACCTTGGAGCCTATGACCACGGCGTCCGCCACCCGGCCGATGGCCTTGGCGGTCGCCGCGTCGCGGATGCCGAAGCCGACGCCCAGCGGGACCTTCACGTGCTGGCGAATCCGCGGCAGCGCTTCCTCGACCGCGGCGGTGTCGAGGTGGCCGGCGCCGGTCACGCCCTTCAACGACACGTAGTAGACATAGCCGCTGGCGATACGGGCGACCTGCTGCATGCGCTGTTCGGTGCTGGTCGGCGCCAGCAGGAAGATCAGGTCGAGGCCATTCGCCTTCAGCTGCGCGGCGAAGGTTTCGCATTCCTCGGGCGGATAGTCCACGATCAGCACGCCGTCCACGCCGGCGGCAGCGGCGTCGCGCACGAAGGCGTTGTCGCCGTGCTTCAGGTCGTAGCGCTCCACGGGGTTGGCGTACCCCATCAGCACGACCGGCGTAGTCGAGTTTCGCTCGCGGAATTCACGCACCATGGCGAGCACCTGCGCCGTCCCTATGCCCAGGGCCAGCGCCTTCTCGCCGGCGCGCTGGACCACCGGGCCGTCGGCCATGGGGTCGGAGAACGGCACGCCCAGCTCGATCACGTCGGCGCCGGCCTCGCACATGGCGTGCATCAGCTCGGGCGTGATGTCCGCGTACGGGAAGCCCGCGGTGATGTAGGGGATGAGCGCCTTGCGGCCCTCGGCGCGTAGCCGGTCGAAGGTGGCAGTGATGCGGCTCATCGCGGTTGCCCCTTCAGCGTCAGGCCGCGCATCGACGGGCGGTCGTAGAAGTCGACGCCGGAGAGGTCGGCCACCGTGCCGATGTCCTTGTCGCCGCGGCCCGACAGGTTCACCAGGATCTTCTGGTCGGGCCGCATCGTCTTCGCCAGCTTCATCGCGTAGGCAATCGCATGGCTCGATTCGAGCGCCGGGATGATGCCCTCGGTGCGGCACAGGTAGTGGAAAGCGGCCAGCGCCTCGGCATCGGTGATGCCCACGTACTCCGCGCGCCCGATGTCCTTCAGCCACGCATGCTCGGGTCCCACGCCCGGATAGTCGAGACCGGCGCTCACGCTGTGCGTCTCGGTGATCTGGCCGTTCTCGTCTTGCAGGATATAGGTGCGGTTGCCGTGCAGCACGCCGGGCGAGCCGCGCTGCAGCGACGCCGAATGCTTGCCGCTGTCCAGGCCCTCGCCGGCTGCCTCCACGCCGACCAGGCGCGTGTTCTCGCAGGGGATGTAGGGGTAGAAGATGCCCATGGCGTTGCTGCCGCCGCCGACGCAGGCGACCACCACATCGGGTTGCGCGCCCGCCAGTTCGGGCATCTGCTCGCGGCATTCGCGGCCGATCACGCTCTGGAAGTCGCGCACCATCATCGGGTAGGGGTGCGGGCCCGCCACCGTGCCGATGATGTAGAAGGTGTTCTCGACGTTGGTGACCCAGTCGCGCATGGCCTCGTTCAGCGCGTCCTTCAGCGTCCTGCTGCCCGACTCCACCGGCACCACGGTGGCGCCCAGCAGGTTCATGCGGTACACGTTGGGGCTCTGGCGCTTGACGTCTTCGCTGCCCATGTACACCACGCACTCGAGCCCGTAGCGCGCGCAGATGGTTGCGGTGGCCACGCCGTGCTGGCCGGCACCGGTTTCGGCGATCACGCGCGGCTTGGCCATGCGCCGGGCCAGCATCGCCTGGCCGATCACGTTGTTGATCTTGTGCGCGCCGGTGTGGTTCAGGTCTTCGCGCTTCAGGTAGATCTGCGCGCCGCCCTGTTCGCGGCTCATGCGCTCGGCGTGGTAGATGGGCGACGGCCGGCCCACGAAGTGCTTGAGCTCGTACGCGAACTCGCGCAGGAACTCGGGGTCGTGCTGGTATTTCGCATAAGCGCCGCGCAGTTCCTCGATCGCATGCGTGAGCGTCTCGCTCACGAAACTGCCGCCGTATTTCCCGAAGTGGCCTGTCGGGTCAGGTTGAAGATAGGAGGGCATGGGGTGACCTTGCAAGAAGCACGTCGGCGGCGCGCACGGCCGCGACGAACTGATGGATCTTTTCGGCGTCCTTGATCCCCTTGGAGGACTCGACGCCGGAACTCACATCAACGGCCAGCGTTTTGCAGCGCGGCCGTACCTGCACGATGCCATCGGTCACGTTTGCAGGCGTGAGCCCACCAGACAAAACGAGGTGAGAGTCCGCGCTTGGTGCCAGCCGTGACCAATCGAATGCCTTGCCGCCGCCGCCGTATCCGTCGACCAGGGCGTCGAGCAGGATGGCGTTGGCCTGGGAGTACCGGGAAACGAATTCTAGCAAGTCGAACGGCTGCGACGGATCCAGCGGCACGCGGGCGGCCCGCATGAAGGGCCTGCCTGCAGCGGCGGCAACGCATTGCCCGGGCGTCTCGTCGCCGTGGAACTGCAGCATGGCCGCAGGCACGAGCTCGCAGGCACGGCGTACGGTGTCGGGTGAGGCGTTCACGAACAGCAGCACGGGCGTGATGAACGGCGGCAGGCGCCGCGCCAGTTCGCCCGCGCGCGCCGCGCTCACGAAGCGCGGGCTCTGCTCGTACTGCACGAAGCCGACGGCGTCGGCGCCGGCCGCCACCGCGGCGTCCACGTCCTGTTCGCGTGTGAGGCCGCAGATCTTGATCCGGGTTCTATGGTCCAGCGCGTTCATGGCAAGCCATCATACGCAGCGGTGCGCTGCGGCAGGTTCCAGGCCGGGTCGTACACCGGGCCCAGGAAGTGCAGGCCATCCGGCGCGAAAGTGGGCGCCGCTGCGTCGCGGCTGCGCGCGTCCAGCACGGTGCCTATCCATCCCGGGGACTGCAGCCCCTGGCCGACCACCACCAGGCAGCCCATGATGTTGCGGATCATGTGGTGCAGGAAGGCGTCGGCTTCGAACTCGAAGCGCCAGTAGGCGCCGCGTTTTGCGATGTCGATGCGCTTCATCGTCTTCACCGGCGTCTTCGCCTGGCAGGCGGAAGCGCGGAACGAGGTGAAGTCGTGCATGCCCAGCAGGTGCTGCGCAGCGCTGCGCATGGCATCCGCGTCCAGCGGGCGGAACACCCAGCCGACACGGCCGCTCTCCACGCTGGGACGCACGGGGCTTTCCAGCAGCACGTAGGCGTAGCGGCGCGCGGTGGCGCTCGCACGCGCATGAAACGCATCGGGCACGTGCCGGGCCCATTGCACGGCAATGTCCGCCGGCAGGAAGGTGTTGGTGCCGCGCACCCACGAGTGTTCTTCGCGCTGGAGCCCGGTGTCGAAGTGCACCACCTGCATCAGGCCGTGGACGCCGGCGTCGGTGCGGCCGGCGCAGATGGTGGACACGGGCGCCTCGACGGCGCAGAAGCGCGCGAGCGCGGCCTGCAGGTGGTCCTGCACGGTGCGGCCCGACGGCTGGCTTTGCCAGCCGTCGTAGGCCTGTCCGTTGTAGCTGATGCCGAGAGCCAGCCTCATTCGGCTTCCCTTCGCGCGGCGCGCTGCGGGGGAAGGCGCTTCAGCCGATTTCGGCCAGCAGCTTCTGGGCGCGGCTCTTCAGTTCACCCGATGCCTCGGCCAGCACTTCCTCGGCCAGGCTGCGTGCGCCGTCGGGGTCGCCGATGGCGTTGAACTCTTCGGCCAGCGCGAGCTTGGTCGCCAGCGGGTCGCCGCCCGGGTCTTCCAGGCCGGCGGTGCTGAGCGGCGCGTCGTCGGTGTCGCCCGCATCCTTCTTGGCGCCCGGCAGGTCCAGCGACAGGGCCCCCAGGTCGAATTCGATCATGCCTTCCGAGGGCTTGGCCGCGGCAGGGGCGGGTGCCGGCGGCGCCGGCTGTGCCGCGGGGGGTGGCGCATCCAGGTCGAAGCTGAGCGCGTCTTCGTTCAGGGTGAGGTCGGGCGCATCCAGCCGCACCGGTTCGGGCGCTGCAGGAGCCGGGGCTTGCGCCACCGCCGCCGCGGGCTCGGGCGCGCCGAAGTCGAGGTCCACGCCGGCGGCAGGCATCTCCACGGCTGGCAATTGCACGGCCTGCGTGCGCTCTTCCGCCGGGGTGGGTGCGGGCGCAGCAGCCTGCGGCGCGGGGCGGATGAGGGTCTTGTCCGGGTCGTCCGCGGGCTCGTCGTCGCCCAGCGAGAAGTCGAGGTCGAGGTCGATGCCGCCCGCGTCGGCCTGCGGCTGGGCCTGCACGACCTGCGTAGCGCCGAACACGCCGGTGGCCACCGAAGCCGCGGCAACCGCGGCCTGCTCCGCGTCGGGGCGGCCGCCACGGTACATCTGGTTCAGCGGGTCGAGTTCGCGGCCCAGTTCGCAGATGTGCTCCCACTCCTGGCCTTCGCCCTTGGTGAGGTTGTAGGCCTCGGTGGCGATCACTTCGAAAGCCTTGCCGTCGCGCCGCTTCGCATAGATCTCGAGCAGCTTGGCATGGATGGCCACCCGGCTCGGGTTGGTGCGCAGCGCTTCCTTGAGGATTTCCTCGGCCTGCAGGTCGCGGCCGTAGGCCAGGTACACGTCGGCCTCGGCCACCGGGTCCACGTCGCCGGCGGCGTCCAGCTGGCTCGGCGAATAGACCATCGACGAACCGGTGGCGCCGGTGCTGCCTTCGGCCGTGTCGATGCGCTGGCCGCCACTGGCGCCGAAGAACGAGTCGGGCTGCAGGCGGCTTTCGAGGAACGAGCTGTCGACCTGCGTCGCCTTCTTGCGCTGGCGCATCTTGTAGAAGCCCAGGCCCAGCAGCATGGCCAGCACGCCGACCGCCGCAGCGGGGATCAGCGGGTTGTCCAGCAGTTCTTCCATGAAGGTGGGCGGAGGCGGAGGCGCCACGGCCACGGGTGCCAGCGGCTTCGGGCCGGCCGATGCTGCGGCGGGCGCCGGGGCGCTGGCGGGCTGGGCAACCGGAGCGGAAGGCGCCGGCGCGGATGCGACGAGTGCCGGGGCCGAGGCCACTGCCACCGGCGCCGGTGCCGGCGCCGGCGCCGGCACCGGCGTCGGCGCGGGGGTAGGTGCAGGAGTCGGTGCGGGCGTAGGCGCCGGGGTCGGGGCCGGCGTCGGCGCTGGTGCGGGAGCCGGTGCCGGCTTGGCAGCTGCCACCGGGGCGGCTGCCGCGGGCGCAGAGGCGGGCTTGGCGGCTGCGGCCGGCGCAGGCGGCGAAGCAGCCGCTCGCGGCGCGCTCGCAGCACCACCAGCCGGGACGGCGACGCCGGTACGCGGAACACTCGCAGTGGCCGCTGCACCACCCGGCGTGCCGGTACCTGCCGCCTTGGCGGCCTGGTTCAGTTCGGCGAGGTTGCGGCTCAGTTCGGCGGCACGCGCGCTGGCTTCCTGCGTGGCGCGCTGTTGCGCGATGGTGTCGGCTCCCTTGCCGGAGACGGCACCCTTGGACAGTGTCAGCTTGTCGGGGCTGGCGGCCGCGGGCTTGCGGTCGTCCACCGTGGCCGTGACCTTGCCGCTCACCACGCGATCGCCGCTGCGCAACTGGTGCGTCGGCAGGCCCTCGGCCAGCCGGCGGCGGAACTCGTCGAAGTCTCGGCTTTGCGCCGTGAGCACGACCTTGGACTCGCCGGCGTCGATGGCATTGGCCTGCGCAGCCGACGGCAGTTCGAGCACCGATCCGGCCTTCAGCCGGTTGACGTTGTTGCCGGCAAAGGCGCCGGGGTTCATGCGCAGCAACGCGATCAGCATCTGGTCGAGCGAAACGGTGGTGGGCTTGTTCGCGTTGGCGATGCGCGTGAGCGTGTCGCCTTCCTTCACCGTTACCCGCTTGCCGTCGCCCGAAGGCGTGGGCGGCGCAGCCGGTGCCGGTGCTGGTGCCGGCGCGGCGGCGCGGGGAGTCGGTGCGGCCGCGGGTGCCGAGGGGCGCGGCGCGGCCGCCACGGGTGCGGACGGGCCCGCAGGTGCTGCGGCGCGCGGGGCACGCGGCGCAGCGGCCGGCGCCGGGCGCGGCCCTGTCGCAGTCGTCTGCGTCGGGGCGGGCGAAGGTACCGGGCTGGTCTGCGCCGAAATCGGGTTCGGGTCGCGCAGGTTCGGTGGGTCGAACAGCATCGTGTAGTCGCGCACGATGCGCCCCGAAGACCACGTGGCCTCGAGGATCAGGTCGACGAAGGGGTCGGGGACCGGCCGGTCGCTGGAAATGCGCAGGAAGTGGCGGCCGTCGGGACGCCGCTGCAAGGTGATGGTGGCGTTCTGCAGGGCCGGGCTGTACTCGAGGCCGGCGGCACGGAAGGCCTCGGGCGCGGCAACGCGCACCCGCAGGCTCGCTGCCTCCTCTGCATTCATTTCGGGAATTTCGATGTCGACCCGCAGGGGCTCGCCCAGCGCCGACTGCACGGTCAAGCGGCCGAGCCCGAGCGCTTCAGCATCCGTCGGGGCAATACCCAGGGCAACTGCAGCCGCCAGCGCAAGAGCGGTCAACCGCACCCGCGGCCTGCTGGTCGACTTAGGCGTCCCCACTGCCCGATCCGGAAGCAGTTTTGTTCTCTTCATGCGGCCATCGCCTAGAGGCTAATTTGCGAAAAATGACCATAGCATCAATGTCTTAGACTGACAAGCTGAGACACCTCTTAAGTTCGGAAGCACCCGGAGTGCGCGTACCTGAGGGGCTTGGCATGTTGTCATGCGACAACGGCCCGCAGCCGAAGGCTACAGGCCGCCGTCACTTCCCGGCAAGCGGGAATTCGCCAAGTGTCAGGCGTCCAGCAGGATGCGCAGCATGCGACGCAAGGGCTCGGCGGCGCCCCACAGCAACTGGTCGCCGATGGTGAAGGCGCCTACATACTCGGGGCCCATCGCGAGCTTGCGGATGCGGCCCACCGGGATCGCCAGCGTGCCCGTCACCGCCACGGGCGTCAGGCTGTACAGCGTGGCCTCGCGCGTGTTGGGCACCACTTTCACCCAGTCGTTGTCGGCGGCGATCAGGGCTTCCAGGTCGGCCAGCGGCACGTCCTTCTTCAGCTTGAAGGTCAACGCCTGGCTGTGGCAGCGCATCGTGCCCACGCGCACGCAGAAGCCGTCGACCGGGATCGGCTGGGCATTGCCCATGATCTTGTTGGTTTCGGCGCCGGCCTTCCATTCCTCGCGCGAGACGCCGTCGCCCAGGTCCTTGTCGATCCAGGGAATCAGCGAGCCGCCCAGCGGGACGCCGAAGTGCTCGGTCTCGGACGCACCCATGGCCTGCTGGCGGCCCAGGATCCGGCGGTCGATCTCGAGGATGGCCGACTTGGGGTCGTCCAGCAGCGAGCGCACTTCGGCGTTCAGCGTGCCGAACTGGGTGAGCAGTTCGCGCATGTGCTGCGCGCCGCCGCCCGAAGCGGCCTGGTAGGTCATCGACGACATCCACTCGACGAGCCCCGCCTTGTAAAGTGCGCCCACGCCCATCAGCATGCAGCTGACGGTGCAGTTGCCGCCGATCCAGTTGCGGCCGCCCTTGCCCAGCGCGTTCCTGATGACCGGCATGTTGACGGGGTCGAGGATGATGACCGCGTCGTCTTTCATGCGCAGCGTCGAGGCCGCGTCGATCCAGTGGCCGTTCCAGCCGGTGGCGCGCAGCTTCGGGAACACCTCGGTCGTGTAGTCGCCGCCCTGGGCGGTGATGACGATGTCGCACTTCTTCAGGGCCTCGATGTCGAAGGCGTCCTTCAGCGCGGTTTCGTTCTTCGCCTGCGCAGGTGCCTTGCCGCCGGCGTTGGAGGTGGAGAAGAAGAGCGGCTCGATCAGGCCGAAGTCGCCTTCGGCCTGCATGCGGTCCATCAGGACCGAGCCGACCATGCCGCGCCAGCCGACCAGGCCGACCAGCGGTTGTTGTGCCTTGAATGCCATTTGTATCGCCCTTTCAGTTCAGTTTCTTTCAAACCTGTCCTGCCCGGCTCGTCTGGCCGGGGGAGGGCGCGCGACGAACCGGAGCTTGCTAGCCCTTGGTAATCTTCTGGGTGGTCGTGATCGCGGCCACGACGGCGTCGCCCATCTGGGAGGTGCCGACCTTCGTGGTGCCTTCGGAGTAGATGTCCCCGGTACGCAGGCCCTGGGCGAGCACGGCCTCTACCGCGGATTCGATCCGGTCGGCGGCTTCGGGCTGGTTCAGGGAGTAGCGGAGCATCATGGCGGCAGACAGTATTGTAGCCAAAGGATTGGCGATTCCCTTGCCCGCGATGTCGGGTGCGCTGCCGTGGGACGGTTCGTACAGGCCCTGGTTGCCGGCGTTCAGGCTGGCCGACGGCAGCATGCCGATGGAGCCGGTGAGCATGGCCGCCTCGTCCGACAGGATGTCGCCGAACATGTTGCCGGTAACCACCACGTCGAAGAACTTGGGCTGCCGCACGAGCTGCATGGCGGCGTTGTCCACATACATATGGTCCAGCTTCACGTCGGGATACTGCCGGCCGACCTCGGTGACCACGTCCTTCCAGAGCTGGAAGGTCTCGAGCACATTGGCCTTGTCGACGCTGGTGACGTGCTGGCCGCGCTTGCGCGCCGCCTGGAAGGCGACGTGGGCGATGCGCTCGATCTCGGGGCGCGTGTAACGCATGGTGTCGAACGCTTCCTCGGCGCCGGGGAAATGCCCGTCGGTCGCGGTGCGGCGGCCGCGCGGCTGGCCGAAGTAGATGTCGCCGGTGAGCTCGCGGATGATCAGGATGTCGAGCCCCGACACCAGCTCGGGCTTGAGGCTGGAGGCGTGGGTCAGCTGCTCGTAGCAGATCGCCGGGCGGAAGTTGGCGAACAGGCCCAGGTTCTTGCGCAGGCCCAGGATGGCCTGCTCGGGGCGGAACTGGCGCTCGAGCTGGTCGTACTTCCAGTCGCCCACGGCGCCGAACAGGATGGCGTCGGCCTGCTTCGCGAGCTGCAGGGTCGCCTCGGGCAGCGGGTGCCCGTGGTTGTCGTAGGCCACGCCGCCGACGTCGGCCGACTCCATCTCGAACTTCAGGTCGAGGACTTTCAGGACCTTGACCGCTTCGGCCACGATCTCGGTGCCGATGCCGTCGCCCGGCAGGACTGCGATCTTCATGCTGTCGTTACCCCTGCAGCGAGTGGGCGAGCCACGGCTTGGTGGCCAGGCGGTGCGCCTCGAAGGCCTTGATCTTGTCGGACTGGCGCAGCGTGAGGCCGATGTCGTCGAAGCCGTTGACGAGGCAGTACTTGCGGAACGCCTGCACCTCGAAGGCGATCTCTTCGCCCTGCGGCTTCACGACCACCTGGCGCTCCAGGTCGATGGTGAGCTGGTAGCCGGGGAAGGCATGTACCTCGTCGAACAGCTGCGCCACCTGCGCGTCGGGCAGCACGATGGGCAGCACGCCGTTCTTGAAGCAGTTGTTGAAGAAGATGTCGGCAAAGCTGGGCGCGATGATCGAGCGGAAGCCGTACTGCTGCAGCGCCCACGGCGCGTGTTCGCGCGACGAGCCGCAGCCGAAATTGCGGCGCGCGATGAGCACCGAGGCGCCGCGGTAACGCGGCTGGTTCAGCACGAAGTCGGGGTTGGGCTTGCGCGTGGCGGGGTCCTGCCCGGGCTGGCCCGCGTCGAGGTAGCGCCATTCGTCGAACAGGTTGGGCCCGAAGCCGGTTTTGCGGATCGACTTGAGGAACTGCTTGGGGATGATCGCGTCGGTGTCGACGTTCTCGCGATCCATCGGGGCAACCAACCCCTTGTGCACCAAAAACTTTTCCATCTCTATTTCTTTTTTGCCGCGTCTTCGATCTTCTCGCCGGCTTTCTGGATGTCCTGGCCGGCGCCCTTGATGGTGTTGCAGCCCGCCAGCGCGAAGGCGAAGGACAGGGCGAGCAGGGTGGCGATCGTTTTCATGGCTTCTCCTCTTCTAGGCAAATTGACGGACGTCGACGAAGTGGCCGTGCACCGCGGCGGCGGCGGCCATGGCGGGGCTGACCAGGTGGGTGCGGCCGCCCGCGCCCTGGCGGCCCTCGAAATTGCGGTTGCTGGTGGAGGCGCAGCGCTCGCCCGGCTCCAGCCGGTCGGCGTTCATCGCCAGGCACATCGAGCAGCCCGGCTCGCGCCATTCGAAGCCCGCGGCCTTGAAGACCTCATCGAGCCCTTCGCGCTCGGCCTGCTCCTTCACCACGCCCGAGCCCGGCACCACCATCGCGAGCTTCACGTTCTTCGCGACTTTCTGTCCGAGCTTCTTCACCATGGCGGCCGCCTCGCGCATGTCCTCGATGCGGCTGTTGGTGCACGAGCCGATGAACACCTTGTCGACGTAGATGTCGTTCATCGGCTTGCCGGGCTCCAGCCCCATGTACGCCAGCGCGCGCTCGATGGCGTCGCGCTTGTTCGCGTCCTTCTCCTTGTCGGGGTCGGGCACGCGGCCGTCGATGCCGGTCACCATCTCGGGTGACGTGCCCCAGGTCACCTGCGGCAGGACCTGCGCGGCGTCGAGTTCCACTACGTGGTCGAACTTCGCGTCGGCATCGGAATGCAGCGTGCGCCAGTACGCGGCGGCCATGTCCCATTCGGCGCCGGTGGGCGCCAGCGGGCGGCCCTTGACGTACTGCACCGTCTTTTCGTCCACCGCCACCATGCCGGCGCGAGCGCCGGCCTCGATGGCCATGTTGCACACCGTCATGCGGCCTTCCATGCTGAGGCTGCGGATGGCGGAGCCGGCGAACTCGATGGTGTAGCCGGTGCCGCCGGCCGTGCCTATCTTGCCGATGATGGCCAGCACGATGTCCTTGGCGGTGACGCCGGGGGCCAGCGTGCCCTCGACCTTGACCAGCATGTTCTTCGCCTTCCTGGCCAGCAGCGTCTGGGTGGCCAGCACGTGCTCGACTTCCGAAGTGCCGATGCCGTGCGCCAGCGCGCCGAACGCGCCGTGCGTGGACGTGTGCGAGTCGCCGCACACCACCGTCATGCCGGGCAGCGTGGCGCCCTGCTCGGGGCCGATCACGTGCACGATGCCTTGCCGCTTGGACAGGAAGGGGAAGTACGCCGCCGCGCCGAACTCGCCGATGTTCCTGTCCAGCGTCGTGACCTGCTCCTTGCTTACGGGATCGTCGATGCCGTCGTAGCCGCGCTCCCAGCCGGTGGTGGGCGTGTTGTGGTCGGCGGTGGCGACGATGGAGCTGATGCGCCACACCTTGCGGCCGGTCTCGCGCAGGCCTTCGAACGCCTGCGGGCTCGTGACTTCGTGCACGAGGTGGCGGTCGATGTAAAGGATGGCCGTGCCGTCGTCCTCGGTATGGACCACGTGCTCGTCCCAGATCTTGTCGTACAGGGTGCGTCCCATGAAATGAACTTCCTTGGCTTTGGATTTTATTCGGCGAGCGCCGGTTCGGCGGCTTCCGCGCGGGTGCGCAGGTGGTCGACCAGCAGCCGTGCGGTGAGGGGCAGCGTGGAGAAGTCGCGGGCGATGAGGCCGATGTCGCGCACCGCCCATGCATCGGCGAGCTTCACGCACTCGAGGTTGCCCACGCCGTGCATCAGCTCGAAGGCACGGCGCGGCATGACGCCCACGCCCAGGCCGTTGTGGATCATGCGGCACATCGCGTCCAGCCCGGTCACGTGGATGCGCAGGCGGATGGTGCGGCCGGCGGCCGCGGCGGCGTCGCGCATGGCCAGGTAGATGGAGCTGTTCGAGTGCAGGCCCACGTGGTCGAAGTCGAGCGTCTGTTCGAAAGCGACGGACTTGCGGCGCGCCAGCGCATGGCCGCGCGGCACGATCAGCACCAGTTCGTCGCGCCGGTACGGCCGCGACTGCAGGTCGTGGCCCTGGCCCAGCACGCCGGTGTTGCAGATGCCCAGGTCGGCGGCGCCTTCCTGCACGGCCCGCACGATTTCGGTGGAAAGGTGTTCTGCCAGGTCGATCTTGACCTGCGGGTGGTCGCGGCTGAACTCGCCCAGGTCTTCGGGCAGGAACTGCACGATGGCGGAGATGTTGGCGTGGATGCGCACGTGGCCGCGCACGCCGTCGGCGTACTCCGACAACTCGGCCTGCATCTTCTCCAGCGAGAACAGCACCGAGCGCGCGTGGTGCAGCAGGCTTTCACCGGCGGGCGTCAGGTCGACCCCGCGGGTGTGGCGGTAGAGCAGGGGGGTCTCGAGCGTGGCTTCCAGGTCCGACAGCCGCTTGCTCACGGCGGACGCCGCGATGAACTCGCGCTCGGCGGCGCGCCCGATCGAGCCGAGCTCGCACACAGCCACGAAGAGCTGCAGCGAGGTCAGGTCGATCCGGCGGGCGAAGGAGCGTTCGGTGGGGCGCATGACACGAAAATGCATCGCAATTCACGATGCGTGTGTCAATTCTCCCTCAAGAACGCAGCTTTTGCCATCGCGAAACGCGATGGCCGACCCATCAATTGCGCGAAGCGGGTGCGGGCACCACGACGATGGTGTCGCCGGTGCTGCCGCGCTGGCCGGTGGCGCCGGTGTTGCCGGTGTTGCCGGTGTTGCCCATCGCGCCGGTGGTACCGGTCGAGCCGGTAGCGCCGGTAGCGCCGGCACTGCCGGTGTAGCCCGTGGCGCCGGTGCTGCCGGTGTTCCCGGTGTTTCCGGTGCTGCCGGTTTCACCGGTAGCGCCTGCCGGGCCGGCCGGGCCCGGGACGGTCACGACGGCAGGCGAGGGCGTGACGACCACTTCGCGCTGGCAGGCGGTCAGGCCGACGGCGGCCAGCGAAGCGCAGAGGATGAATGCATATTTCATGGGAACCCGGACTTTCGATGCGTGAACCGCCGGCCCCGGCAGGAATTTGCCTGAGGCGCAGTTGACCGGCCGAGACTAGGGGGCCCGTTGCGCAGGCTCTGTGCGCCACGCCACATAGCGTGCCCGTACGGCCGGACTGGCGACTCCGGCCTACAAGCCGCACGGCTGGGGCAGACTCCGGGGGCATGAACCGAGCCGTCCTCTTCCTCATGCTTGGGCTGGCGTGCAGCGCAGCCGCCCAGGAGCGCCGCAACGTCTTCGGCGACCCGTTCGTGCAGGTCACGTCCGCGCTGCCGGCCTGCCCGGTGCCGGCCCCGCCCGGCTACACCGAGGAAGAGGTGCGCAACGAGGCGCACGTGCGCGCACAGCACGGCGTGAGCTGCCACCGCTCGGGCCGTTGCCGCCTTTCCAACTCCTACCTCTACGACAAGGAGATCATTCCCCGCGTGGCGCAATTCATCCGGCTCGACGGCCGGTTCGGCGACACCAGCATCTGGGCCAAGGGTGAAAGGCGCATCGTCACGCTGATGGGCTGCGTGAAGACCAGGGAGCAGGCCGCGGAGGTCGAACGCGCCGTGCTGCTGGTCGACGACGTTTCGGGCGTGATCAATTACCTGGTGGTCGGGACAAAAGAGCCGCCGAAGTACCGGCTGGCGAGATGACGAAAAAGCCCGCATGCGCGGGCTTCCTGCGGGCAGCCGGTGTGTGCTTCAGCGCCGCGCGAGCGGCGTCACGTCGCGCTTGGTCGAGCCGGTGAACAGCTGGCGCGGCCGGCCGATCTTGTACTCGGGGTCGCCGATCATCTCGTTCAGCTGGGCGATCCAGCCGACCGTGCGGGCCAGCGCGAAGATCGCGGTGAACAGCGACACCGGGATGCCGATGGCGCGCTGCACGATGCCCGAGTAGAAGTCGACGTTGGGGTAGAGCTTGCGCGAGACGAAGTACTCGTCTTCCAGCGCCACCTTCTCCAGGGCCATCGCCAGCTTGAACAGCGGGTCGTTCTGCAGGCCCAGTTCGGCCAGCACTTCCTTGCAGGTTTCCTGCATCAGCTTGGCGCGCGGGTCGTAGTTCTTGTACACGCGGTGGCCGAAGCCCATCAGCTTGATGCCCGAGTTCTTGTCCTTCACCTTGGCCACGAACTCGCCGATCTTGGCCACGCCGCCCATGGCCTGGATGTCTTCCAGCATGTTCAGGCAGGCCTCGTTGGCGCCGCCGTGCGCCGGGCCCCACAGGCAGGCCACGCCCGCCGCGATGGCGGCGAACGGGTTGGTGCCCGAGCTGCCGCACAGGCGCACCGTGGACGTCGAGGCGTTCTGCTCGTGGTCGGCGTGCAGGATGAAGATGCGGTCCATCGCGCGCACCAGCACGTCGTTGGGCTCGTAGTCCTCGCACGGCGTGGCGAACATCATGCGCATGAAGTTCGCCGTGTAGCTCAGGTCGTTCTTCGGGTAGATGTACGGCTGGCCGGCGGCGTACTTGTAGGCCATGGCCACCAGCGTCGGCATCTTGGCGATCAGGCGGATCGCGGCGATCTCGCGGTGCTCGGGGTTGTTGATGTCCGTGCTGTCGTGATAGAAGGCCGACAGCGCGCCCACCAGCCCGGTCATCACCGCCATCGGGTGCGCGTCGCGGCGGAAGCCGCGCAGGAAGAACTGCATCTGCTCGTTGACCATGGTGTGCACGGTCACCAGGCGGTCGAACTTCTTCTTCTGCTCGGCGTTCGGCAGGTCGCCGTACAGCAGCAGGTGGCAGGTCTCCATGAAGTCGCACTGCGTCGCCAGCTGCTCGATCGGGTAGCCGCGGTACAGCAGCTCGCCCTTGTCGCCGTCGATGTAGGTGATGGCCGACTGGCACGCCGCGGTCGACAGGAAGCCGGGGTCGTAGGTGAACATGCCGGTCTGCGCGTACAGCTTGCGGATGTCGATGACATCCGGCCCGACGCTGCCGTGGTACACGGGCAGTTCGACGCTGGGGCTGCCGTTGGAGAACGACAGGGTGGCTTTGTTGTCAGCGAGTTTCATGGCGGTTTCCTGTGAGTGTCAATGCCCAACGGTCGGCCGGACGCGCAGCATCCCCAGCACTTCCTTCGTTTCTTCGCCCAGCGGGACGTCGGCTGCGTCCTTGCGCCCGAGCAGGAGGTCGAGCAGGTCGTTGTCGCCCAGCTCCATCAACTCCGTCATCCCACGGGCGTGCCGCACCGTGAGCGTTGCCTCGTGCCGCTCGAAGAAGCGCTCGATCAGCAGGTCATTCTCCAGCAGCCCGCGGCGGCAGCGCCACTTCAGCTTGGACAGTGACCGTTGGTCGAGCAGTGCTTCGTCGTTCATAGGTGCCTACACGGCGCGCCGCACCATCAGTTCCTTGATCTTGCCGATCGCCATCGTCGGGTTCAGCCCCTTCGGGCACACGTCGACGCAGTTCATGATCGTGTGGCAGCGGAACAGCCGGTACGGGTCTTCCAGGTTGTCCAGGCGCTCGCCGGTCGCCTGGTCGCGGCTGTCGGCGATGAAGCGGTAGGCCTGCAGCAGGCCGGCGGGGCCGACGAACTTGTCGGGGTTCCACCAGAAGCTCGGGCAGCTGGTGGAGCAGCTCGCGCACAGGATGCATTCGTACAGGCCGTCGAGCTCCTCGCGCTCCTCGGGCGACTGCAGGCGCTCCTTCTCGGGCGGGATGCTGTCGTTGACCAGGTAGGGCTTGATCGAGTGGTACTGCTTGAAGAACTGCGTCATGTCCACGATCAGGTCGCGGATGACGGGCAGCCCCGGCAGCGGCTTCAGCACGATGGTGCCCGGCAGCGTGAGCATGTTGGTCAGGCAGGCCAGGCCGTTCTTGCCGTTGATGTTCATCGCGTCGGAGCCGCACACGCCTTCGCGGCAGGAACGGCGGAACGACAGGGTGGGGTCCTGCGCCTTCAGCTTCATCAGCGCGTCCAGCAGCATGCGTTCGTGCCCGTCGAGCTCGATCTCCACGGTCTGCATGTAGGGCCGCACATCCTTGTCGGGGTCGTAGCGGTAAATCTGGAAAGTGCGCTTCTGCATTTTTGTATCCGTCTATGAATCTAGGCGCTTTGCCCCGGGGGCGGAAGTACGTACAAGAACCTAACCTTGACGCGCGTCAGAAGGTGCGGACCTTGGGCGGGACCGACTCGACCGTCAGGGGCTTGAGCTTGACCGCCTTGTAACCGAGGCGGTTGCCCTCGCTGTACCACAGCGTGTGCTTCATCCAGTTGGCGTCGTCGCGGCCGAGCGGCGAGGTCGGGTGGTCGGCCGGGTGCTCGTAGTCGCGCACCAGGTGCGCGCCGCGGCATTCCCGGCGCGCCGCCGCGCCCTCGATGGTGGCCTGCGCCGCCTCGATCAGGTTTTCGACCTCCAGCGCCTCCACCCGGGCGGTGTTGAAGACGCGCGACTTGTCCTTCAAGCCGATGGCGTTGACGCGCTCGCGCAGGGCGGCGATCTTGCGCTTGCCCTCGTCCATCCCTTCCTGGGTGCGGAACACGCCGGCATGCGCCTGCATGGCCGCGCGGATGTCGTTGGCGACGTCCTGCGAATACTCGCCGCCGGCCGCTTCCAGCCGGTTCAGCCGCTCCAGCGTGCGCTCGGCGGCGCCGGCCGGCAGGTCCTTGTGGGCCTTGCTGCGGTTGGAGAACTCCACGATGTGGTTGCCGGCGGCCTTGCCGAACACCAGCAGGTCCAGCAGCGAGTTGGTGCCCAGCCGGTTGGAGCCGTGCACGCTCACGCAGGAGCATTCGCCTACAGCGTACAGGCCGTTCACGACCGCGTTGTCGTCGCCGCCGCGCTGCACCACCACCTGCCCGTTGATGTTGGTGGGCACGCCGCCCATCTGGTAGTGGATGGTGGGAACCACCGGGATCGGCTCGCGGGTGACGTCGACGTTGGCGAAGTTCACGCCGATCTCGTAGACCGACGGCAGCCGCTTGTGGATGGTGTCGGCGCCCAGGTGGTCGAGCTTCATGTGGATGTAGTCCTTGTTGGGACCGCAGCCACGCCCTTCGATGATTTCCTGGCCCATGCAGCGCGAGACGAAGTCGCGCGGCGCCAGGTCCTTCAGCGTCGGCGCGTAGCGCTCCATGAAGCGCTCGCCGTTGGCGTTGAGCAGGATCGCGCCCTCGCCGCGGCAGCCTTCGGTGAGCAGCACGCCCGCGCCGGCCACGCCGGTGGGGTGGAACTGCCAGAACTCCATGTCTTCCAGCGGGATGCCGGCGCGCGCCGCCATGCCCAGGCCGTCGCCGGTGTTGATGAAGGCGTTGGTGGAGGCCGCGTAGATGCGGCCCGCGCCGCCGGTGGCGAGCAGCACGGTCTTGGCCTGCAGCACGTGCAGGTCGCCCGTTTCCATCTCGAGCGCCGTCACGCCCACCACGTCGCCTTCGGCGTCGCGGATGAGGTCGAGCGCCATCCACTCGACGAAGAACGAGGTCTTCGCGCGCACGTTCTGCTGGTACAGCGTGTGCAGCATGGCGTGGCCGGTGCGGTCCGCCGCGGCGCAGGCGCGCTGCACCGGCTTTTCGCCGTAGTTGGCCGTGTGCCCGCCGAACGGGCGCTGGTAGATGGTGCCGTCGGGGTTGCGGTCGAACGGCATGCCGAAGTGCTCGAGCTCGTACACGACCTTGGGCGCCTCGCGGCACATGAACTCGATCGCGTCCTGGTCGCCCAGCCAGTCCGAGCCCTTGACGGTGTCGTAGAAGTGGTAGTGCCAGTTGTCCTCGGACATGTTGCCGAGCGAAGCGCCGATGCCGCCCTGCGCGGCCACCGTGTGCGAACGGGTCGGGAAGACCTTGGACAGCACGGCCACGTTCAGCCCCGCCAGCGCGAGCTGCAGCGACGCGCGCATGCCCGAGCCGCCGGCGCCGACGATGACGACGTCGAACTTGCGGGTGGTGATGTTCTTCTGGGTGTAGCTCATTGGGGTCAAACCTTCCACAGCACCTGGATGGCCCAACCGGCGCAGCCCACGAGCCACACGATGGTCAGGATCTGCAGCACGAGGCGCACGCCCACCGGCTGCACGTAGTCCATCCACACGTCGCGCATGCCCACCCACACGTGGTACAGCAGCGAGACGATGGTGGCGAAGGTGAGCATCTTCATGCCCTGGCCGGCGAACAGGCCGGCCCACTTGTCGTAGCCGATCGGGCCCGCGGTGAAGATGAGCCGCGCCAGCACGATGAGGGTAAAGAGCGCCATCAGCGCGGCGGTGACGCGCTGCGCGAGCCAGTCGCGCACCCCGTAGTGAGCGCCGACGACGGTGCGGCGTGAGCCGTAGTTGACTGCCATGTTTCCTGTGCTCCCGGGTAATCAGTACACGCCGAACAGCTTGGCGCCCAGCACCACGGTGAGCACCAGGCTCACCACGATGGTCAGCTTGGCCGACAGCGCGCCGAACTTCTTGTTCACCACTGCATGGCTGGTGTCCATCCACAGGAAGCGCAGTCCGCAGATGAAGTGGTGCAGGTACGACCAGATCAGGGCGAGTGCCACCAGCTTGATGACGACGCCGGGGACGAAGCCGATGCCGAGGTTGAAGGCGGCCTTGAAGCGCGCGAAGGAGAACTCGGACGACAACGAGGTGTCGAACATCCAGATGATGAAGGGCATGAGCAGGAACATCAGGATGCCGCTGATGCGGTGCATGCCCGATGCGACGGCCGCGGCGGGCCAGCGATAGCCCGGCAGGTCGCGCATCGCGTGGATGTTCCGGAACTCAGGCCGTGGCTTGGCTAGCTCTGTCATGGCTTGGCTTCTTTCGTGGGGAAACGGGGGCGGACAACCTGAAATTCTATTGCAACGCATCAAACTGACACGGAGGTTTCACTTTCCATGCATTGCCGCACCCCTGATGCAGCTCAATTCAGCTCGTTGCGGTAATGGTGCGTGTCGGTGCGATAGAGGCCGCGGCGCAGCTCCATCGGCAGGTCGTTGTAGGTGTAGGCGATGCGTTCCACGCTCAGGAGCGGCGAGCCTTCGGGCACCTGCAGGAGCGCGGCGGACGGGCCGTCGGCTGCGACGGCGCGGATCTTTTCCTCGGCGCGCACCATGCGTACGCCGAAGTCCAGTTCGAACATCGCGTAGGTGGGGCCGTGGTACGAGGCCATCTGCTGGGCGCTCAGGCCCTTGAAGGCGTTCCCGGGCAGCCACAGGTCTTCCAGGATGGTGGGCACGCCGCCGAACGACAGCGTGCGGCGGATCTGCACCACCGGGTCGCCCGAGCGCAGCGCCAGCGACCGCGCGATTTCGGCGGTGGCGCGCGTGCGGCGGCATTCGAGCACGTCGCGCTGCGCCGGCCCTTCGGCGTCGCGGTCGCCGCTGTCGGGGACCAGCTTGAGGAAGCGGTACTGCACGTGGTCTTCGGCGTGCGTGGCCACGAAAGTGCCCTTGCCCTGCCGGCGCACCACCAGGTTCTCGGCGGCCAGTTCGTCGATGGCCTTGCGCACGGTGCCCTGGCTCACGCGGAAGCGCGCCGCCAGGTCCATCTCGCTGGGGATGGCCTCGCCGGGCTTCCATTCGCCGGCCTGCAGGCTTTGCAGGATGAGCCCCTTGATCTGCTGGTACAGCGGGCTGAAGGCCGGCGTGGCGGGCGCCGCGTCGGCCGCAGCGGTATCGCCGTTGGAGGGGAGCGGGAGGGTGCTGGCCACCGTCGAATCATATCTTATATAAGACATAAGACAAGTTGACCGATACGGGTTTTCACGGGTAAACTCGCGGGCTCCCGAAGCGCATTTCCCGCGCTTGCGTCATCACCAACGGAGATCCCCCATGAGCAAGAAGCCCGTCCGTGTTGCCGTCACCGGCGCCGCCGGCCAGATCGGTTACGCCCTGCTGTTCCGCATCGCATCCGGCGAGATGCTGGGCAAGGACCAGCCCGTCATCCTGCAGCTGCTGGAGATCCCCGACGAAAAGGCGCAGAAAGCCCTGAAGGGCGTGATGATGGAGCTGCAGGACTGCGCGTTCCCGCTGCTGGCGGGCATGGAGGCGCACGGCGACCCCAACACCGCCTTCAAGGACACCGACTACGCGCTGCTGGTGGGCGCCCGCCCGCGCGGCCCCGGCATGGAACGCAAGGACCTGCTGGCCGCCAACGCGCAGATCTTCACGGCCCAGGGCAAGGCGCTGAACGCCGTGGCCTCGCGCAACGTGAAGGTGCTGGTGGTCGGCAACCCGGCCAACACCAACGCCTACATCGCGATGAAGTCGGCGCCCGACCTGCCGCGCAAGAACTTCACCGCCATGCTGCGCCTTGACCACAACCGCGCGCTGTCGCAGGTGGCCGCGAAGACGGGCACGCAGGTCGCCGACATCGAGAAGATGGCCGTGTGGGGCAACCACTCGCCCACCATGTACGCCGACTACCGCTTCGCCACCGTCGGCGGCAAGAGCGTGAAGGACATGATCAACGACCAGGACTGGAACGCCAACGTGTTCCTGCCCACGGTCGGCAAGCGCGGCGCGGCCATCATCGAAGCGCGTGGCCTGTCGTCCGCGGCGAGCGCCGCCAACGCCGCCATCGACCACATGCGCGACTGGGCGCTGGGCACCAACGGCAAGTGGGTGACCATGGGCATCCCGTCGGACGGCCAGTACGGCATCCCCAGGGACGTGATGTTCGGCTACCCGGTCACCACCGCCAACGGCGAATACACCGTGGTGGACGGCCTGCCGATCGACGCGTTCTCGCAGGAGCGCATCAACCTCACGCTGAAGGAGCTGCAGGAAGAGCAGGCCGGCGTCGCCCACCTGCTCTGAGACGCAGCGCACACGTGAAGCATCCGCGGGAAGTCCTTCTAGTCGCTGTGGCGCAGACCGGCTCGCTGCCCGTGTGCGACCACTACAGCGGCGTCGAGGCGCGGATGCGCAAGAGCCTGCAGCTGCAGGCGGCCATGACCGAAGAGTTCGGCGCCTGCGTGTTCGACGTGACGCTGGACTGCGAAGACGGCGCGCCGGTCGGCGGCGAGCGCGAGCATGCGGCGCTGGTCGTCGAACTCGCGCTCGGCCACCGGCCGGGCAACCGGGTCGGCGTGCGCGTGCACCCGGTCGACCACGCGGCGTTCGAGCAGGACGTGGCGACTGTGGCCGGCCGCGCCGGTGCGAGCCTGTCGCACCTGATGATCCCCAAGGTCGAGTCGGTGCAGGACGTCGAACGCGCCGCCCGCGCGGTCGATGCGGCCGGTGCGCGCCAGCTGCCGCTGCAGGTGCTGCTCGAGTCGCCCGCTGCGGTCCATCGCGCGTTCGACATCGCGGCCCATCCGCGCGTCGAGTCGATCAGCTTCGGCCTGATGGACTTCGTGTCGGCGCACGGCGGCGCGATTCCCGGCGATGCCATGGGTATCGAAGGGCAGTTCAGCCACCCGCTGGTGGTGCGGGCCAAGCTCGAGATCGCTTCGGCCTGCCACGCGCACGGCAAGGTGCCTTCGCACTCGGTCGTCACGGAATTCAAGGACACGGCGGCGCTGCAGCACGCGGCAGGGCGGGCCGCGCGCGAGTTCGGCTTCACGCGGATGTGGAGCATCCACCCGGACCAGGTCCGGCCGGTGCTGGAAGCCTTCGCGCCTACGGCGCACGAAATCGAAACCGCGGTCGACCTCCTGCTGGCGGCGCAAGCCGCCGGCTGGGCGCCGATCAGCTACAAGGGCAAACTGGAGGACAGGGCAAGCTACCGTTACTACTGGCAGGTGCTGGAGAGGGCGCACCGGACCGGGAGGAAGCTGCCCGAAGAAGCGCGGGGCTGGTTTTCAGCCCCGCATGGATGATCCAGATGGAGACAAAGCAGTATGCAGTTCAAGCGCCTTCTCGCCGCGCTGCTGGCAGCCGGCCTGGCCTGGCCGCTGGCCGCGCAGACCCCGCCCGCCCGCAAGCCGGCTCCCCGGCCTGCGGCGAAGCCGGTGGCCAAGCCCGCACCCAAAGCCGCACCCAGACCCGCCGCGCCCACCCCGGAGGAGCTGAAGAAGCAGGAAGAAGCCATCCCGCTGGAGGAGCCCGACCCCACCATCAAGCTGGACGAAGCCGACCTGGAAGTCGCGAAGAAGGTGTACGTGGGCGAAATTCCCTGCGAGCTGGGCGCCTCGGTGAAGATCCGCCCGCTGCGCCGCGAGGGCTTCTTCCTGGTGCAGGTGAAGCAGACCCGCTTTGTGATGCATCCGGTGGCCAGCCGCACCGGCGCCATACGGCTGGAAGACCCGGGACGCGGCGCGATGTGGCTGCAGCTGGGCAACAAGTCCATGCTCATGAGCCAGAAGCTCGGGCAGCGGCTGGCCGACGAATGCCAGAGCCCCGACCAGAAGACCATGGCCGAGCACCTGAAGAAGAACCCGATCAACATACTCGAGCCGGCACCTGCGCCGCCCCCGCCCCCGCCCCCGCCGCCGCCGCCTGCAGCCCCCGCTGCGCCGGCACCGGAACCCGCCGCCTCGGCCGCCCCGCCCGCGGCCCCTGCACCCGAGCCCGCCGCTTCCACGCCCGAAGCGCCGAAGCCCGCACCTAACTGACCACCCGATTCGTCCCCCGGAGAGAGAGCCATGTTGCAAGCCTATGTTGACCATGTCGCCGAACGCGCCGCGCTCGGCATTCCCCCGCTGCCGCTCACCGCGAAGCAGACGGCCGACCTGATCGAGCTGCTGAAGTCGGCACCCGCCAAGGAAGAAGGCTTCCTGCTGGAGCTGCTGACCCACCGCGTGCCGCCGGGCGTGGACGACGCGGCCAAGGTCAAGGCGTCCTTCCTGTCTGCGGTGGCGCACGGCGACATCGCCGTGGCTGCGCTGTCGCGCGCCAAGGCCACCGAGCTGCTGGGCACCATGGTGGGCGGCTACAACGTGAAGCCGCTGATCGACCTGCTCGACGACGTCGAGGTCGCGCCGGTGGCGGCGGAGGGCCTGAAGAAGACGCTGCTGATGTTCGACTTCTTCCACGACGTGGCGCACAAGGCCGAAGCCGGCAACGCGTTCGCCAAGGACGTGATCCAGAGCTGGGCCAACGCCGAGTGGTTCACGACCCGCACCGAAGTGCCGCAGAAGATCACCGTCACGGTGTTCAAGGTGCCCGGCGAAACCAACACCGACGACCTGTCGCCCGCGCCCGACGCGTGGTCGCGCCCCGACATCCCGCTGCATGCCGTGGCGATGCTGAAGAACACGCGGGCGGGCGCCCCGTTCGTGCCGGAAGAAGACGGCAAGCGCGGGCCACTGAAGCTGATCGAGGAGCTCAAGGCCAAGGGCCACCAGGTGGCTTATGTAGGCGACGTGGTCGGCACCGGGTCGTCGCGCAAGTCGGCCACCAACAGCGTGATCTGGCACACCGGCCAGGACATCCCGTTCGTGCCCAACAAGCGCTTCGGCGGCGTCACGCTGGGCGGCAAGATCGCGCCGATCTTCTTCAACACGCAGGAAGACTCGGGTGCGCTGCCGATCGAGGTGGATGTGGCCAAGCTCGAGATGGGCGACGTGATCGACATCTACCCCTACGAAGGCAAGATCGAGCGCGCAGGCGAACTGGTCGAGCGCTTCGAACTCAAGAACGAGGTGCTGCTCGACGAAGTGCGTGCCGGCGGCCGCATCAACCTGATCATCGGCCGCTCGCTCACCGCCAAGGCGCGCGAGTTCCTGGGGCTGCCCGCCTCCACCACGTTCCGCCTGCCCAAGCCGCCGGTGGACAGCGGCAAGGGCTTCACCTCGGCGCAGAAGATGGTGGGCCGCGCCTGCGGCCTGCCGGAAGGCCAGGGCGTGCGTCCCGGCACGTACTGCGAGCCGCGCCAGACCACCGTCGGCAGCCAGGACACCACCGGCCCGATGACGCGCGACGAACTGAAGGACCTGGCCTGCCTGGGCTTCAGCGCCGACCTGGTGATGCAGTCGTTCTGCCACACCGCGGCCTACCCGAAGCCGGTCGACGTGAAGACGCACCGCGAACTGCCGGCTTTCATCAGCACGCGTGGCGGCGTGTCCCTGCGCCCGGGCGACGGCGTGATCCACTCGTGGCTGAACCGCCTGCTGCTGCCCGACACGGTGGGCACCGGCGGCGACAGCCACACGCGCTTTCCCATCGGCATCAGCTTCCCGGCGGGTTCGGGCCTGGTCGCCTTCGCGGCGGCTACCGGCGTCATGCCGCTTGACATGCCCGAGTCGGTGCTGGTGCGCTTCAAGGGCGAGATGCAGCCGGGCATCACGCTGCGCGACCTGGTGCACGCCATTCCCTACTACGCCATCAGGCAGGGCCTGCTGACGGTTGCCAAGCAGGGGAAGGTCAACGCGTTCTCGGGCCGCATCCTCGAGATCGAGGGCCTGCCCAAGCTGAAGGTGGAGCAGGCTTTCGAGCTGTCCGACGCGTCGGCCGAGCGTTCGGCGGCGGGCTGCACCGTGCGGCTCGACAAGGAGCCGATCATCGAATACCTCACCAGCAACGTCGTGCTGATGAAGAACATGATCGCCAACGGCTACGAGGACAAGCGCACGCTGGAGCGCCGCATCAAGGCGGTCGAGGCCTGGATCGCCAACCCGAAGCTGCTGGAAGCGGACCCCGACGCCGAGTACGCCGCCGTGATCGAGATCGACCTGGCGGACATCAAGGAGCCGCTGCTGTGCTGCCCGAACGACCCCGACGACGTGAAGCCGCTGTCGGAAGTGCAGAACACGAAGATCGACGAGGTGTTCATCGGTTCGTGCATGACCAACATCGGCCACTTCCGCGCTGCGTCCAAGCTGCTGGACGGCAAGCGCGACATCCCGGTCAAGCTGTGGGTGGCGCCGCCGACCAAGATGGACCAGGACGAGCTGACAAAGGAAGGGCACTACGGTGTGTTCGGCACCGCGGGCGCGCGCACCGAGATGCCCGGCTGCTCGCTGTGCATGGGCAACCAGGCGCAGGTGCGCGAAGGCGCGACGGTGGTCTCCACCAGCACGCGTAACTTCCCCAACCGCCTGGGCAAGAACACCAACGTGTTCCTCGCGTCGGCTGAACTCGCGGCCATCGCGTCGAAACTGGGCCGCATCCCCACGGTGGCCGAGTACCACGAGGACATGGGCGTGATCAACAAGGACGCCGACCGCGTGTACCGCTACATGAACTTCGACCAGATCGAGGAGTACGCGGAAGCAGCCAAGGCCGTGACGGCCTGAGGCCAGAGCACGAAACGGCACAATCTCGCTGGTGCACTAAGAACTTCGAAAGGTCCTTTTTGCATCAACGAATTAGCTCCGATTTCGGCCAGCGCTATGCGCTGGCCGTTCGAATGCTCCAATCCCCTGCACGTCCATCGCGCCTGGGACGCGTCGCCCGAGCTTCGTGAAGGCTGCCTGCTCGCCTTTGCGCAGCGCCGCGATTCACCAGGCGTTTGCCGCCTGAGGACCACCCAGCTCATGGCGCTCTCGGATCGCGCCGATTGTGTCCGTTGGCTTCCGCAATATGGGGCTCGACTCCACGCACTGCGATCAACCCGCCTCGCTGGATCACGCCGCCGCCGTAACCTCCTTTGCGCTTAGCGATTGTTGACGGCGATCAATGTCACCCTACATCGCGTGGCGATAGTCCTCCGTTAGCCAAGGCACCCAGGCCTTTCGCTGCCGGACGGCGCGCCAGCGCACGCCCGCGCGTTCGTCGTCGACGCGTACTCGATGTTCCGGTGCGCGTCATGTCAGTGCACTTGCTGTACCGCGACGGGGTTCGCTCCGCCCAAGGAGATCGACATGGCTTACTTCCGCATTGCCGCCCTCTGCGGCGCAATCGCGCTCGCATATCCGGCCGCGCATGCGCAAAACCCGATCGCAGCCCTCGCTGCGCGAGTGAGCGCCCTCGAGGCCACCGTCGCCGCCCAGCAGGCCTCGATTGCCACCTTGGCTGCGCAGGTCGCGACGCTGCAAGGCACCTCGGCGAGCCAGCAGTCGGCTCTCACCACACTGGGCGCGAAGGTGACGGCGGTGGAGACCAGCAACGTCATGGGCCTGAACAACCACGTCACAGTGACAACGGCCGCGGGCAAGACGCGCGTGCGGTTCAATGCGGTGAACTTGCAAGTGGTCAATGGCTTGGGCGCCACCGACACAACCAACGGTGTCGGCAACGTCATCATCGGCTATGACGAAGCTTCTCCGACGAGCGAAAAGACAGCGTCGCACTCGCTGGTGCTTGGCCGCGAAAACAGCTACTCAGGCTACGGCGGCATTGTCACCGGCTTCAAGAACCGCATCCGCAGTGCGTATTCCAGCATCCTCAGCGGCGCCTCAAACGTCGCGGGTCCCGCTGAACTCCCAGGCGCCCCGTTTTTGCAGGGAGGCGGCACGATCCTCGGTGGCGTGGGCAATTACGCGATGGGCATAGCCTCTGTCGTCGTCGGGGGCGAGCAAAACATGGCCACTGGACGCGCCGTGAGCGTGCTGGGCGGTCAGCAAAACACGGCCAGTGGCGATGTGGCCGCCGTTGTGGGCGGCGCGCTGAATACCGCGGGCGGCGCCAGGTCCAGCATTCTCGGCGGACAGTCCCGCAGCACGAGCACGGAGTTTCAGACAGTCCCCTGACCGGGGAACGAGAGAACCGGCTTCTGAAGCGGCCGGTCGATAGGCTCGAAACTGTGCCGGCAACTTGGGCTGCCGGTCACAACATGCGCGCGCAGCCCGCTGGCTCGGAGCGCGCGCGGCAGCGGCCGGGACCGTAGCTGCCATGCCGGCCACGCCCAGGATGATGGCTCGGGGTCCAGATGTAGGTGAAGCCGGCAAGCCACCTGCGGTTCGGCGCGTCGGCTTCGAACTGCCGTTGCAGCAGATTCGGCGCGATGGTGCGTTCAGTGGTCTCGGATTCAAACTCTGCTGCCGTCAAACCCATGATCCGGGTGGCGGACGTCGTCAGGCGCGCATCGTTTATCTTGCCCTTCAGCACACGTCGCGTGAGCCAAGCCATTGGGGCTGGCGTGCGTTCCAAGCCCTGTGTATTCGCGGTTTTTCCCCATGGACCAATGGTCTCAACTACAACCAACGGTCCAGTGCATCAGCTAGACAATGCCGGCACGAAAAAACGGCGGCCCGTGGGCCGCCGTTTTCATTTGCGCCAGGCCGCTTAGTTGCGGTCGGCCTTGGCTGCGCGCACGGCCGACGGGGCCGGGGCTGCGCCCATGGTCGCCGACTCGGACGCGATGGCCGACGGGGCTGCTGCCGCCGCTGCCGGGCCAGCGCCCATGGCCGACGTAGCGGGACCCGCGCCCATCGCCGTTGTGCCGGCCGGCGCTGCCGCACCGGCTATGCCGACCACGCCGGGACCGCTGTCGCTGGCCGGGCCGGGACCGCGTTCCGCCGGGCCCAGCGTCGTGACCGTGGTGACACCCGGTGCGACGCCGACGGTGCCGCCGCCGCCGCCGACCGTGCCACCACCGCCAATCGTGCCGCCGCCACCGACCGTGCCGCCGCCACCGACCGTGCCGCCGCCACCGACCGTGCCGCCGCCACCGACGTTGCCACCGCCACCGCCACCGCCACCGGCATTGCCGCCACCGCCACCGCCGCCTTGGCCGCCGCCACCGCCGCCGCCCTGGCCGGCGCCGCCGCCTTGACCGCCGCCACCGCCGCCGCCACCACCACCGCCTTGGCCGCCGCCAACGCCGCCGCCGATGCCGCCACCGCCGCCGATGCCGCCACCGCCGCCGATGCCGCCACCGCCGCCGATGCCGCCACCGCCGCCGATGCCGCCACCAGCACCACCGCCGCCGCCGGACCCGCCGCCTCCGCCGGACCCGCCGCCGCCACCGGACCCACCGCCGCCACCAGACCCGCCGCCGCCGCCTTGGCCGACACCGCCGCAGCATGCAAAACCCGCCGTCGTCGCATTCGGGCCATTGCCCTGGTTGCCGAGGCCCGTGTTGCCCACGCCATTGCCGCTGTTGCCGGTGCCTACGTTCGCACCGCCGTTGCCGCCGGCATTGCCAGCGGGGGCGCCGCCCGCGCCGCCGCCGTTGCTGCTGCCACCACCGACGCCTGCGCTGGCGCCGCCGCCAACACCGGCACCGGCACCGACACCACCTGCACCGGCGCCAGCACCAGCGCCCGCGCCGACACCGGCACCGGCACCGTCACCAGCACCGCCGGAACCGCCGCCGCCGGAACCGCCGCCACCGCCGGAGCCCCCACCGGAGCCGCCGCCGCCGACGCCGGCGCCGCCGCCGGACCCGCCGCCGCCGCCCGAGCCCCCACCGGAGCCAGAGCCCCCGCCATCGCCGCTGCCGCCGCCACTGCCGGCCCCGCCACCGGAGCCGCCACCGCCACCGCCGCCGCCGCCACCACCGCCACCACCGTCACCATCGACGGTCAAGCGGGCGTGGTGCGAGTCGGCCGAAGCCGGTGCGCCATCGATGGCAGCCATGGCAAGGCCTAGTGCTCCAGCCAGGGCTGTGGCCAACAGGGTCAGCCGGAAGGGGGTGTTTGACGATTTCATGAATCTCGCTCCTTGATTGGCATGTATGGATCGCTGCCTTCTGGCATGCCCATGCATCGTGCAAATCAGGAAAGACAGCTTGCGTCGGTGCGGCGCGCAGCCCTGTGTGCGCAAGGGCTGACTTGCGAGCCGCCGGGGCAGCCAGCGGCCCGCTTGTGTCACGAAGTTGCGACAGGTCGTGCAGCGGCCTGCCGCAGCACGTCAGCTGTGAACGCGTCGGCCGGGAAGAAAGTCTCCAGCGCCAGTTCCTGCAAGGTGATGTCCACCGGGGTGCCGAACACCGTGGTGGTGCTGATCAGGTTGAGCACGCCGAACTGCGAGCGAAAGCGCAGCGGCATGGCCACGCCCAGCAGCTCGCCCTCGAGGATCGTGTCGTCGGCGTCCTCCGGCACAGGGTACTGCCGCAACTCTTCGCCCAGTGCTGCCAGCTGCGCATCGCCGGTCGCGTGCACCTGCTGCCTGAGCCGTTCGAACAGGTGCATCCGCCACTGGCCCAGGTTGACGATGCGCGGCGCCAGTCCCTGCGGGTGCAGGCTCAGCCGCAGCACGTTGACCGGCGGCTGCAGCAGCGCCGGGTCGGCGACGTTCGCCAGCAGGTGGGGCACCATCGCATTGCCGGCCAGCAGGTTCCAGTGCCGGTCCACCGCGATCGCCGGGAAGGGTTCGTGGCTGCGCAGGATCAGCTCCACGGCCTGCCGCGCCGCCGCCAGCGCGGGGTCGTCCAGCGGACGCTCGCGGTACATCGGTGCGAAGCCGGCTGCCACCAGCATCGCATTGCGTTCGCGCAGCGGCACGTCGAGCCGCTCGGCCAGGCGCAGCACCATTTCGCGGCTGGGCGCCGAACGGCCGGTTTCGACGAAGCTCAGGTGGCGGGTGGAGATCTCGGCTTCCTGGGCCAGGTCCAGCTGGCTCATGCGGCGATGCTGGCGCCAGTGGCGCAAGTGCTCGCCGAAGGGCTGCGGTGCGGCCCGGCGCACCGGTTGCGTGTGCGTGTCCATGCGCCGATGGTAGGGCCTCCCTGCCGGGCTGCGCTTACCTGCGGGGTAATCGACCGCACGCGGCGCCGTCGCGACCATGGCGCCACGACCAACCCAAGGAGCCATCCCCATGTCCCTGTTCGCACACCCCCGATTCCTGCGCAATGTCCTGTGGTTCGACGCCGCATCCTGCGCGGTCAGCAGCGCGCTGCACCTGTTCGCTGGCAGCCTGCTGGCGCCATGGCTCGGCCTTTCCGAAGCACTGCTGGCATCCAGCGGCCTGGCGCTGCTGGTGGTCATTGCCCTTGCTTCCTATGCGGCGAGCTGCGAGCCGATACCTCGCGCGCCGGTGCTGGCGATGATCGCGGGCAACTGGCTCTGGGCGGCAGCCTGCCTGGCGCTGCTGTTCACCGGCGCTGCCGGCACGCTGCCGGGCCAGGCCTACCTGGTGGCGCAGGCCGCCGTGGTGGTGGTGCTGGCCGAGCTGGAGTGGATCGGCCTGCGGCGCTATCCGGTGCAAGGCTGGGCCTAGTCAAGGAGTGGTGCCTTTCTCTTGGTATGCTGCAAGGCTTCCCCACAACACGCCGCAGCCGAGAGAAAGCCCGATGACCCGCGTATTCAATTTCAGTGCCGGACCCGCCATCCTGCCCGAGCCCGTGCTGCGGCAGGCTGCCGAAGAAATGCTCGACTGGCACGGCACCGGCATGTCCGTGATGGAGATGAGCCACCGCGGCAAGGAGTTCATCTCCATCCATGCCGAAGCCGAAGCCGGGCTGCGCGAGCTGCTCGACATCCCCGGCAGCTACAAGGTGCTGTTCATGCAGGGCGGCGCCATCGGCGAGAACGCCATCGTGCCGATGAACCTCATCGGCCGCACCGGCAAGGCCGACTACGTCGTCACCGGCGACTGGTCGAAGAAGTCCATGAAGGAGGCCAGGACCTACGGCACCGTCAGCCTGGCGGCCTCCGGCGAAGCCTCGGGCCTCACGGCCATCCCGAAGCAGGCCGAATGGAAGCTCGACCCGGGGGCGGCCTACGTGCACATCTGCTCCAACGAGACGATTGGCGGCGTGCAGTTCCACTGGACGCCCGATACGGGCGACGTGCCGCTGGTGGCCGACATGTCGTCCGACATCCTGTCGCGGCGCATCGACGTGAGCCGCTACGGGCTCATCTATGCCGGCGCGCAGAAGAACATGGGCCCCTCGGGGGTCACGGTGGTGATCGTGCGCGACGACCTGCTGGGCCACGCGCTGCCCATCACGCCCTCGGCCTTCAACTACAAGCTGCAGGCCGAAGCCGACTCGATGTACAACACGCCCCCCACCTACGCGATCTACATCGCGGGCCTCGTGTTCAAGCACGTCAAGGCCATGGGCGGCATGGACGCGATGGAGGCGCACAACGTCGCCAAGGCCAAGGTGCTGTACGACTACCTCGACCAGAGCAGCTTCTACAGCAACCCCGTGGCGCGCGAAGACCGCTCGCTGATGAACGTGCCCTTCAAGCTCAAGGACGAGGCGCTGGACGAAGCGTTCCTGAAGGGCGCGCAGGCGCGCGGCATGCTGCAGCTCAAGGGGCACCGCTCGGTGGGCGGCATGCGTGCGTCGATCTACAACGCCATGCCCATCGAGGGCGTGCAGGCGCTCGTCGCGTACATGAAGGACTTCGAGGCCGAGCATGGCTAGCCGCTTCCAGGTGCTGGTGCTCAACGAGATCGCGGGCAAGGGGCTCGAGCGGCTGCCGGCCGATATCTATTCGGTGGGCAAGAACGTCGCCGAGCCCGACGCCATCCTGGTGCGCTCGGCCGACATGCACTCGCTGGACATCGCGCCCACCGTGCAGGCGATCTGCCGCGCCGGTGCCGGCACCAACAACATCCCCGTCAAGGCGATGAGCGCGCGGGGCGTGCCGGTGTTCAATGCACCCGGCGCCAACGCCAATGCCGTGAAGGAGCTGGTGCTGGCCGGCATGCTGATGGCCGCGCGCAACCTGGCGCCCGCCCAGCGCTTCGTGCAAGGCCTGGACCGCGCCAGCGCCGACCTGGACAAGACGGTCGAGAACGGCAAGAAGGCTTTCGCCGGCTTCGAGCTGGCGGGCCAGGGACTCGGCGTGATCGGGCTCGGCCGCGTCGGCTGCCTGGTGGCCGACGCCGCCATCAAGCTCGGCATGAACGTGATGGGGTTCGACCCGGAGATCACGGTCGACGCCGCCTGGAGCCTGCCGTCGCAGGTGAAGAAGGCCGGCAGCGTCAACGAGGTGCTGCGCACCGCCCAGTTCGTGTCGGTCCACGTGCCGCTGCTGGACGCGACGCGCCATCTCGTCAACGCCGACAACCTCAAGCTCATGCGGCCCGGCGCCGTGCTGCTGAACTTCTCGCGCGAGGGCATCATCGACGACGCTGCCGTGCTGCAGGCACTGGACGCGGGCCAGCTCGGCTGGTACGTGTGCGACTTCCCGTCACCCGCGATCATCGACCACCCGAAGGTGGTGGCGCTGCCGCACCTGGGCGCGTCGACCCGCGAGGCCGAGGAAAACTGCGCGGTGATGGTGGTTGACCAGCTGCGCGACTACCTGGAGCACGGCAACGTGGCCAATGCCGTCAACTTCCCCAACGTGAACATGGCGCGCGAGTCCAAGTGGCGCGTGGCGATCGCCAATGCCAACGTGCCCAACATGCTGGGCCAGATCTCTACCGACCTCGCGCAGGCAGGGCTGAACATCCACAACATGGTCAACAAGTCGCGCGGCGACATGGCCTATACGCTGGTGGACGTGGACAGCCCCGTGGACGACGCCGTGCTGGCGCAGCTGAAGTCCATTCACGGCGTGCTGGCAGTGCGGTACTTGCCGGCTGCGTAATCCAATCAAGGGATTGACGGCCCCATGCCGGGCTGTCAGCCTTGCGCGGATGGCGCTGCGCGATTTTCTCTGGGAATGCGGTCTCGAACACCTCGAGCCGCTGCTGCGCGAGGCTAGTGTCGACCTCGACATCCTCGCCGACCTCGATGAGCGGGACCTGGCGGGGCTCGGCGTTGCACTCGGCGACCGCAAGCGGCTGGCCCGTTGTCTTCGCGGGAAGGCCAGCGCCACGCCGCACTTGCCATCCGAGCGGCGCCTGCTGAGTGTGCTGTTCATCGACTTGGTGGGATACACCGCGCTCAGCCGCGATCTGGACCCGGAGCAGTTGCAGTCGCTCGTCCGGCGCTTCCAGTCGCTCACCGCCGACGCAGTCGTGCGATTCGGCGGATCAGTCGCCCAGTACCTCGGCGACGGCATCCTCGCCTATTTCGGCTATCCCCTCGCCCACGAAGACGACCCGGAGCGAGCCGTGCGTGCTGCAACGGACGCCTTGGGCGCGGTGCCGGGCCTGTCGGGCAGGCGCGGGGAGCCGCTCGCTGCGCGCGCCGCAGTCGCCACCGGTCTTGTGGTCCTGGGCGACGTGACAGCTGCCGAGCTGGTCGGTGGCACAGCCGCTTTCGGTGAGACGCCGAACCTGGCCGCACGCCTGCAGGGCATAGCGGAAACGGGCGAAGTCGTTATCGACGAGGTGACACGCCGGCTCACCGGAAGCCGCTTCGATACCGAAGCCGCCGAAGGCCTCGTGCTGAAGGGCTTTCCCCCGGGCATGCGAGCCTGGCGCGTCCGCGCCGTGCGGCAAGATGCGTCGCGCTTCGATGCCCGCAGCGGGCCGCGCGCGCAGTTCGTCGGCCGCGACGACCAGTTGGCGCAACTGCGCCAGGCGTGGCTGGCATCGGCATCCGGCGCAGGTCGTGTGGTCGAACTCGTGGCTGAGGCCGGCATCGGCAAATCGCGCCTGTGCGCCGAACTGGCGCAGTTTGCCCAGGCACACGGCGGGCAATGTTGCGTCTTGCAGTGCTCGCCGCACCACACCGGTTCCGAGTATTACGTGCTGCGCGACATCGTGTCGCGCCTCGCAAGTTCCGGGGGCAGCAGCCGCGGGGGCTTGCGGCAGCGGCTCGTCGACGAGTTCACCGGGCGGGCGGCCGCCCAGCCGCTGCTGCTGGTGCTGGAGGACACGCACTGGATCGACCCGTCGTCGGCCGAGTGGCTGCAAAAAGTGGCTGCTGCCTGCAGGCAGGCCCCGCTGCTGCTCGTCTTCACGACACGGCCGGGCGGCATGAGTGAACACCCGGTGCGGGCGGCCGAAAGGGTGACCCTCGAGCGCCTCGACAGTGCGGATTCCCTCATCCTGCTGGAACGCCTCGCGTCAGGTACGGCGCTCCCGCGCGCATTGCGCGAGCGCATCCTGCAGCAGGCCGATGGGGTGCCCCTGTTCATCGAGGAAATCGCGGCGGCCGTCCTGGAAGCGCTGGCCAGCGGCGGCAAGATGCCTGACGTGCCGGACACCCTGCAGGCCTCGCTGCTGGCGCGCCTCGAGAGGCTGGGGCCGGCGCGTCGCGTGCTGCAGGTAGCATCGGTCGTCGGGCGGTTGTTCGAAGCGCGCACGCTGGTGGCTGGCCTGGGCCTCGATGCGGCCGAGGTCGACATGTCGCTGGACGTCCTGTCGGCCGCCGGACTCGTGCAGCCGGACGGCGACCAGGGAATCTGGCGCATCAAGCACGCGCTGATCCAGGAGTGCGCCTACTCCACGCTCCTGTTGGCGACGCGCAAGGAACTGCACGGGCAACTGGCGGACCACCTGCTCGCGCGGGGCTCGGCCTCCGAGGTGGAGGCGGTCACCGTGGCCGTCCACCTGACCGCCGCCGGGCGCTCCACAGAGGCCCTCGCTGCATGGGAGAGTGCGGGCGACCAGGCCAGTGCTCGTGGAGCGGCGGGCGAAGCCGTGCACCACTTCGAGCAGGCGCTCGCCATCGTGCGCGGCTTGCCGGCCGACGAAGCACGCGAGCGGACCGAACTCGACCTGTTGCTGAAGCTCGGTCCACTACTCATGATGTCCAAGGGCGTGGGCGCTCCGCACGGGCTCGAACTGTCCCGCCGCGCCCTGGAACTCGCGCGGCGCTGCGGCACCGAAGACGAGTTGTTCTCCGTTGCATTTGCCGCCTGGTATGGCCTGGAGAACCAGTGCCGGCCGGTCGAGAGCGAACCGCTGCTGCGCGAACTGCAGCGCCTCGCCGAGGCCTCTGGGCGCCCGGTGTACCGGCTGCAGGCGCGGCATGCCGTTTGGACCTCGAACATCATGCGGGGTTCGCATCACGAGGTCATCGCTGCCGCCGATGAGGGCATGGCGTTGTACGACTCGCGTGACCGCAGTATCCACATCGCCCGTTTCGGCGGCCACGATCCGTACCCTTGTGCCCTGAGCCACATGGCGGCTTCGCACTGGGCCCTCGGCGACCTGCGGCGTGCATTCGAGTCCATGGCCCGCTCGCTGGAGGCTGCCGACGCCAGCCGCAACCTCGCTTCGAAAATGGTCAGCCTGATCGGGTTCAGCACGTTGCACTTCCAGTCCCGGATGCCCGAGATGATCCCCGGTCCCGTCGACGAGTTCGTGGAACTGGGCCGCAAGGCAGGGCTCGCCACGGGCATGCTGACCATCGCTTCCGACTGGGCCAAGGTGACCATGGGGACCGACGCGGCCGCCTTGCAGCGGATGGTCAAGCTGACCGACGCACTGAGGGTAAGCGGGTCCCGGTTGCGCCTCGGCCTGTACCTCGTGATGCTGGCCGAAGCATGGCAAGCCACGGGTGACCTCGCACGTGCCCGCGACACGGTGATCGCCGCGCGCGAATGGATGGACACATACCACGAGCCCAACGTCCGGCCGGTGCAGGCGCGTTGTGCGGGCGACATCGCAAGGGCGGCCGGCGACCGCGCCGAAGCGGCCTCCCATTACCGCGAGGCGATAGAGCTTGCGCGAGCAGGCGCCATGAAGGGGTTCGAGCTGCCTGCGGCCCTCGCTCTGGCGCGGCTGGAAGTCGAGGACGGCCGCCTCGATGCACTGGCGCAACTGCAGCACCTGCTAGCGCACTTCGAAGGCCAGCCCGACACCCCCGACCTGGCCGCGGCGCGGCGCCTGTGCGCATGACGGCAGCCGACGCCGCCTGGCTGGAGCAGTTTCGCGATGCGGTGCTGGCGAAAGGACAGGCTCGCACCTACCGGGCGAATACCATCATCGCGCAGGCGGGCGAGCCGGCAGAGTCGATGTACTGGATACTCGCCGGCGAGCTCGCTGCCTTCGTCGAAGACGAGCAAGGTCGCGTGCTCGAACTGAACCGCATGCGCGCCGGCGAGTGCTTCGGCGAATTGCTGCTGGCCAGCACCGTACGGACGGCATCGGTACGCACGGTCACTGAATGCCGGCTCTGCCGGCTCGGCCGGCGCGACGTCGAGGCGCTGGTACTGGCCGACCCTGCGTTCGCACTGGAGATCATTCGCGTGCTGGCGCGCCGGCTGGCCGCGCTCACGCAGACCGTGCAGGAAATCGCACTGGCCGGCGTGTACTCGCGGCTGCATCGGTTCCTGGCCGAGAACGCGGCGCCGGGGCCTGACGGTTCGCGCGTGGCTGGAGTGAGCCAGCAGGACATCGCAGACCGGCTCGGTGCCTCGAAGAGCATGGTGAACCGGTTGCTCAAGGACCTGCAGGAAGGCGGGTATGTCGACATCGGCCGGCGCGCCGTGATCGTGCGCAAGCCCTTGCCGCCGCGCTGGTGAAACGTCCCATAGTGGACGAATCACCGTCGCACCAATGACTTCGCCGACGACTGGCTACCGCCGAAACTGGACGCCACGTTCAGGAGACGGCACATGCAGACCATCGACACGGCTCGCCACCCCGGCCCCGATTTCCTTGCACACCGCAACATGGTTCGCGTGCGCAGCTCCGCGGGGCGCCGTGTGACCTGCGTGCGCGGATGCCTCTGGATCACACACGACAATGACCCGCAGGAAACCGTGCTGGCCCCTGGCGAGAGCTGCGTCGGTGCCTTGGGGAACGACATGGTGGTGTACGCCCTCGAGCCCTCCGAAGTGGCATGGAGCTGAGAGTGGACACCCCTTCACGCGCCGAGGACGACTGGGAGAGGGCGCTGCTGCGCCGCTTGTGCCTGCCGATCTTCCTGGTCGATGCGAACCTTCATGTGCACTATGCCACGCAGCCCGCCCGATGCTTGTGCACGGAAGGCGCGTGGATCCTGCTGCGGGGATCCCACCTTGCATTGGCAGGCAGGCTGGCGCACCAGCAACTGCAGCAGGCTGTCCGCCGGCTGTCGCTCGGCGATACCACCGGCCGGCGCCTGGCCGTCAGGCCCTCCACTGAACGCGAACTGCTGCTGGTGGAAGGCGACCGGCAGGCCGGCGCCGGCGGGCTGGTGCTCGTGACTGTCTGCAGCTTCTCCGCACCGGAAGCGCCCGAGCCGCTGATACTGGGGGAGTGCTTCGGATTGACGGCAGCGGAGTCCCGCGTGGCAGCTGCACTTGCCTCGGGCCACACGGTGAAGGGGATTGCGCACTCGGCCGGCACAAGCCCTGCCACGACGCGCACACACCTGCGCCGCATTCTGGCCAAGGTCGGCGTGCGGCGGCAGGCGGACCTGGTCGGGCTCCTGTGCCGCATGGGAACCCTCATGCAACTGTTACCTTCGGGCGCCCTCACACACGCTTGATGGTCTGGCTGCAAAATGGGCCCAAACCGACAAGAGGCCCGCCATGTCCCACGCCTTCCAGCACACACTCAAGAACTTCAAGACGCGCTCGGACGAAACCGGGCGCTTCTATTCGCTGCCCGAGCTGGCGAAGGATTTCCCGAAGGTCCGTCGCCTGCCGGTGTCGCTGCGCATCGTGCTCGAATCGGTGCTGCGCAACTGCGACGGCCTGAAGATCACGGACGAGCACGTCCGCCAGCTCGCCACCTGGTTCCCCAACGCCGACCGCAGCACCGAAATCCCGTTCGTGGTTGCACGTGTCGTGCTGCAGGACTTCACCGGCGTGCCGCTGCTGGCCGACCTGGCGGCGATGCGCAGCGCAGCGGCGCGGCTCGGCAAAGACCCGGCCAAGGTCGAGCCGCTGGTGCCGGTCGACCTGGTGGTCGACCACTCGGTCATGGTCGACCACTACGGCAGCAAGGAGTCGCTGGACCTCAACATGAAGCTCGAGTTCCAGCGCAACCGCGAGCGCTACGAATTCATGAAGTGGGGCATGCAGGCCTTCAGCACCTTCGGCGTGGTGCCGCCGGGCTTCGGCATCGTGCACCAGGTCAACCTGGAGTTCCTGGCGCGCGGCGTGCATCGCCGCGACGACGGCGTGCACTACCCCGACACGCTGGTGGGCACCGACAGCCACACCACCATGATCAACGGCATCGGCGTGGTCGGCTGGGGCGTGGGCGGGATCGAAGGCGAAGCGGCCATGCTCGGCCAGCCGGTGTACTTCCTCACGCCCGACGTGGTGGGCTTCGAGCTGGCGGGGCGGCTGCGCGAAGGCTGCACCGCCACCGACCTCGTGCTCACCGTCACCGAGATCCTGCGCAAGCGCAAGGTGGTGGGCAAGTTCGTCGAGTTCTTCGGCGAGGGCACGCGCACGCTGGCGCTGCCCGACCGCGCCACCATCGCCAACATGGCGCCCGAGTACGGTGCCACCATGGGCTTCTTCCCGGTGGACGAGAGCACCATCGAGTACTTCAGGGGCACCGGCCGCACGGCGCAGCAGATCGATGCCTTCGAGGCGTACTTCCGCGCGCAGGGGCTGTTCGGCGTGCCGCTGGCGGGCGACATCGACTACTCGGAAGTCGTCACCCTCGACCTGGGCGACGTGACGCCCAGCCTCGCCGGCCCCAAGCGGCCGCAGGACCGCATCGAGCTGGGCAAGGTGGCTGACAACTTCCGCACGGTTTTTTCAAAACCCATTGCCGACAACGGCTTCAACAAGTCACCGGCGCTGCTGCACACGCGCCACCTGGTGAAGGGCAACGAGGAGCCCAGCCACCCGTCACCCGACACGCCGCCCTCGCCGATAGCCGCGCAGCGCTCGCTGGAGGAGATGGAGGGCAACAAGCCGACGCTGCAGTCGGCGCATTCGGAGGCCGCGCCGCCGGAGGTCAGGGTCGAGAACATCACCATCGGCAACGGCGACGTGCTGATCGCGGCCATCACGAGCTGCACCAACACGTCGAACCCCGGCGTGCTGCTCGCTGCCGGGCTGCTGGCGAAGAAGGCGGTGGAGCAGGGCCTGCGCGTCAAGCCGCACATCAAGACCTCGCTGGCACCGGGCTCGCGCATCGTGACCGAGTACTACGAGAAGACCGGCCTGCTGCCTTACCTGGAACAGCTCGGCTTCTCGGTGGTGGGCTATGGCTGCACCACCTGCATCGGCAACGCAGGCGACCTCACGGCGGAAATCAACGAAGCCATCTCGCAGAGCGACCTGGTGTGCGCCGCGGTGCTGTCGGGCAACCGCAACTTCGAGGCGCGCATCCACCCGAACCTGAAGGCCAACTTCCTCGCCAGCCCGCCGCTGGTGGTGGCCTACGCCATCGCCGGCACGGTGCTGAAGGACCTGATGACCGAGCCGGTGGGGCAGGGCCACGGCGGCAAGGACGTGTACCTGGGCGACATCTGGCCCACCAGCGCCGAGGTGCACAAGCTGATGCGCCACGCCATGAACGGCAAGGCCTACCGCGCCAACTATGCGCGGGTGAAGGATGAACCGGGCGAGCTGTGGTCGGGCATCAGCGGGGTGCAGGGCCAGACGTACGACTGGCCGGCCAGTACCTACATTGCCGAGCCGCCGTTCTTCGAGGGCTTCGGCATGCAGCCGGCGCACTCGGGCGACGCGGCGGTGCGAGAAGCGCGCATCATGGCGCTGTTCGGCGACTCGATCACCACCGACCACATCTCGCCCGCCGGCTCGATCAAGGACACGTCGCCCGCCGGCCAGTACCTGATGGCGCAGGGCGTGCTGAAGCCCGACTTCAACAGCTACGGCGCCCGCCGCGGCAACCACGAGGTGATGATGCGCGGCACCTTCGCCAACGTGCGCATCAAGAACCTGATGATCCCGCCCGGCGAGGACGGCTCGCGGCTGGAAGGCGGCTACACCATGTACCGCGGCGCCGACGGCGTGGCCGAGCGCATGTTCATCTACGACGCGGCCATGAAGTACATGGCCGAGGGCCGCGCCACCGTGATCTTCGCGGGCGAGGAATACGGCACCGGCTCGTCGCGCGACTGGGCGGCCAAGGGCACGCAGCTGCTGGGCATCAAGGCGGTGGTCGCGCGCAGCTTCGAACGCATCCACCGCAGCAACCTGGTGGGCATGGGGGTGCTGCCGCTGCAGTTCCGCGGCAGCGACACCTGGCAGTCGCTGCGCCTGGACGGCTCGGAACTGGTGGACGTGTATCCCGACCCCGAGCTCAAGCCGCAGAGCAGGGCGCTGCTGGTCGTCACGCGCCGCGACGGCACCACGCAGGAAGTGGCGCTCACGCTGCGCATCGACACGCCGATCGAGGTCGACTACTACCGCCACGGCGGCATCCTGCCCTTCGTGCTGCGGCAGCTGCTGGCCGGCTGAAGCGCGCGGGGCTTGATCCACGGCAACGCGCCGTGGCGCGAAGCCGGCCAGACTGGGGTGGTGACAACTGCCACGCTGCCCATCCAGGGCCTGGCCGCGCAGGCCGGCCGCCACTTCTTCACCCATAGCGGCCACGTCCCGCTGGTGCTGCTGATCCTCGAGGCCCTGCTGTCGCACTGGGGCTTCTACCGCGAGCCCGACCCTTACCTGCTGGTGGCCGCGGGCGCGGCGCAGGCGTGGGCGGCCGTGCTGCTGGAAGCCCGGGGCCGGCCGATGCCCTTCCTGTCCAACCTGGTCGGCCCGCTGCTCTATTCGGTGGTCGAAGTGGCGCTGGAGGGCACGGGTTTCTTCAGCCAGTGGCACCACCTCGCCTACTGGGGCTTCGCCCTGGCCTTCGGCGTGGTGCAGTCCCTGCCCGCGCGGGCGCCGGTGGTGATGGCGGAGAACGTGCTGCGCTCGTCGGTCCCGCTGGTGATGTACGCGCTGTTCGAAGCGAACCTGCAGGGCACCGGCCCCTCGCTCGACTCGTTCATGGCCGATCGCGCCCATGCATTCCTGGCGACGGTGTTGCTGCTGCTGGGTGTGCTGCTGGGCCTGGCCGACCTGAACCTGCGCCGCTCGATCGCCACCATCGCCTCGCTGACGGCACGGCTGCGCCAGTACTCGCAATGGGCGCTGGGCGGTGCGATGCTGGACCGCGCCATTGCCGACGAGGGCGTGCTGGCGCTGCAGCGGGCCGAGCGGGCCGTGCTGTTCATGGACATCCGCGGCTTCACAGCCTGGAGCGAGCGCCAGTCGCCGGAAGACGTGGTGGACATGCTCAATGGCTACTACCACGCCGCCGAGCAGGCCGCGGCGCCGTACCGGCCGCTCAGGATGAAATTCACGGCCGACGAGGTGATGGCGGTCTTTGCCGACCCGGCCCATGCGCTGCAGGCCGCGCGGGCGATGCTGGGCGCCGCCCGGTCCTGCCTGGGTGACCAGCTCGAAGTGGGCTGCGGCGTGCACTACGGCGCGCTGGTGCAGGGCGTGCTCGGTGGCGAGTCGAGCCGCGGTTTCGACTTCATCGGGGACACGGTGAACACGGCGCAGCGCCTGTGCGATGCCGCCGGTGGCGGCGAGCTGCTGGCATCGGTGCAGGCCTGCTCGGCCGCCGGCACGCCGGCGACGCACACCCGGCACGTGCAGGCCAAGGGCAAGCGCGGCGGCATCGAAGCCGCGGTGCTGGGACCTGCCGAAGGCCCGGCCCGTGTCGAGGATGGGATCGGGCTCAGTCCCCAGCCGGAAGCATGAGCCGGCAACCCCCGTTCGTGTGATTGCGCATTGTCAGGTGCCGTGCGCGAGCGGCAATGCACAATGCCGCGCATGACAAGACAGGTGCTGATCGTCGGCGGAGGCATAGGCGGCCTGGCGGCCGCGCTGGGTGCGCGCGCCGCCGGTTTCGAAGCCCGCGTGCTGGAGCAGGCCCAGGGCTTCTCCGAGGTCGGTGCGGGCATCCAGCTGGGGCCCAACACCACCGCCATCCTGCGCGAATGGGCCTTGCTGGATGGCGCTGCGGGCGAGCTGTTCGTGCGGCCCGAGCGGCTGGCCGTGCGCGATGCGCTGAGCGGCGAGGAACTCGGCGCGTTGCGGCTCGGCCGGAACTTCGAGGAGCGCTATGGCGCGCCCTACGTGACGGTGCATCGCGCCGACCTGCAGCGGTCGCTGCTGTTGCGCGTGCGCGCGGATGGCACCCCATTGGACACTGTGACGCGGGTTCTCGCGGCGCGGCAGGACGCGTCGGGGGTGGCCGTGAAGACGTCCGCGGGCTCCGAAGTGGCCGGCGACGCCCTGGTGGGCGCCGACGGCTTGTGGAGCCGCGTGCGCGAGTACGTGCTGCCGGCCGACGAGGCCCCGCGCCCCACCGGCCACATCGCTTACCGCGGGCTGCTGCGGTTGGCCGCGGCGCCAGCGGCCCTGCGCGAGAGCGTCGTCACGGCTTGGCTCGGGCCGGCCCTGCACGTCGTGGCGTACCCGGTGCGCGGCGGCACGTGGCTGAATGTCGTCTGCGTGGTCGAAGGCAAGGTGCCGCTGGATGCGCGCGGCTGGGACCACGAAGGCCTGGCCGCCGAGGTGGATGCCGCGCTGGCCGGTGCGTGCACGCCGCTGCGCGATGTGGCGGCGGCCGTGCCCGAATGGCGCATGTGGGCGCTGCACGACCGCGCGCCGGTGCACGGCGCATCGGCCATGGCGGCTGGCCGCATCGCCCTGCTGGGCGACGCGGCCCACCCGATGCTGCCCTACCTGGCGCAGGGCGCAGGCATGGCGCTGGAAGATGCGCGCGAGCTGCAATGCGTGCTGGCTTCGGTAACCGAGGGCGTGACGGACCTGCCCGCTGCCTTGCAACGCTATGCACTCAACCGGTGGGAGCGCTGTGCCCGGGTGCAGCGGCGCTCGCGCCGCAACGGCACGATCTTCCATGCAACGGGTGCGCTGCGCTGGGGCCGCGACACGGCGATGCGCCTGCTGGGCGAACGCCTGCTCGATTTGCCCTGGCTCTACGGCGGCCGTTAGAGGTCGGTGCGCAGCCGCCAGATTTCGGGGAACAGCACCACGTCCAGCATCTTGCGCAGGTACGAGACGCCGCCGGTGCCGCCGGTGCCGCGCTTGAAACCGATGATGCGTTCCACGGTCGTCACGTGCCGGAAGCGCCACAGCCGGAAGGCATCCTCCAGGTCGGTCAGTTCCTCGCCCAGTTGGTACAGGTCCCAGTGGTTCTCGGGGTCACGGTAGACGGTGAGCCACGCCTGCTCCACCTGCGCATCTTCGACGTAGGGCTGGGTCCAGTCGCGCGCCGTGTGGCTGGCCGGCACCGGCAGCCCGCGGCGCGCCAGCAGCCGCAGCGCCTCGTCGTACAGCGAAGGCGACCGGTAGGCGTCCTGTACTTGCGCCAGCCTTTCCGCGCTGTGCTCGTGCGGCTTGAGCATCGCGGCGTTCTTGTTGCCCAGGCGAAACTCCACGCAGCGGTACTGCCAGCTCTGGAAACCGCTGGACTGCCCGAGGTAGGGGCGGATCCTGCTGTACTCGGGCGGCGTCATGGTGGCCAGCACGTCCCAGGCGTGCACCAGTTGCTCGAGGATGCGCGAGACGCGCGCCAGCATCTTGAAGGCGGGCGGAAGCTGGTCGTGCGCGATGGCGGTGATGGCGCCGGACAGCTCGTGCAGCATCAGCTTCATCCACAGCTCGCTGGTCTGGTGCTGGATGATGAACAGCAGCTCGTCGGGCGCGGGCGACAGCGGCTTCTGCGCGGACAGGATGGTGTCGAGCTGCAGGTAGTCGCCGTAGCTCATGGTGCGGCTGAAGTCCAGCTGCGCCTTTTCGTCGCGCACGATGTCTTCGGGTTTCGTCATGTGACGGCGTTCCTGCGGTTGAATTGCGGCTGCTGCCATTCGCGCGTGTCCATCACATCGCGCAAGTGCTCCACGGCGTTCCAAACGTCCTCGAAGCCGAGGTACAGGGGCGTGAAGCCAAAGCGCAGGATGTCGGGCGCGCGGAAGTCCCCGATGACCCCGCGCGCGATGAGCGCCTGCACGATGGCGTAAGCGCCTTCCTCGCGGGACAGGCAGACCTGCGAGCCGCGCTTCGCATGCTCGCGTGGCGTGACGAGTGCCAGGCCGTGGCTTGCGCAGCGCTGCCCGACCAGCGAGATGAACAGGTCGGTCAACGCCAGCGACTTGCGGCGCAGCGCCGCCATGTCCGTCGCGTGCAGCGTATCGAGTCCGCAGTCCAGCGCCACCATGCCCAGCACCGTCTGCGTGCCGCACAGGTAGCGCGTGACGCCTTCGGCCGGCCGGTAGCCCGGCGTGAACTCGAACGGCTCCGCATGGCCCCACCAGCCCGATAGCGGCTGCACGAAGCGGCTGGCGTGCCTGGCGTGCACCCACAGGAAAGCGGGCGCGCCCGGGCCGCCGTTCAGGTATTTGTAGCCGCAGCCCACGGCGAAGTCCGCGTCCGCGCCGTTCAGGTCGACCGGCACTGCGCCTGCGCTGTGCGCGAGGTCCCACACCACCAGTGCGCCGTGCGCATGGGCCAGCGCAGTGAGCCTGGCCATGTCGTGCATGGCGCCGGTGCGGTAGTTCACGTGCGTCAGCATCAGCACCGCGATGCCTTCGGCGATGCGCGCTTCGATCGCATCGGGCTCGACCAGGACCAGTTGGAAGCCGCGCTCGCGGCACAGCGACTCTGCGATGTAGAGGTCGGTGGGGAAGTTGCTGCGCTCGCTGAGCACCACCCTGGGCCCGCTGCCTGCGACCGACAGCGCCGCGCTCAAGACCTTGTACAGGTTGACCGAGGTCGTGTCGGTGGCGACGGTCTCGCCCGCCTTCGCGCCGACCAACTGCCCGATGCGGTCGCCGATGCGCTGCGGCATCTCGAACCAGCCTGCGCTGTTCCACGAGCGGATCAGGCCCTCGCCCCACTCTTCGTCGATCGTGCGGGCCACGCGGGCGGCGGTGGCGCGCGGCAAGGGACCGAGCGAGTTGCCGTCGAGGTAGGTCACGCCGGCAGGCAGCGTGAACAGGTCGCGCAGGGGCCGCAACGGGTCGGCCGCATCGAGCGCGCGGCAGTCTTGCAGGGTGGTCATGGTTCTCGCAGGATGGCGCGCACCGGCGATGCGTCGGCCGTCACCAGTTTGAGGGGCAGGGCGATCAGTTCGTAGTCGCCTTCGGGCACGTCATCGAGCACCAGGTTTTCCAGCACGCGCAAGCCGAGCCGCCGGATCGCCTGGTGGCTGGGCAGGTCCTTGCTGTCGGCCGGGTCGATGCTGGCGGTGTCGATGCCGACGAGCGTCACGCCCAGCGCCGCGAGCCGCTCGATGGTGGCGGCCGCGAAAGCGGTGAGCTGCGTGTCGAAGCGGTCGACGGGCATGCGCTCGTAGGTGCGCACCAGCACGCGCGGCGGCAAGTCGCGGCTCGCGTGTTCGATGTGGCGCCATTCGACCAGCGGCGAGACGCCGATCGCGTGGATCACGCGGCAGGGGCCGAGGTAGGGCTCGAGGTCCAGCGCACCGACGGCTGCGCCTTCGCTGTCGTAGTGCAGCGGCGCATCCGCATGCGCGCCCACGTGCGGCGACAGCGTGATGCTGCTGACGTTGACGGGGCATCCGGGGCCGAGGGTCGCCGCCCATGACTGGGCATACGGCGTGTCACCGGGGAAAACCGGTGCCGTGGCCGAGACCGGCGGCGAGATGTCCCAGAGGCGCTTCATTTAGTTGAAGCTTAAAGCATTTTCAGGCCGGCAACGGCGCGAGGCCATGGCGCATGCGCGCGCGCCGGCAGGCGTCGCTGCCGGGTTCGAGTTCGCGGCAGGGGTTGGGCCGCCATTCGTAGATGCCGCAAGCCACCTGCACGCCGATGCGGCCCGTGAGTGCGGCGCAGCGCGGCGACGCGTGGTCGGTGCCGCGCATGCGGCACGTGTTGGCAGTCACTTCCACCGCGAGCCCTGCTGGGACGGGCCCGCCGTGGTCTTCCATTTCCGCGGCCGCGAAGTCGACGCGGAACTCCGCGCAGCACGCGCCGCAGGCTAGGCAAGGTTGGGGAGAAGCGGTCATCGGGGCGTCAACCCGCACCGGCAATGGCCCGTTGCGGAAAAGCTGTATGCAAATACAGTCCCATCACCCACCAGGAGGAACTCCATGGAACTGCAATCTGCCCGGCAGATTATCGACACCCTCGCGCAGGGCATCCATCCCGTCACCGGCGAGGCCATGCCGGAAGACAGCCCCTACAACGCGCCACCCGTCATCCGGGCGCTGCATGCCGTCTCGCGTGCGCTCGACGGCGCAGCCGCACCGAACGAAGAGGCGCCCAAGCCCTCCGTCCGCTCGCGCCCCGCCGCCCCGGCCAACGCCGGCAAGCCGTGGGCCGAGGAAGACGACGCGGTGCTGCTCGCCGGCTTCGACTCGGGCAGCGACCTGAAGCAACTGGCCGACTCGCTGGGCCGCACGCGCTTCGGCATCGAGCAGCGCCTCATCAAGCTCGGCAAGGTGCCGCCCTATCCCGGCGGCGGGCGGTTCGGGGCGGGTGCGAGCGCGGCCACGTGATCGGGTGGGCAGCTTCGCTGCCCACCAGCCTACTGTGCGACTTTACCCAGCAGCAGGAACTCCATGAGCGCCTTCTGCACGTGCATGCGGTTCTCGGCTTCTTCCCACACCACCGACTGGGGACCGTCGATCACATCGGCTTCGACCTCTTCGCCGCGGTGCGCGGGCAGGCAATGCATGAACAGCGCATCCGGCTTGGCCACCCGCATCATCTCGGTGTCCACGCACCAGTCGGCAAATGCCTTGCGGCGCTCTTCGTTCTCCGCTTCGTAGCCCATGCTGGTCCACACGTCGGTGGTCACCAGGTCGGCGCCGCGGCACGCTTCCATGGGGTCCTTGAAGACCTTGTAGCTGTCGTTGCTGCGGATGCCTGCGACGGCCTGGTCGACTTCATAGCCGGTGGGCGTGCTCACGTGCACCGTGAAGCCGAGCAGCTCGGCCGCCTGCAGCCACGTGTTGGCCATGTTGTTGCCGTCGCCCACCCACGCCACCACGCGCCCCTGGATGGAGCCGCGATGCTCGATGAAGGTGAAGATGTCCGCGAGGATCTGGCACGGGTGGAACTCGTTGGTGAGCCCGTTGATCACCGGCACGCGCGAATGCGCCGCAAAGGCGTCGATCTTGTCCTGCCCGAAGGTCCGGATCATCACCAGGTCGACCATGCGGCTGATCACCTTGGCGCTGTCCTCGATGGGCTCGGCGCGCCCCAGTTGCGAGTCGCCGGTGGTCAGGTGCACCACCGAGCCGCCCAGCTGGTACATGCCCGCCTCGAAGCTCACGCGCGTGCGCGTGGACGCCTTCTCGAAGATCATCGCCAGCGTGCGGTCGGCCAGCGGGTGGTACTTTTCGTAGGCCTTGAACTTGCGCTTGATCTCGGCCGCGCGCTGGAACACCCAGTCGTGCTCGTCGGCCGTGAAGTCGCTGAACTGCAGGAAGTGCCGAATTGCCGCCATGGTCACTCGGCGAGGAAGGCCTTGAGCAGCGGGACCAGCTGCGTGATCACGTCATCTGCCTCGGCCTGCGTGATGATGAGCGGCGGCAGCAGGCGCACCACGTTGTCGGCGGTCACGCTGATCAGTAGCCCCGCGTCGGCAGCGCGCTGGATCAGCACGCCGCACGGCCTGGCCAGCTCGATGCCGATCATCAGCCCCTGGCCGCGGATTTCGCGCACGCCTTCCAGGCCCTCCAGTTCGCTTTCCAGGCGCGACTTCATGTGCGCACCCACGCGCGCCGCGTTCTCCAGCAGGCCGTCTTCTTCCATGATGCGCAGCGTCTCCACGCCGGCACGCATGGCCAGCGGGTTGCCGCCGAAGGTGGTGCCGTGGTTGCCCGGCTGGAAGATGTTGGCGGCCTTCGGGCCCGCCACCACCGCGCCGATCGGCACGCCCGAGCCGAGGCCCTTGGCCAGCGGCATCACGTCGGGCACGATGCCGGCCCACTGGTGCGCGAACCACTTGCCGGTGCGGCCCATGCCGCACTGCACCTCGTCGATCATCAGCAGCCAGTCCTTCTGGTCGCACAGCTCGCGCACCTTGCGCAGGTAGTCGGCGCGCATGGGGTTGATGCCGCCTTCGCCCTGGATGGTCTCGAAGAACACGGCCACCACGTCGGGGTCTTTGGCAGTGGCGGCCTTCAGCGCCTCGATGTCGTTGAGCGGCACGCGCACGAAGCCTTCCACCAGCGGCCCGAAGCCCTTCTGCACCTTTTCGTTGCCGGTGGCCGACAGGGTGGCGATGCTGCGGCCGTGGAAGGCCTTCTCGTACACCACGATCTTCGGCCGCTCGATGCCCTTGTCGTGGCCGTACTTGCGCGCCAGCTTCAGCGCCGCCTCGTTGGCTTCCAGCCCCGAATTGGCGAAGAACACGTTGGTCATGCCCGAGAGTTCCACCAGCTTGGCCGCCAGCTTCTCCTGGTTGGGCACGTGGTAGTAGTTGCAGCTGTGGATGATCTTGGCCACCTGGTCCTGCAGGGCAGGCACCAGCTTGGGGTGGTTGTGGCCCAGCGTGTTCACCGCGATGCCGGCCAGCGCATCGAGGTATCGCTTGCCGTTCACGTCCCAGACGTACACGCCCTGGCCGTGCGACAGCGCGACGGCCAAGCGCCCGTAGGTGTTCATGGTGTGCGGCGATTGAGCCTCGATGAAAGCCATCAGTCGTTCCTTTGCAATGAGAAGCGGCCCAACGCATTGGGCCGTTGAGCGCTGATTTTAGGCACACCGAATGCACCGCCGGGTTGAGAATTGCGCATCACAGCGATGCCGCCCGGCTGGCCCCAAGTCTTATATAAGATATAATACTTGTGCACCGCAACATATGATCTCTCCGAACGCCAAGGAAGTCTTCATCCGGGGCATCACCCGGGACGGCCGCGTCTTTCGCCCGAGCGATTGGGCCGAGCGGCTGGCAGGGGTGATGAGCTCCTTTCGCCCCGGCGGCGCGCACCCGGGCAGCCACCTGAGCTACTCGCCGTGGTGCGTGCCGACCGTCATCGAAGGGGTGAAGGCCGTGGTGGTCAACCGGGCACTGCGCGACTACGAGCCCATGGCCTGGGACTTCGTCATCAACTTCGCGAAAGACAACGACCTGCAGGTGGCCGAGGCCTGTTTGCTGCCCGACGAGCGCGCAAGGTAGGATAGCCGCAGCCCCGTGTGCGCATGCGGGAGGGGACGATCATCGGGAAATACGCCACCGGCTTCGTTGCAGCCGTTGTGACAGGCTTGGCCCTGCGCATCGCCGGCCCTGCCGTTGCCGCCACCGAGCCGCCCGCCGAGCCGCTCGTGCTGCGCGCCAGCCCCGCCCTGGCTTCCATTGAAAGCCCCGGTGCCGCGCGCTCCGCGGCTTCCGAGGCCTGGGCCGTGATCGGCGCACCACCCGCCAGGCAGATGGAGTTGCTGCAGCGAAACGCGCGCGAAGCACTGGCGGCGCGCGAAGCGCTGGCACGCAACGAGGCGACCCTGGCGACCACCCGGCAAGCGCTGGACCGGCAGAAGATGCTGGCCTGGCTGCCCGCTGCCGTGCTGGCCGGCGCGGGCGCCATCGCCATCTTGTGGTTCCTGGTGTCGCGCAGGAGGGAGGCCCCCGCCGTTTGGCCGAGGCAACCCCAGGTCGTGCCGTCCCGGCCCCTCCAGCCGCCTCGCCCCGGCCTCACGGCGACGCCTGCTTCCACCGCTGCACCTGCGCCCGTGCCGGCTTCCAGCCCACCCGCGGCTCGCGCTGCAGCAGCAATCCCACCGCCGCTGCTCGACCTGTCCGCGCCGCTCAGCATCAAGGCCGAGGAGCTCATCGACATCTACCAGCAGGTCGAGTTCTTCATCCGCCTGGGCGAGCCGGCCCGGGCCATCGACCTGCTGGAGATGCACATCCTGGACGAGGAAGCGACCAGCCCCCTGGCCTGGCTGTACCTGCTGGACCTTTACCACTCCAGTGGCAACCGGACCCGCTTCGAGACGATGCGCGAAGAGTTCTGCAGCCGCTTCAACGTGGACGTCGCCCCCTATGACCAGTTTGCCCACGAGTCCGCCGGGCTCGAGAGGTACAGCCGCGCGATGACCCGGATCACGGCCCTGTGGCCGCAGCAGCGGGTGCTGTCGGTGCTCGGCCACTCGCTGTTCCGCAGTTCCACCGCCGAAGGCGAGCGTGCTTTCGAACTGCAGGCGTACCGGGACCTGCTGCTGCTGTACCGGGTGGCCGAGGACATCCTGAAGGACGAGGGGCACCCGCACGCCGCCGCGCCTGACGAAGACGCCGAAGGCGGCTCGACCCGGATGCAAGCACTGCCGCTCGGGATCGACAGCGTTCCCGCCCACGGCACGCTGGATGTCGACCTGGAGGGCGTTCGCAGCCCGAGCGGCCGGCCGCCCCCATGAAAAAACCCCCGCAAGCGGGGGTTTCGTCTTTGCTGGCAGCGCACCCGGTTCAAACGGCGGAAGCGGCTGGCGCTTCCGGGCTTGCCCGATCGCTAGAGGATCAGGCGGCGGCGGCGAGGTTCTTGACCTTCGCCGAGAGACGGCTCTTGTCGCGAGCCGCCTTGTTCTTGTGGAAGATGCCCTTGTCGGCCACCGTGTCCACGATCGATTGGGCCTTGGCGAAGAGTTCGGTCGCCTTGGACTTGTCGCCCGCGGCGACGGCCTTTTCGACGTTCTTCACCGCGGTGCGGTATTTGGAGCGCAGGGACGTGTTGGCTGCATTGAGCTTGACGTCCTGGCGCGCGCGCTTGCGACCCGACGCGAGGCGCGGGTTCTTCTTCTTGGGTTTGGTAGAGGCCATGAATGTATCCTTGTGTCTGAGGATGATGCCAGCAAAGCCCTCCATTATAGGCGACGGGCTAAACTCCCGCCGGTGACCCTTCTCAAAGCCGCTTCCACGGTCTCCCTGCTGACCCTTGCTTCCCGCGTCACGGGGCTCGTCCGGGACCTGCTGATGGCAGCGGTCTTCGGCGCCACGGCCCTGACCGACGCCTTCAACGTCGCTTTCCGCATCCCCAACCTGTTTCGCCGGCTGTTCGGCGAAGGCGCCTTCAGCCAGGCTTTCGTGCCCGCGCTGGCGCACGCCAAGGAGCGCGACGGCGAAGAGGCCACCCGGCGCCTGGTCGATGCCGTAGCCACGGCGCTCGCCTGGTCGCTGCTCGCGACCTGCGTGATCGGCGTGGCCGGCGCGCCGGCCCTGGTCTGGGCGCTGGCGTCGGGCCTGCGCAAGGACCCGCACAGTTTCGACGCCGCGGTGCTCATGACGCGCTGGATGTTCCCTTACATCGGCTTCATGTCGATGGTGGCGCTGGCCGCAGGCATCCTCAACACCTGGAAGCGCTATGCCGTGCCCGCCGCCACGCCGGTGCTGCTCAACCTTTGCATGATCGCGGCGGCGTGGCTGGGTGCGCCCTGGTTCAAGTCCATGGGCATCGAGCCGATCTACGCGATGGCCGCCGGCGTCATGGCGGGCGGCGTGCTGCAGCTGGCCGTGCAGGTGCCCGTGCTGGCCCGGCTGGGGTTGCTGCCGCGCATCGGCCTGGCCGCCAGCCAGGTGCGCGATGCCTGGCGCGACCCCGGCGTGCGGCACGTGCTGGGCATGATGGCGCCTGCGTTGCTGGGGGTGGGCGTCGCGCAACTCTCTCTGCTGATCAACACCCAGATCGCTTCGCACCTCGCGACCGGCAGCGTCACGTGGCTGTTCTATGCCGACCGGCTGATGGAGTTCCCGACCTCGCTGCTCGGCGTGGCGCTGGGCGTGGTGCTGATGCCGCAGCTGGCTGCCGCGCGCGCAACGGGCGACAGCGACCGCTATTCGGCCATGCTCGACTGGGGGCTGCGCCTCACGGTGCTGTTAGCGGTGCCCGCGGCCGCGGGCCTCATGCTGTTTGCGACGCCGCTGGTGGCCACGCTGTTCCACTACGGCGCCTTCCGCGACACCGACGTGATGCAGGTTTCGCTGGCGCTGGGCGGCTACGGCGTCGGCCTGCTCGGGCTGGTTGCCATCAAGGTGCTGGCGCCGGGCTTCTATGCCGACCAGGACATGCGCACGCCGGTTCGCATTGCCGTGGCCGTGCTCGTCATCACGCAGCTGCTGAACGTGGCGCTGGTGCCGCTGCTGCGGCACGCCGGGCTGGCGCTGTCGATCGGCATCGGGGCCCTCATCAATGCGGCCTGGCTGCTCGTGGGCCTGAAGCGCCGTGGCAGCTACGAGCCCGGGCCGGGCTGGGGGCGCTTCCTGTTGCAGGTGTTCGCCGCCACGGCCTTGCTGGCCGTTTACCTGATGTGGGCTTCTTCCAGCTTCCCGTGGCTGGCCTGGCGCAACACCGAAGCGGCGCATCGGGTGTTGATGCTCGCCGTGCTGCTGGCAGGTTCTCTTGCTATCTATTTCGGAGCACTCTGGGCGGCCGGCCTGAAGCTGAGGCAATTTGTCACGCGCTAGGCCTCGGGCTCGGGTTGACTCGGCCATGGGCCTCAACTACAACTCCGGCATGCGCTCCGTGTTCCAGGCCCCCACATCGCTCGAGTACTTCAGCATGCTGGTGGACAGCGACGAGGACTTTCCGCTGCTCGAAGCCGCAGCGAGCGTCGCGCAGGACGAATACCCCGACCTCGACCTGCAGCAGGTGCTGGGCGACGTCGACCAGCTGCTCGCGCGCCTGAAGCGTCGCATCCCTGCCGACGCGCCCGCGCTGCAGCGCCTGCGCAGCCTGAACCAGTTCTTCTTCCGCGACCTCAGCTTCGGCGGCAACATCAACGACTACTGCGACCCCGACAACAGCTACCTGAACGTCGTGCTGCGCACGCGCCGCGGCATCCAGATCTCGCTGGCGGTGCTGTGGATGGAGCTCGCCCAGGGCATCGGCCTGCACGCACGTGGCGTGTGCTTCCCCGGCCACTTCATGGTCAAGGTCAACCTGCCCAAGGGGCAGGTGGTCATCGACCCGTTCACCGGCCAGTCGCTCTCACGCGAAGAACTGGCCGAAAGGCTGGAGCCCTACAAGCGCTCCAGCGGGCTGGTCGACGACTTCGAAGTGCCGCTGGGCCTGTACCTGCAGGCCGCGCCGCCGCGCGACATCATCGCGCGCATGCTGCGCAACCTGAAGGAAGTGCATCGCGCGCAGGAAGACTGGATGCGCCTCATCGCCGTGCAGAACCGGCTGCTGGTGCTGCTGCCCGATGCGTGGTCCGAGTACCGCGACCGCGGCCTGGCGCACGCCGAGCAGGGCCATTCGGCGCTGGCGGTGGACGACCTCGAGACTTACCTCGTGCACGCGCACGATGCGCTGGACATCGACGTGATCGCAGACCGCGTGGCGGGGCTGCGGCGCGAGAAGCACTGACCTGCGGCGGGATGCGCGCTTCGCGCTTCGACCCCGCCCTACCGCTTGAGGAACTGGGGCAAGACCCGGGTTGCGCCGGGTGCGGCAGCACGCGCCAGCTGCGGCTGCGCCTGCGGCACGCCCGCCGACAGCACCCTGGCCCCCGACAGCACCGACAGGCGCGAGCCTGAAACCATGGCCTCCTGCGCAGGCTTCAGCGGCAGCGGCCGCGAGACATGCGCGCCGGGCACCGGGTCGTTGGCCGCCTGCGGCGGCTCCAGCACCGGCTGCAGCCAGTCGAGGATGGGTTGCCACTGGGCCAGGTCGGGCGCCGCATGCTGCGGCGGCAGGTCGAAGACGGTCAGGCCCTTCTCAAGGCTGCGCACGTAAAGCTGCGTTTCGCGCAGCGACCCCAGGTACCGGATGCCGAGACCCTCGGACCACTCGCGCAGCATCTCGCCGGCCTTGGTGCGGCCGTCCACGCGCATGCCCACCGTGGCCAGCCGGCAGCGTCCGTGCGCCACCCGCGGCAGGGTCATCAGCTCGGCGTGGCATTGCGCGGCCGACTCGCGGTCGAACAGCGAGGGGCACACGGGGATGATGATCGCGTCGGCGAACATGACGATGCGCGCGAGTTCGAAGCCGTGCAGGCCGCCGGGCGTGTCCAGCACTGCATGCGTGATGCCGGTGGGCACGCGCAGCATGTTCTTGTTGTCCATCGTCCAGGGCGCGATGGCGGGCAGGGCGGCGGGCCGCCGCCTGAGCCAGCCGCGGCTGGACTGCTGCCGGTCGACGTCGCCCAGCATCACCGAGTGCCCGCGCAGGGCACACCATGCAGCCACGTGCGCCGCAAACGTGCTCTTGCCGCTGCCGCCCTTGCGGTTGACCACTGCCATGACCGGCATCTCGCCTCCTGGAAGCCGCAGGCCTGCCGGGCAGGCCTTGACACCCGGCCAGTGTGAGCCGATTCCCTGCAGAAGTCCAGAAAACGGGCCTGTAACGCTAGGACTTTTGTAGCGTAGCAACAGCGGCCAGCGCGGCCAGGGCCAGCGCCGCCCCCGTGAAGAAGGTCGCAGGCGCGCCCCATGAGTCCCACAGCGCACCCGCCAGCACGCTGGCCGCGAGCAGCGCGATGCCGCTCGCGAGGTTGAAGACACCGAAGGCCGTGCCGCGCAGCTCGGCCGGGCAGGTGCCGGCCACCATCGTCGCCAGAAGTCCCTGCGTCATCGCCATGTGCAGGCCCCACAGCGCGATGCCGGCCCACAACAGCGGGCCCTGGCCGGCCGCTGCGAGCAGGAGGTCGGCGGCCACCAGCACCACCAGCCCGCCGGCCAGCAGCTTGCGGTGGTCCATGCGGTCGGCCAGCGCACCGAACGGATAGGCCCCGATGGCATAGACCACGTTCATCGCGATCAGCACCAGCGGGGTCCATGCGAGCGCCAGGCCGCCTTGCTGCGCGCGCAGCACGAGGAAGGCTTCGCTGAAGCGCGCCAGCGTGAACACCGCGCCCACGGCGACGACACCCCAGTACGCGCGGCCGAGCTTTTGCAGGCTCTCGCGCCGGATCGGGTTGGTGCGCTTGCCGTCGCCGGTGCGTGCCGGTTCGCGCACGCCAAAGACCAGCAGCACGATGGCCAGCACGCCAGGTATCACCGCAATCCAGAATACGGTGCGGAAGTCGTTCGCCCACAGCAGCATGAAGACTATGGCCAGCACCGGCCCGAGGAAGGCGCCGACGGTGTCGAGCGACTGGCGCAAGCCGAAGGCCGCGCCGCGCAGGTGGGCCGGCGCGATGTCGGCCACCAGTGCGTCGCGCGGCGCGCCGCGGATGCCCTTGCCCACGCGGTCCACCAGCCTGGCCGCGAGCACCATGCCCGCAGTGGTGGCCAGTGCGAACAGGGGCTTGGAGGCCGCACCCAGCCCGTAGCCCAGCACGGCGAGCGGCTTGCGCTTGCCGAAGTAGTCGCTGAGCGCGCCTGAAAACACCTTGACGACGAGCGCCAGCGCTTCGGCCGCGCCTTCGATCAGGCCGACGACCAGCATCGGCGTGCCGAGCACCGTCACCATGAAGACCGGCAACAGGCTGTGGATGAGCTCGGACGAAACGTCCATGAGCAGGCTGACGCCGCCCAGCGCCCAGATGCCGGCCGGCAGTTTGCCTTGCACCGGCGCGTTCATCGGGCGCTTGCTCAGGCGATGACGACCGGCGCCCCGCCGCTGGCGCGATCGGCGATGAAGCCGATCTCGTGCACCGCTTCGCCCGCGTCACGCAGCGCCTGCGCGGTCGCCGCGGCGTGCGCCTGGTCGACCACCACTACCATGCCGATGCCGTTGTTGAAGGTGCGGTTCATCTCGTGGTCGTCGATGCCGGCCACCTGTTGCAGCCATGCGAACAGCTCCGACCTCGGCCAGCTGCCCTTGCGCAGGTGGGCTGCCGTGCCTTCGGGCAGCACGCGCGGGATGTTCTCCAGCAGGCCGCCGCCCGTGATGTGCGCCAGCGCCTTGATCGGGTGCTGCGCCAGCGCGGCCAGCACCGGCTTCACGTAGATGCGCGTGGGCTCCATCACGGCTTCGCGGAACGGCTTGCCGTCCAATGCGGCCGGCAGGTTGGCGCCCGCGCGCTCGATGCACTTGCGCACCAGCGAAAAGCCGTTGGAGTGCACGCCGCTGGAGCGCAAGCCCAGCACGGTGTCGCCGGGCTTCACGGCGGCGCCGGAGAGGATCAGCGACTTCTCGACCACGCCCACGGCAAAGCCGGCCAGGTCGTATTCACCTTCGGGGTACATGCCGGGCATCTCGGCGGTCTCGCCCCCGATCAGCGCGCAGCCCGACAACTCGCAGCCGCGCGCGATGCCGCCCACCACCGCGGCAGCGGTGTCCACGTGCAGCTTGCCGCAGGCGAAGTAGTCCAGGAAGAACAGCGGCTCGGCGCCTTGCACCAGCACGTCGTTGACGCTCATGGCCACCAGGTCGATGCCCACGGTGTCGTGCATGCCCCACTGGAAGGCGAGCTTGAGCTTGGTGCCCACGCCGTCGGTGCCGCTCACCAGCACCGGCTCCTGGTAGCGCTTGGGCACCTCGAACAGGGCGCCGAAGCCGCCGATGCCGGCCAGCACGCCTTCGCGCATGGTCTTCCTGGCCAATGGCTTGATGCGTTCGACCAGGGCGTCGCCCGCGTCGATGTCGACGCCGGCATCCTTGTAGGAAAGGGGGCTGGGATTCATGGAAAAGGATGGGCTGCGGTGGCTTGCGGGACGGCCCCGATAGAATTTGCGCCTGATTCTAACTTTCGCACCCCCGCCGCCGGACGTGCAATTCACTCCCTCCCAGAAAAGGGCAGCCGCCTGGCTGCTCATCGCCTTGCTGGCCGTTGCGGTGCTGCAGGCGCTCGGCCCGGTGCTCACGCCCTTCGTGGTGGCGGCGGTGCTGGCCTATGCGCTGACCCCCGTGGTCGACCGCGTGGACGCCATGTGGAAGGGCCGCGTGCCCCGCGTGCTGGCCGTCATCATCGTGGAACTGCTGTTCATCGTGGCGCTGCTGGGGGTGGCGCTGCTGGTGGTGCCGGTGCTCGCCAAGGAAATCCCGCTGATGCGCGAGCAGGTGCCGGTGCTGCTGGACCGCCTGAACGAGTCGCTGGCACCCTGGCTCGCGCAATTCGGGCTGCAGGTGTCGCTGGACCTGGCGAGCCTGAAGGCGCAGGTGCTCACGTACCTCAATGCCAACTGGGAAGACGCTTTCCCCTCGGTGTGGTCGTCGCTCAAGCTGGGCGGCAGCGTGGCGCTGGCGGTGCTGGGCAACGTGGTGCTGGTGCCGGTGGCGCTGTTCTACCTGCTGCTCGACTGGAAGCAGATCGTGGCGCGCGTGATGGACCTGGTGCCCGTGCGGGCGCGCCCGTCCGTCGACTCGTTCGCTTCCGAATCCGACCAGGTGCTGGGACAGTACCTGCGCGGGCAGTTGCTGGTGATGCTGATCATGTCGCTGTACTACGCCATCGGACTGGCGCTGTTCGGCCTGGACCTGGCGCTGCCGATCGGCGTGTTCACCGGGCTCGCGATGTTCGTGCCCTACCTCGGGTTCGGGCTCGGGCTGGTGCTGGCCACCCTGGCGGGCCTGCTGCAGTTCGCGTCGCTCAAGGCACTGGTCATGGTGGCCGCGGTCTACGGCAGCGGGCAAGTGATCGAAAGCCTGTTCGTCACGCCGCGCTTCGTGGGCGAGCGCATCGGCCTGCACCCGCTGGCGGTGATCTTCGCGCTGCTTTCCTTCGGCCAGGTGCTGGGCTTCGTCGGGGTACTTGTTGCGCTGCCTGCCAGCGCGGTGCTGCTGGTAGCGATCCGCCGCGCGCGGGCCAGCTACCTCGCGAGCAAGCTGTACCAGTCATGACCATGAAACAGCTCGCGCTGGACATCGGCCTGGCCCGCGCGCCGACGCTGGCAAGCTTCTTCGCGGGGCCCAACGAGGCGGCGCTGCGCCACCTGCTGCTGTGGACCGGCAGCCCCACGCGCTCGCCCGTGCCCACCTACCTGTGGGGCGCGGCGGGCAGCGGCAAGACGCACCTGCTGAAAGCCGTGGAGGAGTCGCTGCGCGAGCAGGGCGCCGCAGCCGGCTGGCTGGACGCGTCCATCGCCGAACCGCCGCCTTTCGACGAGCGCTGGGCCGTGGTGCTGATGGACGACGTGCACCTTTACACCGCGGTGCAGCAGCACGCAGCCTTCAGCTGGTTCGTGCAGGCGCAGGCGTTGCAGCGCGGCGTGCTGGCCGCCGGCGGCTTCCCGCCCAGCCACCTGAAGCTGCGCGAAGACCTGCGCACCCGGCTGGGCTGGGGCCACGTGTTCCAGCTGCAGGTGCCCAGCGAGCCCGAGCGCCGCGCCGTGCTGCGGCAGTCGGCGGACGCGCGCGGCATCTTCCTGAGCGACGAAGTGATGGACTTCATCCTCAAGCGCTTCTCGCGCGACCTGGGCAGCCTGATGCAGCTGCTGGACCACCTGGACGCGTATGCGCTGCAGACCCAGCGTGCGGTGACCATCCCGCTGGTGAAGTCCATGCTGGAGAACCAGTGACCCGCCCCCGCATCACCTTCTTCGACCTGGACCACACGCTGCTGCCGATCGACTCGGACTTCTCGTGGGGCGAGTTCACCTGCACCATCGGGTGGACCGACCCCATGGCGTTCAAGCAGCGCAACGACGAGTACTTCCAGCACTACCTGGCCGGCACGCTCGATATTCGCGACTACGTGCGGTTCGCCGTCGAGGCCATGCGCGTGCGCGGCGAAGCCGAGTACTACGCAGCGCGCGAGCGCTACATGCGCGAAGTGATCCGCCCCGCGATGCTGCCGCCCGCCTTCGACCTCGTGCGCCGCCACCAGGCGTCGGACGACCACGTGCTGATCGTGACCGCGACGAACGAGCTGGTCACGCGCCCGATCGCCGATGCTTTCGGCGTGCAGGAGCTGATCGCGGTGGACCTCGAGCGTGGCCCGGACGGCTGGATCACCGGCGAGGTCCGCGGCGTACCGTCCATCCGCGAGGGCAAGGTGGTGCGGGTGGAGCAGTGGATGGGCGAGCGCGGCATCGACTGGCTCGACGTGGAGACCACTTTCTATTCCGATTCCATGAACGACCTGCCGCTGCTGGAGAAGGTCGACCATCCCGTCGCCACCAATCCGAGCCCGGCCTTGAGAAGCGTAGCCATAGACCGTGGCTGGCGCATACTGGACCTCTTCAGAGAACAATGATCAAGAAATTCATCGACAAGATCCTCGGCAACAAGCCGAAACCGAAGTTCGGCAAGCGCGAGGAGGTCGGCCCCGACGACCACGGCATCGACCCGGCGCTGGTGGACGAGCGTGCACTGAACGTCGTGCATACGCTGAAAGAAGCGGGCCACGAGGCCTACATCGTCGGCGGCGCCGTGCGCGACCTGCTGCTCGGCCTGAGGCCCAAGGACTTCGACGTGGCGACCAACGCTACGCCCGAGCAGGTGAAGTCGCTGTTCCGGCGCGCCTTCATCATCGGCCGGCGCTTTCGCATCGTGCACGTGGTGTACGGGCGCGGGCGCGAGCACGAAGTGATCGAGGTTTCGACGTTCCGCGCCTACCTCGACTCCGCGGCGGCCGAGGCGGTGGCCGGCAACGAGAAGACGAGCCGCAGCGAACTGGCGGGCATGAAGCATGCGGTCGACGCATCGGGCCGCGTGCTGCGCGACAACGTGTGGGGCCCGCAGGAAGAAGACGCGGCGCGCCGCGACTTCACCATCAACGCGCTGTACTACGACCCTGAGCGGCGCATCGTGGTGGACTACCACGGGGGCATCCAGGACGCCAAGAAGAAGCTGATCCGCATGATCGGCGACCCCACCGCCCGCTACCGCGAGGACCCGGTGCGCATCATCCGGGCCGTGCGCTTCGCCTCCAAGCTGGCGCCGCTGGGGTTCAAGCTCGAACCCAAGACCGGCCAGCCGCTGGTGCCCAGCCTGGGCCTGCTGGGCGACGTGCCGCAAAGCCGCCTGTTCGACGAGATGCTCAAGCTGCTGCAGACCGGCCACTCGGTGGCGACCATAGCGCAGCTGCGCTCGCTGGGCCTGTCGCGCGGCATCTACCCGCTGCTCGACCTCGTGGTGGAGCGGGCCGACCAGCCTTTCGTCAAGGCGGCGCTGCAGGACACCGACCGCCGCGTCGAAGAGGGCAAGCCGGTCGCGCCCAGCTTCCTGCTGGCCTGCGTGCTGTGGTCCGACGTGCGCGATGGCTGGGCCGACCGGCTCGCGCGCAAGCAGCATTCGTTTCCGGCGTTGCAGGAAGCGATCGACGACGTGTTCAATGCGCGCATCGGCGACGTGTCGGGCCGCGGCAAGCTGGGCGCCGACATGCGCGAGATCTGGATGATGCAGCCGCGCTTCGAAAAGCGCGTGGGCAACACGGCCTTCAGCCTGGCCGAGCAGCCGCGCTTCAGGGCCGGCTTCGACTTCATGCGGCTGCGCGCGGACGCAGGCGAGGTCGACGTGGTGCTGGCCGACTGGTGGCAGGAATTCAGCCTGGCGAGCGACGCGGTGCGTGAGGACCTGGTGGCGCAGCTGCGCGAAGAGCAGCAGAAGCACCAGCGGCGTGTGCGGCCGCCTCGGCCGGCGCCGGCGGCGCTGGGCGATGTGGCCGAGCCGCGGCCCGCGCCCGCACCTGCGCCTGCTCCTTCAGCCGACGGCGACGCCCCCTCGGGCGACGCTCCGCGCAAGCGGCGCCGGCGCCGTCGCAAGCCCTCGGGGCAGGGTGGGGGTGGCGGTGGAGCCGAATCGGGCGATGCGTGACCCGGTTGTCGCTTACATAGGCCTGGGCTCGAACCTGGGCGATGCGAGGCGCACGGTCACCGAGGCCATCGGCCGCGTTGCGCAGCTGGATGGCGTGCGCCTGCTGGCGCGCTCGCGGCTTTACATGAGCGCCCCGGTCGATGCGATCGGTCCCGACTTCATCAATGCCGTGATCGCCGTGGAAACTTCGCTGAATGCGATGGACCTCCTGGCGGCTTTGCAGCAGGTCGAGCTGCAGGCGGGGCGGCAGCGGCCTTATCGGAATGCGCCGCGCACGCTGGACCTCGACCTGCTGCTCTATGGCTCGGCTTCCATCCGTGCGGTGGGGCTCAGCGTGCCCCACCCCCGCATGTTCGAGCGCGCCTTCGTGCTGCTGCCGCTTCGCGAGATCGCGCCCGAGCGTGTCACCGACGCACAGCTCGCTGGCGTAGCCGACCAGGCCATCGCCGCATTACCTGACAGGTAATTGGCTGCACGCAGCCGTGCCTCCATCATCGGGCCATCGATACGGAGGTAATGAAATGACAGACACGGGCCTGATCGCTGTTGCATGCGGCTTGATCATCGGGTTGGGCGCCATCGGCGCCTGCCTGGGCATAGGCAACATGGGCGGCCGCTTCATCGAAGGCGCGGTGCGCCAGCCCGAGATGATGGAGCCGCTGCAGACCAAGATGTTCCTGCTGGCCGGCCTGATCGACGCCAACTTCCTGATCGGCGTGGGCGTGGCGATGATGTTCGTCTTCGCCAACCCGTTCGCGAAGTGACTGCAAAGGGAGCTTGACGATCTCCGGTTTGGCATTGAACGCAGAAGACGCAGAAGTACGCAGAAGACGCAGAAGAAATTTTCAAGCTTCTTCTTGAATTCCTTCTGTGTTTCTGCGTACTTCTGCGTCTTCTGCGTTCAAGACCTCTGAGGAAGCCACGTGCCCGCGAGTGCTGGTCAGAACCAGTCGACAAACCCCGACTGCAGGGCATTCTGCGGATTCGATCCCGCCTCGCGTACCAGCTTCAACGCATCGTCGGTGGCAACCCCCAGCGACTTGAGCACGCAGGCCGCAGCCGAGCCGGTGCGGCCCATGCCGGCGGCGCAATGCAGCATCACGGCGTCGCCGCGCTTCAGGGCTTCGGCGATGCCTTCGACCTCGCGCCGGAAGCCGGCGCGGTCGGCGGGCACGCCGAAGTTCGGCACCGGCAGGTGGGCCCAGCGGAATGGCATCCGGCCCGACACCACCGCCGCGTGATAGTTGGGCGACAACTCACGCATCTCGTCGCGCTGCGTCAGGCACACCACCAGCGCCAGCTTGGCACGCTGCGCCTGCGCCTCGAATGAGGGCCACGCCTCGAAGCGGCCCGGCATGGACGAGAGCCACAGGCGGCCCGGCACATCGGGCGGCAGTCTCACGGGGCGCAGCGACATGGCGGCTATTTTCAGCGAGAACTCTCGCGCTGCCGCGACACGTCGAACTCGCTCACCGGTGCCGCCTTGTTACCCCACGCGCCGCGGATGTAGCTGAGCACCGCGGCCACGTCGCTGTCGCCCATCTGCACGGCAAAGGGTGGCATGCCGTAAGGCCGGGGATTGAGCTTCGTCGCCGGCGGGAAGCCGCCGTACAGCACCACCTGCACCAGGTTCGCCGTCACCGGCATCAGCACCGTGCGGTTGCCTGCAAGCGGCGGGTAGGCGCCGGGCACGCCTTCGCCCCGCTTGCCATGGCAGTCGGCGCAATGCTTCGTGTACAGCTTGGCACCGCGCTCGGACAGTTCGCCCGTGGCTCGCGGCACTTCGCGCGGGTCGGCGTCGCTCGCGCCCGGCGTGGCAGGCAAGCTCTTCAGGTAGACGGCCATCGCCTGTACGTCGGCCGTTTCAAGGTGCTGCGTGCTGTGCAGCACCACTTCAGCCATCGGTCCCAGCACCGTGCCGCGCGGTGACGTGCCGGCCTGCAGCAGCTGCACCACCTCCTCGGTGGCCCAGTCGTGCACGCCCGCTTCGGTCCGGGCCGTGAGGGACGGCGCGTACCAGTTCTGCATGGGGATCAGGCCGCCCGACAGGTCGAGCATGTCGGGGCTGGCGCCCAGCATGTTGCGCGCCGTGTGGCACGCACCGCAGTGGCCGAGTCCCTGCACCAGGTACGCACCGCGATTCCATTGTTCCGACCGCTTGGTGTCGGCTTCATACGTCCCGGCGCGGAAGTACAGGGCGCGCCACACCGCCAGGGCCGCCTGCGTGTTGTAGGGCCAACGCAGGTCGTGCTCGCGGTTGGCCTGCCGCACGGCCGGCACGGTGCGCAGGTACTCGAAGATCGCATCCGAATCGGCGCGCGTGATCCGCGTGTAGTGCGTGTAGGGAAAGGCCGGGTAGAGCAGGCGGCCGTCGCGCGAGCGGCCATGGTGCAGCGCACGCCAGAAGTGCGCAGGCGTCCACTGGCCGATGCCGGTGTCGGCGTCGGGTGTGAGGTTGCCCGCATAGACCGTGCCGAAAGGCGTGGCCAGCGGCCGCCCACCGGCGTAGGCCGCGCCCCCTCGCGCGGTGTGGCAAGCCGCGCAGTTGCCGGCGCGTGCGAGATAAGCGCCGCGCGCGGCCAGGGTTCCAGCCGGCACGGCCGATGCCAAGGGCGAGCCGCCTTTGTCGCCGGGCATGAAATTGATGCCCCAGACCAGCAAGGCTGCCGCCAACAGCGCGACCAGCAGCCACTGCGCCGCCCGTCCCATCATGAGCCGCCCTTTGCCGGCTTGGGCATCGCCGCGCTGCCGCACTTCGTGGACGGCGCTCTCGCGGCCGCCGCAGCGGGCTTGCCGCCATGCAGCACCGGCTGCGACGACAGCCACGCAGTGACGGCCGAGATGTCCTCGCGCGTCAGGGCCCGGGCGATTTCGCCCATGCAGTCGGGCTCATACGCGCGCCTTTGCCCGGTGCGCCAGGCGCCCAGCTGGGCGCCGAGGTAGTCGCGCGGCAACCCCAACAGGCCCGGCACGTCGGGCAGCACGCCGGTGAGTGCGCGGCCGTGGCATTCGGCGCACGCCGGCAGCTTTCGGCCCGCGTCGCCCTTGAGCGCCAGCCGCGCGCCCAGCTTCAGCTCGGCTGTCGTAGCCTTGGTCCGCGCCGCGCCGGGATACGGCACCTCGAGGCTCGCGAAATACTTGGCGATGTCCATCAGGTACTGGTCGGACAGTGGGTCGAGCAGGCGCGTCATCAGTCCGTAGTGCCGCCGCCCGTCGCGAAAGTTGAGCAGCTGGTTGTACAGGTAGCCCGCGGGCTTGCCGGCAAGCCGCGGGTAGTAGCCGTCGGGCCCCGCCCGGCCCTGCTTGCCGTGGCAGGCGGTGCAGGCCAGTGTGCGCTGGGCCATGTCGTCGGTGAATTCGGCCGCGGTGGCGGCCAGTGGGCCGAGCAGCAGGAACAGGATCGCGAGAAGGCGCGGCATCGGCTGACTATGCCATTTCCCGCAGCGGTGTTAGCTTGGCTGCATGAAGCCCGCACAACGCCCCTCGAAGCCCAAGGCCGACCCGCAGCCGCGCACGAACGAGCGCAGCGAAGGCACCAATGCGCGCCAGCGCCGCCCCGACCCCAGGGCCGAGCCCATCCCCGACGGCGAACACAAGTACGTGCCGAGGTCGCCCTACCGTACCGGCAACTACTGACAGGAGGCAGGCGCAGAGATAATCGCGCCCCATGGCCTCCAGCTTCTTCGCACTGCTCGACGACATCGCGACACTGCTCGACGATGTCTCCATCCTCACCAAGGTCGCCGCCAAGAAGACGGCCGGCGTGCTGGGCGATGACCTCGCGCTGAACGCGCAGCAGGTGGCCGGCGTGCGCGCCGACCGCGAGCTGCCCGTGGTGTGGGCGGTCGCCAAGGGCTCGGCGGTCAACAAGGCGATCCTGGTGCCGCTGGCGCTGGCCATCAGCGCGCTGGCGCCCTGGGCCATCACGCCGCTGCTGATGATAGGCGGCGCCTTCCTGTGCTTCGAAGGCGTGGAGAAACTCGCACACCGCTGGCTGCACAGCAAGCAGGAAGACGAGGTGCACCACCTGGAACAGGTGCAGGCGCTCGACGACCCCACGCTCGACGTCGTGGCTTTCGAGAAGGAAAAGATCAAGGGAGCGGTCCGCACCGACTTCATCCTGTCGGCCGAGATCATCGTGATTTCGCTCGGCACCGTGGCCGGCAGCGACTTCGTCACGCGGGTCGCGGTGCTGGTGGGCATTGCGGTCATCATGACCGTGGGCGTCTATGGCCTGGTGGGCGGCATCGTGAAGCTCGACGACCTGGGGCTGTACCTGAGCCGCCAGGCGTCGGCAGCGGCGCGCAGCATCGGCCAGGGACTGGTGCGGATGGCGCCTTGGCTGATGAAGGCATTGTCGGTAGCCGGCACCGCCGCGATGTTCCTGGTGGGCGGCGGCATCCTGGTGCACGGCGTCGAAGCGCTGGCGCACGCTGTGGAAGACATCGCGAAATCGGCAGGCGGCATGGGTTGGCTCGTGACCGCGTTGCTCGATGCGGTGGTCGGCATCATCGCCGGGGCCATCGTGCTCGCCGCCGTGACGCTGGTGCAGAAGGTGATGCGGCGCAGTCCTACGCACTGACGAGGCGCCAGAGGATACGGCTGGGCCGTGGCGGGCCGAACAATGGCTCGACCTGATACACGGAGCTCGCCATGCCGCAAATGACGCCGCAGACCCAGCAGGACGCTGTCCCGCCTTTCGTCCCCGCATCCGCAGCCACGGCCGCGGACGACGCGGAGTGCGCCTTCGGCTGCGAATGCGCCGACCCGCAGCTGCAGATCGACGGCTGGGCCGAGCCGCAGTCCGTGGCCGAGCCTCACTGAAGCACCCGGTGACAGCGGCATTCCTACAGCCGCAGCCGCCATCCCCGCACTTGGGCTGGTTGGGGTCCTCCCTAAGCTGGGAAGCAGCCGGAAGCACCGGCGCCTTCCAGAACCAAACCAAGGAGTATTCCTATGAACGGAACCAAGAAGACCCTGACCACGCTGACCGCAGCGGCTGCCCTCGCCATCGGCGGTATCGCCATCGCGCAATCGGACAGCTACGGCTCGTCGAGCCCGTCGGGCGCCTCGCTGGGCAGCAGCTCGACGATGCAGAACAGCGGCGACCAGAGCCTGGGCTCGGGCAGCACCGCCTCCAGCACCGAGACGACCAGCAACAGCACCACGACGGATACGTCGACCCTGGGCGCAGGCCCGGCCGAGTCCTCGGCGCCCCAGATGGACCGCAACTAAGCGCCATCGAACCCACGGCTCCATCGCGGCTGGCGCCCGGTGGGGCCTTTTCCTTCCAACCCTGAGGTCCCGCGCAGTCCATGGCCAACCGCAAAGAACCCGACGACAGGTCCGAATTCCTGGACGCGCTGCGCAAGGGCGTGCTGCTCGGCGCGGCGATCCTCGTGGTGGTGTTGCCGTACCAGTGGTACACGCGGCAGCAGGAGCGCCCGCTGCAGCCGCCCGCGGTGGCGATCGTGCAGCCCAAGCCGCAAGCACCTGCGCCCGCCCCCCAGGCCGCGCCGCCCGCGCCACGCCTCGCGCACTTCGGTGACGTCAGCCCGACGCCCGACGTGAAGCTGGTGGCCGACTGGGCCACGCATACCGGCGACCACAAGAAGCACTCGTTCGTGGTCATCGACAAGAAGGACGCGCAACTCTATGTCTTCGACTCCGCAGGCAGGCTGCAGGGCACCACGCCCATCCTGCTGGGCAAGGCCATCGGCGACGACAACTTCCCGGGCATCGGCGACAAGCCGCTGGCGCTGGTGAAGGAAGAAGAGAAGACCACGCCGGCCGGCCGCTTCGTCGCCGAGCCGGGCCGCAACACCAAAGGCGAGGACATCATCTGGGTCGACTACGACAGCGCCGTGTCGATGCACCGGCTGCGCAAGGTGGCCGAGAAAGAGCGCCGCTATGAGCGGATGGCCTCGCCCACGAAAAAAGACAACCGCATCTCGTTCGGCTGCATCAACGTGCCGCAGAAGTTCTACGAAGGCGTGCTCGACCCCGCGGTCAAGAAGAGCGGGGCGATCGTCTACGTGGTGCCCGAGGTGAAGGACATCCAGACGGTATTGGGCGCTTACGACGTCACGGCGCAACCGCTGGTGGCCGCATCGCACATCAAGCCTGCGCCCCTGAAGAACTAACTCAACCGTTACGTTTACAAAGCTTGCCCGCCCCCGTGCCGGCTTGCTAGCATCCGTTTCCTGCCGAGCTGCAGTTTGCCGGCTGGAAGGGGACTCGGATGTCGTTCATCGCGCGCGCGGCGTGGGTGCTTGCGCTGTCCGCCGCTGCTTGCGCGGCGCATGCGGATTCGCAGCAGCTGCTGCGCTGGGTGACTGCCACGCGCGACCACCAGGGCCTGCCGTTCGCCATCGTCGACAAGAAGCAGGCGCGCATCCATGTCTACAACGCACGCGGCCAGCTCGCGGGCACTTCGAGCGTGCTGGTGGGTGCGACCTGGGGCGACCACACGGTTCCAGGGGTGGGAGCGCGGGCGCAGCAAGGCGCCGTGCGCACGGACGAACGCACCACACCGGCGGGGCGCTTCGTTTCCCAACCCGGCACCAACCTCACCGGCGAGCATGTGGTGTGGGTGGACTATGCGAGTGCCTTTGCGATCCATCGCCTGCGGCCCGGGCGATCGCACGACGCACGGCTGAAGAAGCTCGCCTCCGAAACGCCCCGCGACAACCGAGCGTCGCTGGGCTGCGTGATCGTGCCGGTGGACTTCTACCAGGACGTGGTGCAGCGCGTGCTGGGCTCGGGCAAGGCCGTGGTCTACGTGATGCCAGAGACGCGCTCGCTCGCCGACATGTTCGCCCTGTAGCCTTCAGGCGAAGAAGGCCTCCAGCCCGCCGTCCGGCGGCTCGAAGCGGTCGTTGCGCCATAACAGGCACGTAGGCCCCGGCATCACGCGCACCTTTTCGCTGTGCCGCGGGTCGCCGGGGTAGCAGACGGCGCGCGTGCCGTCCTGCTCGAAGCTTTCGGGACAGATGCGCGCAGGTGGCCGGCGGCGCGCCTCGGCCAGCACTTCGTTCACCGAAGCCAGGCGCGACAGGTGCGCCAGGCTCATGAGCTGCGGCGGCGCGAGCTGGATGGCTCCGCCCCAGTACTGCTCCAGCGCATCGCGCGGCCTGAGCCAGATGCTTTCGGTTGCTTCGTGCTCGTCGTGCACGGGCTCCTGCCCTGGCGGTGCGGCCGCGACGAAGAAGCGCGTGTCGAAGCGCTTGCGCACCACGCCGCCCACCAGCGGGGTGATCCAGCGCGACCAGGGCGCGAGGCCGGCAGTGGTGAGGCCCAGGTCCAGCGCATCGACGACTTCGTCGAAACGGCGGCCCTCGCGCATCAGCTCCCAGGCTTCGCGGGCCAGGGATTCGTCGACGCCGGCGTACAGCACGCCGGTTTCCTCGAACACCTCGCGGATCGCAGCCACGTGCAACGCCGCGGCTTGCCCCGGGGACAGTTGCGCTTCGCCGAGTGCGGCATGCAGGGCTTCCATCGGCTGGTCCAGCCGTGCGGCCAGCTGCACATCTTCGCGGTCGACCTTGCCGCCCGGGAACACGTGGGCGCCCCCCAGCACGTCCGACAGGCCGTGGCGCCTGATCAGGAAGACTTCGATGCCGCCGGGTGCGTCGCGCAACATGATCACGGTTGCGGAGGCCAGCGGCGGGGTGTCGTTGCGGTCGCCGTGGGGTTCCATCTGCCGGGATTATCCTTGGGGCCTTGACCGACTTCACAGCCGCCATCGACTTTGCCCTGGCCCACGAGGTGCCGTGGCCGCGCGACCCTGCCGCCGAGCCGCAGCGCTGGGGCGTGCACCACGACGACCCGCCGCCCTTCAATCGCCTGCGGGGGCCGGTGCATCCGCGCGGCGGCGTGAGCGGCGTGATTCGCCGTCACGGGCAGGAGGTGGCGGCCTGGGGCGAGCCCGATCGTGCCGACCTGACGTTCAGCGTGGCCAAGACCTACCTGGCGCTGCTGGCCGGCGTCGCGAACGCGCGTGGGCTGCTGCCGGATGCGCACGAGCCCGTGTCGCAGCGCCTGCCCGGCATCGGCTTCGACGACGCACACAACCGCGTCATCACCTGGGCGCACCTGCTGGAGCAGGTGAGCGAATGGCACGGCGTGTGCCTCGGCATGCCCGACCAGGTCGAGCACCATCGCAAGGTGGCGTACGACCCGCACCCGGCGCGCGGCAAGAAGGGCGAAGCGCGCGAGCTGCAGCCGCCGGGCACCTACTGGGAATACAACGACGTGCGCATCAACCAGCTGTCGCTGGCGCTGCTGCACCTGTTTCGGCGCCCGCTGAAAGAGGTGTTCGAAGACGCGGTGCTGCGCCCGATAGGCGCCAGCCTGCAATGGCAGTGGGCGGCGTACGACGATGCGTGGGTCGAGATCGACGGGCAGCGCATGCCTTCGGTGCCGGGCGGCACGCACTGGGGCGGCGGCGTGTCGATCAGCGCGCGTGACCAGGCGCTCGTCGGGCAGCTGCTGCTCGATGGCGGCCGCGGCATCATCCCGCGTGCGTGGGTCGACCGCATGCAGCAGCCCTCAGCCATCGCCCCCTTTTACGGCTGGCTCACCTGGCTCAATGGCGAGGGCCGCATCTTTGCGGATGCGTCACGCAGCAGCTGGTTCATGTTCGGGGCGGGCGGGCACTATGTGTGGATGGATCCCGAGAACGATGCAGTGGTCGTCGTGCGGTGGATCGATCCGGCGCATGTGCCGGGGTTTGTGCGGCGGGTGGCTTTGTCCCTGCGGCGTTGATGCGTTGCGGCCGTCCTCTTACGTCTTGAACGCAGAAGATGCAGAAGGAAATACAAAAGACGCAGAAGGGAATCCCAGGAATGGCCTTCTTCTGCGTCTTTGGTATTTCTTCTGCGTCTTCTGCGTTCAAGACCTGGACGGAGACCGGGCCTTAACGCACTTTCTGCAACCGATCCAGTATCAACTGACGTGTCGCCCGCACTTCAGACGCAAACGGACTCGCAGCATCCATCGCCCGCTCGATCTGCGCCAGCGCTTCACGATGCTGCCCCTGGTCCGACAAGGTCTGCGCCAGGTTGTTCATGGCGATGACGGACTGCGGATGCCGCTGCAGCGTCGCGCGCAGGACGCGCGCGGCGTCTTCGAGCGCGCCCATGGCGTGCAGCTGGTTGGCCAGCCCGATGGCGGCCGCCAGGTTGTCGGGCCAGCGGCGCAACGCAGCCGAATAGGCCTGGCGCGCCGTCTCGCTGTCGCCGGTGCGTGCGACCGCCAGCACCGACTCGAGCCAGCGCGTGGGGTCGGCCGTTTCGGCGATGCGGTTCGGCGGCAGGACCACCATCGCCCAGTAGCCGCCCTTCAGCCACGACCTTTCGAAAGCCGTGAAGGACATCTCCTTGCGCGGCTCGGTGCCCGAGCGCAGGTAGATGCTGCCGGTGGCGTAGTCGAACCCGTTGACCACCGCGTAGTGCCACTGCGTGAAGACGGCGCCCACGTCCTGCAGCACGACGACGGGGTTGCCCGCCGCCACTTCACGCAGCAGGTCGGTGTACTGGGGCGCAAGCCGGTAGCTCACGCGGCCATGCGTACGCGGCGCGGCGAGCATCTCCACCTGCAGGCTGCCCTTGCGCGCGGGCAGCCACACCTGGTCGACCAGCGCATCGGGGCTTACGGCCACCCCGCTCGCCGACAACACCGTGGCCAGCGCGGCAGGACCGCACTGGTAATCGAGCTGGGGGTAGAAGGGAACCGAAGCGAGTTCGACCCGCTCGGCAACACCCTGGGGCCAGGCCGTGCGCAGAGCGTAGGTCTGGGGGACCAGGGGCGCGAGCGTCGCGCACCCGGTCAGCAGGACGGCAAGGGCCCAAGCCCCGAACAGTTGTCGGGCCCGCATGACTCCTTACTTGCGGAAGGCGAAGTACCAGACCAGGCCGGCCACCACCAGCACCGCGATCCAGCCGCCCGCGTCGAGCGCGCCGGCCGGTGCTGACTGGATGTCCTGGGCCATGCCGGCGACTTCCTGGTCGGTCATGGCGGCCACGCGTTCACGGGCGGAGCGCAGGTCGACGCCCGCGGCCTGCAGCTGGCTCACCACTTCCGGGCGGTCCAGGGTGCCCAGCACCAGCGCGCGGTCGGCTGAGGTGGCGGGAGCAGCCTGTTCTGCGCCGATCAGGCCCGCATTGGCGGTCTGGAAGGACAGGCACAGCAAGGAAGCGACCAGGACACGGCACGTTGTCTTCTTCATCGTCGAGTTCATCGTCAGGGCTCCTGAATGGGTTTCTTCAAACTGTGTCCGGCGGGTTTGCCGGTCACCAGGCCACTGTAAGCAGCCTGACTCGGCTTGTGGATACCCCGTACGAGTTGTTACATCTCAATCTGTCGTCATTCGTCGTCACCGCCGAGCACGCCACCGAGCAGGCCGCCTGCCGCCATTCCCGGCAGGATGGAGCCTTCTTCGCGCGAACCGCCGCGTTGCGGCGCAGCCGCAAACACGCGCGACGCGAGCCGCGAGAACGGCAGGCTCTGCAGCCAGATCGTGCCCGGGCCGGTGAGCCTGGCGAAGAACAGGCCCTCGCCGCCGAACAGCGCCGTCTTGATCTTGCCCACGTACTGGATCTCGAAGTTGGTCGATGGCGTGTACGCCACGACGCAGCCCGTATCGACCAGCAGTTGTTGCCCGGCGGCCAGCTCGCGCTTCACCACGGTGCCGCCGGCGTGCACGAAGGCCAGCCCGTCGCCGTCGAGCTTCTGCATGATGAAGCCTTCGCCGCCGAAGAAACCCACCGACAGCTTCTGCTGGAACGCGATGCCCAGCGACACGCCGCGCGCAGCGCAGAGGAACGCATCCTTCTGGCAGATGAGCGTGCCGCCCAGCTGGCGCAGGTCCATCGGCAGGATCTTGCCGGGGTAGGGCGCGGCGAACGCCACGCGCTGCTTGGCCTGCGTCTGGTTGGTGTACACCGTGGTGAACAGCGACTCGCCCGTCACGAGCCGCTTGCCCGCACCCAGCAGCTTGCCGAAGAAGCCGCCCTGCTGCGCACTGCCGTCGCCGAACACCGTGTCCATGCCGATGCCGGCGTCCATGAACATCAGGCTGCCGGCTTCGCCGATGGCCGCCTCGCCGGGGTCGAGCTCCACCTCGACGAACTGCATCTCCGCCCCGCGGACCTCGTAGTCGATCACGTCCATGGCCATGGCTGGCTCCTTGCCGTCACGTTGGAATGTGGCGGCAATGGTAGCGAACCGGCCCGTGGCGCTGGATCAGCTGACGGCGTCGGCGTCCCTGCGGATGGTTTCGCGGTCGCGGTGCTCGCGGCGGTCCAGCTTGCCGAGCTTGTGTTCCAGCGCATGCACCAGCTTCTCGACGGCCCCGCGCACGGCGAGGTCCTGGTCGGGTGCGAAGTTGGTCACGGCCACCGGCGCCAGCCCGGTCACGCGTGCTTCCAGCATGCAGCGCTTGTCGGACGCACCGCCCTTGTCGCCGTGGTTCTCGTCGGTGAGTTGAACCTCGACGGCGGTGATGTCCTGGGCGAAGCGAGCCAGCTGCTCGTTGAGGAATTGCGCGGCCCAGCGCTCCAGGCTGTCCTTGTTCTCGATGCCGTTGCTGGTGTTGACCTGGACATGCATGGCGTTTCCTTTCTGGTGGGAATTGCCTTCAGTGTGCCCTACGGCCGTGCTGGCGGCGAGTCGGGGTGGCGGCCATCGGCGTGTCGGACACGCCTTGCGCGCCGCGTTATGCTCGCGGCGTGCTTGAAACCATCGACATCGAAACCGGACCCTCACCGCGCACCGCGATCCTCATCCTGCACGGGCTAGGTGCGGACGGCAACGACTTCGTGCCCATCGCCCGCGAGCTCGAGCTCGAGCGCGTGGGGCCGGTGCGCTTCGTGTTCCCGCACGCGCCGGTCATGCCCGTCACCATCAACGGCGGCTACCGCATGCGCGCCTGGTACGACATCCTCGGCACCGAGGACGAGGGTCGGCAGGACGAAGCCGGCCTGCGTTCGTCTCTGGGACTCCTCGAGGAGCTGCTGGCGCGCGAGAAGTCGCGCGGCATCGAATCGAAGCGCATCGTGCTGGCCGGCTTCTCGCAGGGTTGCGCGATGTCGCTGCTGGCGGGCTTGCGCCATGCTGAACCGCTGGCCGGCATCGCGGGCCTGTCGGGGTACCTGCCGCTGCCTTCGACCACGGCGGCAGAGCGCTCGGAAGCCAACGCCAAGGTGCCGATCTTCCAGGCGCACGGGCGCTTCGACGACATCATCGAGCTGCGCCGGGCGCAAGCCTCACGCGACCAGCTGCGCGCGCTGGGCTACGACGTGGAGTGGCACGAGTACCCCATGCCGCATTCGGTGTGCATGGAAGAGATCCAGGACCTGAACGCCTGGCTGCTCAAGGTTCTCGCGTAAGGGCCCGTTCAGGCCTCGCCGCCGAATTCCTTGACCAGGTTGTCGATGTACTTCTCGACGAGTTTCTCGAACTCGCCGGCCACCACGGGCTCGACCACCACTTTCATCAGCGCCGGCAGCGCCACGTCGACCGTGCCGTCGATCTTCAGCACGCACTTGGTCGACTTGCCCTTGTTGTCGGTGATCTTCCAGCTGCCGCCGACCCGGGCGTTGCCCACGTCCTTGACCGGCGTCCACTTGACGGTGCCCTTGGCCTTGTCGCTCACGTACTTGCTGGCGTACACGGTCTGGATGTTCACCTGCCTGGTGCCGACCTTCTCCATTTCCCACTTGTAGACGCCGCCACCCATGTCGGTGAGCTGGTCGACCTTGGGAAAATGCGAAACGGATGCGGGCACGTCCGACAGCAGGGCGAACACCTGGTCGGCCTTCGCCTTCACGTCGAATTCGTAGCCCAGCTCGATTGGTACCGAAATCGCCATCGCCTGTCTCCTCTTTGCTTGTTATGGGCGATTGTGTCTCAGGCGCGCGCTTGCGGCCACTGGGCGGCGCGCTCCACCGCCACGCGGGCGGCCTGCACCACCGTGTCGACCGCGATGGCGGCGCCGCTGGCGGTCATCTCGGTGCCGCGGGTGTAGTAGCCGCCCAGCACCTTGCGGGCGTGCGTGGCGTTCTTGCGGGTCTCGGCCGACAGCTGCGGCTTGGCCTGCTCGAAAGCCGCGTCCCAGCGCTGGCGGGCGGCGGCGCCCAGGCGCTCGCTGCCATCGAGCCACGCCTCGATCAGGTGGTGGGCGGTGGTGTCGAAACCGTCGATCAGCTGGTTGGCGGTGCTGGCGATGCGTTCGTTGGTCATGGTGTTTCCTTGGGTTACCTGTGGGGACATGGCGCCATTGTCCCGGCCGTCCTTAGGGCGGGCGACCTAAAGCCCTAGGGGCGGACGCCTAGCCGAAATTCGTTTGTCGCGTGGCAAAGCAGACTTTTGCAACCCGTGCTAACTTCCGCCCCATGAAACTCCAGCAGGCCAGCCTGGCAGGCATCCGCCGCGGCATCGAAAAGGAAAGCCTGCGCTATGCGGCCTCGGGATCGCTCGCCCTCACGCCGCACCCCGAGGCGCTGGGCTCGGCGCTCACGCACCCCAACATCACCACCGACTACAGCGAGTCACAGCTCGAGCTGATCACCGGCGTGCACGCGAGCGTCGAGCAGTGCCTGGAGGAGCTCACCAACATCCACCAGTTCACCTACCGGGCGCTGGGCGACGAGATGCTGTGGGTGAGCAGCATGCCGTGCAACCTGCCGGCCGACGAGAACATCCCGATCGGCCGCTACGGCTCGTCCAACGTGGGCCGCGCCAAGAGCGTGTACCGCATGGGGCTCGCGCACCGCTACGGGCGGCGCATGCAGACCATCTCGGGCATCCACTACAACTGGTCGATGCCGGGCATCAGCGACGAGCAGTACTTCGCGCTGATCCGCAATTTCCGCCGCAACGCCTTCCTGTTGCTGTACCTGTTCGGCGCGTCGCCGGCGTGCTGCTCCAGCTTCGTGGCAGGCCGCAACCACGAACTGCAGACGCTGCGTCCCGGCACCATGTACATGCCGTACGGCACGTCGCTGCGCATGGGGCGGCTGGGCTACCAGAGCGAGGCGCAGGCGAGCCTGTGCGTCAGCTACAACAGCCTCGAAGGCTATGCGGCTTCGATCCACGACGCGGTGACGCGTCCGTACCCGCCGTACGAAGCCATCGGCATCATGAACCCGGGCGGCGAATACAACCAGCTCGCCACCAGCCTGCTGCAGATCGAAAACGAGTTCTACGGCACCATCCGTCCCAAGCGCGTCATCCGTCCCGGCGAGCGCCCGCTGCATGCGCTGCGCGAGCGCGGCGTCGAATACGTCGAGGTGCGCCTGATGGACCTGGACCCGTTCGTGCCGGTGGGCATCAAGGCGCAGACCATGCGCTTCCTCGACGTGTTCCTGCTCCATTGCCTGCTGGAAGACAGCCCGCCCGACTCGCCGCAGGAAATCGCGGCACTCGGCCGCAACCAGCACAAGACCGCGGCGTTCGGCCGCCAGCCCGGCCTGACGCTGGAGCGCGACGGCCGCGATGTGAAGCTGGCCGACTGGGCCGCCGACATCCTCGCGTCGTGCCGTCCGGTGGCCGCGGCGCTCGATGCCGTGCACGCTACCAGCGACTACGGCGACACGCTGCGCTCGGCCGAAGCCATGCTGGCCGAACCCGACCTGCTGCCTTCGGCGCGCGTGCTCGCTGCCATGGCGGCCTCGCACGACAACTCCTTCACGGCGTTTGCGCGCACGCAGTCCGAGCAGACCAAGGCCAAGCTGCTGAAGCTGCCGTATGCCGCCCAGCTGCACGCCCGGATGGAAGCTGCGGCGCGCCAGTCCGTGGCCGAGCAGCAGGCCGTGGAAGCGGCCGACGACCTGCCGTTCGAAGCGTTCCGCCAGCAGTACATCTCGCCGGCCCGGCTGGAGCTGAACACCGAAGCGGTGACCAGCGCACTCGCCACGGTCTGAAGTCGCGCTCCTGTCCTACAGGCTCGCGTCAACGCGGGAACGAAATTCTCCGTTGTCAGACTGTTGACCTAACGGAGCCTTCCCCATGACCACCATCTTCCGCAGCCTCGGCGTGCTGCTCGTCACCGCCTCGCTGGCCGTTTCGCCCGTCTTTGCACAAGGCCAGGGGCACGGCAAGGACAAGGGCGACAAGCATGAGGAGAAGGCCGAACGCAAGGCCGAGAAGGCCGAACGCAAGGCCGAGAAGGAGCACTTCAAGGCCGAGCGCAAGGCCGACAAGGAGTACGCCAAGGCCGAGCGCAAGGCCGCGAAGCGCGAAGACATCCGCGTCGGCACCTACTTCAACGACAGCCACCGCACCGTGGTCCGCACCTACTACACCGACCACTACAGCGGCGGCAAGGCCTGCCCGCCCGGGCTCGCGAAGAAGAACAACGGCTGCATGCCGCCGGGGCAAGCCAGGAAGTACGTGGTGGGCCAGCCGCTGCGGGTGTCGTACTACGCGGTGCCGCAGCCGGTGCTGGTCACGCTCCCGCCGGCGCCGGTGGGCTATCGCTACGTCACGGTCAACGGCGACATCCTGCTGATTGCGATCACCACGAGGATCGTGGTGGATGCGCTGTCGGGGCTGCTGCGCTGATTCAGGCCTCCTGGAAGGCCTCTTCGCGGGTTTTCCTGAAGGCGGGCAACGCGACGATCACGATCATTGCCACCGTTGCCACCAACAGGCTTGCCGACAGCGGCCGCGTCACCAGCGTGGTGTAGTCGCCGCGCGCCAGCAGCAAGGCGCGCCGCAGGTTCTCTTCCATCATCGGGCCCAGGACGAAGCCGAGCAGCAGCGGTGCCGGCTCCATGCCGCAACGCGCGAATGCGTATCCCGCCACGCCGAAGGCGACCGTCATGAACACGTCGAAGGTGTTGTTGTTGATCGAGTACACGCCAATGCAGCAGAACACCAGGATGGCCGGGTACAGGTAGCGGTAAGGCACCTTCAGCAGCTTCACCCACAGGCCGATCAGCGGCAGGTTCAGCACGATCAGGATCGCGTTGCCGATCCACATGCTGGCGATCAGGCCCCAGAACAGCTCGGGATTACTGGTCATCACTTGCGGGCCGGGCTGGATGTTGTGGATGGTCATCGCACCCACCATCAGCGCCATCACCACATTCGACGGGATGCCCAGTGTGAGCAGTGGCACGAAGGAAGTCTGCGCCCCGGCGTTGTTCGCCGCCTCGGGACCGGCGACGCCTTCGATCGCGCCGTGCCCGAACTCGTGGCTGTGCTTCGAGATCTTCTTCTCGAGCGTGTACGAGGCGAACGCCGACAGCGTGGCGCCGCCCCCGGGCAGCATGCCGAGCGCCGTGCCCAGCGCGGTGCCGCGCACGGCGGCCGGGATGAAGCGCCTGAAATCCTCCCGGGTCGGGAACAGGTTGGTGACGCCGGAGAGGAAAGTCTCGCGGTGCTCGCGCTGCTCCACGTTGGAGATGATCTCGGCAAAGCCGAACAGGCCCATGGCGAGCGCCACGAAGTTGATGCCGTCGGTGAGCTCGGGGATGCCGAACGAGTAGCGCGCGACTCCGGAATTCACGTCGGTGCCGACGAGCCCCAGCACCAGGCCCAGCAGGATCATGCCGATCGCCTTGATCAGCGAGCCCGACGCCAGCACGACGGCGCCCACGAGGCCCAGCACCATCAGCGAGAAGTATTCGGCAGGGCCGAACTTGAACGCCAATTCCGACATCGGCGTGGCGAATGCGGCCAGCACGAGCGTCGCCACGCAGCCCGCCATGAAGGAACTCAGCCCAGCCGTCGCAAGGGCCGCCCCTGCGCGGCCGCGCCGCGCCATCTGGTAGCCGTCGATGGCGGTGACCACCGATGAAGATTCGCCCGGCAGGTTGACCAGGATCGCCGTCGTCGAGCCGCCGTACTGTGCCCCATAGTAGATGCCGGCCAGCATGATCAGTGCGGACACGGGCGGCAGCGTGTAGGTGATCGGCAGCAGCATCGCGATGGTCGTCGCCGGGCCGAGGCCGGGCAGCACGCCGATGAGGGTGCCCAGCAGGCAGCCGATGAACGCATAGAAGACGTTCTGCAGGCTCAGCGCGGTCTCGAAACCGAGCGCAAGGTGGGAGATCAGTTCCATGGCGGTCGGTTCCTCAGTTCAGGAAGGCGGGCCACAGCGGGATCTGCAGGCTGATGCCCTTGATGAACGCGCCCACGCTGAAGATCACCAGCACCAGCGTGTTGACCAGCGCACCGCGCCAGGCGAACTCGTGCGATGCCATGCTGGAGACGAGCACCAGCGCCACCAGTGCGATGACCAGGCCCGCGGGTTGCAGCAGCAACCCGAACAGCACCACGGCGCCGAGCACCCAGGCCATGGTGCGCAGGTCGGGCACCTTCACCGCCACCTCGGCTGCGGCGGGCTTCAACGCGAGCGCCGAGGTCGCGAAGCCGACGGCCGCGAGCAGCATGCCGACGAAGAACGGGAAGTACCCCGGGCCCATTCGGGCGGCCTCGCCTATCTTGTAGTTCATGGCGCCGAGGGCGAAGGCCAGCCCGGTGGCAACGTAGATCAGCCCGGCCACGAAGTCCTGCTGGTTGCGGATGCGGAGTTTCGACATGGCGGATTTATATCATGGCATGATCTAAATAGATCACCAGATGACATAAATGTGGAAACTGCGTAGGGACTCGGGTTTACAGTCGAGCCAGGACTCGGGGAATGCCATGGGGGACGGAACGCGGCTCGCGCCGCTGGACAAGGCGGGGCTGGAGCGGATGTCGAGGTTCCGCTACGAGCTGAGGCGCTTCCTGCGCTTCGGCGAGGAGATCTCGCGCGAAGCGGGGGTGACGGCGCTGCAGTACCACCTGCTGCTGCATACGCAGGCCTTCGCGGGCCGCGAATGGGCCAGTGTGGGCGAGCTGGCCGAACGGCTGCAGTCGGCCCCGCACGGCGTGGTGGCCCTCGTGACGCGCTGCGAGCAGATGGGCCTGGTGCGGCGCCGGGACAGCGCCGCCGACGGACGGCTGAGCGAGGTTCACCTCACTGCCAAGGGCCGCAAGGTGCTCGACCGCCTGGCTGCGCAGCACCAAGCCCACCTGGGCGAGCTGGCCGCCGTGATCGAGGCGGCGCGTTTCGGGCAGTAGGCCTGTTCACTCCATCCAGTTGCCCGCCGAAAACTTCACCGGCGGCGCAGCGGGATCGAAGTTGACCCCCGCCGGGTCGCGGCCTTCCTTCACCGCGTCCAGCTGCGTTTGCAGCAGCCGCCGCAGCATCACCAAGCCGCGGTCGCTCGTCGCCAGGTGCTCCTCGGAGTGCTTCGCGATCAGCCCCTGGCTCACCATGGCCTCGTAGTCGCCCGGCCATACCTGGTGCTCGGCCTCGGTGAGCTCTTCCCACAGCTTGCCGCCGAGCCGCGAGCGCATCTTGCGCAGCTGCCCCGGCTCGGTCACGCGCCCCACCACGTAGATGCGGAAGCTGTGGTCGTCGATCGGCAGCACCCAGCCGAGTGACTCCACCCGCCCGAAGCCGCCCACGCGCGGGTTCGGGATCACGCGCAGGGTCGGCAGGCCCGCCTCGCTGATGCGGCGGAAGGTGCGCCCGTCGGGGAGCTTGCGCAGCGACAGCGTGCGCACCGAATGCTCCGCGGTGTCCCAGGTCACGTCGGGCATCACCGCCATCTCGGGCACGAACTGCGTGCCGCTGAACGACGAATGCAGGATCACCACGTGGAACGGGTCCACCAGGTTCTCGTAGTGCTGCAGCCAGTTGCAGGGGATCACCTGCGGCCCGCCGCCGCCGATGCTGCTGTCGTCGGCTTCGATGAATTCACCTTCGCCCAGCACCTCCAGGCACTCGTACCGCGGCAGCACCGGCTTGCGCTCCGGCGGGCCCAGATAGGCCCATACCAGGCCGTACTGTTCCTGCACCGGATACCAGGGCTGGCGGATCTTGTCGCGCGCGCGTCCCAGCCCGGGCTCGCACGGCTGCTCCAGGCAATGTCCCTGCACGTCGAACAGCCAGCCGTGGTAGCAGCAACGGATGCCGCGTTCTTCCACCTTGCCGTAGTAGAGCGAAGTACCGCGATGCGCGCATTGCGGGTAGACCAGCCCCGCGCGATGCTGCCCGTCGCGAAACAGGATGAGGTCTTCGCCCAGCACGCGCACCTTGCGCGGCGTGGTCGTCGCATCGGCGGCCATCGCGACGGGATGCCAGTAGCGCCGCAGCAGTTCGCCCATCGGCGTGCCGGGCCCCACTTCGGCCAGCTCGCGCTTGTGCGCTGGCGCGGGCTTGCCGTACGCGGTACCCGTGTCGACGGCGATCGGGATGAACCGGTCGTTCATTCCGCCGTGACCCCCGCCGCCTTGATCAGTTCGGCCATGCGCGGGTAGTCCTGCCGGTAGCGTTCGACGAACTGCGCGGGCGTGTTGCCGAGCGGCTCGAAGCCGTAGCCGGTGAGGCGCGCGGCCACGTCGGGCATGGCGGTCACTTCGCGCAGCGCCGTGGCCCATGCCTGCACCGCAGCCGCCTGCGTGCCCGCGGGCGCATACAGGCCGATCCAGCTGTCGATGTCGAAGCCGTCGAAGCCCTGTTCCTTGAACGTCATCACGTTGGGCATGATCGTCACGCGGCCGGTGCCCGTGATGCCCAGCACCTTCATCTTGCCGCCCTGCGTGTGGCCGCGCGCGGTCGACGGGTTGGCCCACGCGAAGTCGAGGGCTTCGCCAAACAGGTCGGCGTGCGCCGCGGCCTCGGCCTTGTAGGCCACGTGCACGAGCTCGGTGCCGGTCTGCCGGCGCAGCAGTTCGCCGAACAGGTGCGCGGTGGAGCCCTGGCCCCAGGTGCCGTAGGTCATGCGGCCTTTCTTCTTCGCGTATTCGATGAACTCCCTGACGTTGCTGTAGGGCGCATTGGCGCGCGCCACCAGCATCGGCCCGCCGGTGGCCACCATCGACAGCGGCTGGAAGTCCCTGACCGGGTCGTACGGCAGCCTGGGCTGCAGGATGTGCACGTTCACGTGGGTGAGCGGCAGCGTCATCAGCACGGTGTGGCCGTCGGGCGGCGCCTTGGCCACGAAGTCCGCCGCGATGATGCCGCTGGCGCCCGGCTTGGGCTCCACGATCACCGGCTGGCTCCAGCGCGCCGCCAGCTTGTCGCCGTACACACGCGCCAGCGTGTCGATGGGCCCGCCCGCCGTGCCGAAAGGCACGATGCGGATGACCTTGCTGGGGAAGGCTGGCGCCTGGCCGAGCGCCGGAAAGGCGGCGGCGGCAAGCGCGGCTGTGGTGAATTGCCTGCGGCTGACCTGCATGGGGAGTCTCCTTGGTGCCGCCATGCTGCCCGCCAGCGCCGCGCGGCGCAATGCCAACCTTTTGCATTCACCCCCAGCGCGACAGGTATGGCCGCGTGGAAGTACAATCATGGGCTATCCGACAAGCGGTATTCATGGCCAAGGAAGAACTCATCGAAATGCGCGGCCGAGTGGCCGAAGTGCTGCCCGACTCGCGTTATCGCGTCGTGCTCGAGAACGGCCATGAACTGGTGGCCTACACCGGCGGCCGCGTTCGCAAGAACCACATCCGCATCATCGCCGGCGACGACGTGTCGCTGGAACTGTCGCCCTACGACCTGACCAAGGGCCGCATCATGTTCCGCCACCTCGCCGAGCGCGGCGGCCCCCCGGGCCCGCGCCCCGCACCGCGCCGCCGCTAGGAGCCCAGGCTCCCCGCCACCTTGCTGCCGCACCCGGCAGCCGTTAACCTTGGTCCCCATGGACGTGCGCCCGGAAGCAGTGGCGGGCATGTTCTATCCCGCCGGTGAAGGCCAGCTCAGGCAAGTGGTGCAAGCCCTGCTGGCCGAGGCGCCCGCGCGGCTTTCGGCCGGCGGCTGGCCCAAGGCCGTCATCGTTCCCCACGCCGGCTACGTCTACTCCGGCTCCACCGCCGCCCACGCTTTCGCGCAACTGGCGCCTAGCCGCGGCACCATCCGCCGCGTCGTGCTGCTGGGGCCCGTGCACCGTGTGCCCGTGCGAGGGCTGGCCCTGCCGGGTGCGCTGGCGTTCCGCACGCCGCTGGGCACCATCCCCCTGGACCAGGAAGCCATGCGCGCCGTCGCCCGGCTGCCGCAGGTGGGGGTGAGCCCGCGCGCGCATGCGCATGAGCACTCGCTCGAAGTGCAGCTGCCCTTCCTGCAGGAGGTGCTGGGTGACTTTGCGCTGCTGCCGCTGGCCGTGGGCGACGCCACCGCGCAGGAAGTCGGCGATGTGCTGGAGCAGGTGTGGGGCGACGAGGCGACCGTGGTCGTGGTCAGCTCCGACCTGTCGCACTACCTGCCCTCCGAGCCGGCGCGCGCGACCGACCGCGCCACGGTCGACGCCATGCTGGCCGGCCGCACCGACATCGACCACCGGCAGGCTTGCGGCGCCACTCCGGTCAACGGCCTGCTGGCCGTGGCGCCCCGGCACGGCCTGGCGCCGCGCCTGCTCAAGCTGTGCAACTCCGGCGACACGTCGGGCGACAAGACGCGCGTGGTCGGTTACGCGTCACTGGCTCTCGAACCGGATCCTCGCGCGCAGCCCGACGGCGAGGTGCCGGCAGGCGCGGGGAGCACGCTGCTGCCCATGGCGCGCAATGCCATCGCGCGCGCGCTGGGCGTTGAAACGCCCGAAGCACCCGTTGCCGGGCGCTGGCTGCAGCTGCCGCGCGCCAGCTTCGTCACGCTGCGCGAACAGGGGGCGCTGCGCGGCTGCATCGGCAGCATCGAACCGGTGCGGCCACTGGTGGACGACGTGCGCCGCAATGCGGTGGCGGCGGCGCTGCACGACCATCGGTTCACGCGGCTGCAGGCCCATGAGCTGGACGGCGTGTCCATCGAGGTCTCGCTGCTCACCATTCCCGAGCCGCTGGCCGTTCGCAGCGAAGAAGAAGCCTTGCGCACCCTGCGGCCGGGACACGACGGCGTGGTGCTGCACTGGTGCGGCCAGCGCGCCACCTTCCTGCCGCAGGTGTGGGAGCAGCTGCGCGAACCGCGCGAGTTCATGCGCCGCCTGAAGCAGAAGGCCGGCCTGAAGGCCGGCTTCTGGGACGCGCAGGTGCGGCTGGAGCGCTACGCGGTGCGCAAGTGGGTGGAGCGCGCATGAACCATCCGGCGCAGTGGTGGCACGCACTGGACGACGGCCGCATCCAGTGCGACCTGTGCCCGCGCGACTGCAAGCTGCGTGACGGCCAGCGGGGGCACTGCTTCGTGCGCATGCGCGAAGGCGACGCTATGGTGCTCACGACCTACGGCCGCTCCTCGGGCTTCTGCGTCGACCCGATCGAGAAGAAGCCGCTGAACCACTTCTACCCGGGCAGCAGCGTGCTGTCGTTCGGCACCGCGGGCTGCAACCTGGCGTGCAAGTTCTGCCAGAACTGGGACATCAGCAAGGCCAAGGACATGGATCGCCTGATGGACCAGGCCTCGCCTGAAGCTATCGCTCGCGCGGCGCTGGCCTGCGGCAGCCGCAGCGTGGCCTTCACGTACAACGACCCCGTGATCTTCGCGGAGTACGCGATGGACACGGCCGATGCCTGCCACGCGCACGGCATCCACTCGGTGGCGGTGACGGCGGGCTACATCCATGCGGCGCCCGCGCGCCCGTTCTACGCCAGGATGGATGCGGCCAACGTCGACCTGAAGGGCTTTACCGAGGACTTCTACTTCCGCCAGACCGGCGCGCACCTGCAGCCGGTGCTGGACACGCTGGCCTGCATCCACCACGACACGGCCTGCTGGCTGGAGATCACCACGCTGCTGATCCCCGGCCACAACGACAGCAGCGAAGAGCTGAAGGCGCTGGCCCAGTGGGTGATGCGCGAATTGGGACCCGAAGTGCCGATCCACTTCACGGCCTTCCACCCCGACTACAAGATGACGGACGTGCCGCGCACGCCCGTGACCACGCTGGTGCGCGCGCGCGAGATCGCCATGGGCGAAGGGCTGCACTACGTGTACACCGGCAACGTGCACAACAAGGAAGGCGACACCACCTTCTGCCCCGCCTGCCGGGCCAGGCTGGTGGAGCGCGACTGGTACCGCATCGACGCCTACCGGCTCGACGCCCAGGGCGAGTGCCCCGAGTGCGGCCATGCCATCGCCGGGCACTTCGACCCCACGGCGGGTAACTTCGGGTCGCGCCGCATCCCCATACGGATTACCGCGTAAGCGTTTCCCATGGATGGGCTGCTAAAGTGTGCTGCTTTGCAGCATTCCGGAGAGCAGCAGCATGTCCCTCGATTTCAAGAACCGCGTCGCCATCGTCACCGGCGCAGGCGGCGGCCTCGGGCGCCAGCACGCCCTGCTGCTCGCCTCGCGCGGCGCCAAAGTGGTCGTCAACGACCTCGGCGGCACGGTCGACGGTTCCGGCGGCTCGGTGTCGGCCGCGCAGAAAGTGGTCGACGAGATCCGCGCGGCGGGCGGCGAAGCCATCGCCAACGGCGCCTCGGTCACCGACTACGCCGCGGTCCAGGCGATGGTCCAGCAGGGCATGGACACCTGGGGCCGCGTCGACATCCTCGTCAACAACGCCGGCATCCTGCGCGACAAATCCTTTGCCAAGATGGACCTGGCCGACTTCCGGCTGGTGCTCGAGGTTCACCTGATGGGCGCCGTGCATTGCAGCAAGGCCGTCTGGCCCATCATGCAGCAGCAGAAGTACGGCCGCATCCTGATGACGACCTCGTCCACGGGCCTCTACGGCAACTTCGGCCAGACCAACTACGGCGCGGCCAAGATGGCGCTGGTCGGCTTCATGCAGACGCTGGCGCTGGAAGGCGAGAAGCACAACATCCGCGTGAACTGCCTGGCGCCCACCGCCACCACGCGCATGACCGAGTCGCTGTTCCCCACCGACATGCTGGACGCCTTCGGCCCGCAGGCCGTGTCGCCCGCCATGCTGGTGCTGGTGGACGAGAAGGCGCCGACGCGCACCATCCTGTGTGCCGGTGCCGGCGCCTTCGAGGCCGCCAACATCACGCTGACCGAAGGCGTGTACATCGGCATCGACGCCGACACGCCCGAGCAGCTGCAGGCGCAGCTGGACGACGTGCGCAACCGCCAGGGCGAAATGGTACCCGGCAGCGGCTCGGGGCAGGGCGCCAACGAGCTCAAGCTGGCACGCTCCGTCCAGGTCCTGACCTGAATCAACGACAGGGGACGGCGCTGTCGCGATGATCGCGCAAGCGCCATGTCGACCCCGCGTCACCCTTACCTCGAAGACCTGCAGGCCCTGCTGACCGCGAGCCTGCTGGCCGCATTGGGCATCATGCTGTTCCGCCACGCCGGGCTGGTGCCGGGCGGCACGGTCGGCATCGCCTTGCTGCTGCACTACGCCACGTCGATCGACCTCGGGTGGGCGCTGCTGGTCGCCAATGCGCCGTTCTACGCGCTGGCGTGCTTTCGCATGGGACGCGAGTTCACGGTGAAGACGCTGGCGGCGGTGGCGCTCATGGCGCTGTTCACCATGTGGCTGCCGCAGGGCCTGTCGTTCCAGAACCTGTCGGCGCCGCTGGCGGCCCTGCTGGGCGGCTTGCTGTGCGGGGTGAGCATCCTCGTGCTGTTCCGGCACAAGGCGAGCCTGGGCGGGCTGAACGTGCTGGTGCTTTACCTGCAGGAGCGCTTCGGGTGGAGTCCCGGCAAGGTGCAGATGGGGCTGGATGCGCTGGTGGTGCTGGGCGGCGGCTTGCTGGTGGCCGATGCGTCACGCATAGGCGCGTCGATCATCGCCGTGGTGACGCTCAACATGGTGCTGGCGGTGAATCACCGGCCAGGGCGGTACCAGCCGACGTGACCCGCGAAGCTGGGGTCGCACCCCAGCCTACATGACCCACGCCGCGGTTTCTCGTAAGCTGGGGTGCAACCCCAGCGTTTCCCGCCCGATCAGCGCGCGTTCAGGATCAAGCTCGCAATGATCCCCGTCGCCAACGCCATCAGCAGGTAATCCCCCGTATCCGTCCGCACCCACTGGTGGCCATACGGCGGCTGGTACAGGCCGTAGCCCTGCCAGTCGTTCACGTAGTAGTTGTGCTGGCGATAGGTCGAAGGCACGTAGCCGCCGATGTAGTACGACGGCTGCACGTAGTTGTACGAATAGCGCGGCGCCGGTGCCGGGTAGTAGCTGTTGTTGTAGTAGCTGTCGTTGTAGTAGTAGTTGCTGCGCGGCTGCGTGTACACCGGCTGGGTGTACACGTAGTTGCCGGTGCGCGGCTGCACCTGCTGGAAGCCGGCATGCACGCCCGGCCGGACCCGCACCACATTGGTGTTGCCGTTGTCACGGCGGGTTTCGCGGCGCACCTCGCGTTCGGTGCGGCGCTCTTCGCGCCGGTCTTCACGGGTTTCGCGGCGGTCTTCACGTTCTTCCCGGAAGTCGCGGGCCGCGGCGACACCGCTGAGGCTGGTAGCTGCAATGGCAACTGCGCAAAGGGTGGCGATCGATTTCATGGCTGCTCTTCCTTTTCGAGGTGATGGCAGTGTCACCGGCACCCGTGTCCACAGGGCGTAGGCCCTGCAAAGTCTGGTAAAGAGTTGTACTCAGAACGGGCCGGGCAGCATCTTCAGGCCCAGCCAGGCCGCGCCGATCACGGCGTTGACGGGCACGCTCAAGGCGCTGGGAATGTAGAAGAAAGCAGACAGCCCGGGCGAATTCAGGGCCAGTTCGGCGAAGTGGCCCGCGGCGTACAGGACCGCTCCGCACCAGAGCCAGCGCCGCATGTAGGTGGGCAACCAGCGCGCCTGCGACTGGTTGTGGCGCCACGCGGCCATGCGCTCGAACATATTGCCGCGGGTCGCGTCCTTGAACAGCCACCCGAAGAAGAAGTAGCGGTACAGCAGGACGCGAAAGGCAGTCTGTTCCACGGCGACTCCAGTGTGCGGATTTTCCGTGGCAGCCACAACCCCCGGTGTAGGCCGTTCACGCCATCAGCACGAGGAGCCCGGCGACGACCAGCGCCAGCCCCTGCAGCTCGCGCGGCGCCAGCCGCTCTCGCAGGAAGCGGTGCGACACCGCGAGGCTGAAGATCACCTCCACCAGCCCGAGCGTGCGCACATTGGCGGCGGTGGTCAGTGCGAACGCGGTGAACCAGCCGATGGATGCGAGCGCGCCCATGGCGCCGGCGATGGTCGACACGCGCCACGCCGTTGCAATCGCCCGCAGCGCCTGCGGTGAGCGCAGCGCCAGCCAGCCGCCCAGCAACACCGTCTGCAGCGACTGTGCGATCAGCACGCCCCAGCCCGAAACCATCCACGGCGCCACTTCGGGCATCTGCAGCGCCGCGCCGCGGTAGCCCACCGCCGAGATGGCGAAGCCGGCGCCCGAGGCCACGCCCCACAGCGCCGCGCTGCCGGACCACGCGGCCTTCTTCGGCGGCAGCGACAGCAGCACGACGCCGGCCGTTGCGATGCCGATCGCGAGCATCGTCGTCCACCCGGGCAACTCGGCCAGGAACAGGGTGCCGAACAGCGCGACCTGCAGCGCGTCGGTCTTGGAGAACGCGACGCCGATCACGAAGTTGCGCTGCTTCATGGCGGCCAGCATGAAAGCGGTGGCCGCCAGCTGGCCGACCGCGCCCAGCACCAGCCAGCCGAACCACGCCGCGTGGAACGGCGGCACGGCCGAAGCAGTAGCCGGCAGCGCATGCAGCAGGGCCACCCACGCCGCGGCGAACGGTATGCCGTACAGGAAGCGCGCCAGCGTTGCCCCCAGCGTGCCCGCCTGCGCGACCAGCGAGCGCTGCGCCGCGTTGCGCGCGGTCTGCGCCAACGCGGCGAGGATGACGATGGGGATCCACAACAAGATGGCCCATCATCGCGCAAGCGGGCCGGACTCGAACATCAGCAATCGCGACGAGGGGCTTCTGCCTTCGATACGCAGGCTCAGTGGACTTCGGTGCGCCACCCGAACGCATCGAGGCAATCCGCCCCCAGCAACTGCGACGGCGTGCGAAAGCCCGCCGGCACCTCCTGGTCCAGCACGCGCCTGACCGCGAGCAGGGCCGTCTCTATGGTCAGCGAATAGCCGTTGGGTGTCTTCAGCACTGCATGCACGCATTCGCCGGCCGGGTTGCAGGCTTCGCCCCAGATGCGAGTGACTTCGTGCTCGCGCAGTTTTTCGGAGGGCCCGCCCCCCAGCGTGCGCATCAGCGCATGCGTCATGCGCCGGGCGAGCGGCCCGGCGAACAGCCCGCGCATCGGGATGATCGTGCGGAACGCCCGTGCCGACAGCGAACCCCGGGGAATGTGGACTTCGATGTCGGGGATGCCCGTGGTGTGGAACGCGGTGGACACATCGCCCCAGGGGATAAGGAAAGTCGGCTCGGGGCCGCGGCCGAAGTCCGCCGTGCGGCCACCCTCACCGAAGGGTATGTCGACGATGCGGCCGCCCCGCCGCACCCGCGAGGTGCCGCGGTCGATCGCTTCCATCGACGTGACCAACGTGCCGGCGCTCAGGTGGTCGACGCCTGAGAAGCCCAGGCGCAGCGCGTTCGCGTCGGGAAGACGGGCCTTGAGCTGCGCCGCCACGCAATCGGTCGGCACGACGTCGAAGCCGACGCCGGGGCACAGCAGAACGCCCGCGGCTCGTGCCTGCGCGTCCTGCGCGAAGGCGGCCTCGAAGACGTCGATCTCGCCCGTGATGTCCAGGTAATTCGCCAGCGCCGCGATGCACGCGTCGCGCATGGGCTGCGAGGTCGCGGAGAAGGGCCCGGCGCAATGCAGCACGGCGCGCTGGCCCCTCAGACCCTCCGCCAGCCGCGCCGGGTCGTCCAGCGGCAGCACCTTGTGCGGCAGGCTGAGCTCCGAGCCCAGCGCCTGCAGCTTGGCCACGTCGCGCCCGGCCAGCACCGGCCGCATGCCGCGCCTGGCCGCCTCGCGTGCGATCAGGTTGCCCGTGTACCCCGTGGCGCCGTACAGCAGCCATGTGTCCGCCATCTTGCGCCCTTCCGGTTTACCCGCACTTGCTCCCCAGCGATTTCACGAACGAGCCGCCACGCGTGAGCATCAGCGGGCCTTCGCCGTCGATGATCTTCATCCGCTCGCCGTCCACCTCCAGCAGCAGCGAGCCGTTGCGGACCCGCTCGGTCTGCAGCTTGTTGCCGTCCAGCTTGCCATGCACGGGCCGCACACGCTGCTTGCGCGTGAGCGTGCCTTCCACTTCCTGGTATTTCTGCTGCAACCGCAGGCTGAAGTCGCCCAGCAGGTTGGTGCCGCACCACAAGCCGTCGACCCGCGCAGGCACCGTCCACAAGTGGACCTTGCTGGATTTGTCCAGCCCGATCTTCTTGTCGGGCACGGGTACCACCAGCGTGCGGTCCGGCTTCCAGTCGCCCATGTCCCAGTCGTGCGAGACCACGCGCGTGCCCGGCTTCAGCGCAAGCAGTTTGGGCCGCAGCTGCAGGTTGACTTCGGGCAGCAGGTACATGGTGATCACGGTGGCGCGCGACAGGTCGGTCTTGAACAGGTCCTGCTCGACGAACTTCGCGCGGTCGGCCACACCGGCCTCCCGGGCGTTCTGGTTGCTCTTGACCACCAGCGCCGGGTCGATCTCCACGCCGAAGCCGCTGGCGCCGAACTGTTTGGCAGCGGTGATGGGGATGCGGCCGTCACCCGAGCCGAGGTCGAGCACATGGTCCGAGGGCCCCACGTGCGCGATGCGCAGCATCTCCAGGGTGACGTTGTCGGGGGTGGTGATGAAGGGCACCTCTTCCACCACCGGCTGGGCGGTGGCACAGAGGGCAAAAAGGCCCAGCAGGGCCGGCATCAGCTGGCGCATCGGGCCTAAGGTAGCACAGCTCAGCCGGTGAGCTTGATCTTGCCTTCTTTCAGGTAGCGGGCGTACTCGTCGCGCGTGATGGCGGCCGAGCTGGCGTTGCGTTCGCCGTCCTGCCAGCTCAGCGTCACGCTGTCGTCGGTGACTTCGATGTCCACCGGGCCATCGGGAATCTCGATGGGCATGCCGTCGCCGGGCCGGAAGCAGACTTCGCCGCGAATGATGGCGTGCTGTGTCATGGAGGGAGCTCCTGTGGTGTTGGGGCCATTTGAACCCGGCTGCCCTGCCATGGCTGTCAGCGAAGACCGACACGACGCGACGCCCGCTGCGGTTACGCTCGAGGCCATGGCCCTGCCTCATGCACGACACCTCGACATCGTCCACGTAGGACCGCTCGGCGACAAGCTGGTCGAAACCTTCAGCACCAGCCTCATCAAGACCGAGCGGCTGCAGTTGCTGCACCTGGTGCTGGCCGCGCACGAAGACCAGCCCGAGCACCACGTGGACGAAGAATGCATCATCCACTGCATCGAAGGCGTGGTCGAAGTGGTCATGCCGGGCGGCGTGCGCCAGCTCGAAGCCGGCTGCCTCGTGCTGCTGCCGGCGAAGCAGCGTCACGCGCTGCGTGCGCGCACCGACTGCATCGTACTGGTGACGCTGGTGCTCAACGCCGGCGACGCGCTGCGCAATCAGTAGCCCGCGGCTTCGGCCTGCGCGAGCATCTGGGCGAGCGCGCCCACCAGCAGCAGCTTGCCCCCGGAAGCCGGGCCGATGTAGTACACGTTGCCGTTCTTCACGCCCACGTACGCCTGCGTGGCGGGGTAGTGGCGGAACTGGAAGCCCTCGTACAGGTCGGTCACTGCGCCGGCCGGTTGCAGGTGCGTGGCAAAAGCCTGCTCGGCCCAGTCCATGACGCGCTGCACCTGCGAAGCGGCGACGAAGGTGGCGCCTATGTCCGCCATGATCGTCCCCTGCACGGCCCACCCGTTGGGCACGCCGGTGGGCGTGACGCCGTTGGCCGAGTTGGCGCAGAACGCCCAGTCGGTGTAGGTGATGGCGGGCGCTTTTACCGTCTCGGTGTAGCCGCGCTCCAGGTAGCGGTGGTCGCAATGGAAAGCGTCCTTGCGCGCCCCGATCGCGCGCCAGTCGAAGTGCGCGCTGACCGTGGGCACGATGCCGTCGTTGGCGTAGCCCAGCGTCAGGTTGTTCTTCAGCCAGGTGTGCGGCATGTACAGGGCCGCCGACGAGCCCGGCTTGAAGATGCCGTAGCCTAGCTGCAGGTCGGGCTGCTGCAGCGAAGCTGCGGCGTACGCCGTGATGCGGTCGTAGTAGCCGCGCAGCGGGTTGGTGGCATAGCCGCCGCAGTTGCCGTAGTACGGGTTCACCGACGGCGCGTAGTTGTTCAGGCGCGCGAGCCACGCATTGCACAGCCGCCCCGGCTGGTTCAACTGGTCGAAGTTGGTCCAGGCCAGGTCGGCGATGAAGCCGCCGTAGGCAGTGGCGAATTCTTCGCCGAGCTGCAGGCCCAGCGATGCCGCGGCGTCGGCCAGCGGGCTGCCCTGGTGCGGCGCGCCCAGCGTGACGAGGTGCAGCACGCGGTCGCCGCCGCGCTTGCCGTCGGCAAAGGTGTACTCCTGCATCATCGACCGCGCGACCAGCCCGCCCATCGAGTGCGCCAGGATCACCAGGCTCTTGTTGCCGAAGCCGAAGTGCGGTGCCGCGGTGGGCTTGTCGTAAGACGACTGCAGCGCGTCGCGGAAGGCGGCACCCAGGCCGGTGATGGTGCGCGGCAGGGCCGGGTCGGCCAGCACGTCGGCAGCGTCGCTGGCGTAGCGGAAGGTGTAGGGTTTGAAGGCGGCCTGCCAGCCGGCGCTGCGCGCGTAGGCCTGCAGGAAGTTCTCCCAGCCCTGGCCCGAGCCGCCCAGCCCGTGCACCAGCACCAGCGGGATGCGCTTGCCCAGCGCCGATTCGTCCACGGCGGTGCCGTTGTTGAAGGCGGCGGGGGCCAGTGTGGCAGGCGCGGCGGCGGCTAGATTCGCAGTGGCGGCGAGCAGGACGGCGAGGAGCAGGCGAATCATCGGGTACTTCCGGGGAGCCCGGCTATTGGAACATCCCGGCTGGGCCTGCTCAAGGCAGGGCTTGCCCGCGGGTGATAAGCTGCCCTTCCCGCGTTCCAATTGCGAGACTTTTGCCATGCCCGGACTGCTGCCCAACGTCGACCCCGACGGCCTGCTCGAATTCTCGGTGGTCTACACCGACCGTGCGCTGAACCACATGTCGCGCAGTTTCCAGGGCGTCATGCGCGACATCTCCGCCATCCTGAAGGACGTGTACAAGGGCCACGCCACGGCGCTCGTGCCCGGCAGCGGTACCTTCGGCATGGAAGCGGTGGCGCGCCAGTTCGCCGGCGGCAAGGACGTCCTGGTGATCCGCAACGGCTGGTTCAGCTATCGCTGGACGCAGATCTTCGAGATGGGGAACATCCCCGCTTCGTCGACCGTGCTGAAGGCGCGCAAGCAGGGCAGCGGCCCGACAGCGCCGTGGGCGCCCGTGCCGGCGGCCGAAGTGGTGGCAGCCATTCGCGAGAAAAAGCCCGCGGTGGTGTTCGCACCGCACGTCGAAACGGCCAGCGGCATCATCCTGCCCGACGACTACCTGCGGGCCGTGACGGAGGCCGTGCATGAAGTGGGTGGCCTCTTCGTGCTCGATTGCATCGCTTCGGGCGCGATGTGGGTGGACATGAAGGCGACCGGCGTCGACGTGCTGATCTCCGCGCCGCAGAAGGGCTGGAGCAGCTCGCCCTGCTGCGCGATGGTCGTGCTGAGCGAGCGAGCACGCACGGCTATCGACGCCACCACCAGCAGCAGCTTTGCCTGCGACCTGAAGAAGTGGCTGCAGGTGATGGAGACCTATGAAGGCGGCACGCACATGTACCACGCCACCATGCCGACCGACGCGCTCACGCGCCTGCGCGACACCATGAAGGAGACGCAGGCCTACGGTTTTGCCAAGGTGCGTGGCGAGCAGGAGGAAGTGGGCCGCAAGGTGCGCGCGCTGTTCGAAAGCCGCGGCTTGCCGAGCGTGGCTGCCGACGGTTTCAAGGCGCCGGGCGTGGTGGTGAGCTACACGACCGACCCCGACATCCAGTCGGCCCGGAAGTTCATCGGCGAGGGCTTGCAGACGGCGTCAGGAGTGCCGCTGCAGTGCGACGAAGGGCCGGACTTCAAGACCTTCCGCATCGGGTTGTTCGGGTTGGAGAAGTGGCACAACGTGGACCGGACGGTGGGGCACTTGCAGGCGGCACTGGACCGGCTGGGCGTGGTGGCGCCGGCCAAGGCGGCTTGAGGGGTGGCGGGCGAGCTGGGGTGTTACCCCAGCCTACGAAATACCCGCGTGCATTCGCGCGGCTATACGCGGTGATACGGGATGTCCTGACCCCGTAGGCTGGGGTAACACCCCAGCTAGCAGTTGAACACCGGGCTCGCTGCCGTCAACTGCCCAACCCGCACTTCCGCCTGCCAAACCTCGCGCAGCGCCACCGCCAGCGCATCGGCCAGCCGCGCCGTGTCTTCCACCGCGGTGGCATGCACGCCCTCGGCCACGATCAACACCTCGCGGGTCGCCGCCGACACCGCCGACAAGCCGCTCTGCCGATGCGTCCAGCGCCTCGCATGCGCACGCCCTTCCGCATCCACGAAGCTTACCTCCCCCGGCTCCGGGTGCTCGACCTCGCCCGAGAACGCCTGGTAGGTTTCATCGCCGCGCGCCGGCCGCACCTGCAAGGGCCAGCTCACCTGCGCGACATCGAGCGCCGCCACGGGTATCGCGAACGCGATCGACACCGCATTGCACAGGTCGATCAACGGGTGGATGCTGGGCAAGTCGCCTTCCTTGCGAAAGCGCCGCAGCAGGGACTCGGATGCGCAGCGGTACTGCGTCGGCTTCAGGCCCATCTTCGAGAACGTGCGGCGCCAGGCCTGCACCTCGGGCAGTTCCGATTCGGACCCGGCCGCGTCCAGGCGTGAGCGCGCGATGGCATTGAAGCGGGCGAGTTGCTCCCCGACGCTGGCCTCGGCCGTGATGCCGCGCACGTGCAGCACGCCCGCGGCGAGTTCGGGAAAGCGCTGCCAGATGTCGGGGTGGTGGCTGAATTGCATGTTTTGGAAGTATCCGGGAAAACCCCTTGTCGATTTCAGCCCGCATCGTCCGTCATATCGGTGGGACCACACACCAAGGAGAACCCCATGCCCGTGCTCGACAGCTATATCTTCTTCGACGGCAACTGCGCCGACGCCATGCGCTTCTACGAAAAGACGCTGGGAGGCAAGCTGGAAGCCCTGATGACCTACGAGCAGTCGCCAGACCCGGCGCAGTGCCCGCCCGGCTCTGCGGGCCGCGTGATGCATGCGTCGCTGAAGCTCGGCGACCGCGTGCTGATGGCATCCGACTCGCCCGCGGGCATGCACAAGCCGATGGGCGGCTTTGCGCTGTCGCTGGCCTACGACTCGGTGGCCGAAGCGCAGCGCATCTTCGATACGCTGGGTGCCGGCGGGCAGGTGATGATGCCGATGCAGAAGACTTTCTTTGCCGAAACCTTCGGCATGACTACCGACAGGTTCGGCACGCCGTGGATGGTGGGCGGCGGCTTCCAGCAGATGCCCTGAATCAGCGCTGGCCCAGCCCGTGCTCGCGCGCGAGCACGATGGCTGCGCCGCGGTCGCGCACGTCCAGTTTCTGGAAGATGTGGTTGACGTGGTTGCGCACGGTCTTGGGCGCGATGGCAAGTTGCTGGGCGATGCGCTCGTTGGTCAGGCCCGCGGCCAGCAGGTCGAGCACGCGGGCTTCGGCCGGGGTCAGGTCGGCCAGCGCGGGTGATTCAGCCGCGCTGGCCGCACCGTGCCGCGCGAGGAAGCCCTCGATTTCCACGAAGAAGTGTTCCCACGCCGACTGGTGCTCCAGCAGGATGTGGTTCTGGCTGTCCAGCGGCACGAACTCGGCGCCGGGTATGGCACCGGCCAGCTTGCGGCCCTCTTCGAACGGCACGCGCGCGTCGCCGCGCGAATGCAGCACGAGGGTGGGGCACTGCACGCGGGCCGCGCTGGCGCTCACGTCCACCGAGTGCAGCGTCTGCAGGATGGCAGCGGCCATGCCTGGCGACACCGTCTTGCGCTGCAGTTCGTCGAAGGCCTTCATCTGCTCCAGCGTGCCGTCGGGGATGAATTGCGTGGCGAACACCTGGCGAAACGCCGAGTTCTCGCGGCCCCATCCCAGCTCAACCAGCTTGACCATGGTGTCGGCCTCCTCCAGGGCCGCGGGCGACGCGTTGCGCCTGCGCACGCCGCGCAGGTAGCCGCCGTACAGCACGAGGTGGCTCACACGACCGGGGTGGCGCGCCGCGTACTCCAGCGCCACCGCCGCGCCCTGCGAAGCGCCGTACAGGACGAAGCGGTCCAGCCCCGCCGCCGCCACCACCGTCTCCAGGTCGACGATATACGTCTCGAACGACAGCGAAGGCACGTCGCGGTCCGACAGGCCGCAGCCGCGCGCGTCGTAGCGCAGCAGGGTGTGGTGACGCGTCATCCGGTGCAGCCAAGACCGCCACACGGGGCTGGCCGCGTCCAGCTCCAGGTGGTTCAGCCAGTTGGGCGTCTTGACCCAGGGCGTGCCCTGGCCGCCCATGGCATAGGCCAGGCTCACGCCGTCCGGCGTGGTGCAGAAGCGGATGTGCTGGGACGCCACTGGCGGGATTCTGCACGCTTGGGACTCGTGGCCCATGCCGGGTGCCGCAAAGTGCCGCCGCCGGGGCACGGCGTGGGTCCTGGGACTCATGCGAAGGGGGCGGGCAAGGCGGAGAGTCGGGGCCATGACGACACACACCTTGCAACTTCCCGCGGCCCCCGGATGGCTCCTGTCGCCCCAGGCCGGCCTGGTGGCCGCCACGGTCTTCTGGTCCGGCAACTTCGTGGTCGGCCGCGCGCTGCGCGGCGAGTTCGACCCGGTGGCGCTGAACTTCTGGCGCTGGCTGATAGCAGCGCTGGTGCTGGCGCCGTTCGTCTGGCGGGCGTTTGCGGCCCAGTGGCCGGTGTTGCGGGCGCACTGGCCCTACGTGGTGGCGCTGGGCTTCACCGGCCTGGCGCTGCCGCACGCCTGCAGCTACAAGGCGGTGCAGACCACGACGGCCGTCAACGCGCTGCTGCTGCTGAACCTGACGCCCGTGTTCGTGGCACTGGGCGCCTGGCGCCTGCTCGGCCGTCCGTTGGCGCGCATGCAGTGCGCCGGGATAGCGGTCTCGCTGCTGGGCGCCGGTTCGATCCTGGTGCGGTGGGACATCGACGTGCTGCTGGGCCTGCGGTTCAACCCCGGCGACTTGTGGATGGTGCCGGCGGTGCTGGCGTCGAGCGCGCATGCGCTGCTGCTGAAGAGGACGCCGGACGGCGTTGCGCAGGGTCCGCTGCTGCTCGCCTCGATGTTCGCCGCCCTGGTCCTGATGGCGCCCGCCGTGCTGTGGGTCGGCGTGGGTTCGCTGGCCGCCGTGGCAACTATGTGGCCCGCCGCGCTCTATGTCGGCGTGTTCGCATCCGCCATCGCCTTCCTGCTGTGGAACCGCGGCGTGGTCAACCTAGGGCCCGAGCGCGCCGCGCCGCTCATGTACCTGATGCCTGTGTACGCCTCGGTCCTTTCGGCGCTGTTCATCGGCGAAGGCGTGCAGGCTTACCAGTTCGCAGGCGGCGCCATCGTCCTGGCGGGCCTGTGGATGGCACGGTCGAGGTGACCGGGGACTTCGTTGACCCGCATCAAGGCGCCGCCGGCGCGTGCGACTAGTCTTGAGCACACGCCCCGGAGGTGCTGTCATGAACAAGCCCACCATCGCTCTGTGCACTCTCCTGCTGGCTTTTGCCTCTGGCACGCCGGCGCGGGAAGCCAGGGAAGTCGTCGACTCCGCCTGCGCCAAGTGCCATGCCACCGGCAAGCACGGCGCGCCACGCATCGGTGACCGCACGGCCTGGACGCCGCGCATGGCCAGGGGCATAGACGCGCTCACCTGGTCGGCCATCGTCGGGCACGGCCCCATGCCCTCGCGCGGCGACCAGTCGCAGCTGACCGACCCCGAGATCCGCGCGGCCATCCTGTACATGTTCAACCACGGGCTGCCGGTGCTGCCGCCGCCCACCGAGCCGGTCAAGCCCGACCCGTTCCACAAGGTTGCCAAGGGCACCGAGATCTGGTTCGGCATGATGCGCGCGCAGACCATGCGCGACATGGGCGTGAAACGCACGGACATCCCGCGCGGCAAGGGCTACTACCACCTGAACATCGCGCTGGCCGACCTGCTGTCGAACGCGTCGGTGCGCGATGCGCAGGTCACCATCGACGTGAGCGACGGCATGACCGTCGAAAGCAAGCCGCTGCGCGCGGTGTTCGCCAACAGCCGCGTCACCTACGGCGAGTTCTTCCGCTTTACGAGCGGCAGCTCGTACAACATCACGGCGCGCATCCAGCGGCCCGGCGTGCCCGACCCCATCGAGGCCCGCTTCGCCTACCGGGCCCCGTGAGGAAGGTCCTGATGCTCTGCTCGTCGACCGACGGGCACACGCGCCGCATCTGCGAAAGGCTCAGGACGGTGGTGGAGCAGGCCGGCGACACGGTGTCGCTGGTCAGGATAGAGGACGCGCCCAGCGTGCCGCTGGAGAGTTACGACATGGTGGTGGTTGGCGCGCGCGTGCGCTACGGCCGCACCGACGCGCGCGTGATCGACTATGCCAACCGCCACGCGAAGCGGCTCAATGCCTTGCCCAGCGCCTTCTTCTCGGTCAACGTGACGGCGCGCAAGCCCGACAAGGACCACGCCGAAACCAACCCGTACGTGCAGGCCTTCCTGCGCCGCGTGAAGTGGCAGCCCTGGATGCTGGACGTGTTTGCCGGCAAGATCGACTACCCGCGCTACTCGTGGCTGGACCGCACGGTGATCCGCTTCATCATGTGGCTCACGAATGGACCCACCGACCCGCGGGCCGTGGTCGACTTCACCGACTGGGAGCGGGTGGACGCTTTCGGGCAGCAGCTGGTGCGCGGCAATGGATGAGAGCGGCTACCATGCATGCAGGAGGATCCCGCCATGCGCCACCAGACCCTTGCCCTTGCATCTGCCGCGTTGCTGCTCGCAGCGTGTGGCAGCACCCACCCGCCGGGTGGCTATGGCGGTGGCGACTATCGCCCGCCGCCGCCGGTGACCCCCGCGTACAACCAGGCGCCGCTGGCGCCCGGGGCGCGCATCGTTTCGTACGTATGCGAAGACCTCACGCGCATCACGTTCACCGAAGGCCAGCCCAATGCGCGGGCCATGCTCAATAGCGGGCTCGAGCTGAGCCTGGCGCGCACGGGGGCCAACCGTTATGGCGCAGGCTCCTATGACTTCCGCGCACTGGGCGCGGAAGGGCAGTGGTTCAATTCGGGCAAGGCCTGGCGCTGCCGGATCGGCTAGGGCGGGGTCAGGTGCGAAGCGGCCGGCCGAGGTGGGTTTCGACCGCCTCGACTTTGCTCTTGATGCGCGACGTGCTGCCCGAGCGGTAGTCCATCTTCAGGTTCATGCCGATGCGCGGGCAATCCGCCTCCAGCGCGTGGAAGCAATCGCCCACGACCTTCATCACATCGTCCCAGCTGCCCTCCAGGATGGTCCCCATCGGCGTGAGCTGGTACGTCACGCCGCTGCGGTCGATGATGTCGAGGATGCGCGCGACGTAGGCGCTGACGCTGTCGCCGCGGTTGTGCGGGGTCATGGCGAATTCGAGGAGGACCATGCCGCCAAGTCTAGCGTCACAACGTGCACTCGTTCGCCACATCCCCGCTGGCCGGGCGCGGGATGCGACGGCTGTCCGGCGGGCGATTGGCAGCGCCGCCCTTGCCCTCGACCCACCGTTCCAGCGCCTCGAACGCCGCGCGATAGCAAGGCGCGATGGGCCGCAGCTTGTCGGGGAACACGTCGTACAGCTGGTCCACGTGGTTGCCCCCTTCGACGATGAAGTAGCGATGCAGCTTGCCGCGCCCTGCGTTCTTCACCAGGTTGGCATAGGCGTCGGAGTTGGGCCCGATCGGCAGCAACGCATCCAGCGTGCCGTGCAGCGTGATCATCGGCTTGCCGATGCGCCCGGTGAGTGAGATGCGGTTGACTGCATCGCCCACCAGCGGCCGGCGGAACGCGTAGTCGTAATCGGCGTCGCAGAACGGCGTGCCCGACTGGCAGAAAGGCACACCCGCTTCCAGCGTCGAATCGAAAGTGGGGTCCATCTCTTCGCGGTAGGTGCGCTGCGACAAGTCCCAGTACACCGCGTAGTGGTGCTCCCAGATGAACTCGGAGCCGCGCGCAAAGCCGGCAGCGATCATCGCTTCGTACGCGGCCGCGTCGCCCGTGGCCCGCCACTTGGGATAGTGCTTCAATGCCGCTGGCAAGAAGGTGAACAGGTTGGGCCCTTCGGGACGCCAGTGCACCCCTTCCCAATCGACGGCCCCGTCGTACAGCTCGGGGCTGTTCTCGATGGCGTAGCGCGTGAGGTAGCCGCCGTTGGAGATGCCGGTCATGTAGGTGTACGCAGGCAGGCGCCCGTACTTCTGCCGCACCACTTCCTTGGCGGCCAGGGTCAGCTCTTTCACGCGCACGTGCCACTCGGCGATGGCATCGCCGGCGGCCACGCCGTCCTTGTAGAAGTTGGTGCCGCTATTGCCCTTGTCGGTGGAGGCGAAGGCGTAGCCGCGCGCCAGCACCCAGTCGCTGATCAGGTAGTCGATGGCGTACTGGCGGCGCACGCCCGGCGCGCCGGTGACCACGAGCTTGCCGTTCCAGTTGTCGGGCAGGCGGATGACGAATTGCGAGTCGCGGTTCCAGCCGCGATACGCGTTCATGGTGGATGTGTCGTCGAAGTAGCCGTCGATCTGCACGCCCGGCACCACGCCCGGCGGGTTGCGCGTGGCGCGCGAATGCAGCACGGCCCAGTCGCTGGCGTCGGTGTTGTTGGTGACGATCAAACCCGGCGTGGTCAGGTCTTCGAGGCAGGCGTTGACCTGCATCTTCGCGCCGGGCACGATGGTTTCGTTCATGTTCGTGCAGGCCGCGGCCCATGCGCCGCCGGCGCAAAGGGTGGACGCGAGGGCCAGCACTGCGAGGGAGCCATGACGTTTGTTCATGAGGCGGCGTTCTACCAGCCGGCTGCTCGGCCGTAGGGCCGCCATTCGACGTGCGGCGGGTTTTCGGTGCCGGGCGCGACGGTCTGGAATCGAGCCTACGGCAGCGCGGGAAAGTGTCCTACGCCAGCAGCTTCTTCAACTCGCCGCTCTCCATCAGCTTCTTCAAGTCGGCGTAGCCACCCACCAGCGTGCCCTTGACGAAAACCATCGGAAACGTCGGCCACCCCGTCCACATCTTCAGCGCCAGCCGGCGGCGCCACTCGCTGAAGTAGCTGCCGTACTCCAGGTACTGGTACGGCTGGCCGATGGCGTCGAGGGCCTTGCACGCCATGCGCGGGTTGGGGTTGATGCGCATGCCGACCACGACCACGTCGTTGGCCGCGACGGCGTCCATCACCTCCTTGACAATGGATTGGTGATAGCCGGCTACCTTGCCTTGCACGGCAGGGTGGATGCGCGATTCGTCGAGGGTGGGTCGGGCCATGGTCAGAACTTTCCGTGCTTCAAGTAAGCCTGCTGCGGGTCGACACCCGCCAGGATGGCCGTGCGAACCTGGTTCTCCTTGGTAATGGCCGCCTCGGCCTTCTCCACCACTTCTTCCACGATCGTCCTCGGAATGCGGACCAGGCCGTCGCGGTCGCCCACCAGGTAGTCGCCCGGCGCCACGATCACATCGCCGATTCGGATGTCTACGTCGACCGCGCGCGGCAGCCAGTAGCCCACGATGTCACGCGGCGTGAAGCCGCGCGACCAGGCCTGGAAGCCCATCTCGATCAGGAAGTCGGTGTCGCGCACATAGCCGTCGGCCACGCAACCGAGCAAGCCCTTGTTCTTGAGCGTCTCGGCCGACAGCTCGCCCATGTGCGCGACCACTCGGTCATTGGGCTGCGAGACCCAGATGTGGCCGGGCTTCGCCTTGGACAGCAGGCCGGTCCAGGCCAGCAGCGTCTCGTGCGGGTCGGCCCGCGGGTCCACGCGGCCGTCGATGGTGAAGGCGGGGCCGGCCAGGCGCCGGTCGGGCAACAGCGGGCGCAGCTCGGGCGGGAAGGTGAAGTCGCGCAAGCCCATCGCGCGCATGGTGTCGTGGACCACGCCCGTGTAGCAGTGGGCCAGCCGCTCGGTGATCGGGTCTTGCATGTTTGCTCCTCGGCGAAGCAGTGGGTATAACACCATCCGTTGCGCCAAGGAGAAACCCGATGCGATCACTTTGGTTCCTGTTGTTCGCCCTGTCGGCCACCGCTGCCCACGCCCAGGGCCAGGGCAAGCTCGAACGCGGCAAGTACCTGATGGACTCGGTCGTCGCCTGCGGCAACTGCCATGTGCCGCGCGGCCCGCAGGGCCAGCCGCTGATGGACAAGGGCCTGTCGGGCGGCTTCGTGTTCGAGGACAAGGCCTTCCGCGCCGTGGCACCCAACATCACGCCCGACAACGAGACGGGCATCGGCAGGTGGACCGACGCGCAACTGGCCAAAGCCATCCGCGAAGGCCTACGGCCCGACGGCAGCGTGATCGGCCCGCCGATGCCCATCGAGTTCTATCGGCACCTGTCCGACGTGGACCTGGCCGCCATCGTGGCCTACCTGCGTGCGCAGCCTGCCGTGAAGAACGCGGTGGAGAAGTCGAAGTACAACATCCCTTTGCCGCCCAACTACGGCCCGCCCGTGCGGTCGGTCAAGCCGCTCCGGCCGGCCAGGACGGCGTCTTACGGCAAGTACCTGGTGCAGATCGGCCACTGCATGGATTGCCACACGCCGCGCGACGAAAAGGGCATGCTGGTGATGTCGAAGTTCGGTGCGGGCGGGCAGGTGATTCCGGGTCCTTGGGGGCAGAGCATTTCGCGCAACCTGACGCCGCATGCCAACGGTTTGAAGGACTGGACCGACGAGCAGATCGCGAAAGCGGTGCGTGAAGGCGTCGACCGCGAAGGCAAGCCCTACAAGCCGCCCATGGCTTTCGGGTGGTACAAGAACATCAGCGACGACGACATGACCGCGATCGTCAAATACCTCAGGACCCTGAAACCCCAACCATGAACCCAGCCATCCGCCGACAGACCATTGCAGACCTGCTGCGCCGCACCGCCAAGCGCGAACCCCACAAGCCCGGCATCGTGTGCGGGGACACACGCTGGACCTTTGCCGAATTCGACGCCGTGGTCGACCGCGTGGCCGCGGGCTTGTCGAAACTGGGCGTCGGCCAGGGCTTCCGCGTGGCCGTGCTGGCGCGCAACTCGCATGCGTTCGCGGCGCTGCGTTTCGCCTTGGCGCGCCTGGGGGCGGTGCTGGTGCCGATCAACTTCATGCTGAAGGCGGAAGAGGTCGGGTTCATCCTGCGGCATGCGCAGGCCCGGATGCTGGTGACGGATACGGGGCTGAGCGAGCTGGCCCGCGCAGCGGCCAAGCTGGACACCGAGGTCACGGAGTTCGTCTGGCTGCCGTCCGAGGAGCCGACGACGCCGGTGACCGGCATGGTGTCGTTCGACGACCTGGCGAGCATCGGGTGCTTCAAGGTGCCCGAAACGCCGGAGCTGGCGAGCACCGACCTGGCGCAGATCGTGTACACCAGCGGCACCGAGTCGAGCCCCAAGGGCGCGATGCTGACGCACGACGCCATCATCTGGCAGTACGCGGCGTGTGCCATCGACGCGAGCATCGCGGCCAGGGACGTGATGCTGCATGCGCTGCCGCTGTATCACTGCGCGCAGCTCGACGTGTTCCTGGGTCCGTGCGTGTACGTGGGCGCCACGAGCATCATCACCGCCAAGCCTACCCCGGACAACCTGCTGCCGCTGCTGCAGAAGCATGGCATCACGTCGTTCTTCGCGCCGCCCACGGTGTGGATTGCGCTGCTGCGCTCGCCGCTGTTCGACGAAACGGACTTGACGAAGATGCGCAAGGGCTACTACGGCGCGTCGATCATGCCGGTGGAGGTGTTGCGCGAGCTGTCGCGGCGCTTGCCCGATGTGGGCTTCTGGAACCTGTACGGCCAGACCGAGATAGCGCCGCTGGCCACGCTGTGCGGGCCGGAAGACCAGTTGCGCAAGCCCGGCTCCTGCGGGCGGCCTTGCGTCAACGTGGAAACGCGCGTGGTCGACGACCAGATGCACGACGTGAAGCCGGGCAGCGGCGAGGTGGGCGAGATCGTGCATCGCTCGCCGCACCTGATGCTGGGCTACTTCCGCGACGACGAGCGCACCAAGGCGGCTTTCGAAGGCGGCTGGTTCCACAGCGGCGACCTCGCCACCATCGACGACGAGGGCTACATCACGGTCGTGGACCGCAAGAAGGACATGATCAAGACCGGGGGCGAGAACGTGGCCAGCCGGGAGGTGGAGGAGATGATCTATCGGCTGCCTGCGGTGAGCGAGGTCGCCGTCATCGGCGTTCCCCATCCCAAGTGGGTGGAGGCCGTGGTGGCGGTGGTCGTGCCCAAGGCCGGGCAGGCGTTGACCGAGCAGCAGGTGCTGGAGCATTGCACGTCGAGCATGGCGGGGTTCAAGGCGCCGAAGTCGGTGGTGTTTGTCGATGCGTTGCCGAAGAATCCGAGCGGCAAGCTGTTGAAACGGGAGCTGCGCGACCGGTTCAAGGCGGCTTTCGCTTAGCTTGCGCGGGGGAGCTGGGGTGTTACCCCAGCCTACGGGATACTTGCCACAGCCTTCGTAGGCTGGGGTAACACCCCAGCTGCTCGTGCGCCCGCTCCTACACTGACCATCGCCCCCATCCTGCGCCGAGCTGACCCAGCCGCGCGCACATTCGCAAGATGACCCGCCTCCTGCTCCTCCTCCTCCTCCCCCTCCTCGCCCTAGCCACCGCCGCCCAAGCCGCCGACGCGCGCTTCCAATGCGGCGGCATCGGCACCGCATCGCAAGAGCAGTTCAAGGCCGAGGCCTCGCGCCACGACGCCATGCTGACCTTTGCAGAGTCCAACGGCGCCTACCTGGCCGACGTGCAGGTGCAGGTGCGCGACAGCAAAGGCGTGGTCGTGCTGGACGCCAAGTGCGACGGCCCGCTCATGCTGCTGGACCTGCCCGCCAAGGGCACTTACCAGGTGGTCGCAACGCCCGCCGGCCATAAGGCGCAAAGCAAGAAGCTCGCGACTTCTGCCAAGTCGACGCGGCTCGTGTTCACCTGGCCGGCGACTTGACCCGGCGCACGGCGCGCACCTTGCCCGTGCCGCCGCCACCGCAATAGAAGCGGTCACGGCCATCGGCCTCCAGCCCGGAGCAATGCACGCCGGGCGGCAGCAACAGGCTTTCCAGCACTTCGCCCGTGGCCGGGTCCACGTGGCGCAGTTCGCTCTCGTCGTTCTCCCACGTGGCGTGCCACAGCTCGCCGTCGACCCAGGTGACGCCGGTGACGAAGCGATTCGACTCGATGGTGCGCAGCAGCGCGCCCGACTCCGGGTCCACCTGGTGGATCTTGCGTGCGCGGTGCTCGCCGACCCACAACGAACCCTCGGCCCACGCCAGCCCCGAGTCGCCGCCGTTGCCGGGCGCGGGAATGGTGGCCAGTACGCGGCCCGTGCCGGGGTCGATCTTCTGGATGCGGCTATCGGCTATCTGGTACAGGTGCCGCCCGTCGAACGCGGTGCCTGCGTGTGCGCTGGCATCGATCGACCGCACCACCTGGCCGCTGGCAGGGTCCAGCGCGTTGATCTTGTTGCCGCTGGCGAACCACACCTGCTGCCCGTCGTGCGTGACGCCGGCCACCGATTCGACACCGGGAAAGGGCCCGTATTCCTGGATGACTTCTGCTTTGGCTTGTTTCATGGCGCGATGCTAACCAGCCGGCAGCGGCGGCGGGAGTAACAGTGCTGTCATGAATCCCGGCGTGGGCAGCGGCATGCTCCAGCGCCGCGCCCGGCCGCGCCCCAGCGCCTGCACCTTGTCCGCTTCGGCCAGCTCGTCGAGCGCTCGCTGCACGGTGCGCTGGCTGCTGCCCAGCGCCAGCGCCAAGGCCGAACTCGACCACGATTCGCCGTCGGCCAGCAGCGCCAGCACGTCGCCATGCGCCTCGTCCACCGGGCGGGCCAGCACCACGACACGGCGGTCGCGGTGGGGCTTCAGCACGAAGCCGTCCTTGGTGGCGACCACGCCGGCCAGCGGCCGCAGCAGCGAACGCAGCCGCCCCATCTCCACACGCAGCCGCGCGCGATGCGTCTCGTCCGGGTGCCGCGTGCGAAAGGCGTGCGCGATCAGCGCGTTGCGCGCTACGTCCTGCGGCCACGACTCGGCCAAGGCGCGAGCCAGCGTGAACAGCACCGGCCGCCCCGCGAGCGAGACCACCGTGCCCGGCTCGCGCACGGCGTAGCGGCACGCGTCGATCACGAAGGCGGGCGTCGCCAGCAGCGCTTCAACGTCCTGCAGCAGCAGCGGACTTTCCTTGCCATCGGCCACCAGGCGCGCGGCAGGCGCACCGAGCGTCTGCATCGCGCTTTGCACCTCGGCGTCTAGCGCTGCGATGCCCGACCGTCGGGCCGCGTGCGCGGCCCGCTCCAGCGCGGCGCGCGCGGCCCTGGCCTGCAAGCGCCGCATGGCGATACCGGCAATCACCAGTTCATGAATGGCGCGCCATGCAGGCGGGAAGGGTGCGGGGTCGATCTGGGCAAGCGCCTGTTCGGCCGCATCGAGCTGGCCGACCAGCAGCAGGCGCCGCACCTCGAGGTGGCGTGCGTGGGCGGCATTCAGCGAGTCGCCGTGCGACTCGAGCACGGCGCGCGAAGCCACCAGTTGCTTGTGCGGCCACGCCAGGTCGCGCGAGGCGAGCGCTACTTCAGCCTGCGCCACCACGCAGCGCGCACGAGCCAGTGCCTCTTTGGTGCCGAACGCGCGGCCCGCGTGGCGCAGCAGGAGCTTGGCGCGGGGCAGGTCGCCCAGCCGTGCCATGGCGATGCCTCGCAGCGCCAGCGCGGGCGCGTCGTCGCGCAGCGCCACGTGGTTCAGCGCGCCCAGCGGGTCGCCGGCCGCCAGCGCGCGCGCCGCAGCCGTGATCAGAGAGTCCATGCGAATCCCGCCACAGTTGTCACTCCCACCCGTCGGTCATCCAAACCTAGCATAGCCCACACCAACAACCGCAACAGGAGCGTAGACATGACGACACACACCACATCGACCCGCAGCGAATGGCTGGCCGCGCGGCTGCAACTGCTGGCCGCTGAGAAGGAGCTGACCCACCGCAGCGACGACGTTGCGCGCATGCGCCGCGAACTGCCGTGGGTGCGCGTGGACAAGGAGTACCGCTTCGACACCGCGCAAGGCAGCGCCACGCTGGCCGACCTGTTCCAGGGCCGGTCGCAGCTGCTCGTGTACCACTTCATGTTCGGGCCCGACTACAAGGCCGGTTGCCCGTCGTGCTCGGCTATTGCCGACGGCTTCGACGGCTTTGCCGTGCACCTGGCCGAGCACGACGTGATGCTCACCGCGGTGTCGCGCGCGCCACTGGCGAAGCTGCAGGCCTACCGCGAGCGCATGGGCTGGCGCTTTCCGTGGGCTTCGTCGCAGGGCAGCGACTTCAACTTCGACTTCAACGTCTCGTTCACCGAGCAGGAGCAGCGCGAAGGGCGTGTCGAATACAACTTTGCCAGCGAAGGGCCGCAGCTGCACGTGAAGACGCAGATGCCGCAGATCGTGACGCAAATCGCCGATGGCTGCGGCACCGATGCGCTGACCTACATGCGCGACCGCCCGGGCCTGAGCGCCTTCGTGCGCGAGGACGGTGTCATCTATCACACGTATTCCACCTACGCCCGCGGCCTGGACGGCCTGTGGGGCATGTACCAGTGGCTCGACCGCGCGCCCATGGGACGCAACGAAACGGGCATCTGGTGGAAGCGGCGCTACGAGTACGCCAGCGCGCGCTGAGGCGACGATGGGCGAGCGCACCTGGTACGCAGCGTCGACGCTCGCCTTTGGGGTGAGTGCCGCAGCCACCATCTCCATGGGCCGCTCGATGCCGGAAGTGGACTGCTTCGGCATTGCGGGCCGGTCGGCATCGATGGCCTGGCTGCGCATGCCGGGCATGGGCTGGGCCGAGGCCGTGGCCTCGTTCGCCGTCATGTGGACCGTGATGATGGTAGCGATGATGCTGCCTTCGTTGGTCCCGCTGCTGCCCAGGCTGGGTGGCAGCGGTGCACGGCGCCTGGCCATGGCGTGCGGCTACTTCGGCGTCTGGGCGGTCGCGGGCCTGGCCGTCTATCCGCTGGGGGTGCTGGCGGTGGCGGCGAGCCTGCAGATGCCGGTGTTTGCGGGCCTCTCGCCCATGTTGACAGGGGCTGTGGTGATGCTCGCGGGTTTGTTCCAGTTTTCGTGCTGGAAGACGCGCCATCTGACCTGGTGCCGGCAAGTGCAGCCGGTTCGGGCCGGGTGGAGAGCCGGCATGCAGCTGGGCCTGCACTGTGTGGGGTCGTGCGCGAATCTCGTGGCGGTGCTGCTGGTGGTGGGCGTGATGGACCTGTGGGCAATGGCCGCCATGACCGCGGCGATCACGTGGGAACGCCTGACTGGCGAGCGGGCGGCCCATGCGGTGGGCGCGCTGTTGATGGCTGCTGCGACCGTTCTGGTGGTGTGGGTCAGCGTGCCTGCGGTGCGGTGACCACGGCGTCCCAACGCTTCACGCCCAGCCAGTTGCGCAACGCGACGGCGCCCGCCGGCGTGAGCTGAAGCGCGCGCGTGCCCGGGCGGCGCAGCAGCCAGCCTTGCTGCTGGCAATGCGTGCAGAGCAGGGCGCCCAGGCTGCCGGCCAGGTGCATCTTGCGCTCGCCCCAGTCGAGGCAGGGGCGGCAATGCGGGCGCTTGCCTTGGCCGACGGTTGCTTCTCGCGCAATGCCCAGTTGCCCGAGCACTGCCGCGGCACGCTCCGTGACCTGCGCCGCGTCGCCTTCGATCACCACTGCGCCTTCTTCGACCAGGTGCTCGGTGATCGCAACGGCGATGCCACCTGCCAGGTGGTCATAGCAGGTCCTTGCCAACCGCATAGCCGAATCGCGTGGCCCGGTGACCACGCGCCGCGGCACGGGCACCGACTGCGCCGCCAGCTGCATTATGCCTTCGAGCACGCGCGCCACCTCGGGTGACGCCAGCCGGTGGTAGCGATGCCGCCCCTGCTGCGCCACCTTCAGCAGGCCGGCCTCCACCATCTGCGCCAGGTGCCTGCTGGCGGCCGCCGGCTTGATCTGGCCGGCCGCCGCCAGCTCTTGCGCTGTCAGCGCGCGCCCGTCCATCAGCGCGAGCAACATGGCCGTGCGCGCCGGCTCGCCGACGAGCGCGGCGATGTGCGCGACCTGGTTGGTGTTCATGCCGCCAGTTTGCCGCAACCCGGCGCGCGCATGTTTCGCTCGGCAGCGAAGCGTCCGGCCCGCCGGCAGGGGCACGATGCAGGGCATGAAACTCACCTGCTTCATCCGCTACCAGATCGACCCCTTCCAGCGCGACGCCTTCAAGGCCTATGCCGAGAACTGGGGCCGCATCATCCCGCGCTGCGGCGGCCGGCTCGTCGGCTACTTCCTGCCGCACGAAGGCACCAACGACATCGCCTGGGGCCTGATAGGCTTCGACAGCCTGGCAGACTACGAGGCGTACCGCGCGCGCCTGAAGGCCGACCCAGAAGGCCGGGAGAACTTCATGATGGCGCAGCGCCAGCGTTTCATCCTGCGCGAGGAGCGCACTTTTTGCGAGTTGGTGGAGGGGACATGTTCGCCGTGATCTTCGAAGTGATTCCCAACGAGGGGCAGACCCAGCCCTACCTGGACGCCGCTGCGGCCTTGCGGGGGCAACTGGAGCAGATCGACGGCTTCATCTCCATCGAGCGCTTCCAGAGCCTGACCACCCCCGGCAAGCTGCTGTCGCTGAGCTTCTGGCGCGACGAGGCCGCGCTGGCCGAATGGCGCAACGTCGAGGCGCACCGGCGCACGCAGGCCTTCGGCCGAAACACGGCGTTTGCGGACTATCGCTTGCGTGTCGCCAGCGTGGTGCGCGACTACGGCATGAGCGACCGTGAGCAAGTGCCCGACGACTCGCGCCTGCGCCACGGTGCATAGGTGAGCGCTACTTCACGCTTTCCAGCTTGCGCCGCCCATCGCTGCCGCCGTGCAGCCGCCGGTTCGGCGGGATCGTGACGGTGATCGTCTTGGTCTCGCCTTCTTCGACGCGCGTGATGGGATTGCCATCGAGCACGCCGTCCGGCTTCTGGATGTTGATATCCATCACGCCGGGGCCGGGGTTGTAGATCGTCACCGTCACGGTCTGCGGCTGCGCAGTCAGGTTCTCGTGGAACCCGCGGCAGCCCTTGAACGGCGACATGCCATCGGGCGGGAACACCGCGCCCCCGCCGGCGGCCTCGGGCCGGCGCGGCGGCGGAAAGCCGAACTCCTGCGCGCCGCCGGGAAAGTCGCCGTCGCACAAGAAGGCGCATAGCGGCGCCCATTCCCAGCCCAGGCTGTTGACGCACGCGGCAAAGCAGTCCAGCCAGTCGGCGGGTTGCTCCTTCTTGCCGGGTTTGTTGGGTTTGTTGCCGTCCTTCTTGCCGTTGTCGCGGCGGGCAGGCGCGGGCTTGGGCGTGTCGCGCCCCTTGCGTGTGGCCATGGTTGGCTCCCTGAGTCATTGCGCGCAGCAGCGACCCGCGCACAAGCGCTGGCGGACCCCCAGCAAGGCCCAACTGTTCGAAAGCCGGAACCGGCGGCCAGCATGCCGTGCTGTCCGATGCCGCTTTACTCTCCCCAAGCGGGGACAGTTATAGCAGTGGCGGGCGACGGCGTGAAGACCGGTTGCCACGCCGCAATGGTTGCGCTACCGTAGCCGCAAACAAGACTACCCCGGAGACAACCATGCGCATCTTCCGCCTGGCCGCACTTTTGATCGCTGCGCTGTTCGCTTCCATTGCCATGGCACAGGCGAACTTCCCCGCGCCGAAAGAAGCGCAGTGGATCGCCCGCGACTTCAAGTTCCACACCGGCCAGGTGATGCCCGAGCTGCGAATCAACTACGCCACCGTCGGCGACCCCAAGGGCGAGCCCGTGCTGGTACTCCACGGCACCACCGGCAGCTGGCAAGGCGTGATGGGTCCCACCTTCGGGGGTGAACTCTTCGGGCCGGGCCAGCCGCTGGACGCCGGCAAGTACTTCATCATCATCCCCGACAGCATCGGCCACGGCAAAAGCAGCAAGCCTTCGGATGGCATGCGGGCGAGCTTCCCGAAGTACAACTACGAAGACATGGTCGACGCGCAGTACCGCCTGGTGAAGGAAGGGCTGGGCGTGAAGAAGCTGCGCCTGGTCATCGGCAACAGCATGGGCGGCATGCACACGTGGATCTGGGGCGTGAAGTACCCGGGCGAGATGGAAGCGCTGGTACCCATGGCGTGCCAGCCTACCGAGATGTCCAGCCGCAACTGGATCTTGCGGCGGCTGATCGTCGACACGATCCAGAACGATCCCGAGTACAACGGCGGCAACTACACCAAGCCGCTGCGCAGCGCGCAGTTCGCGTCGGTGTTCTTCAACTTCGCTACCAACGGCGGCAACCAGGCGCTGCTGAAGGCGGCACCGACCCGCGCCCAGGCCGACACCTTGCTGGACTCGAGGCTGAAAGGCAACTTCACCGCCGACGCCAACGACGTGCTGTACCAGTGGGCCAGCTCGGGCGACTACAACCCGGCGCCGGGGCTGGAGAAGATCCAGGCGGCGCTGCTGGCCATCAACGCGGCAGACGACGAGCGCAACCCGCCGGAGACGGGAATCATGGATCGTGAGATCAAGCGGGTGAAGAACGGGCGCTACTACCTGATCCCGGCCAGCAGCGAGACGGCGGGGCATGGGACGACGGGGAATGCGAAGTGGTGGAAGGCGGAGCTGGCGGCTTTACTGCGGCGGTAAGTGTCATGCCGGGCTCGACCCGGCATCCATGGCGGCGTGTCATCGATCCAAAATCGATGCCGGGTCAAGCCCGGCATGACAAGCTCAAAGAAACAAAGCCGGGTCGACCGACACCCGATTGAGCGTCACCCCAAAGTGCAGGTGCGGCCCCGTCACCCTGCCGGTAGCCCCTACCTTGCCCACGAGGTCGCCCGCGCCCACCCTATCGCCTACCTTCACGTCGATCGCACTCAGGTGGCACATCAGCGTCAACAACCCGCCGCCATGGTCGACCCAAACCGCATTGCCGCTGAAGAAGTAGTCGCCCGTATCCACCACGCGTCCCGCCAGCGGCGCCACCACCGGCGTCCCGGTCCCCGCCGCGATGTCCATCCCCGGATGCGGCGACCGCGCCTGCCCATTGAACACTCGCCGTAGCCCGAACGAGCTGGAGCGCCGCCCCGGCACCGGTGCCCGCATCGCCAGTGAGTCGGGCTCGGGCTGCGTGAAAGTCGCCATCACCTGCCGCAGGTGCACGCGCTCGCGCTCGGCCCGCGCCTCGTCTTCGGGCGACAGGTCGACATGCTTGGGGCTCACCTTCAGTCGCTGCTCCGCGTATTGCTTGGGACGCACCGTGTAGTCGATGGTCCGCCCCTCGACCGACACCTGCGCAGGCCCGGGCTCTGCCGACAACGCGATACCGACCAGCGCCGCCCAGCCTTGCTGCGAACCGACGACCAGCAGCGGCACATCGCCACTGCGCGCTACCGGCCGCTGCGCCGCCGCGCCCAAAGCAATGCGCGCCACGCCGCCCGGCACCGCCGAGTCGCGAGGGACCTGTGGAGCAGCTTGGGCAGCCAGCGAAGGGAACGCCGCTGAAGCCGCCAGTGAAGCAACAAGCCATCGCCGCTGGGCAGCCATGGGATCGTCGCGATAGTCGGCCACCGCCCCTCGCCAGACTCAGGGCTTCACGAATTTCAGCACGAACTCGTCCTTCGGCATGGCCGGCACGGGCGTATTGCGGTCGCGCGGATCGCTCGGGTTGCGCATGAAGTTGCCGCCTTCCAGCAGCCGGAACCCCGCGGCCTCCACTTCGCGGCGCAGGAAAGCTTCTTCGATGCGGTGCAGCGTGCCCGCCTCGGAGATTCCGGTGCCGGGCCGGCCCGAGTGGTCCGCAACGACGTAGATGCCGCCCGGCTTGAGGGCCTTGAAGATCGCCGCGTTCACCCGCGCGCGATCGACGCCCATGTGCCCGAAGTCGTGGTAGTTGAACATCAGCGTGACCAGGTCCAGCGCGCCGTTGGCGACTTCCGGCGCAGCCGGGTCCTCGAAAGGTCGCGTGACGTGGACGATGTGATGCAGCGCAGGGTTGCGCGTGCGCTCGGCCAGCGTGGGCATGGCAGGCGCCGCCCCGGGCGGCGGCGGTGCCGCCTGGCCTTCGGGCTGCGGTGGCGGCGTGGGGTTCTCGCGACGCGGCGGGGTCTGCGCATAGACCTTTCCCGTAGGCCCGACGGCGCGCGCGACCAGCTCGGACGTGTAACCTCGCGCCGCGCTTACGTCCAGGGCCACCATGCCGGGCCGCACGCCGATGAATGCCAGCATCTCGGCGGGCTTGCGGCGGATGTCGTTGAAGCGGTCGCCGGGTGCGCGGTCAGGCGCGGCGAGCAGGGCCGCTATCTGGTCTTGCGAGATGGCGCTTTGCGTCGCGCAGCCAGCCAGCGTCGCCATTGCGACGGCGACCAACATGACTCTGATGGCTTTCATGGACTGCTCCGTTGGAGGGTGAAGGGCGACAGCCTGCGACCCGCCCGAGGGCGCCGGTATACCACGCCTGGGTCGAAAGCGGCACGGGACGCGGCAAGAGTGTCCTGGGCGGGTTCAGTTAATCGACTCACCGAATGAGGCGATTGAGCTTTATAATCGACTCACTAAACGAGGCGAATAGGGCATGCAATCGACTCAACTCCTCTGGCAGGCCCCCGGCTGGCCAGCCATGCGCTACGACGGAAGGACCGTCGCCGACGAGGTGACGCTGGCTCGCCGCGCCCAGGGCCTCGTCGAAGGCAAGCTGACCGTACTGGGATTCGACGACCGCCAGGCGCTGGTGGCCGATGCGTGGACGGACGAAGCGGTCTCTACGGCCGCCATCGAAGGCGAGCAACTCGACTTGCTGGCGGTGCGGTCGTCCGTGGCTACGCGGCTCGGCGTGGGCAGCAACAGGGGCGCGGCAGCACCCCGGCACGTCGACGGCCTGCTCGACATCATGGACGACGCCGTAAGAAATGCCGGCGTGGTGCTCACGCATGAAAGGCTCTGCCGGTGGCAGGCCGCGCTGTTTCCGACCGGCCTGTCGGGCATGCGCGTCATCAAGGTGGGTGCCTACCGCGACCGCCCGATCCAGATCGTCAGCGGGCCGACCGGCCATGAGGTCGTGCACTACGAGGCACCCCCGGCAGCGAAGGTGAAGCAGGAGATGCAGCGCCTGCTGGCCTGGTTCAACCAGGGTAGCGAAGACGACCTGCTGGTGCGGGCCGCCATAGGGCACCTGTGGTTCGAGACGATTCACCCCTTCGACGACGGCAACGGGCGCGTCGGGCGCGTGCTTGTCGACCTGGCACTTGCGCGCGACAGCGGCGAAGCAAGCCGCCTCATGCGCATCTCGCACAGGCTGCTGGAAAATCGCGACCAGTATTACAACGAGCTTGGCCACGCGCAACATGGCGATGGCGAGGTGACCCAGTGGGTCGTATGGTTCGTGCGGCAGGTCCGCGTGGCCTGCGAGCAGGCGGCGACTGACATCGACGCCTCGATCGAGAAAGCGGCGTTCTGGGCCAGGCATCGCAAACAGCCGATCAACGACCGGCAACGCAAGGTGCTCAATGCCATGCTGGACGCGGGCCGCCAGGGGTTTACAGGCGGCATGAGCACGCGCAAGTACGAGAGCATGACCTCGAGTTCTCGGGCGACGGCGTCGCGCGACCTCATAGAGCTGGAAGTAGCCGGGATGCTGCGGAAGGTGGGGGCGGGACGTTCGACACGGTACTACGTGAGCTTGGACGGATGGGGGCCGGCGGAGCAAGTGGGTCCGTAGCCAGGGCGCGGCTCTTCTCCGGGCAACGATCTACCTGGACTGGCCGATCGTTTGGAGCCGCTCGCGACAAAGCGCAGCCAACATCTCACCGACTTGCTGGAGATCATCGAGCAGCCCCTCGCGCAATGCAGCGTCTGGACCGTCGAAGGGATCCAAACCCTCCTTGTACGCATCCATGCTGGAGATGACATCCAGGCGCGTATCCCGGTCAGGAGAAACCGCGCCGCCAAGGACCTGCTCTACGCTCTTCATCCATGCGAGTCCGCTACTCAGTTCACCGACTTCAATAGCTTCCCTGACTTGCTGCCAGCTGTCTGCCGATTCGTTCATCAAGTACTGGATGAGGCCACCATTGTTGAACTCACTGTCGAGAGAAAAGAGTGCAACAAGTGCCTTCGCTTCGTGAGCGTGCAGCCATCCCATCTTGACGATGGCCGGTGCCTGCAGTCACTTCCCTGAGTCTTGGGAGCCAACGAAGGCGACGCACTCCACGAGGTTGAGCGCGGCCAGCAGCAGGAACTTCTCCGCATCGGTGCGCACT